>CAVQMZ010000023.1:0-449490 GCA_963713725.1 uncultured Bacteroidota bacterium
ATTTATCTTTCCTGATAAGTTTTCTTATGGATTATTTAGGTACCAGGTCATTTCCTCTCGATGAACAGCTTTTATAATTGCGCGGTAAACGTCAATGAAACAGAGGTCTAGGAGCGATACTTAACATGTAAATAACATGTTATTACTTGATTGATGTGATTAAATTGTAATATATTGAGTAACAATCTGTCCTTATGAGTAAACATGCGCTATCGCTGTCCTTTTCTATACTTTTTTGTTTATCCTTTCTTGTCTCTGCACACGCTCAAACAGGAACCGGGAACATCGCAGGGACCATAACGGATGAAAACAATCAGCCCCTTGCAGGAGCCACCATTGTCATCGAAAGTTTAAACCTTGGAACCACGGCAGATGCAAACGGGAATTATCAGCTCATGGGAGTTCCCTCAGGAAAACAAACTGTGAATATTTCTTTTATTGGTTACGCTGTAGAATTGGTGGAAGTCGAAATTAGCAGGGGGGATCTTTACACGCTCGACAGGCAAATGAATCAGGCAGCTGTAGATCTTCTTGAGGTAACTACCTATGGTCAGGCCAGGGGACAGGTGGCAGCCATACAGCAGCAAATAAATGCAATGGGGATAACCAATGTGATTTCCGGGGAAAAATTGAATGAACTGCCTGATGTGAATGTGGCCGAGGCCATTGGAAGGTTGCCGGGACTGATGGTTGAACGTAACCGCGGAGAGGGACAGAAGATTATCATTCGGGGACTGGCTCCTAAATACAACACCATTTCCATAGGTGGACACATGGCCCCTTCTACCTCACCCGATGACAGGAGCACTGACCTGAATATGATATCCCCCGAAATACTTGGTGGCGTGGAAGTTCTAAAGGCGAATACGGCAGATAAAGATGCCGATGGCCTTGGAGGAACTGTCGATCTGACCCTGCGGGAAGCTCCGGCAGGGTTCAAAGCGAATGCAGGAATTCTGACAGGATACAGTGGCCATTCCAATTCACTTAGCAACTTTCGTGGAACTTTCTATTTGAGTAACAGGTTCTTTGGTGACAAGCTGGGTGTAATGCTTACCGGAAATGCCGAAGTAGCAGAAAGGAATTCCGATAAATTCGATGTTGACTACTCTGTTCAGGGCGTTCCCGATTATGACAATGGCGAGACCTTTATACAACCATGGATTTCAAACGCTGAAGTGCAGGCCAATGTGGAGGACCGAACACGTGCAGGTGGCAGTGTATTGCTGGATTGGAAACTGGGCATCCACTCAACCCTGAAATCGACCAATTTTATCGGATACCTGGACAGGGATATTTACGACAGGACGAAGAATTACAACCTGGGAAGCAATTACATTAATATTCGAGGATATGATGAAGACATCACCCAGCTGCTCTTTTCAAATGCCATAGAAGGAAAGCATTTTCTTTTGGGTTCGGTCCTTGACTGGGGGATCTCGCGTTCTCAGTCCATAAATGAGAAGCCCTACGGAACGCGGGTTGATTTCAGACAACAATCAGCTTTCAGGGGATATACCATGGGTTCTTCATTTGATATGGAACCTCCTGAGTTATTACCAGCACCTGAAAACCTGAATGAAGACCTTGAACTCTATTATTTCTATGAATCAAGAAATCAAACTTATGATGCCAACGAGGTTGAATCCAGTTTTTTTCTAAACTGGGAGACCCCTTTCCGTGCAGGGATATTTTCTGGATTTGTCAAAGCAGGAGCTAAATACAGGTTAAAACACAGGGACAGAACCAATCAACAAACGGGTCGTCGAATTGATTACCCGCAGGAGGTTCAGGATTTTCTTGAAGTATACCCAGATTTTACCCTGACTCCACTGGCGGACGGGAAAATACAATTGCTGAATTTCCTGGATGATGAATACGCCCCCGAAGATTTTTTGAATGGAGAATACAAATATCTAAAAGTAGACGAAGTTATTGATAGTAAGTATGTTGCTGAAGTTTATGCCGACTATTTGCAGGATTGGGAATATCTCATTGGTTCGGGCTCGAAAGACGATTATATAACTGATGAGTCCATTATGGCCTATTACCTGATGTCCGAAATGAACTTTGGGAAGTATGTCACTTTTATTCCCGGAGTCAGATATGAAAGGACCTCTCTTGAATACCAGGCCTATATTGCGGACGCTTTGCCTGACGGGGATAACAGGGATGAACCCGTTGAATTTCGGGATACGCTTGCGAGCAACAATTATGATAATTTTCTCCCCCAGATACACCTCAGGATAAAACCATTCAGCTGGTTTGATATCAGACTTGCCTATACCAATACGCTTTCGCGTGCGGACTACAACCAGCTGGCGCCTAAAGTACTGATAAATGCATCTTCCCAGTCGGTAACATTAGGGGACACGGAACTGGATCCTGCAGCCTCAGAAAATTTCGATATCATATTCACCTTTTATAAACAAAAGCTTGGCTTGTTTACAATTGGTGCCTTCCAGAAAAACATCGAAGGATTTCTCTGGAACAGGACTGCGCTCATACGTGCGGGCACTGACACTGATCCCAATCTGATGAAATTGCCACAAAGCACCCTGGGATACAAAGTTTCCTATCCCCTGAACAATAAAAACATGTCAACCATCAAGGGGCTCGAATTTGATCTGCAAACGAATCTTGATTTTCTGCCTGTCAAGGGATTCGTCCTGAATGCCAATTTCACGGTTATGGAGTCGGAAACCAAATACTCCGAAACCCTTATCGAAAGGGCACTTAACCCGGAGTTCGGAGTTGTACCGGGAGCCCCGCGCGTCATCTTTGTAAACCGCGATACCGCCTACGTGGATCGCCTCCTGTCCCAACCAAATTACTTGCTGAATCTGGGTCTTGGTTATGACAACAAAAAATGGGGCACATCGGTGCGCCTGTCATTCAACTTTCAGGACGATATCCTTACCCGGGAGCAGAGGAGGCCGGATGGTGCTGATAGGGAAGGAACCCTGGAGTTTTATCGCTGGGACTTCCAGCTTAACCAGAACATTACCAAAAAGCTTTCTGTGAATGTGAATGTGGCCAATATTACCAATACACCCGACCGGTCGGTGAGATTAATTACCGGCTATTATACCTCACTTGAATACTACGGATACACGGCCCAGCTTGGGCTTAAATATAATTTTTAACTAGTTCAATTATTGTATAACTAAATTCTAACTATTATGAAAATGAACTTTTACTTTATGTTTTTTATTGGGATGCTGATAATCAGTGTTCAGGCCATCGGGCAAAAAAACGTTATTGTGGTGGAGCCTGATGAGGGACTGAATATCGGGGCTCTGAACGACGCCATAGATGCCGTTGACTCTTTGGAGCGCAACAACACCATTTTCGAACTCAGAAGGGACGGCTTATACCTGCTTAACGGCACGATCGCTCATGAAAGCTACTATACACTTCACATCAGAACTGAAGCAGGTACTGGAGGGAAGGCCGTTCTTCAGCCTGCTGTTGATGAAAATGGTGAATCTGGCAGACAATTTCAACCCAGTGGCGACCTTATTCTGGAAGAAGTCTATCTTCAGGGAAGAGATGAACTGGGAGCCATCAATTCCCAGCCCATCAGGGTGAATGCCGACTCCTGCAGAATTATTATTACGGATTGTGTCCTGGATTACGCAGGCCAGTCTCTTGTTCGCACCAGTTCCGGGAACAACACCATTATTGTTACCAACTCGGTTTTGAGAAACAGCCTTTTACCTGATAATCCTTCCAACGGCAGGGTGATTGATTCCAGGGGTAATCCCAATGATACGCTGTGGATTTCAAACAGCACCATCTACAACAATGGAGCCACTCAGTTAAGGTCTGATGGTGGAGCTACCTTATTTGCGAATTTTGACCATAATACGGTGTATCAGACCAGCTTTAACCATAATTTTGCTCTGGATTATATATTTAAGGCAAATATCACAAACAATGTTTTTTACAACTTTCTTTATCGGGGTAACAACATGGATCATGAAGCTTTTTTTGCAGTTGATTCCATATTTGGAAGTGGTATAGATGGGTATGAAGATGCCAACCGGTATTTTGACCTGAGCAATAACAACTGGTATGTGGATGACACCATTGGATACATTCTGGATGAGTATGGTCCGGATACGCTTTACATGTATTATTCATGGGATTCTCTTGAGACGGAGAAAATACCTTACAGAGAAGCCTTACGCACAAACTGGTTTGTAAAGGAGGATTTAATGGAAATGAATCCCGAGTTAGAAACTCCTGATATCATCAGATTCATTGAGAACGGCCAGGTAGACACTACAGGCCTTTTCAGGGAAGAGCTTACCTTCACCAATCCTCCCCCCTTAAACCTGGACTACTGGAAATTTTATACAGAGAACGGGTGGGCAATAAGTGGTACGAATCCACCAAATCCCTATGGCGATGAAGATCCAGACGTACTGGGTGAGGTAACCACAGGTGCGTTTGATTTTTCTTACAATGCAAGTTCACGTTCTGCAACGGCTGCAGAAGGGGGTTTGCCATTGGGTGCTTCAAAGTGGGTGCCCTATGGGACGGGGGTTTCTGTATGGGATGTTAGATCATACAATGAAGTGCGGACCTATCCGAATCCCTTTGATAACCAAGTAACCTTTAGCATTGAGTCAAACGCTGCTTCGAATGTGACCATCCGGGTTTTCGACCTCCTGGGTAAAGAAATACATACAGCTTATGAACCAGTGAACCTGGGAAGCAATGAGGTAAACTTGAACCTCAATAAAGTATCCCATCCAGGAATATACCTTTATAAAATAGAGTTCGAAAATGGGAATGGTAAGAGTTCGATTTCTTCCGGCAAATTAATTAAAAAGTAAGCTGGAATTGTCGTCTTTATTGTTCTAAAGACAAGAATTATTTAAATTGGCTGGGGCCTGCAGATAGGTTCCAGCCAATAATTTTTAGTCTGTACATAGAGGATTAACATGAAAGCGCTTTTTTTCAGATTCACCATGGTTCTATTGTTTAGCCTGTTCTTTTTTAGGGCCTATTCTAACGGGGGGGACAGGGACAGTGTGCTGCTGCATGTTGCTGACAGGGAAATAAGTAAGGGCGAGTTTCTGTACCACTTTTACAAAAATTACCAGGTTCTGAATCGACAAAATATGGAGGTCTACCTTGACCTCTATATCAATTTCCAACTGAAGATTGCCCAGGCCAGGGAGGAAGGAATGGATCGTACCATTGGCTTCATCAATGAACTGACGGAATACAGATTGCAGCTCGCTGCTCCCTATCTTACCGATAAGGAAAAGGAGAAGGAATTTGTGCTCGAAGCATCAGAGCGCTTCAATTTTGAAATAAATGCAAGTCATATTCTGATTAAGCTCGATCCCGGAGCGTTTCCTGAAGACACCTTAAAGGCCTATACCGAAGCAATTCAGATCCGGCATCGCATCCTGGAGGGTGAATCCTTTGAAAAGTTGGCCCTTGCCATTTCGGGGGATCCTGTGCTTGTCAGGGAAGGAGGTAAACCTGGCTATTTTACTGCATTTGAAACAGCATGTCCCTTTGAAACAGCTGTTTATAAATTAAACCAGGGGGAAATATCCATGCCGGTAAGAACGAATTTCGGCTACCACCTCATCCGGCTTGATGACAGGAGAGAAGCAACAAAGGAAAAGCCTTCTGAGGATCAGATAGGGAAACTGATCTATGAGGCAAAGGATGAAAGAACACAATTGATCGAGGATGCTTTTGTTGAAAAATTGAAGATATACTGGAACTATTCTGAATATCCTGAAGCCCTTGAAGTGATTTGTGAAAATGCGGATGAGAAGGTATACAAAGGCGACTGGAACCCGCCACCCGGCCAATCCTATGATGATGCATTATTTCAGTTGGATGGTAAGGAAATAAGCCAGAAATCTTTTATCTCCTTCATGTCTGATCAGGAGGCACTGTACAGAAATTTATCCTTGAAAGCATATATATACTCGCTGTTCAAGAAATTTACAGCCTACAGACTCATTAGTTACGAGAATTTTAAGTTGGGTGAGAAATATCCTGAATTCCGCTTCCAATTACAGGAATATAAGGATGCCATGCTACTGCTTGCTATCACCCAAAACAAAATCTGGTCTAAGGCGGAGTCAGATAATCAGGATACCCTTATGAAGGTCTGGGAAGATGAGTTACACACCACCTATAAGGTTGAAATCAACGAAAAGCTCTTGTTATCCATGTGGGAGGAATAGCCTGGTCCGGAAGAGCGGTATGCCTATCTGATCTTGTCAGGCGGTCCCAAAAATTGAGGTGAAAATGTGTTCATGGCTACCCACTTCACCAGACTGTCTCCATGATCCGCCACATCTCCTGTATTGAAGTATCGATAGAAGAACCTCCCTGTGTTGAGGAGAATCGTTACGGGTGTCAACATAAATGATGCACTTCCAATCCTGAGAAAAGAGATTAGATGCCACTACTAGCAGCAGGATGACTATTTTCAAAGATGATTCATTCTACCAATCTGATAAATTCTTGCTTCTGGTACTGTTTGCCTGATCGCTTTTCCCTGGGATTAAATGGACTTCCAGTGTTTGAATATCATTTGCACCCAGCTCAAGTTCAAATCCGATCAGGACTCGGCCCGGATTTTCTTCTTCAATCTCTAGATCAGGTTTAGCAGAATAGGTGCAAATTTTTGCATTCTCAGGTTCTACGATGACGAATTTAAGCTTTTTGCCATCCTTTCTGATGATGGCCAGATGATCATCAATTATCTGAATGCTGTCATGTGTTAACATGGCCCACCTTACCTTCCCTGCCTCGTTGATATTCACTATCTCATCCCTGACTATCACGTATGCCTTATCTGCAATGGCAATCCCTCTTTGAGCACTTTCCAACTGACCTTTGTAGGCGGTGGATATGTCCAGAACGGTGTTGCGCAAAGGATCATTAAGATTGTTTTTTACGATGGTTGCATGAGCGTCCACATTTTGCAACTCACCATTCAACGTAAGGGTATTGTGTGAAAAATTATTGTGCCTGAATACCTTCCATCGCTCGGAATCCTGTGACCTGTTCCATATATCCATTCCGGCAGATTCCAGCGTGTTATAATCATGCTTTCCCAGGTCCATGGCCCATCGGACTCCTTCAGCATCCATTACAAAGGAGCCTACATCCATATGGGCATGACTCAGAGAAGGGGAGCCTCCCTTAATTCCAATAAAAATGCCATGATCCTCCCAGGAAGAGCGGTGAAAGCTGACCGGATTTTCACCCCCTCCGGTCCATGAGTTCACCCCCGGCTTATGGCTATCCAGATTCTGGAATCTGGAAGCCCAGACAGGGATCAGGGGTAAAAAACGATCATGCGAGGTCTTACCTGCTCTAAAAGATTTTGTCCGCATCAATTCCTGAAGCAGTTTGTCCTGGTGAAAAAGAATGGTTTTATCGTTCAGTTCGCCGGCATACCAGAACACTGCAGGTGTGAATTCCATATCTGTCCTGCAATCGGAGTAGTTAAAACTTCCGTTAGGTCCGAAAACGTGTAAAAAGAAGTTTACACTTTTCATAATTCCAGAGCCCGGCTCAACTACATTTTCCCGTGTAAAAGTGCTCCTGTAGGCATCGAGAAAAAGTATATGAAACATGGTTCCGTATGCCCAATAGGTACTTCCTTCGGGATAGGCTCCATCGGGCTCGTACTCCTGCAGTGGTATTTTCAAAGAATTCAAACCTCTGTCAATGATTTCCTGCGCCAGTAAGGGTTCACTCTCATAGATTGCCATCGCACCCAGGGAGAGACCCCCGTTGCAGACCTGGTTCCAGTTATTTGTGTTATCCAGCCAGTCGTTATGATCACTGTTTTTTGATGGCAGCAATCCATTTTGAACGATGGCATGTTTAATGGCAGTTCTTGTATTTTCGCTCAGGTCCTGATACAGCCAATCATATCCTATGGCAAGTGCAGTGGTCATTTCTGCCACATCTAAAAAATGGTCCGGATTCCAGTCCTTAAAAGCTGCCACCGTCAGCATCTCTTTCTCGGTCCGCTTTAAATATTTGATTTCCTTTGTAAGCCTGTAACTATAAGATAGATAAATCACTCGTTTCAGGCAGGTTCTGGAAACCGGAAGGAGTCGCTTCCCGGTTTTTTCATAAGCCACGGGATCCTGAGTAATCATTTCATTTGCTTTCTCAATAATTACCCGGTGTAGCTCTGAAATATAATTACTAGCTGATATATAGCGAAGTAATTCCGTTTCATCCTCTTTTTGAAACAATAGCCTGGGATGGTCAGGCAAATGGTGGGCTCCCTGGACTTGTGCATAGATATTTGCTGGAAGCAAGTTCAATAACGAGGCAAGAAAAAGACAGTTGAAAAAATTCTTCATTCTGAAATTTATCACTTATTCTCATGGATCTCACGTACAAACATGTTACTTACGTGTTAAAGAGTGTGAAAAACGGAGTCGGGTTTAGAAGCGGGCGATATCAAAAACTCCAGGTCAGGGGTTTTCAACAGTCAAAGGATCAACTTCAAATAAGGATGAAGCAGAGAGGCGGTTAATATGAAGTAAGTCGATGCTCATGGAATTGCGATCCATTCCCTGTATCATGAAGCAGGCCTCAAAATATTCAGCATCCTGGTTATCGGCATGCAATATTTGCTCAAAGGAATTCAAAGATTCATTATCAGTAAAATATTCCACAGTCTCAATCAAGCCAATGTCTCGTACTGAAAGAAACATCAATACATCCTGTTGATCTGATACAGGTAGTTTAGTTACCACGCAATAATCCGTTTCATAGGAATTATAAATGTCGGAACCAATGGGGAAATATTGATAAACAGAATCTGTTTCCAAGTCCGTAAACTGAAGATTGTTTGGGTATAAATTGAACTGGAAACTGGAATTATTTATAAGCTGACCAAGCATTCCTGTGGATTTGAAGGAACCTATATACACCAGGTTGAAATCTTTAAGGTTCTGCCATTGGAACTCTGAAGCCAGGATAATCTCCATACCCTGCCCTGTAGGGTGCATGATCCGTCCAATTTTATTGATGCAAAGGGTAGCATACTTTCCCATGAAGGTGTGCCTGGTCCTGGAGTATGTTTTAGCGTACTCAGGATAGTCAAGAAGAAAATTATCAAAATCGCTTTCTGAATTTATCCGGACGTCTCTAATAAACCTGCTTCTGTCAGAAAACGTAGCATCCTTAAGAAGATAATAATCTCCAACTATTACTGCCAGGGGAATATCCTTATCTATAAAATCTTTCCAAATCCAGCTGGAAGATTTGCCATATACCTCGCTGATGGATGGTTTAAGATTGAACCTAAGAACATAAATGTCAACCAGAATCAACAGGGCAATGATCGATGCGAGTATGATGATTATCTTGCGTTCAAATAATCGCCTAGGATCTTTTCGTTTAACAAACTCCACTTTATATCGTCCTTTCGGAATCTTAAACTGTATTTTGTCATTTTTACCTTCATTAATATAATAGGAGTCCAGCTTCTTTCTTACATTATGGATGTACACCCTGGTATTGGTCTCTCCCAGCGTGTCGTCTTTCATCTCAATACCGAATAATTCTATGGAGATGGTTATCTCCTTTGGTACTTTTCCTTCAAGTGTTGAATTCACCAGATATTCAAGTAGTTTCTGGTATTTCGTTGAATTTTGAAATTCAGAACTCTGGAGAATTTTAGATAGATATGCTTGAATTTGATCGGCCATATAAGCTATTGTCTCGGCAATTTATAAAAATTTCCTTTGTGCATATTGTAATAATTATTACTTGGTCTGACATCGGGGGTGTTTTTTATGAACCATTTACCACTTCAGCAGGGTTATTATGAATGAAGGATGAATCACACGGTCTTGAAGATATCTCATCGCAGGTATTCTGGTTACCTGCAGTGGAAAAAGCCTCCTTCCTAGTCTCCTGCATATCATTCTTTTTCATTACTTATGCCAGTAGATTGAGGAATCTCTTGAGAATGCTGGCAAAAAACTGGCAAAAAAGAAAAGGGCTACGAATTTTCAAACCCGTAACCCTTTGATCCTATGTCTCTCCTTCGCGATCTAGAGTGGACTGTGTCCACCTTAGCTCGCTTCGGAGAGCGAAGGTGGAGCATATCGGAATCGAACCGATGACCTCTTGACTGCCAGTCAAACGCTCTAGCCAACTGAGCTAATGCCCCAACGCGTGGCAAAATTAGTATAAAATTTGCAAGTACAAAACAGTAGATTGGCAGAATTTTTGCAGCTTAGTCACTTAGAATGAATCTTAAAAAATATTCTTTTTGATATATAGATAGTAAATCATTACTTTTATGGCCCAAATTCACATTTGTTATGGAACTTAAGAAATCAAAAAAGGTAGATCTGGAATCCCGAAAAGGGATGTTTATCCAGATTGGTCTCGTTGTAACACTCTCCATCGTACTGGTGGCATTTGAGTGGACACAGGGAGAAGGTAAGGATGATGGCACAGACGTCGTTCAGGAGATTCAGTTCGAGGACGAGATGATGCAGATTACCCGCAGGGATGAACCCAAGCCCGAACCTAAGCCTGAGCAACCAAAGGTTGCAGAGGTACTCGACATCGTTGATGATGATGTGGAAATTGAGGATGATTTTGATTTTGACATGGAGGCAGACGATAATTCCGAGTATGATTTTACCAGCATGATGGGAGATGACGACGAGGAAATTGAGGAAGAGGAAGTATTCTACATTGTTGAGGACATGCCTACCTTTAACGGAGGTGATCCTGCAACTGAATTCAGAAAGTACATCGGACAGAACCTCCGCTACCCTGAAATTGCAGCTGAAAACGGAATCAGTGGCCGTGTCATTGTGCAGTTTGCAGTGAGCAAGGTAGGAAAAGTAGTTGATGCAAAGGTTGTTCGTAGCGTAGACCCGGCCCTGGATAAGGAAGCCATCAGGGTTGTAATGTCGTCCCCCAGTTGGACGCCTGGTAAACAGCGTGGAAAGGCAGTCAAGGTGCTATTTACTTTCCCCATTAACTTTGTGCTTCAGTAAGATATTTTTGAATTGTTGATAAAAGCCGGCGCTTGGCCGGCTTTTTTTTTGATATACTTTAATTTAGCAGATGTCTTAAACCTTCATGCTATGAAAAAGATCACTACAATTCTGCTTGCTGCACTAATCCTTAGCAGTTGTGGCTCTACAACCAAGAAACTTCAACAGGGGAACTATGATGCGGTAATTGATAAAACCGTTAAAAAGCTGATCAGAAATCCCGATTCAGATGATGCTGCCGAAATGGACAGGGCCTATCGCCTGGCCAATGAGCGCGATCTTGAAAGAATCAGATACCTGGTTGCCGAAAATAATCCCGATAATTACGATGAGGTCTTTAACCGCTATAACATGCTGAAGGAACGTCAGCGTAAGGTACGGACTGTAACCCCACTTCAGGTGGACGGCAAAACTTACAGTTATGATTATGTGGATTATAATGCAGAGATGATCGCTGCCAAGAGCAGAGCTGCAGAGTTCTTTTATCAAAACGGACGAGGGCTCCTTGAAAATGCTTTGCAGAAACAGGATTACAGAGATGCTTATTATCAGCTCAGAAAGGCCTCGGAGTATAGCGGGGGTCAATTTCCCGATATGGATGCTTTGATTTATGACGCGCGCCAGAAGGGGATTTCAAGGGTCATCGTGGGGGTAGCCAATCAGAATGCGATTCAGCTTCCTCCCCAGGTAGCAGAAGATCTGATTTCCTTTGATACAAAAGGACTTGGTAACGACTGGGTTGAGTATCACTTCAAGCACCTGGATACCAGTGCGATTTATGATTACGAGGTACTTGTGAAATTACTCTCCATCAACGTATCACCCGATGGAGTGAAGGATACAGATCAGATATTTACGAAAAAGATTGCAGATGGATTTGATTATGTACTGGATGCCAATGGTAATGTAATGAAGGATACCGCAGGAAACGATATCAAACTTGAGAAATTCAAAGAAATTACCTGCACACTGATCGAAACACATCAGTTTAAATCAGTGGAGATTAGGGGTGAAGTGGAGATCACCGATCTGAACCATATCCGCTTAATCCAGAAGGAACCTTTTGGCGCATCTAATTCATTTGAACACTTTTCTGCCAGAGCAATTGGTGATGTAGGTGCTCTTACCGAGGAAGCTTTTCAGAAAACTCAACAGGAGAAGATTCCCTTCCCAAGCGATGTGGAAATGGTTATGCTGTGTACTGAAACCATCAAACCAGCTATCCGGGATGCAATCTACAACAACCGGCAGGCCATAAACTAGATTGTCCGGAGTATTTGCTACTTTTGCACCCTTAATCTATTACATGGGAGATTATTGGGATCATAGACCCTATCCGGAAACAGCGGTGTTGGTGGGTGTAATTACGCAGGATCAAAGTCCTGAACAGGCCGAAGAATACCTTGATGAGCTTGCCTTCCTGGCAGAAACTGCCGGGGCGGAAACAAAGGCAGTGTTTACCCAGCGGCTTGAGGTCACACATCCAAAAACCTTTATCGGATCTGGGAAACTTGCAGAAGTGAGGGATTTTGTGATAGCCGGGGAGATTGATATGGTCATTTTCGACGACGAATTATCCCCTTCTCAGCTGAGGAATATTGAACGGGAGATGAAATGCCGGATTCTCGACAGGACCAACCTTATTCTTGATATTTTTGCCGGTCGTGCACAGACAGCTCATGCCAAAACCCAGGTGGAGCTGGCACAATATCAGTACCTTTTACCAAGACTGACCCGGATGTGGACTCACCTTGAGAGGCAGCGTGGAGGAATTGGTATGAGAGGTCCCGGGGAGACTGAAATTGAGACGGACAGAAGGATAATCCGGGATAAGATCAGTAAGCTGAAGCAGCAGCTGGAGAAGATCGACAAACAGATGGCTGTTCAAAGGAAGAACAGGGAAAAGATGGTGCGTGTGGCCCTGGTGGGATATACCAATACCGGAAAATCGACCCTTATGAACCTGCTCAGCAAATCAAAAGTTTTTGCGGAGGATAAGCTTTTTGCCACCCTCGATACCACGGTGCGTAAGGTAGTGGTGGAGAATCTCCCCTTTTTATTATCCGATACGGTTGGATTTATCAGGAAACTGCCCACCCATCTGGTTGAATCCTTCAAGTCAACCCTGGATGAGGTTCGTGAGGCTGACATCCTTCTCCATGTAGTGGATGTATCCCATCCCAATTTTGAGGATCAGATTCAGGTTGTTGAGGAAACCCTCAGGGAATTAGGGACAGGTGATATCCCCACTTTTTTGGTATTTAACAAGATCGATGCCTTTAGCTATGTGCAGAAGGATGAAGATGATCTTAGCCCCGACAGCAGGGAGAACCTGAGCCTGGATGATATTCGGAAAAACTGGAGGTCGAGAGACAGGGAAGCCCTGTTCATCTCCGCCAAAATGAAAACCAATATTGATTCACTAAAAGATCAGCTCTATCAGAAAGTAAAGGAAGTGCATGTTAAACGTTACCCTTACAATAACTTCCTCTACTGATCAGGTTGAGGTTTAAACCAGTTTCTTTTCTACCAGGTATTCAGCAATCTGAACCGCATTCAGTGCAGCCCCCTTTTTGATCTGGTCACCCACACACCAGAAGGTTATCCCCCTGGGGTTGGTCAGGTCTTTCCTCAATCTTCCCACGAAAATATCATCTTTGCTGGCTGAACCAAAAGGCATGGGGTAGATGTTATTGGCAGGGTCATCCTGTACGGTAACACCTTCTGCCGAAGCCAAAGCTTCTTTCACCACTGCCAGATCCAGGGCCTCTTCAGTCTCCACCCAGACAGCTTCAGAGTGGTTCCTGAGTACCGGGACCCTCACACATGTGGAGCTGACCTCAATGTCGGTATGCATAATTTTTCTTGATTCATTATACATTTTCATCTCTTCCTTGGTGTATCCATTGTCGGTGAACACATCAACATGTGGTATGAGGTTCAGGGCCAGCTGGTGCTGGAATTGCTCAACGGTGACGGGTTCACCGGCTGCAATCTCTTTGATTTGCTGCTCCAGTTCAGCCATGGCTGATGCCCCCGCACCACTTGCGGCCTGGTAGGTGGCTGCGTGGACCTTTGTAATGGGGGAGAGGTCATTGATGGGCTTAAGGCAAACCACCAGCTGGATGGTTGTGCAATTGGGATTGGCAACGATATTCCGTGGAAGGGAATGAAGGTCGCCGGGATTTACTTCCGGTACCACCAGGGGTACATCATCGTCCATTCTGAAGGCACTTGAATTATCGATCATGATGGCACCGTGCTTGGTAATCGTAGAGGCAAATTTCTTTGATGTTCCGCCACCGGCAGAAGTCAGGGCGATATCTATGCCCTTAAAATCATCATTTTCTTTCAGCTCCTTTACGGTAAGCGTTTTGCCCTTAAACTCATACTGCCTGCCTGCGCTTCTGGCAGATCCGAACAAAACAAGCTCATCCAGGGGGAAATTTCTCTCGGCGAGTACATTCAGGAGCTCCTGGCCCACTGCTCCGCTAACTCCAACTACAGCTACATTCATGATCAATACATTAAAGATTAAGTATGCAAAAATCGACAATATTTCCTGAAATAAAAAAAGGCTGCCTAAATTGTTTCATTCTTTTGCTTCTGCCTGTGAATTTATGGGCTCAGACCGTAATTGGATTTGAGGATGCCCTGGTCCAGGTAAAACCCGGAGACATGGGCTGGGTTGTAGAACAAATCCCACCCCACCGATGGGAGGTGGATTCACTAAATCCTATTTCAGGCCTCAATTCTCTGCATCATTCCTATGATAATCCGAAAGCAGGCTGCGACTATTATATCCTGCATCATCATCCGTTCAAAGGCGATTCGCTTTCACTTTCTTTCAGCATCAGTCACGCTTATCCTCCCAGTTCGGGAAATAACTGGCAGGTGGCCATCCTTGCTGACTTTGATGGTGAATTGAAGGAGGGGATTGTGATGGGTGTTAATCTTGTGGGTAATGATGACATGCTCAGGCTCTGGAGGGTCCGGAAGGGCGAGATAGAAGAACTGGGCTTATCTGATTTGAACTACCAGGAAGATCATGGAAGGGATGCGGCAAGCCTTTTCAGACTGACCTGGCAAAGGGGTGGTTTGCTGGCCCTGGGCTATGCCGGGGATTCAGCAAGTGAGATGCAAGAGATCTGTTCCTTTTTCCTGGAGGATTTGCCTGGTGGCAGGTCCCTGGTGCTCAGGTATGAATACAGTGCAGCCCAGGACAGGAAGCTTTGGTTTGATGACCTCCTTCTGAAAGGAAATTTTGAGGCAGATACCTTACCACCCCTTGTCACAGGCAACTTATTTGAAAGCAGTAAGATTCTGATAGTCAAGTTCAATGAACCTGTTTATTGTTGTAAAACTTCAGATATGCTTCTGTGGTATTCAGATCCGCTTGATGACCAGGAAGTGAAGCGGATTATAAAGACTGACTCTCTTTCTCTGGAAGGCCAAAGTCTGAGGCTATATCTGGCGGATGCTCCTCCCAACCGTGTGCCTATGCAATTGTCTCTGCATGGGATTTGTGACCGCGATGGCAACCCGACGCCGGACACGCTTCTTCCTGTCATGCGCAATGAGTCGCAGTGGGGCGATCTTGTAATTAACGAAGTAATGGCCGATCCGGATCCTCCGCTTAAAGAATCGCTTGGTGAATATGTTGAGTTATATAACCGCTCGGAATTTCAATTGAATTTGGAAGGGTGGACCATGCATATTGGAGAACGATCCTATCCCCTGGCCGAAACCAGGAATGAAAAGCTGCTTGCCCCGGGGGATTATCTGGTCCTTTATTCACTGTTTTTACCCAACCAGGGAAGTACCCTGTCTCTTTACAACAGGGAGGGATCATTGATACATGCGGCTGCATACAGGCCTCCTTACAAGGCCTCCCAATGGAAAAAGGATGGGGGCTGGTCGCTTGAGTCTCCTGATCCGGAGTTGCTCTGTAATACATCCATACTCTGGGAGTATTCTCTGGACCGCTCAGGGGGTACACCTGGCAAAAAGAACAGCGTATATGGAGTTCGCAATGACAATCAGCCTCCTCTATTTCTTTACTTTGGCTACGGAAGCGATGGAAATCTTATTCTTCATTTTTCCGAGAGGATTGATTTCGATGATCATCAGCCTGAAAAGCTTATTCTTTATCCGGGAAACTACAAACCCCTTGGACTGTTTGCCGGAGAGCCCCTGGGCAAAAACATTTATTGCCGTTTTGCCCTTGATCCCTCACTTCTTACCCGTTTCTCCATTAAAATTCCGGCCCTGTCCGATTGCAAAGGAAACCTTTCCAGGGACCTCCAATTTTACGGGGGGAAGACCCTGGAACCTGCTAAGGGCTCTGTTCTTATTAATGAGATTATGTACGATCCGGAAGAGGGACAGGCTGAGTACATTGAGTTATACAATCCAGGGCAGTATTTTGTGGACATCGCTGAGCTGGGAGTGGACGTGAGCGGAGTGAACGAGAAGCTGGAGGATTTGGAGCCTCTTTCAGATCATTCCAGAATTATGGGCCCGGGAGAATACATCGTTCTTACCGGAAGTACTTCTCACCTGATGGACTCCTACCAGCTGGAACTGTCTGGCTCATGGGTGGAATTAGAAAATTTCCCTTCCCTGCCAAAAGGGGGAGGGCGGATCTGGCTGAGCGACCGGAGCGGCAGGATAATTGATGCCGTTTCCTATGGGGACGAAATGCATATGGACCTCATCAGCGATTCAAAAGGAATTTCTCTTGAGAGAATCTCTTCCGGAGAATTGGGAGATGATCCGACAAACTGGCATTCGGCTGCCTCCATAGCGGGTTATGCCACCCCGGGCAGACTCAATTCCCAGTCCCTTTCTGAATCGGATGCCGGAAAAGGTCTGTCCCTTAATCCCGGGGTTTTTAGTCCCGATAATGACGGATTTAATGATCTTCTGGTGATTTCACCGGGAAATATGGACCCGGGCTGTGTGATCAGATTGTGGGTAAGCCGGCCCGACGGATCCATGGTGCGAATGCTGGCGAACAATCATGTGGCCTCAGCCTCTTCGCAGTATAGCTGGGATGGACGAATGGATGATGGGCGAATGGCAGAAGGGGGATTCTATGTGGTTCATTTTATTGGCTACAATCCGGTCTCCGGAGCACGCTGGAGACAAAAAAGAGCAGTTGGTCTTGTATTATTGATGATCCACTGAAATGGCAGCAAGCTTTTTCCTGGTTAAAAGGACAACTGGAATAGCACCGAAAGCGAAAAAGGCGATAACCCTGAAGGTGGGAATAAAACCGAAATGGTCGATAAGTGTACCCACTATGGGATAGATCATAACACTCATAAAAAAATTGAGGGTCATGTAAATGGAATTCACAAAGGCCTTTTTATCAGTGTTCAGTTCCTGAACGGTGGTCAGCATAACCGAAGTGGGAGCAAAAAGAAAAAATCCCAGGGGCAGGAGAACCGGGAAAATCCAGTATCCTTCCAGCTTTAAAAAGAGGAGGGTAAGCAGGGGGGTAAGCACAGCCACTATGAGAAGCGTCCTGATTCTCCCCAGCTTATCACTGAGGGTTCCTGCGAAAAGGGCGCCGGCAGCCCCTGCAAGCTGGATCACTGTCAGCGCCAGATCTGCATAATGAAGGCTGTGGCCCTGGGCGGTCAGGAAGGTGGGCAGGTAGTAAGTCAGAGATGCTTTCATGCCTGCATGAAAAAGAGTAAAGCCACCGGTTAAGAGGAAGGCTGCTGAGAAACGCAGGAATATTTTCCAGTAACTCCCTTCCTGGTGTACCCTGGAGGAGGTGCTTGGTCTGATTTTCGCCTTCCTGAAATTCAGATAGAGGATGAAGGAAGCTACAAAGCCGAAAGGCATCATTTTCCAGGTTCCTTCAAGGCCCCAGAGAGAGATTACCCCGAGGATGATGAGTGGACCGGCAGTTCTTGCCAGCTCACCTCCAACCATGTAATAGCTCATCCCTTTTCCAGGACGGGAACCGGATGAAGCTCTGACAATCACAGGGGTGGGGATATGCCAGAGTGTGGAGCTGATCCCGGAGAAAAATAGCAGAACAGCCAGGAAAGTGTATCCCGGAGCCAGGCCGATCAAACTCATGAATATTGCCGTAAGGGCAGGCGAAAAGACCACCATGTATCGCATGACCGGCCGTTCGGCAATGATCCCGATAAAGGGATTGAAGAGGGAAGGTATTCTCTGGATAACAGCCAGGAGACCGGTCATCCCGTAGGAAATCCCCAGTCTTTCAATAATCAGTGGCAGGGCAGGGGCAAGAAAGGCGGTGTAACAGTCGTGCACAAAATGTGCAGCCGAGATCGTTAGCACTTTTCCTTTTTGGAATCCATCCTCCTGCCTGGCCATTACTCAGATACCAGTTTGATTATCAGTGAGGTCAGTTTTGGGGCTGCTTCATTGGCAGCCTTAATTACATCCTCGTGGGTCAGCTTCTGAATTCTTCCGGGTACACCCAGGTCAGTAATTACTGATACGGCAAAAATCTGAATACCCATTTGATGGGCCACAATGGCTTCGGGTGTGGTAGACATTCCCACTGCATCTCCACCAATGATCCGGAAATATTCATATTCCTTAGGTGTTTCCAGGGTTGGTCCGGTAACACCCACATAACATCCTTCCTGGATGGGAATTCCCAGTTCAGCAGCAAAAGACTTAAACTTTTCAATGAGTTCAGGGCTGTAAGTCTGGCTCATGTCAGGGAAGCGTGCCCCAAAAACAGGATCATGCTTTCCGATCAGGGGATTTGGCATGGTGTGGATATGATCATTGATCAGCATGATATCCCCGATCTCAAAATCGGGATTCATGCCTCCGGCTGCATTGGAAACTACCAGAGACCTGATGCCAAGGAATTTCATAACGCGGATGGGAAAAGTCACCTCCTCCATGGTATATCCCTCATAAAAATGAAAGCGGCCTGCCATGACCAGAACCCTGGCTCCACCCAGCAATCCCGAAATCAGCTGACCGGCGTGTCCTTCCACCGTAGAAACCGGAAAATGGGGGATGTCTTCATATTCAACAATGATCTGATCTTCAAGGTGATCAACAATCTTGCCCAGGCCAGAACCCAGAATGATGGCGGTCTCAGGTTTATCCTTAATCCGCTTCTGTATGTAGGTTACTGCCTCGTTTATTGCTGTTAACATAATTATAAATTTGTTTATCAAAGTTTTCTTTGTCACCATTTAAAAATTCCACCCTGATGGGTATGGCATACATAAGGCCTTTAACATTCTCGGGAAACTGGAGCTCCTTCAATTTTACTGCATCTTTTTCTGTGGTCAGGATCAGGACCTCTGGATTGGTATTGGCCAGGTCGACTGTGAGCTGCATGATTTTCTCAATATCCTTCAGGGTGTAGCGATGATGATCGGGGTAATTCAGTTCCAATACCTGTGAGCTTATAGACTCAGCATAGGCTCTCAGTCCCCGGGGATTGGCAATGCCTGAGATTAATAATATTCCTGCTGCTATTTCTCTAAACCAATCTGCATCCTTTTGAGCTCCGGATTTTTCAGGAAAAAGAGGGAGCAGTTCTCCATAACGCATGGTGGTAAAAAAAAGATGCTGCCCAAATTTAACTTCCAGCTTGTTCGCATACTCCCGCATCTCAATGGGTTTAATATTCTCCGGTGTTTTTGTCACCAGGATCATGTTTGCACGGCTCCGGTTGGATGCGGGCTCCCTCAGCATTCCTGCCGGAAGCAAATGGTCTTTTAAAATGGGCCTGTTATAATCAATCAGCAGCATGGAGTATCCCGGCTTGACCGAGCGGTGCTGGAAGGCATCATCCAGGAGGACCACATCCAGGCTTGGTGCCAGTTTCATTAATTCTGTAATCCCGTTTACCCGCTTTCTGTCTACCGCCACCATCAGGTCTGGAAATTTCTGTTTCATCTGAAGAGGCTCATCTCCAATTTCAGGAACGGTCGATTCAGGAGTGGCAATTCTTAAATCGCGACTTTCTCTTCGGTATCCACGACTGAGGATGGCCACTTTGAATTCTTTTTTCAGCAGCTCAGCCAGATATTCTGTATGTGGCGTCTTTCCGGTTCCCCCCACAGTGATATTACCCACTGATATAACAGGCATGCTAAACTGAGTGGATTTAAAGATGCCATGGTCATAAAGGGAATTCCTGATCCAAACGATCAGGCCATATATCCACGACAGAGGGACCAGGAACAGTTTCCACTGAAACCTTGGAGATTTATCCATGCTTAATTTACTTCAAACTCATAGGGCATGATCATCTGGATGCCATGCATGTTCTGGATTTCCTGTATTTTCTTGTAGTGAATATACTGGCTGCCAAGCTCGTTCCTGAGGATTTTTTCCGCCCTCATCTGAGCTCCGCCGGTGAGTTGTTTCATAATGGCAGTCATGGGGTCGTCCAGCTTGGGAAGCGACTGAACCCGGTAGTTCTCCAGTCCGGCCATTTCTGCAGCCACTTCGATGGATTTTTCAAGCCCCCCGTACATGTCAATCAGACCCAGCTCCAGGGCATTGGCTCCTGCCCAAACGCGGCCTCCCGCGATGGCATCAATCTCTTCATATGACTTATTCCGGCCATCAGCAACGATATTTACAAATGAGGTGTAGGTATCATCGATCATCTTTTGTATAAAGGCCCTTTCTTCCGGGTCAAGTGGATTGTTGATGGACATTACATCGGAGTGAGCATTGGTCTTCACGATATCGGTGCTGATCCCTATTTTGTCATTGAGTAAGACCTGGATATTTGGAAAAAGGCCGAAGACTCCGATAGAGCCAGTGATTGTATTTGGACTGGCCAGTATAGTGTCAGCTGGTGCAGCGATGTAGTATCCACCCGAAGCAGCCACATCTCCCATGGAAGCAACCGTAGGTTTTGCTTCTGCTGCAAGTTTCACTTCACGGTGTATTACGTCTGAAGCCAGGGCACTGCCTCCGCCCGAATTGATCCTGAAGACGATGGCTTTGACCGACTCATCCCGCCTGGCTTTTCTGATGGCACGGGCAATTCTGGCAGAGCCTATGCTTCCTTCTCCGGCTTCCCCATCCACAACAGATCCCATTGCATAGATTACCGCAATTTTATCCCTGCTGTATTCTTTTTTCTCTTTGGTCTGAACATCCTTGTATTTCTTCAGGGTGATTGCTTCCAGGTCATCCTCTTCTTCCACACCCATCTTCTCTTTCAGAAGACTTAGCATCTCATCATAGTAGATTAATCCATCAATCAGACCTGTTTCTTTCAGCTGAACCGGGTCAATGGCAGTCACCTCATCCACAAACTGGTGAAGCTTCTCAACAGGGATATTCCGCGCCTCGGAGATGTCTGCCATGTATTTATCCCATATGGCTCCCATATAGCTTTCAATTTGCTCCCGGTTCTCATTACTGAGGTCCTCTCTCAGGAAAGGCTCAACCGCACCTTTGTACGATCCGTGCCTGATCACCTGCATTTCAACACCCACTTTCTCCAGGGCTTTTTTGTAAAACATAACCTCGGCGCTCATTCCTATGAAAAGAAAGGTTCCTTGAGGAGTCATGAAGATGCTGTCGGCTACAGAAGCCAGGTAGTAACTTTTTTGTGTATAAGAATCAGCATAGGCATAAATGAACTTGCCGCTTTCTTTGAAATCGAGCAAAGCATCCCTGATTTCGGTACAGGGTAGCCATTCTGGCGTTGACGACACTTAGATTCAGCATAATACCTTTTATGTTTTCGTCTTTTTCAGCCTTATCCAGGTCCTTTAATATCTGGTCCAGTCCCATGGGGTCAGGTCCGTATGGATTGCCTGACATCAGCTTTGTAAAAGGATTATCATCGGTGCGATCCAGAATTGGCGCGTTAAATTTGGCGACCAGTAGTGAATTTTCCTTTACATCAGGCGCATCTTTAGAAGTTGAGGATGCGACAATGCCCACAAAGACGAGCAACATTATGGTACTTATCAGGATGATCCCGACGATAGTGGCAAGGAGACTGCTGAGGAAATTTTTCATATCATTTTTTTTTGGAGATGCAATTTACTAAAAATGTGATGGATAATAAATACCTTGTCCTGAAGATTAAAGGAAGATGGCAGCTGCTAACAGAGAATATCTTGCATGTTTCTCGCTGGGAAGTAATCTGGGCGATCGGCTCGCATTTCTGGAAAAGGCAAAGATCCTGCTGGAAAAGCAGCTGGGCAGGCTCGCAAAGCATTCTGCAATGTATGAATCTCCAGCCTGGGGTTATGAAAGTGATCAGTTTTATGTGAACTGCTGCCTGGGTCTTTATACCCAAAAAAACGCCCTGATCCTGATGGAGACTGCCCTGGAAATTGAAAAAGGACTTGGGCGCAGCCGGGAAGGGAGAAGGATACAGCGACCGGGTGATCGATATTGATTTGTTGCTGGTGGAAGATCAGGTAATAAACACGCCCGGTTTAATTCTTCCCCATCCCCGCATGGGTATGCGCAGATTTGTGCTTGAGCCTCTGGCCGAAATTTTTCCGGACATGAAGCATCCTGTATCCGGCCTTAGTATGTCCAGTCTTTTGGATGTTTGTCCGGATCAGTCAAACCTTATCCGCCTTTAATCAATACATCATAAGAAAAGATATAGAAAAGCGTGTAGATGACTGACCAGATTATGTTTGATGCGATCAGGGCTGCAAATTTGAAGCGACTCCTCTTGTAGTATCTTACCATCAGAAATGTGCCCACCGGAATGGACAAAAGGAGTGGGGTCATCAGTGCAATGCCAATAAGCCCGTAATTTTGTTTGATTCTGATTATCCTGCGGTTTTTTTTAGTAAAGATGGCTTTGGGTTTGCTTTTTTGACCTGGCTCTATTTTCTTATTGCGAAAGGTATGTTGCCACCAAATAATCAATTTATCAGAGAGATAGGCAAAAAAATAAACTCCAATAAGACCTCCTACATTAGTCCACAAAATAGTTTCTGCAAAGCTGAACCTGAATTGCATTACAGCCAGGGGAAAGGTCATGGCAAACTTGACTGAACTGGAAAGTATGGTAAGAATGATCTGAATCATGCTTCTATATAATCAATCCTTCATCTGCAAAACTAAAGTAAGACTTATCGGCAATGATAATGTGATCCAGCAATTTTATTTCAAGAATTTCTGCAGCTTTTTTTAATTTTTCAGTGATTTTTACGTCAGCATCGCTGGGTTGCTTATTGCCCGAAGGATGGTTATGGCAAACGATGATGGAGGAAGCCAGGTTGTCCAGAGCCTTCTTCAGAATAATCCTTGTATCGATTACTGTGCCTGAGAGTCCACCCTGACTGACTTTAAAACGACCAATCACCCGATTGGCTCGGTTCAGCATCAGGAGCCAGAATTCCTCATGCTCCAGATCTCCCAAAAGGGGGTGGAAAAAGTGGAATACGGTTTCGCTGGACTTAATTGAGGTTTTTTCCACATACCGGGAACCCGACCTTCTTCGCCCCAGTTCCATGGCGGCCAGTACTGCAATGGCTTTGGCCGGTCCGATTCCTTTTATTTTCTGAAGATCGGTGATGGACTGCCTGCCAAGTTCAAGCAGGTTATTTTCCACCCCACCCAGGATTTGCCTGGCAAGGTCCACGGCTGTTGTATTCCGGGTACCTGAACCCATGAGGATGGCCAGGAGCTCGGCATCGCTGAGGTGCTGAATACCATTGGCCAGTACCTTTTCACGTGGCCGCTCCCGTACCGCCCAGCTTTTAAGGTTACCCGATTTATATTTTTTCATTAAAGGTGTTTATCCTTTAATGTGACAGCTTGTGTCTTATCAGTCAGGACGAGACAGGGATATAAAAAAAAGAGACTGCCCCTGTGGGGACAGCCTCCTGAATATCTGAATCGTGAATGCCTTACAGGCTGTTCACGTGTTTTGCAAGCTTGGATTTGAGGTTCGAAGCTTTGTTCTTGTGAATTACTTTGGTTTTTGCCAGCTTATCAAGCCTGGATGCAACCTCAGTATATTGCTCAGCTGCAGCCTCCTTTTCGGTGGTTTCACGCAATTTTTTCACAGCATTCCTGGTTGTACGTGCATGATATTTGTTTTTTACACGCCTTGTCTCGGATTGCTTGATCCTCTTCTTTGCTGATAAATGATGTGCCATATCGACTTATAAATTATTTCGGGTTGCAAAAATAGTGATTAATTTGAATGTAACAAACTATTTACACAGCTTTTTAGTGCTTAGGAGAATGGCAATCACATTGGCAAGGGTAATCAAGGTGATCAATGCCAGCGAAGTTCCAAATATAATGCCATGAAGAGAGCTTGATATGGCCATGTTCCATTCGCCTGCCATTGCGGACATCTGTCTGGTAAACAAACTGGTTACAAGAAGGGAAATGGAAGTAACAGCTGCCATCAGAATGAGCAGGAGAAGGATGTATGGGCGACTGATTTCCCTGTAGTGAAATCCCAGTTTATGCAGCCTTTTTATTTTATGCGACGATCGGCTGATCATCAATTGGAGGCTCAGCAGGAATACCAGGAAAGCCAGAAGAATGATAATTCCTGCTATCAGGACCAGAAAAGTGATGATAAATTTCAGGATAATATTCAGGCGACTGCCTTTAAGTTTTTCCCTGATGGTATCATATCCCTTGTCCTCTATATATTTAATAATGGCAGGGTCGGTAGGATCTTTGGAAACCAGAATTACCCTGGATGGGTCGGTCTTTTCAAAATATCCGTAGGTTTTGTTGGCCCAGGTAAGAAAGTCATGGGGAACCAGAATGGAATGAATTCGGTTACTGAATCCCACAATCCGTCCGGGAAGGTCCTGGTGATTGCCAGATTTTCCATTCAGCCTGATTCGGAAATTTACCACCGAAACAACCCCTTTGGGAATCTGTGGAAGTCCCTGGCTCTGGGCAAAACCAAAATTGTACAGGTTCAGAAAGTCCTGTGGAATAATGATTGGAATGATGCCCTCTTCGGGATCCCAATTCCACTCTTCGGATTTAATATCAATGTATTCGTCTGGAATTGCCTCAAAGAATAGTTCCGTATAGAAATTTGGAACCTTTTCGTTTTCTGTAAAGGCCTGAATGGGAAAAGCATTTGAAATGAAGGGAGATATTTTATCCGCAAAAGCTTGTTGGCTGAGGTCTTCAAGCTCCTCCTTTGAGAAACCTACACCAGAAAAACCCAGGGTCTGGCCGAGGTTAACTTTCTTATTTACAACAATATATTCAGGGTCAAGCAGGTCCTGGTTGTCTGAGAGTACCAGTTTAATATCCGTGTAGAACTGAATGCCGGAAAGGAGCAGGACCATGCCGGCCAGGGTTCCAAGGAAGGCCCCCAGGAGATGTCCCCTGCTATTATCCCTCCACAATATGGAATAAAGTCCTTTCAAAGCATCAGCCGTTTTTCTGTCGTAAATCCCCTCGCTGGAATTCAGAGAACTAAGAATCAAACCTGCAGATCTGGCCCTGCATTCTTCTTTAATCAGGTCGAAGGCCACCCTGCTGTTTTCATGATCCATGTGAGAGAAGCACTCGTCGGCCAGAAGGTAGTCAAAAGGCTGACAAAGGGCTCTGAGGATTGCGACCCTTTGTTGTTGCCCAAAGGAAAGGGTACCCGTTTTTTGCTGAAGAAAATTCTCAATCCCGAGTCTGTGCAGCCATCTCCTGAATTTCTGCTTCGGTCTTATGCCGGGTAATGGAATTTTTCAGGCGGATGTTATCTATGGCGCTTAATTCATCGAAGAGTTCAAGGCCCTGAAAGATGAATGAAAGTTTCTTTTTCCGCATAGCCGACCAGTCACTGTCTGAGAAGGTTGAAATATCGCTTTCATCAATAAATACCTTTCCCTGGTAATCCTTCCTGAGTCCGTAAATGATTGCCAGCAGGCTCGTCTTCCCCCTGCCGGAAGGTGCTTCCACCAGATATGTTATACCTTGTTCAAAGGCGACCCGGGTATTTTCCCAGATTTCGGATTTATCCCTTTGTTGCCCGAGCAAAGGAAGTGGGATCAGGTATTCCAGGCCGGATGGTCATTTTATTCTTCCGATTCGCCTATCCTGAGCAGGGTGTAAAGACTGTTTTCTTTGGGCCTGTTTGTTTTCAAAGTAATGAGCCCTTCATCACCCCCGCCCGACATGCCGATATAATCCATAGAGCCTGTGAGATTTTCTATCCACTCCTTCTTATCACCGGTTTGGTCCACCAGGGCCTGTGCCAGTTCAGGATAGCTGTCCATATTAAGGTTCAGGAATAATCCCATGGGTTCATGTGAAAAATCAGCAAATTGAGATTCCAGTAAGGAATTATCCAGCTTTCCACTTTTCACTTTTTCCTTATAACCCTTCATGTTGGTCAGCACCCAGTTATCATTGATTATGCCACTGTAAATCTCATTTCCCTGGATATTGATCACAAAAAAGTCTCCCTGCTCCTCTACCGGAACCAGCGTTTCCACCTGCTTCATAAGCAGCTCCTGAATCTCATCTGATTTTACACCAAATCCCAGGAAAACCTCCACCGGAACCATTAACTCACCTTCAAGGGCATTGATGGCAAGTGTAAAATCTCCAGTAAAACTATTTAGCATTTTCTGGGCTGAAACACCGGTTACCTCTTCCAGTTTACCACCTATGTTATCCAGCTGGTTTTGATCAAACTTTTCCATTAGTTTCTGAACTTTCCCCAGATCGGTTGAAACCGCAAGTGCCATCAAAAGATCACCTCCCGGAGCCATTTTAAGTAAATCGGGGTTCAGGCTGGGATTGAAGACGAGGATTTCGTCGAGGTTCTTCTGAATGTCTTCACTTAAATTGGTTTCGGAAGTGATATTCATATTTCCGTTTGCAAAGTCAGTGTATACATGGAAATAATTATTAGTCAGGTTAATGGGAAAGTCCAGCGGAATATCCATTGGGAGGTCCTTGGTTTTTGCTTTGGCAAATTTCTTAAAGACCTTTTGCATATCCTCCGACGACACCCACATATTGATATCCTTCATATTACCCATGAACTTATTAAAGTCCACCAGGCTGACAATGGATTCCTCCTTAACCGGGTTAAACATCCAGTCGAGGCGGGAAGTCAGAAAGGCTGTCTCGAACTCCTCATCGGGCGAAACAAGAATAATCACCTGGTCTTCATTCCAGGCAATAATCCCTTCCTGGTCGGGCTGGATGTACTGATAATAATCCGTTTTGGTCGTGTTCAGCTCACCTTCCTCATCAATTTTACGAAGCATTTTTTCGAATTTTGCCTCGTCCCTCAATCCGGCCACAAATCCAATAAGAGGAGACTCCTCCTCCATGCTGGCAAAGAGATATACATACTGGTCAAGGGTCATACCCGTGCTCAGTGGATTCTCAAGAATCTGTCCCCATATTTCATCCTTGACTTTTTCTTTCAGATAGCTTAGTGTGTTGAGTTTTCCCTTGGTGTATATCTTCATGGGCTGTATGGAGACCACCGCTATGGCATCATCGGGAATACTTTTCACAAACTCGGGGGTCTTTTTTGAGCATGAAGCCAAGAATACTCCGGTAAGTATGGTAATAATGATTGCTAATCTTCTCATTTATTTTCGATTGAATGAAGTAAAATATGGATAAAGATAATTGAATATCGCATTATCCACGCCTATATATAACGCGAACCTGGCCTGGAGGTTGCATCGGATGCAGAAAAAACTAAAAATACCACCGGGCGCCAATGTAAGCCTCCAGCATAAAACGTAGGTCTCCTTCTCCAAATAACTGAAGTGCGGGCACAAATTCAGCAAAAAGTTCAATGGGGATTTTATCCAGGAATAGTGCCGCACCAGCGGGGGCACGCACACCAATGCTGAGGTCCGAAATAAAGCCCATTCCGGCTCCCGCTCCAAAATAGATTTTGATGATCCCTTCATCTTTCTGAAAGGCCCACAAGATGGAAAAGAAAATCGGTATTGAGGTAGAGGTGGTTGGCACTTCCATACCGGTATCCCAGGGAGGCATCAATGGCTGTAAGGTCCCCGGTCCAGTATTTCACACTTAAGGAAGTGGGATTACCCAGAATCACCCCCATGCCAAAATCTCCTTTTTGGGAAAAAACATTGAGGCAGAGAAAAATCAGGATTAGACTCAGGAAAACTTTTTTCATACCATATATAACGAAACAAACCTGCAATGGAAAGATATCAGTATCTCCCATTGTAGGTATTTGTCTAAGTGAATTCTGATTCTAATAGGCAGTCCTTTTAGAAATACCAGCGGGCACCGACGAAATAGCCTGGATCATAGTCAGCGCCACTCCATGGGCCGAAGATCCCTACTCCGGGAACGAGGTCAGCATGAAGTTCAAGCGGGATATTATGGAAATAATATCCTACTCCACTCGCTGCCCGAATAGTCATGCTAAAATTGTCCGAATATCCGGTGTAGACTCCAATTCCAAGACCGGGACCCAGGTATACCTTCATCTGATCCTCGCCAGCATTCCATCCCCAGAGATGAAAAAGGAAATCGCCAGAAGCATGGAATCCACCATAGTTCCAAAAAGTAAAACCGGCAGCAGCGGCGATAGCAGTAGATTCACTGGTCCAGTATTTCATGCTAAAATCAAGGGATGATCCTAGATTTGCACCAATCCCAAATCCACTGGTTTGGGAATAAACACTGAGGGACAGAACCAGGGCTAGAGAAAGAGTAATGATTTTTTTCATGATGTTTGATAATTGGATTAGTTGTTTAGTTTTAAAGGTATGAAAAAATTATATTCTAATTGATTATTGACATCGTAAAGCCATAAATGTTCGCGGTACCTGATGTAAAGAATGCCCTTGTGCAATGACCGGGTGAGCAAAGGCTTGCTGCGCTGGCTGTACAGGAATGTGAAAGCGACTGACTACTGAAAATCCATCCTTTTCAGGAATGGCCAGAGCCACCTCACCGGTTTCTGTAAAAATAAAGAATTTGTGGTCCGCCAAAAGAAAGGAACCCGGTTTAATCTCCCTTGAGGTAAATACGGTCTGGCCTGATTCCAGGTCAACCCCCACCCATTGTTTTTTTTTATCAGAGGTTCCGAAAACGGTTCCCTGGAAAGGGATCAGGCCACTTAACTTACAGTCAAGGTCAGGGTTGGAATAAATGGTATCCAAACCACCTGTAAGCTCATTGGGCTCAAACAAAGCTGAGCCCTGACCATAACCAGAGGAGAAGAAGATTTTCCCATCGGAATAAAGTGCCGAGATGGCATGGTTGTTTGAGCGATGTTCAATGGGATGACGATAGGCTGTGCGACCTGATTCAGGATGAATCATGAGCAGTTCTGCCGAGGTATTCAGCAGGAAAAAATCTTCTCCCTTATAAGAAATGAGAAAGGGTGAGTTGTAGGCATTTACTGCCGAGTCCAGATTGGTGCTCCAGACCTGTTCGCCTGTCATCTTATCCAGGGCGACCAGATTCTGACCCACTCCGCCAGGGGTGAGTATTACCAGGTTTTTATAAAGAAGGGGGGATTCGGTGTATCCCCATTTGCTGGTTTTACTTATGTAAATATCGAATATATTCTTTCTCCAGATAAACTCGCCGGTCTCATTGTTGAGGCAAAAGGCATCACCATAGCTTCCGGAGTAATAAAGCCTGTTCTCCTCAAGGGTTGGTGTTCCTCTTGCTCCTGTATATTTATAGGAATATTCCTTACCATACTGTATTTTCCAGAGAAGCTCGTGGTCAAAGGAGTAATGAAAGATATATCCACTTGAATCGATCATTCCTGCAATATAAAGGCCTCTTTCGTTAAAGGAGGGGGATCCGTAGCCATCTCCGATTCCCTCCAGGCTTGCTATTAATTCAGGTCCCTGTTCAGGCCATTGGTCCGAAAGTTCGGTATCGGGATAAATTCCATTGCGATCGCTTCCCCTGAATTGATCATTTTGCGCGTAAAGCGAAGTAAAAGTGGCTGATAGAATAAATAGAATAAGTAGCTTCTGCATAAGACTTAATTTTTAATTGGGTATAAATTGGAGTTCACTCAGGTTCCGGTATTTACCATCTGTGATTTTCATCATTTCCTCATGGTTACCGGATTCCACAAGCTGACCCTTGTCAGGTACAAAATATTATCTGCACCTCCATCCGAGCGCAAAGGTAAAAGGAAATTCTTTATGCACATGTGCAGGAGGGTATGTACTATTTTAATAATTTGTGAGGCTAAACCCTCAAAGGCAGATATTTCATGCGATACATCTTCATTATTCTTTATGCCGGGCTACTGGCATCCTGCACTCCCGGTGGCAACCTGACCCCCGGCCAGCTAAGCTGCGAATACCTTGAAAACCCCGATGTGGTGGATGTCCTCCGGCCACGCTTATCATGGATCAATGTGGCCCCTGAGGGAATTCGTGGACAGGAACAGAGCGCCTGGCAAATCAGGGTGGCGAGTTCAAAAAGAAAACTTGGTCAGCCAGACCTCTGGGATAGCGGAAAGAATATGTCAGTCCAATCGACCCGGGTGAGCTATGAAGGAGTCCCGCTCTCATCACGGCAGGAGTGCTGGTGGCAGGTGAGGGTATGGGACAGTGACGGAGAGGCCTCATCATGGAGTGAACCGGCCTTTTGGAGAATGGGTTTGCTGGAGCCTGCTGACTGGAGTGCAAGCTGGATTGGTGCCCCCTGGCAGGGGGAAGAGGCCCTTCCCAAGCCGGGGGGTGGTCCGGACGGTCGACCTGATGATTTTGGTCCGCCTGCGCCCTTACTGAGGAAGGAGTTTGCAGGTGAAAGCCAGGGTGGCCTCTGCGGTGGCCTATGTTACCGGGCTGGGTTATTTTGAACTTTATCTCAATGGAGAGAAAGTGGGAGAAGATCTCCTGGTTCCCAATCAGACCAATTATGGAAAGCGTCCTGAGCTTAGCCGAGGCCCTCATCCATTTACCCGATAATTTCAGGGAATATAAGGTCATGTATTTGGCCTACGATATTAAAGAGCATCTGGTGAAGGGGGCTAACGTCATGGGTGGCATCCTGGGTAATGGTTTCTACAACCCTGCCAAATTCTGGTGTGCTGCCTACGGATCGCCACGATTTTTGTGCCAGGTTCACATCACCTATGAGGATGGAAGCGAAGAGACGATTATATCCGATGAAACATGGAAAGCTTCCAAAAGTCCCATACTGATGGACATGGTATATTATGGAGAAATTTACGATGCCCGCATGGAGCAGCCCGGATGGAGCACTCCGGGCTTTGATGATTCAAAGTGGGAGCCTGTGGCTTTAAGGGAGGCTCCTGAAGGGAAACTTGTGGCACACTGCGCCCATCCCGACAGGGTCACTGAACGATTTGAGCCCGTCTCCATTGAGAAGAAAGGAAAAGGGCACTATCTGGTTGATTTTGGAGTGGAGATCTCCGGATGGGTCCGGCTTCACAATGTGGAGGGGCCTGCCGGGCACGAGGTGGAGCTGGCCTTTAACGGAAACCTCTATTCGGGTGACAACACTTATATATTCCGGGGTGAGGGGCCCGAAAACTATGCGCCCCGGTTCAACTGGTTTGTATTCAGTGGAGTGGAGATTATTCAACTGGCCTGGTGAACTCAGAGCTGAACATCTGAGTGCAGAGGCGGTGAATACCTACATAGAACCTTCAGCCACCTTTCAAACTTCCAACGAGCTGTTTAATCAGATCAATACCATATGGAGGAGGAGCCAGACCGACAATATGCATGGAGGGATTGCCAGTGATTGTCCCCATCGTGAACGGTCGGGCTATACAGGTGATGGCCAGATTGCCTGCATGACTGTACTGCATAACTATGATGCAAGAAACTTTTATCAGAAATGGATCGGGGATATGATGGATGCCCAGAATCCCGAAACCGGTTATGTGCCCAACGGTGCACCATGGCAACCGGGTTGTGGGGGAGGACCTGCATGGGGAGCTGCGATTTGTGTGATGCCCTGGGAGTTTTACCTCCAGTATGGTGCATTGGATATGCTGGCGGATAACTATGAAGGAATGAAGGCTTATTTACGCTACATGCTAACCTGGACCGGCGAGGACGGGATCATGCATTCCAAAAGGACAGCCAGGGATGGCTCTGTACTGAAGTGGTTTAATCTGGGAGAATGGGTACCACCCGGAAAATTTATTCCCGATGAGATGGTGCACACCTTTTACCTTTGGTACTGCGCCGATCTGACTTCAAAAAGTGCCCGGGCTCTTGGCAAAGATGATGAGGCCATGGAGTATGCTTCACTGGCCGAAAGGACTGCCCGCGCCTTCGGGGAAAGGTTCTACAATGAGAAAACAGGCTCTTACGGAGATGCCGGGGGCAATATCCTGGCATTAAAAATGGGTGTTCCCCGGAAGCAGTACGGCGGGGTGGTGGCAGCTTTGAAATCGGATATACAAAAAAACAAAGGGCACATTGACACGGGCATCATCGGAACCCGTTTTTTCTTCGAGGTACTGGCCGAAAACGGACTGAACCAGGAGGCCTTTGAGGCCTTGAATAAGACCACTGAGCCCTCCTTTGGTCGTTGGATCGAACTGGGTTCCTCCACCACAAGGGAGCGTTGGGACGAAGCAAACTCCCATAACCATCCCATGTTTGGAGGTGGACTCACCTGGTTCTACAGAAACCTGGCCGGAATGAAAGCGGATCCCAGGGAGCCCGGGTACCGGCATATCGTTTTCAAGCCACAGCCTGTGAAGGAGATGGAGCAAGTTTCCTACATGAACAATACTTCCTATGGTATGGGAGGTATTTCCTGGGCTAATAAGGCTGATGAATTTTCCATGGAGGTAGTTGTTCCGGTGAGTTGTTATGCCACTATTCATGTGCCGGCAAATTCACCAGGTGATGTAAGCGAAGGTGGTAAAGAGGCCAGTCAGGCAAGCGGGGTCGAATTTGTGGAGATGGATGAGGGCTATGCTGTGTATAAGACAGGAAGTGGGAAGTATCAGTTTACAGTTAATAATTAGAATATGGAGAGGCTTTAGTCCAGCTCTCTGTGCCAGAGGGTCATACGGACACTCTGACTTTCCCTGAGGTGCTGGGCCAGTTTTTCAGCACAGTAAACAGAGCGATGCTGCCCCCCGGTACAACCAAAGCTCACCATAAGGTGATTATAGCTACGGTCCTCATATTTGTCCACCGACATGTCTACCAGTGAGAAGAGAGAGCTCAGAAATTCCTGCGCATCGGCCTGCTGATCCAGAAAGTCAGACACAGGCTTATCTTTTCCGCAAAGGCTTCTGTATTGTTCCTCTGGCCGGGATTGGTGATCACCCGACAGTCGAATACATAACCGCCGCCATGACCATTGGGATCGTCGGGGATTCCATGTTTGTAGCTGAAGCTGCTAATGGATACCGTCAGGGTAGATTTACGTCCCTCCTTGTCCCTGAAGCGTTTGAGCTTTGGGGCGGTCAACAAGTCTTCCAGGACCTTCCGCAGGGTAGGAAGATGTATGGGCAGGGTCACATTTTCGAGAATCCATCTGATATGCCCCAGGGCATAGGGTATACTCTGGAGAAAGTGGGTTTTCTTTTCGTAGAATCCCCGGAATCCATAAGCACCCATGGCCTGCATGATCCTGATCAGTACGTAGGCATAATAGGAAGATCGAAATTTTTCCTGGTCCACATCAGGGTAATGACTTAATTCTTCGATATAGTGTTCCAGTAGTTCTTCCCTTATTTCCGGGGGAATATCGGCCTTGGAATCGTAAAGCAGTGAAGCCACATCATATTGAAGTGCTCCTTTTCGGCCTCCCTGGTAGTCGATAAAACAGGGTTCTCCATCCCTGAGCATGATGTTTCTGGATTGAAAATCCCGGTATAAAAAATAGTCCGTGTCCTGTTCCAACAGGAATTCAATCAGGGTGTTATAGTCATCTTCAAGTTTCTGCTCATTGAAGGGTATGGATGCCAGTTTCAGGAAATAGTACTTAAAATAACTCAGATCCCACTGCATGCTCTGGCGGTCGAAACTGGCCCGCGGGTAACATGCCGAGTAATCCAGATCCTTCGAACCGGGAATCTGGAATTTTTGTAATTCGGTGAGCACCTTCTTATATACCTGAACGAGTTCAGGAGGAAAACTGCCCTTGTCCCTCACCTGGAAAAGATAATCGAAGAGGGCAAGATCGCCCAGGTCCTCCTGCAGATAGGCGTGGTTGCCCAGATCGACCAGGTAAATTTCAGGAACAGCCAGGCCAAGTGAGTGAAAATGCCTGCTGAATTCAATAAAGGCCTGGTTCTCCTCCAGGTCCGTATTGATGGCCCCAATGGCACTGGACTCTGTGCCTTCTATCCGGTAATATTCCCTGGGGGATCCGGAGGCCGGCATTTTATTTATGGATGTGATTTTCTCTCCGCACCACCTGTGAAACAGGGTACTCAGCAATTCTAATTTAGTCTGACTCATGATGGCTTAAAGTTAGCCAATAAAGTAGAGCCGGACGCGCGGGCTTTTTAACAGGATTACCTGATTACCTCCCTTTTTTTCAAGTCATACTGATTTCCCTCCCTGAGTAGATAAAACCCCCGGCTACCTTTGGGCAGCTGATAGATGGTGTCTCTTTCGGCCGACCAGCGTGTGCCGTCGTAGATGGCTACATAGCTTTCTCCAAGGACTGAAAATTTATCCCCCTGCACTATGATGCCCGTATTTTCATCAAGTCCGATCCCCAGAAGTTCAGGCCTTTCGTCCAGAATTTCAAAAAGATCAAATTGCCTGTTCCTGGCGAAGAGGTGCTGATCTATGGCCACGTTTGAGATAAATCCCAGCCCTTCTTCATGGTCTCCCATCATAATGGTGTTGGCCCTGGTATCTCCCCTGGCCAGGTAAGATCCCTGGATGGTGGCCCCGGCCGAACTGCCAGCAATCACCCCTCCGCGGTCCAGCAGATCAAAAAAGGCCTTTTGAGTTCTGGTACCCAGATAAGAATCGGCATGCCTCCATTGCCGCCCTCCGCTGAACCAGACCCCGCTTGCAGTCTCAAGGACTTTGTAGAACTCCGGGCTGTTGGCTTCATCCCGATCCCGGGTATGAAGTACAGATCACATTCAGAAATCCCCTGTTGGTGAAACTATTTTTAAAATTTTCCAGATCATCTGCTGTAAGGGGATCGCTGGTCACGGCGGTTGGAATCACCACAATGGGTGCGTCTGCTCCCCCCACCAGATCCATGAATTTCTCATAAAATATGTTGGAAGCGGCTCCCCCAATTACGAGCAGGGTACCATTCTCAGGCCCCCGGGTTTCGGCCATGTAAGTGGATCCGGATATAGCGTCGGTCTCTGCCTGAATAAAGGAATACCCGGATACCAGTACAAAGGAAAGGCAAAGAAGGAAGAGGACTTTTTTCATGAGAATATCAGTTTAGATATTTGAGTATTTTTTGAACAGGTACCGGCTTACCATGACCGGGATAAAGGATTCTGGCACCACGGTCGATCACCATTTTCAGGCTTTCTTTCAACTGGTCTATGTCCTGTGCATAAATGGGCAGACCAGGTTTGAGAACAAAGGGAGCCTTATTATGAATCAGGCAACCCACAAAAGCTTCGCCTGAATTTAGCAATACACTAATGGATCCGGGTGTGTGCCCAGGGGTGTAAATAATGTTCCCGTCAATTCCGAATTCAGCCAGGGACTGGTCATTGTCTCCAAGTACCAGGTCTGCCTTAACCAGGGGAAAGGCCATTTTGTTCTTAAGTAAGGGCTTGAAAATAGAAATGGTGAAGCGACCCCATCGGGTGACTCCATTGGGCCAGTGAATAATCCCCTCCTCCAGGTTCTTTCTGTCATTTTTGTGGATGGCCACATCAGCTCCGGTGAGCTCTTTCAACTCCTTTGTGCCTCCCACATGGTCAAAATCCCCATGGCTTAGAACAATCAGCTTAATCTCCTCTGCCTTCATCTGGTTTTTTCTGAGAACTTTAGAGAAGTCCCCCACATTGTTGAAGGAGCCGGCATCAATCAGAATTGCTCCCCTGTCTTTGATAATGTAGCAGGTGTTAATACTGGATTTAAATGGAATGATCTGTAGTGCCATGTCCTTAGTTTATGGTGGGCATTCCACAAGTTACATCAAAAACCGGAGTCACCATAGTTCAGAACGATTGCAGTGTGCATGGTGAAAGTGGGTACTTTTACCCTGATAAGATCTCCTTCTCTTTGAAATTCAAGTTTGGTGTTTCCGGGGACCTGGTAAACCTCTTTGATTTCCTCGGGAACAATTACTTCAATCTCCACTCCGGGAACAGGGAGGAAATCTTCAATCACCTGAATCTCCTCGCCCCTGAGCAGGGCCGGTGCATACAGAAGGTGGGTAACATAACGCTGTTCCTGCTTCTGATGCAGCAAGGATACCCTTCCACAGCTGGGCAGATTCGATACAGAAAGCAAAGGCTTCTGGTATAAGAGATCAATGGCATTGGCGACCAGCTGCCGGTGAAGGCGTACGCCGTTTTCGAAATAGAGCTGATCCAGGTGATGGGCAAAGAAGATCACATTCCCGCTTCTTACCACGGCGGGATACTCAGAGTTTTCAAGCTTATATGGGGTTTCGCGGTGACTGGAGTACTGGCCGTATGTACGGTTGAAGTAGGGCTCCCTGATTAAGGCCAGGGCTTCACCCGAACCGACTTTGACCAGCATTCCCGATTTATAATTGAGAAAAGGAGTGCTCACCATTTCTTCTTCAAGGTCCTTTTGGATAACCGTAAAATCGAAGTCATATTCAGAATTTCCAAGGTATTCACAGCCCACGTCCAGCAGGAATTCTGATCGATCCCTATCCATTGCTCCTTCCCCAAAAACTATGAGTTTTCCTCCGTCAACTACCCAATTATTGATGCGCTTCGCCTGGGCAGGGCTAAGGCAGGCATGGCCAGGAATAATAAGCATTTCCAGTTCATCCAGATTTTCTTCATTGGCTACGATGAAGTCGTGATGCAGTTGAAGCAGGATATTGACCACGCCATAATCAGCCGCATGATCCAGGCTTAGCCATAAACCAAGTTTCGATACGGGGATTCCACCGGGTCCGTAAGCTTCTATCTGTTCCACATAATCATATGCCTTCCCAATATTCCGGTAGGTATCAAGGTCCATTTCCCCGGAAGGATGGAGCTGGTCGCCAAAGTTACAGGAAGCTCCAAAGGAGATCATTGCGGCAGCTTCGTATTTGATGGCATCGGGATGTTTGAATCCGCCGAATTCTCCCCAGGCCTTATGAAACTTTCCACTCATGGCAACGGCGGGAGTCCCCTGGCCCAGGTGAAATTTTGCCTCCAGAGGAAGTTTATCATATCCGCCCCAGGTGGTGGGAAGATCTTCCATTTCGGCCTGGGTGTTCATCTCAAAAAGCCGTTCCCGAAAAATAGCCTTGTCCTGTATATGCGTGGCAGAATTAAAATATACAGTAGCTTCAGGATGAAATTTTGCCACCAGCTCACGAAGCGCCTTCATGTGCGCCCTCATGGCCAGCGCATAACTGCGCTCCACAGCCTCACGATCATCCAGGTCCACACCCTCAGTCTTCATTCTTTCAAGAGAATATTCGGTATAACTTGCCGGTATAATGTGATAAATATCGAACCAGAATCCATCAAGATTCTCATACCTCTCACAGATTTCCGTAACATTTTCCACGATATAATCATGATAGCCCCCTCCAATGGTTGGATCAAGACATTTCCATGAGTAATGGGGTCTTATTTCCTCAGGTGGGGCATTCAGATCGAGGTTGATGGTCGCCATTTCGCCATTGCGATGTTTAATGACCCATTCGGGATGCTCTTCTGCGTCATGTACACTCCAGCCAATGGTGAAATAGATGGGGCACTTTACCCCAATTTCATGACAGGCCTCAATCTGGGCACCCAGCAGATCAAAGTCCAGGTTGGGGTGAGTGGTTCCAAGACTGGTGGGATAGTAGCTATAGCCATGATGGCCCTTCCCGAAAATATTAATGTGGTTAACCCTTCCCAGTTTCAGCGCCTCCTGAAATTGAGTTTTGGAGAATCTCTCACCGATGCCAGGAATCAATTGTGAAGTATGAAAGTCGAGGTGTACCTGTCTGGCAGGCAGGGGATCATTAATGGATCTTTGGGTTTGGGGATGAGCCTGCTGTATAATCATTAGTGTTATACCCACCACTAAAAGGGCAACTCTTTGTATCATAATATCAGAATGGTTTTAGGGTGAAAGAGAACTTCATAACTGAGGGCTTGACCCTGTATTTTTCCAATTGTCTGATCGCTGTGCCGCCCACTCCGGAGACTTCAAAATCTATGTTCAGTGTATTTTTATCCGCTTCCTGCAACTGGTAAGTGTACACCGCCCTGGACAGGTTATCAGTGGTGTATTTGTGATAAGAGAAGTTCATCAGCTCCTCGCTGGAAAAGTGGATGCCGTGGCCATTTTCGTTTTGCAGCCTTAACCAGCGAACATCACTGTGGTTCCCATAATCCTGGGGGATGATGTAAGGAACATATTCCTCATCCACGGTGGATTGCCAGATACCAATCTTAGCCCCCGTTTTACGATCGGGATAGGTCTCGAATTTACCCCGGCCATACCACTCCAGGGCCTCAAATGATTTTGGCAGTGCAAATTGCAAGCCGGCCCTTGGTAAAATATCGGGCATATTTCCGTGTGGGATAACTTCCACATCTATATTTATGCTTCCATCAGCAAGAATGGTATATATTTCCTTGCACTCGAAGGCACCCTGCATATTACTGGAATTATAATACTTATGTAAGCTTATCTCAAGTGATGATTTACTTATCATTTTTAACTTGATCCCGTCAAGCTGCACCTCCATATCCCGCATGCCCAGCGCACGAAGCTGATTGTCAATGCTTCTTCCCAGTCCTTCCATACTATGCTCGTTGGAGTAGGTATAGGAGCCCCAGGGATCGACATCGTTGGCCAATGGTGCCCGCCAGATATTAAACAGTGGGCCTGATTCTAGAACCTGGCTTTTTTTATACTCAAAGAGCTCAAAGAGCCCATCGGTTTTACTAATGGTATAAGAGAAATCCTTGCCGGATATGATCAGCTGATTTTCATTCTCTTCAAGCTGAATTTTTCCCTGTTGGTTTGTTTCTGTTTTTGCCGGAGCCTTTCGGAGGACAAACTGCTCAAAGGCCACTTCCTTACCTGCCTCAGCCCATATATTTGCTTCCTTTAAAACATAAGAAGCGCTCAAAATCAATTCCCCCTCATCCTTTGGCAGGGTATAGGGTATGCTAATTTCGGCCTGACTCTGCGCTTCAAGACTGATATCCAGCTTTCCCTCCTCAACAGGCTTGCCATCCAGTAGCATCTCCCAGTGTAGCTCAAACTCATCCAGGTTTTTAAAATGGTGGCGGTTGATAATCCTGAATAGCCCCTCCTTCTGGCTGAATGGCTTCAGTGGCTATGGGCTGGCCTGATTTTTTGATCTGGTGGATTTCAGGTTGAATTTCGCGATCGGGCCAGATGATGCCATAGGTTCTGCCACCCAGTCCGGTACTGTAAAAAGTTTCGCCTTTGGCATCCTCTTCGAAGTCCAGGGCCAGCACAGCATTTTCAAGGTAAGCCCCATCAGATAGGCTCTCGATGGGAGTTGTTGTATTAAAAATTCTTAGCTGGTCCATGGTCATGGATGAGAGTCGGCCTGAATATTCACCCTGGTCCTGACTTTCAGCTTCACGACCTATGCAAATGGGGAAGGGCGTATCTACTATATTTCCGCTGGCCCCGGTTTCGGCTACGATTTCCTGGTCGATGTATAGTTTGATAGTGCTTCCATCATAAATACCAGCAACATGGTGCCACTCTCCGTACCAGTTTTCAGGTACCCTTGCCCTGGCACTTTGGCGTTCACTTTTGCCTTCCATGTAGGGGAGGGAAAGACTGTTCCATGGCTTATGCAGCTGGAGATAAAATTCCAGACTTCCGGGTGTGTCCATGATCAGTCCAAATCCATATTTTCCTTTTGCCAGAAAGGTGTTGGGCTGGGGAATCTCTTCGGGCTTAACCCAGAAACTGATGCTGAGCTCAGATCCGTCAAGGTCCAGGCTGGGATCGCGATAAAACTCCACCCAGTCGTCGTGACCACTGAATTTCAGTCCCCTGCCTTCATACCCATCTGTAAATTGAGGCCTCCCCATTATGGCACCATGGTTCTCATGGCCCGAAGCATCTGGTGTTGTCCAAAGCGTAGTGGGAATTCCCGGGCTGATCCAATCCCATATGGCTCCTCCTGATAAACGGGGATAACGCCAGATAAGATCCCAGTATTCATCCATCCCTCCCAGTCCGTTTCCGGTGGCAGCAAGGTATTCATCCATAAATGAAGGACGCAGATCGTCTGGTCCAAGCAGTTTTTTTTCCGCCAGGTTTTTTAATTGAATGGGAGTCCAGTACCGTGGTCCTGTAACAGGCTCAAAAGGAATATAAAAGGTATTTCCACCATACATCCAGGCCTGGCGGGATGGGTCAATGGCCAGCCCTGTTTCAATCACCTTCTGGATATTGGGTCCGCTTCCGGATTCATTCCCTGCACTCCACATAAGTACCGATGCATGGTTCCTGTCGCGGTACACCAGCTTTCGGGCACGATCGCGGTACATATCAGTGTAGGTTGAATCGTAGGAGAGCTGGATGTTTGCATGGGCCTCATCACCCACCTCATCGATCACATAAATTCCCAGCTCATCGGCCAGGTCGAGGTATTCGGGAGTAGGGGGATAATGACTGGTCCGGACAGAGTTGATGTTAAAACGCTTCATTAATAGCAGGTCCTTTTTCAGGGTCTCCAGGGGAACAGCCTGTCCATGTTCGGGATGGTGCATATGGCTGTTAACTCCATTTAGCTTAACAGGCACCCCATTAACCGTAATTACCTCACCTTTTACTTCAACTTCACGAAAGCCCAGTTTTTTATCAAAAGATTCAAGTATTTTCCCCTTCTCATCCTTCAGAACAAAGCTTATCTGATAGAGATTTGGATTTTCGGCTGACCATTTTAGGGGATTTTTCACAAGGCTCTGAACTTGGATTTTTTGATGGAGCTGCTCCGGAAAGAGAAACTTTCTCATCAATTAAATCATCCAGGATCGAAGCCCCTTGCCCATCCAGAACATCCACCTGCAGTGAATAAACCTTAGCTTTAATTCCACTGCTGTTGGCAAGCTTAACTTCAACCTTTAATTCAGCGTTGATGTAATCCTTATCCAGGTCGGTGCTGTAATAGAAATCTTCAATGTGCACATTGGGGAGGGCCAGGATTTTCACATCCCTGTATATGCCAGACAGTCGCCACATATCCTGGTTTTCCAGGTAGGATCCATCACTGAAGCGTATCACCTCAACCGAGATATCATTTTCACCCTCTGTAATAAATGGAGTGATATTGTATTCGGCAGGTTCAAAGCCACCCTGGTTGTAGCCGACCTTCTGTCCGTTGATCCAGACATAGGATGCCGATTTAACTCCCTCGAAGCGCAGCATGACCTGCTTTTCTTTCCATCCTGAAGGCACAGTGAAATTACGCTTGTAGCATCCTGTGGGATTATAGTAAGCGGGAATATGAGGAGGATCGCTTTCAAAGGACAGGGCAACATTTCTGAATTTGGGGTGTCCGTATCCTTCCATCTGCCAGTTTGAGGGGACCTTGATCTCGTCCCAATTCTCAGTGTTAAAGGAAGGATCTTCAAAACCTTCGGGAACCAGTTCGGGGCGTTCCACCCATTTAAATTTCCAGTGATCCGTTCAGCAGGAGATAGTTTTCTTCTCCCTCGGCATTATAGGGCTTGTGAAAAGCATGGGGCGGATTCTGACCCTTTTCAAAAATGGCCGGGTTGTCATAGTCTGAAGCTGAAAAATCAATTCCACTTAGTCCCGCTTTTGTGGGAAGAACCTTTCGGATGCTGCCATCTTCATTATAGTAAAGCCGGTCCACACAGATAGATCTCCTGAAGGGGTTGTTCCCCTCCCAGTTCATCACAGGTTCCACATCAGGATTGTGGGTGAAGTAGAGGTCCGAGTTATGGTAAAACAAAAACCAATCTCCTTTATATTCCACTATGGAATGGTGGTTGGTGCCACTGTTTACTTCATCCAGAATCTCCCCCTGGTACTGAAAGGGCCCATAGGGAGAGTCTCCAATTCCGTAAAGAATCTTTCCCCTGCCCGAGTAGGAGATATAGTATTTCCCGTCGTATTTATGCATCCAGACTGCTTCAAAAAAATCATCGACGCCCTCAATCACCCTTACCGAATCGTCGAAGGAGATCATGTCGTCATTCAGTCTGACAATATTTACATCATTCTGACCAAAGATCAGGTAGGGGGTGTTATCGTCATCAATAAAAATGGTGGGATCAATTAAATCACGGTTATTCACTACCCCGGTTGTTTCCCTTGTGATGAGAGGGCCATCAAGGGGATCAACAAAGGGCCCATAGGGTTTATCTCCCACTGCCACCCCAATGTAGTTGGATTCAACCGGGTAGTAGAAGTAATATTTTCCATTTCTGAATTCACAATCGGGAGCCCAGGCCTCATGATCGGCCCAGCTCAGATCGTCAAGCGACAGGGCAACCCCATGGTCAGTCCAGTTCACCATATCCGTAGTGGATAACACATGCCAGTCGACCATGCTGAACCAGGTGGCCGTATCAGGATCATGTGAAGGATAGACGTACAGGGTGTCATTAAATACCCGGGCTGAAGGATCAGCAGTGTACATGTGGTTAATGAAAGGATTTTGTGCAAGAACCCCGGTGAACAGGAGTATGGAAACAATCATTGAAAGGTGCAAACGTTTTTTCATGCTCTAAGTTTAGCTCGCTTAAAACTAAACATTTCATCCAACATCCTGACACGCTGAGCAAAATGAATGGGACGCATGGCAAAATTGATATGAGGTCCACGGCTTAACTTAAGGGGTATTATTAAACCTAAAAACAAATATGATGAAAACAAAAAGCTTTTTATTGATCTTCTGCCTATTTGCAGGCGCTGCTCTGATGCCACTCTCTGCCAAAAATGGTGACCGGACTGTTAATACCTGGGAGAAGTCCGCTTATGCAACCTCTGTATTTTGTGATGGTACATACGTGGATTATGTTATGGGAACGGTTGATCTTCATCTTACTGTGCACTACAATAAGAAAGGTGAGCTGGTATGGGAAAAGTACCATTTCAAAGGAGAGGTCACCAGTTATTATACCGGAGAAACATTCGAGATGATGGAGTTCGATAAATATGGTGCAGGGACTGGAGTATTAAGTTGGCGCTACCATCTTAAAGGAAGTTATGGGAGCCATTACATAGGAACCCTGACCTACAATTTCAACACTGGGGAATTTTCTGTCGGCAAAACAGTGTGTCATTAAATAGTGATTGCTTGTCTCAAGGGGAGTTTGCCCGTTTTAAGGCAGGCTCCCTTTTTTATTTGATGGGCCCGCAAGCAGGATTTGAAAATTTTCATGAACCCTGGAGTCGTCTGATATTGTTTCCCTCTTATGTCAAAGTCATTTTTAATATATGGAGCCAATGGATTTGTGGGCTCTGAGGCTGCCCGCCTGGCAGTCAGGGAGGGATTAAGACCGATTCTTGCAGGTCGAAATGAGGAGGAACTCCGGCAACTGGCCGGTGAACTTGGATTGGAATACCGGGTTTTTGGTTTGGAAGATCAAAACAGGCTGGATAAGGAGTTGAAGAATGTTCCTGTGGTACTGCATTGTGCAGGGCCCTATATTTTCACGGCCAGGCCCATGGTGGAGGCTTGTTTGAGATCGGGTACTCATTACCTGGATATTACCGGCGAAATACCAGTTTACAAGGACATTGCATCAAAGGACATTGATGCCAAAGAGAAGGGAGTCATGCTTCTGCCCGGAGTTGGATTTGATGTGGCTCCAACGGATTGTCTGGCTGTGCACCTGAAGAAGCGCCTGCCCTCGGCTACTCATCTGTCCTTGGCATTTCAATCCGTCGGGCCGGCCGGAATGCCCCCGGGAACCCAGCGTACCATGTTTGAAATGATCCCCTATGGATTTCAGAGCAGGGTGGATGGTGTATTGCACTCGCTTCCCTCAAAGAAAAAGTACCGGCAGATTGATCTGGGGAATGGTGAAGTGGAGGCAACGCGACTTACCTGGGGAGATGTTTTTACCGCCTATATTTCAACGGGTATTCCAAACATTGAAAGTTATCTTGTCCTTTCCCCATCCATGAAAAAGGGAATGGCTTTTTTAGGGCTCCTCACACCTTTATTCCGCTTCAGTGCGGTTCGGAATTTTTTCAAGCGCGGCGTAAAACCCGGACCTTCCATGGAAGAATGTCAACTTTCCACCACTCATGTCTGGGGCGAAGTCAGGGATGATAAAGGACAGAAGGCTGTTGCCAGATTGCATGGTCCCGAGGGGGGGCTGGTATGGACCTCTCAAATAGCTATAGCAGCTGTTAAGGAGGTGCTCAAGGGGAATGCTCCGGCCGGCTATCAGACACCGGCCAAAGCTTTTGGTCCCGGATTCGTATTTGAATCAGAAGGAATCAGGCTGGAAGATCTTTAAGCCCCGACTCTCACTGACAAAGATCATTCACAGCTCCGGGTGTGCCAAGGTCGCCCGTGCTATATGCCGACGTTGAGATACACCATGAGCTACCCAGAAGGGCATCCGAAGGATTCAGCAAATTGGGATTCAGGCCGATGGAAGCCCCTGTTCCGGAAGGAAAATTTGTTTCTCCATAATCGAGAGAATAGATCAATGCGCCTGGGCTTGTTTCACTACCCTCATTATAAATTGAAAGCACTGCTCCCGTGTTGGACAGAGTAATATCCGAGCCATATACATATTCATTTGAAAGATCCGTTGAAAGGTCGGTTCTGGATAATATATAGTAACTCGCCGGAGCCAGATCTATGGGCTCAGTAATTGTATGAATATTAATCTCGTCTCTCTCCAGAATCAGGTTCTGTAAGTTAATCACATGGTCGGAGTTGTTGTAAATCTCAAACCATTCCCCCTCGGTATCTGAAAGGGCGGTGGGGTTGGCCATAATTTCGGTGATTAATAACTCCCCATAGGCCACCGCTCCTGCCGGAGGGGCCACGCCTTCGTCAGAAAGAGCGATGGTTTCCATGGCCACAGCCGTTTCATCCATCAGGACCTGGAAGCTGGCCATTCCCTCGTCGATGGAAGCATCAACCGTGATTTCATAGTGCCTGTTGGGAAGCGGCGAGGGAATGCTTCCTGTCATGGTTTTGGTGCTTTCGCTTCCATCTGGTTTTAAGTAGGTAAGTTGAGCCAGGATATTCATGGGGAGGGTCTGGAAATAGCCCCATCTTGTTTCATCTTCTGTATACACAAGCGATCCGGCATCGGAAGAAACGGTGCATATATAGCCGCTAAAATTATTGATGATATTGTCCGAATAAACCACCGAAACAATGGTGTTGGCTAGCAGACAATTGACCTGCACATCTTGCTGTGTGTTGCTGGTGATGGTAATAGGATCCGTTTGCCCATAGTAGTATGGATTTTCAAAATCGGCGGGGAAGTTGTTGTCGGAATAGGCAATCACATAGTAATCCCCGGTCTCGAGTTCAATATTTGCAGGCATGTCTGTCACATTATCAAATGCAAGGACCTCGGTGTGATCCGCACTATAGATATGGACATTAAATTCGTCAAGCACAGGGGCTGCCTTGTAAAGGCTGGGTTTTTCATTAACGCTGATAAGCACCCCGATATCCAGGTGCAGGCTTCCTTTTTGTTTTACTGCTTCTGCTTCCTCTTTCTGACATGAGATCATGGCCAGGAATAGCATGCAGATCATTAAACGATACTTGTTTTTCATAGCTGAAGTTTTTTGATTTGTGGAAAATTTGTCTCAAGGGTTGATGTGTTATTCCACAAAAAATCAGCTAGTTTTTTTGGTGCATAACTCGATTATTAAAGACATCAGCAGGAGCAGGCCAGAGACTATGATGAGAGAAAGCCCCACTCCATAGTGGTCTGCCATGATTCCAAATACCAGGGCCAGGAGGCTGGTAATAATTGTTTTTAACAGGGATTGAGAAAAATTCCCGCAAAAGCAAGGAGGGAAAATGGAATACAGGAAAATGACCTGATAATCTCCTCCAAAATAGACTATAAAACCGGCAAGAAGGGCAGAGATGGCTGAGCCCATTTGCGACCAGGAACGGGTATGACCGTAATAGTTTATGGCCTGATGCTCCCATCCATTCAGATTCAGGTACTCCATGATCATTCCCTTATGCGTACCCGAACGAAAGGCTTCTGTCATTCCGAAAAGGATGAAGAAGGCATCAAAGAACCTCAGATTCTTCTGGAATCCGTAGATGCTGAATTTGTAGTATTGTTTGTTTTTTACGAGTTGTTCCATCCTGCAATTTGGATTTTAATTTACCCATAAACACCATTATCAATTTAGTATATAATGTATATTTTTGCAGGTATGGAATTCAGGATGATAAACGTTTTGCTGCTTAGTAGCCTATTAGTGCTTTGTAATACAAATTTAAGAGGCCAGATTACTTCAGGAAACCCAATCATTAAACACATTCGAACTGCCGATCCATCGGCCCAGGTATGGAATGACGGAAAGGTCTGGGTTTACACTTCCCACGACCAGAATAATGCAACAGATTACAGCACCATGGATGGTTATCATGTCTTCTCCTCTTCGGATATGATAGAATGGACCGATCATGGCGAAATCCTGCATTCCCGGGATGTAAGCTGGGGGATCACACAGGGTGGATTTATGTTTGCCCCTGATGCAGCCTATAAGGATGGGGTTTACTACCTGTATTTTCCTCACATGGCCCTGGGTTGGAAATGGGTGGTTGGAGTTGCGACCAGTGATAAGCCCGAAGGCCCCTTTACCGATGTGGGTATTATATCGAAGGCACTGATGAAATTGATCCCACATGCTTTGTTGATGATGATGGTGAGGCCTATCTGATCTGGGGAGGGGGTTCAAAGGTCCCTAAAATTGCCCGGCTCAAAAAAAACATGACTGAACTGGCGGAGGAGCCGAGAATCATAGAGTATGGAGCCTCAAATTTTGGAGAAGGCCCCTTCATGCATAAACGCAATGGCATTTACTATTTTTCTTACACCTGCAATACCTGTTATCCCTACCAGGGATATTATGCCATGGCCGATAATCCCTATGGCCCTTTTGAATACAAGGGGAATCTTAAAAAGAGCCCCCCGGGGGCCCAGGACCATCACTCCATAATTGAGTACCACGGTCAGTGGTATTATTTTTACCATACAGGTGATTATGGTCCGGGTGCCTCTCTTTTCAGAAGAAACGTGTGTGTAGACTCATTGTACTACAATGAGGACGGCACCATGCAGGAGGTGATAGGCACCACAACAGGAGTCGGGCAGGATAGTATTGGCAAAACACCTGGCATTGTTGTACCCGGCCGCATCCAGGCAGAAGACTATTTCAGGAAAGATGGGACCGACACTTTAAATATCAATGATTCGCTTACAGTGGTCAGGGATATTAGCAGTGGCAACTGGCTGGAATATGTTTTGGAAATACTGGGGACTGAAGCGTATCAGGTGGAAATTAAAGTGTCTGATGTGGTCATTGGCTCCAAATTCTATATGCTAATTGATGAGAAAATTCAGGATTCCATTGTTATTGAGGCTGTCATCGGATACCCTCGGGGCTTCCCTGGATCTGAACAGGGGAAAGCATACTTTAAAGCTGCTTTTCGAGCATGGGGAAGAAGGTGGAAATCTCATGAATATTGACTGGATTGGTCTACAGGGCCAAAATAGATATTATTCCATAAGCGCAAGTGCTACAGGAGGAGGGTCTATTTTACCTGAAGGATTAGTTTATGTGTCAGCAGGAGATTCTCTTGTATTTACGATGGACTGGGGACTCAATTATAAACCCGATTTGATGCTGATTGATGGTGATACTCAAATTTATACCAGCACTTATGTTTTTCACGATGTGACCGACAATCACAGCATAGAAGTGCACTATACAAATTGTGAGGGAAGCTTTCTGAATCCGTTCCACCAGGTGAACGATGAGAGTCTGATTAATTCATCAGATGTTTCGGCAATGGAAGGAGATAATTTGAAGCTCTTACTTGAATATGAAGATACTGGCGAGTTGACCTGGCTTGATCCCGCTGGTCGGAGCTCACAGGGGCCTGAATTTTCCTTTGAGGGAATCCGCAGCGGACATGCAGGGACTTATTCGGCATATCTTACGAATAGCCAGGGATGTAAGAATAAGCAGGATTTTATTGTTTCAGTTGAGCCTTTTGTCCTTGATGTTTATGAGGCAGAAAGGTGGATCGGAAAAGCGGGAGTCCTGAATGAGGCATGTTCAGATCTGGGTGGTGGTTTGAATCTCGGATTTATCGAGAATAATGACTGGAGTTCCTATGAACTTGAAATCGAAGAGGCCGGGATTTATGATTTTACTGCACGTGTAGCCACAGTCGCCAGCGGAGGAAGTATTGAGCTTAGTATAGAGGGTAAATTGCTTGCCACTATAGAAGTGAGTGGATCGTCATCCGGTGGTTGGCAGGATTGGTATACCACAAGTCCTGTGGAAGTCGAATTTGAATCAGGCAAGCATGAGTTGAGGCTTACCTTCAAAGGAGGTGGAGGTTATTTGTTTAACCTGAACTGGTTTGATCTTGAGTTCAGGCGCAGCGCTCCGGTTTCCATCAATGATAAACATATCCAGGTTGATCCAGAGAACCTTTTTTCCTGCTATCCACATCCTGATGGCTCCGGATATGGGATAGAGTACAGGCTGGAGCAGGCCTCTGAAGTTAGTATTGAGATCATATCCATGGCCGGAACCCGATTCAGAACATTGTTGGCCTCACAGCCCCAGGATCCAGGCTTATACAGCCTGAACTGGAATGGAGAATCAGATGGAGGCAACCTTGTGACGGATGGGATCTACTTGCTTGTTTTTTCAGCCAACAATAAAAGGGAAGTTCAGAAGGTCGTATTTTTAAAATAGACTCCTAAGGAAATTTCGAATAGAAAAGAGAGCCAGGGTTTTTACTTCAGTTTTAATGAGGCATTTTAATCCTCCTGAAACCGTTCAGGCAATATATATGCTACTACCATAAAAAACACAGCAATTGGTCCCACCACAGCCAATTTCGGTAGATTAGGGATCAGGGAGTCAAGTTTATCCGGATTGGTTTCCGCAATGGTCACAGCTCCTCCGGCAATGGGATTGAAGAGTACCGAGTCCTTGATCAGGCCGAATACAAGCATGTAAACAAATGCTCCTAAAAGCCCTCCCAGTAAAAATGCCAGGGCATCTTTCCGGCCCCTTCCCAGTGCCACCACGCAGGTGCCAGGACAATAACCTCCCAATGCGAATCCCAGGCCCAGGATGGCTCCGCCCAGGATCACACCAAAGTAGCTTGGCTTAATACTCAGGTGCCCGAGATCGATTGCATTCATGGTTAGAAGGATGAATAAAAGAAGGCTGCTGAAACCGATGGCAAACAGGATTACTTTCATCAGGTGATAATCCTTTAAGGCCAGCATGCCTAATATTTTCTGAGGATTTGATGCCTTAACCTGGTCCAGGGTAAAACCAAAGAGAAATCCGATGAGTATGGCGAGTATGATATTCATCTTATTGTTTTTTAGGCTTGAAAATAAGAATGGCCAGGGGAATCCCGGTAGCAAAAGCTCCTGCGGCAAATAAATAGCCGCTTAAAGAAGTTTGCATCATGCCGCTCATCATATGGCCGCTGGTGCATCCTCCTGCCAGGCGAGCCCCAAAAAGAGCCAGGAAACCAGCCAGAAAGGCGAAGAAATAACGCTTCCCAGCCGATTTGCCAAACCGTTCCCTCCAAATAGGTGGAGAAACTTTGTTCTCTGCTGTCAGTTTAGTCTCTGAATTTTTTCCGGAGACAAAACCACCCAGGAGCATGCTCAGCACAAAAATAAATCCATAGGAGATGGGCCTGGCCACAAGGGAGGCATATTTCCCATCGCTTTTATTCAGATAGGCATTGGTACTTGAGTACTTCTGATTTATTTGGTCCTTAGTGATCAGATCGGGTGAAAGCGCATTCCAAACTATGCCATCAAGAATCACAAATTGCGTGGAAACGCCTACGGGTTTCACAAGCCATATGGCTACAAGGAACACGGTCCCTAACAAAAGACCACCCGTGAGCCAGCTGGATTGATTTGTTGCTGTTTTCATGAACGGAGGATTTAGAATTTCAGTTAATCTACGGCAAAACTTAATCAATGCAAAATTTAGCAAAAACTGATTCAAATATTATCCTTAGCTATAATAATTATCTTTATCTCATTCCAATATTAGAAATAGATGATCATAAATCAAGCACGCCCATCGACAGAGAATAAGCATAGCTACGCTGATATTTCAGCTCTGAAATTTTTTATTCTCAGTCTGATTCTGATGATTATTCCGCTGGGCATATTTGCCCAACTAAAGCTGAACTACTATCTGCCGGATGGAACTTATATGGAAGGTATACCTGCTCCTGAAGAGGTCCTGGGACACCAGGTAGGTGAATGGCATATGTCACATGATCAGCTGAGCTTTTATCTGATGGAGCTTGCAGAGGCTTCGGACAGGATCATCTATGAAGAATATGCACGATCCCATGAAAACCGTCCCCTTTTTCACCTGATCATTACTTCTCCGGAAAATCATGAAATGCTGGATGAAATACAGATTGCGCATCAAAAGCTGAGTGATCCCGGTCAATCCTCCTCTCTTGATATCAATAAAATGCCTGTGGTAGTCAGGCTTGGGTACGGAGTGCACGGGAATGAATCAAGCGCATCCAATGCCTCAGCACTGGTGGCTTATTACCTTGCAGCATCCACGTCCGAGGCTATGGAGAAGAAGCTCGAGAATATGATCATTTTACTTGATCCCTGTCTGAATCCGGATGGTTTTAACCGACATGCCAGCTGGATAAATATGCATAAGTCTAAAGTGCCCATTACTGACGATCTCAGCAGGGGATTTCGGGAGACCTGGCCGGGTGGCAGAACCAACCATTACTGGTTTGACCTCAACCGGGACTGGATTTTGCTTCAGCATCCCGAAAGCGGGGCCGGGTTCAGGTTTTTCACGAATGGAAGCCTAATGTTCAGACCGACCATCACGAGATGGGATCCTCTTCTTCCTTCTTTTTCCAGCCCGGAGTTCCTTCACGGATCAATCCCTTTACCCCTGAGAGAACCAACGAATTGACCGCCATGATTGGTCAATTTCACTCGAAAGCACTGGATAGTATTGGATCTCTTTATTATACAGAGGAACAATACGATGATTTTTACTATGGGAAAGGATCATCCTATCCGGATGTGAATGGAAGTATTGGGATTCTCTTTGAGCAGGCGGGGACAAGAGGTTTTGAACGTGAAACTTCCAGGGGAAAGCTTAGCTTTCCTTTTGCAATCCGCAACCAGGTAGCGGTATCACTTTCAAGCCTGGAGGCTTCCTACGCATTAAGGACAGAACTTCTGGATTTCCAAAGGGAATTTTATTCCGAAAGCGCCAATCTCTATAAGATTTCTGAAAATAAGGGCTATGTATTCGGAGAGAATGGAGATCCTGCACTCAGGTCAAAATTGCTTGAGATTTTGCTTCAGCACAAAATTAAAGTACATGAGCTTACCCGTGCAATTACTGTGGACGGAACTCAGTACAGGCCTGGCACTTCCTATTTGATATCCCTGGATCAATCCCAGATCAGGCTAATAAAAAGCTTGTTTGAACCTGCGCTTTCGTTTTCAGACAGCGTGTTCTATGATGTTTCCACCTGGACCTTCCCCTATGCCTTCAATACTCCCTATGCTGCCCTGTCCACAAGCAAGGCATGTGAGGATATTATGGGAGAGCAGATCACTGGACTTGAACCACAGATGGGATCCCTTTCGGGTGATCCGGAGGGAGTGGGCTATCTGTTCTCCTGGAAGGACTATAATGCCCCCCGGGCGCTTTATTCAATACTGGAAAAGGGACTGAATGTCCAGGTTGTTACAGAACCCATTGGCTATCAGAACCAGCATATCAATGAGTCCTTTAGTTATGGAAGTATTTTTATACCGGTCTCCAAACAAGATTCCGGACCCGAAAGAATCAGAGCCATCCTTCAGAATGCGGCAGAGGATGCAGGTATTGAAATATACTCCCTTGGCACGTCCTATACCCCGCAGGGGGTAGATATGGGGAGTGGACGGTTTATGCCTCTTTCTAAGCCCAGCATTCTTCTTCTTACAGGAGATGGAATCAGGAGCCTGGAAGCAGGTGAGATCTGGCATCTCCTGGACACCCGAATGAAAATTCCGGTGGTTCTGCTTGACATCGACCAGCTGAACACGCTGGATATCAGTGAATATACCCACATTCTTATGCCATCCGGGTCCTATGGTAAAATCGGCGAATCCGGGAAGAATGAGATGGAACGATGGCTTAAGCGCGGTGGAACAATTATCGCTTTGAATTCTGCCAACCAATGGCTGGCAAAGAATGATCTGGCTGATCTTGAATTTGTGGAAGAGAAGCAGGATAGTACTGGATTAAAGGCATACAAAGACCTTTCATCAGACTTTGGAGCCCGGCGAATCACCGGGTCTATATTTGAAGCCGAGATTGACATATCTCACCCCCTTGGTTACGGATTGGTGCGAAATAAAATCCCGGTCTTCCGCAACAGTACCCTGATTGCAAAACCTGTGTTCAGACCCTATGCTGTTCCCTTAAGGTATACCTCAGATCCTCTTCTGAGCGGGTATGTGCCTGAAGGAATTTATGACAAACTGAAGTCTACGCCAGGGGCAGTGATAAGCAGCCGGGGCAGCGGCAAGGTTATATCATTTATGGATAATCCCAATTTCAGGGGATACTGGTATGGCACCAACAGGCTTTTTATAAATGCCATATTTTTTGGACCTGTTATTTCATCTTATTCGACCCGCTAAGATTGATTCCTGATCACTTCTGCGCTATTTTATTAAATTCTTAAAAGCTGATCCAAAAATTAAATAACTGGTATTTCCACCAATCGTACCCTCGTTTTGTCCCCACAGAAATGGCCAGTCGTCGTAGTTTTCAAAATGGTCGGGTTTTCTGAATAATATACCCGGAGCAACATTGCCCGGAATAAATGAGAAATCAGCCCTGTTATTACCATAAAAGACTTCTTTGGGACGAGCGGCGCCCACTGTTGCCACTAAGGAATAATTGTGATACGGATGGCAGCCAAATAGCCAGTTGGTGGTTTTGAAAGCATGGCTGGCGTCGATAATATCAGGGAAATGTGTGTTGGCAAAGCAAATGGTGGTGCCAAAGCTCACAATGCCTCCGCCTCCTGCCCAGTTACCAAGGCCGATGGGTACTCCGTAGGGATTATCCTTTTCAAGCTCTTCGATATATTCTTTGTACTTTACAACATAAGGCCGGAGCTTTTCTTTGAAGGATGCGTCCATGTGCGGTATGGCATGTAATGCCGTCAAAATGTTGCCACTGACGCTACGCTCAAGTGCAGGCCATAAAAGTTCCTGAAATTTATCGACATATTGTTGCTCCCCGGTTGAGATGTACAGTTGAAGATTGGTGGCCATATTTGCTGATCCGCCGACTCTGCCATCAAGTATCCTGCGGCTGATTGGCAAGTAATTCTGTTGCCTCTTTCAGAAGTCTTTTTGACTGTTGCAAGGCTCTTGCCGAAAGATCGTCGTTATATCCCTTCAAGGCCCGGCTTGCTGCGGCAAACATCGTTGCTGCCCTGAGGTCGAGGCCAGGATTGCGGCTTGTAAATGCCCACATATCATCCTTAACTCCGCTCGACCGGCCGTCACGGGCTACTTCGTAAGGACCAAGGTTCGGATTATAAGGAAGGCCGTCTGTTATTGAGGCTGCGTCACCAAGGTGATGGTAATTATCGAGAACAGAGTTAGAGAGCGTTTGTGCCATGTGGCCGATAATCTCTGCCTGAGCTACCAGTTGCAATGTTCCATGCTCGATAAACTGCAATACGTCTGGCGTCCCATCCGGACGGTGAAGATCAACATAACGTTGCTTCTCATCAATAAAAGTCTGATCGCGTAAGGGTTTGAAATATTCCCATGTTTGGACAAAGTTCTGCACCACGCAAATGTTCGATCCTGTCTCGATATCAAAATCTCCGGCATCGAAAAAACCGCCTATGTTTAATCCAGGGATCGTTTCCAGTGCTTTATACTTGGTATCGGTTGTTGGTCCTTGTCCATGGAGGTCGAAGTGATCGGTGTTTGGCGGAGCCTGGAGATAACCTTCCTTAAAAGGTTCGCCGTGCCAAACCCTGTAAGCCTCGTTTACAACATGTGATTCATATGTATTGGAATCCATATATCGCTGGTGGCGTCGGTGATCCTATCGTAAACGTTATTTTCTATTAAAAAGTTATTTGTTTTAAAGTCGCCATACTGAATATAGTATATACCGGGGGTAGTTAACTGAAGAAAAATCGAATTTTACATAGTGATATTTATAATAGTCACCCCAGGGTACGATATTGCCGCTGAATACTTCGGTAGCTTTGCCGTCGTTGCCTATTTTATATATCGATGCTTTTGAAAGCGGTTTGTCTTTCTTGTCGAGTTCAATGACAGAGACTTTTTGTTGTGAAGGGAGGTAGCCCACCTGAGAGAAACCGATATTTGGCTCTCTTACCCAGCCATTAATGGCATTTGGTTCAACTGTCCAGGTTAAAACCTTGCCTGTTTTTCCTGCCGGAAGTAAACTGCGAACTACAAACCAGCCGTTTTGTGCCAGCACACGGCCGTCGAAAAGCATAAGATCGGCATCATGCGAGGTGATTTTTACCATACGTTCGGGTTCATCGGGTGCAAGAAGAATGGTACGGCCGGTTTCGAGAGGAAGCGGATCGATAAATCTGCCGGTTCCCCTATCGTCGGAAGTTACATATCCCTTAAATTGCTTTAGTTTTTCACTGTTAGGCCTCGTAATGGTGTTACCTACCACATAGCGCGGGAATCGATTGGGACGCCCATCCATCAAATAGGTCTTTCCCCAATATTGCGAGGGTAGAAACTCAAGATTAAATCCGGCACTTCCTTCAAGTTCCCTGGGAATGGGTTTATCAAGGTAAACAGATATCTCAACACCTTTACCCTTAGCCGTGACAACCACTCGCGAATCAAAATCGTAATCTTCATACCTTAACGTAGACTCAATGGTTTTCGACGCATGGTCTACCGTTCGAGTTGGTATTGCAGGAACAAGATCCCATTGCTCCGGAGTGTTGGAAAGTCTCACAGCGCCGCCTTGGGCTGTTCTGACGCCATGGTGAATCAATTCTATACCGGCGGTCTTCTCATCGTTAAAACCTCCGGTAAAAAGGTTATTGTACACAAGGACATTGACGCCTTGCGTCTCGAAATACTCAAGATCATTGAGTATCAAATCCTGACTCGAACCATAATTGCATGCCGCTAATAGTAGCACTATAAGTGATAAAAATGTTAGTCTTTTCATATTGATTAGAAAATTAATGTTTAGCTTTCAGTACGAAGGGGAAAAGGGATATATCATTCACCGGCACATGAAGTTGTTGAGATCCTTGGACCAATAAATCTAATGATAATTAGCTGATATACAATGGCTGGTATTAACTATGGAACCGTGTCAGGAAGTAGGGTAGCGATTTGACCTCACTCAGCGGGTAAAAAGCAAAAAAGGAGAGCCGAATTGGGGCTTTAAGATAGAGTAATATGAGCCTTTAGACACGGGGACTCATTTTGCCATTAAAACTAAGGATAGCCAGGTTAGATATGATGTGGAGGCACTTTAGCCATTTACGAATTAAACAGCTGCTGATTTGGTTTGGTATGGTTGAATGGTGGGATTTTTGATGCTGATAGTCAACATAATGCTGATCTATACGTCCTATTATTGACATCCTATTTATTAATCCTAAAACTACTATCATGAGAAATTTAATTCCATTATTATGTTTCCTTTTACTGCTGATGAGTTGCCAGAAAGAGCAAATAGGTATTGCAGACGTCAGGGCAGTTGATACTGAAGCAAATCTTGCTTTTCATGAAAATGCATTTCCCGAACAGATTTTTATACCCACTGGTTTTTTTCCAGAAGGTATCGTTAAAGGAAATGGCTCTGAATTCTTTGTAGGTTCTTCAGTTGCAGGTGCAATCTATAAAGGTGATCTGAGAACTGGGGAAGGATCCATTATTGTTCCTCAGCAGGCAGGAAGATACGCTGTTGGTCTGGATTATGATAAACGCACAGATTATTTATTTGTGGCGGGCCTCCAGGAATTTTCCTATGTTTATAATGCCACTACGGGTGCGAATATTGCATCTATTGAATTGAATACATTACAATTCCCTAACACCTTAATCAATGATTGTGTGGTAACAAAGAGTGCAGTTTACTTCACAGACACGTATCAGCATTTATTTTACCGTGTGCCACTACTAAATAATGGAAGACTTCCTAATCCAATTGATGTTGAAACTATCCCACTGTCAGGAGATCTTGAGGATATAGAAACAGGAAGTAATGGCATTGTTGCCACACCAGATGGCAAGAAATTAATCATTGGAAACTCTGATGAAGGGCATATTTATCTTGTAAATCCTTCAACGGGAGATGCCCAGGAGATTGATCTTCGAGGAATACTCCTTCCGGCAAATGATGGTTTAGTCTTGCAAGGTAAAACACTTTATTTGGTTCAACCTGATTATAATCAAATTTCTGTTGTAGAACTAAGTTCTGATTATAAGTCTGGTGAAGTTGTCCGAGTAATCGTACATCCGGAATTTAAGAGTCCAACTACCGCCACACTTTTTGGTAGTAGACTATATGCTGTGAATGCCAGGTTTGATGAGGCTCTACCACCACTTTTTCAAGAAGATCCACCCCTTCTTGAATATGATGTTATTGGTGTCCCCGAATAATATAAGTCTTCTGGCAGTCCAAACATCCAATACACACAGGCTTTGGTCAATAGAATATGCCGACTATACTTCAAGCCCCCCGGTTCACGCCGGGGGGTTTTTTATGCACTGATATTTTTTCAGCTCAATGTCAGGACAAAGGTAGAATCAATTCAAACCAGGACCGAATGGGCAATGACAATGAAAAAATGGGTTCATGAGACTGAATACCTTGAGATTACTCAAAATGTCCTTAGAACGCTACAAACATCTAGATCATTATTAGAAGAATATTCAACCAGGCTCCTATTTAAATAGTAATCCAGAACATGCCCTGAGGGAACTTAGCACGATAAGGGAAATCAAAAGCATGAACGAAGGGCTTGAAATGAAAGATATCTGCCTTAATCTATCCCTTAAAAAGAAAACCGCTGCCTCATCATATTCTCCTAATGATTGAAGTTAGCTATAACTGGAAGATAAAAGTGGCTATTTCATCATTCCTTCAAGGAACCTTCAATGAAAAACATTCTCTAGCACCCTCTCCAAGGTGAATTCTTTTTCCTTGTGTTTGAGAAGCTCAGTGTAATTTACCTGGCTGTTTATTTGTGCTTGTAACCTGCCAATCTGCCATGTTGGTCTTCGGTCTTTTAAAGCAAACCCGGACAATAAGTAGCCCAACATGATCCATGGTCTGTCTCCATTTATTTCATATCTGACTTCCAAGTCATGATAGAAGTATATATTAAAGCGCGGTTTTCGCAGGCTTTTTCTGAGTAGACGCATAGTATGGAGCTAACGATCCAAGCTTTGTTGATAATCCCTTTATAACTAACCTCCATCCCTCATTGACACGGTCACAGGGACACCCTAACTTTGAAAGCGATCTAATTTAAATCATGGAACAGCCAACCGATTTCATCAAACTATTTCAGCAGATTATAAGCCGTAATCCAAAGTCCATGACATGCAAAGAGGAAATCCATTATTTTGGTCTTGATAAGAAATGGATGAAGCTGGGGGGGAACAAGTGGATGGTGTGGTTGAATTGATAGCAATAAGGTGTCTTAAGGAACTGGTTGGAAAAAACGGAGCACCTGACCACTTCGGGCCGAATCTGGTTGACAAGGCAAATGACCTGGAGCTTTGATGTTTAATTAATTTATCACATTCCGGCGAAGGATGGTCAAAGCTCCCGGTTTTTCCAGTCAATGGAGCTGTGAATGAAAAAAATGCAGAATCAGGACCTCTCTTCGTAGCGGGGCAATAGTTCAAAGCACGAACCACTCATTATAAGTCTGGCATAAAACCATTTTCCTTTGGAATGATTGCATCAACGTATAGTGTAAATTGACCTACAACTGGCAGCGGCTTTTGATATTTCTCAAAAGGCGTGACAGGCAGAATGGAATTTACACAGTGTTATGCCCTGTAGATCTTATGTATTTTGTTTTATTCCCGATTCCTGTTTTCCTCAATATTCCTAACTCTACACCCTGTTGCAAGTCTCTACTACCCGTCGCAGTGGAGATGGTCTTAAAAGTTTTTAAATAGTCTTTCCTGGAGAATTCGGTTTCAGTTGATTTAAGGAAGTACTTTATTCTTTCAATACTAGATAGTTTCGTACTTCTTACTGATATAACATCATCAAGAGATTTGTCGATTACTGACAGCATATACTCAATGAAACTTGTAGATTTTCCTTCTTTATCACTGGCCTTGAGGGCAGCATAATACGCCTCTTGGGAATCTTTAATTAGAGTTTCAAATGGGATATATTCAAACACAGGATAGTCTTGCATGAGTATGACCGTTTGCCATAGCCTTCCCATTCTTCCATTCCCATCTTCGAATGGATGAATAAACTCTAACTCATAGTGGAAAACGCAACTCTTGATTAAGGATATATCTTTATCCTTTTTCAAATAGCTGAATAGTTGATTCATTAGCGTTGGTACATTCCCTGGTTGCGGAGCTATGTGTGCCACTCTGCTACCATGAACAATACCAACATCCTTTGTTCTGTATTTCCCAGGGCTTTTAACCAGTCCTTCCATCAATAATTTATGCGCTCCAAGGAAGGTCCTGGAAGATACAGGATTAAGCTCGCCTATAGTATCATAAACACTATTTGCATTTAGTACTTCATTGATGTCCTTCTGAGGGCCAATAACTATTTTGTCATCCAGAATTGCTGTGATTTGCTCCTCAGAAAGTGCATTACCTTCAATACTAAGAGAAGAGTGAATAGTTTTTATCTTATTGTATTTTCTGAGCTGTGGTGAAGGTTTAATAAGAAAATTTGCGTTAACCTCTCCAAGTTTCTGAGATACAGAAGCAATTAGATTCAGGATTGCTGTTGACACATCATAAGGTGGCTTCATAATACTATCATTTGATACTATCAAATATATTGTATCTATTCAAGATCTGCAATCTGAAAGTCCATTTTTGACTATTGGGCCACCGGGTAGCTTACGCCCCCTAAGAACCGTACGTGCGGCTTTTGCTTTTTTCCGCAAAAGGCGTGACAGGCAGTATGGAATTTACACAGTGTTATAACCAGTTATTCAATTAATATCGAATCTACTTTTGCCTGTAACCCAGGTATCTCTTCTGGAATCCAATAAAGTGTTGTATCAATGCCATAAGCCTTTTGCTTCAGTTCTAATGCTTCTTTGTACCTGCCCAATTTTATCATTAAGTCCGCTTTAGAATCGTATGGATTACCAATATTTGGCAAGACCGCAATATATTTATTGAATACCCTTTCAGCCTCATCTAATCTTCCACAATTCATGTAAGCATATCCCAAATTATTATACCCTCCCGCATACATGCTATCAATCCTGATTGCCCGTTCTCCTGCTTTGGCGGCTAATACCGGATTCTTATCAATTAATAGGAAATTAATCGTGTGAAATAGGTATTTGTCGTCCAAACACTTTATTTCCGTTACTTCATGGAGTATTTGCTCCAAACTGTCCTGCGAATTATTGAATCTGTATTCAGTTGCATCTACTAGCAATTGTTCTTCCTTGGATGCAAAATGTTTGTATTTTTTTGCGAGATTGTGGTTAGCTAATTTAATCGAATCATTAGCTCTGTAGACCGATAGATAATTATAAATTGTTATAAAGGTTGAATCTAATTCTATAGCTCTATCAAAATGTTCATAAACCTCATCGGAATAGATTCCATTTTGCACTAAATATCTGGCTTTAATGAATTCTTGCCTCGCTTCTTCACTATGTGTAGTTATTGGCACTGTCTTTTTTGATGATGTTTCGACATCATTTTTTCCTTAATTTGTACAAGAATAAATTCCTAGCATTAGAATAATCAATATTAATCTCATTTTTCTTCTTTAATTGGCAATAACGGTTATTATATGATTTCGTAAGGGATTAAGGTATAAAACCCATTCAATTTGCCACCCATAATTGATGCGGATGACAACGCTCGCTTACCTGTGAAACCCTTATGAATTATACACATTGTTGTAGCCAGTTTTTTATTTATCCAATCATTACGATGTCTAATATAAAGTTATACTATTCCGTATATCAATATTTTTAACCAATCCAAAATCGATACCCTATTATTCCATTTAATGTAAGGTAAAGGGCAGTGATTGTAAAAGCGATACCAACAGCACAATAATATATCTTGAGCAGCTTTGATTTTATCTTTTCCTTGTTTTTAAATGAATTCCAGAGTGTTAACAAGGAGGAAATACCAAACAGGATTGATAATACCACAAAAGAAACAGAAGGTAAGGACAATTTAGCAAACCTAAACGGGTCGTTCAATATAATATTCATGCTGACAATGATCAATATAAATGAAACCAATGTCATCACAGGAATTAAAAGGCGCTGGAATACCTTCCATTTTATTTTCTTAATCAAAGCCATAACTATCCAAATTAAAGTAATTGGCACCATGGTTACTATAATAATTACAGAACCGAAAACCAGAATCCTTAAAAGTAAAACCTTCCAGAGCCCAGTTTTTTCATAAAGCATCCCTGTATCGCTATAAGCCAAATTACCATCTTCTTTTGTCAGTAATATTTTTGTCGGATAGTTGTATTCAGCAAGTCGAAACTGATTATCCCCTGTATGGATTAACTTCCATGGTTCTTTCATAAATGATTTTTGATATAGAGTATCCTTTTGTAGAAATAGTCTATTTCCTCCTATCAATCGTTCAATGAAATTTGCTATTTTATTCCTGGGGCTTATATTCCGGTAATACCCTTCATATTTTTTAAGAATTGATTTGTCTATTGGTTTGGATTCAGGTTCGGGAGCCAGTATATCTTTCGTCAGAAATTCTTTTATTAGTGATGATATGGCAATTAATGATCTGCCTCCGTTGTTTGACAATGCATAACCCAAATCGTATTCCCTGTTGTAAGAATAATCTGAAACATAACCATCAATCCCTCCGCTATGGCCATGGAAAATAATTTTGTTCTTATAATTACTGGAAGAATTACCTATTCCATAACCATATTCTAAACCAGCTATTGAAGCAAGTGTTGTAGCCGGTGTTTCCATATAAGTAACTTCTTCAGGAGAAAATATCTGCATACTGTCTACCCTTCCATCGCCAATAAAAAACTGAAGAAGCTTTGTCATATCCTCCGCATTGGAATTTAGGGCACCAGCCATCCCAGCCGGTATGTTCCTGAAACCAATTTCTTTATGTACTCCATCTTCCCATTGATATGCCGATGAATAATTAGATTTGATATCCATTTCAGATTTGAGATTGCTAAGTTCCATTCCAAGGGATTTAAAAAAGATTTCATCAACATATTGCTGAAATGGCACACCACTTATTTTTTTTATCAGATATCCGATTATTTGGTAGTTTGGATTGGAATAAGCGAAGCGGGTTCCCGGTTTCCATCTACAATGGAGTGAATTTTGATTGTTTTGCACAAAATCAATCGCCGACATTTCTTTACCTTCCCAGTTGTACATTGAGCCCAGTCGCATATCATCAAAACCGGATGTGTGATGAAGCAAATTACGTATGGTAACCGGGTGGGTCTCTTCCCACTTGTTTTTAAATTCAATTTCCGGAGCAATTTCACGAAGCGGGGCATCCAGGTTAATTTTCCCCTCTCTTTCAAGGAGAATCATAGATAATGCTCCAAAAGTTTTGGTAATAGAACCCATCCTGAATAAGTGATGTCCTTCTACAGGAATACTGTCAGCTAGATCTGCATATCCCATACCGCCGGAATACAAAACCGAATCCTCCTTTACGATGGATAGCAATAGTCCGGGTATATGGTTTTTTTCCATTTCTAGCCGAATCGAGTCGATTAACTGTTCAAGAGTCTGAGGCGCCTTTTCCTGTGAATAGATAAAGGTGGAAAACAAAACGAAAGAAATCAGGATAATAACAAAACGTTTCATATTAGTTACTTAAATTAATATTTCAACAATCAAATTTTATATAATTATTACATATATGATTAAACATTCCCATTAGGCATAAATTAAAGATTTGTAAAAATTGGCTACAACGGGGGTGTTAGGTGTCTGGTTTAATATTTATTTTGTCGTTTTTATTATAAAACGCTGTAAGGATGTCAGTTAGTATCAGCAATTGCTAATCGCAGAGTTTTCTATTTGCAAAATATATTGCACAACTAGCACCCCAATATCCCCTGATACGTAGAAAAGGGGATAGGGGATATATGTTATTCAAATGATGTCATGAAGTTGTTGGGGTCCATGGCATGATAAATCTAATGATAATCGACTTATATGCAGGTGTTAGAAATTAACATAAACTCCAGGGCATTGAAGTTGGGCAGGAAATCGACTTCATATAAAGCTTATGTATGGATTATCTCAACGTGCTTAATATCAGGGAATCTCTAGAAAAGGAGGCTAAGCATGAGGCTTATTGGGGCTCACTAAATGGGGGAGGAGTAAATCAATGAATTGTTTTCGCTATGTTTTCGCGAGCAAAATGAAAAAAGGCGCAAACCCTTTGTGTATAAGTGAATGCGCCTTTAAGCGTGCAGTCCGTAGGGGAATCGAACCCCTGTTACCAGGATGAAAACCTGGCGTCCTAACCCCTAGACGAACGGACCGTATTATTCAGAACTGCGGTTAAATTGTTACCGGAGTGCAAAAATAGAATCAAAAATGATATTAACAAAGAAAAACCGAAAAAAAATTATCCCTTTGCTACCGCATCCGCCAGCATGTTGAGGTCTAAGCCTGAGAAGTTTCCGGTGGTCATCAGGAGCAGGACAAAGGTGTTGTCGTCGAGACTCTTCAGGTCACAGGTGAGCTGGGAGGCATCATCGTATACTTCCAGCTCCTCTTTAGCAAAATGTTTTTTCACTTCAGCGGGTGTCAGTGCCGGAAGTCGCTTGTTTTTTACCACACATGGATTGTAGTAAACCATGGCCTGGTCTGCATCCTTGAGTGAGCCCTCGTAGAGGGGCAGGTACTCCTGGTTGAGACTCGAATAAGTATGTAATTCAAGGCAGGCAACCAGCCTGTGCTCGCTGTAAGTTTGTTTGAAAGCATTGATGGTAGCTTCCACACTGGAAGGGGTATGGGCGTAGTCGAGGAATACCGTTCGGCTCTCTGTTTTAGCCAGAAGTTGCTGCCTCCTTTCCACTCCTGTAAACGACTGAATTGCATCATAGAACAGGTGATCTTCAATTCCAAGTTCACGGCAGATCAACAGGGCTCCCATGATATTTTGCATGTTATGAGCCCCAATCAGGTAAAGTGGTATGGCGCCATATTTAGTGCTCAGAAAAAAGCGCTTGTCGTCCACGGTGTAAGGATGCTCCTTATAAGGAATCTTCAGCAGGGACCAGTGACTCTTATCGACCACTTCGCCCAGGACCGGATCACCATCAAAGTAGAAAACCTTGCCACCTCCGGTTGCAATCCGAAGGAAGATCTGGAATTGTTTTTTATAACTCTTAAAAGTTCGGAAAATACTCATATGGTCCCAGGATATTCCCGAAAGAAGGGTGATGTGAGGGTTATACTGGTGGAGTTTTGGAGTACGATCGATTTGTGAAGACAGGTATTCATCTCCTTCAAGAATGATGAAAGGGGCCTCATCAGTCAGCCTTACCTGGTCTTCATGACAGGTGATTCGTGAGCTCACCATGAAATCAAAATCCTTATTATTTTCTTTCAGAACATGCAATACCATGGCGGTTATGGTAGTCTTACCATGACTGCCTCCTATAACCACCCTTTTCTTGTTTTTGCTATGTTCGTAGAGGTATTCCGACAGGGAGTATACCCTGATCCCAAGTTCCTGGGCCTTTTTTAACTCCTTGTTTGTTTTACTGGCACTCATGCCAAGGATTACAGCATCGAGATTGGCATGAATGCGATCTGTATCCCAGCCCATTTTTTCAGGCAGGAGCCCCATATCCATCAAACGCGACCTGGAAGGTTCAAAGATTTCCTCATCCGATCCGGTGACTACATATCCTTTTTTGTGAAGCGCAATGGCAAGATTGTGCATCACAGATCCCCCAATTGAGATGAAATGGATATTCATAGGAAACGATATATCTATAAATATATATGATATATCCGGTGCTTCCCATTGAACTTATGAACGGGATGATTCTCAGGCGTAGGTTTCCAGCATAACCTGCAGGACTTCCTTTCCCGCTTTGGAGATTTTGGTTCCAGGTCCGAATATGGCGCTTACGCCCGCATCATAGAGATATTGATAGTCCTGGGCTGGAATCACTCCTCCGGCAATAACCATGATATCTTCACGGTCCAGCTTCTTCAGTTCTTCAATGACCTGGGGAACGAGGGTTTTATGTCCTCCGGCCAGGGAGGATATGCCCAGAACGTGCACATCATTTTCAACGGCTTGCTTGGCTGCCTCGGCCGGGGTTTGAAACAGGGGTCCTATATCCACATCAAAGCCCATGTCAGCATAACCCGTACTTACTACCTTGGCCCCACGGTCGTGACCGTCCTGGCCCATCTTTGCCACCATGATGCGGGGTTGACGACCCTGTCTGGAGGCAAACTCTTTGGCCATGGCACAGGCTTCAGCAAAAGTTTCATCCTGGCCCGATTCCTGGGAATATACCCCGGATATGGAACGGATAACAGCCTTGTACCTGCCTGAAACCTCCTCAATGGCAGAGGAAATTTCCCCAAGGGTAGCTCGATTCTTAGCTGCTTCAATTGATAGTTCAAGTAGATTACCCTCTCCGCTTTTTAAACAATTTGTTATGGCTGAAAGAGATGCTTTTACTTCGTCGTTATTTCTTTCGGATTTAAGTTTCTTTAGCCGATCCAGCTGGGCTAGTCTTACTGCAGAATTATCCACTTCAAGGATGTCGATGGGGTCCTCCTTTTCGAGGCGATACTGATTCACTCCAACAATGACATCCTTTCCACTGTCGATCCTGGCCTGTTTTCTTGCAGCGGCTTCTTCGATCCTCATTTTGGGTATTCCGGTTTCTATGGCTTTGGCCATACCTCCCAGTTCTTCGATCTCTTCAATAAGTTCCCAGGCCCTTTGTGCAATTTCATGGGTCAGAGTCTCCACATAATAAGAACCGGCCCAAGGGTCAAGAGACCTGCAGATCTCTGTTTCTTCCTGAATATGCAGTTGGGTATTTCTGGCAATCCGGGCGGAAAAATCAGTGGGAAGTGCAATGGCCTCATCAAGTGCATTGGTGTGTAGTGATTGTGTATGCCCCAGCGCAGCAGCCATGGCCTCAACTGAGGTTCTGGCCACATTGTTAAATGGATCCTGTTCGGTGAGGCTCCAGCCCGAAGTTTGAGAATGGGTTCTAAGGGCCATGGATTTTGGGTTCTTTGGATCAAACTGTTTCACAATTTTTGCCCAGAGCATTCGGGCCGCCCTCATTTTTGCAATTTCCATAAAATGGTTCATGCCAATGGCCCAGAAGAAGGATAACCTGGGGGCAAAGGCGTCAATATCAATTCCGGCTTCCACGCCAGTGCGTAGATACTCCAATCCGTCAGCCAGGGTATAGGCAAGTTCAATATCAGCAGTGGCTCCTGCTTCCTGCATATGATATCCCGATATGCTGATGCTGTTGAATTTAGGCATCTTCTTCGAAGTGAATTCAAAAATATCAGCAATGATTTTCATGGAAGTGGCAGGAGGGTAGATATAAGTATTACGAACCATAAACTCCTTCAGGATATCGTTCTGAATGGTCCCGCTTAGTTCTTCCAGGGATGCTCCCTGTTCCAGTCCGGCAACAATATAAAAGGCCATAATCGGTAAAACTGCACCATTCATGGTCATGGATACTGACATTTTATTCAGGGGAATCTGATCAAAAAGAACCTTCATATCCAGGATCGAATCAATAGCTACCCCTGCCTTGCCCACATCTCCTTCCACTCTTTGATGATCTGAATCATATCCCCGGTGGGTGGCCAGATCAAAGGCAACGGAAAGGCCTTTTTGTCCGGCTGCAAGGTTCCTTCGGTAGAAAGCATTTGATTCCTCGGCCGTGGAAAAGCCGGCATACTGCCTGATGGTCCAGGGTCTCATGGCATACATGGCAGAGTAAGGTCCCCTGAGAAAGGGTGGCAGGCCGGCTGCATAGTTCAGGTGCTCCATCTCCTCCAGGTCTTCTTTCCCATAGAAGGTTTTAATTTCAATATGCTCAGGAGTTTCCCATTTATCACCTGAAGCTTTGATTTTTCCGGATATCTTCAGATCTCTGAAGTTTATATTGTTAAAATCGGGACGATTCATGATGTGATTAAGAATTAAGGAGGATGTTATTAAACTGAACCAGGGCATCCAGAAGCCTGGTCTTTACATGAATGAAATGTTCAATTCCCAGGCTCTGCAATTGTTCCATATGTTCAGTTGGATTTCCTGCAATTACAAAAACTGGATCCATTCCATCCGCCTGGCTTAGGGCTTCGGCCATGCCAGGATAGCTGTCATCAGCGCTGCAGAGAACAACAAGATCGGGATCTGCCTCAGCCAGGGCCACAATCCCATCCTCAATGGTCGAAAAGGCAGGTTGATCCAGGATTTCATATCCCGCACAGGCAAAGAAATTTCCGGAAAAAGTTGCACGTGCCGTAGCCCAGGCCGGGTTGCCATATTTAAAGAGGAAAACACTGGGGCGTTTAGCGCTTTTTTCAGTCTCAAGCCTCAATTCCTCGAACATGGAGGAAATCCTGAAGGGTCTTATGGGACTAAGTGTTGGCTCAATATCCTCGGATTGGCCTGTTTCCTTTACATGTTCAATTATAAGTTCATTAAAATTTGGAAAGGCATTGGTGCCCAATAGAGTATCTCTTCCGGAGGCCATCCTGTCAAGCTTCTTATTTTTTGATTCTGAGACCCTTCCCTGGATAAATCCTTTTTCAAAAGCCTTCCTGAAGCCGCCCAGGTTTTCTATTTCCCTGAACAGCTCCCATGCCTTTTCAGCTAGAGTATCCGTAAGGTTTTCGATATAATAGGAACCTGCTGCCGGATCAGCTACGCGGTCAAGATAGGCCTCGTCCCGCAAGATGATTTGGGCATTGCGAGCAACCCTGTTTGAAAAAGCTGAAGAGGAACCATATGGATAATCAAAGGGCAGAATCGTAATATAGTCAGCTCCTCCAAGTATGGAAGACATGGCCTCAGTACATCCCCTGAGCATGTTCACATGGGGATCATAGAGGGTCATATTCCATTGAGAAGTTGTGGTGTGTATATGAACCTTGCTGTTCTCGGCCTGAAGCCCGTAGGCTTCGCAAATTTTACTCCAGAGTACCCTGGCTGCTCTGATTTTAGCAATTTCCATGAAATAGTTTGAGCCAGTTGCCATGCTGAATTGCATACTGGAAGCTATATCAGCAGCATCGATTCCCTTGTCTGCCAGATTCGCCATATACTCATTTGCCATGGATAAGGTGAAGGCAAGTTCTTCGCTTAATGTGCTGCCGGCCTCCTGCATAATAGCACCATTTATATCAATAATCCTGATGCCGGGGGTGGATTTTTTAGCCTCCATGACAAGTGTTCCGAGGGTGTCAAAGCTGGCTACAGGAATGCCGGTACTGAGCATTTTTCCCAGAGGATCGGCTCCAAGCGCACCCTTGAGTTTTAGGGCGCCAATTTCATTATTCGCTGTGAGTTCTATGTAGTTTTTGTATAGCGCATCAGCCCCAAGGTAGCCCTGAAACAAAATCTCAGTTTCACCCAGTGGGATTCCTTCAAAAAGGATCTTAAGCATTTCAATTCCGGGACTGCTAACTTTCCCCAGCTGTATCCTGATGGCCTGGGCTCCACCCTTAAGGGCAAGCTTTATTCGCTCATTGGCCTCCCCAGGATCCTTGCCCGGTAAGATATCCTGACAGATGGCCCAGCCATTGGGGCTTGCTGAAAGGGGCTTCAGAGAACCACTTTGATCAAGATAGCTCAAGGTTTCTAAATCTTCAGACCTGTAGAATGGCTGGACGGGAATCCCTTCATCGGTCTGCCATACCAGTTTTCTTTCGAAATCGGCCCCCTTCAGGTCCGCTTCTATTTTATTTCTCCAGTCCTCTGTGGTGATTTCCGGAAAATCTTTAAAAAGCTGCATATTGCTTTTCTCTTTTATAGTAAAAAATTGAAGTGCAAAGAAATTATATTGGAGCGATCCTCTTAGATGGAGCCAGTCATTTTTGACGGATCCACCCACTCATCAAATTCCTCTTCCTTGAGATAGCCAAGCGACAGAGCTGCAGCCTTCAGTGTGGAACCTTCCTTATGAGCTTTTTTTGCAATTTCGGCTGCCTTTTCATAGCCGATATGCGTATTCAGGGCGGTAACCAGCATCAGTGAATTATTCAGATTCTCCTTGATTCTTTCATGGTTGGGTTCTATGCCCACTGCGCAGTTTGCATTAAAGGAGGCGCAGGCATCACCGATAAGGCGGGCCGATTCCAGGAAATTGCTGATCATCATAGGTTTGAAAACATTCAGTTCAAAATGTCCGTTACTGCCGCCAATATTTATGGCCACATCATTACCCATTACCTGGCCACAAACCATGGTAAGCGCTTCCGATTGAGTGGGATTAACTTTGCCTGGCATAATGGATGAGCCGGGCTCATTGGCCGGGATGATAATCTCCCCAATACCGCAGCGGGGACCGGAAGCGAGCATGCGAATGTCATTTCCAATTTTCATCAGGCTTACGGCAAGTGTTTTCAGGGCTCCATGTGCCTCCACAATGGCATCGTGGGCAGCAAGACCTTCAAACTTATTTACTCCGGTAACAAAGGGGAGTTCTGTGAATTCGGCAATATATTCCGCAACAAGCTGGCTATAACCCTCCGGGGTATTTATCCCCGTTCCCACAGCTGTGCCCCCAAGTGCAAGTTCAGAGAGGTGATTCAAGCTGTTCATCAGGGCCCGTAGCCCATGATCCAATTGTGAGACATAGCCTGAAAACTCCTGTCCAAGGGTTAGGGGAGTGGCATCCATCCAGTGTGTGCGGCCAATCTTTACAACCTTCATAAAGGCTGCTGATTTTTCCTTCAGGGTATCGCGCAGCTCTTTTACTCCGGGTATGGTTACCTCCATCAGAACCTTGTATGCTGCAATATGCATGGCAGTGGGGAAGGTATCATTGGAGGACTGGGATTTGTTTACATCATCGTTGGGGTGAATGAGCCTGTCTCCTTCTCCAAGGGAATTGCCCTGAATAACGTGCGCACGGTTTGCAACCACTTCATTCACATTCATATTGGACTGGGTTCCTGATCCTGTTTGCCAAACCACCAATGGGAATTGCTCATTTAATTTGCCATCAATGATTTCATCACAGGCCTGCATAATCAGTTTGGCCTTTTCTTCGGGCAGAACGCCCAGTTCCTGGTTGGTGGCTGCAGCCGCCTTTTTCAGGTAGCCAAAGGCTTTGATGATTTCCAGGGGCATGCGACCGTCTCCGATCTTGAAGTTCTCCAATGAGCGTTGTGTTTGTGCTCCCCAGTATTTGTCGGCGGGTACCTGTACCTCGCCCATGGTATCTTTTTCAATCCTGTATTCCATTGGTAGTCCTTTTTGCTTTCAAAGATACCAAAAAAGAAGAGCCTATGAGTCAGCTTTGGCAAGCAAAATGGTGATAAAATTGTTGCCGTCCGGGTGGGCTTCAATTCCCACTCCACACTGGGTGATATCTGACAGCAGAATGGAGTCGGCACTCAGGATTTAAAATGAGACCATTCAGGATCTGGTCTGAGTCGAAGTAGTCGGTCTTCAAAACCAGGCCAGCCCTGTTATAAAAAGTATATTTTTCATCCAGATTATCCCAATGCTCATCCAGACCAAGGGGGCTCACGGAAACCAGTCCGCTGGCCATTTTGTAGGAGTATATCTGTGCCTCTTCGACCATCAGAAACTGGAGTACAAAGGGTCCGTTTAAATCTTTACTTTCCCTATATGTTTTGATGGAATTGTAGATTTCCCTTTCACTGTCTTTCACCTGCACAAAGCTGGAGTCTTTTTCTTTACAGGAAATAAGCAGGAGGGAGAAAATTGATAGAAGCAGAAGAATTCTCACAGTCATGGCCTTCAGGTTTTGCATATATTACGCAAAACTGAAAGAAAAGGTTGCTCAGAGGGTATCAATGTTCTCAGCGGGATCACCCACGACAGCTTTGTACTTACCCTCCACGATGGGTCGCTGAATAAGTTTGGGATTTTCAACCATTACTTTGACCCATTCCTCATCATTCAGGTTCAGGCCTTTTAGTTCTTTCCTAAAATATTCTTCCTGGGTCCTGATTATTTCCGCAGGTTTTTTGTGAAGCTTCATAAGCAGGGTGGTCAACTCTTCCTCACTGAGGGGTTCTTTAAGGTATTCCCTGACCTGGTATTCCATTCCCTTATCGATGATATATTGTAAGCCGGCACGACTCTTTTTACATCTGGGATTGTGATAAACTGTATACATGAAAAAATATTTATTGAAGATTATTCGTCGTCCTTATATTACCAGGTTTGCATCCAGAACAAACATACCGCGACCATGAGTGGCAATGATCACCAGGTTTTCACGTGGGTGAATGGCCAGATCATGTACATAGGTACATGGAAGGTCGCCCAGTATATCCCAACTCTCTCCCGCATTTTTGGAGACATATACCCCCACATCACTGCCCAGGTAAAGTATGCTGTCATTTTTGGGATCTTCACGGATCACATTAAGGGGTCCGGCCGGAATATTTGCGGAAAGATCTTCCCAGTTGTCTCCAAAATCCGTGGAGCGCCAGAGGTAAACCGCAGCATCGTCATCCCTTCGGCCGGTCTGGGTCACATATACAGTTCCAAAATCATACTTTGAGGCAACAATCCGGGAAACCCATCTTTCGGGAAGCGGCCCGCTGCGGATATCCTCCCAGCTTTCACCTCCGTCTTTTGTTCTCCAGAGCCTGCCATCGTCAGTTCCTGCATAAAGGAGATCCGGATTAAATGATGATTCTTCCAGAGCGCTGATGGTCTGATAGGAGATGTCGCCCTGTTTTTCAGGATCATTGTAGGTAAGATCAGGACTTATCTTTTTCCAGGTTCCACCCTGGTCGGTGGATTTTAATACATATTGTACACCGTGATATACAATATCGGGGTTATGATTTGAAAGCAGGGTAGGAGCCATCCACTGTCCGCGGTATTCCGGCTCATCGGGGAAGGTGCTGTGCAGGACCCACTCAAAATCTTCCGGATATCCTTCCACACTTGCCCTGGCCAGTTTACCGTAGAAAAGAGAGGCATAAATGGTGTTGTTGTCCCTGGGGTCTACCACATGGGTACTTCCCTCTGCTCCCAGGGTATAATCCCACTCACTGGCTTTTATCTTATCCTTACCATTTGACAAATCCACCTCAGAGTAAAAACTATGGTGATCCTGCACTGATCCATAGACGCGAAAAGGCTCCGCCATATCAAATTCGACATTGTAAAACTGCGCCAGGGGTAGTTCCTGAATCAGGTTTCTCCAGTTCTCACCCTTGTCATAAGAAACGCTGATTCCTCCATCGTGCGCAGCAAGGATGTAATTTGAGTTATCAGGATCGATCCACATTCCATGCTGATCGGCATGAATTTTTCTTCGAATGGGTTCAGAAGTGGCACCCCCGTCAGTGGAAACATTAATCCAGAGCCCCAGGGTATAAATTCTGTTTTCGTCATTTGGATCCACCCGGATCTGGGCGAATACCCAGCCATAGGTACCCGAATGACCGGACATGTATTTTTTTGTCTCCTCGGTGAGTCCGCTTACCTGCTCCCAGGTTGAGCCGGCATCATTGGAGCGGTAGATGGTTGCTCCCTTGATCACATCCTTTTTTGGCCTTTCATAGGCGTCAAGTTCCCCCTCCTTTGCCTCGAAAGCCACTTCGTAATCATCCACAAAAGCATATACCACATCGGGATTTGACCGGGCCACATCGATGCCGGTTCGGCCCATGAATTTTGATTCGGGTAGTCCATTTGTAAGCCTTTCCCATTTTTTACCCCCATCCACTGTTTTCCATATACCGTTGTTTTTATGATTTTCATAGGTGCGTGGATCGTTCCATTTCAGACGGGTTCGTTGCCAGGTAGAAGCGTAGATTACCTCAGGATCACGCGGATCCATCACCATGTCGTTCACTCCACTCTCGGGTCCTTTGTCCAGGATTTTTTCCCAGGTTTCGCCCCCGTCTGTGGTTTTATAGAGCCCTCTTTCCTTATTCTCCGTCCACTCATGACCGGATGCGGCCACATAAACAATGTCTGAATTTTCAGGGTGGACCAGAATTCTGGAGATGGTGAAGGTCTCTTCCAGTCCCATGTGAATCCAGGTTTCTCCTCCGTTGGTGGTTTTCCAGACTCCACAACCAGGATTTGAGGATCGGAATATGTTTGCTTCCCCGCTACCGACCCAAACAATTTCCGGATTTGAGGGGCTGATGGCCAGATCTCCAATGGTAGAGGTGCCCTGGTGTTCAAAAACGGGTTCAAAGGTGACCCCTTCGTTGATGCTCTTCCAGACTCCTGAGGAGGCTGTGGCAACCCAGATGGTATAATTCTTTCCCTTTGGCCCAACAGCTTCCACATCAGTACAGCGTCCGCTTATGTTTGTGGGTCCGATAAATTGCCAGTGAAGTTCACTAAATGGCGATTCACTTCTCATCTCTTCATGCTTTTCATACATGTCCAGCTTATCAGCGCCGCTAAGGATGGGTTTCTTTACCTGAGCAGAAAGGAATGCTGGTCCGATAAGTAAAATCAATAAAAGGAGTCTGGGTTTCATAAGAAGGTGGATTAAGTGAGGCTTAAAAATAGTGATTTTTAATTGCATTTATTTTTTAGTATCTTATTAAACTAAACAATGGTTTTTAAACACTTAAAATCTATAGTCATGAAAAGGTTTCTGATTCTTCTACTTGCCGGCGTATTATCTAGCGGTATAATAAATGCACAAGATCACCTATTCCTTGAGGAACAGGAAATAACTCTTGCCGATGGTAAAGTTTCCGCGTGGGTATTCCCTGCAGCAGGCAACCAGGAAGAGACCCTTGATGATTTGAAGGAGTATCTGAAGGATCGAAGTGATATAAAGCTGAAGAAAGATGGCGATGATATGCTCATCGCTGAAAAAATCTCTCTCCCGGCCATCACCACCAAAAGAGGAGATCTGATCGGCCTGTGTCGCGTAACCGAGCAATACTACTCCATGGCCATCATCTTCAAATTGGGTTATGATATTTCACTTTCCACAAAGGAATGGCCCACTGAAATGGAAAGCATGCGACACTATATGAAATCTTTCATGACCTTTCATTATGAAGGGGTCTATGCAGGACGGATCGAGTTTCTGGAAGATCAGATTAAAGATGTTGAAAAAGAGAGGGACCAGACCGAAAAGGAAATTGGCAACTTAAATAAAAAGATCGCCAGCAACACCAAGAAGATATCCAAAGAGACGGATACAGGGAAGATTAATGAACTAAATACTGAGAATTCCACCATGGAGGGAGAAATGAAAGTTTTGACTGACAACCTTCCTCCCCTGGTTACTGAACTAGATAGATTGAGGAGAGAAGTCGAAGAAAACAAAACCGAACTCAATACTTATTTGAGTACGATTTCTGCTTTTTAAATCAGGAACTTACTGTTTCAAAGCCGCTTTAGTGAAAATATAATCCGGAATATCCTGGTCAAATTTGACAGAGGTCATTCTGAATTCAGTACCCTTGCCATCCTTTAGCATGTCCTTATAAACCATGGTCATCGGAAACCAGCGACCCTGTACTTTTTGTACATCAGAAAGTATGGTTTGTTTGAGCAGCTGACCACTTTTGGCAAACATCTCCTGTTTCAAGGGGACAAAACGTTCGCTGTCCACCCACATTTTCTGAGAGTGGTAGGCCACATCATCCACATTGGCCAAGAGGTCCAGCACATAGCAGTCTCTTCCGTCAATCTCCTCGTGTCCCGCAATGCTGGCATCATAGATTTCTGTGAGTTTACGATCGTCCATCATATCCTCGTAGGAGAGGTCGGAACCCATCACCGACTGTCGCAACATATGTCCGGAAATCTGGATGGTCCGGTCGGTGGAGGGTGAATAGATCCATAATTTGTCCTCCAGTTTGAGCATTTTTGTTCCCTGTTCACGGGCAGGCGCCAGGTATTCGGTAAAGGATTGCTTATCACCCACCGAATAGGTCCTGGAGGATATGGTCCGGCTCGATCGCCGTCCATGGATGACCATGTCCGACTCAAATATCCTGTTTTCCGATGAAATATTCCGATCAACAGTTTCTAATATTTCTTTGGCATCCTGCGCAAAAGCCCCGTGGCAGCACCTGCCAGCATGAGCGTTATGAATATATTTTTCATCTTTTTTATTTTATACTGTAGCACTTTAAGCACTTGAGTACTGTGCACTAGTTATACTTCCAATTCTTTGAACAGTTGTGCGGTTTTTCTTTTGTAGATGGCAAAACCTGCCAGGGCACTTCCAAGTACCATGGCCAGTACCCCCGGTATAAATCCTACAACATACATGGAGGGAGTTACCACTGCCCTGAAAACGGTGGGCATCATCACGCCCATATTGTCCATCATGGCCGAGAGATCGAGGCCATGGGACTGCAAGCGATAACTCAGGGCCAGTCCAAGGATTGTACCCACAGTCGATCCGATTATTCCAATAAGAACTGCTTCCCATAATGTGGTTCGGTAGATATGCTTCTTCTCTTCTCCCAGGGCCAGGCGTACACCAAACTCACTGTATCGACGCAGTCCTCCCAGTAAGCCAGTATTCCATAAAACAATGGACATGGCTATAATGAAGATGAAAACCATCATGCCGACCATATTTTCTGCAATGGCCAGGTAATCTGCCATTCCTGCGGCTTCTGCCAGACGCACCATTTTAGGAGAGAATTCATCCTCTTCCAGGCTGTATTTCTCATTAAAAGATGCTGCCAGCGCTTTTGCCTCTTCATCTATATAGGGTTGATTATTAACATATCCCAGGATCTCGGTAGCGCCATCTTCCATATCCATGGCCATCTGGGCATCTTTGATATCAATAAAAATGGCTCCTCTGTCAAGCAGGGTATTCCCGAAGCGAATGGTTCCACTTACAGTGAAAGTATAAAACATCATACTGCCATTCATGGTCGAGCCAAAAAGGGTTACCTCATCTCCCACAGCCACTTCAAATTTTTCAGCAAAATCATTACTGATCAATGCCTCTCCGGGCCGGTCAGGAAGTTCTCCTTTCTCAATGGCATCGGGAATATTCAAACGCTCCACTTCCTTACTGTTTGGTGAAAGCAGGTCAATTGCCGTTACCATGGCCGGACCCTGTCCTCTTGTTTCCCCGTTCTCATCAGGTACGTCCAGAAGTCCCCCGGAATGAATTCGCTCCACCCATTCCATATCGGGATACTCTTCACTGAGTTGCTCTTTCAACTCGGCCACATCAAGCAGGGCAAGGTCGAGAGGAGCCTGGTCCGCATTTTCTTCGTAGGCCCGGGTCATAATTTTCACATGGCCCGATACAAAACGGGCATTCATGTCGATCATATCTCCCATAATTCCCTGGAACCAGCCGCTCATAAATACGGTTAGGAATACTCCAAGGGCGACTACTATGACCGGCAGGAGGCTCCGGCTTTTGTCTCTAATAATTCCTTTAAACAGAAAGCGTATCATTGTAGTTTTCCTTTAAGTGCATCAGTTGGTTTCATTTTCGAAATTTTCCTGGCAGGAAGATAACTCACTATGGTAGCAGTAATTACTACGATCATAATGGTCATCAGGATAAGCCGGAAACTATAATAGGGAAATATGGCTTCGGCAAGTGGAAGGTCAAAATCCATATCCTCTGCGTAATTCATGCCTATCCCGTTTTTGTTCAGAAGAAGTAGCAGGGGAATGCCATAGACAGCTCCCAGGAGTATGGCCAGGATGCTGTGCGCACCTCCTTCTACCGTAAATATGCCAACAACCTGAGCCCGTGTGAGCCCAAGCGCAATGTAGGTGCCGATTTCTTTTTGCCGGCGAAAGATGGAGAGTACCTGGGTGTCGAAGATGGCAATCAGGGCAATGATAAGGAGCAGGCCCTGCAGGACTGATCCCCCCATCTTCTTCGAGTCAATGATTGCCTGGAGATCAGCAAGCAGGAATTCATTGTCTTTAAAGTCCCAGCCTTCCAGATCACGCATTTCGAATGCCTCTCCGGCTACCAGTAGTGTTGCTTCATTTTCCATGGCCAGCATTTCCTGCAGATTAGACAGGGCGATGTAAATCTGTCCCTTGTCGACTGCAGGAACATTGCATTTGAATACTTCTGCGATCTCCACTTCACGGGCATCGAAAGTGCCGTTTTTATCTCTCCAGCGAATGAGAAGCTTATCACCTGCCTTAAGATTGGCCGATTGTGCCATGCTCTTACCAATAATGGCATAGTCTGTACCGTCAGACTGTGGCAGCTTGGACGAAGGTAGCTCCAGCACTTCCTGGTCCGGATCTATTCCCCTGAGCGTTACGCCCATGGCTCTGCCCTGGGGATAGGCAGTTGCCTGTGCAATCAGAACCGGTGCAAGGGTAAGGTTTTTAACCTCCTGGAGAATCTCCTCAGACATGGGAGCATGAGCGTCTTCTATGGTAAATGGATCGTATTTATCATAAGCAGGGTGCCAGAATTGTCCTTCTCCGGTCTCCCATGCAGTAGTATCCCTTTGCGCCTGACGGTTCCATCCATCAATCATCCCATTATAGAAGATGATCAGGACAAAGGCAAATGACAGGGCAAGAACATTGAGCCAGGTTCTTAAACCTGCACCCAATAGATTTTTAAATGCCAGTTTTAGTGAGAGCATGATTTCAATTTTTTGGGTTCTTCATCATTTCGTCCTTAAAGACTTTTCCATCTTCAAGGGAGACCTTCCGGTTCAGGTATTGCATCACCTTTTCATCGTGGGTGGCAAATATAAAAGTGGTATTCAACTCCTTGTTCAGTTTCTTCATGGTCTGAAGAATGTGATGGGAATTTTTGGAATCCAGGTTGGCCGTGGGTTCATCGGCCAGAACGATATCGGGTCTTTTTACCATGGACCGGGCAATGGCCACACGCTGGCATTCACCACCCGACAGCATGGCGGGTTTGGATTTGATCTTATCGGTCAGGCCTACCCATTCTAGTGCATCCATCACTGCTTTTTTCCTTTCCCCTGCGGAGGTTTTCTGCAATAAGAGTGCAAATTCAACATTTTCATATACCGTATATACCGGCAGTAGATTATAGGTTTGAAAGATAAAACCGATGTGCTTGTTCCTGAGCTGGGATGATTGCTTGTGACTCAGGGAGGCGATGGATTTGCCCAGCACGCTAACCAATCCTTCGCTTGGGGTATCAAGGGAACCAATGATATTTAGCAGTGTAGTTTTCCCTGACCCGCTGGGGCCAACTAAGCCCAGGAATTCACCCCGGTCAATCGTAAGAGAGATATCGTTCAGGGCTGTGAAATAACTCTTCCCGACAGGGAAGCGTTTGATCAGCTTTTCAATAAGAATAATTGAGGAGTTTTCCATTGTGATATAGTTTAATGATTCAGTACAAACATGATTTGAATGCCTCTTCCGGCATAAAGATTTTGATCCAATTCCTGGGTGGGAATCCGGTAATCATCCGGATTCCAGAAGCCCATCAGGTAGATAGAAAAGAATTTGAAGTCCTTCGACAGGTTGATGAAATTATAGAGACTGCTGTTTATCCAGTCGTAATAAACAATGCCCTGTATGTTGCCAAATAGCCCTATGGGGTATGACAGAGAAAGAAGCGAAAATGTGCTGGTATTTTCAAAGGCAAAAGCTTTCTCGTCATAGGATGCCAGCAATTGTTCGAATATCATATATAGTCCACTTCCAAGACCGAAGGTGTAATCTACACCGGCGCTGAAAGTTTCCTGGTTGGTAAACATGTCCAGATCTTCATTATTATTGACCCAGGATGCTTCAAGCCAGGCCCCTACCACCACATCAACCCTCACATCCAGGCCAAGCCGGTTTTCCTGAACTTTTGCAAATTCCGGGAGGGCAGGATTTACCCCCCTTGTATCGGAAACCCGGTGATGATAGGAGAGGGCTGCTTCACCTCTGGGGATGGGTGATTGAAACCTTCCGCCAAATTCCGGAATCCCTTTTGTTGTGCCGGCAAAGTCCCAACCCCTTGGATCCTTATTTCCATAGAGGGTCCAGAACCAGACATTCATATTATTCAGGAAATAGTATCTGCCCAGCACACCCCAGACCCCGTCTGTTAGACCCAGGGGGTCACGGGGATCCACCTCGTCAAACCACATGAGAGGTCGAATCAGCTGAGCTGATCCAAAGTTGATTTTTTGTAAGCCGACCCTCACCTCAAATTGCCTGGAAGAGTATCGTCCCCAGAAACGGTAGGGCTTGATGGTACCCTGTAGCATTGATGGTGTCGAAGGGATTAAATCCAAAATTTCCGTTCAGATTTGCCGAAGCTTCAAAATCAATAAGCCGGTCCTTCTTCAGTTTGATCTCATAATTTAGCTGGGGGATGTACCTTCCTCCCATATAAACCGGAAGGTCCAGTCCGCCATTGTATAGGGCCCATGCCGAAACCTGACCCTTGAAGGTAAGGCTGTCCTGGGCCAGTGATTTCCGCGGAATCCCCAGTAAAAGCCAGATAAATGAATATGGACCTGAAGCAAAACATGATTTATTCGTGTGGAGAAATTCCGTACACGAAACAGATTGGTAATCTCCATAATCAGCTCCTGTGGGCATTCGAAATAGTTGAGAAACTCTTCGCTGGTAATTGGCTCCATGGATTTCCTGGTAAGGCAAAGAAAAAGGGAATGTTCAGATCCGTGCTGATCCACCCGTCTAGCTTCCCTTTTTCATATACATTCATGATCTCGGCAAACATCAGATGGGTTTTTTCTTCCATATATGATTTAAGTCCGGCCTCAGGGTTGGTGTAGAGGTCTTTGATAAATTCTTCTCTTATACCCTTTGTACCCTCCGATTTCAGCTGCAGAATTTTATTGAGTGTTTTGTCCGGAGTTTCATGTTCATCAGAAAGTTTTCTGATTTTTAGAAGACTGTCATCAAATACATCATCCAGGATGGTAGTGGCCAGTTCCAGTTTGTTGGGAAAAACTTATAGAAAGTCATTTTACTGACACCGGCTTCCTTGCAAATCTCTTCGATGGTGACTCTTTTAAAGCCAAATTTCCAGAACAGCTCCTTTCCGGTGGCCAGAATCTGGTCTTTTTTGGGTTGGACGTTGCGTTCATAAGTATACGAAATAAGTAATAAAAGACTTATTATCGTACAAATCTATAATAAAAGTTTTCATTTGTCAAGTATTTTTTAATATTTCTCAGATTTTGTAACTTTCCTATATGGAAGGTTTTGAATATACCAGCAAGCTCTTTTACGGTAAGGAGATTCTTTTCAGAAAAAATGGAGGTGAGCTTACTGCTGAGAATGAGATTCAGATGTTGCAGTATGCCGTTGATAATGGACTTATCACTGACCGGGTTGTCGGGATGGTACTCGATATGAGTGAGGCCAGGTTTAACATGGAACCTGGAGACGGCTTGAAGATTATCGACTATACTGCCAGCATTCCCCTTCTGGCACCCTTGAAATATGCCATAATTGTAGATACGCCTGAAAAGATTATTTTCCCCCTGCTTGGCAGTATTAAAAGGGAAGGGCATAAGCTGCAACCCTTTTCCACCGAAGAGGCTGCTATATTGTGGGTTCTTACATGATCAGCGCATCAATAAATTCTATTCTTCCCTGCCGAAAGTTCCATGCTTACTCCCTTCCAGATAAATTCACCCTTTGTGTTTTGCGGTAGAATAATTTCTCCACTTACCTTATCACCCTTTCTGGTCAGGTCCAGTGTCAGCATTCCCTCCGGGTGAGGAAAGGAAACTTTCATTTTCTTCAGGTCTCCAAAATTGGGCTCGATGGCTATGCTCCGGAACCCCGCATCAAGGGGGTATATTCCGGCTACAGTGTGCAAAAAATCGAAACAGGGACTGGCACTCCAGCCGTGGCATTCGGATCGCATGATCCCATCCCTTTCACCAAAAGTGGTCATCCCATTGTTTAGCATTTTTTTCCAGGGATCCAACTGGCTCAAATAAAGGTCTCCCATTCCACATTTTTGCAGGGCCCTGAAAAGGTAAAATTTAAAATAGATGGTGGCCTGTATAAGGGAGCTGTCTGATAGAATTTCTTGCATTACTTCGGCATTACTTTCATCCGGAAGGGTGGAGCTTAAAATTCCCCAGATATTGGTGTGCTGGGAGTAGGCGTTTTGCTCAGGGGTCTCGGCTATCAGTCCCTTTTCCGGATCATAACAGTTTTTCATTACCGATGCCTGTATTCTTTGGGCAAGGGCGCTGTAATTTTCTGCATCGGAATCAAGATCAAAGTGCTCCATAATGGCCACAGCTTGTTGAAGCGCAGTCACAAACTGAAGGTTAATATTGGCCGAGTAGCCATCATCGGCACCCGGAGGAATTCCATTGGGAAAACCCTTGCTCCAGTCGGTAAAGTTCCACCATTCAAGGTCGGTGGCCATGCCTGTGGAGTCGACCTTATGCGCAAACCAGTCCAGAACCGTAAGCACTCCTGGGATGAACTCTTTCACAAAGAGCTCGTCATTTCTGTACATAAAGTAGTCATGGATCATGCCGATCCACAAGAGGGAATAGGGTGGAATCACCTGGACGATGTAGCTTGGATATCGGCTCTGGGTTAAACCGTTTGGCAACCTGGAGTCATCAAACTGCTGTATAGCTTTTCGCATGAGCCTGTCGTCGCCCGATACATAGATGGAAACCAGCGCCTCAATCCGCGTATCCCCGATATATTGCAGCTGCTCGTAATAGGGATCAAAAAACTGTTCCTCCGAGGAATTTACAAGGGTACGCCAAGCTGCATCCCAGAGCTCATCCAGCTGTTTTTCCTCCGAAGAGAATGAGGCCTTTTCTTCAAAGGGATATCCGGCGTAATTGTTATAAAAGTCTTCAATGATCAATTCTTCATCAGAGGTCTCGATATCAAATTGAACAAAGCGGAAGGTTTTCCTGGATAGGGGACTGAACACACGGTCTTCTCCTCCGTCCGGAAAAACAATATCGTAATATCCCTCAAGGACTTTTCCCTCCAGGTCATTTCTATCTCTTTTCCGATCTACTGCGTCGTAGTGACCGTTATTTTGTAATTGGCCAGATGACCAGGGAAGGTAGAGGGCTTCGGAATAGCTGATTTTTATCCGGGCATTTTTCCCTTTACTAACTTTTAATACGGGGAAGCCAGTTGTATGATATTTGTTATCAATCAGGATGCTGATTTTTGAGCCGGGAGGAATTATGCCTGAGGAATCCTTATTAATAAAAGATGAAACCTGGTTAAGGCCCTTGGTCCTGGCGATTCGATTAAACCTCTCCTCATGTTCTTCCATGAGGGGAATTTCCCTGGGAACCAGGAACCAGGTGCTGCCGTAAAGGAAGCCTCTTCCCACTGCAAATTCCACGGTCCCGGCTTTGGGATCCCTCCAGGAGCTGTCATCAAAAGAAATTTCCTTCCAGCCCCAGGGGTAAAGGGATGCATCCACTTTTTCACCCGGACCGGCAGCGTAATATGCCCCCAGTGAGTCAGAGGTGAAGGGGATGCAGGTGTAGGCCTGGTTTTTTCTTACCTTCCAGGCAGCTGAGCCTGTATTGATGTCCAGATCGGGGAGTTTTTCACATTCGGCCTGCAGGATGAAGGCGGTTTGAAAGGTTTGCTGGGCAGCCCGACGGTATTCTCCGAAGTTGACCACCTCAGCAGCGATCACATTTTTACCGGTCTGAAGAAATTCAGCAATATCTATACTTTCATAGCGGTAGTGATCGATGTCTCCTATGGCAGGACCATAAGTAAGATACTTGCCATTTACATAAAGACGGTAGCGGTTATCAGCCGAAATATGGATGAGGAATGTGCCCGGGACTTCATTTAAGTCAAAGTTCTTTCGAAAATGAAATACGCCATAGTCCAGGGTTGATTCGGAAGGATGGGTGATCCACTGAGCCTTCCAGGCATGTTTTAGTTTCTGAAAATCTTTGCCTTCATGGTTGATACTTACATCTGATTCCTGTGAGTATGATGTTGAGACCAGGAGAAACAGGGAAACGTATAGGGCAATCAGTCCTTTCATTGAGAATCGGATTGGATGGAAGCGCTAAGATAGTTAATCATATAATTGTATATTTGTAATATACATCTATGATAGCAGGATTAAGAATTTTGATTATAGCTTTTAGTGTGCATTTCCTTTTTAATTCCGGGGATGTTAATGCACAATTCTCCATTGAGGTAAATGGAGCAGCTGGTCGAAGCTATTACAATGTCGACTCCTGGTCCTGGTATCCTTTCTGGTCAGATGATATTAATCCTTTCTTGCGCAATTTACATGTTACCGCATTTCCTTTTTTTAAAGGAATTTTTTCATTCGGAGCAGAGTTTGGAATGAATTACTTTGCAATCAGCTATTACTCTTTTGGCTTTGGAGAGGAAAGAACTAGCGGTTCTCATAATTATAAGGCTTATAATTTTAGCCTTCCTGTCCGGCTGAATTTTAAAGATGGATTATTTTTGGAGCTCAGCCCGGGAATATACCGGGGAAAGGGCATTCAGTATGATTGGACAAAAATGGGCGCAGTTGCCACTGCTGGCTTGCATTTACGGCCAGGTAAGAATCTCACTTTTCCAATAAAAATAAGGGCGGGAATTGTTTTACATGAGCCTGTATTGTATTTTCTTTCTGGTGGAATAGGAGTGTCATATCATTTTAAGGCAAAAGAATAATTAGAAAGAAAAAATCCGCACTGATGATATAACCTATCGCTATTGGATATTATTCTCCGCTTTTCCCGTAGTTGGGAAGTACTCTTGCGCTTGGATCATTTACATCACAGTTTTCCCATTCCTTATTGGGCATCCAGAAATCGGCAACCGTTTTTGAACGTCCCGGGAAGTGGGATTCAAAAATATCTCTGTACATCAGTGACTCCTTAGAGATGGGGGAGGCATGGCTGTATTTGGCCTGCCCGGCTTTCAGATCATCCTCACTGTACATCTCTTCTGCATAGGCTTTCAGGTTATCCACACAACTATGGCCTACAGCATCTGAGAAGGCAGCCTTCTCCCTGTATAAAATATCGTGGGGCAGATAGTCGCCTTCGAAAGCTTTACGGAGGATGTATTTTCCAACACCGGTGAAATTCATTTTCTTTTCCGGCGGGATGCTCATTACGTAGCGCACAAAATCCAGATCCCCGAAAGGCACCCTGGCTTCCAGTCCACATGAAGAAATACTCCTGTCGGCTCTTAATACATCGTACATATAGATTTCAGTAAGTCTTTTTTCAGCCTCTTCCTGAAATGCGGATGGTGAAGGAGCAAAATCGGTGTACTTATAACCAAAAATCTCATCACTGATTTCGCCGGTCATCAAGACCTTGATATCGGTATTCTCAGCCACATATTTACTAACCAGGTACATACCCATGGAGGCCCTGATGGTGGTAATGTCGTAGGTCTCAAGATTATAAATAAGCGTGCTGAGGGTATCAAAAATATCCTGCTTGGTGAAGAGTACTTCTGTGTGATCGGCACCCAGGTAATCGGCGACTACTTTGGCATATTTGGTGTCAATGGGATCCTTATCGATGCCCACTGCAAAGGTACGGATGGGTTTATCCATCACCCTTTGCCCAATGGCGCATACCAGGCTGGAGTCCAGACCTCCGCTGAGAAGAAAACCAACGGGTACATCTGCGTGCAGGCGCTTTTCAACCCCTTTAGTCAGCAGCTCATTAATATGTTCATACACCTCTTCCATTTCGTGATCCACATACTTTTCAACAGCTGCAATATCTGTATAGCATTTAAAACTTTCGCCATCATAGATATATCCCGGAGGGAAGGCTTTTACTTCTTCACAAAGTTCGCTCAGGGCTTTCATTTCACTGGCAAACATGATTTTTCCGTCGGATGCATAACCGTAAAACATGGGGCGGATTCCCACCGGGTCCCTGGCAGCATAATACTTGTCCACATCCGCATCATATAAAACGCATACAAATTCTGCATCCAGACGACGGGCTGTTTCTTCAATTCCCAGTTCCATGACCATGGGGATGATTACCTCGCAATCGCTGGCGGACTGAAATTCATATTTATCCTTGTATTCTTCCATCAGAGCCTGGTAGTTGTATACTTCTCCATTTGCCACCAGGTGCATGGCTTTGTGAATCAGAGGCTGGTTGCCTTCGTCGGAAGTATCAATGATCTTGAGGCGGTGAAATCCCATCCATCCCTTTCCTCCCAGTTCAACTGCCACGGTATTATCGGGTCCCCTGTATCTGATCTTTTGAAATTCGCTGACTACACTGAGTCGCAGCATTTTGTCATCTCCTGTATACACTGAAAATCCACACATATCTCTATCTTTTTATTATAATCTCGTAGAAAATAGGCTTCAAATATACGAAATTATAATTTCATACCAACAAAAAGTAACAAAATGCGCTGTAATTAGACGCGAATTGTGTTAATCCGGAAGATAGGTGTGAAAATGATCACAAAGAAATTACAGACTGAACTCCAGCTTTTGGTCCTTAGCTTTGAGTGAGGAATAATCCACACTTACCTTGCCTTTCCCGGAAATCAGAAACTGGTATTCTACCTTTCCAAAACCCGGCATTTGTATCAATTGGATTTGAGGCTTGTTTTCCTTGTAGACCGCCTGATTCATATAAGCATCCTTCAGTTCACCGCCTGCATGCACCTTGATCGAAGATCCCGATATCTTAAGAATATCCTTACGGTGCGACTTGTTTTTCATGGACTGATAGGTCAGTGTGGGAATGGCCTGATCATTAATAAGCCGAATTCTGACCTGGTAAAGATCTTTCCCGATTTTTTCCTTTTCCAATAACTCAAGTTTGATCTCAGGCGTTTGGGCAGCTGTAAATATTACTGCACTGGCATTTCTGTGAACCAGGTCCTGGAGCATAAAGGGGTGGGGGAGCCTGGAGCTCATTTTTGTCCATCCGCCGATTTCGATCTCCCCATAAACAGGATGTTCAAAGGAGGTCCACTCTTTATACAATTCACCCTGGACCACATGATCGTTAAACTTCAGACGCTGGTGATTTGAATCCCCTGCACCCTGTTCACGCTTACGTTCTCCAGGTTTGGTAAGATCCTCGTTCATGCTGTAGGTTTCTGATTGGGATTGAAATAATTCTCCCACAAATCCGTAAGAGCCGATGATGTTGCTTGTAAAGCCTGTAAAATCCCCATATGTGGAATAAAGGTCTTTCCAGACCAGCAGGTAGCGGTAGCCTGGGGTGATTTTTTCACTATTTTCTCCAAGGTAGTCGTAAACGGCCAGATCGCCTGAAGGAAACTCTCCTTCATCTTTGGTGGAGGGTCCTCTCAGGAACATGCCTCCGGAATTGTGAAAAGCCCAGACCATGATAATATTGGGTCTCGCCAGCAAATATTCGGCGATGGCTTTTAAACCAGTTCCTGAAAGAGGGTAGTATCCGGCTCCCCTCTGGATGTAGTTGGGTGCCCAGTTATAGCCCCAGTTTCTGTTTGGGTCCACATAACCTTCACCATCTTCATTGATTCTTCCATCGTTGTCATTGTCGATCCCTTCTCTGCCCAGGAGTATCCATTCTCCTTTTTCACCAGGCTGAACCCGTACCATCAATCTTGGATCGTCAGGATCTGTGCGGTGGGTCCCGTTGGGATCTCTTTTCCTCATTTCACATATATTTCCATCTCCATCCAGGTCATCATATGAATCCTCATCGAAAAGCCCGTCTCTGTCATCATCCTTGGGTCTGCGAATACTCCGGCTCGAACTGGAAGTATTGGCATCTTCGAAGAAATGGTACCTTCCGTCCACATTCACTGAGGGGATAATATAAAAGGTGTTTTTATCGACCAGCGAGGTGATTTGTTCATTGGATCCGTATAGGGTAAGCAAGCGATTGGCCAGATAAAGACAAACTTCACCGGCCTGAACCTCGTTTCCATGAATATTCCCATCCACGTAAACGCCGGGTTTGGATAAATGGTCACCGGTCTTGGGATTTGAAATGCTCAGGGCATAAATGGCTCTGTCCTCCTCACTGTGCCCAACCAGATCCAGGCTGGTTATATCAGGGTAGGCCTTGTGAAGTGCCTCCATAGCTTCCACAAGCTGGTCATAATTATAATAATGATCAAAACGAAGGGGTACCTCCACATCCTGAGCGGATAAAGATCCTGAAACAATAAGTCCTAATGCACATATCAATATGAAGCGCTTTCTCATGATTCTATTCTCCTAATTTTATGGTTTGCACATCATTTCCTGCTGTAAGGCTTTCCAGCTTAAGGGTGATCTTGCCGGGTTTCTCCATCTGAACAATCAGCGTAGTTTTTATCCGTGAGTTTCCTGCCACACGGTTTATGGCTGTTCTTTGATATCCCGAAATATATTCCAGCTGATTGGCTTCCAGGGAAAGTATAGCCGGAGCAGGCTGCCTGTTCCGGCTGCCCATGTCGGTGGGAAAGGGAATAAATGCGCGGTTTTCTATCCAGATATCCAGTTGATAAATACCCTCGCCTTTTGCTGAGCTATTGACTTCATATATGTGCAGGTCGGGCAATTCCCCGGCCAGCTTCAAAATCCAGGGGACCTGAAGACTAAGAAGCGAATCGGCCCACTCATAGGGAGGAGTGGTGCTAAGGTAGGGTGCAAATCCACCTACTTCCACCGAGCCCAGGTCGGGATGATCATATGCCTCCCATTCCACAAATCCTTTTTTCTCCGACCTGCTGTCCGCATAGGCCAGCAAAGCCTCTTCAGCTTTTACGGAATCCTTTATACTCACTGCCCAAAGGTCCATGCTGAATACCGGAACTCCCACCTGAAAATATCCCCAGAGTTCAAAAGATCCATCTTTAGCAGGCTCAGCTTCGATCCGTTCTTCTTCAACCCCTTCTCCTTTAGATAAGCCTGGTACTCCTTTGCATATTTCTCATAGAAAACCAGGTCCCCTTCCTGGGGATTGAGTGCTGCTCCAAGTCCAAGATATCCTGCAATCACACTTTCATCAATATTAGACTGGGGATTATCCGCCTTGAGTATCTCTACCAGCTCAGATATACTATAGGTCCTGTTCTGATCCAGGTTAAATTGCCTGGCCTGTCTTTCCGACAGGCGAATATTATTGAGGTCAGCCTCACCCTTCCTACCTCCTTTGGGTGGAGTATAGCACCAGTTAGTTGAGCCAAATGAGACAATCATGGCAATCTCCGGATGGTCGAAGACAAATTTCATAATGGCATAGGACTCCGGAGTTGAACCGGGGAAGAGTCCGCCATCTGCTGTATAGTGTCTGAAAAGCTGAGGGAAGTTTTTCCCGACATTGGTGCCCCCTGGCCCATCCTCATTGTAAAGGCCGTCACCATCATCGTCGTTACCTTCAGAATAGATTTTATATACTCCCTGTTCGCCTTTTTTAGGATCGGCTTTTTTCATGAGCCTGGGATCTTTGTCCGAGATGATCCATTCACCATCGGGATGTTTTACCCGCATCTTTGTAATCCAACCATCCCCATTGAGATCGTTCACACCATCTTCGTCGGTCTGCTCATCCCGGTCATCATTTGTGGGTAGGTCATTTCTGGAATCCTCAATCAGCGGGCTTTCAAAAAACCGGGCAGCCGCATCCGGATTTCCAAGGGGCAGTATGTACCAGTTAAGGGAATCATAGGCTGAAGGATCGGAGAGAATGCTTTCAGCGAGAAAAATGGCTCCTTCCGTTGACAGGGGCCTGTTCCCTTCCAGATTGGCAGCAACAAATATGGAAGGAAGGGAATGCTCATTCTGGTCCATATTTTTTCCAATCTTTACAAGATAAAGAGGCCTTTCTCCTGGTGAGCTCGCAATATTTACGGGCCTGACAAGTCCCGCATACTCATTCTCGATTTGTTTTATCCAGCTACGTACCTGTTCCGGAGTCTTATAATCTGAGTTCTGAGCATTTGAAAGTTGAGGAAAAATAAAGATGGCCAATAGCAGGGAATACTTAAATAGAAAAAATAGTCGTTTCATGGGGAGGAATTTAAGGTCGTGAAGCTACAAAAAAAGTAAGGAATTTTGGGCAGATTATCCGAACTCTGCTATGGATTTAAGCGTATCCATGTTGACTATGTGGATGGTTTTTCCATAAATCTTAAGAATGCCGTCCTTACGGAATTCGCTCAGGGAGCGAATCACGTTCTCAGTGGTCATGCCCACATACTCAGCCATTTCTTTCCTTGTTAGGGGGAGGTCGTATTCGGAAGAGAAATATACATTTTCTGAAAAATAAAGGAGGAGGTAGGCAACACGCCCCCTGAGGTGCTTTTTCCTGATCTCCAGGGTATCCAGTATGATGCGGTCGGCAGCCCGGCTCATCTTTTGGAGGAGGCTTAGGGCCAGTCCCCCATTTTCCTGCATCATCTCCCTCAGATTTTCCAGGTTCAGGTTGCAAGTGACAGAATCTTCCAGCGCCGTCACAGAATAATTGTACTGGTCGTTGGAAAATACACTGAGCAGGCTTACATAATCCATGGGCTTTGCAATGGTAATAATTTGTTCGCTGCCCGAGGGGTCACTTCTGAAAAGCTTCACCAATCCGCTTTTCAGGTAAGTAAACTCCCTGATTTGTGTCCTTTCTTTTATGATTACCTCTCCAACGGAATATTCGTTCTCCTTCTTGCTTGCACATACTGCCTCCATGTGATCATGCTCCAGACTGCCCACGAAGAGCTCCTTGAGTTCGCAATTATCACAGCTGCAACTGATATCCATTGCCTTCTTTTATTTAGTGTTGACCAGCAGGTTCAAAAGTGATAGTTGTCATGTTATGACAATTATCATACCGGGCTTCAAATTTAGCACATTCTCTTCTGTTATTTTTGTAACAGAAATAATTGAAGTAAAAAAACAATATTATGAAAAAGATTTTAATACTGGGTGGGGGTACTGCAGGTACCATGATGGCCAACAAACTTTTTAAGGCCCTTGACCGCCAGGAGTGGGAAATTACCATTGTGGATCAGCATAAGACCCATTATTATCAACCTGGCTTTCTTTTTATTCCCTTCGGCATTTATAATAAATCAGACGTAGTTAAGCCTAAAGGCGATTTTTTTCCGGCTGGAGTGAAGGTGATTTACCAGGAGATTGACAGGATTGAAGGGGAGGAGAACAGGGTTCATTTGATGGATGGGACCTGTCTCAAATACGATTTTATGATTGTAGCCACTGGAACCCAGACCCGCCCCGATGAGACCCCTGGACTTACAGGTCCGGAGTGGAGGAAATCCATTTTCGATTTTTATACCGTGGAGGGAGCCGTTGCTCTGCAGCAGTTTTTTAAAACCTGGGAAGGTGGTAAGCTGGTCATGTGTATTGCTGAATTACCCTTTAAATGTCCTGTAGCACCCATTGAATTTGTTTGTCTGGCCGAAGCCTATTTCACCGAGAAAGGCATGAGGGATAAGGTTGATATCACTTATGTAACTCCCCTGCCGGGAGCATTTACAAAACCCATTGCTACAAAAATGCTCAGTCAGCTTTTAGAGGATAAGAATATAAAGGTTGTTCCGGACTTTTACCTGGAGAGTGTGGACAATGAGAAGAAAGTCCTGAAATCCTATGATGAGGTGGAAATTCCCTTTGATGCACTCACCATTGTTCCGGTGAATATGGGTTCTGAAATGATCGAGCGCAGTGGTCTGGGTGATGATATGAATTATGTGGAAACCGACAAGGAGACGCTTCAGTCCAAAAAATTCGAAAATATCTTCGTTTTGGGCGATGCTGCCAATATACCTACTTCCAAAGCAGGTTCTGTGGCTCATTTTGCCGCTGAAATACTTTTTGAAAATCTCATGAATGCCATTGAAAACAGGCCGATGACTGCAAAGTTTGATGGTCATGCCAATTGCTACATTGAAACGGGTTATGGAAAAGGAGCCCTGATTGATTTCAATTATGACACTGAACCTTTACCCGGCACCTTCCCTCTTCCGGGAATCGGACCCTTTGGTTTGTTGAGGAATACCAAGATTAATCACTATGGGAAGCTGATGTTCAGGTGGATATACTGGCACATCCTTCTGCGGGGCAAGGAAATGCCCATTGAAGCGCATATGACCATGGCCGGTAAGAAAAATGATGTTGCTTAAGAAAAAATCAAATGGCAGAAAATACTTCACAACAAATCGCTGAACTGAACCAGAAGGTGGATACCATCCTGGAATATGTAAATCAGCAGAGACTTAAATCACAGGCCATTGATGACCTGGTGGCCGATGTATCCATCGTTGGCAAGGATGTTTATGACAGTACTGTTAAAGTGCTTGATGAGCATGAAGTGGTGCTTGATCCTGATGAGTTGCGTGAGCTTGGGATCAGGCTTGCACAGAATGTCGGGAATTTCAATAACATGTTATCTTCCATGGGGAGTGTCATGGACCTGATGAAGGACCTGGAGCCCATTGCCAATGAGGTAATTATCGATGCTACCAAAAAGCTCCATGAGTTCGAACAAAAGGGTTACTTCGAATTTATGAAGGAATTCGGTCGCATCATTGACAATATAGTGACCCACTATGGCGCTGAGGATGCCCGGATGCTGGCCGACAATGTGGTGGCCATGCTGGATGTGGTCAAGAACCTTACGCAGCCCGACATGCTTAAATCCATCGATAATGCCGTCAAAGTATTTGCCAGCCTGGAGATGGATAATGTTCCCGAGTATTCCATTTTCAAAGTAATGCGGGAGATGAATAAGCCCGAAATGAAAAAGGCAATCGGATTCGTGATGATGTTTTTAAAGAATATGAGTAAGGATAACAATAATTAATAATCAATAAATATTGAAGTTATGGCACAAAAAACTATTGCAGGACAAGCTGTTGAAGTAAATGACGAAGGATATCTGGTGGATGCTTCCCAGTGGACAAAGGAAATAGCAACTGAGATGGCAAAGGAGGAAGGAATTGATCTGACCGACAAGCATTTCGAGGTTCTTGAGTTTCTACGTACTGCCAACGAAAAAGGTGAGACACTTACCATCAGAAGAGTTGGCAAATCAGGCATTACTGATATTAAGGGATTGTATGCCTTGTTCCCCAAAGGTCCACTGAAATTGTCATCAAAATTTGCGGGAATTCCCAAACCTGCCAGTTGCGTCTAATCCTATAAAGAAAAAGTTATGGCTAACAATGAAAATCCATTAAAAAAAGTATGCATCATCTGTGCCAAGGGCACCATTGAAGATGTATATGCAACACTGGTGATGGCTAACGGGGCTGTCATGGAGGGAATTGAAGCAAAAGTATTCTTCACCTTCTTCGGACTCGATGCAATTACCAAGAAGCAGATGAATAAGATCAAAACCGCCACCGTGGGCAATCCTGCCATGAGGGCACCGGGCGGCTTGCCCTTTCCAACCATTCTGGGTATAATTCCTGGTGTAGAGGCGGGAGTGTCTGCTATGATGAAAAGCTCCATGGAAAAACTGGACATTCCACCCGTGGACGAGTTTCTTGAGATGATTACTGCCGGAGGAGGAGAGATCTATGCCTGTAAACTGGCCATGGATATGTTCAAACTTGAGAAAGAAGATCTCTGGGATGAGGTAAAAGCGGTCCTTACCGTGGGCGACTTTTACGCCATGTGTGGCGGTGAAGGTACCCAGATCATTTTTACATAGTATGGATAAACTTTAATTTTACCACTTAAAGGAGTTGTCTTAAACAGACAGCTCCTTTTTCTTTTTGCCTATGTAGAGGATGGAATCGCCTTCCTCAAATTCGGGGTAATATTTAATCAGTAAGGGCTCGAAATGGTCTCCGAACATTGACCTCAGGCCTGTGTCGGAGTGGTAATTTACAAATAGCTCATTGTAGGTTTCCGAATCTTCACCCTTCCAGAAGGTGTGGCAGACAATCCCTCCCGGGTTCAGGATTTCTGCCTGCCTTTTGATGGAGGTTTCCAGGGCTTCGTCCTCAAGATGATGCAGTACCTTGTTGGAGTAGATCCCGTCATATTTGAGATCACCGATCAATGTTGCTGCATCCAATAGCAGGAATTCCCCATCAGGGAAGGAAACATTCAGGTGTTTCAGAAATTCAGATGAATGATCTGAACCTGTAACATTATAATGCTGCTTCAGAATCTGCCAGTCAGTTCCGGGTCCGGAGCCAATTTCAAGCACATCAGAATTTGCTGGTAAAAACTTAAAAAGCTCCTCAATGATTTCAGAACCATTATGTCCCTCAGCCGCCTTGATATATTCCTCAACCGATTCCTTGGTATGATAATAGTTACCCATGGCTTAGTTATTACCGCCAAACTCCATGAGGAAGGCTTTCACAAAGGGATCCAGGTCGCCGTCAAGAACTGCCTGAACGTTTCCGGTTTCGTGATTGGTTCGCAGGTCTTTCACCAGTTTGTATGGGTGCAGTACATAGTTCCGGATTTGTGATCCCCACTCGATTTTCATCTTATTCCCTTCAACCTCAGCCTGTTTCTCCCTTTTTTTCTGAAGCTCAATTTCATATAGGTGCGACTTCAGAATCCGCATGGCGTTTTCCCGGTTTTTATGCTGTGATCGGGTTTCCGTATTATCCACAGTAATCCCGGTGGGAAGGTGCCGAACCCGGACACCAGTCTCCACCTTATTCACATTTTGTCCTCCTGCGCCACCCGAGCGGAAGGTATCCCATTCGATATCGGCCGGGTTAACCACGATCTCAATGGATTCATCGATAACCGGAGTAACAAATACCGATGCAAAAGAGGTATGCCGGCGATTGGCCGAATCATAGGGTGATAGACGAACCAGGCGATGGACACCGGATTCACTTTTCAGGAACCCGTAGGCAAAATCGCCTGTATATTCAAGAGTAACCGATTTGATACCCGCTTCCTCTCCCTCTACCATATGAATCTGCTTGATTTTGTAATTGAGCCTTTCGCCATAACGAAGGTACATACGCATGAGCATTTCAGCCCAGTCCTGACTCTCGGTGCCCCCTGCCCCCGAGTTGATCTTTACGATCGCCCCGAGGCTGTCGGCTTCGTCCTGAAGCATGTTTTTAGATTCGAGCGCTTCAATAAGTGATTGTGCAAGATTGTATTGCCCCACGATCTCCTCCTCGGAGGATTCGCCCGCTTCAAGAAACTCAATGAGTACAGTCAGGTCTTCCACTGCTGTTTCCACCGCCTTGTATCCATCCACCCAGCTCTTAAGCCGGGCCACTTTTTTTAATTGTTCTTCGGCAGCCTTTGGATCATCCCAGAAATCAGGTTCCTGGGTTTTAAGCTGCTCTTCCTCTATCTGGATGATTTTGCCATCCACGTCAAAGATGCCTCCTTAACGCAACCTGGCGATCTTTGAGGTCCTTAATCTGATCTGAAGTATACATAGTTTAGAATTTTAGCAAATATAATAAAGAAATCGCTCAGCCCCGATTATTCCTTTTCGAGCAGCTCAAGAACCCTGTAGATCAGATCCGGTTCAAAACCGCGACCGGCAGCAAACCTGAGTAATTTGCCCCTGCGCTTGTAGGCATCCTCTTCAACAAGCCTGGCGTGTTTATTCCGGACCAGGTCCAGACAGCTTGTAAACCAATCCTCTTCATCAATTTGCAATAGTGCATTTTTAATATGTTCCTCATCCACTTTCTTCTGTCGAAGCATATGCGTGATCCGGATTCTTCCCCAGCCATTAAATTTGAATTTATCCCTGACGTAAAAGCCGGCATAGCGTCCATCATCCAGAAATTTCTCCCGGATCAGTTTCCGGATGATTTCCTCCTCATCCTCGGCATTTACCTTCCAGGTCTTCAGTTTTTCCCTGATGCCGCTGGTACACTGTTCCTGGCGACTGCAAAGACCTGCCGCTCTCTGCAGGGCTTTTTCGTAAGTTCCGCCCTCAGCTTCTGGCTTCGATGAATCGTTCCTTTTCATGGATATCTTCGTGGATTATGGTCTGAGTAAAACCTGCATCTGTCATCAGGCCTGGCTACCTGGGCTCCAAACCTTTCATTTATTTCCAGCCATACACTTCCTCCCGGAGAAAGTATTTCAGGGGCAAGCTGACTGATGGCTCTGAAGAAAAGCAAGGGATTTTTTTCCTCAACAAAAAGGGCAGAGTGAGGTTCAAAATCCAACACATTTTTTTCCATCTGTGCTTTTTCACTTTCCAGGACGTAGGGTGGATTACTAATTACAAGGTCATATTTTAATGGAAAGTGAAGAGGCTTTGATATGCAGGACATCTTCCTGAAGCCACTCGACTTCAAGCTGGTTTTTTTCTCCATTAATCCTGGCCAGTTCCAATGCCGGACTGCTGATATCCAGGCCAAAAACCCTTGCCTCCGGGAACTCTTTTTTAAATGCCAGAGCAATGCATCCTGAGCCGGTACACAGGTCCAGAATATTTGTGGGAGGATCTTTTATTTTCCTGATGATCAGCTGAACCATCTCCTCAGTTTCGGGTCTTGGTATCAGAGCCTTCTCATCGATCTGGATACTGAGGTCGTGAAAAGTTGTGCTCCCAAGAATATATTGAAGGGGACGCAGGGTATGAATTTCGCGAACTATTTCATTAATTTGTGCCACCATTGCGGGGCCGGGTTTCAGATCGGGATGCAGAAAGGCCTCTGGAGAGGGATGGCCAAGGTGCTCCATGATGATATTAATTTGTGCACGGCTTTCACCTTCTGAATAGATCTTAGCAAGCTCCTTATTTAGGTATTTGCGGATCTCAGCAAGTGTGGCATGATTTTGGAGCATATTCAAAAGTAGTAATAAAGGTAGATTCAATTGACCGAGAAAGATAAAATATACATGCGCCGTTGTTTTGAGCTGGCAAGAAAGGGTTTGGGATTTACAAGGACCAATCCCCTTGTTGGCAGTGTTATTGTGCATAATGACCGCATTATTGGAGAGGGCTTTCATCATAAGTTTGGAGGTCCTCATGCTGAAGTAAATGCAATTCGTTCGGTTAAGGATCAGTCACTGCTTACTCATTCCACACTATATTGTAGCCTGGAGCCCTGTGCTCATCATGGAAAAACGCCCCCTTGTTCCACCCTGATTCAACAAAAAGGAATCCCCAGGGTGGTAATTTCCAACAAGGATCCCTTCCCAAGTGTAAATGGCCTGGGCATTTCTCAGATGCAGATGGCTGGGGTAAGTGTGGAAACAGGCTGTTTGGAAGAGGAAGGATACCAGCTGAACAGGCGCTTTTTTCATTTTCACCAATTGAAACGTCCCTATGTTATTCTGAAGTGGGCCCAAACCTCGGATGGTTTTATTGATGTGGTAAGAGATCCCGGAGATCCAGTGGGAACCACTTGGATTACCGGGGACGTGAGCAGAACTCTGGTGCATAAATGGAGATCGGAAGAGGCTTCCGTTATGGCCGGTACCAATACAATTATCACTGATAATCCCCGGCTGAATGTTCGAAGGTGGACTGGTAATCAACCCGTTCGGATCACTCTTGACCGGAATGGCAAGATTTCTCCCGCTTCAAATATTCTTGATGGGAGTCAGGATACAATCGTATTTACAGGTGTTCCTGGAAAGTATTCCGGAAGAACAAGAAGCATCTATGTGGATCCCTCCTATGATCTTGAAGCGCTGATGGAAGAGTTGTATGATCAGCATATTATTTCCGTATTTGTGGAGGGGGGAGCCAAATTGCACCAGTCCTTTCTGGAGTCTGGTTTGTGGGATGAAGCCAGGGTATTTACCGGAAAGATGTCCTTTGGACAGGGGGTTGAAGCTCCGGTGGTGAAATCAGATCCTGTTGAGAGTTTGGTATTCCGGGAAACAAGCTTACAAATGTATATGAATCACTCTGGAGCAGGTGTTGAGGTGTAATTCGCTTTAAATCTGTATCTTTGATGGAAATTTTGAATAAAAATGATAATTAGAGAAGGCAAGAACTTATGAAAAGGCTGATCACCATACTGACCCTGCTTCCCTTGCTGGGCACCATGATGATCTTTGCTCAGTCATCAAAACAATATATGAAGGCAGGGGAAGAGTTCTTGCGCAAGATGAGTTTTGATGATGCAATTGAGCAATTCACAAAGGCCATTGAACTTGATCCCGACGATGATAAAGCTTATATCCAGCGGGCCTTGGCCTATGTTCAGCTGGATGATTATGAGAACGCATCTCTTGATTTTGACAGGGCAATTGTTTTCAATGAAAAGGAAGGAGAACTCTACTATCTTTCTGGAAATGCTTACTTTCAGCTGGGGAATAATGAAATAGCCCTGGAGCGATTAAACAAGGCTGTCGGACTGAAGAATAATTTTCAGGAAGCCTACCAGGTTAGATCTGTTGTTCTCATAGAATTAAGACGATACCAGGAGGCCCTTGATGATTGCCGGAAATCGCTTAAGATTAAAGAGGATGAAAAAGGGTATTACAATATTGCCCGGGTTTACGAAAAGCTGGAAATGTACCCCGAGGCTGTTGAGGCCTACAAGCAGTCAATCGATGAAAACCCCCGTGTTCTTGAAACACACTTTGCCCTTGCCGGCCTGCTTTACCAGACAGAGTCTTACCCGGAAGCCTATGCCTCAGTTTTAGAAGTACTGGCGCTTGATCCCACTAATCTTCAGGGCATACTCTTACAAAGCCAGATTCTTGCTGAACAGAAAAACTATCCCAAGGCCATCGAAGTCCTATCTCTGGCATCCATTGAGTATCCGGATGAAGCCATGATTTTTCTTTACCGGGGAGATTACTATACGGCATTAAACCAGACTGCAAATGCCATCACGGATTACACCCGGGTAATTTTACTGGATCCGGGCAATGCCGAAGTCTATTATAAGAGGGCCGGGGCCTTTGAAGTCACCCGTGATTTTGAGGAGGCACTGCTGGATTATGAGAAATTGCTTGCCATGTCCAGGTTTGATGGTAATGCGCAAAGGCTGCATGAAGAGGCTTCAAAAAGAATGTTTGAACTTAACCGGGAGAAGGATAAACCTGTTGTAACACTGGTTGACCCCGTTTCAAAGGACGATAACAGTATCGATATTCCCCGGGGCCTCCAGGTGATTGCTGTAACAGGCATTATTACGGATCAAAGTAGTATTAAGAGCCTGCAGGTAAATAATTTCTCAGTTCCTGTGGAGGAAATAGCCGGTGGCTATCAATTTCTCGCCAGTGTGAATGTACGTGAATCAGATCAGATTATAGTTCAGGTAAGCGATGAGTATGACAATGCTGAGACTGCTATTTTTACCGTAAGAAGGACTGAAGTGGAGGCGCCCCTTGTACAGATAATAGCACCCTATGGTTCCGACAATAATATCCTTTATCTCGACAATGATGAGCCGGTGATATATCTCGAGGGGCGGGTAGAGGATGAAAGCCATATCACCAATATATTTATTGATAGCGTATCGGCCAGTTACATTCCCAGTGATTTAAATCCCGCTTTTTCGGCCATGGTAAGGATAGAAAACAAAACCAGCCTTACTGTAACAGTGGAGGATGAATTTGGAAATCAGTCAAAGACCAACTTTATTCTTAACAGGGATGCCCAGGCTTTTGGGGAGAATCCCATGGGAAAAACCTGGGTCGTTTTTATTGAGAATGCCAAATACCAGTCGTTTTCAAGTTTGGGAGGCCCAACCAAGGATATTACGCTTATGAGGAGTGCACTGGCCCGATACCAGATTCATAATGTCATCCATAAGCAGAATATGACCAAGCAGGACATGGAGCGTTTCTTTGCTATAGAACTTAGGGATTTGATCAGATCGAACCGTGTTAATTCCATCCTGGTCTGGTATGCAGGTCATGGCAAATACATCAATAAGACAGGATACTGGATTCCAACCGATGCCACAAGAGATGATGAGTTTACATATTTCAGCGTGAATGCGCTGAAAGCCTCCATGCAGTCTTATCCCAAAACTGTGAACCATACCCTGGTGGTTACCGATGCCTGTGAGTCCGGACCCGCTTTTAATCTGGCCATGCGATCGGGGATTGTGGAGAAGGATTGCAACGATTGGGAGGCTACCCGCTTTAAATCAGCCCAGGTGTTTTCTTCTGCCGGATCTGAATTGGCTATGGATGATAGCCAGTTTACACGAACCTTTGCCAGTGTACTGGCCAATAGTCCGGAAGCATGCGTCCCCATTGAAAGCATAGTTCTGAAAGTGACATCTGCCATGGAAAATACCAAACAACAGAAGCCTTTGTTTGGAAAAATTGCCGGACTTGAGGATGAAGACGGAACCTTCTTCTTCATCCCGAAATCTTACTGAGAATTTTTAATATAGAGCGTCCAGTTTGGCGACAATGGTGCTTTTTGGAACGGCACCAACCTGCTTGTCGGCAATCTCACCATTTTTGAAAAAGAGAATGGTAGGAATATTGCGGATTCCGTATTTTGCAGTAATTCCGGGATTGCTGTCAACATCAACTTTTGCCACTACAGCTTTGCCTTCATACTCAACTCCAACTTCTTCAACGATTGGTCCCACCATGCGGCAGGGTCCACACCACTCCGCCCAGAAATCAACGATTACCGGTTTGTCTGACTTTAATACGAGTTCTTCGAAATTGCTATCTGTTGCTTCTAATGCCATAGTTATAAAAATTAAATTCGGGTCAAAAATATAAAAAAAAGCGTTACGCTAATCGGAATTCAAAATCTCTTCCCTCTTTCAAATAGTTCATAAATTCATCACTGAGGTGAACTTGCTTCTTCCTGGAGAAGAGGTTGAGCTTCATCTGGCTCTCGGGATCGTGGAGCCGGAATTTTAATACCTTCCCATTTTCCTGGACGGTAAAACGTTCAAGCTCTTCCATTAACTCGGGCCTGATCCTGTTGACATCCATGATCAGATCTACAGATTTCACAAGTTTTTCCCTCACATCTGAGAGCATATAGATCATTTTGATTCTCAATGAATAGATCTTTTTCTGGGGCTCTTCCCTGGGGCTCCACTCATTTACCGTAGCACGGATCATCAGGGCCACATCCGGCCTGAAGTACTGTTTAAAGTTGACATAATCGTCATTTTTTAGCCTGATGTTATAGGAGTCTGTGTAATCTTCCAGTTGAGCCAGCAAATAAGGTTTATTCTTCCATTGATCAACTCCGTCTCTTACCGTTTTTACCATGCCGCAAAAAACCACGTCCCTTCCCTTGTGGGCGCTCAGATCATGTAACTGGTGCAGTGTATTCGGACAAAAGGAATCGATTTCCACCTTATATCGGTCCAGGGGGTGTGAGGTCAGATAGATGCCTATAAGTTCTTTCTCACGTTTGCACTTGCTGGAATCATCCCATTCAGCTAAATCAGGAGGTTCAGGTTTATTGATGGAAATTGCCCCGGTCTCTCCAAAAAGGTTTTGCTGAGGAGTATCCCTTTCGAACTGAATTTTATTTCCGTATTTGATCAGTTGCTCTATAAATGTGGCTTCCTCCTGCTCAACGGTCTCAATGTACTGGCTTCGGCTTATATGCTGGAAACAATCAAGAGCGCCTGAAATAACAAGCCCTTCCAGGTTTTTTCGGTTTACCTGGGACAAATTGTTTCTCTCAACAAAATCATAAATATCCCTGAAGGGTCCGGATTTTTTCCTTTCTTCAATGATACTGGTAACCGCATTTTCCCCAACTCCTTTAATGGCCCCAAGTCCAAAACGGATATCTCCCTTATCATTTACGGTAAAGCGGACATTACTTTCATTCACATCGGGTCCCAGCACCTGTATGCCCATGCGCCGGCATTCGTCCATGAAGATTCCAATCTTTTTGATATCCGAGATATTCCGACTCAAAACCGCAGCCATGAACTCACCCGGATAATTGGCCTTCAGGTAGGCCGTTTGATAGGAGACATATGCATAACAGGTGGAGTGCGATTTATTGAATGCATACTGGGCAAAGGCCTCCCAATCGGTCCAGATCTTTTCGATCTTGGCTTTAGGAATTCCGTTTTTCGCGCATCCTTCGGAGAACTTCACCTTGAGCTCGTCCATCATCTTTTTGATCTTCTTCCCCATCGCTTTCCGAAGCGAATCTGCCTCGCCACGGGTAAAGCCAGCAAGCTTCCTGGAGAGCAACATCACCTGCTCCTGGTAAACCGTTATGCCATAAGTGTCCTTCAGGGTTTCTTCCATTTCAGGAAGGTCATATTCGATCTTTTCCTTGCCGTGTTTCCGGTTGATGAAGCTTGGAATGTACTCCATCGGACCGGGTCTGTAGAGGGCATTCATGGCAATGAGATCCTCAAAACGGTTGGGCTTCAGGTCCTTCAGGTATTTTTTCATACCCGGGGACTCAAACTGGAACAGTCCGGTGGTATCTCCTCTTGAGTAAAGATCGAAGGTGGGTTCGTCCTCCATGGGATACATGGTCGATATCCACTCTTATGCCCTTTGAATCTTCGATATTGTCAAGGGCATCCTTGATAATGGAAAGGGTTTTAAGCCCCAGGAAGTCCATCTTGAGCATGCCCACGTCCTCCACAAAATGACCGTCAAATTGTGTTACCAGCAGATTTGAATCCTTGAACTTACATACCGGCAGATGCTGTGTAAGGTCGTTCCGGCCAATGATTACTCCGCAGGCATGTAGTCCGGTTTGCCTGACCGACCCTTCAAGACGCTCTGCAATGCGCAGTGTATTGGAGATTAGCGGGTTATTTGAGCTGCGCTCGGCCTGCAATTCAGGCACTTCCTCATAGGCCTTTTTGAGGGTGGTTCCGGGACGCTCGGGAACAAGCTTGGAAAGGCGATCGGCTTCGGGGAGCGGCAGCTTTTGAATCCGGGCAACATCCCTGATGGCCATTTTTGCGGCCATGGTACCAAAGGTGATAATGTGAGCTACGCGCTCGTGCCCGTATTTTTCAACCACCCAACGAAGTACCTCTTCCCTTCCATCTTCGTCAAAGTCAATGTCGATATCAGGCATGGAGATCCGGTCGGGATTCAGGAACCTTTCAAACAGCAGGTCGTAGCGAATGGGATCTATATCCGTAATTTTCAAGCAGTAGGCAACTGCCGAACCGGCTGCAGATCCACGACCCGGCCCAACAGATACCCCCATCTCCCTGGCTGCAGCGATAAAGTCCTGGACAATGAGAAAATAACCCGGGAAGCCCATTCGCTCTATGGTCCCCAGTTCAAAATCGATCCTTTCCTTAATATCATCGGTGATGCTTTCATACCTGAGCTTCGCCCCTTCGTAGGTAAGGTGCTTCAGGTAGACATCCTCATTTTCGAAGCCCTCCGGAAGAGGAAAGAAGGGCATTACCGGATTGGAATTTAATTCGTATTCCTCCACTTTTCCGGCAACCTCCATGGTGTTTGTCAGGACCTCAGGATGATCGGAAAAAACATCTCTCATCTCAGCCTGTGTTTTGAACCATTCCTGCCGGGTGTAGCGCATCCGCTTAGGATCATCCAGATCCCTCCCGGTATTAAGGCAGATCAAATGATCATGCGCTTCTGCATCATCCATATCCACGAAGTGAACATCGTTGGAAGCAACACATTTTACCCCGTGTTTTTTACCCAGTTCAAAAAGGGTGCGATTCACAAAAACCTGGTCGTCAAAGACCAGCTTGTTCAGGTCAGGATCGCTTGAACGGTGGCGCTGCATTTCCAGGTAGAAATCATCTCCAAAGATTCTTTTGTATTCAAAAAGCACCTTTTCAGCATCTTCAACACTCCGGTGCATGATGGCCTGAGGGATTTCCCCTCCCAGACATGCCGAGAGACAGATCACACCTTCATGGTATTTCTCCAGAAGCTCCCGGTCGATCCGGGGCTTATAATAAAAACCCTCGGTCCAGCCCAATGAGACCATGGTGGTGATGTTTTTGTAACCCACATGATTTTTGGCCAGTAAAACGATGTGATCAACGCCATCCAGGTTTTTATCTTCCTTTGTGTGCCTTGATCGACGGGCAATATATGCTTCACATCCAAGGATGGGTTTGATGCCACGCTTGGTGGCTTCGTTGTGAAACTCTTTGACCCCGAACATATTTCCGTGATCACTAATGGCCACGGCCCGCATTCCGTCATCAATGGCTTTTTTGAGCAGGTTGGGGATACTTGCAGCTCCGTCAAGAATGGAATACTGGGTGTGCACATGCAGATGACAGAATTCTGGTTCCTGATCACTCTTGGACTTACTTTCCGCTACACTTTTTTGCTCGGGCTCAGGTATACTTTGCGGCACTTTTTCAGGTACAGCTTCAGCTGGCTTTTCCTCCCTTTCCCAGTTGGAGGCATGAGCGAGCCCCAGTCGCTTCACCCTGCCGGGGTTCAGGGCAATGAAATCACTATATTGTTCAGGGCTCAGATCAAGGGATTCGGGCGTGATTACCTTCAGGCGTAAAAGTTCCAGGAAACAACGGGCAGTAGCTTCCACATCTGCAGCAGCATTATGGGCTTCATTGAACTGCTCTTCAAAGAGGAATTCATAAAGCTCCATGAGCTTTGGTGCTTTGAATCTGCCTCCTCTTCCACCGCTAAGTTGCAGGTATTCTGTGCTTGAACGCATGGTACATACCTGCTTCAGATCAAGGAAGGGGGTCGCAATTCCACTCCTTATAAATTCAGCTCCCAGGGCATTCATATCAAAGCGGATATTATGCCCCACCAGAACCCTGGTGTCCTCAAGTGATTTATTGAAAATGCTGAGCGCCTCCTGCAGCGGGATCCCCTCCTTCAGCGCTTTTTCGGTAGAGATTCCGTGTACCTTCTCAGCTGAATAAGGGATTTCAAAACCGTCTGGTTGTATCAGAACATTGTGATTCCCTGTAAGCGCCCCTGCAGCATCGTGGATCTGCCAGGCAATCTGTACCACCCTTGGCCAGTTATCTACTTCACTAAGAGGCGCATTGTCGCGTTTTGGAAGCCCTGTTGTTTCGGTATCGAATATTAAAAACATGGAAGGTAAAGTTAGGGGAATTAGCTCCACGAATCACCCATGTTAATAAATTTTTGGCAGGCTTTTTGCAATCTTTCAGGGTGATGAAAAAGATATTGATATATACATTGGGATTTATTCTGGGAGTTTTGCTTCTACCACTTCAGTTGGAGGCTCAGCCTGCTTTGCAGGAAAGTGTTTCCGTGCATCTTTTTCCCAATCCTTCGGATGGGGATTTTAAAATCGAGATTGAACTGGAGACAGAGGCAAAGGTGAGAGCAAAGGTCTTTGATATGACAGGAAAACTTGTGAAGGATGTCACAGATAAACTTTCGGTTAACGGAAAGAAGATTATAGCGGATGTTTCTTTAAAGGATCCCAAACCCGGCATCCATTTTCTCCGGATAGAATATGAAGGCCACTCCCTGACCAAAAAAATCATATTCAGGTAAATAAAAAGCTCCTCCATGCTTAACAGAATGACTTTAATACCGTGAAGAATCCGGATGGTGGATAAATCTAAGGGCCGGCAGTACCAAGCTTACTTCATTGGTCTTAGGCTCAGATCGTTTTAAATCCTGCAATTCTTTGCAAGTTATCCGATTAATGCTACCTTTGCGACGCTTAAAATGTAGGTATTTAATTATTTAAACTTAAAAGAGTATGCCAGCAAAAATCAGATTACAAAGACAGGGTCGTAAATTTCATGCGATCTACTCTATTGTAGTTGCTGATAGCAGGGCGCCACGTGATGGTAAATTTATTGAATCATTGGGACAGTATGATCCCAATACCAATCCTGCTACCATTGTTTTGGATTTCAACAGAGCCTTAGAATGGCTGCAGAAAGGCGCTCAACCTACTGATACATGTAGAGCTATCTTATCTTACAAAGGAGTATTGTACAAGAAACACCTCTTGGAAGGTGTTAAAAAAGGTGCTTTTGACGAAGCTGAAGCCGAAAAACGTTTCCAGGCGTGGATGACCGAAAAGGAACAAAAAATCCAGGCAGGTAAGGACAAAATTAAGGCCAGTATTGCTTCTGATACTCAGACCAAACTTGAAGCAGAATCTGCGATCAAGGAGAAGAGGGCACTTGAGATTGCCAAGCGGAGGTCAGAACTTATTGCTGCTGAGGAGGCTGCTAAGGCACCTGCCGAGGAAGTTGTGGAAGAAGTTGTAGAAGAAGCTGCAGAAGCAACTGAAGAGGCAGCCACTGAGGCCCCTGCCGAAGAGCCCAAAGCCGAAGAAGCTGCTAAGGAGGAAGCTCCCGCTGAGGAAGCTCCCGCTGAGGAAGCTCCTGCAGAAGAGCCCAAAGCCGAAGAGGAAGCTCCTGCAGAAGAGCCCAAAGCCGAAGAGGAGGCTCCTGCAGAAGAGCCTGCTAAGGAAGAAGAGGACAAGAAGAAGGAGGATTAAGCTCTCTTTCTATGACGGTCCAGGGTGGCTTAAAAGCCGGAAAAATCTCGAAACCGTATGGACTCCAGGGAGATGTTCATATTATACTTATCCCTGCTATAGTACAAGAATTGAAACCAGGAAACCCGTTGTTCATCGATTTGGATGGTCAACGGGTTCCTTTTTTTATGGAAACTGTAGACCTTGTGAGCAGCGAACAGGCCATTGTTAAAGTTGAGTTTATCAACTCGGTGGAGGAAGCACGAAAAGTTGTTGGCTGTGATGTTTATGTTGACCTTAAAAAGGACTATAAGTCAGGTCCGGAGTCCGGAAGGAATGAACACTTGCTTTCCTACCAGGTTGTGGATTTGCACCTCGGGGAAATTGGGGAGCTTGTGGACTATATTCCGGGAGAAATGAATCCGGTTTGGGTCATAAACTACTCCGGAAGGGAACTCCTGATTCCTGCTAGCGAAGATTTCATCCTAAAAATCGATCATAAAAGTAAAATACTCCACCTGGAGTTACCCGAAGGGATTACTGAGCTGTAACACCCCCTTTCTTTCATCGTCTTTAATTCGACAACCATTCTAAAATTAAAGATATAACGATGAAAAAAACGATTCAAACCCTGGCGAGATTAAGTTTTCTTATAGTGATTACCAGTCTGTTTTCCTTCGAGGTAAGTGCACAGGAAACCCGTGATCTTAAATTATTTACCGGCATTGGTATCAGTATAAGTGCTGATGTATACTATAGCCCTGGTGATAGCCATGAAATTAGAATTGAAGGAAATTCAAGGGATGTTGAGGACCTGATTACCGAGGTGGAGAAGGGCATGTTGATGATGAAGTATGAGGACTGGAGAATCAAACGTTCCAAGTTAACCATATACATTACCTCCAGGGACCTGGACAGGGTATCGTTATCAGGTTCGGGGAAGTTTTTCTCGGATAAAAACATTAACTCAGAGGAGATGTCTCTCGCTGTTTCAGGAAGTGGTAATGTGAATTTCTCATCCCTTACGGCCGAAGAGTTGGATGTAAAGATCTCCGGATCTGGAAATGTTAATATTGATAAGGGAAGTGCTGAAGAGGTGGATGTGAAGATTAGCGGTTCAGGAAAGTTTATGGCCGAAAGATTTGAAGTATCCGAATTCTCAGCAGCCATTAGCGGATCGGGCTCTTGCAAGATTACTGTACTTGAAGAGCTGGAAGCCAGAATCTCAGGAAGCGGGAGTGTCCATTATCATGGTGACCCCCAGATTAACAGCATCTCCTCGGGTTCGGGCAAGGTAAAATCATTGTAAGAAACGGAGCACCCCATCCTCAAGGAGGATAGGGTTACAGGAGCGGTTGCAATATGCAACCATCCGGGGCTGCCTGTGCAAGTGGGCAGCCTTTTTTCTGAGGGATTCTCAGGGTCTGATCACTGTGAGTTTTCCCTCTTTTTCAATTTTCAGAATCCTGGATGAAGATGCAGCTTTTTTTTCCTGCTGCCGCAGGCGTACTACATGGTCAACTTTCTCTTTAATGGATTCTGTAATATCTTTGAAAATTCCAGGTGCCGCTTCGCCCGATATATTTGCTGAAGTGGAGACAATGGGGCGGCCAAACAGGCTTATAAGATTCTGGCAGAATGGATCTGAGGTAATTCGAATTCCCACTGAACCATCCTCTGCGAGCAGGTTGGGGGCCAGGTTTCTGGCGCCGGGATAAATGATGGTAGTTGGTGAGGTGGAGGAGTTGATAAGATCAACGGCCATTGGAGGGACCTTTTCAAGGTAATGCTCCAGCATTTCCACTCCTGAAACCAGTAAAAGCATGCTTTTAGAGTCGGATCTTTTTTTGATCTCATAAATGCGCCGGACAGCATCTGGCAGGGTGGCATCGCATCCCAGTCCCCATATGGTATCCGTTGGATAGAGGATAATGCCTCCGGACGACAGCACCTCCTTCGCTTTTTCAACTTCCCTGTCAATCATTTTTGCACTCCAGGTAAACATTATAAAGTGCCGGAATAGTCTGGTCTTCCCGAAATTTAAGGGCATGTGCACCGCCTTCGCGAATCAGACGATCCCTTAATCCGCTATCTTCCAGTACCTGGGTGATGGCTCTGATCATCTCTTCCTGGTTGTTGGGATCGATCAGCAGTCCACCCTTTCCTGCAGTCTCTTCCAGGCAACCTCCTGCAGAAGTAATCACCGGTACACGAGAATTAAGTGCTTCAAGTATGGGAATGCCAAAACCTTCATAGGAAGATGGATAAATAAATCCGCTTGATCCCTGGTAGATGGCCGGGAGGTCGGTAACCTGCACCTGGTCAAGAAAATGAATGTTATTCATCCCGTTCTTCTCGATGTAATTTTTCACCTGGTTATAATAGGCTGTTTTTCGGCCCACCACCACAAGGGGACAGTAAATATTGCCCTTATCCAGTGCTTGCACGATCTTAAGCAGGTTTTTACGTTCTTCGATGGTCCCCACGTAAAGAAGGTAATCACCCGGCAAAGCGAAACGCTGGCGGGTGGACTTCATAGCCTCAGGGCTAACCCTATTGTAGAATTGTCTGTTACAACCCTGGTAAACCACCCTTATGCGAGACTCATCTACACCGAGGAAGCGAATAATATCATGTTTTGTCTGATTACTAACCGCAATGATTCTGCTGGCATTCCTGGCACCGTACAGGGCTTTTTTTGTATACATATACCTGTCCAGGGGCTTATACAACTCGGGCCGGTCCATAAAGATCAGATCATGGATAGTAATTACCGATCGCACCATGGTTTTATGGATGCCAAAGGGGATTTCGTTGGAAAGCCCATGGAATACATCCACACCGTCGTTGCTCAGGTGATTTGAAAGCCCGATACTTCTCCAATAGGTTTTGGAAAGTTTGCCAAGGTTAATACCCGGGCGCCTGATTGTGGCTCCCTGTGGCTCATGAAATAAATCGGGATCGGCAATTGAGGGGGTATAGAGCAAGCATTCATTTTCGGGATAAAATCTGCAGACATTGGATATAATGTATCTGCTGTAGTTCCCGAGCCCGCTGTAATTGTTGAAGGCCCTTTTGGCGTCAAATCCTATTCTCATTATACTGCAACGTTATATTCCCTCAGTGCATCATTTAATGAAGTTTTCAGATCGGTTGACGGTCTTCGCTTCCCGATGATCAGGGCACATGGTACCTGATAATCTCCGGCAGGAAAGGTTTTGTTGTAGGACCCGGGAATAACCACCGAACGAGCCGGTACAATGCCCTTCATTTCCACTGGTGATTCTCCCGTTACATCAATGATTCTTGTGGAATTGGTGATTACAACATTCGCCCCGAGTACGGCCTCCGATTCAATCCTAACTCCTTCCACAACAATGCATCTGGAGCCAATAAAGCAATTATCTTCAATGATTACCGGGGCTGCCTGGACGGGCTCCAGTACTCCTCCAATTCCAACCCCTCCACTGAGGTGAACATTTTTACCAATCTGGGCACAGGACCCAACCGTTGCCCATGTATCCACCATGGTGCCTTCATCAACATATGCTCCAATGTTTACATAGGAGGGCATCATAATTACACCACTGGATATATATGCACCATAGCGGGCAATGGCATGGGGTACGACCCTGATTCCTTTTTCCTTATATCCGCTCTTCAATGGTATTTTATCGTGGAACTCAAAGGGAGGGACTTCAATGGTTTCCATCTTCCTGATGGGGAAATAGAGAATAACGGCCTTCTTTACCCAGTCGTTTACCACCCACTTTTCTCCCTCTTTAAAGGCCACCCTGAGGACTCCCCTGTCCAGCTGATCAACCACCTCGAAGATGGCATCCTTCACCTCTTGCTTATTCAATATCTCCCGGTTCTCCCAGGCTTCTTCTACGATTTTTTTCAAGTTCATTCTAACGTGGTTTTACTTGGTTCCAAATGTAATAACTTTCACAAAGCGCGCTGCCAGGTATAAACAAACAAGTGTAAAAATGATGGTTGCGCCGGAGGGGATATCCAGGAAGTAAGAAATTATTAGTCCCAGGAAAGAACCCAAAAAGCCAATAATTACCGAAGCAATCATTATGGTACTGAAGCGGTTTGTGAACAGGTTGGCAATATTTTGAGGGATGGTTAATACGGAAAGTACAAGGATGATTCCTGCAATCCGGATACTCAATACTATGGTAAGGGCAACCAGGATAATCAGCACATAATTCAGAAGCATGACCGGAAAGCCCCGAGTCCGGGCAAATTCCTCATCAAAGGAAACATAGAGGATGGGCCGGTAAAATATGAAAAAGAATCCTGCTACACCCAGCGCAAGGCTTAGCATCAACCAGAGGTCTGTAGAATTTACCGTAATGATGCTGCCAAAGAGATAACTCATGAGGTTGGGAGCATAGCCCGGAGTTAGATAAACAAATATGATTCCCAGGGCCATTCCCAGGGACCACATAATGGCAATTACAGAATCGTTTCGAATAATTTTCCTCCGGCTCAGGTTTTCTGTTAACAGGGCTGCCAGAACGGCAAAAACTGCGGCACCCGCCAGTGGTGGGATGCCAAGGAAATAGCCAAGTCCGACGCCGCCAAATGAGGCATGGGTTATTCCACCGCTGATGAAAACCATCCTTCGGGTGACGATGTAGGTCCCGATAATTCCACAGGCCACAGACATAAGAAGTGCTGATAAAAATGCATTTCTGAAAAAACCGTATGCGAATAGTTCTGCAATATCCATGCTTTAATGCTTATGTTTTTGCATAACACGGTGGGGAACTGTTCCATGGCTAATGATTTCTATGGGACAGTTATATACCTTAAGTTGTTCTTCATTTATCTCATTGGATGCGTGATAATGTAAATCGCGATTGACACATGCAATGGATTTGATATAGGGCGAAATAATACCAATATCGTGTGATACCAGGAGAATGGTCATGCTCTTATTTAACTGTTTCAGAAGTTGGTAAAGCTCCATTTCGAAGCGGTTATCCACGTGGGTATCCGGCTCGTCCAGTACCAGTAGTTTTGGAGAGGAAACAATAGCTCTTGCCAGCAGTGTGCGTTGCAGTTCTCCCCCGGATAACTCCCCAATTGCCCTGTTTTTCAAATCATGAAGTCCGGTTTCCTGCAGGGCTTTCTCAAGCTGATCCCTGGCATCTTTTTTTAAGCGGTAGCCCGAATGCATGTTCTTATTCAGCCCTGAGGCTACAACCTCCTGAACCGTAATGGGAAAGCGTTCGTCCAGCTGTGCGCCCTGAGGCAGGTAGCCAATCTCGGATTTTTCTATGGCATATTCAATACTTCCCTTGATGGGTTTTAAAAGGCCCATTATAATTTTGATCAGGCTGGTCTTTCCACCCCCATTAGGACCAATTATGCCTATAAAGTCATTTTCTCTGATGGAGAGTGATACCTTGCTGAGCACGATATTACCCTGGTAGCCTGCATCCAGGTTTTTGATTTTTAAAAGGGTCCCTTCCTCTACCATTGCTCTTTAAGTTTTGTGGCGATATACAAGATCTGTGAAGCCCAGTCTTCTTCAAGAGGGTCCACCGTAATCAGCCCGGCACCAAGCTCTGAGGCAAGGACCTCGGCATTTTTATGATCAAACTCCTTCTGGATTAATATGGAGGATATATGATGCTCCCTGCCAAGATCTGTTAATTTTTTCATATGTGAAGGTGAGGGTGTTTTTCCTTCAATTTCAAGGGAAAGTTGTTTAAGCCCGTAATCTCTTGCAAAGTAAGACAGGGCTGGATGGTAAATCATAAAACTTCTGCCCTCTGAGCCTGCAAGAATATCTCCTATTTCTTTATCCAGAGAATCCAGGCTGGAGAGTAAAGCTGATAGCCTGACTGCGATTTGCTCTTCATCATCCGGAAACGCTACTGTAAGAGCTTTGGCCATATTTCTGGCCATTATTCCGGCATTTCTGGCAGACATCCAGATATGCGGATCGGCCCCTTCATGCCCATGATCATGCCCATGATTGTGGTCCTCTTCAGCGCCATATATAAGTTCAATTCCCTCGGAAAGATTGACCACTTCCATTTCAGGATTAACGGAGCGGATTTTATCCATCCATCCCAGCTCAAATCCAAGGTGCCCAATTTGCATGTATAAGGCTGAGCGGTCAAGAAGACTCAGCTGAGAAACCGAGGGTTCATAGCTGGCCGGGCTGGCACCGGGAGGTACCATGACATTCACCTCTACCTTCTGCCCAAGCAGTGCTTCGATAAAGTATTTTTGTGGGAGAATCGAGACTGTAAGCACCGGCTTTCCTGATTCAGCATCCCTTTGCTGTAGGCAGGAAGTCAGGAATAAAATAAGGATGATGGTCAGGGTGCTAAATTTCATCTTTTTGTTTTGTGAATAATTTAAAAAAGGGAGTGCCTCGGGGCGGAACGGGATCATGGCCAAAAGCGCCCCAGGGATGACAACTCAGAATTCGTTTTGTTCCCAAAAGTAATCCAACTATGGGGCCATGTTCACGAAGTGCTTCTATGGCATATTGCGAGCATGTGGGCTCGTAGCGACATGTTTTGGGAAGCCAGGGAGATATTACCCACTGATAGACCTTCACCGGGATGATCAGAATCCATACCAGCAGGGTTCTGATCCACCTGATCAAAAAGAACTTTTCCAAATTGGAGCCTTTATTACCCGGGTTTACCATCTAAATATTTACCTTCTGCAAAATTAGTAATATTACAACATTAATTTAGACCATTTCTAGGGGGCTATATTTTCAATTTTGTGTAATTTCACGGCTTAAATTTTCAATAAGATAGTTCGTTCAATATTTTTATAACAGTTTATAATGATGAAAGAAGCAGTTGCCATACTTTGCGCAGGAGGACCTGCCCCGGGCATTAATACGGTAGTAAGTTCAGTTACCAAGATATTTATTAATAATGGATTTAATGTTTTGGGAATCAATGGTGGGTATAAAAGCCTATTCTCCGATGAGCCTGCATTTGAGTATCTCGATTTCGATTATGCAGACCAGATATACAGCCGGGGTGGTTCAGCATTGAAGATGAGCCGCTATAAACCAAAGGATGATGAGTTTACCGTAGATTTCTTTAAGAAAAATAATGTTAAGCTTCTGGTCACTATTGGTGGTGATGATACTGCTTCCACTGCCAACCGCCTGGCAAAATTCCTTGCCAAGCAGGAGATGGATGTGAAAAATATCCACGTTCCAAAAACCATCGATAATGATCTGCCACTTCCTGAGGGAACGCCAACTTTTGGCTATCACTCTGCCAAGGAAGAAGGAGTAAGGCTCTGTACCACCATTTATGAGGATGCCCGCACAAGCGGAAACTGGTTCGTGGTTAGCGCCATGGGTCGGGAAGCGGGTCACCTTGCTTTTGGTATCGGTACCGCCTGTCACTACCCCATGATCATCATTCCCGAGATGTTCAACAAAACAAAAATCACTTTTGATAAGATTACCAAAATGGTGATCTCATCCATGGTGAAGAGAAGAATTCTTGGAATTGACTACGGTGCAGCCATTATCAGTGAGGGGGTATTCCACTTTATGAACGATGAGGAGATCATTGATACAGGTATTAATTTTACTTATGATGATCACGGACATCCTGAATTGGGCAATGTGAGTAAGTCGCACATTTTTAATATGCTTGTACAAACTCACATGAAGAACCTCCGAATCAACGTCAAGAGCCGTCCTGAAGAGATTGGCTATGAATTGCGTTGCTGTCGTCCAATCGCTTATGATCTGTCCTATGCAACCCGACTGGGCCTGGGTGTTTACAGTCTTTATTCCAGGGGTGAAACCGGATGTATCACGACCATTGACCGTGCCGGGAATATCTCTCCCCTTTATTTGAAAGATGTACAGGATGAGGAGGGAAAGGTGAAACCCCGCCTTGTAAATGTTGATGCTGAACAGGTCCAGGTGATCTTTAGAAACAACCTGCACTACATTACAAAGGAGGATTACAGGGAAGCCAAGAAATATGTTAAAAATCCCGAAGAGTATGATTTCCTGAAAATCCTTGAGTGGGATTAAGTAATTGAAAAAGATATTTATGATAACCGGCTGGATGAAGTTAAACTTCGTCAGCCGGTTTTTTTTTATAAATTATTGCCTTACATTTAAAAGAAAAACCATGGCTATAGGGAAAGGGAAAAAAGGAACCATAGGAATTTTAACCGGCGGTGGTGATGTGCCGGGATTAAATCCGGCTATTCGAGCCGTCACAATTCGCGCTCTGCGAGAGGGTTACCAGGTAATTGGCTTAAGAAAAGGATGGTCCGGAATATGTGAAATTATCAGGGAAAAGGGAGCTGATAATTCCGAGCACTACATGGTCCTGTCGGAACAAATCGTCAATAAAGCCGGCCGGACCGGTGGCACATTTCTGCATACCTCGAGGGTTAATCCCAGCAGGGTAAAAAAGGTGGATGTACCTGCTCATTTAAAATCCAAATATCAGAAGGATGTCAATGATCTTACCCCAGAGGTACTTGAAAACCTTGCCTTTCTCGGCATCGATTATCTGATTCCCATAGGGGGTGATGACACCCTCAGTTATGGCGTCCGTCTGTACCAGGAAGGATTCAAGGTAATTGCCATACCCAAAACTATGGATAATGATGTGCCAGGAACCGATTATTGCATTGGTTTTAGTACCTGTGTGACCCGGACCATCAATATGACTAATACCCTTAGAACCTCGGCAGGTTCACATGAGCGTATTCTGGTAATGGAGGTTTTTGGTCGCTATGCAGGATTTACAGCATGCCTGCCCACTATGGCAGGTGCTGCAAATCGTTGTGTAATCCCGGAACATCAATTTGATGCAACTGTCCTTACCGAGTTACTTGTGGAAGATCGTATCCAGAATCCCAGTAACTATTCAGTGGTACTGGTTTCTGAAGGAGCCACATTCAAAGGCATGGATGAGATGATGTATCGGGATGGGAGCAAGGATGCCTACGGTCACGCAAAGTTGGGCGGAATAGGGGTTGCTGTGGCAGATATAATTAAAAAGGAATCGGCACAATTCAATAACGGAACCCCCATTAATGTTATCAATCAGCACCTGGGCTACCTGGTAAGGGGAGGAGACCCTGATGCCATCGATTCGATTGTTCCAATGGCTTATGGAAATTTGGCCCTGGACCTTATATTAAAAGGCATTCACGGCCGGCTTGTGGTCCTGAGGAATGGGCGTTACGATAATGCCCCACTGGATGTTGTTACCAGCAGTAAAAAGCTGGTGGATGTGAAAAAGCACTATAACACTGAAAGGTTGAGGCCGCACTTCAAAAGCTTTGAATTCCAGCCCCTGTTCATCATGAGTGGACAATAAAGTCGTAAAGCTAAAAGTCTGTAAAGCTAAAAGTCTGTAAAGTTTAAAGTGTGGAAAGGGTGGGTAAACTTTAACATTTGAGAACCATCTTTTAACTCTTTGGCTTTAATTACTTTTGACTTGCTTGCTATTCTATGTAGATCCAGGCAGTTAATATTACATTCTCACGAATGGGCGCCAGTGCATTTAATGCGGCGTTGATAGATTCGTGGGAGCTGGCCGTTACAAGCTGGAAATTGTATGGACCTGGAATTATATTTCCTTCATAGCCAGAGTTCTTCATAACAGCCGAATATTCATCTGCGTAAGCACTGACCTTGAAGGCTCCTGTAATAATGTGAACCCTGGATTTGGCATCCTCTTCACAAGCAGAGAGCTTCAACATGGCCTCATCAAGTTGCATCCTTGCCAGCGCAAGCTGATCTTCCATGTCCTTATTTTTTGTAAGCTGAGATTTCAGGGCCGAGTTTTCAGCAACCATAGCATCAATTTGCTCCTGGCTCATGGATGGCTTCTGAAATAGGTTGCAAGACGAGACAACCATTGCCAGCAAAACAAAACCAATTAAATTCTTCATAAGCTTAGTGTTTTTGGTTCTTCTTCAATAAAGGTAATAAATTTTTGCTCCAAAAGTGTAAGGGATAATCGCAAGGCTCGTCTAAAGGGTTAAACAAAAGCATTGTGAGAAGGAAGATATTTTTGCTATTTACGCTTGTCCTGCTGATTAACGGCCTGAGTGCCCAGGAACCCCAATTCAGACTTAAGGACCTCTCCAATCAATGGAAAGATTACGATGACCTGAAAGGAAGTAAGCTTACTGTAATGGATTTTTGGGCCACCTGGTGTCAGCCCTGTGTGCAGTCCATCCCTCATCTCAATGAGATGGCGTTGAAGTATGCTGATCAGGGCGTGATTTTTATCGGCGTATCCGTCGATGGTACAAGGAACCAGTCCAAGCTGGCTCCCTTTATACAGTCAAAAGGCGTTAGTTATCCCATAGTCAGGGATATAAACAGTGAACTTATGTCCGAATTGAATGTTTCTGCAGTACCCACCCTGCTTATCTACGATTCTTCAGGGGAGTTGGTGTATATGCATGAAGGCTACAGACCAGGTGATGAAGTTTCCATTGCTCAAACAATCGAAAAATTGCTTGAGTAGAATGCTGAAAAAAACCCTCATAGTTTTTCTTCTGGTTCTTCCATTGATTCAATTGTTCGGTCAACTATCCGGGAATAACCTGGCTGAATATCAGCTTGGGAATTTGCCATATACCGAACCTGTGGCTCTTTCATCTCTTTATGATCAGCTAAACCTGGCCTATCGCCACAAGGGTTTGAGGGCATCAGTGAGATATGAGCAGTTCCTCAGCCAGAATGAAAGCAGCTCGTATTATAAGCTAAGTCAGTTCCAGGTACAGTACCGGAAGGATAAGCTGGAGCTTAAAGTCGGAAATTTTAATGAGACACTGGGAAATGGACTTCTTCTTCGGGGCTATGAAATTGCAGGATCCGTATACGAAGAGGAAGCCTACAGAACACGTTATGGCTTCTACAGGGACATGCTGGGTTTCTCTGCCAAATACACAGGTGATATCTGGTATATGAATGCCCTGCGAGGGAAATCACTTGTAAACACCCTTCCTCCTACACTTGATCCCGATGAGAGAAGGGTTGACCTGACAGAAGCAGTGGAGACTGGTGTTACCCTTTATTCCCAGTCCCTGGGCTTCATTTTTATGAGAAATACGAATCCCTTCGACGAAGAATTGTTTTATTCTCTGCTTTTCTCGGGTTCGCTCTTTAATGTGTTTTCCTATAACCTTGAGTATGCGCATGACATAGCAGATGACCTACCCTTATTTGCCATGAATGATGAGAGCCGTTATGGTTTATATGGTTCGGTTGGACTTGCCCTTGGATCATTCGGACTGAGTTTCGAATTAAAAAATTATCATAATATGTTCATTGGCAGCGGGATCAGTGATCCTCCAACAGCCATTCGGGAGCAAAAATACAAGGTGCTGAATCGCAGTACCCATGTGCCCCAGCTTACAGATGAATCGGGCATTCAGCTGGAAGCTTATTATGCTTTTGCCGGAGGGGAGCAATTGTTATTTAACTACGCCAGAGCTTTCAACCAGCTTTACCAGGATTATCTCTACAATGAGTTATTCCTGGAGTTCACCTTCTATCCCGGACAAAAGAATGGAATAAATTTGTTTGCCGACTATGCATCTGATCCCTTCAAATTTGAAGATTTGAGGTTGGCCGGTGGGGTGGTATGGGACTACGCCCTGGCCGGAAGGTGGTCCAGCCAGGTGCATTTGGAGTACCAGTATATTGAAAGAGAGATACTGGAAGTGAGTAAGATTCACAACGGGGTTGTGATTCTTGGTGTTTCAAGGTCACCCGAGTTATCATTTTCCCTGATATGGGAAGTCAGCAATGATCCTTACCTGACCGATCTGTCGGGATCTGAGATGAAAAACAGGTACTGGCCGGGTTTTGAAGCCAGTTATAAAATAAACAGCGCCAACACCATTTCCATATTTGCCGGAAAGAGAAGGGGCGGGCCCGCATGTACCTCAGGAATCTGCTATGAAGTGCTGGATTTCGAGGGTGTGGAATTACGATTAAAAACTAAATTTTAGGAGGAATAAAAATGAAAAATTTAATGAAAAATAAAGGCTGGATCATCATTGCAGCTCTTGTATTTTTTTTAGGAGTGAGCCAGACTCATGCTCAGAATGTCGGTGAAGCCGGGCCTGATTTCCAGGTGAACACCCTGGGCGGAGGAAGCTTTAAATTATCCGATCAGCAAGGTAAGGTGGTATTTGTTTTCCTTTTTGGAAATACATGTCCTTCCTGTAGGGCAATTGGCCCCACCGTGGAGTCATCCATTCACCAGGTTTATATGAGCAATCCTGACTTTGTAGCCATTGGACTGGATACATGGGACTCCAGTTCAGGAGAAAGCAGTGTGGCCGGATTTCAGAATTCAACCGGAATAACTTTCCCGCTGGCCATAAAAGCAGGTTCCGTAGCTGCTGCCTATGCGACAACCTATGACCGGTTTATGGTAATAGACCGGGATGGCATTCTGGTACACAAGGGGACTGTAGGTGCATCCAATGATGTAAATAACGCCAAATCGGCCATTGAAGAAAGCCTGATGGTGGCAGGAGTTTCCGGACTCACAGCCAGTGAGGCTGGAGTAAGGGTTTATCCGGTCCCTGCCAATGATGAGGTCCATTTCGAATCCGATGAGGCCATCAGGCAGATTCGAATTTATGATGGGGCCGGCAGGCTTGTATTGAATGAGTCTGATTTGTCAGGTATTGGTGGCGGAAGCAGGGCTCTATCTGTTTCTGCTTTGAAAAGGGGTCTTTATTTTTATCAGCTCCAAAGGGCCGATGGACTTGTAAGCGGGAAGTTGCTTATTCAGCGCTAGGAGGTTCAGGGAGATAGACCTTGCTGGTAATTGGGTAGTGGTCAGAATATTTCTTTTTGATCCTTTTAAACTGGTAAGGCACAAGGGGATCCCCCAGCATGATGTGATCGATACGAAACGAGGGAAGCTCTCCTGCATAGGTATTTCCAAAACCTCTGCCCGACTTTCTGAAAGCATCCTTAAGACCTTTTTTAATTTGCCTGTAAGCGTAGGAATGAGGGGTGTCATTAAAATCACCCATGGCGATTACCGGGTGTGGCGATTCCTTGATATAGTTGGCAATCATGCCCGCTTGCTCGGCCCTCATTGCAAAGGCGGTTTTTAAACGTGAACCAATACTCCTTAGCCCCTGCATTTGCTTTTCGCTGTACTTCAGCCGGGCAGTATCCAGAAAGGCATAATTCTCCTGCTTGAAAGAGATGGATTGAAGGTGAATATTGAATACCCTGATGGTATCGTTCAGTATCAGGTGATCGGTGTACATTGCCGCATTATTACTGGAATTGAATGGAATACGGCTTCGCTTCAGAACGGGGTACTTACTGTAGGTGGCTATCCCGAAACCGTTCTTTTGCGCAGGATCGGTCGTATAATAAACATTTGAATGGGGATACTGCCTGAGTTTGCGTTCAACGTCAGACTGCTTCAGACCTTTCTTGCTGGAGGTATAGTATTCCTGGAAACAAATAATATCTGCCTCCTGTTCCAGGAGAAAGGAAAAGATCTCATCCCTGGTAAGGGGATCGTCTGTCCAGTTATAACAATCAAATCCCCTCACATTGTATGAGAGTAATTTGAAAAGTCTTTCGGGGACAATTTCCTCGGGCAGATCGCGATTTTTTCCGCTCATTGGGAGCAGATTATTCAGATGATTCCAGCCCAGGAGAATGACCACCAGGGAAATGGCCAGTACCTTGTTTAAACGGATGATCCAGTAGAATAGGAAAATCATGTTAATAATGAGAAAATAGGGGTAGGCCAGTCCGAAAAGTGCAGGCAGCAGGAACTTTGAAGGGTTGATAATTGGAGCAAGATAAGAGAATAATAAGGCAGCAGCAGAGATCAGGTTAAGTGTTAATAATATGCCGTAAGAAAATCTCTTCAAAGTCTTATTTCTTATTACCCATTTTAAATAGCAGCTCCTTCTCGCGAGTACTAAGACTGTCGTAGCCTCCTTTGGAAATCTTATCCAGAATAGCGTCCACCTCTTTTTGCTCCTCTCCCTTCTGCTTATTGTATTCAATATCGTCGGCCGGGCGCTTGTGGGTGACCTTCATATTATGCTTTGCGGGTTTAAACCAGGTGGCTATTTGATCCATAAAACGATCGAAACCTCTGGTAATATCTTTTCCCTGCCTGTAGTAGTAGGTAAAAAGAAAACCCGAAAGTGCGCCACCGATATGTGCGATTTTTCCTCCCGTATTGAGTGAGAAATCCACCATGGAAGTCAGTATGAACATTGCAAGAGCAATATAGCCAATCTTTACCGGTCCGATAAAGACCAGGTGCATCCTGTAGTCGGGCCTGTATGTTGCCGTAGCAATCACTACTGCCATTACTGAAGCAGAAGCACCCAGAGCTATTGCACTGCCTTTTACCTGGTCGAATACTGGAAAGACATTGTAAAAGAGTACAAAAAGCAGTCCGCCTGCCAATCCTCCCACAAGGTAGGTGCTCAATAGCTTTTTAAGTCCCAGTTCCCGGATAAATATGCTGCCAAACCAGTAGAGCCAGAGCATGTTGAAGAGAATATGAAAAAATCCCTCATGGAGGAACATGTAGGTAAAAAGCGTCCATGGTCTTCTGGCCAGAACCTCCGGGTTGGAAGGTATGGCCAGGTAGCTCCGGAAAGTCAGCATATAATTCCGGAGAATTGGATAAAATCAGAACGATCCTTACAATTTGTACTGCCAGAAAAACCCCCAGGTTCAGATATATGAGCTTGTGCAGGGTGTTGCCCTGTTTAAAGGATTCCTTTATTTCATCGACAATATTCATATTCACAACAAGTTAATAGAAATTTCGGGTAAACCGATTCCAGTACTTGATGAGAATAAACCCAAAAATCATACCACCCAGGTGGGCAAAGTGAGCAATATTATCGGTCGATTGAGAAATCCCAAGGAATAATTCAAGAGCGCCAAATCCAATCACAAGCCATTTAGCCTTAATGGGAAAGGGGATGGGTATGATAAATAGCTGAGTATTCGGGAAAAGCATCCCAAAGGCAAGCAGGACACCATAAACGGCTCCGGACGCACCTACTGTGGGGGTTCTGAGAGCCCTGCCCAACTCATAAAAGGGATTGCCCGGTTTCATAATTTCGTTGAGCAGCTGATCATTGACCCGGACAGCCGAATAGGCAGCCTTAACTTCGGCCACTTCGGGTCCCAGCTGCAGGTAAAGGACAAGGGAGTGGAAAAAGGCTGCCCCTAAACCGGTTGCCAGGTAATAAATGAGAAAGCGCTGACTCCCCCACACGCTCTCCAGGGTTTTCCCAAACATCCAGAGGGCCCACATGTTGAAGAAAAGATGCATCAGGCTTCCATGCATGAACATATGGGTGACAATTTGCCAGGGCCCGAATAAAGGTGATTGGAAATAAAAAAGGCCAAGAATTCCGCTCAGTGGGATATTGGCTTGCCTTAAAACCATAGTAATAACAAACATCACCACATTGATGATGAGCAGGTTTTTGGTTACTGGGGGGGTATTCCCAAATTGTCCGGAAAAAAAACGACTCATGATTTTATACTTTAAATTGATTATCCAACTCATCCAAATCCATAATTCTAACAATGAGTTTACCCGATGGACTGTAGTTGGGATTCTCGCAGGCAAAGAGCTGGTCTGTCAGTTCCTGCATTTCCTGATCTGATAGTTGCTGCCCGTAGGAAATAGCCGACGATCTGGCCGTTGATCGGGCTATCCTTTCCGGGAAGGCCATTTCCAGCTCTCCTTTGAGGGTCTTAAATTGTTCGATCATCATTTCAAGGGTTTCCACAGCACCCTTTCCGGAAACATTCATTTCAGCCGGCATGCCATGAATAACCACACTTTCTCCTCCAAAATCGCGGATATCAAAGCCCAGATGCTCAAGGTCCTTCATCATATCCAGGCAAACCTGGTAATCCGCCGCATTCAGTTTGACGGTTTCCGGGAACAGGGACTGCTGAGCCAGGGGCTGGTGATTTTCCATAGCCTGCATCATCTTATCGTAGATAATCCTTTCATGCGCACGGCGCTGATCAATAATCATTAGTCCCGATTTAACAGGTGAAAGGATGTATTTGTTCCGGATTTGGATGCGTTTTCCATTTGTAGCTGATGCAGAAGGTGCCGGTTCGAACATTTGTTCCCATCCTTCAAAACGGCCATCCTGATATGGTCTGACAGGTTTTTCTCTTCTGTAGCTATCCTCTCCTTCAAAGGGGTTATAAGCCGGATTTGTATCAATATTCGGTGTCCTTATCTCAGTTTCAGAGGTAAGGACCGGTATATCAATCACCCCTTCAATGCTGAAATCCAGTGAAGGCGACAGGTTATTACGGCCAATGGCTTCCTTCACTGCTGCCAGCAAAATATGCCAGATTGACCTTTCATCTTCAAACTTTACCTCAGTTTTGGAAGGGTGGATATTAACATCAATTCTAGAAGCGTCCGATTCCATGAAGATAAAGTAGGAGGGAATGTGGTCCGGAGCCAGAATATGGTCATAGCCCTTCATTACCGCTTTATGGAAATAGGGGTGCCTGATATAGCGATTGTTCACAAAGAAAAACTGTTCGCCATAGGTTTTGCGGGCATGCTCGGGTTTCCCGATGAAGCCACTGATTTTGATGATTGAAGTCTCGGTTTCAATGGGAAGAAGATAGGCGTTGGTGGCCTTACCAAAAACTCCGGTAATACGTTGTCGCAGATTGCCCGGTAATAGCTGCAGGATCTCAGTGTCGTTATGTGTCAGGTTAAAGCGAATATCTGTATGGGTAAGCGCAAGGTGATTAAATTCGGCGATAATGTGCCTTAGTTCCGTGTGGTCACTCTTCAGGAATTTTCTGCGGGCAGGAATATTAAAAAAGAGATTCCTGACCTGAAAACTGGTTCCTACAGGTGTTTGTACCGGCTCGGTCAATTCGGTTTTCGATCCCGAAATTCGAATGCGGGTGCCCAGTTCATCTCCCTTTCTCCGGGTCTTCATATTCACTTCGGCAACTGCCGCAATTGAGGCCAGGGCTTCGCCTCTGAATCCCTTGGTAGTGATAGAAAAGAGATCTTCAGCACTTGTAATTTTGGAAGTTGCGTGACGCTCAAAACTTCGCACTGCATCACTATCCGACATCCCCTTCCCATCGTCAATTACCTGGATGAGGGTTTTACCGGCATCTTTAAGCTGCACATTAATGGATGTAGCTCCTGCATCAACCGCATTTTCCATCAGCTCTTTAACCACCGAAGCCGGGCGTTGAATAACTTCGCCAGCTGCAATCTGATTGGCCACTGCATCACTTAACAAATGGATGATATCGGCCATTTATGCTAAAAATATCAGGTAGGCGATAACAAGAAGTGCTGCAAGTATGACCACAAGCCTTAGATTGCTGCTCTTTGATGCTTTTATTTTGGCCTGCTGCCGAACCTGTCGGAAGGAGCCTCGTCTGATGGTGGTCCTGTTGGGATCTCTGGGCACATCAATACCCATTTCAAGCTGGCTTTGCCTGACTCTCTCCTCGAATTCCTCTTTCTCAGGATCCCAATGCCTTGGGGCATATTCAAAGCGCTTATGGCTTGGGAGTTTTATAAATCTGGGAATACCCATTTAATTCTGTTTTAGCCTGTAAAGTTAGTAAAAAGAGCTCAGTTTGCCTTACTATGCGGACAGTTGTAAAAACATAGCGTAAAGTTCTTTGGGTCCAGTGCTCTATGGATATGATAGGATCGGGGAATTGCGAAAGTTTCTTACTTTTGAAAGCATGTAATTAAAGACTATTCTGGATGATATCGATAATAAAAGCCAACCTGCTTGAAGCAAGAGAGGTGCTGGATGAGTTTCTGGAACTTCCTGAAAACCTGGAGGCCATTGAGGCAACTGCAAATATTATGATTGAAGCTGTGATATCCGGCAAAAAGATTATCTCCTGCGGCAATGGTGGCTCCATGACCGATGCCATGCATTTTGCCGAGGAGCTTTCCGGAATTTTCAGGGAAAAAAGACCTGCCCTTGCGGCCCTGAGTATTTCGGATCCTTCTCATCTAAGCTGCGTGGCCAATGACCTGGGATTTGATGCGGTATTCTCAAGGTATGTTGAGGCAGTCGGACAGGAGGGGGACATCCTGCTGGCCATAAGTACCTCGGGCAATTCCATGAATATAATTAAGGCCGCCGAGGCAGCCAGGGAGAAGAGGATGAAGGTTGTTGGCCTGACCGGAAAAACAGGAGGTTTGCTGGCAGCTTTGTCCGACGCAGAGATTCGTGTAAAGGGCAGGAAGTATTCTGATCGAATCCAGGAGCTTCACATTAAAATTCTTCATATCCTTGTTCTGCTCATTGAGCAGGGGGCCATTAATAAAAAAAACCGTCCCACATAAATATGTGAGACGGCCCCTTTTCTGAATTGGCTTAAAATCCAGGATTATTCTTTTTCCGCATTAAATTTAACGGGTACAACAACATTTACTTTTACAGGTTTTCCCCTTTGTTTTCCAGGACTCCATCTGGGCATGCCCTCGAATATTTTTACTGCGGCAGCTTCAAACTCTTTCCGGGTGCTGCTTACAGCTTTAATATCCTCTAAATCTCCGGATGCAGGCACAGTAAACTGAACCATAACCTCACCGCTGATGCCCTTCTTTTTCATGTCTGCCGGGTACTCCAGGTTCGAATAGATGTAAGTTTTCAGTTTGGCTTTTCCCCCGGGATACATGGGCATGTCTTCAACCACATAAAAGATTTCACCCTCACTATTTATAATTTCGTCTCGCTTTTTCTGCTCTTCTTTTTTGGCTTTGGCAGCGGCCTCTTTCGTTGTGATTAGGATTACTCCGTCAGGCGCATTATACTTTTTCACTTCTTCCGAGTCTTGATCTTTGAAAACAGAGATTGATTCAATGGTCTCCGGATCTATATTCTTAACATCTTCAATCACTTTCCCATCCAGCACATAGACTGGATTTGCATCAGAACCGCCGGTGGCGTTGATGGTGCCTGCACTTGCTCCCCCTTTAATTTGAACAGGATCTGTATCCAGGTCCATTTTATAAATTTCTTCTTTAAGTTTGAGCGGTTTCTTACCTATTTCTGAGGCTTTCACCCGAAGGGTTTTAAAACCAACAAAAGAGATTAGGATTTCAGGATTTCCGTCCACGTTCAGTGTAAAGTTTCCCTCCAGGTCAGCAACTGTGCCAGCATAAGTAGACGCTACTACAATTGCTGCACCAGGGGCGGGTTCTCCCGTTTCTGCAATGACTACTTTTCCTGAGATTGTTTTCTGTTGAAGAGGGGTCATTCCTGTGGTGAGCCCCATGGCGATTAGCAGGGCAGGGACCAACATGCTCATTTTTATAATCCCGAAGGTTGAATTTTTTGGCTTTTTCATCATCTTAAATCTTTTAAGTGTTAGTGAATGATTAAACTGATTACCCAGCCTGAACACATTCACCCCAAGGGTGTGATTGAGCAGTTGGGCACGGTAAGAGGCCGGATCAATTCCGGATGAAAGCACCTGCCTGTCGGCAAGATGCTCGTGGTTCTCTTTAATCATTCTGGAAATAAGCCATGAGAAGGGATTAAACCATGTAAGCAGCAGCGTAATTTCCATAATCATCAGATCAATGAAATGGAGTTGTTGTACATGCGCTCTTTCATGGAGCAATATGTTGTTTAGATCATCTTTGTCCCGAAGCGATGCCGGTACGAATATCTTTGTAAAAATGGTAAATACCTGGTCGGAGGGGGTAAAAGCAATGCCCTCTTCATTCCTGTTCTTATTCCACCTCAGGTTCCATCGAAGGATAATAAAAAGGTTTTTAAAGAACATAAAGGAGAGTCCTGAAAGGTATACCATCACCCCGATTTTAATCCAGTTAAGGGTAATACCAGTTTCAGAGGCCACACTGCTGATACTGATCGGAGAGGCTGATTCTTCACCCAGGTCAATAAACACAGTTGGGGTAAGATTCACAAGGAGTTCTGGCTTGCGGAATACAATCAGAGGAAAGATCCACGCTGCCAGTAGTCCCAGCAGTAGGTAAAATCTTTTCAGGTTCAGGTTAGGATCATTTCTCAGTAAGAAATAGTAAGGAAGAGAAATGATAGCCATTCCGGCTGCTACCTTCAGGAGGTATAAATAGAGATCATTCATGAGTATCCTCTTTATTTAATTCAGACTCAATCTCTCCCATCAATTCCTGAAGTTCGCCCAGGTTCAGGTCATTTTCCCTGGCAAAAAATGCCGCCATACGGGGAAGTGATCCGTTAAAGTAGTTTGCTGCGATGCCGGAAAGGTGACCCACGAGATAATCTTTTTTTTCCAGAAGGGGCCGGTAGAGATAGGTGGTCCCGACGGCCTTGTGACCCACAAAACCTTTTTTTTCCAGGACCCTTACCACAGTGGATACCGTTGTATAAGGAATTTCCGGCTGATTCAGTTCGGTCATTACTTCCCTGATGGTACATTCCTCCAGTTTCCATAAGATGAGCATGATTTCCTCTTCCGCCTTTGTGAGTCTCTTCGTCATTGTTTTGAATTGATGTTCGGAACAAATATATAACTTAAAATAACGTAAAACAACTAAAAAAGCAGTAGATTAACTAAAAAACACGTAAATCCCTTGATTTTGTGCGAATTATTTGTCTAAAAAGTGCGATAAAACGGATTTCATCTCATTAATCCCTATACATATCATGATATGCTAGTAAAAGTCTATAGCAGTACCTACAGGGGTATAGAGGCCAGACTGATTTCCATAGAAGTTTACATCACCCAGGGAATCAGGTTCTTTATTGTTGGACTGGCCGACCATGTGATCAGGGAGAGCCAGCAAAGGATTGAGGCAGCAATCACAAATAAGGGTTTTGAGTGGCCCCGTTTCAGGATTGTTATAAACCTTGCTCCGGCTGATATCAGAAAGGAGGGCACCCATTTTGATTTGCCTCTTGCCATAGGAATCCTGGCTGCCAGTGGCCAGGTTGACAATTCCATGCTCGAGGAATTTATGGCATTGGGTGAGCTTTCCCTGGATGGGGGTGTTACTCCTGTTAAGGGCGTTTTACCCATGGTTCTTCTGGCCCGTAAATATGGATTCAAAGGGGTGCTTGTACCTCTGGGAAATGCTGCAGAAGCTTCAGTTGTGGAGGGCATTGAGGTGATACCGGTTTCCTGTCTGACCTCAGCGGTCTCCTTTTTTAATGGACATGCCGCTCCCCGACATAGCTGTGCCTCCAGCAAACCTGGGAGTGCCCATCAGGCGAATATTTATGACAAGGATTTCTCAGAGGTTCAGGGCCAGGAAGTTGTAAAGCGAGCCATGATGATTGCTGCGGCAGGACGTCATCACATTTTATTGATTGGTGCTCCGGGATCAGGTAAAAGTATGGTGTCACGCCGGCTTCCCTCCATATTACCTCCCATGACCCTTGAGGAGGCTTTGGAAACTACGGTGATTCATTCTGTGGCCGGACATGTTGGCACCGATCATGGACTCATAAGATCCCGTCCTTTCAGAACGCCACATCATTCCATATCCAACATTGCCATGATTGGAGGAGGTTCTTCTCCCCAGCCAGGTGAGATATCCCTGGCTCACAATGGTGTTCTTTTCCTCGATGAGCTTCCCGAATTCAGGAGGCAGGTCCTGGAAATATTGAGGCAACCCCTGGAGGAGCAGGAGATCCATGTGAGCAGGGCCCGGTACAGGGTGGTATATCCTTCCGATTTTCTACTGGTTGCAGCAATGAACCCCTGTCCCTGTGGTTACTATACTCATCCCGATCGGGAATGCAGCTGTGGCCCTGGCATCGTCAGACAATACCTTTCCCGTCTTTCAGGTCCACTGCTTGACAGGATTGATATGCATATGGAAGTGGCCCCGGTAGCCTTTAATAAGCTTTCAAATATGCATGGCTCTGTGGATAGCAAAAGCATGAGAGTAAGGGTAATGGGTGCAAGGGATATTCAGGAGAAAAGATTTCGGGGAATAAATGGCGTGTATAACAATGCAGGGATGGGCACTTCACACAGGAATAAATACTGTCGGCTTAATACGGCCGGACAATCTCTCATTAAAGTGGCCACGGAAAAACTGGGCCTTTCGGTAAGGGCCTATGACAGGATACTGAAACTGGCCAGGACCATTGCCGACCTGGAGGAAAGTGAAAAAATCCTTTCAGCTCATGTGGCTGAGGCTATTAATTACCGCAACCTGGATCGTGAAGGGTGGTCGGGTTGATTATTCATAATATGCTGAGGTGACCTCCATCACTTTTCTCCTGATTTCAGAAGCTGTGGGATTTAATTCCTCTTTAGTGAATGTTCCCTCGGCCACATCAATTTTATCAAAGACCATCTGGTAGAGGTGAAATATGATATGCAGGCTGAGCAAATACCGACCACTCAGTTCATTTTGCAGTTTCTCGAGTACTTCATTGGTCTGTAAGCCATATAGAATGGCCAGGTCACGGTATTCAGCCACCACCTTCCTGAATGTTTCGGGAATGGGTTTCCCCAGGGCAATCTCTTTTAGTTCCGCAAAGGTGATCCCATGTTTTTCCAGGATATCTGCGGCAAAATAGTTCAGATTATTCAGCTGGTCCTCCTGGAAATCGCGAATGATGTGCACAAGGTAAGAGAATATTGCACATGGTTTTGCCATGGCAATAACATCATAATCGGGAGTTACATATTCGCCATTCACTTCCTGCAGGCAGCACAGGTGCACAAAAATGGAAGCCGGTGCTACTGAAGCTCCATCGGAATACTCCAGAAAGCTTTCCAGTGTGGGGAAAGTCTCATGGTCTATATCGTAGAGCATGGATTTTGCAAAATTGTGAAATAGCTGCAGGGGTATTTTAAATGTGTCTATGGTCTGTGACAAAAGCTCGAAAAAAGGATCCTCATCGGCCGATCCGTGCAGGCATTCGATCCAGTGGTGGACCTTAGTACTCAATTCTTCTTTTTCCAGGCAAGAAATCTCTTTGCCGGTGGCTTTGCGGTCGTCGATAAAATCGTCGATCATGCGCATAAACTTATAACATACCTTTGCTGCATGATACCTCTTGTCATCCCAAAACCTGGCTGCAATCAGAATATTGGGATGTTTCTCTATATGCTCAAAATCAATATCCCCGATTAGCGATTCGATCTCCTTCTTCATATCATCAACTTGGATTTCCATAAGTTCTATCAATTCGTTCTGTTACAAGTTTGGCGGAAAGAATGGACAGTGGCATGCCACTGCCCGGCTGAGTACTCCCCCCTGTAAAAAACAGGTTCCGGTATTTCCGGTGATGGTTTGCCGGCCTCATGAAACCCATCTGAAGCAGGTTATGGGCCAGGCTGCCAAAGGTCCCCCCACGTGTAAGATTAAATGACTTCTTCCAACTTTCCGGTGTATAGCAGATCTCAAATTTGATATGCTTTTCAAAATCATCCATTCCCTCCTCAGTGAAGCGTTTTAAAATGGCAGACCTTGCCTGGTCGGTTATCGTCTTCCAGTCGTAATCCCGGTTCTCTTCCAGGTTCCCGGTGTGAACAATGGCTGTGAGTGAATCCTGTTCTTCCGGAGCCGCACTTTTGTCGGAACGAACAGGTGAATGAATGTAAATGGATGGTTCATCCGCAAATCCATTCTCCTTGAATATCGTTTTACAGCTTTCCCTGTGTTTGTCGGATACAAAAACCGTATGCTGCTTCAGCTGGGGATAAACCTTGTCCACTCCCCAGTGAAAAACTATGGCGGCACAGGAATATTTTTTCCGTTCCAGACTCCTGCTTTTTCTCCCCTGTGGAAGAAGTTCCCTGTAGACATAGGGTAAATCTGCATTGGCAACCACCAGGTCGGCCGGGTGAAATGTACCATCCTTAAGGGTTACTCCCCTGGCTCGTTTTCCTTCCACATCAATCTTAGCAACGGGGGACTTTAATTCAAGCCTGGCCCCATACTCTTCAGCAATTTCCAGGAGGCTTTCTGCCACCCTGTGCATGCCCCCCTTTGGAAAGTAGACCCCATCGGAAAGTTCCATGAAAGGAAGGAAGGTATACATGCCCGAAGAAGAAAAAGGATTCTGACCCAGGTAGAGGTTTTGAAAGGTGAAAAGGGCCCTGAGTTCCTCCGAGCGGAAATATTTACGGATATACCTGTAATGGTTATGAAAGGCCTTGTATTTAAAAAGCAGGAAGGGATATTTTAGCAGGGAAGGGTCAAAGGCTGTGAAATAATTCCTGCTAATCATGGCCATCGATCTGTTGTAGATGTGAAAGCCTTTGGACATTAATTTCAGGAAGCGATCGTAGCTTCCCTTTTCCAGTTCTTCAAATTGCTTCTGCATGTATGCCATGTCGGAGCTGAACAGAACCTGCTTCTGCTCCCTGAATTTCACTTTGTAGATGGGATCTATTCTGTATAGTTCCATCTCTTTGAACATTTCCTTTCCAAGCAAGGCAAAAGCCTCCTCATAAATCCCGGGCATCATCAGAAATGTAGCTCCGATATCAAAACGGTGCCCATCTTTTTCATAGCTCCCGCACCTCCCCCCGGGGAAAGGGTTTTTCTCAAAGATACTTACTTCATATCCCCTCTTGGCAAGGTTCGCAGCAGTACATATCCCACCTATGCCTGAACCTATAATAATTGCTCTTTTTTTTGCCATGGCACTAAAGATATTGGAAAAAGGCTTTTACTCCCGCCGGGATCGGCACAAAATCGGTTAAATTTCAGTCAAGTCATCCTTGAGGGTGGTCAGCCCCATTCAGGAAGCAGAAGAATGTTTAACTTCGGTATGAAATGAACAACCAGGCAAAAAAATTCATCACTATTCTTGGGATCCTTCTGCTGGGAGAAACAATGCTTGTGGCTCAGAGTACACAAGATATCCGTGGTATTGTAATTGATCAGAACACCGGAGTGCCGCTTATCGGGGCTACGGTATTACTGCTGGATCACAAGCCCCTGCTGGGTACCATTACCGATAATCAGGGTTACTTTCGACTGGAAGGAGTGCCCCTTGGAAGGCGTGGCATAAGGGTCGACTACCTGGGTTACCAATCTGTCTTCAGGGAGGGTCTGGATATAAATGCAGGGAAAGCGTTCATGGTAAATATTGAGATGGAGGAAAGTGCCATAATGGGCGAGGAGGCTGAAGTCAGGGCAAATCTGAATAAAGGACAGGCCTTGAATGAAATGGCCCTGGTAAGTGCACGCTCTTTTAACATGGAGGAGGCGGAGCGTTATGCAGGGAGCTGGGGCGACCCGGCAAGGCTTGTGGCCAACTTTGCCGGAGTACAGAGCCCTGCCGATCAGTCCAATGACATCATCATTCGGGGGAATTCTCCCGCTGGTCTTCTCTGGAAAATGGAGGGTGTGAGCATATATAATCCCAACCATTTTGGCTCCATTGGCTCCACGGGAGGACCAATCAGCATGATCAATAATAACATGCTGGCCAACTCCGATTTTTATTCCGGTGCCTTTCCCTCTCAATACGGCAATGCCACATCAGGGGTCTTTGATTTGAACCTTCGCAATGGTAACAACCAGGATAGGGAGTATACCGCCCAGGTGGGGTTCAACGGCTTTGAATTTGGAGCTGAAGGACCCTTCTCAAAAGATTCAAATGCCTCCTACCTCATAAGCTACAGGTATTCCTCCCTGGCCTTTTTCGAATCCCTGGGATTGAAGGTGGGTGTACCGGCCATTCCATATTATCAGGACCTGACCTTTAAGGTCGATATTCCCCTGAGTGAAAAGGGCCGCCTTTCGGTTTTCGGCCTGGGTGGCATAAATCACATCAGTTCGGAACTTGAAGAGGATAAGAGTTATGATTATTTCCGCTCAAATGCCTGGACAGGTGCCGCTGGGCTTTCCCATCTTCATTATTTCAATGAGAAAACCAGACTGAGGACCATTCTTTCCTGGGGAGGGATCAGGAATTTTGGGATCGATTCCACCACCCGGGACGGGATCCTGACCGATCAGTACGTACAGGATTTTCAGGAACAGAAGATCACACTGCAGAGCGATGTCCGGCGGCGTTTATCCAGTCGTGATCACCTGGTGGGTGGCGTGGAAATTTCCTATATCAGGGCTTCCTATATTGACAGCGTTTATGTTCCCGATTGGAATCTTTTTTATAAAACGGCAAATACCACCGGTAATATGCTTTTGTTCAGGAGCTTTATTAGCTGGAAACATAAATTCTCTGAGAACTTTCAATTGGTGAGTGGTTTACACTATCAGCAGGTATCCCTGAACAAAAACCTGGCGCTTGAACCCAGAGTGAGCCTGAGCTGGAAGCTCAGCGACCGCCAGGAGATCAGCCTGGGATATGGCTTACATAGCCAGACCCAGCCGCGAGCCATCTATTTTTCCGAGACCCTGGTCGACACTGCAAACCTTAAATATGTCCAAACCAACAGGCACCTGGGTTTTACAAAGAGTCACCAGTTAGTGGCGGGTTACCAGGTGCTCTTTGATACAAAACATCGCCTGAAATCGGAGATTTATTTTCAGAAGCTTTTTGATGTTCCGCTTACCAGCTATCCCTCCCATATTTCAATGATCAATTACGGGGGTAGCTTTAACTCTTCGGTTTATGATTCCCTGGAAAACAAGGGTGATGGATGGAATATGGGACTGGAGCTGACCATGGAGCGCTTCTTTGCGAATAACTTTTATTACCTGGCCACCATATCCTTATTTGACAGCAAGTACAGGGCCAGTGACGGGGAAGTTCGGAATACGGTTTTTAATGGGAATTTTATTGTAAATATCCTTGGGGGCTATGAGTGGAAGATTGGCCGGCAGGATGCAATAAGCCTTGATGGAAGACTGAGCTGGGCAGGTGGCCTGCGCACGGTTCCAATTGACCTGGAGGCTTCAAGGGAGGCCGGGGAAACTGTACGGGACTATTCCAGAGCATTTGAATCCAGGGATGATGACTATTTCCGAATCGACCTGAGGATTGCTTATAAATGGAATCTCAAAAAGACCACATGGACTTTTGCAGCTGATATCCAAAATGTGACCAACCACATTAATCCCTTTTATAAGGAGTACAATCCGGAAACTGAACAGATCGAGCAAGTCTCACAAATAGGGATAATTCCGGCAGGAATAATTCGGGTGAATTTTTAGCAACCTCCCTGAACCTTCTTTTTTGTTGGCCTTGGCGCGATTTTGGGAAGTTCAGGAGCAGTCTGGCTGGACGATTCTATGGCTGCACCTCCACCCAGTGCCTGTCCGGCACCCTTCCTGAAATCATATTTGGCAATTTCTTCGTTAGGGCTTGTTGATCCGGGTTTATCAGGATTCATAATGCTTTCCACCCAGTAATTGAGACCTCCCTGCAGCACATAGTTATTCTCGTATCCCAGCTGCCTTGTGAGCATCCAGGCCTGGTTGGCATTCACAGTGCCATTTGAGTAAAAAACGTTATATCTCAGATCCTGGTTTACGTAATCTTTCCACTGATCATCCAGAAGTGATGACAGGGGAATATTTATGGCCCCGGGTAGGTGATATTTTTCATATTCGGTTTCAGCCCTTACGTCAATCAGAACCAGGGAAGGATCCTCGCTCACGATCATGTGGGCAACCTCATCTGGAGTAAAATACTGCATCCCGCTGTTTACGTATTCCAGCAGATCGGTGGGCGAAAGTTTGTAAGGATGTGTTGTGTTGGCTGGAACAAAAGCCAGGATCATTCCCAGGGGAATGATGAACATGGCTAAAAGGATTCTTGGGTTTATTTTTTTCATCTTTTAAGGTGCTATTATTCAGTGTATAAACAATTGAAAGTGCTTTTGGTTTAGTCTTTCCTAATACTCTTCTCGGGGAAATTTCTTTTCGGCCCATTCGCCTGCCCAGAACATGCCCAGGGCTACGATAATAATGCCGAGCACAACCACACCATCTTTCAGTCCCAATGCTTCAGGAAGGGTTGGTGTCCCCTTGAAAGAACCTTTGTAAAATCCTTCGATCAGGGGATATGCTTCCGCAAAGATAAAGATGCCAAGGAAGATGCCTCCAATGAAAAAGAGGGCATCGATCTTTCCAATGGCCGCAGCACAGAAGCTGGTACCTGGGCAAAATCCGCCAATAATAAAACCTCCCCCCATAATAATTCCTCCAATAATGGTCGACCACAGGTAGGTGGGATTCACGTATACCATGTCAAGATCAATCCAGTTAAAAAGGCTCATGAAAAGTAGGCCCAGCATGCCGACAATAGCCGCGGTGAAGAACACCTTTAAAACAACGGTGTCGTAGCCATAGAAAACACCGGCCAGTTTCCGGCTGGAGGAAAATCCACTGCTTTCAAGTACAAAGCCGAAGCCTATACCAATTAGAAAAGCAAGAAAGAAATTGGTATTCTGAGTGATGATATCGTTTATGATTAATGGTCCCATGATGCAAATCTTAAAATATTAAATCCAATTTTTTCTAAAAAACCATGCCAGGGCAAAGGCAGTGCCAAATATGAAGGCCATGGAGATGAAGCCGCCCAGGGAAAGAACGCCCATTCCACTCAAAGCCGATCCACTGGTGCAACCCCTTCCCAGCTGTGACCCGAATCCAAACAGGATTCCCCCGAGAACGGCGAATATGATTCTTCGCCTGGATGTAATTTTTGGCGAATGTTCCACTTTGAATTTCAATCGCTTAAATATGGCTCCCGAGAGGAAGGCCCCCACAATTACCCCCAGCATCTGGAAAACCAGCCAGGCTTTCATGGGGCCGTCAGGATGAGACTCATTATACTCACTGAAGAACAGGGCCTTTTCAGCATGACCCGGGCTTATTGTGTTCACTGTTGCAACCACCGCACTCTTGGCAGCACCACTGGCACCAAGTCCCCTTCCAGAAACAAAATTGGCGGCTATCAGGACCAGCCCTAACAATACACCACCCAGGTAGGGATTGATGTATTTGGTTTTTTTGATTGGTTTGATCGATTCACTCATATTAATCTTATTTATATTGTTGGGTTTCTATTCTTTAGCCCTTTAAGCTTAACAACTTCCGACTTTACGGACTTTATGACTTTCTGGGCTTGCGACTAATATAGCCATCGGCTTTCCTGTCCGGCATAGGCTATCAGGAACCTGAGCATCAGGCTCCCAAACAAAACAAGACCCGCAGGAATTACAACCGGGATTTTAAACTTTTTCAATTCAAGGACTTCCAGGATGATCGGGACAATCATTCCCAGAATGACTACGAAGATCCAGAAGGGGGCGGTCCAGGGTCCACCCAGGAAGAGTTCTGCTGCATTGATTTGTACCTGGGTGCTGGCCAGGAATCCCATAAACATGTGAATAATCAGGAAAAGTTCCACAATGATGATTCCTATGTCAATTTTCGCAAACATGCTTCTCTCTTTATGTCTTTTAGACATTAGCATGATTACTGCTGCGCCGGCAGATAATCCTGAGGCCAGGAAAAGGGGCCCAAGAATTGATGTGTTCCAAAGCGGCCTGGCATTAAATGCAGAAAAGAGAATTCCAGTATAAACCCCGAGAATGATGGCTGATATACCCATGATCCAGGCAATGGCCTTTTTCTGACTGATAAAAAAAGCTTCCAGTTCCTTAATAATATCGAATTTCCAATCCCATTTTGGAAAGATCTCCCTAATGTGTATGGCCGACCAGATAAACGAGATGGGTGTCACAAGCATAAGGACCCAGGCACCCCATGACATGGGCGACTCAAGTCTGATGGTGGTGTATAAACGCCAGAAATAGAGCTTGTGTTTCAGATCAAGCAGGAGGGCAAGCAGTCCGATGACCAGCAGGACAGGGACTATGTGCGGGGCAATTTTTGTAGCCGCATGGTATTTATCCTCCTTACCACGTAATGTAAAATAAGCTGCAAAGAAAAGGATGCCTGCTGCCAGGCCTCCCAGAAAAAGGTACAGCGGAATCTGCCAGTGCCAGATGTGCAGGTGGGGGTCTATCAGGTAATTGTTTCGTCCACTGACGATGATTTCTTCTCTCATGGCTCGCTAAATAAGGAAGTATAATTGTGGGTCTGTTCCTGCCTCAGGGATCAGGGTTTTATATTTTCTCACTTTAAGGATTTCCGAAACCGGACTTTTGGGATCTTCAAGGTCACCGAAATACATACATTTGGTCGGACAGGCTGAAACACAGGCGGGTTCCAGTCCCTTCTTTATCCTGTGAATGCAGAAAGTGCATTTATCAACGTATCCTTCGGGGTGTGAATACCGGGCATCATAGGGACAGGATTGAATGCAGGCCCCGCATCCGATGCAATGATGAGGTGTAACAAGCACAATTCCCCCGTCAGCATAGTGACTTGCCCCGGTGGGACAGCATCTAACACAGGGAGAGTTGTCACACTGGTTACATCGTTCCGACCGTAATTCGATCTCCAGCTGAGGATATGTGCCATCGGTCACTTCCACAACCCAGTCACGGCAATATCCTATGGGTACATTGTTTTCGGTCTGACAGGCCACCACGCAGTCGCTGCAACCCACACATTTTTTGGTATCTATGGCCATTGCGTATCTCATGACTCAACCTCCTCTTTATTGGATTCAAACTTGAAGGTGACAAAATTGCCTCTCATGCCCGTTCCTCCCATGATGGGATCCACAAGGACCTTTGTGATAAGCTCCGAATCGCTGGCACCTTTTCCATAGGCCCTTGAAAGGTTCTTATTGGTGTGTCCGAAGCCATGAACCATGTATACGGTATCCCAGCGAACTCTTTCGGTGACTCTTGCCATGATGGGGAAAGAAGAGCGCACACCATCCTGGTTTTCCAGCCAGATATATTGCCCGTTTTTAATGCCCCATTCTCCAGCAACCTTGGGATTGATCCAGGCTGAATTTTCCTCCATCAGATCCTTAAGCAAAGCATTGTTAGCTGTACGGCCAAAAGTATGCATGGGTGCCCTCCCGTAGCTGAGCCGGTAGAATCCGTTTGGTGGTTCCTCGTGGGCTGTGTATTTAGGCAGCGGATCAAAACCTTCTTCTGCCAGGGCTGTGCTGTACAGTTCGATTTTTCCGGTGTTGGTGTCAAATTCGTGCTCCTCTCCCGGGGCAAAATAAAGATCATCATAGGAGCGCTCAAATGTTTTGACTCCGATGCGTTGCATCTCTTCAAGAGATGTACCCACCTGTTTGAACTGCCAGTCGAGCATCTCCTCAATGGAGTTCCAGCTGAAGTAATCCTCAAGGTTCATCTTTTTTGCCAGCTCCTTGGCCATCCAGTAGGCAGGCTTGGTATTATACATGGGCTCGGCCGCCGGCATCCTGAGGGCGATGGCCGGTTTGCGGTGGGGAGAATTCCGGATGGTATCATAGCGCTCCAGGTAGGTGCATTCGGGAAGAACCACATCGGCCCATCCGGTTATGGCCATGGGCATGGTATCGATCACCACCAGCAGCTCGAGGTGTTGGATGGCTTCCAGGACCTTCTTAGAATCAGGTATTGTTTTTATAAGATTGGTGCCATTGACGATCCATCCTTTAAAATTGCATTCCCTGTTCACATCGGGGATGGTGGCATCACAAATTCCGGAAGCAATGGTTTCATAGGCCAGGTTATATTTTCCTGGATAAGCATCCCTCCATGTTCGTTTTGGTTCAGGGTATTCGGGATGAGGCCAATCGGGGACCGCTGTGGTTTCAGGATTATAAAACCCACCTCTTGCTCCCCATGATCCAAGCAGGGCATTCAGTATGGCCATGGCCCGGCTGCGCTGGGTATCATCCCCGTACCAGGTTACATGGCGGCCAGGATGAATAATTACCGAGGGAGCGGCATTGGCCATCTCACGTGCCGATTCCCGGATCAGTTCAGGCTTCAGGGTGGTAATCCCATAGGCCCACTCGGGGGTCATCTGCTTTACATGAGCCATCAGTTGATCAAAACCGTATGTGTATTTTTCAACATACTCTTTATTGTACCATCCCTCCTCGATGATTACATGGATCCAGGAAAGCAGGAGAGCCAGGTCGGTGGCTGGTTTGATGGGAAGCCAGTATTTTGATTTGCTGGCAGCAATGCTGTATCGGGGATCGACAGTGATGATGGCTGCTCCCTTATCAATGGCATCGGACATCTCCTGAACCTGACCGTTGTGCATATTTTCACCCAGGTGTGAACCTATCAGGACCAGGCAACGGGTATCGCGTATATCGGTTCTTTCGGGACTCCCAACTCCTTCACCAAAGGTAGTGTGATAGGCCACCTCACGGGGACCGCGGCACTGAGCATAAGAAGGGGCTGCAATATTATTTGAGCCATAGGCTTTCAAAAGGCTTCCGAAGTATTTTCCACCAGATCCATGCGTCAGCAGGGCCATACATTCGGGTCCATGCTCATCGGCAATGCCCTTCATTTTTTCAGCAATGTAATCGAAGGCTTCATCCCAGCTTACATCCCTGAAAACCTGCTTGCCCCGTTCTTCTGTCCTGATTTTGGGCGTTTTCAGCCTGTTTTCATCATAGTACATTCCGGGACCACCGGTTCCCCTTGGGCAGAAACGACCGTTGCTGTGCTGGTCCTCGTCATTGCCAACCACTTTCCAGATCTTCCCTTCCTCATTTTTATAAACCCAACCGGCACATTTCCAGAAGCAGATCTCACAAATGGTTGGGGTGCGGATGGCGTCGAGTTTCATCCCCTCCCCAACAGGTGGGGATGTGGAAAGGTTCTTGTATACCCCCAGGCCTGAAGCACTGATGGCAAGTCCTCCCAGACCCAATCCGGATATCTTGATAAAATCCCTTCTGTTGCCCATTGACAAAAAGTTTTATTTTATAATTGAAGGTAGCAATTTCGAATGGGCAAAAGTAAATTAATTTCTGCAAAAAACATATATATCTAGATATGTCGATATTTTGTAATAGACATATAATCAAGTATATACGCTTATTTAGAATTGTGCTAAACTATTCACAGTACTTGTTTGAAAACAGAATCAGCGGGTTCAGGCAGGAGCCTTATGTTCGCGTAGACCTGGCTAACATATTAATAAAATGAGAATTAAAGACCGGACCCAAAGTCCTCTGGCAATCTTTTAAGGTCATCTGCCCGGTTTATATTCAAAAACAAATCCGCATGGTAAAATGGCATGCCTTCATGAATGCTCAGAACCTTCGAGCGAACCTGGGATATGACCTGGTTCACTGCATATCTCTCTTGTTCAATCATTGCTTCAAACACAGGCTTAAGGCTTTTCCGATAGATTGCACAGAGGGGTTCCGGTTTATTACTTTTTATGGCGGGCACCAGCAGATCCCATTCATCACTTTGTTCCACCAGGAAGCTGAGCAAGCCATCATTTATCATTGGAAGGTCATAGGACAGGACAAGGTTCAGGTCGTTGGAGGAGTGGCCGAGGCAGGCATGGATGCCTCCCATGGGTCCGATCCCCGTAATTATATCCCGAACAAGCGGGTAGCGAAGCTGCCCGGGAAGGGGGGAGGAGCCTGAAATCAGGATTTCATCACAGACCGACTCAAGGGCTTTCAGGGGATATTCATACAACATTCTACCTCCGATTTCCATACTCCCCTTTTGCCGTCCCATCCGCCTGCTCATCCCTCCCGACAGCAGGATTCCTGTGACTTTTTTATTTAAAAATTTCATATTAGCTCCGGAATATTAATGCCAAGGTAAGAATGTTTGTATTATCTTATGACAGTATAAACTAATCATTACCTGCAAAGCCAAATCTCATGAATACGAACAGACGAAAATTTATTAAGCAATCTGCAGCTGCAACGGCAGTACTTGGTTTCTCATCCGCCTTTCCGACACTTAAAGCAGGCATCCTTGGGGCCAACGAAAAACTGGTTTGCGGGGTGGTCGGGGTAAAGGGAATGGGCTTCGCAGATCTGAAGGCCTTTTTGAATCAAGCCAACACTGAATGTGCAGCCCTTTGTGATGTGGATGCAAATGTTTTACAGGAGAGAATAGCCGAGGTTGAAAAGATCCAGGGAAAAAAGCCGAAAGGATACGACGATTTTAGAAAAATGCTGGAGCATAAAGGACTGGATGTGATCATCATTGGCACACCCGATCATTGGCATACCCTGCCCTTTGTAAATGCACTTCAGGAGGGATATCATATTTATTGTGAAAAACCCCTTGCAAATTCCATAGGGGAATGTAACATCATGGAAAGTGCCGTAGCAAGGTATGGCAAGGTGGTCCAGGTTGGACAGTGGCAGCGAAGCGATCGGCACTGGCAGGACGCCGTCGCCTATGTTCATTCGGGGAAACTGGGCAAAATCAGGACTGTTCGGGCCTGGTCCTACCAGGGCTGGATGAAGTCAGTTCCCGTGGTGGCCGATACACCTGTGCCTGAAGGGGTGGATTATAATTTCTGGTTGGGGCCTGCCCCGGAGAGACCATTCAATAAAAATCGTTTCCATTTCAATTTTCGCTGGTTCTGGGACTATGCAGGTGGGATGATGACCGATTGGGGGGTTCATATTGTGGACTATGCACTTTATGGTATGCAGCAATATGCTCCTAAATCGGTGATGTCGCTGGGTGGCAAATTTGCCTACCCCGATGATGCCTGTGAAACTCCTGATACCCAGCAGGCTCTTTATGAATTTGACAACTTTACCCTGCTCTGGGACCATGGCATCGGAATTGATGGTGGGTATTATGGCCGCTCCCATGGAGTTGGCTTTGTGGGTAATAACGGGACCCTGGTGGTTGACAGGGCCGGATGGGAAGTAATCCCGGAACCCAAAGGTGGGCATCCTACCCTGGATCCTGTTGATCTGATCAAAGGTGACGGAAAAGGCCTGCAAAACCATATGGCCAATTTTATTGACGGAGTAAAAAATGGTGCTCAGCTCAATTGTCCGGTGGATATTGCAGCCGGAGTGGCCAGGACCTGCCTCCTTGGCAATGTGGCCTATAAAACCGGCAGGAGGTTATACTGGGACGCAGCGAATACCTCTTTTATCAATGATGATGACGCAAATCGCTATCTCATGCCTGAATACCGCAAACCCTGGATTCTTCCCTCGGTATAAACCGACTTTATTGAAGCAGCGAAATGCGCATTAGCAGGTTATCTGCGGTCATGTACAGGTACTTTTCCTCAGCGTCCAGGGTGCAGTTTGAGGTGGCCTGACCTGTGAGGACAATGCCCAGGTGCTTTCCGTCAGGCTGGAAGATCCATACCCCACCGGGTCCTGTGGCAAATATAATCCCGTCACTTCGAACGACCAGTCCGTCCGGGGCTCCCTTTAGGGTGTCGCCTGCAGGTCCTGCGTCATAGAACAGCCTTTCATTGATATATGATCCGTCTGGTGCGCGCTCGAATATCTTCCAGATCAGTCCTGAGGCCCTGCCTGAGTTGGCTACATAGAGTGTATTTTCATCGGGTGAAAGCCCGATCCCGTTGGGAGCCGACAGGTTTTCGGAGATCAGAGTCACCCTGCCGTCGGGCTGACACCTGTATACTCCGGTAAAAGCAATTTCCCGTTTGGGATCGTCAAATTTTCCTTCCAATCCATAGGCCGGATCCGTAAAAAAGAGGTCCCCATCTTTGCTGAAGACCGCATCGTTGGGGGAGTTAAATCTTTTTCCTTCCCAGTGCTCAGCCAGTGTGGTATAATCGGCACTGGCATTGTCAAGAGGGGCTTCCATCCGGGCCATTCTTCTGTCGCCATGCTGGCAAAGTACAAGCCTTCCTTCTGTGTCCAGGAGTAGTCCGTTTGAACCGCTTTCACCTCCCCTGACAGCCTCCCCTGTATAACCCGAAGGATGGAGGTAGTCCTTTAAACCCTCTTTTTCACTCCACTGAAAAATTTTATTCTGCGGGATGTCCGAAAAAATCAGCATTTCCTGCTCGGGGAGCCAGAGTGGTCCCTCGCTCCAGTCAAATCCATCGGCAAGTATCTCCGGAAATGTGCCCGGTGAGATGATGTCGTCCATTGCCGGAGAAAGCCTGTGGACAGAACCCTGCCCCGGGTATCTGGTCTGACTAACACATTGAGTCATCGAAGTGAGTATTACACTGAAGCAGATCAGGAGAAGGAAGGGCTGTTTCATTTCCATAGTTTAAATATTATTGCTGTTTGTTTAACCAGTTTACGGTGTCTGTAATACCCTCTTTTGCACTCCTGGGTTTGTAGCCCAGTTCCTTGATGGCCTTTTCAGATGAAACGATCCAGTTATGGTTGAATTTTTTAACCAGGCCAGGCAAAATGAGCGGGGGTACACCCGTTAACCTGGTCCATAATCCCATTGCGGAAGCAGCTGTGAGCATGAGCCAAAGCGGGATGTGGTATAAAGTATAGGAAAAGCCGCTGGCTTCACGGCAAAGTTTAAAGAGTTGATTATAGGAGATATTCTCTCCACCCAGAACGTAGCGTTCTCCGGCCTTTCCTTTTTCCATGGCCAGAAGATGTCCGCTTACCACATCTTCCACATGTACGTAGTTGCCGGTGCTTTTACCGTCACCGGGAATAAGCTTCCAGGAACCTTCCAGGTATTTTCCGATCATCCGGGTAACCCCGTTTGATTCACTGAGTATTCCAGGGCCATAAACCCTGGTGGGATTAACAATAAGTATTTCCGGTCCGGGTCCGGTCAGCTCTCCAAGCCTCTTTTCCATAAGTGATTTAGAGGCTTCGTAGCTGGTAAAGAAGGAGGAAGGTGGGGGGGTGTTTTCATCTACAGCTTCACGGTCTGATGGTCCCAGTATTCCGGCCGTGGAAGTGATCAATACTCTTTTCGTTCCGCAGCTTGCTGCAGCTCTGACCACATTCAGGGTACCATCCACGTTTTGCCTGTATATTTGTGAAGGATCCTTCGCCCACACACCCGCGAAGGCTGCCACATGATAGGCTTCATCACAGTCCTTCATGGCGGATAGGACTGAAGCCTCATCCAGAATATCTCCTTTAAACAGATGCACCCCATCCCTGCGAATAAAATCCGCCCTGGCTTCCGAACGATAAAAGGCGTGTACAATAGTTCCCTTTTCAGCAAGTTCATTTACCAGCCGTGAGCCAATAAATCCTGTTGCACCGCTGACGAAAATCCGCTTTCCCATGCTTAACCTCTGACTAGTTTCATGTCCGGATGGAACTTCAGTGAAAACCATTCGTTTGACAGGGCCATAAGTGTATGTATGGCCACAGCACTCCATATGTTTCCGGTTAGCAGGGTGAGGTAACAAAGAATTACCCCCAGTAATACAGCCCCAAAGGTCTCTCCTGGCCCCTTGTAGATATGAGCAAACCCATAGATTGAGCAATTCAGCGCAATGGCCGACCAGGGTTCCAGCACTGTCAGGGAGGCAAACAGAAGGAAGCCCCTGAAAAAGAACTCGTAGGCCACAAGGAAGGCAATCCAGCTAAGGGCACTTTGGGTCACAATCTTTATGTTCCAGCTGTTTATGCGGATTTGGGGATACATGGTAAGGTTTGATGCCGAGGAAGCCTGAAAATAGCTGGCAATAAGGGTGACAGGGATGGCCAGGTAGCTCCACCAGGGAGGAGGTGATGAAAATTTAAAGCCAAGGCCATAGGGCAGAGGACTCTTCTTCCAGACCAGGATGATGATAAAAAGGGAGAGCAGTCCCAGAAAGAGTACACCCCAAATTCTCCGGGCCACTACTTCCTTTAAAGTTCCTGTGTCACACTTTTTATGCGCCAGAAAGTAGTAAGCAGCAAATCCAATCACTGCCCAGAGAATGGCAACGATGAATTCTTTTTGGTCCATTACTCTTTCTCCTTGGTTTCCACAATTTCGTTGACAAGATTGAACACAGAACGGAAATCAATTTTCCCGGTACTCATCATCGGCAGTTCTTTGAGCACAAAAAATTGCCTGGGAAGTGCAATGTTGGGAAGTTCCTTTCCCATTTTCCTGAGTATGGCCACCTTGTTGATTTCTTCGGTTACTGCAGCTACAATGGTTGCCCCTTTCACTTCGTCAGGAATCTCAACTATGCAGCAGGAAACTCCCTCCGGAAGATACTTTTCCATCACGTTCTCGACCCTCACCAGGGATACCATCTCTCCGCCGATCTTTACAAAACGCTTAAATCTGCCCGAGTGCCATAAATAGCCGTCCACATCCAGGAAGCCCATGTCGCCCGTATTGTACCAGCCATCAACAATGGCTTCTGCATTCAGTTCTGGAGCATCCAGGTAACCTTTCATAACCAGGTCGCCCTTTACCATAATTTTACCCACCTCACCGGGCTTGCAGTTTTCACCTGTCTCCAGGTTTTCGATTCGTACCTGAACTCCGGGAATAACTTTTCCAATACTACCCGGACGGTTGAATTCCAGAGAATTGACTGAGACAACAGGGGATGTTTCAGTGGCGCCATAACCTTCCAGCAGTGTGACGCCGTGTTTATTCCTATATCCATCCCTTAGGGCATCCGGACATTTGTCCGCTCCTGCAACCATCAGTCGCAAACTTGCAAAATCGCCAGGCTCCGATTTCTGAAGATAACCCCAGAAGAAGCTGGGAGTTCCCACCATCACAGTCGGTTTCTCCTCTCTTGCAATATTACAGATGGTCTGAAACTCGGTGGGATTGGCATAGGTAACCATGGTCAGACCTTTTACAAAGGTAACCCAGAGGTTGACCGTAAGCCCGAATATGTGGAAGAATACCAGGTTGGCCAGCATGATATCCGATTCACGGATATCAACATAATCACAGAAACTGGTAATGTTTGAAGCCAGGTTCTTATGGGTAAGCTGAACCACTTTTGGTTCTTTCTCGCTGCCACTTGTAAAGAGGATGGCCGCATTATCATTCTCATCTCCCTTGTGGATGCTGTTCAAAAGCAATCCGGTGGGCAGCTTGCTTCGCAGGGCAGCCTTTAGCTTGTCCCCGGTGTTAACGCCTTCCATGATATCCTCGATGAGAACCATCCCCTCAATCACAGGGCAATTTATCTTTTCAAGTAGTTTTTTGGAGGTGATAATAGTCGAGAAGGAGCACTTTTCCTGGGCGAACCTGCAGTTTTCTTCGGCCCCGGTGGAATAGTTGATCATAACCGGTACCCTGCCGCTCATCAGTGCGCCCACGGTGGCTAAAGCACAGCCCGCAGAAGTGGGGATCATGATTCCGATATAACCCTTATCATACTTTTCAAATTTCTTAGAAAGAATCAAGGCCCCAATTAGTGCCCTGGCATAAGGGACTTCACTTTTTGTGGTTTTATCCTTAATGGCTATCTTTTTCGAATAACGCTTTGCATTCCTGACGAACTCCTGGTGTAGTAGCATCTTGTAATCGATTAGATTAAAAAAGGTTAAATTAGGTGCTAAATATAAAGGAATACTTCGAATCCCAAATATTATGAGGCTAAATATCTTCCTTATTTTATTGCATTTTTCTATTACTATGCTGGGGCAGAATGGGGGTACTGTTACCGGGATCATTCGGGATGCCGCAAGCGGTGATCCTTTGATTCGCGGCGAACATTAGTGCCGACCGTAAATCGGGGACCATATCAGGTGAACATGGGTGAGTTTTCCCTCAAGCTTAGCGTCGGGGATCACAAGCTTGAATTCTTCTATGTGGGCTATAAAAGGCTCAGCATGGATGTCACCATTGAAGCAGGTCAAACCCTTGTGTTGGATGTGGAGATGCTGGTGAGTAGCAAGATGCTTGACGAGGTGGTTGTAAGCGCAGGGAAATTTGAACAGAAATTGTCTGACCTGACCGTTTCCATGGAGATTTTGCAGCCCAGGCAACTATCCAATCAGAATATAACATCCCTGGATATGATCCTGGAGAAAACTTCGGGAATCAGCATCCTGGATGGTCAACCCAGTATTCGGGGAGGCAGTGGCTTTAGCTACGGGGTGGGGAGCCGGGTTCTGATGCTCGTCGATGACCTTCCCATGATATCGGGCGATGCAGGCGACATTAAATGGAGTTATCTGCCTGTGGAGAATGTGAACCAGGTTGAGGTGATCAAGGGTGCTTCTTCTGTGCTTTATGGTTCATCAGCTCTTAATGGGGCAATCAACCTGAGAACCCGCTTTCCGGGAACGGATCCCCAGACTGAGGTCACCATTTTCTCAGGGGTCTACATGAAACCAGAGCGCAAAGAATTGGTGTGGAAAAACAGGGCTCCGTTTTATGGAGGTGGATCCTTCACCCATTTGAGAAAGATGGGAAACCTGGACCTTTCTGTGGGAGCTAACTATTTTAAGAATGAGGGATACAGGGAGGATGAATATGAAACACGCATCCGGGGCAACATTGGTCTCCGTTACAGATTCCAAAAGGTAAAGGGATTGTCTGTGGGGCTTTCAGCCAGCGCCATGTATACCGATTATTCAGATTTTATTCTCTGGCAGGACGCTGATTCCGGAGCCTATCGCCAGAATCCCGATGCCATTGCACCACTTTACGGAAACCGTTACAACATTGATCCATATGTGGAATATTTTACTCCGGGAGGGGATAGGCATACTTTACGTACCAGGCTTTACAGTGTGGGTAATAACACGGTTGATGAAACTAAAAACTCTTTTTCAAAAGTCTGGTACGGCGAGTACAGATATTTGAAAAAGTTTGGGGAGCAGATTCACTGGACCAGTGGATTTTCTTTTATGAGAAATACGGTAAAGGCTGGCCTTTTTGATAATCATGAGGGATCCAATACAGCCATATATAGTCAGCTTGATGCCAGTTTAGTCAAGCGTCTAAAAGCTTCATTTGGCCTCAGGTGGGAAATTAACACCCTGAACAATGAGGTCTTTATGGACCTGCCAGTTTTCAGGGCAGGGCTTAACTATCAGGCAGCAGAGGCCACCTTTATCAGGGCATCTTTTGGACAGGGCTACCGCTTCCCGTCTGTGGCTGAAAAATTTGTTTCCGCCAGAACCGGCAGCCTGAATATCTTTCCTAATCCTGAGCTGAATCCGGAGTATGGTTGGAGTGCCGAGCTGGGAGTCAAGCAGGGATTTATGTTGGGGACCTGGAGTGGTTTTGCTGATCTGGCTCTGTTCTGGACAAGCTACAGGGACATGATAGAATATACTTTTGGCTACTACCCCCCGGAGAATCCCACCGAGCCACCTTTTTCCTATGTGGGATTTAAGGCCCTGAATATTGAGACCGCCAGGATTATAGGTGGGGAAATCACTCTCGGCGGGCAGGGCAGGCTTGGTCCGTTTAATTTTTTTGTATCGGGCGGTTACACCATTATGGATCCGGTGGATCCTCTATTGCTCGATTCCCTGGGTAGAACCGATGATGAAGCCTATGTGCTCAATTACCGGCGACGTCACCTGGTGAAAGGTGACATTGAGGCGGAGATCATAGGCATTTTTGCAGGGATTAATTTACTGTACAATTCAAGGATGATCAATGTGGACGAGGCATTTATCGATCCGGTACTGGGGGAAAGCATATTGCCCGGATTTCCGGAATACTGGGAGAACCAGGCCGGTGGATACCTCCTGGCAGACCTGAGGCTGGGTTATAATTTTTCCAGGCTTTTCAGGGTCAATGTTTTGATGAAGAATTTATTCAATAAAGAGTATCTGGGTCGTCCGGGTGATATCGGGCCACCCCGTCGGTTTACCCTCCAGATGAGACTTACCTTTTAGTTTTAATTAGCTTACCAGTCTGGTACTGATTATGATTAATGACCCGATAAAAATAAGTTCCCGGAGCTAAATCCTGCCCATTAAAATCAAAGTTATATTCTCCCGGAGGATATCCATCCTTTTCCTCGTGTACCAGTACACCCATAATATTGTATACCTGCAGTTCGACCTTGTCGTCAAAGGGAGTAAAAAATCCCACGGTAGTTAGGTCAGTGAAAGGATTTGGTTTGTTGGGTAGCAAATGAAATTCGGTAAATTGACCGGGATCAATTCCGGAAGTCTCGGTAACGATCATTACAACTGAAGTATCGTCTACCACCTGGAAAGAAGGATTCGGGTTGCCAACAAAGTAGGGGGTAATGTATATGGCAAGGGTATCCATCCCTGCTTTAACCGGGTGTTCCATATATCTGAATACAATAGGCAGAGTCGCCGTAAAGTTTCTCTGCATTTGCAGCATAATTGATTCCCTCAGGCAGGTTGACAATACTGTCAACGAGGATGTAATCGATATTGAATGCAATCGTTCCGAAAATTATTTCTCCAGGTGGGATTACAGTAAATATCTCATCATAATAGGTATTTACATGGGCATCAGGGAGAGTCTTGGGACAAATCTGGACGAGTTCACCATTGTCCTCGCAATTCTCAGGGTCCGGTATACATTGTCCGAACAAAACGGTACCGGCGAAAAATCCTACTATCGTTAGAAAAATTACTTTTTTCATCATTTGCGATTAAAGTTATATACAAATATAAGTGTATTTCGTTGCTGTGTCAATTTATTGGCAGAGCAATTAATTTAACATCATTCTAAAAGCAAATTCAGTAACTTTGCGGCTTATTTTTATTTCAATCCTTAAACTATAGAGTTATGACCAATATCTTTGCAATGTTCTGGTTACTCCCGCTGGCTGCCGTTGTGGCACTGGTATTTGCCTGGTTATTCTTCAAGAATATGATGAAGAATTCAGAGGGTACTGACCGGATGAAGGAGATTGCTCAATACGTCCGCGAAGGTGCAATGGCTTATTTAAAGCGCCAGTACCGTGTAGTCGGGTATGTATTTGGCATTTTGTTAATTATCTTAATTTTCCTTGCCTACCTGGGGGTACAAAACCCATTTGTGCCCGTAGCCTTCCTTACCGGTGGTTTCTTTTCCGGACTCTGCGGATTCCTGGGGATGAAAACTGCTACTTTTGCCTCAGCCAGGACTGCACATGGTGCTTCCCAATCCCTGAACAAGGGACTGCAGGTGGCCTTGCGAAGTGGTGCAGTGATGGGACTTGTAGTAGTAGGTTTTGGACTGCTGGATATCACTGGCTGGTTCTGGGCCCTGAATAAATTTATCTTCAGCCCCGAGCATATGGAGCATGGTCTTCAATGGCTGGGTTTGACCTTCGTACATGAAGGAACCACCGAACATGAAAAACTGATAGAAATCACCGCTGTGATGCTTACTTTCGGTATGGGGGCTTCTACACAGGCACTCTTTGCCCGTGTGGGCGGTGGAATATTTACAAAGGCTGCCGATGTGGGAGCTGACCTGGTTGGTAAAGTGGAAGCCGGTATTCCCGAAGATGATCCTCGTAACCCCGCTACCATTGCTGATAACGTTGGAGACAACGTGGGTGATGTGGCCGGTATGGGTGCTGACCTTTATGAATCCTATGCAGGTTCCATTCTTGCTACCGCCGCACTTGGCGCTGCCTTACCCGGACTCACAGGTGCTGAGCAGGGGATGGCTGTTGTGGCTCCAATGATTGTTGCCGCCATCGGTATTGTTCTTTCCATCATTGGAATTTTTATGGTACGGGCTAAGGACTCAGCCACCCAGAAGAACCTGCTCAACGCACTTCTGCTTGGTACAGGAGGCAGTTCAGTATTGATCCTTGCTGCAATGGCCGGAATGGCTGCTCTTGGCTGGGTAAGCTGGGGTATTTTTGGTGCCGTTGTTGCTGGTCTTGCTGCCGGTGTGATCATCGGACAGGGAACAGAACTTTTTACATCAGATGAATATAAGGCTACCAAGGGTATTGCTTCAGCAACCCAGCAGGGACCGGCTACCACCATTATTGACGGTATGGCTGTTGGGATGTACTCTACCTGGATTCCTGTTGTAACCATCGTAATTGCGATCATTGCTGCTTTTGGATTTTCTGGTGGATTTGCAGAATTCTCCAGCTGGTGTTTACGGAATCGGTTTTGCTGCTGTAGGTATGCTCTCTACACTGGGTATTACCCTGGCCACCGATGCATTCGGCCCCATTGCGGATAATGCTGGTGGAAACGCTGAAATGGCAGAGCTTCCAGCCGAGGTTCGCGAACGTACCGATGCCCTGGATATGCTTGGAAATACCACTGCCGCAACTGGTAAAGGTTTTGCCATTGGTTCTGCTGCCCTGACAGCCATGGCGCTTATGGCTGCTTATATGGAAGAGGTAAGGCTGTGGCTCGGCAGACTCGCAGATAAGGCCGTCGATGGATTCGAGCAGGTTGGAAATACGCTTTTTTATACAGATCATGCTCCTGCAGCTGCCGAGGGATTGAATGTCGTTCAACTGAGCAGTGCAACTATCCACGATTTTGTGTATGCATATGACCTTTCGATCTTTAATCCCATGGTTCTGGGAGGAATTTTCCTGGGTGCCATGATGGCATTTGTATTCTGTGCCATGACCATGAAGGCAGTGGGTCGTGCCGCAGGTGCCATGGTTGATGAAGTGCGCAGGCAGTTCCGTGATATTCCTGGAATTATGGAAGGTAAAGCCACTCCTGAATATGCCAAATGTGTGGAGATTTCCACCAAGGGTGCTCAGAAGGAGATGCTTCTTCCATCCCTGCTGGCTATCGCCGTTCCCATCGCCATTGGCCTGGTTCTTGGAGTAGCAGGTGTTATTGGCTTGCTGGTTGGTGGTCTGACTGCCGGATTCACCCTTGCAGTGATGCTGAACAATGCAGGAGGAGCCTGGGACAATGCCAAAAAATACATCGAGAAAGGAAATTTCGGTGGAAAAGGAAGTGATGCTCACCATGCAGCAGTTGTTGGTGATACTGTGGGTGATCCTTTCAAGGACACATCAGGACCTTCACTGAACATCCTGATCAAACTGATGACCATGGTTTCTGTTGTAATGGCAGGTCTTACTGTAGCCTTCGGTCTGTTCTAGTAAGAGGATATATTCAAATATATTGAAAACCGCTCCCATTTCCGGGGGCGGTTTTTTTAGCTTTGCCCGAGTATTCCTCCCGGACCAGGTAATATTCTATCAGCGCTTGGTCGCGTTAGCTATATACGACAGCTTAAAGGCTGATAATGGTACCGCGGTCCGGAAAGAATTTTTTCAGCTGAAGATTTTCCCCATCAAAAACTGCATAGGTGAAATTGCCAATCCAGTCACCCAGGCAAAGCACCTCGCTGACGGGAGATGAGCCTGGACCTGGAAAGGGATGTGCCGGTGACCGAAAATAAAGTAGTTGATGTCGGCTTGAGTTTCAAGAACACTGTAGGCATAAATGATCTGGTGCTCTTTGTCCACTCCCAGGAAAGGTACAAAGGCCCCTTGTTTATTTCGGCTTTTCTTGGACCACCACTGGGCGAAAGAAGTAGATCCATTGGGATGGATCCGCGAATAGAGCCATTGTAAACATTTGCTTTTGAACATGCTTTGCAGGAGGCGGTAGGCCCGGTCCGACTTTAAGAGCCCGTCGCCATGTCCAAGCATAAATTTCTTATTGTTCCATGTTTTTACCAGTAATGCCGGTGTGGATGTGTACTCCGATTTCTTCGGGTAAATAGTCGAAGAGCCAAACGTCATGATTACCTGGAAAGAGGTGAATCTCCACGCCCTCATCCGCAAGGGAGGCAAGTTTTCCAAGAAAGCGCACAAAGCCCCTGGGAACGACTTTGTTGTATTCATACCAGTAGTCGAATACATCGCCAATGAGCCAGAGCTCTTTCGGCATCATGGCCGGATCTGTTCCAGCCAATCCACAAAATAGCCTTCCCGTAAGCGGCTTTCTCTCCTGAGGATACATTCCCAAGGTGAAGGTCCGAGGCAAAATAGATTTTTTTCTTCTCAGCCATTATTCCGGTTAAAGCAGGTTATCCAGCCAGGTTTCCAGGTTCCTTCCGTAAAGATCCCTTGCTACAATATCGCCCTCCCTGTTGATCAGGTAAGCAGAAGGCAAAGAACTTACATTGTAAATACGGTCAGCCCTGGATATCGGGATAGCTTAATTCCGAAACATTGATCCAGTGGAATTCATTGAAATCGATGGCATTCATCCACTGTATCTTGTTATTATCAAGTGATATGGCATATATTTCAAATCCTTTTTCATGATAAGCCTCATAGGTGGGTTTTAATTGAAGAAGCTGATTAATGCTGGCCTGATTTCCGAGGCCCAGAAGACCACCATAAGTGCTTTCCCCTTAAAATCGGTTAAGGAAATCTCATTTGCCATCCCGGTCAGGGATGGAGAGATCAAGCACGCCATTGGCTTCTCCTGCCATTTCAAGCAGGGTATTCAATTGTTGGGACTGGTTAAATTCAGCTTCCCGGCGAGTAATATCAGCCCGGAGTGATTTTGTAAGGGAGGAGTTGGGATAAGCCACCTCAAGGGAGTCGGCAATTACCTTGAAATATTGAAGATCTGCTGGCAGTCCCATAACCATGTCCTCTTCATCATATTTCTGGTAGAGCGCATAGACACTGGAGAGTGAATTCATATGCTCTACAAGGTATCTGATCGTAAAGCGTTTTTGGCTTACAATGGTCTGGGCATAGGCATTCCGTACCAGCTTCATATGCGGAGACTCCGGATCATCCACTGATGCAGCCACATTTTGCAGAGAATCGAGTACAATGCGTGTTTGATCAAGTTGTTCAACCAGTACCCTGATATTTTCAGATTCCTCTGATCCTTCATATGCGGTAAGCCCTTGTCAAAAGATGCTGCATTGGTGGTGAGATTTATGTTTTCACCTGGAGAGATTAATAGGTTGACAATCTTGCCATTGCTGTATCTTAGAATAAATAGTTCGGCTTCCTCAAGCTTTGTGGATATTGAGAATTTTCCTCCCTTGCCAATGGTGGCAGAATCCACAAGGGCGGTCCTGTTTACATCCAGCCTCTCAAGGATGATGGTTTGACCTTCTCCTTCTTCCACAGTACCCTCGTATGCTTACATTGTTCCTGTTACATGCAACTCCCGCCAGGAACAGGATAATAAAAACTGTATATTGAATTCTCATTTTTTTATCTCTTGTTTTTCAGATTCATTAAATCTATTTAGCAGCTCATTGCCAAATAGATCCCTTGCTATAATTATACCCTCGGGATCAATGATATAATTTGAAGGAATTTTCTCTATGCCGTAAAGATCGGCAATTGGCGATTCCCACCTTCGAAGGTCGCTTACATGATCCCACCTTAATGCATCCTCTTCAATGGCAGTGGTCCAAACTATCTGGTTCCCCATCGAAGGAAACCTGAAAATTTTAAATGGAAAATCGCCTTTGCTGCTCCAAAGCTCTTTCAGATATTGGTTTTCCTCCCTGCTCAAACTACTCCATCCGGCCCAGAAACTGAGCAAAACATAGTGGCCTTTGAGGTCTGAAAGGGCAAAGCTTGACCCATCCGGGCGCGAAGATACAAAATCGGGTGCGATCTCACCTACTTCCGGACGAGCATCCTTATCCTTTTCTCCTTTTCCAGACTTGCCTCAAGAACCTGGGTATGTAACAATTTTGTTGCTTCAAAATCAGGGTGAGTGGCTTTGTAATAAGGAATCAACAAGCAGGTAGGTCTGAAAATCCTCAAGGGGGTCAAATACAGGAAGGCCCTGTCCGTATAAGATTGTATAGCGCGATGAGGATGGAGAGGGATTCCTGGTTTTTACTAATAAAATCCTTCGAATAGTTCTTGAAGGAGCTGGTGACTGAGTCAAATTTCTGATCCAGTCCCATTTTAATCTGAGGGTAATCCTGATGTTCCATGGACTCAGACATCAGATCACGGATCTCTCCCAGATCATCTATTGTCCTTTTATGTGCTTTGGCCAGCTCCATTAAGGCTTCAGATCCCCGGGATCCTTCAACCTTGTATTGATCGCTTTGTGAATATTTGCCTTGCAGAATAATTTGCTCACCCGGTTCCAGCAGAAGGGTAATATAGCCCCGGCCTCCGGTCCGAAGCACATAAAAGGCTGTTTCCTGAGCTTCAAACCTTAAAAAAAAGTGACCTTCTTCATCACAGCTAACCGTATCAATCGGGATATATTCTCTGACAGCCATCTCCTCCAGGATCACATCTTTATGGGCCCCATCCTGTAAAATACCTTCAAGACTAACCGGGTTCTTCAGATTCTCAATTGTTTTCCCTCCGGGACCGGAAGGCTTACAAGCAGCGACCAAGAGGCACAAGTACAATAAAATTATGACCTTATTCTTGTTCATTCTTTTCAGGAATTTGCATGTAAAAATAATAAGAAAGCAATATGTTGTTATTTGTTATTAAATTTGCAACACAATACTTATCCTAAACTACATCAAAATTCGCTTTTTTTTAACGTCAGACCTGGCTGATTAATATAGTTATGTGCCTTTTTTGTAAATTACAATCAAATCTTCGATTAAATGAGTTTTCTGAAGTTCGAAAAAGCTGAATTGATCAACCTGGAATATTCACTTTCCAGGGAAGTGATCCGATCGAACCGGGCCGGTTCGTATGCATCTACAACAATTATTGGATGTAGTACAAGAAAGTATCATGGACTGCTGGTTTGTCCCCTGGAGGAGATGGGTGGTGATCATCACGTTCTTCTCTCTACTCTGGATGCTACCGTTGTTCAGCACGATAAGGCTTTTAACCTGGGTATACATAAGTATCAAGGAGATCAGTATGTTCCAAAGGGACATAAATATATGCGGGACTTTGATGCCACCAGAGGTTCCTACCTGGTTTACCGTGTTGGTGGAGTAGTGCTCTCCCGCGAAGTTTTACTTGTTTCCAAAGCTGAACAGGTAATGGTGAGGTATACCCTTCTGGAAGCAAATTCCGACACCATTCTGCGCCTGAGCCCTTTTCTAGCCTTCAGGAACCAGCATGCCCTGAGCAAATCCAATCTTTATGCCAATACCCGTTACAGGGATATTCCTGGCGGAATTGCTTCCAGGCTTTATGAGGCTTACCCCGAACTTCATATGCAATGTTCCAAAGACGCAGAATTTGTTCCAATTCCTGACTGGTATTACAATATCGAGTACATGGAGGAACAAAAAAGGGGATATGAGTTTAAGGAAGATCTTTATGTACCCGGCTATTTTGAAATGCCCATTAAAAAAGGAGAATCCATAGTCTTCTCAGCCTCCACAAAGGAGGTTCTTCCCGGAGGCTTAAAGCGTAAGTTTGACTCAGAACTGGGCAACAGGATTCCATTGGATAGTTTTAAGAATTGCCTGCAAAATGCAGCTCAGCAATTTATAGTCCATAAAAAGAAGAGTACTGAAATTATTTCGGGGTTCCCCTGGTTTGGCACTTCGGGAAGGGAATCCTTCATGGCCTTACCGGGATTGACCATGACTACAGGTGACCTGTCTACCTCTCTGGAGGTAATTGATACCCTGTTAACCAGGTTGAACGGAGGCCTCTTTTCTGAGGGCCCTGGATGGAAAAAGAGAAACTATCCTATCCGCCGATACTCCCCTCTGGTTCATCTGGGCCCTGCAGCAATATGCCGCCTATGATCCCGGATATGATATCTGGAAAAAATATGGGAAGGCCATCAAATCTGTTCTTGAAGCCTACCGGGACGGGATCAGCCGGGATTTTGCATATGATGGAAAATGGGCTGATCTATGCCGCTCAGGAAGGAAAAGCTCTCACCTGGATGGATGCCATCATTGACGACAGGCCGGTTACACCTAGAGATGGCTGCACTGTTGAAATTAATGCGCTGTGGTATAATGCGGTATGTCAGGCACTGGAATGGGCCAGGGGCAAAGATGAGGATTTTGTGGGGAGTTGGGCTGAATTACCAGAACGAATTGCCGGGTCTTTCAACGATTCCTTCTGGAACCAGGAAAAGGCCTACCTGGCAGACTATTTTAATCATGAGTATGCTGATCTGTCAGTCAGGCCAAACCAGATTCTGGCGGTCTCACTGAATTACTCTCCCTTAAGCACAGAGAGGAAAAAGTCAGTTCTCGATGTTACAGAAGGGGAGTTGCTTACTCCCAGGGGGCTCCGAACCCTTTCGCCAAAAAATGAGGCTTATAAGGGTGTTTATGAAGGCAATCAGGTGACGCGGGATCTGGCCTACCACCAGGGTACCGTTTGGCCCTGGTTATTGGAGCATTTTGTTAAGGGCTACCTTGGAGTTTATAAAAGGTCGGGACATCAGCAGATTAAAAGACTTTATGAGGGTTTTGAAGAAGCCCTTATGGATGGAGGCATCGGAAGTATATCGGAAGTATATGATGGTAATCCGCCAAATAATCCAAAGGGAGGAATCTCACAGGCTACCGCTGTAGCTGCATTGTTGAGAGTGGGAGAGATGATAGAAAATTTTAACCAATGAGCACAACAACATGAGGGTACTGATGTTCGGGTGGGAGTTTCCACCACATATATCCGGTGGCCTGGGCACAGCCTGCTACGGCCTTACCAAGGGGATGTCCATCATTCCCGGCCTTGACATCCTGTTTGTTGTTCCCAAGGCCCATGGAGATGAGGACCAGAGCAGAATGAAGGTGATTGGTGCCGGAGATGTGACCCTGGATATCCGCAAAGTAAGGGAAAGCTCTTATTTGAATGATCTATCCTATATAGAGATTAACTCCAACCTGGTTCCCTATACCTCACCTGAAGAGTACGAAGTATTGGTTAACAAGGCCGAGAATTCAGGAATGCGTTTTGTGGAAACCACCATGGGTGGAAAATTGAAGTTCACCGGGACCTATGGTAAGAACCTCTACGAGGAGATTGCCAATTATGCCCTGGTAGCTGGTGAGATAGCTGAGACCGAAAACTTTGATGTTATTCATGCCCATGACTGGCTGACCTATCCGGCCGGGATTGCTGCCAAAAAGGCCAGCGGTAAGCCCCTGGTCATCCATGTCCATGCCACCGATTTTGACCGCAGTGGCGGGAAGGTAAATCCAACCGTATTTGAAATTGAAAAAACAGGGATGCACATTGCGGATAAAATTATCGCTGTGAGTAATCTTACCCGGAATACGGTTATCGATAAGTATGGCATCCACCCCGATAAAGTGGTTACGGTTTATAACGCAGTTGACCCTTTGCCGGATGATGAAAGGCTGCAATTAAAAAGGGGTATTAATGAAAAGGTGGTGACCTTCCTTGGAAGGATTACACTGCAAAAGGGACCGGAATATTTTGTGATGGCCGCTCATAAAGTACTTCAGAAAATGGATAATGTCAGATTTGTGATGGCCGGCAGCGGTGAATTAATGGAGAAAATGATTCAATGGACCTCTTCCCTGGGCATCTCCGATCGTTTTCATTATACGGGTTTTCTCAAAGGGGATGATGTTTTTCGAATGTTTTCTCTCTCAGATGTATACGTAATGCCCTCGGTATCTGAACCCTTTGGGATTTCACCCCTGGAAGCCATGCAATCCAATGTACCCTCGATTATATCCCATCAGTCGGGTGTTGCCGAAATCCTAAAGTACGCCATTAAGGTAGATTTCTGGGATGTGGATGCCCTCGCCGATGCTATTTACGGATTGCTGAACTATCCCTCCCTTGCCGAAATGTTCAAAAAGTATGGAGTTCAGGAGGTAAATGATATGAAATGGGAGAATTCAGGGAAGAAAGTCTATAATATTTACCAGGAGTTTGTTAAGTAACTTGATAATGTCTAACATGAGAACCATTTGTCTTTATTTTCAGGTCCACCAGCCCTTCCGATTCAGGAGGTACCGGTTTTTTGATATTGGGAATGATCATTATTATTACGATGACTACTCCAATGAATCGATCCTCAATAAGGTAGCTGGCAAGTGTTACCTGCCAGCCAATGCATTAATGCTGGATCTGCTTAACAAGCACAAGGGAAAGTTTAAAGTGGCCTATTCCATATCGGGGATTGCCCTTGAGCAATTTCGCCTTTATGCACCAGAAGTGCTGGATAGCTTTAAAAGGCTGGCTGAAACAGGGCAGGTAGAATTCCTTTCCGAGACTTTTGCCCATTCACTAAGCTCCTTAAACAGCCCAAGTGAATTCAAAAGGCAGGTATCTGCCCACCGGGATTTAGTCAAAGAGCATTTTGGTATGGAGCCCACTGTATTTCGTAATACAGAGCTCATCTATTCCGATGAGATCGGAGCCATGGTTGCAGATATGGGTTTTAAAGCCATGCTTACCGAAGGAGCAAAGCATGTGCTGGGCTGGAAGAGTCCGAATTTCCTTTATTGTAATGCCATTAAACCTAAGTTAAAATTGTTGCTGAAAAATTTTAAGCTCAGTGATGATATAGCCTTCCGCTTCTCCAATAAGGGATGGCCCGAATATCCCCTTACATCTGAGAAATTTGTAAGCTGGCTGAACCAGGTCCCGGAAAATGAAGAGGTGGTCAATCTCTTTATGGATTATGAAACTTTTGGGGAACACCAGTGGGCAGAGACCGGAATTTTTGATTTTCTGAGAGCCCTCCCGGAAATGATTTTCCGCGATTCACCCTTTACCTTCTCCACACCCTCCGAGGTAGCCAGGAAACTGCAGGTTGTATCCGCAGTTAATGTTCCCAATCCTATTTCGTGGGCCGATGAGGAGAGGGATCTGACTGCATGGTTGGGTAATGAAATGCAGCAGGAAGCATTTGCAAAACTATACTCACTGGAGGCTTTGGTATACAATACGGAGGATGACAGCCTGAAGCAGGATTTTGGCTATTTACAGGTAAGTGATCATTTCTATTATATGTCCACGAAGTTTTTTTCCGACGGAGAAGTTCACTCCTACTTTAACCCCTATGATACGCCCTATGATGCATTTGTCAACTACATGAATGTGCTCAGCGATTTTGAGATCAGGGTAAATGCAGCCCAGGAATCGCATGTGGACAGTGATGTGGCGCGTTTGAGCAAAATAATTCGGGAAAAGGATGCCCAGATTGAAAAGATGGAGAAGAAGCTCTCTGATAAAAAAGCTTCAATAAAAAACACCCCCCCCAAGAAAAGTAAAACGGCGAAGAAGAATCCCCCAAAACCTAAAAAGGAGGGATTGAAGTAGATTTAAATTTTCAGAAATAAATAGGAATCATGAATAGACCTGATCACATATTTGAGGTTAGTTGGGAGGTATGTAATAAAATCGGAGGAATCCATACGGTGATTTCCACAAAAGCACTTACTCTGGTGAATGCAATGGGAGATCAATATATAAACATTGGTCCCGATGTATGGAGGGAAAGCAGGGAGCACCCCGAATTTGAGGAGGATCCTGCTCTTTTTCCCGATTGGAAAGAAGATGCCTTTAAAGAAGGAATCAGGGTGAGAATCGGAAGATGGAAAATAGCCGGAAGGCCCATTGCGATTATGCTTGACTTTACACCCTACATTAGTCAGAAAGACGAAATTTTTAAGAGCCTCTGGGAAATCTATAAACTGGATTCCATCAGCGGTCAATGGGATTATGTGGAACCAGCACTCTTTGGCTATGCAGCAGGAAAGGCAATTGAAAGCTTTATCCGCTTCTATGACCTGGAGAATCAAAAAGTAATTGCACATTTTCATGAATGGCAAACCGGGGCCGGCCTTTTGTACCTGGAGCAAAATCTGCCCACGGTTGGGACTGTTTTTACCACCCATGCCACTACAGTTGGAAGATCCATTGCCGGAAACGGACAGGCCCTCTATGGGCACATGGACCAGATTAACGGTGACGCTAAGGCCAGGGAATTGAATGTGGTGGCAAAACATTCCCTGGAGAAAAAGGCAGGGATTGAGGCAGATGCATTTACAACTGTAAGCGATCTGACTGCCCGGGAGTGCAAACAATTTCATGAGAAGGAAGTGGATGTGGTGCTCCCCAACGGTTTTGAGGACAGCTTTGTGGCGACGGGCTCGGAATTTGATGTAAAAAGGAAAGAGGCCAGGAAGAGGATGCTGGAAGTGGCCAGTGCACTAAGCGGCGACACCATTTCAGAGAATGCTATGTTACTGGCCACAAGCGGGCGCTATGAATTCAGGAACAAGGGTCTTGATCTTTTTATCGATGCTCTGGGTGATTTGAACAGAAGTAAGAATTGCACCGGACAGGCCGTGGCATTTATTCTCATTCCGGCCAACCATTACGGACCTCGCAGGGATCTCCAGGAACTTCTTAAGGGAGACGGACAAGTTTCACTCAAGGAGAAACACCTGACTCACAATCTCCATTATGCTGAGCATGATCAGATCTTAAACAGGATTAAAAACAATGGTTTGCGCAATGGTGAAGATGATCCCGTTAAAGTAATTTTTGTTCCATCCTACCTGGATGGATACGACGGGGTTTTTAACCTTCCCTACTATGATCTCTTAATCGGCCTTGATCTTACGGTTTTTGCTTCTTACTATGAACCCTGGGGATATACTCCCCTGGAAAGCCTTGCCTTCAGCGTACCCACTGTTACAACCTCTCTAACCGGCTTTGGCATATGGGTGAATGATGAGTATAAGAAAGAGGTCCCGGGAATTACTGTGATACCCAGGGATGATCATAACGATCAGGAAGTGGTTGCTGGAATCAGCGCTGCCATCTTAAATCAATGTAAACTTCGAAACGAATCCGAAGAATTATACAGACAGGGAGCTTATAATATTTCCAGGATCGCTTTGTGGGAAAACCTGGTGAGTCATTACTGGAAGGCCTATGAAATTGCGCTTGAAGGTGCTTCGGGTAAGGAGATGGTCTATTTTGCCAAGGAGCGTGTTGAAAGGCTGCCGGAAACTGAGCAGGCCCTTGTAAACATTCATCCCTACTGGAGAAAGGTAAATGTTCATCAAAGCATTCCAGACAAACTGAAACCCCTGGAAGAAATCTCACGAAACCTCTGGTGGTCCTGGACCCAGGATGCCATTGACCTCTTTGCTTCCATCGATCCAGAACTCTGGTTAAGCGTAGAGGAGAATCCTGTGGAGTTACTGGAAGGGCTTTCACTGGAGAAGCTCAAAGCGCTTGAAGCTGATGCAGAATTTTCCAGTCGTCTGAAGTCACTTTATGAGCTTTATCTTGGATACATTTCCGAAAAACCCAGGGAAGGGATGCCCACCATCACCTATTTCAGCATGGAATACGGGATCCATAATTCACTGAAGACCTTTTCGGGCGGACTTGGATTGCTGGCAGGAGATTATTTGAAGGAGGCAAGTGATTATAATGTTCCCATGACCGGTGTGGGCTTGCTCTATAAATACGGCTATTTCCGTCAGCTGATATCTGCTGGTGGCGAGCAGGTGGCGCTGAGCGATGCCCAGGACTTTTCGAAACTGCCCGTTAGCCCTGTCCGCGACGAAAATGGCAACTGGAAAAGTGTTCAGATCGTTCTTCCGGGAAGGACTTTATCAGCAAGGCTCTGGAAGGTCCTTGTGGGAAGGGTTACCCTATACCTGCTGGATACGGACTATGAAGCCAATGAGGAAGGTGACAGGGCAATTACCCATACCCTTTACGGAGGCGACAATGAAAACAGATTGAAGCAGGAGATTCTGCTGGGGATAGGTGGTATCCGAGCTCTGCGTTGCATTGGTCTTGATACTGACCTCTACCATTGCAACGAGGGTCATGCTGCCTTCACCAGCCTGGAGAGACTGCGAGAGTATATTCAGGAACAGAACATGACTTTTCCCGAAGCTGTTGAAGTGGTCAGGGGTTCCAGTCTGTTTACCACCCATACCCCTGTTCCGGCAGGACATGATTCTTTTGAGGAAAATCTCTTACGGACCTACGTGGCCCATTACCCTGAGCGCTTAAAGATCACATGGAACCAATTTATGAACCTGGGGAGGTTCCATCCCAATCAGACTAATGAGAAATTCTCAATGAGCGTACTGGCTGTGAGGCTTTCACAGGAAGTAAATGGTGTAAGTAAGCTTCACGGGGAGGTCTCCCGGGAGATGTTTACCGGACTCTGGCCCGGCTACCTTTCAGATGAACTGCATCTGGGTTATGTTACCAATGGAGTGCATCTTCCCACCTGGCTCAGTCCGGAGTGGAAAAAGCTTTACGAAAAAACCTTCGGTCCGGATTGTTTTACCAGGCAGGAGGACAGGAAGATGTGGGACAAAATTAAACTGGTGTCTGACCGCGAGATCTGGGACCTCAAGTCGGAGGAAAGGGAAGGCCTGATTGAGCATATCAAGGAAAGACTGGATAAGGCCTCCACAAAGATGATGGATAATCCCGGTCGGATGCTGGAGGTATCTGCCGCTTTAGATAAGGACGCCCTGACCATTGGATTTGCCAGGCGTTTTGCCACCTATAAACGTGCTCATCTTTTGTTCTCGGATCTCGATCGTCTGGCCAGGATTGTAAATAATCCTGAGAAGCCGGTTCAGTTTATTTTTGCGGGAAAGGCCCACCCAAGGGATATTCCGGGTCAGGATCTGATAAAGAAGATTGTGGAAATCTCAAAAAGGCCCGAATTTACCGGGAAAATTGTCTTCCTTCAGAATTACGACATACTTCTGGCCAAAAAGCTGGTCCGGGGAGTGGATATCTGGCTGAATACGCCTACAAGGCCCCTCGAGGCATCCGGAACAAGTGGAGAGAAAGCGGTTATGAACGGGACCATGCATTTCTCTGTGCTGGATGGATGGTGGGCTGAAGGATACCGAGAGGATTCCGGATGGGCCCTGCCCATTGAACGCTCCTTTAGTAACCAGGATTTGCAGGATGAACTGGATGCAGAGCGCATTTATACCCTCCTGGAAAATGATATCACCAAAAAGTTCTACAGTCGGGATGAGGCCGATATTCCCGAAGACTGGGTTGGGATGATCCGTTCCAACCTTGCCCATGTGGCACCTGAGTTTACAATGAACCGGATGATTCGTGATTATTTTGACAGGTTCTACATGAAGCTGTATGAGCGGACTCTCAAACTGAGGGATAAGGATTTCCATCTGCCCAAGGAACTCGCTCACTGGAAACTCAGGATCCTGGAGCACTGGAAGAACATTCAGGTCATCGAAGTTAGCCTTCCGGATATTGCCCGCGAAGAATTTATGGTGGGTAAGGTTTACACCGGAAAGGTGATACTGGATCTGGACGGACTGTCGGCCGAAGAAATAGGAGTTGAGATGGTTCATGCCAAGGGGGTTAATGACAATGGTGAGGCAAAATTCAGGGGGACACAGGCTTTTGAATGTACCCGCGTAGACGGAAGTATAGCCGAATATTCCTTCGAGCAGGAGGTGAATGAAACAGGTGTATTTGACATCGGCTTCAGGATATACCCTGTGCATGAGAATCTTCCTCACCGGATGGATTTCCCCCTGGTTCGCTGGATCTGAGAATGATAAATGTCTGGAAACCCGGGGGTTCTAGCGAATCCTTGGGATATTCCTACGTTGCAGGACCATGCCTGTTCTGGAGGGCAGGTAGAGTTTCAGGTTTTGCTTGAAACCAAAGGAGCGTTCCACCTGCGTCCTGTGTATCATCTTTGTATCAAAACGTTGGAAACCTCCAAAATCTGCCTGGTCTGTACACAAAAGGGTGTGGTATTTTCCTGCGTCCACTGCAAGACCATAATCTGTGTAGGAAGAGGAGGGGTGAAAGTTGAAAACGAAAAGCAGACCGGCCCGCTCAAAGGCAATCACCAGGTCGCCCTGATCGGTTTTAACATGTGTGGCCATGTGATTATAAATCCTGTATTCAGATAGGATTTTTAACATGGCACATTCGAAATCGAAGAGGTAGTGATACTTCAGATCGGGATTTGCGATCAGGCTCCACTGCCTTCTTGCATACTGGAAAGACCAGTTGTTGCCTTCCCTGGGAAAATCAATCCACTCGGGATGCCCGAACTCATTCCCCATGAAAGTGAGGTAGCCATTACCGGCGCTGGCGGCCGTTATGAGCCTGATTATTTTATGAAGGGCAAGCCCACGGTCCACGATGAGATTCTCAGATGCCTTGTCCATATGCCAGTACATTTCCTGGTCAATCAGCCTGAAAATGATGGTTTTATCCCCAACAAGGGCCTGGTCGTGTGATTCTGCATAACCTATGGTTTTTTCGTCAGCCCTTTTTGAGGTGAGTTCCCGGAAGATTTCTTCCATGTTCCATTGCTCATCAGCCCGCTCCTTGATGGATTTTATCCAGTAATCGGGTGTGCCCATGGCGAGCCTGTAATTGAAGCCTATGCCTCCTTCATGAACAGGCACAGCCAGTCCGGGATAGCCACTCATGTCTTCGGCAATGGAAAGGGCTCCTGGCCTGATTTCCTGAATCATACTGTTGGCCAGGCAGAGGTAAATAATAGCATCTTCATCCTGGCCGCCATCAAAGTAGAGGTCGTAGTTTGTAAAATCTTTCTCCAGGCCATGATCGTAGTATAGCATGCTTGTGACCCCGTCAAAGCGGAAGCCATCAAACTTATATTCGGTGAGCCAGTAATTCACATTTGAAAGCAGGTAATGGGTGACTTCATTTTTTCCGTAGTCAAAACAAAGTGAATCCCAGGCCACATGTTCCCTTCTGTGGTCCCCATGAAAAAACTGTGCCGGATCGCCCGCAAACATTCCCAGTCCTTCATTTTCATTTTTTACCGCATGGGAGTGAACGATGTCCATGATCACCGCTATTCCATGTCCATGAGCCTCATCAATAAGCTCCTTCAATTCTTCAGGAGTACCGAATCTGGAACTGGCTGCAAAGAAATTTGAGACGTGATAGCCAAAAGAACCGTAGTAGGGGTGTTCCTGTATGGCCATTAACTGCAGGGTGTTATACCCGCTGCGAACCACGTGAGGAAGTACCTTTTCCCGGAATTCAGCATAGCTCCCCACCTTGTATTCCTCAGTAGCCATACCTATGTGCGCCTCGTAGATCAAAGGTTGCCGCATCTCCATGTCGGGCAGGGGATGCTTCCACCGGTAGGGTTTATCAGGCATCCAGTACTGGGCATCAAAAACTTTTGTTTCAGGATTCTGTACCACCCTGGTGGACCAGGCGGGAATCCGCGCCCCCTCTCCTCCGTCCCATTGAAGCAGTAGCTTAAATCGGTCTCCATGGCTCAGGACCCCTTCATTCAGTTTAAGTTCCCATGTACCATGCTCTCTCCGACTAAAGCTGTAATCCTCGCTGGCCTGCCAATCATTAAAGTCCCCGATCAGGAAAATAGCATTTGCATTAGGTGCCCATTCTCTCATGATCACACCACCTTCCCGACCCTGAATGCCGAACCAGAGATGCCCGCTGGCAAAAGATTGTAGGGATCCTTCTCCGGCAAGTTCGCTCACCCTCTTTTTATATTTTTCCATACGACCCGTAATGGTGGACCGATAGGGTTCCAGCCAGGGGTCGTTTCTGATCAAACCTGGATCTTTCATAATAGCTCCTTAAATTTATTAAATTTGACGACGTAATCATCGAATCCCTTTCAATCTCTTTGATATTTATGAAAGTATGGACCATTCATGAACCAATCTCAATTGTAAAACCAGTGGCCACCATTGGTATTTTTGATGGTGTTCATACTGGACACAGGTTCATCCTGGAAAAATTGAAGGAGCAGTCGCTTAAGCATGGAGGGGAGTCGGTTGTGGTAACACTCTGGCCCCATCCCAGAATCGTACTCCAAAAGGATCTGCAGGAATTTAAGCTTCTGCACTCCCGTGAAGAGAAGGTAAGGCAGCTGGAAATGAGCGGTATAGACCACCTGGTGATCATTCCCTTTGATAAGGAGATTTCCGCATTGACCGCCTGTGAGTTTACCCAGCTCTACCTGGTTAACAAACTGGGAGTGGAAGTCTTACTGCTGGGTTACGATAATCGCTTTGGCAGGGATCGAAAGGGTGACCCCGAAGGCCTTGCCCTTTGTGCAGATACGAATAATTTCAGGATTGAGAAAATTCCTGAATTTAATCAGGGAGATGGAAAGGTGAGTTCCACAAGTATCAGGGAAGCGCTGGTTTTGGGACAAATGGATAGGGCTGAATTACTGCTGGGCTATCCCTACTTTCTTACCGGGCATGTTGTGGAGGGAAATCACATAGGAAGGAAGATGGGTTTTCCCACTGCAAATATCCACCCCTTTGATCCAAATAAACAAATTCCCCTGAATGGTGTTTATGCCATCCGAGCAGAGCTGGGGAACAATCTTTATGGTGGAATGCTGAATATAGGATTCAGGCCTACCATTGACAGTGCTTCTGCTGTAAAAACCATTGAGGCGCATCTGTTTGATGTAAGAGGTGATTTTTACGGCGAGAAGATTGTGGTTCATTTCCTGAAAAGAGTCAGGGATGAGATGAAGTTTTCTGGATTAGCCGAGCTTAAATATCAACTTGGCATAGATAAAATTCAGATCAAAAAACTTCTTCATGAAACTTAAATCAACACTGCTTACCCTGTTCCTCCTCACTTTTTCCTTCTTTCTTGTTGCCCAGGAGGCCATACAGTTTACTCCGAAGGATCTTCAGAACATTGCAAAACGCTGGTCGAAATACCATCCTGAAGCGGAGGTGTTTCTTCATAATGGTGACACGCTCATTGGGTAACCCATGCACTTTGATGAGCAGGAGCTGGTAATGTATTCCTCAGATTCGCTTCCGATAAACCTTTAGGGTGTACTGCTTTTCTTCCCCTTTTGGTGCCCTTCTTCTTGGAAATGCCCTGGGAGTCCTGGGAGGGGTTAGTGGTAAGGCACTTTTTTTTTCCTCAACAAAAGCCGAGATGGAGCCGGATCCTCAAAATTCTGACTATGGGAAAGAGATCACTAAACTCCACGAATGGTCTGTATTCAGTGATTCTCTTATTTACACCAGCGACATTGAAATGATCCCGCTTCATTCCCGGGCCATGCGTCGACTATATCCTCAGAAGCACTTCCGGATCACCCTTGGATTAAACTGGGGGATAAATAGCCTGGAGAATGATATGCGTGATGCGATTTCTTCCTCAGGTCTGCCTCCCTGGCAAGAGTACAACCAAACTGCCCTGGGATTCCAATTTCTTGATTTCAGCTGGCGCTTTAAGCAGCACTGGATCCTGGGGGGTGGCTTCATGACAAATTATGATGACATGGTTAATGCTTATTATTATCCATATTATGAAAGCATGTCGGATCTGCTTGAATATAACTATTCCGTGGACCTGACCGATTTCCGGGTCTATATGGATTATGCAATTAAGCCTGTGAACAGGTTTTTAACCCATCGAAGTGAATTCCTGGTGGGCGGAGGAGTCATCCTCTCCAAACCATCCACCAATCTTTGGTTTTACTATGTGACCAATCCTGAGACAGGAGACTATGAATATACCGGCAGTAGAGGATCCCTCGGGTAATCCCGGCGATCCGCCATTGTTAAATGCTCATACACTTAATTACAGCACCGTCAGGTTTAAACTGGGTGCCCATTTGTACTTTTAATTCATGAACCCTGAGATTTCTCCGGGATTTCCGCAACAATTTAATCTTTCAGGCGTAATACTTCTGGTATTCTTTGAATTGGGGATATTTAGTTACTTTTGCATTCTAAAAAATAAAAATAATGGATACGATGACGTTTACGGAAACGCTACCCTATAAAGTGGCCGATATCAATCTGGCAGACTATGGTAGAAAGGAAATTGAAATTGCTGAGAAGGAAATGCCCGGACTGATGTCCATCAGGAAAAAATGGGCAGCCGAGAAGCCTTTGAAAGGTGCACGCGTTATGGGATCCCTTCACATGACCATTCAGACTGCTGTTTTGATTGAAACGCTTGTGGAATTGGGTGCCGATGTCAGATGGGCCAGCTGTAATATTTTCAGTACCCAGGATCATGCAGCAGCAGCTATTGCTGCAGCTGGAGTTCCTGTTTTTGCCTGGAAAGGTGAGACCCTGGAAGAGTACTGGTGGTGTACCGCTCAGGCACTTGCCTTCCCTGGAGGGAAAGGACCCCAGATGATCGTGGATGATGGTGGTGACGCCACTTTGCTGATCATTAAGGGATATGAGGCAGAAGACGATGCATCTGTTCTGGATGTGAAAGCTGGCAGTAAGGAGGAAGAAGTGATCCTGTCCACCCTGAAAGGAATCCTGGCCGAAGATCACGGAAGATGGCACAGGGTAGTGCCTGAAATGAGGGGCGTATCAGAAGAAACCACCACAGGTGTTCACCGCCTCTACCAGATGATGGAAGCCGGAAGGTTGCCTTTCCCTGCCATCAACGTAAATGACTCGGTTACCAAGTCCAAGTTCGACAATCTCTACGGTTGCCGCGAATCTCTGGCCGACGGAATCAAGCGCGCAACAGATGTAATGGTTGCCGGTAAAGTAGTCGTTGTTGCAGGATATGGTGATGTGGGCAAAGGATGTGCCCATTCCATGAAATCTTATGGTGCCAGGGTTATTGTAACTGAGATCGATCCCATCTGCGCTCTGCAGGCTGCCATGGAAGGATTTGAAGTTTCCACCATGGAAGAAGCGGTGAAGCAAGGGAACATTTATGTAACCACCACCGGTAACAAGGACATCATCACTGCGGAGCATATGGCTGCCATGAAGGATCAGGCAATCGTTTGTAACATCGGTCATTTCGACAATGAAATCCAGGTGGAACAGCTTGAGAACTGGGGCGGCATCAAAAAGATTAACATCAAACCCCAGGTAGATAAATATGTATACCCCGACGGGCATGCCATTTTTCTCCTGGCAGAAGGCAGGCTTGTGAACCTGGGATGTGCAACCGGTCACCCATCCTTTGTGATGAGTAACTCATTCTCAAACCAGACCCTGGCTCAGCTTGAGCTCTGGAAGAATGACTATGAAGTTGGTGTTTATATGCTTCCCAAGCACCTGGATGAGGAGGTTGCCCGCCTGCACCTCGAGCAGCTGGGAGTCAAACTGACCACCCTTACTCAGGATCAGGCTGATTACCTTGGTGTGAAAGTGGAAGGGCCCTACAAGCCCGATCATTACAGGTATTAGGAGTAAACGGGGGCACCCACTCATGGAAATCTTGAGCAAAAAAAACATAGATAGATATAAAAAAGCCAGCTATAAACTATATGGCTTAATACCTGTACAGTAAACATCCCTTAATTGGCGGATAGTTTACATCCTTTTCCCGTGAGAGGCTGTCGGGCTGGAACATTGAATATGCCCTCTAATTATAGATATGCAGAACGTCACCCTGAATACTGGTGTGGTATTGCACCAGGGGATAGCGGGCCGGTCCGGTGTTTGGCTCGGCCCCGTTGGTCAGCAGAAAGGTTGATTCGCACTCAGGGCATTCATATAAAATGTCACTGAAATCCTGACTTTCCCTTACTGCTGCATCATGCTCCGGGAACATGGTGCAGGTACGGTCATAGGCATAAAATACGAGGTCAGATTCCCGGTAAAGGACAATTCCATTCACCCCGCCATTGATTAACTTGGAGCTGCTTATCCCCATATCTCCCAGGTCGGCATAAAGCAAAAGATAGATGTCTACATTAACCACAGGAATCAGCTGCCCCTTATTGCTTTCGCATGAGGTCATGAAGAATCCCGGGATTAAAAGGAGTAATATTGAGATATATAGTAGCCCTGTTCGTTTCATTTCGGCTCAAAAGTAATAAAATCACCTATTTTTTGTAATTTTAACTCTCTTAAAGACATATTATTGCACGAAACCCGGCATTTGAATGGAATTTGATATAGGAAATATATTATATGTGGTGATCACGCTGGTGGCTATCATCGCCAGTTTGCTGGGGAAAAAGAAAAAGCCGGCCGGTCAGAATAAAAAGCCCGGCTTCTTTGAGAACCTTGAGCAAGTACTCAAGATGGGGCAGGAGGATCCTGTCCTTAGAGATCTGCAGGATTATGAACCCGATCTGGGGGAAGAGGATGCAGAGTATGAGTATCTCCATGAGGATGAGCCCTTAATAGCAGAGCAAGCAGTCATGGAAGAGGATCCTTCCAGCATTTTTGCTGATTATGAAGGTCTTATGGCTTCGGCACAGGCTCCGCTTGACGGAAAGGCGGCAAGTGATCAAATGGAGCTGATCGACCTGGACGATGGAGATGAGCCTGACTATTTTGATATTGTCAAGGACTTTGATGCCCGAACAGCCGTGATCTATTCGGCCATTATCAACAGGGTTAATTATTGATTATTTTTTTATAATTTTGCAACAGAAGAGTTCCGGGTTGCCGGAATTCTTTTTTTTAATTAAGTAAGGGAGGATAAAACTATGGCGCAAACTTCTTATATGACAGAGGAGGGCCTGGCCAAATTGAAAAAGGAACTGGACCAGCTAATCAAGGTGGAAAGACCTTCCATCTCTCAGCAGATTGCGGAGGCGAGGGATAAGGGTGACCTTTCCGAAAATGCTGAATATGATGCTGCAAAGGAGGCCCAGGGCATGCTTGAGATGAGAATAGCCAGGATGGAAGATATGGTTGCCAATGCCCGGGTTATTGATGAATCCAAGATCAATACATCTTCTGTTCAGATTCTGAATAAGGTGAAGATTAAGAACACCAAGAATAATAGCGAGGTACAATATATGCTTGTTTCAGAGGCAGAAGCAGATATTAAGAGCGGAAAAATTTCTGTAGCCACTCCCATAGCCAAGGGTCTGCTTGGTAAAAAGGTGGGTGACATCGTAGAAATCAATGTTCCTTCCGGTGTAATGTCCTTCGAAATCGTCGAAATTTCTTTATAAAAAACGGTCATGGCAGGTATTTTTTCAAGAATTATTGCCGGGGAGATTCCTTCTTACAGGATTCACGAAAATGAGCGCTTCTACGCTTTTCTAGATATTAATCCCCTTGCAAAGGGCCATACGCTTGTGGTTCCCAAGGTAGAGATTGATTACCTTTTTGATCTGGAGGATGATCTGCTTGGAGATATGATGGTTTTTGCAAAGAAAGTGGCCCGGGCCATTGACCAGACTATGGATTGTAAAAGGGTTGGTGTGGCCGTACTGGGGCTTGAAGTTCCACATGCACACATCCATCTTGTGCCGATCAACGGTTTGCATGATATTGAATTCAGCAGGCCAAAATTACAATTGAGTGCAGAGGAATATGTTGCCATTGCAGAAAAGATTTCTGCGGCCATTGATTAGGCTTATTTAAGCCTTCCCGGATTCTTCCTGATAAAATCTTCCCAGCTTTTTGCTCCAGTTTTTTTCTTAAGTACATCTTTCTGATGGAAGTGGCACAGAGCGACCGCCAGACCGTCTGTAGCATCAAGATTTTTAGGAATTTCTTTTAGCAGAAATATCCTTGCCAGCATGGCAGCCACCTGTTCCTTGGATGCGGCTCCGGCTCCGCATATGGCAAGTTTAATTTTCCTGGGGGCATATTCTGCCAGGGGGATGTCACGTGAAAGTACGGCAGCAATGGCTACTCCCTGGGCTCTCCCCAGTTTTAACATGGATTGCACATTCTTGCCAAAGAAGGGAGCTTCAATGGCTACCTCGTCAGGGAGAAAGCGATCCAGGAGTTCCAGGGTCTTCTCATGAATCATACTGAGTTTCATATAGGGATTGGTGATCTTTTTCAAATCCACAACCCCCATATCAAGGTAGCCGGGGGTAGACCCGATGCTTTTGATTACCCCGAAACCCATGAGGTTTGTTCCCGGGTCTATGCCCAGTATGATACGTTCACTGTCTTTTTGCATTTTTCGCAATCATATTCTGTATCAGGATGCCTGAAACCAGGAGGAGGATCCCGTAAAGGGTTGTCAGATAAATCGATTCGTTAAGTACCATTCTCACAATAAGCAGGTTGATAAAGGGCGCCATAAAAACCAGGTTACTGATCCGGTCGGCTGTTGGGGCATATTGCATGGCCATCAACCACAACACAAAGGTAAACCCCATTTCGAATATTCCCACATAAATGGCACTTCCCAGGGCCTGGGGGCTAAGTTCAAGTATCGATCCCCTGATCAGGCCTATGATCAGGAGGAATATGGAGGCAAAAAGGAAGTTCAGGAAAAGGCGTGCGACCGGATCCTTATTGTCCCTGGTATTATATATAAAGTAGATGGCCCATATAATGGAAGTGGATAGGGCCAGCACAATGCCCAGCCGGTTTTCAGGATCCTTTGATTCGGCTCCTCCCTGGAGGGAGATCACCACAATTCCTGAGAAACTGATTACCATGGCTCCGATACTTTTCCAACTAATCTTTTGTTTTAGCAGGGGTATGGAAATGATTACCAGAACAATGGGCCAGATCATATTGAGCGGCTGGGCTACCTGGGCCGGAAGAATTGAGTATGCTTTAAAAAGGATCAGATAATAAGCCAAGGGATTCAGAAGTCCCATAAGCATTGAAAACCAAAGATCAGACCGCCCGAAGCGGGCCAGGTCGCGATAACGTTTCCCGAATAAAAGGAGAAGAGCCAGGACGAAAACCGAGGTGAAACTGGCTCCGGTAAGCAACTGCAGGGTATCCTGGTGACGGAGCCCGATTTTAAAGGCAGTGGGAACTGGTGCTCCAGAAGAGCACAGCCAGGATGGCTAAAAAGAATGCTTTCCTGGCTGACTTCTCTTTCATTGACCGTTAATCTATCGGATAATCTCATTACCCTTGCCCATAAACTTGTGCAGAACCTCGGGTACCATAATTCCATCGCTTGTCTGGTTATTTTCCAAAACCGCAGCCATGATTCTGGGCAGGGCCAGTGAACTTCCATTCAGGGTATGAGCCAGGATGGGTCGTTTTTCACCAGGCTCCCTGAAGCGGAGTTTTAAGCGGTTTGCCTGGTAGGCCTCAAAATTAGAAACCGAGCTTACCTCCAGCCACATTTTCTGGGCTGCCGAGTAGACCTCAAAATCATAGGTAAGTGCTGATGTGAAACTCAGATCACCTCCGCAAAGCTGAACAATGCGATAGGGGAGGCCAAGGCTGACAACCAATTTTTCCACATGCTTCACCATCTCATCCAGGGCAGCGTAGGACCTTGAAGGGTGCTGAATCTGGACAATTTCGACCTTATCAAACTGGTGAACACGGTTGAGGCCCCTTACGTCCTTGCCATAAGAGCCTGCTTCCCTTCTGAAACAGGGGGTATAGGCTGTATTTTTTATGGGTAAATCCTCTGAATCCAGGATTACGTCCCTGTAGATATTTGTAACCGGGACTTCTGCTGTGGGGATCAGGTAAAGATTGTCACCTGTTACGTGGTACATCTGCCCCTCCTTATCGGGTAGTTGACCTGTTCCAAATCCGGAATCTTCATTCACCATCAAAGGTGGGAGGATCTCCTCATAACCGGCTGCGGTGTTCTCTTCCAGAAAGTAGGAAATGAGGGCCCTTTGTAATCTGGCCCCATTACCCCTGAATACCGGAAAGCCAGCTCCCGTAATTTTAACACCCAGATCAAAGTCAATGAGTTTATATTTTGCACCCAGTTCCCAATGAGGGAGAGCCTTTTCATCCAGCCGGGGAATAGTTCCACCCTCCCTTATCAGTTTATTGTCTGCTTCACTCTTACCCGGGGGAACAGTGGGATGGGGAATGTTGGGGATTTGGACAATCATTTCATTCAGGAGTCCTGAGCATGCCTGAAGATCTTTCTCAAGGGTTTCCAGTTCCTTTTTAAGGGCAGTGGTTTGTGCCTTTACCTGGTTGGCTTTGTCAGCCTCCCCATTCTTGTACAGCATGCCAATTTGCTTGCTCAGCTGGTTCATCTCTGCCTGAAGCTCGTTGGTTTTTACCTGAAGTGATCGCCTTTCATCGTCTTTCCGGATGATCTCGTCGATGAGTTCGGGCTGTTTGAAATTTTTGATTTTTAATCCCTCGAGGATGTTATCCCGGGAATCACGGATAAATTGGATGGTCAGCATTTTGTGGGCATAAAAAAACCTGTAATACACATTAAAGATAGTGCATTACAGGTGGATCATATATTGATTTGATATTTTTCTACTGGTTTTCTACCGGTTCAATGGATACGTAGGATTTGTTATCCCTTTTTTTCGTGAATTTAACGGTTCCGTCTATTTTAGCGTAAAGTGTATGATCTTTACCCAGTCCGACGTTATTTCCAGGATTGTGAACTGTTCCGCGTTGTCTGACGAGTATGTTTCCAGCTTTTACCAGCTGTCCGCCATAAAGCTTAACACCAAGTCTTTTGCTCTCTGATTCGCGTCCGTTTCTTGAACTACCGGCTCCTTTTTTGTGTGCCATAACTTATATCTTTTGACTTTTATCTTTTCTTATTCCTTATCTGCATCCTTCTTTGGAGCAGCTTTTTTTGCGGCTGGCTTTGCAGCAGCCTTGGGCTTTGCAGCAGCTTTCGTCTTAGCGGCAGCTTTAGGCTTAGCGGCAGCTTTGGGCTTAGCAGCAGCTTTGGGCTTAGCAGCGGCTTTAGGAGCAGCGGCTTTAGGAGCAGCGGCTTTTTTCTCTGCGGCAGCAGCTTTTGGCTCAGCTTCAGCTTTTGGTTTGGCAGCTCCTTTTTCAGAAATTCCTTCGATCTGAATTTGGGTCATGTATTGCCTGTGACCGTTTAGCTTCTGATATCCCTTACGTCTTTTTTTCTTAAAGACAAGAACTTTATCAGCCTTCATATGTGAGAGAATCTTGGCTGATACCTCAGCACCCTTCACGAGGGGATCTCCAACTGAAATCTTACTACCGGAATCGATCAGCAAAACCTTATCAAAGCTTACTTTATTGCCTTCTTCGCCTTCCAATCTGTGGACATACAACTTCTGGTCTTTTTCAACCTTAAACTGCTGTCCTGCTATATCAACAATTGCGTACATTAATACAATGTTTTTTACTTGATGTCTGAATTTGGGTCGCAAAGATAGAAAAGATTGTGTTATTGACAAAGTTCTCCGGCAATTATTTTACTCGAAGGCGTAATAGATCAAGTAATTAATTAAGAGACTGAATTTGTCAGAGTAATTTCTATATTTGTGTTGAACGAGTGTAGAACGGGTATGGAGAAAATAAAGCTAAATGTTCTCGGTATTTCATACAGTCAGACACAATCTGGTGCCTATGCACTGGTTTTGTCCGAAGAGGAGGGAAACAGAAGGATTCCAATTATTGTAGGAGGATTTGAAGCCCAGGCTATTGCCATTGAACTGGAAGGACTTACTCCTCCCAGACCGCTGACCCATGATTTGTTTAAGAAATTTTCCGATTCCTACGGGATCCGATTGCTTGAAGTAAATATCCATAAACTTGACGAGGGTGTGTTTTTTGCTAATATCCTTTGTGATAACGGCGACCACCAGATTACCCTTGATGCCAGGACATCCGATGCCATTGCCCTGGCGCTTCGCTTCCAATGCCCCATTTACACCACTGAAGAGATCGTGGAGAAAGCAGGAATAGTTCTCGATTTTGAAAAAGGAACGGGCATTGAACCAACAGGGGAAAGCAGTGCTCCGGATGAAGTAATGGAGCAAGCCGAGAAATCTGTTAAGCGAAGCATCTATCCCGGTCTGTCCGAAAACAGTATGGAGGAACTTAAAGCCCTGCTTGGCCGAAGCGGTGGCCAATGAGGATTATGAAAAAGCCTCCGAAATCAGGGATGAAATAAACCGCAGGAATAAATGATAGCCGATACCACCATGGTTGATACAGCTGCTGTGGTAGTTCAGCAGCTATACTTCAGATGCTTTGCCCATGTCAAATATTTTACCTGCAGAAGCGGGTTTTGATTTTGATCTGATCCGTCTGCTCAGAGGTCTGCTGGGTATGGGCGTACTGGTTGCCATTAGCCTGGGCCTTCAGTACCAACAGGAAAGCTGTGTCGTGGACCATGGTGGGAAGAGGACTGGCCTTTCAGCTGATTCTGGCCGTGGGAATTCTATATGTACCCTTTGTCCAGGATTTTTTTGAATTTATAGGAAAGGGCTTTGTGAAAATCCTGGCCTTTACCAATGAGGGAGTTACCTATCTTCTGAAAAGCCATGTTACGGGAGAACTGGATCCGGCCCTGCAGAATTTTGCTTTTTCCATTCTCCCCACCATCATCTTTTTTTCCGCCCTTTCCAGCCTGCTTTTTTACCTGGGCGTAATCCAGATTTTCGTTAAAGGCTTTGGTTATGTTCTGTCCAGGGCACTTGGGACTTTCGGGTCCTGAAAGCCTTTCCGTTGCCGGGAACATCTTTCTTGGTCAGACCGAATCTCCTCTTTTAATTAAGCCCTACCTGGAGAAAATGAGCAAATCCGAAATCCTCCTGGTAATGGCCGGGGGAATGGCAACTCTTGCCGGAGGAGTTCTTGCAGCCTATATAGGCTTCCTTGGAGGTGGCGATCCTGTACAACAGGTAATTTTTGCAAAGCACCTGCTTACAGCTTCCATCATGGCGGCTCCCGGAGTGGTGGTGATATCCAAAATTATTGTACCTGAAACGGAATCCATCACCCGAAAGATTGAAGTAAGCAAGGAAGAAGTGGGTAAGAATCCCCTGGATGCCATATCCAATGGAACAAGCGATGGACTCAGACTTGCGGTGAATGTTGGTGCCATGCTGCTGGTATTTATCGCCTTCATTGCCTTTGCCAACTACATCTTTGTGAAGATTGGAGCTTGGACCCATCTGAATGACAGGATATTTTCTCTTTCCGACGGAAAATACGATGAGCTGAGCCTGGAGTTTATTCTGGGCTATGCACTCTCCCCGCTCATGTGGTTGATCGGGGTGGCAGGAGACGACATTACCCTTGTGGGATCCCTTCTGGGAAAGAAGCTTATTCTTACCGAATTTATGGCCTACATTGATCTGGCTGATATGAAATCGGCAGGAGTATTCACCGATCCTAAATCGATCATCATGTCAGTCTATATGCTTTGTGGATTTGCAAACTTCGCCTCCATAGGGATACAGATTGGAGGTATTGGTGCCCTGGCACCCGGGCGAAGGGTTTTGCTGGCTCAGTTCGGGATGAGGGCTCTGTTGGCCGGTACACTTGCTTCGCTGCTTTCAGCTACAATTATTGGCGTTTTAATGGGTTAGGCATGAAAGAAACCCGAAGATTTGATTTTGATTTTTCAGGCAAATCGGTCCTTGTTGTGGAGGATACCCTGATGTCCTTTAAACTCTTTTCTGCAGTACTGACGCAGGTAAAAGCATCAGTTTCCCATGCCAGCAACGGACGAAAGGCAATTGAAATGTGCAGCGGCGATATTCACTTCGATCTGATATTAATGGACCTGCAAATGCCTGAGGTAAATGGGATTGAAGCCACCCGGGCCATTAAGAAAATTCGCCCTTACCTGCCCATTATTGCTGCAACGGCAAACACTTTCGATGATGAGGAAGCAGCCTGTCTTGAAGCCGGTTGTGATGCTTATATTACAAAGCCCCTTAAGTTCAATAAATTGTTCGAGCTGATGCAGGCCCTTTTTGACAGGCAAAACTAGGCCAATGGCTCTTCTGCTTATTCTTGCGCTTCTCCTCCTCCTCTGCTATACCCTGCTTATGCTCATTTATTTTACCGGGCTGATGATTATGAAGGATGTGGGGCAAGAAGACTGGCATCCCCAACAGGAAGTAAGTCTTGTGATCCCTTTCAGAAACGAAGTGAAACATCTTCCCGGGATTATCGCAGATCTCCTGGCCCAGGATTATCCTGCTCATCTTTTTTCGGTACTTCTGGTCAATGATCACTCCACGGATGGCTCCCGGGAAGTGGTGAGGTCTATTACGGAAAAGCACGGGCATTTTGCCTTGCTGGATCTCCCTGCTGGCAAATCCGGTAAAAAAGAGGCCATAGCTTTTGCGCTTTCAAAGGTCAGCTCAAGCTGGGTGATGCAAACCGATGCCGATTGCCGGGTGGGGTCAGGCTTTTTATCTTCAAATATGTCCCATCAGCTTCTTCACTCCTCCGATCTTGTGGCCGGAATGGTCAGCACCGGTCAGGCCCGGGGCGGTTTCCTGGAAGCCTTTGAACGGCTCGATTTGCTTGCACTGAATGGTTGCGGAGCAGGATCTTTTGCCGTGGAAAGGCCCATCATGTGCAGCGGGGCAAATCTCCTTTATAGTATGGACTTATACCGGGAAAGCCGGATCTTCGATCCTTCCGCCCTGGTCCAATCGGGGGATGATATGTTCTTACTGATAGCTGCCAGAAAACTCAGAAGGAGGGTTTCCTTCAATGTCAGTAAGGAGTCGCTTGTGCTCACGGCTCCGGCGGAAGGGGTGTTCACGCTGATCAGGCAGCGTATACGCTGGGGGGCAAAATCAGTGCACTATGGCATGGCAGGTATTCAGAGCGTGGCAGTGCTGGTTTCCCTGGTGTCCTTGTTGATCTGGCTTTCGCCGCTCTGGATTTTTCTGAGACCTGAATTGTGGGAATGGATCCTTGGCGGGATGGGGCTTAAACTCCTTGTGGACTTTTTAATAATTTTTGCTGCCTCCCGTAAAACCGGACAAACCTTAACCCTTTGGTGGTACCTGCCGGTAGCTTTGCTTCACCCCTTATACATGGCTGCCGTGATCCTGGGTTCATTCCAGGGTAAGTCCACATGGAAAGGCCGGACTGTTTAGGAAAGCCTTCTGCGCTGGAGTAAGCCGGTGAGAAAAGAAGAGGGCCAGGCCCATGTAAAGAACTACCATCAGAATATTAAGCCAGGGATCGAGTCCCTTGGGGAGAATCTCCAGGGTAGATTCATCAATTGCCTCCTCGCTGTTCATCTTTCGCTGGAATAGTTCAAGTAGATCGGGGATGGGGGTAAGCCTGGTAATGGTCCGGAAGGGCAGGTACCATTTTATATCGTGTTCCCGCAGTATCAGCCAGAGTACCGGGTCCAGAAAGGTCCTGAGTGCCAGGAAAGATAATATGGAAAGGGCCGTATTTTTTATCAGCAATGCCACCATCAATCCCATGCTCATGTAAGAAAAGGCAACCAGGAAATAGCGCCCCAGGATCCAGGTGTTTTCCATGGCAATTTTGAAAGTCAGCTTATAGCTGTAGATCAGTCCCAGGCTCAGCGAAGTAACACCTACGAGCAGGGTGGCAAAGAGGGCCATGACCAGAATCAGTAGTAATTTTCCCAGCAGCAGATCATTCCGGCTCAATCCAAAGATCACCTGCGTTTTAAAGGTGTGATTATTAAATTCCTTTGTGGTGATCATAATCACAATAAGGGCGAGCAGGGCATTGTAAGGTTCTGTGATCCATGCCAGGAACAACCATACATCTGGGAACCTGAACACATCACTCAGGGATATTACCGGGATCTCCTTGTCAATGGCCGGGTAGATAATAATACCCAGTGCAAAGGCCAGAAAATAGAGAGCCAGGGTAATCCTGAAGGGATTATAATTTAAAAGCTTTATCTGTTCGATATGGAGAAGTTTCCGGATCATGTTCCCTCCTGTTTTACAAGTTCCAGGAACTGAGCCTCAAGGCTTCTCTTTCTGCTGACCATATGGCTGAGGGTAAGCGCTTCCTTAAAAGCAAAGGCATTAACTTCGGCCGCGGTGATTCCCTCCGGGAGTGTAATGACCAGCTTGCCGTCTTCCTCCTGTATTTCGCTTGAAAGTTTTGCTTCCTTCAGGGCCTCTGCAAGTTTCAGATTATTATCACATCTGACTTCTATGATCTCATCCTCAGTGAGTAATTCCTTAACCGGGCCGTTGGCCAGTAATTCTCCTTTTTTTAAGATGGCCACATGGTCGCAAATCTTTTCAACTTCACTGAGAATATGAGAGGCCAGAATCAGTGTCTTACCCGCTTTTACCTGTTCAATAACTACCTCCCTTACCTCGGCAATTCCCTCAGGGTCAAGCCCGTTGGTGGGCTCGTCAAGAACCAGAACCTTTGGGTCCCCCAGCAGTGCAGCCGCAAGGCCCAGTCTTTGTTTCATACCCAGCGACATGCTGGAAAAGCGGGAATCTTTCCTTTCCATAAGTTTTGCAGATTCCAGCACCCGGTTTATATCCGAGTAGTCCATTCCTTTAATGTCACAGATAATCCGAAGGTTTTTTACCAGGCTCAGGTAGGGGTAAAAATGGGGGGTTTCTATCAGAGATCCGATGGCGCGCCGTTGCTCAGGACCTGGTTTTTCTCCAAACCAGCTGAAACTGCCTTCATTCTGCCTGAGTATTCCAGTCACAATGGACAGGGTGGTTGTCTTACCGCTCCCGTTGGGTCCCAGTAATCCATAGGCCTGTCCCTCTGAGATTTCAAGGTTCAGGTGTTGTATGGCCTTTATATGCTTGTAGGATTTGGATAAACCTTTGATGGATAAGACTTCCTTCATGTCAGTTTGCAAGCTCGGAAAAAAACTTGATTCGGACAAGCCTGATTTCTTCCTCGCTGAAGTACTCTTCGCCCAGTTCAGCCAGGGCTTCATCAATGGATTCAGTTTCAGCTTCCCTGAAATATTCGTATATCTCTTCGAGCTTTTCATCATCCATGATTTCCTCCAGGTAGTAATCGATATTCAGTTTGGTTCCTGAGTTTACAATGGCCTCAATTTCATCAATCAGCTCCTTCATCGCCATACTCTTGGCATGGGCTATGTCATCCAGGGACAGCTTTCGGTCAATGTTTTGAATAATGTAAACCTTCGCCCCCGACTTATTAATCACCGATTTAACAACCATGTCCTGGGGCCGGATGATTTCCTTCTCGTCCACATATTCCTGGATCACTTTAACAAATTCGGCTCCGTATTTTTTTGCTTTCCCGGCTCCAACGCCCACTATATTCTGAAGCTCCTCTATGTTTATAGGGTATTGGATGGCCATATCCTCAAGGGAAGGGTCCTGGAAAATTACAAAGGGAGGCAGGTTCAGAACCCTGGCTCTTTTTTTCCTTAAGTCTTTCAGAATATGAATTAATTCTTCGTCCACAACTGCTGTTCCGCCAGCGCCTGATAATGTGCCGTCCTCAGATGCAATATCAAAGTCATGATCGTGCGTTAACATGATTGAATAGGGCTTTTTGATGTATTCATGACCTGCATCGGTCAGTTTCAATAAACCATAGTTCTCAATATCCTTGGTAATAAAACCCGCAATCAGGGCCTGCCTGAGCACAGCATTCCAGAATTTAATATCCTTTTCCTTGCCCGCGCCAAAGTACTCGGATTCATGGTGCTTATAGGTTTTAACAGCACTGTTTTCAATCCCAGAAAGCACCTGGGCAATGTGCTCTGATTTAAATTTTTCCTGAACGCCAAGAACTGCCTTTAAGCCCAGGAGCATAAAGGCCTTACCTTCGAATTTCTCCTTGGGGTGCAGGCAGTTGTCGCAGTTATCGCAGGACTCTGTCATCACTTCCCCGAAATAGTTCAGCAATAACCTGGGACGACAGACCGCCGATTCTGCATAGGCAACCGTCTCCAAAAGCAGCTGTTTCCCAATTTCCTGTTCGGCCACCGGCTTGCCCTGCATGAATTTCTCAAGTTTCTGAATATCCTTATACCCGTAAAAGGCAATGCAAATACCTTCGCCACCGTCCCGCCCGGCCCGCCCGGTTTCCTGGTAATATCCTTCAAGACTTTTTGGGATGTCATAGTGAATCACATACCTCACATCGGGTTTGTCAATACCCATTCCGAAGGCTATGGTGGCAACAATAACATCAACCTCCTCCATGAGGAACTGATCCTGGTTCGAAGAGCGGGTCATGGCATCCATGCCTGCATGATAGGGGAGGGCCTTGATCCCGTTTACCTTAAGGGTTTCAGCAAGCTGCTCCACTTTTTTTCTTGACAGACAGTAGATTATGCCTGATTTCCCTGTTTTTGAAAGAATAAATTTAATGATCTCCTTGGTGGCATGCACCTTGGGCCGGATCTCATAATATAGATTATGCCTTCTGAAGGAAGATTTGTAGACATTGGCACCAATCATGTCCAGGTTTTTCTGGATATCATCCTGTACCTTTGGCGTTGCGGTTGCAGTAAGCGCGATAAGCGCGGCATTGCCAATTTTATTGATAATGGGCCTGATCCTTCTGTATTCGGGCCTGAAGTCGTGTCCCCATTCAGAAATACAGTGGGCTTCATCTATGGCATAAAAGGAAATTTTCACCTGCTTCAGGAACTCAATATTTTCCTCCTTTGTCAGACTCTCCGGAGCCACATAGAGAAGCCGGGTTCGCTTATCGAGCACATCCTTTTTTACCTTTGCAATTGCATTTTTTGTCAGGGAAGAATTCAGAAAGTGGGCAACGCCCTCATCTGTGCTGAAACTCCTCATGGCATCAACCTGATTTTTCATCAGGGCAATCAGTGGTGAGATCACAATTGCTGTACCATCCAGAATCAGGGCCGGCAATTGATAGCACAGGGATTTCCCTCCTCCAGTTGGCATAAGTACGAAAGAGTCATTCCCTTTTAAAACATTTGTTATGATCTCTTCCTGGTTGCCCTTGAAGCTGTCAAAGCCAAAATATTTTTTCAGGTTATTATGCAGTATCTCGCCGTAATTCTCCATGATTAAAATCTCCCACTGGGGCGGAGGGGAAACTAAAGATAGTATATTTTAATTTCGCTTTCAAGGAGCTTTGTTTTTTTGTTACTTTGCACATCTTTAAAATTTAATAAGAGAATGGCAAAAAGCCCTGAGTCAGAAATGTCCTTTCTTGATCACCTGGAGGTGATGCGATGGCACCTGTTGCGTTCAATTCTGGCCGTGGTGATCATGGCCCTGGTGGCTTTTGTTTTCAAGGAAATAGTCTTTGATAAAATTATACTGGCTCCCAAGGAACCCACCTTCCCTACAAACCGCTGGTTGTGTCAGCTGGGTGAAATTCTGGGGCTTGAGAGAATCTGCATCAATCAGAATCCCTTTACTCTGCAGACGGTAAAAATGGCCGAGCAATTCTCCATGCACATTATTGTGTCACTGGTGGCCGGAGTCGTAGTTGCCTTTCCCTATGTCTTTTTTGAAATCTGGAGATTTATTGTTCCGGCTCTTTATGATAAGGAGAAGCAGACTGCCACCGGAGCTGTTTTTTACACCTCCCTTCTTTTATTCTTGGTGTGGGTTTCGGATATTATATTATTTCTCCCCTGTCCGTAAATTTCCTGGGGAATTACAAGGTGAGTGAAAGTGTCATCTCCGCACCTACGCTTCGTTCTTATGTGCAGACCATTACCTCTGTGGTTCTGGCTTCGGGCATTGTTTTTCAGCTGCCCATCCTGATCTACTTCCTGAGTAAGGTAGGACTTGTTACCCCCAATTTCCTTAAGAAATATCGCAGGCATTCCATCATCCTGATTGTGACCCTTTCGGCCATTATAACTCCTCCTGATGTATTCAGTCAGATCCTTGTAGCCTTTCCGTTAATGATCCTTTATGAGATTGGAATAGGCATCAGTAAGCGGATTATGAAGCAACAGGATGAAGCCATGGCTGCAAGCGATAAACCGAAAAAAGGTAAGAAAAAAGCGGGCCCTGCAAATGAGCCTGAGAAAGAGGGGAAATCCACCAGGGAAGAGCAAACAACGAAAAAGCAAAAACCATCGCCTGATTCTGAGACGGAAGAATCCGATCAAAGCTAATTTTGGCTAACTTGTATCCTTCATGAAACTACATACCCATAATCTGGTTAAGAAATATAAAAGCCGAAGGGTTGTGGATGAGGTATCGGTAAGTGTGGAGCAGGGCGAAATTGTCGGACTTCTGGGTCCTAATGGAGCCGGAAAGACCACTACCTTTTACATGATCGTGGGCCTGATCACTCCCTATGAAGGGAGGATTATGCTGGATGATCAGGAAATCACCCGGGAACCTGTTTATAAGAGGGCCCGAATGGGGATCGGTTACCTGGCACAGGAAGCTTCGGTTTTCCGTAAATTAAGTGTGGAGGATAACATCAAGGCGGTCCTGGAAATGTCCAGTCTTTCCCGGGCCGAACAAAGAGACCGAACGGAATCACTACTGAGCGAGTTTGGTCTTCTTAAGATCAGAAAGAGCCTTGGAATCCAGCTTTCCGGAGGAGAACGTCGGCAGGACGGAAATTGCAAGGGCCCTGGCATTAAATCCCAATTTCATTTTGCTGGATGAACCCTTTGCCGGTGTGGACCCCATCGCAGTGGAAGATATTCAGCAGATTGTCTCAAAACTTAAGGAGAAAAACATAGGGATTCTGATCACCGACCACAATGTGCATGAAACCCTGGCCATAACCGAACGGGCCTACCTGATGTTTGAAGGAACCATCCTTAAAGCAGGCACTGCCAGTGACCTTGCAGCAGACGAGCAGGTAAGAAAAGTGTACCTGGGACAGAACTTCGAACTTCGATAACACTCTCTTTACCTTTGTAATCCGGAAAATTGGATTAATTTTGCAGAAAATTTTGCGGATGTGGCGGAATTGGTAGACGCGCTAGATTTAGGATCTAGTTCCTTCGGGAGTGTGGGTTCGAGTCCCTTCATCCGCACCAATTTGAACTCTAAACCGCTATACCATCGGATGTTAATAACGATTGTATTGCGGTTTTTTTTACTTTTGAACAACTATTTTAGGAGATATGAATATTAGCTTAGAGAATTCAGACAAATTAAATGCTGTGCTCAGCATGAAGGTTGAGCAGGAAGATTACCTCGGGAAGGTAGAAGAAGTTTTAAAGGATTACAGGCGGAAAGCCAAGGTGGATGGCTTCAGGCCTGGAAAGGTTCCCATGGGAATCATTAAAAAGATGTATCATACCCCGGTACTGGTGGATGAGGTGAATAAACTGGTTTCAGAATCACTCTTTACTTATCTTCAGGAGAATGAGGTGAAAATTCTTGGCGAGCCCCTTCCCCACAAGGATGAGCAGAAGAAGGTTGATTTTGAAAAGGACAGTGAATTTGAATTCAAATTTGATCTGGGTCTGGCCCCTGAATTAAGCCTGGAAATATCTGCCAAGGATAAAATTCCCTTTTACAAGATTAAGGTGGACAAGAAGCAGGAGGATGAATATGTGGATTCACTGCTGGGACGCTACGGTGAGTTTAAAACGGTTGATAAGGCCGGGAAAGATGAATTAATTAAATGTACCCTCGTAAAGTGCGATAAGGAAGGTGTTGAGGCTGAAAACGGAATCAGGGTTGAAAATGTTTCCATGTCACTGGACATGATGAAGGATGATGACCAGAAGGTTCTTTTCAGTGGTGCCAAAGGTGGTGATGAAGTGATTTTTGATTTAAAGAAGGCCTATCCCAATGATACTGAAGTAGCCTCCATGCTGAGAATTGATAAGGAGGAGGTTGCCATGCTTGAAGGGACTTTCAAATGCCTCATAGCCGAAGTCCAGCTTTTTGAGAAGGCTGTAATTGGACAGGAATTATTTGATAAGGTATATGGTGAAGGAGAAGTAAAAAGTGAGGATGAACTTCGCCAGCGAGTCAGGGATGAGATCGCAAACTCTTATGAACGTGAAAGTGAGTACAGGTTTAATGTGGATAGCCGCGAGGCCCTGATCAAGAAGGCCAAAATTGATCTGCCGGTGGAATTTCTGAAAAGGTGGATGCTCGAAACCAATGAGAATATTACTGAGGAGCAGTTGAAGGACGATTTTGAGAAATATGAAGACGACTTCCGCTGGCAACTGATCAAGGAGCACCTGCTTCTGCAGCAGGAAATCAAGGTAAGTGCTGAAGAGGCGATGGAGATGGCCAAGGGAGTTGCCCTGAATCAGTATATGCAATACGGAATTCCCAATGTACCCGATGAGTACCTGGAGAATTTTGCGAAGGAAATGTTATCCAAACCGGAGGAGGCTCGCAGGATTTATGATCAAAAGGCAGAAGAGAAGCTGATGGACCTATATTAAATCCACTGCCAGTCTGAACGAAAAAGAGATTAGTTCGGAGAAGTTCCGTAAATTGTACGAAAATTAATAGGAAAGTATATGAATCAGCAGGACGATTTTAAAAAATTTGCGACCAAACATATGGGCATCAACAGTATGACCCTTCACCAGTTTACTTCGCAGTATAACAGTTATATTTCACCCACCATCATCGAGGAGAGGCAGTTGAATATTGCTTCCATGGATGTTTTTTCCAGGTTGATGATGGACCGTATTATCTTCCTGGGAGCGCCCATCGACGACTATGTGGCCAATATCATTCAGGCCCAGCTTCTCTACCTTGATTCGGCCGATCCCAGCAAGGACATCCAGGTCTACTTTAACTCTCCAGGTGGAGGGGTTCATGCAGGACTGGGCATTTATGATACGATGCAATACACTTCATGTGATGTGGCCACTATCTGCACAGGCATGGCTGCTTCCATGGCTGCAGTTCTTCTGGCTGCCGGTACAGCAGGGAAACGCTCTGCTCTGAAGCACAGTCGCGTGATGATTCACCAACCCATGGGTGGTGCACAGGGCCAGGCATCCGACATTGAGATCACCACCAGGGAGATTGTTAAAATGAAGAAGGAGCTCTATGCAATTATTGCAGAACATTCAGGAACACCCCTTAAGCAGGTTGAGAAAGATAGTGACCGGGATTACTGGATGACCGCCACTGAGGCGAAGGAGTACGGAATGATTGATGAAGTTCTGAGCCGAACCAAAGAAAAATAGAAAAATGGACCGTTGCTCGTTTTGCGGGAGAGAAAAGAAGGATACCAACCTTCTGATTGCAGGTATTTCAGGTCACATTTGTGACCGTTGTATCGAACAGGCTTACAGCATTGTACAGGAGGAACTGGGCGTGCAGGGTGAGTTTGATATGGAGCAAATTAAATTGCTCAAACCCCTGGAGATTAAAAAGTTCCTGGACCTCTATGTGATCGGGCAGGATGAAGCCAAGAAATATCTCTCTGTGGCTGTTTACAACCATTATAAGAGCTTAATGCAGCAGGACAGCAAGGATGATGTCGAAATAGAAAAGTCCAATATCGTGCTGGTTGGAGAGACCGGAACGGGGAAAACCCTGCTGGCCCGAACCATAGCAAGGATGTTACACGTTCCCTTTACCATTGTGGATGCAACGGTACTCACCGAGGCCGGATATGTGGGAGAGGACATTGAAAGTATCCTGACACGACTGCTTCAGGTGGCTGACTATAATGTTGAAGCCGCTGAAAAAGGCATTGTTTTTATTGATGAGGTTGATAAAATTGCCCGAAAAAGCGATAATCCCTCCATTACCAGGGATGTCTCAGGTGAGGGCGTTCAGCAGGGTTTGCTGAAATTACTTGAAGGTTCCGTGATCAATGTGCCACCCCAGGGAGGGCGTAAGCACCCCGATCAGAAAATGATCCCGGTAAATACCCGCAATATTCTTTTCATATGTGGTGGGGCTTTTGACGGAATCGAGTCCAAGATTGCCAACAGGCTGAATACCCAGGTGGTGGGATACAATGCCGCCAAGAATGCCGATAAGTTTGAAAAGGATAACCTGCTCCAGTACGTGGCTCCCCAGGACTTGAAGTCCTTTGGAATGATTCCCGAAATCATCGGACGACTGCCCGTACTGACCTATCTGGAACCCCTGAATGATAAGGCCCTGCGCCGGATTCTGACAGAACCAAAAAATGCACTGATTAAGCAGTATGAGAAGCTGTTTGAGATGGATGGGATTAAGCTTACCTGGGATCCCAAGGTCCTGGACTACATTGTTCAGAAAGCACTTGAGTTTAAACTGGGCGCCAGGGGTCTTCGCTCCATTTGTGAAGTGATTATGATGGATGCCATGTTTGAACTTCCTTCCAAGGAGAATGCCGATGAGATGACCATTGGGATAAAATATGCCAGGCAGAAACTTGAAAAGGCCAATCTGAAACGTCTTCGGGCTGCCTGATGATTACAGGCACGCACAGGTGCATATCTGAGTGTCATCCTTGCGATGATTTTCTGGGGTTTTACCTTTGTCCTCTTTAAATATGCCAGCGAATCCTTCAGGCCAGTTACCATTGTATTCCTGAGACTATTTGTTTCCATTTTTTTCCTCTTTGGCTTTGCCCTGCTGTTTAAGCGACTGGGCAGAATAAAAAGGAAGGACCAGAAGTGGTTCATCCTGATGGCTCTTTTTGAGCCCTTTTTTTACTTCCTGGGTGAAGCCAATGGCCTGATGCTTGTCTCTGCAACTATTGGTGCTGTCATTATCTCAACCATTCCACTGATTGTTCCCTTTGGAGCCTATTACCTTTTCAAAGAGAAATTGACCAGACTGAATATAATCGGGCTGGTGATTTCCTTCGCCGGAGTTTTAATGGTTGTGCTGAATAGGAGTAGCGGAACGGCCACCGATCTCAGGGGCATTCTACTCCTTTTCGTGGCTGTATTTGCAGCTGTGGGTTATACCCTTGTGGCCCGGAAGCTGGTGGAGGATTACAATCCAATTACAATTACAAGCTACCAGAGCTTCTATGGACTGCTTATGTTCCTGCCCCTTTTCCTTTTCAGGGAACTTCCCTTACCCGATTTTGATTCCATATCAGGCAGAAGCTTTTTTGCTGTGCTTTACCTTGGGATCTTCGGATCTGGAATTTGCTTTATTCTTTTGACCCTTGCCATCAGGGAACTGGGTGCTGCCAAGGCCAATATCTTTGCCAACATCGTTCCTGTGGTAACGGCCATCGTTTCATTTTTCCTGCTCAGGGAGCCCATGCCTCTGATTAAAGTGGCCGGCATCCTTGTGGCCATTTCCGGGCTTTTGATGACCCAGGTAGGTACGATTAACTGGAAAATGCCTGCAAAGAAAGGCGGATTCCGACATCCACCTTACTCCTGATCTATGGCACGGATGGTCTTCATCGTTCAGGGAGAGGGCAGGGGGCACCTGTCTCAGTCTGTGGCTCTGAAGGAGTACCTGGAAGAGGCCGGTCATAGCCTTGAGGCCGTTTATGTGGGAAGCCATCCATCCCGGAAAATCCCGGATTACTATCAGGATGTATTCAAAGGAAAGCTAAAGTTCTTCTCAAGCCCCTGGTTCCTTCGTACTCCCAATAAGAAGGGTATATATGTGGGCAGAACCCTGTTCTATAATCTGATCAGGGGACTTCATTATCTAAGGGAGGTAAGGAGAATCCGGAAAGAGATTTTCTCCCTTCAGCCCGATGTGGTTTATAACTTCTACGATGTGGTAGGGGCCCTGGCCATGAGGGGGCTTTCACCCGACATCAGACGTATTGGCATCGGTCATCACTTTTTTCTTCACCTGGATGGCTACCGTTGTGGAGGGGGAAGGCATTTTCACAAGATGCTTCTGAAGTTCCATACAGAGCTGATTATGAGATCATGTGACCTGGTACTGGCCCTTTCCTTCAGGGAGCAGGAGGGTAAGGGTAAAATCAGGGTTATTCCTCCCCTGGTAAGAAAGCAATTCAGAGAGGCAGTCTATAAAGAAGGGGGTTCTTACCTGGTTTACCTGCTCAATGAAGGTTTTATCATGGATATCATCTCCCTGGCCAGAGCTTATCCCGAACTTAGTTTTGATGTTTTTTCTGATCTGCCCACGGACACCCCGGTGCCCGAAGGAATCAGTCTTTTTAAGGTCAGCGACAGGGAATTCAGTGAAAAAATGAAGCGCTGCAAAGGTGTGATAACTACGGCCGGCTTTGATACGGCTGCAGAGGCCGCCTGTATGGGTGTACCCCTGGCAGTATTCCCGGTTGAGAATCACTATGAGCAGGAGTGTAACAGCATGGATGTGGAGCGCAGTGGTCTCGGCATAGTGCTGAAAAATTACTCAATGGAAAACCTTGCCCTTATGAGGAAAATTGATCACCTTGCTTACCGGAAATGGGTAGATAGTGCAGACAGGCAAATATTAATGCATCTTTCAGGATAATATCCGGCTTGAAAGAGTCGTTTTATAGGACAATGAGGAAAGCTTTAATTATCATAGCAGTAGTGATGCTGCATATGGGGACTTTCGCCCAGAAAGGTGGAGAGTCCACATATAGCTTTCTTGGTCTGACTAATTCCGCCAGGGTGGCAGCCCTTGGCGGGGAGGCAGTATCGCTGATGGATGATGACATCAACCTGGTTTTTCACAATCCGGCCCTCCTTACTCCCGGAATGCATAATAATTTGAATATGAATTATGTAAATTACTTTGCCGGGGTAAATTTTGGATATGCATCCTATGGCTATCATCTTGAGAATATAGGGAGTTTTGCTGCCGGAATGCACTATATAAATTACGGGACCTTTGAGCGGACCGATGAATTCGGTGAAAGCCAGGGTACATTCCGGGCATCGGAATATGCACTGAACCTGGTATATTCAAGGGCCATTATTGATACCTTTCTCACGGTGGGTGTGAATATGAAGCCCATTTACTCTTCGTTTGAAAGTTATGCATCCTTTGGTCTGGCCTTTGATGTCGGGATTACCTACCACAATCCCAGAACCCTTACAAGCCTTGGCTTTGTATCAAAGAATATGGGCTTACAACTCAGCACCTATACAGGGACCAGGGAAAAGCTTCCCTTCGAGTTGCAGTTGGGAATTACCCAGGGACTTGCCCATGCTCCCTTTAGATTCAGCATCATATATCAGAACCTGGAACGCTGGGATCTCACCTACACCACTGAGGAATCCGATGATTTTACCAACCTGGGGGATGAGGCTGAGGTGGGAGGCTTTGATGTCTTTGGTGACAAGCTGATGCGCCATCTTGTATTTGGCCTTGAATTCCTGCTGGGGGAAAATGTTCATATTGACCTGGGCTACAATTATAAGAGAAGGCAGGAAATGAAGGTTACAGCCAGGCCCGGCATGGTAGGTTTTTCCTGGGGCTTTGGCTTCAGAGTTTCCAAATTCCACATCGCCTATGGCCGTTCCTCCTATCACCTGGCTGGTGGCACCAATCATTTCTCACTTACCACCAATCTTTCCAGCTTTTACAGAAAGCAGTAAGGCGATAAGTTCCCGCTTCGAAATCACTATCTTTACCTGAGTAAAAAATATACTTGTGGAGCAAAAGAAAATTATCATTGCCCTGGATGGACATTCCTCATGCGGGAAGAGCACTTATGCAAAAAGAATCGCAGCAGAGCTGGGCTATGCCTACATCGATACCGGGGCCATGTACAGGGCTGTTACCCTGGCATGCATGGAAGCGGGACTGTTTGATGAAAGTGATTCTCCGTCCGTGGAGGATGTGAAAATACAACTGGAGCAGGTGGAACTGGACCTTCGGTTTAATCCGGATAAGCACCGAACAGAGATCTTTTTAAATGGCCGTATGGTTGAGGATCTGATCCGGAGTATGGAGGTATCCGATCATGTGAGTTACATTTCTACCCTTCCCGTGGTAAGAAGAAAAATGGTGGAGTACCAGCGCAGACTTGGAGAGGGAAAAGGAGTGGTTATGGATGGCCGGGATATCGGCACCGTGGTTTTTCCCCAGGCAGAAATGAAAATATTTCTCACCGCATCTGAGGAGATCAGAGCCCAAAGAAGGTATAAAGAACTTATTGAGAAAGGTATGCCGGCAGACTTAAAGGATGTGCTGTTTAATATCTCCAAAAGAGATCGCATTGATTCCTCCCGGGAGGACAGTCCCCTGAAGCAAGCCGATGATGCACTTATCCTTGACAATAGCCAGATGACCGTTGATGAGCAGATGGAGTGGTTCAGGGATAAATTCAGGCAGGTAAGTGGAGCACAGGATGACTAGGATAGAAGTTGATCGGGGAGCCGGTTTTTGTTATGGAGTGGAACAGGTTATCCGGACTGCAGAATCGCATCTTTCCAAAGGCGATTCGGTGGTAGGCCTGGGGGAGATGGTTCATAACGGCAATGAAATGGACAGGCTGCACAAGCTGGGCCTTAAAACCATTCATCACAATGAGCTTGCACGGCAGAAAGCAGGTCTGGTCTTATTCAGGGCACATGGGGAGCCTCCGTCAACTTACCGGAAAGCACAGGAAAATCAGGTCAGGATCATCGATGGTACCTGTCCCATCGTGTTGAAATTACAGGAGAAGATTCGAAATACCTACGCTCAGATGGATCACTCCACAGAGCAGGTGGTTATTTTTGGAAAACCGGAGCATCCCGAGACCATCGGCTTAGCTGGGTCAGGTGGATGGGGATGCAGTGGTGGTGACTTCAAGCGATGAATGTGAAAAGGTGGACCCGGATAAAACCGTCCACCTCTTTTCGCAAACAACCATGGATGTTGATCAGTTCAGGGAAGTTGAGGAAAAACTCAGAGCCCGAAGTTCAGGTATAGCAGCATCCGGCTTCAGATCCCAGTGCACCATTTGTGGTCAGATGAAAAAGCGAAAGCCCGGTCTGAAGATGTTTGCTGGCAAGCATGACGTGATTGTATTTGTGAGTGGAAAAAACTCCTCCAACGGAAAATTGCTCTATGAGTATTGCCTTTCTTTGAATGCAAGAACCCATTGGGTATCAGATGAAAGCGAAGTGCAGCTTCAATGGTTTAATGAAGCAGGATCCATCGGCATAACAGGGGCAACATCCACCTCAATAAATCAGCTTGAGGCCATGGGGGCTCAAATCAGGAAATTAGTCAGATCGTAATTTTATTTCCTTAATTTTGATTAGCTAATCATAGAGAAATAATGCCTTCCCCTTCCCCTTATGCTGAGATTATCATCCCATTGGCTGTGGGGGGATTATTTACCTATGCCATTCCTGAAAGGCTTGCGGGAGAAGTGAATCCCGGTAGCCGTGTCCTGGTTCCATTCGGGCAACGAAGAATCTATACCGGCGTGATAAATGCCCTCACCCAGGATCCCCCAAAAGGCTTTGAGCCAAAGGAAATTTTAGAGGTCCTGGACGAAAAGCCTTACGTGCTCCCGGGTCAGTTACAGCTCTGGGAGTGGATGAGCTCCTACTACATGTGCAGGCCCGGGGATGTTATGCGGGCGGCTCTGCCATCCGGCCTGAGACCCGAAAGCGAATCAAGGGTGATTCCCAATATGGAATTTGAAGACGACGATAGCCTGGATAGTTTTGAAAGACTTTTGCTGGAAGTTGTAAAAGATCAGGGAGAAGTAAACATAGGTGATCTGGAAATAAGCGGTATTTCTGATCGCCCCTTGAAGGTACTTAAGCGTCTGATTGAAAGGGGAGCTGTTGAGATTAATGAAAAAGTAAGGCGCGGCCTCCGCAAAAGGAGCATAAGCTATATTCAACTTAGCGCTGACTTGAATTCCGAAGAGGCTATCCACCAGGCCCTTGATAAACTTGGAAAGGCGCCCAGGCAAAAGGAGGTGCTGGAGCGCTATCTTCAGCTTTGCGGGACAGACCAGGGCGAAGATACAGGTCTGGTTTTAAAAAGCTTGCTGATTAACGATCCTGCATTCACAGGAGCCCTGAGCACATTAGTTAAAAAGGGTGTGTTGGAGCAAATTACCCGTGAGGAGATGACCAGGGGTGGACAGGATGCCGCCTCCGGGAAGCTCAATGAGCTGAATCCTGAACAAACTGAGGCCCTGGTTTCCGTCAGGGAACAGTTTCAAAAGCAGCAATGCGTATTGTTGCATGGAGTTACCTCCAGCGGGAAGACCGAACTCTACATTCACCTGATCAGGGAGCATCTTGACAGGGGCCAGCAGGTGCTTTATCTCTTACCCGAAATAGCCCTTACCACCCAGATTATTGAGCGGGTGCGAAGGGTCTTTGGGTCAAGGGTAGGGGTTTACCATTCGCGTTACAGCGATTCGGCGCGGGTGCACGTGTACAGGAATCTCCTGGGACTCACCGATGAGGAGCCCTACGGTGTGGTCATTGGAGTAAGATCGGCTCTCTTTCTTCCCTATAGTATGCTGGGCCTGGTGATCATCGATGAGGAGCATGAAAACACCTATAAACAGCATGATCCTGCCCCCAGGTATCATGCGAGGGACACGGCCCAGATCCTGGCCCTTTTCCACGGAGCCCGGGTCCTTCTGGGAACAGCCACACCTTCCTTTGAGTCCCTGTACAATGCAAAGAGCGGAAAGTATGGTTATGCAACAATTAAGGGTCGCTTTGGAGCTGTTCAGCAACCGGAGGTAATTCTGGCCAATACAAGGCTTGCCACCCACCGGAAACAAATGCATTCTCACTTTACACGCCAGTTGCTTGAGGGAATCAGGGAAGCCCTTGACAGCGGTGAACAGGTGATTCTGTTTCAAAACAGAAGGGGATATTCCCATTATATAGTATGCAAGGACTGTGGTGAGATTCCCAAATGCAGCCGTTGCGACGTAAGTCTGACCTACCATCGCATCAGCCGAAAGCTGGAGTGCCACTACTGCGGGTATAAGGAGAACATGCCTTCCGCCTGCCCCTCATGCTCAAATACAAATATGAGCATGAAGGGATTTCGGAACTGAGAAGATCGAGGATGAACTTCCCCTCTTAATTGAGGGTGTAAAGATTGGCCGCCTGGATACGGATACTGCCAGATCGCAAAGGGGCATGGAACGAGTGCTTAATGATTTTGCCAGCGGAAGTCTGAATGTGCTCATCGGCACCCAGATGGTCTCCAAGGGACTCGATTTTGCCAGGGTGAGCCTGGTGGGGGTAATGGATGCCGACAGCATGTTGCACTTTCCCGATTTCAGGGCCTTTGAAAGATCTTATCAGTTGATTACCCAGGTAAGCGGCAGGGCAGGGAGACGAAAGAAGAGGGGGAAGGTTATTATTCAGACCTCAGATCCGGAACACCCTGTGATCAATCAGATTCTCAGGGGTGATTATGAAAATCTCTTCAATGAACAAATGGAAGAAAGGGAGCAGTTCGGATATCCGCCTTTTACCAGGATGATCCGTATCACTTTCAGACATAAGATTCCATCCATCCTGGACGGTGCCACAGACCTGGTGGGAAAGGAGTTGAAAAGCATATTTGCTTCCAGGGTATACGGACCCCAGTATCCGCCTGTAAGAAAGATTCACGATAGCTTCATTAAGCAAATCATTCTGAAGATCGAAAGGAAGGCTTCGGTGGAGCGGGCCAAGGACCTGCTGACAGGCGTTCTCACCGAGACCCTGAGTGGGGACGTATACCGATCGGTTCGTGTATCGGTGGATGTGGATCCCTATTGAGCATAAAATCCTATCTTTGCGCAACTTTAATAAAAGCGAATGTTCGATACCACCGATTTTAGCATATTATTCGAGAAGTTCAGAAACCAGAAGGTACTGGTGATTGGGGATGTAATGATTGATACCTACCTGTGGGGAAATGTAGCCAGGGTCTCCCCCGAAGCGCCTGTCCCCATTGTTTCCGGGGTCATTGAAGAAAATCGCCTGGGAGGAGCAGCCAACGTTGCCTTGAACATCAGGGCCATGGGTGCCGTTCCGATTTTGTGCTCGGTGATTGGGGAAGACCATCGGGGACAACTTTTCCTGGAACTGCTGGAGGAACAAAACCTTTCTGACCTTGGACTGGTGATGGATGAAGACAGAGTAACCACCCAGAAAACAAGGGTCATCAGTGGCAATCAGCATCTGCTTCGCGTGGACGAAGAGATGGATATGTTCATCCCTTCCAAAGTGCAGGAAAACTTCCTGGGACTGATTGCAGATCTTCTGGAGAGCGGAGGTATTGATGCCATGATTCTCCAGGATTATGATAAGGGAGTTCTTGCTCCTGAAATAATTGCTCAACTGATTAAAAAGGCTGAAAAAGTTTCAGTACCCGTACTGGTAGATCCTAAATTCAGAAGCTTCCATCTGTACAGGAATGTAAAATTGTTTAAGCCCAATTTTAAGGAGTTGAAGCAGGGCCTGAACCTGGATCTCAAGAAACATGATACAGAAAAGCTGGCTGAGGCAGTGATCAAATTCCAGCAGGAGCAGGAGATCGATACCTTCCTGGTTACCCTCAGCGAACAGGGGATCCTTACCTCCAGGGATGGTTCCTATGTTCACCTTCCGGCAGTAGTCAGGGATATTGCTGATGTATCCGGGGCAGGAGATACCGTGATCAGCCTTGCCGCCCTCTGTTTGATTGCCGGCCTGGAGGCCCCTGAAATTGCAGCTCTTTCCAACCTGGCCGGTGGACAGGTTTGTGAAAAGGCAGGAGTGGTTCCGGTGGATGCTGAAAAGTTACTGGCCGAATGCAGGGAACACTTTAAAAGTTCCTAAAGTTTTGTAATTTTGCACTCCGGATCACCATCAATCGGGGTATGGCGCAGCCCGGTAGCGCGCTTCGTTCGGGACGACGAGGTCGTGGGTTCAAATCCCGCTACCCCGACAAAAGAGAAAAGCCACCGCATCGCAGATGTGGTGGCTTTCTCGTTCAGGAGGCCGTCAAAAGCGTGCTTTTGTAAGGCCGAGTGGACGAGAAAGCAAGGCGAAGCCTTGTGGCTTTTCTCTTTTGAATCACCCCCACACCGCGATCACGAGCCAGCATGGCGAGTAATCCCGCTACCCGTTCAGCACGATTCTGTTTAATTATGATTTTTGTTGTTCTGAAAATTTACTAGGATGAAATATCAATAGGGCACAGTTTTAAAAGTTAATCCTATTCAAAGCCTGTTGAATTTTTGGTACAAACTTTTCGTCAAGTGTATAAGCACCAATCTTAATGTCGATGGTTTCGGAATCCCGAACTATAAATTCCGTTTTTATACTCATGCTTGATACTATCCAGGGAATATTATACAAGTGGGCAACTATCTGACTTTTCAATGTTTCAATTTCTTTGGTGTAAGGTGCGGAAATATTCAGGGAACAATACTTAAAGTATTTTACGGTTGTACTGATCCCAATTACCTGTTTTGAAAGTTTGCTGTAAGGGTATTGTACGATTTCACCATTTTCCAATAGAAGGTCTATGGTAGCATTTCTCATTTTAATTACCACTCCAGAATAGGCATCAACTTTTATTCTTTGTCCAATTATATTCCCCTGCTGCAGTTTAAAAATTGTTCCCTGCACAAAGTCTTTTACATTATTCCATGCTATGATTAATAGTAAAGCAGAAAAGGAGATTGAAATAATCGGATTGATCAATGCCAGTTCATAAATCGAAAAAAGAAAGAAAATAATCCAGATAATATTTATTACCAGAGGCGCATACAAACTCATTGAACTTTGTTTGCGTTCATTCTTAATAAATCGGATTACATATCTTTTAAATAATCTTTGTGCAATAACGATAATCAGGGCAAATGCCAGCAATGCAGCCAGCTTGCTGTATGGAATTTCATTAAACTGTAGCATATTCAAGTTTATTCTGAAAATATTTAACTAAGTAGCTTAGGATATATGGAGAAATACTATAGTAATTGGACGCCGTTTTTATTACCAGACCGGCCCGTATTAGACTCTGTAAGTTACCATTCACATAAGCTTCCGATTCAGTGTGATACACCTGTCTTAACCTTTTAAATGTTAAATGCTTGTGCATTAATATTTGCATAAGCATATTTTCCCATTCCGGATTTGTAATTTTTGGAAGGTGCCGGTTTTCAAAATTAGCAAAATGAATTTCTGCTTTTTTTATTTCAATAATATTCCCCAGCCAAACATAGAAGGCCATACCGATATTACCATCTGTAAGTGCTGTTATTTTTCTGAACAAATTATTTATTTTCCTTATGTTCAAATTATCTTCTGCTTTATTTTGCAAGAAAAATTTCATTCCGCCACTGTGGTGTCTGCTCAGTATAACTTCTGAAATATCTGAGATACTTAATGATGAAGTGCTTATTGTTGCCAACAAAACTTCGTCAATATTAATGTATTGGCGTATGTGTTGATAGAATAGAATATTGCAATCAAAAACAAATAAGTGCTTATTGCTAAACAATTTAATTAAATCAACAATATGTTTCAGGCAATCAGATCCAGAGGGGCTTCTGGTCCACCACAGTTCCAGGTCTTCGAATACAATTGTTGATTTTTTCTTAAGCTGTTTTAAAACTGAAATCGAATCTCCCTGAAGACCCGTGGCAATTGAAAAAGCATTGTTAAGTATATCAATTCCTCTATCAACTCCTTCAATCGGAGCAGATATAATAATTACATTTTTAGGGAAAAATAAATCCACCGCATTTTTCATTAAATAGGTTTTCCCAGATAAAGGATCCCCGGTAAACAATATCGCCCCATTTCTACCTTCTTGAAATCTATCAACGGCTTTTTTCACTTCTGATAATTCGGCCTTCCTGTTTTTTAAAAGTTCTGCCGGTGGTGCATGCTTTCCAGTAAATAACTGATAATAATAAAAGGGTAGTTCCTTTGCGCTATGTTTCGCCAGGCTTACTTTTTCGGAAAAATCAGCGAATTGAGTGTGTGGATTTTGATTAGATTTGGCGCGAAATTGAGAATCAGTAAGAGCAACTTTGTCTCTTAGTTTTAATATGAAATTATCCGATTTGCTAATTAAATACTCAGTCTGCTTATTCAGGAAATTAAATATTATCCTTGATCCGGGTTTCTTAAAAACCACATCAGAGTCATCGGCTCTTTTTACAATGGTTTCTGCATTTAATAAAGACTTGAGGGAGTCTAAAATTTCATTTATTTCTAGATCTTGTTCTTTCTTAATCTCTTGAATTCTTACCGTAGATTCATCAAACTGTTTTTTGGTCATTTTCAATACCTCAATGGAGTTTTTCTTATTGTCATCGAGGTTTGATAAGGTTAACTTCAAGAGTTCTGTAGCATTTTCTAACTTTCGATTCTCCGTTCTTCCATCATTTATTATTTTTTGATAAAGCTCCTTTATTTTTGCGATAACTTCATTTTCCAGCAATGCCCTTGTAATTTTTCTTGCGTTTAAAGGGGTTGGGAGTATTCCCTCCTGGATTGTTTCAAAATTATTTAAATCATCATGCGAAATTACTTCAATGGTATCCGTTAGAAACTTGAGGTTAGATTCCATGTCAGACTGAATGCTGCCTAAGGATGTATCAACACTTATTTGGTTCGAATTTTGGTAAAACTCCTTTTCAAAATTGTTTAATTCTTCGTTGAAATACCATTGAGAGCTTTATTGTATTTTTCGATGGTTTTAAGCGTATTATCCAGCAATATTTCTTTAATACGCTGGCTTGCTTTTTTTACGCTCTCATATGTTTTTAATTGCAATACACTCAATTGAACCTGCAGGAGTAAGTAGTTTGTAATCAACTGATGGTTTTCGAGCCATGTTTGAGAATAATGGTCAATCGAATTTAATAATGCTTCTTCGTTTGCGTCTTCTTAATTTTCTGTCTTTTTTTGAAAATATATCAGTTTCACCAATGCTATTTGTAGCGCATAATATATCATTACACAGTTGTCGGGAAGCACTATTTAAACTGTTCAAAAAGTGATTACTTAATTTACTGTAAATAATCTCCAGTTCTTCACCCGGCGCTTTTAAATCAAATAACTCGGATTCATTTCCTTTATTAACCCAGTTAATAAAAAATGTGTTTATCGTAAATGCCAGAAACACCCACAAGCCCTAATTGCTGCGATAAATTCTCTAAAAATTCATTGTTAAAATAGCTTGACGCAGCTTTATTAAATTTTATTTTTTCACTCTGTTTTCTTTTTAGTCTTTGCTTTATTTTTTTAATTTCCTGGGAATCATTCTCATCAATAATCAGTTCTTTTTCATCATAAATCCGGGTTAAGACTTTTGGAGTTTGGGTGATTAAATTTCTTATAGAATCAACATGGTCTTTTACTGCTTCATTTATAACTTCAGATACATAGTTAAACCTTTTATTATCAATGAGATCTTGTACTCAGTTCTTGCTTTATTTCCATTAAGGAAAGAGGTGATTCTATTTGTTCCTGTTCAATTTTATCTTTCAATAAAGTGTAAAACGAGGTGTAAACATCTGCTATAGCTGTAATTATTTTCTCAGAGTTTATCTTATTGATTAGAGCTTATTTCATGATCAAGTTTTAATATCTCCTTATCCAGAATGTCGCTATTGGATAATTTCAATGCTACGGATTGTTCACTTGTTAGCTCTAATGAAATGTGTGATTCGTTATAAACTTTTTCTAATTCAAGATGATCTTGTGTTTTAGCTGTAAAGCCTTCGGAGGCTCGAACCAATAGTGTTGTACCCATTACTCCCAGGAAGTCGTTTGTCTCCTTTACAAAGGAGGCTTCCTCTCCTTTTTTCATGCTTGGAATCTCCATCATTATGAGATCTGCATCGTAGGAATGTTTCTTTATAACCTCATAAAAAGATTTATTTTCAATTTTATTATTTATGACTTGAAATGGGAAATCTATCCTTAATGAAGCCAATTGTTCCCGAATTAAATTTAAATAATATTTTTTTGAAAACTATTATTGAGATAAAGGATTCTAATTGCTGCATGGGACCACTCATTAGAACTTAAGATCCTTTTGGCAATTTGAAGTGTTAAATCTCCTACATTGCTATTGTTATTCCACCAGATATCAATTTTTGAGAAAGTTCCAAATCCTTTTTCTCTGTCATAATCAAGATAAAGTACATTGTAATCCAGTTCGTTCAATTTCTGATTCATATTTGCAAACCAGATAGGATCTCTTGTATTTCTGGCCCAACCCATCAGGGTGGTATTTGGCTCTATGCCTGAAAATCCGTAGGTACTGGCAATTGTTTCAATCCCTTTAAACAGGTTATTGCATTCCTGCTTGCGATGAAAAATAGTATCATCCTGCAAATCATCTGTGATCTGTGCCTGTTCATATTTGGGAAAAAGAGTTTTGGCACCTGGAGCTTCAATTAAATCGAAATTTGACACCATCCCGCCTCTGCCAGAAATAGCTTTGCTGAAATTTATTAAATGTGGGCGCGCATCAGTTCCTCCACTAAACAGTAAAATATTTGGTTCCCAATTTCTCAGGTTTTTTGGTTTTTGGCCAAGATTTCTAAGTCCTAATTTTACCACAGAGGACCAGACACTTGACCAAACATCGCCAGAACTTAACTCTAATTGCCGTCGGGTGAGAAGAATAAAAATGCCCCCCATGATAATGATTGAAGCTAAAGTAGCGACCAGGTTAAGTTGCACCATTAACAAAAAGATGGCAACCACTCCTATGAGTGGGATAAACAGGTTAATTTTAAATGTGGGTCTAAAGTCCGGACTAGCCCACTTTTCAAGGAAACAGGATAAATTTATAACCAGGTAGGCTGCCATATAAAACATGGCCACGATTCCTGCAATAACGTTTAATTCTCCAATTAAAATACCAGCTTCTGCTATGACAAAGGTGAGAAGCAGAGCATTCCTTGGTTCATTTCCCTGACCTACACCTTTCCCAAATAATCGTGGAGTAATTTTATCCAGTGACATGGATTGAAGGATCCTTGGCCCGCCTAATATTCCACCTAAAGCCGAAGACAAGGTTGCCCCCCAGATTCCTGCCACGACCAGTTGTGGGATCCAGCTAAATTCAACCAACACATTGTAATTGTTCTGAAGTTCAGCTCCCGGTATGGAGTAATAGATAAAAATTGCCAGTCCGGAGTAGACAATAAGTCCAACAATAATGGCAAGCATAGTGCCCACAGGAATGGATTTCTTGGCATCCTTTAAATCACCTGACATGGCAACGCCTGCAGTAAAACCTGTTACTGCAGGAAAAAAAATTCCAAAAATAACGGCAAAGCTGGGTGCCTCTTCAAGATTTACAGCTGAAAAATCAAATCCTTTTCCTTCAGAGCTGCCTAAAAAAACAGATACCAGGGAAAGTGCAATAGCGGCAAGAATGATGTATTGTATTTTTATTGCAAAACTGGTACTTATATATGCAATTGTAACAATCAAAAGCAGTGCAAGAGTGCCAGCAATGCGCATGTGGTTTATGGTAATTTCTTCAATATTCAGCCAATCCTGGACAACAATTAAAACACTCTCGGCAAAGCCAATAAGGTACAGGGAGATACTCAGAGCTGTCGCTAAATACAGAGTCAATCCTATGGCTCCACCGATTGGAAAACCTAAACTTCTGGAGAGTATATAATAGATGCCGCCAGATTTAATTTTCTTATCTGTAGCTATGGACGAAATACTTAAACCGGTTGACACAGATACAACATGCGCCATTAGGATAATGCCAAAAACTATTAGCAGAGTACCTGAATTTCCAACAACCCACCCTAATCGCAGATACATGATGACACCCAGAATTGTAAGAATAGAAGGAATAAATACACCCCCGAATGTTCCAAATTTTTTCATGCTTGTTTTCTTTTCCAGCGTAAGCAAATATCAGGTGAAATTTGACAAAGTCCTCAATTTTAGATCTTGAAATAACAACTGATACATTAAGAGAACGATATATTCTCTCCCTCTCGATCATACAATATATACTTATTATCACATAAGTTACAATAATTTAAGCTTAAAGGAGGTACAAACCAAATAGTGGGGGCCATGCAGAAATCACCTGCCCGATGAGCATCTGTTTTAATTGGGATTTTTGTTGTTCTGAAAAAATGGCATTTATACCTTTCTCGTTCAGAACGAATCTGTATTAATTCGGAATTTTGTTGTTCTGGAAAAATGGTATTTATTTTAAACTTTGCACAAAAGAAGCTGTCTTTATAAGGCAATACTTTTTTAAGACATCCCGAAAACAATAAAAGAATGAGGCGAGTATTTTTGATAGTAATTAGTATTTTCATTTCTATAACCTCCCTTACGGCCCAGCTTACTCCGCAGGAGGCAATTGTGCAAATGAGAAAAGGGATTAACCTGGGGAATACTCATGAGTCACCAACAGAAGCTACCTGGGGAAATCCTAAGGCCCAGGAATATTATTTTGATATGTACCGCGATGCAGGATTTAATACGGTTCGAATTCCGGTTCGCTGGGATAATTATACAGACAGGCAATCACCTTACAAAATCCAGGATGCCTGGTTAAGCAGGATTGAAGAAGTGGTTGACTGGGGCCTTGAGCGTGACCTGTGGATCGTAATTAATGCTCATCATGATAATTGGATAAAGGATAATTACAGTACTTCAAACAAGGCCCGGTTCGATAGCATCTGGTCGCAGATTGCCACACATTTTGCCGGAAAATCAGAAAAGTTAATTTTTGAAGTACTGAACGAGCCTCACGGTATGACTAAAGCAGATAATGATGATATGCACGCCCGTGTATTATCTATTATCAGGAAGAACAATCCTACCCGTTTGGTAATTTTCCAGGGGAATAACTGGGGTAGCTCAGGTGATTTAATCAATGCAGCCATTCCCGATCCGGATGATAAGTACCTGATAGGCTCTTTCCATTCATATGATCCATGGCCTTTTGGCCTGGAGGGAACAGGAAGCTTTGGTACTGAAGCCCAGATAAGTACATTAAGAAATAAATTTATTGCTGTTAAAAATTGGTCTGACCGTAATAATATCCCCGTTTTTTTAGGTGAGTTTGCCTGTCATAGCGGTGCTGATTTTATGTCCCGGATGAAACATTATCAGACCTATGTCGAACTTTCACATGAATATGGCTTTTGTTATTGCTCCTGGGATGATGGAGGTAATTTTGGAATCATGAACAGGACGGCAGGAACGTGGAAAGAAATGAAGGATATACTTATCTATGGGAATCCGCATTCACCCGGCTATCCTGAGGCCAATATCCAGCACGATTCAATAATCCGGATTAGCTGGGATAACAGGATTACAGATAACGACCACATTATTGTTCAGCGCGGATTATCGGCAACATCGCTTAAATCAATTGATACGATTTCTTCTGAAGCGACAGAATACCTGGATGTTAAACCAGATCAGGATCAGACCTATTATTACAGGCTGATTGCAGCCTATGAAGATTCTGTGAGCTATTATTCTCATCCCTTGATTATATATCTTCCCGAATATGTATTGCCAGGATTTAATATCTGTATCCGGCTTAAGGATAAAAGTAACGGGAATGCTGTTCAGCTTGCTGATATAGTTTTTAATGGAGTATCTCAGTTTACAAATTATACCGGCGAATCAGATTTTACTGAATATGAGGGAGTTTATGATCTTAGTATTGAAAAGGAGTATTATTTGAAGATTGTGGAGCAGATTAAGATTATTTCAGATACGATCCTAATTTGGGACATGGAGCCAACACATTCAGATGTAAAAATCTGGGTAAAAGACAATGGTGAAAAACCTCTTAAAAATGCATCTGTTACTTTTGGGGATACTGAAATTATTACTGAATCATTGGGATTGGCTAAATATCTGAATCTTCCTCTTTCAACATCCTATGATTATTCAGTTTTTCGTGAAGGATATGAAGATGTAGCAGGAACATTATTCCTTGAAAAAGACACAGTATTTACGCTTGTACTTACACCTTTAGGTACTGGCTTTACTCAGGAAAAATTTCCGGATATAAAAGTCTGGCCAAATCCCGTATATGAAATACTACAACTGGAATTTCCCGGAAATGAAGGAAAAATTACTATTTGTGATATGGATGGGAGAATAATAAAGGAAATTGTGAGCAGCTCGGGTTCAGCCATCAGCATTGATGTGTCGGATTTTACAGATGGCATTTACGTATTAAAGGTGTCAACAGGGAATACAATATTCCATTCAACATTTATTAAGCTGAAAAAACACTAATATTCCCTTGCTACGACCCAGCCTGGACTGTGGTTTTTTCATTAATACAACCTCCTACCACATAAGAATCACCTTTCTTTAAATCACGGAAGAATACATCTTCGGAATTGGGGAGCTGGCCGAGGCTGTAATTAAGTTTTTGCCTGGTTTCCTCTTCCATAGAGGGATCTGCAAGCATTGCTTTGCGGTACTGATCGGCGGCAGCCCAGTATGCGGTCCTTTTCTGGAAATCATCACCGAGGTTGTTTCTTGATGCAATAAAAGCATCGCCAAGCAGAATGTATGCAGCACTGAAATCCTCATTCAGCTTGATTGCTTCACGGGCATACTCTATGGCTTTACAATGGTTTTCTATGGCTAAGCTTACCAGGGCAAGTTCATAATACCACTGGGCTCTGGTGTCTGTATCCGTGTTATCTCCCTGAACGGCCTCTTCCAGATATTCATGGGCTTTTTTGTTATCGCCCATGGAGATAAATAGAATACCCAGGTTGTGTGCTGACACGGGATTGGGATCCAGTCCATACAAGTTCTCAGAAGCTGCTATATAAATATCTGATTGCTTGCAGGATGCGACCCCATAAAGAGCAAGAGCTGTTTCAAGATAGTTTTTATCATTTTTATTTTCCTCAAAATAACGAGCATAATAACGGTCCAGTGCTTCACAGGACAATATATTTTCCTTCAGCATCATTTCATTTACTGTTTCCTTAGTCCTTTTCCAGCGTGAACTCTTTTTTTCCAATTGGTCGAGTATTCCACTGAGCATAAGGTAGTCGTCGATAAGCTCGATCTCATCAAGTTTATCTTCTTTATTAAGCTCGATTCCAGCTCTTAGGAAGAGCAAAATGACCGATTCCTGAGATTTACTGCCTTCAATATCTATGCTCCTTTCAAGCATTTCATATGCCTTCTGGACCTGATCGATATCAGCGCTGCGATAGGCGAGCAGATCCTTTCCTTTTCTACCCAGCACATTTCCCTCGTCACCAAAATACTCCATCCGGCGGTCATATATAAGCAGGAGGGTATCTATAAGGCCTTCCCGGACGGGACCTTCGGGCGCTTCATCAATATAAATGCGGTAGAGCTTTACTCCGTCTACGTACATCCTTTCACCGGATTCCGGGCAATTGTCAAATGCTATGGACCAGGGTTCCCTGGCAAGGTCATAATACTCGAGTTTAAAAAACTCCCTGTAGCCTGAGAGGTAAACGCCACAGTCAACACTGTCGCCATTCATGCCTGCAATTCTTAATTTGTTTTCCTGGGAAATTCCTGGTGCTACCAGGAGGAAAAACATTGCTGCAAGGGTATATATCTTATGTAACATCTTATTCATTATTTCATTCTACTGATTCAGTAAATTCAGAAAACTAACCATTAATCTGGCTATAATGTTCATTTCAATTGAGTCGATTTTGCTTAAAAGCAGGATTTTAACATAAGTTTATATTCTCTTAAACGACAGATAAACAGCGGAATACGATTTAATGTTTAATAAAAATAAAAAAAGATTAAACATTATTCATATTTTTATGTTTATCAAATAACAATAACCATTAAACAAGAAAATATGAACTGTCTATTTAAGAATTTTAAGAAGCTTTCAGCAAAGCAAATTAAAACATACGCAGCTGTAGTAATGATCTCACTCTTATCTTTTGAGGCCGCCGCAATGGTAAATGAAGAGGTAGCTAATCCGGATCCAGCCGCAGTGGCAGCTTATGAGGTGGTATATGAAGCAGATCTTTCACTTGAAAGCTGGATGCTTAGTCCCTTTGAAGCGGTAGTTGAAACGGAACTTGTTCTTGAGAGCTGGATGTCCGAGCTTTTTGAGATTAGTGTCGCTGAGGAATACCCGGTTGACAATAGCATGTGTAGTCCGGCCCCCTGATTAAACGAGTGATTTCGACAAGAATTATAACTTGATTATTTTCCTTGTAATTACAAAGTCCTTTGACCTGATTGTAATAAAATAGACTCCCTTCCGGAAGGAAGGGAGTTTGATTTGATGTGAGGACCCTTCCATTTCTTCAATAAGCATTTGCTGACCATTCAGGGAGGTGATTTCGATCGATTGGATACCAGGGTATACTGTTTCGATGAATAAAAACTCCTTTGTTGGATTGGGATAAACCCTCACATCCTGATGTCGATCAGGGTCAATATCAGCTCCGGCTATGCTAAATGCTTCCGGCTCTGACAACTGCCCGCTTGAATCTCTTGCATAGAGCCAGTAAATTCCATTTTCCATGCCGTACAAGGGATATTTCAAAGGGAATATTTGCCAGGGCAGCAAGCGAATCAATGGACGATTCGCGAATAAGCCCCAGATCCTTTTCAGTACCCTCAGCAACAAGGTATATGATTCCATCTTTGCAACTTGTTGCGCTTACCGAGTCCGGTATTTTCCCTGTGTCAACTTCCTTGATTGCCGGGACCTCATTATTTGGAAGGCAGGGAGAATAGATTACCCAGTTGTTGGATGTGATCAGCTCTTTTTCAGGATCGACCTGAACAGAATCAATCGGGAAATCAACATTCTCAATAAATAATTGTCCGTTTTCTGTATTTTCCAGCCTGAACCACTGTATTTCTCCACCACTGCCAAGCACCCTGACAGGTACGGGCATTTCATAAAAGGACACTGATGGATGGGATTGTGATTGACTAAGATTAAAATAGGCTGTTTCGCCACTTTGATTCCATTCAAGCTGGTAGGAGGGATGTCCTTCACCCATAACCCAATCTGCAATAAATTCAGCCAGGTCTCCCTTGCTCTGGGCTTCAAGATGCTTTTGCAAATCGTTTGTTCTGGCATAGCCAAAAGCAAGATCAGGGTCGGAGAGGTAATTTTGAATGGCGCCAAAAAAGTCCTGATCTCCCAGTTTATAACGAAGCATATGTAAGACCATTGCACCTTTCTGATAGGATAGCCTCCAGTCAAAAATCCGGCTTACTGAAGTCGTATCATAACAAAACACAGAGCCATCATTTTTACTGGTGATACTGGAAACCGTGTTTCTCCCTCCAGGAAATAAAAGCTTCCTTACTGTCAAAACGCTCCCTGGTCAGGGCCTCAAGGTAGGTGGCAAAACCTTCATTCAACCAGATGTCCTGCCATGAACCACAGGTCACCATATCTCCAAACCACTGATGAGCCAGCTCATGGGCCTGAAGGGAGTAGGAAAAGCTTCCCATGGTGCTCATGGTCTGGTGCTCCATTCCACCTCCCCAGCCCATCTGTGCATGCCCGTATTTTTCATCGGCAAAAGGGTATAGCCCAAAGAGCTCATTAAAAAATTCCATCTGCTCGACGGTGGCACTGAGCTGATCCTGAGCAGATTCCAGGTCCTCGGGATATACGTAATTCAGGATGGGGATTGAATCCCCGTTTTCCAGATAGACATAATCGGTAAATGATTCGTAGTCGGTTATCGCGATAAAAATAAGGTAGGCCGTGATGGGATAACGGTGTTTCCAATGGTAGGTTGTAAATCCTGATTCGGATCCTGTTTCACTCTTCAGCAAGCCATTGGAAGCTGCTTTGTACTGTTCGGGCGTATTGACTATTATATCAACAGAATCAATTTTATCGTTGAGGTCCTGTTTGCAGGGCCACCATGTTTTTGCACCATAGGGTTCACTCAGGGTCCACATGACAGGAGTATCCTCATGCGTACTGGTCGCAAAAGCAATGAATCCGCTTTCTATGGGTTCCCCGTGATATTTAATGGTAATACTGTCCAGGGTTCCCTGGCCAATCATAGCCGGCAAAGAGATTTCCAGATTACCCTCTGAGAGGGAAAAAGACAGGGATGAGCCATGGTATAGAACCAGATCAACATTCATATTCTCCTCAAAGTCAAAATTAAGCTGACTAAAATTTGCTCCTGTGGGCACGAAGTATGTGGTGACTAGGCCTGAAATATAATGAACCGCCGGATCCACGGTGCATTCCAGGCGGTGATATTTTATGTCATAATCGCCAGTTCTGGGATTGGCTTTAAACTGTATCTGGCTTTGGGCAGACCTCCGTTCAGCATGAATTAACTCGTGCATCTTTTCATATGAATCAGAAGCTGATGTTTTCGCGTGTTGCGTGTATCCGTTGAAGGAAAACATTAATAAAACCAGGGGTATCAATATGGAAGCTGGAGTCCTGAACATTGTGGAATGATATTTAGTCCGATATTACTAATATTGGAGACAAAAGTCAAGCACTATTTTCCTTAGAGTGCCTCAGAGGCATGGCTGCCTGGTGATTATCCCCTGAATCCATTTGAGAATCCATCAAACTTTTGCTTAATTCTCCCAAATCCTGAGCAGAACCTTATTTGGACCAATAATTGCTTTTATATACCTGATTGGTAGAAATCCACACTCTATGTAAGGATGAATACGAAAAGGATTATAATATTATTGATGCAATTACTTGCAGTCTCTACTTTCCTTTATTCGCAGACGAGAGAGATATCATACCATAATTGGGCAGGGAAATGGGATTACAGATCAAGTCCCCGAAGCTTTATTGTTAACAGCCAGCCTGATTTCGGGAAATATCCAATGCTATTTTGCTAAATTTTGATTTCCCTTATCTTTATGCTATGAGCAAGATAATATGTACTGGGCGCTGGCATGGTAGGCAGCGCCATGGCCATTGATATGGCAAGGACACACCAGGTGACTGTAAGTGATTTTAATGCTGAAGCCCTGGCAAAATGCAAAAAAAGGTGTGGTGAATTGAGCACCCTTCAGATGGATGTGACCCACAGGTCAGAACTGCAGAAGACGATTCAAAAATTCGACCTGGTTATTAATGCTGTGCCTGGCTACCTGGGATTCGAAACCATGAAGTCCATTATAGAGGCGGGAATAAATGTCATTGACATTGCCTTTTTCCCTGAAGACTCCCGCGAGCTTGATGCGCTTGCAAAGAAACATGGAGTAACAGCCATTGTGGATTGTGGTGTGGCTCCTGGCATGGGAAATATCATTCTGGGCTATTATAATGAGCTGATGAAGCTCAGCGATTTCGAATGTCTTGTGGGGGGCTTGCCAAAGGTAAAAAAGTGGCCCTTCTGCTACAAAGCGCCTTTCTCGCCCATCGATGTGATCGAGGAATATACGCGTCCGGCAAGGTATGTGGAGCATGGAAATGGTGGTCAGGGAAGCCTTTGACAGATTGCGAATACATGGAGTTTGATAAGGTGGGCACGCTTGAAGCATTCAATTCGGACGGATTGCGATCCATCATCCATACAATGTCCCATATTCCCAACATGAAGGAAAAGACCCTGCGTTATCCCGGTCACGTGGAATATGTGAGGGTTTTGAAAGAAAGTGGATTTTTTGGTACAGAGCCCATGGATGTGAGTGGCAGCATGGTCACCCCGCTGGATTTTACCTGCAAGGTACTTTTTAAAGAGTGGGAACTGGGAGAGGATGAAGAGGAAATTACGGTAATGCGTGTGAGCCTGAAGGGAGAGAATGATGCCGGAGAGACTGAAGAATCGTTTACAGCCTACATGATGAATACAATGCAGAGACAGAAACCTCATCCATGGCCCGAACAACAGGATATACTGCTACGGCAGCAGCCAATCTTTTTCTGGATGGCTTATTCACAGAAAAGGGAGTTTTCCCACCCGAGCTGGTGGGGAAACATAAAAGATGCTTCGATTACTTTCTGAGCTACCTGGAGGAGAGAGGTGTTATCTACACCAAGCAGATCAATGCATTTGTTTAATTATTATGCTTGCTCTAAGAAAGAAGATCCCGAAAGATCGTGGTTTTTTCATAAATGATTTATCAGTAAACTCTTTTTGAAGATAAGTTCACAACAAATTCTGTAACTTCAAGTTTAATGAACTAGAAGTCCACTATGGGATCGTGAACTTTTATAAATTTCTGTCATGAAAAAAATTGGTCCAATATTTCTTTTTGCAGTGATCTTTGCACTTATCACTGCAGAAATCTCAGCCAGCGATAAAGGCGATGCTGACCGTGTGGGAGGTGTTCGTGCAGGTTATCACTCGGCTCAATTTAATTTGAATGGAGATTTTGTAGGGGAGCCCTTGCAAACTTTTTATGTGGGTTTATTCAGAGACACAAAAGTTCTACCCCTGCTACATTTTGGTTCCGGTCTTGAGTACTACAAAAATGGGGTGATCTTCGACAGCAAGAACCTGAGAGAACTACATTATTTAAGCGCCCCCCTGGATCTGAAACTCAAATTAGGTCCTGTATTCGCCTTGATTGGAGCAGCGCCAAGCTTCAGGTTGGCTGATCGGATTAGCACTGATGGCGTAAAGGAGAAAACCCCAGATGACCAAAAATCTAATTGGTTTGACATTCCGCTTTTTGTGGGTGCGGGTGTAAAAATCTCGTTTGTTACCCTTGAGGCTCGTTACCACTGGGGAATGATGGAAGTAGTGGATGGATACAAGAGCCAGTCATTTCAACTGGGAGCCGGGATTTCCTTTTAAGAGATTACTTTTGCTAAAGTTGCTTCTCTGCGGCTTAAATATGTTTGATATTGCCTGAAGGTATATTATCTTGTGATGAAATAATTAAGACTTACCTCATGAAAAAATACTTGATACCAATTTTTGCAATCTTGATAATTGCAGGGACATCCTGTCAGTCCGGAATGAACGCAGAAAATGAAGAAGAGGCCCTACTGGAGGTTCTTCGCAAGGAAGCCGCTGCCTTGATGGCCGGTGATATGGAAAGCGTTTTTGCCCTTCATACCCAGGATGCCCGGGAGACCAGGCTGGAACTTGGGGTATACGGGTATAACACCTACGAGGGTTGGGAAAGCATTAAAACGCTGCTGGAGGATGCCGCACCCGGTCTGAATCATAGCAACGCCGTTAATATAAAGGAGAATGTGATTAGCAAGGTTAATGGCAACAGTGCCTGGCTGAAATGTGACAACATCTGGAAATGGGACGATGGAGAAGGGGGATATGATAATATCCAGGTTGTTTTCTTTGAGAAGATTAAAGGAGAATGGAAAATCTCATTTGCATCCTATTACAGTAAGGCAGTGCCCCAACAGCAATAAGCCAGGCATCTCGTTTATGATTTAAAGGCAAAGACCCCTCAGGGGGGGAAATTTCTCATGTCAGAATTCAAGGGAAAGGATATTCTGGCTATTCTCCCTACTCCTTCATAAACCTCACAACTCTGTCGGCCTGGTCACTGTGTACCTGGATCAGGTAGAATCCTGCTTTGAGCCTGCTAACATCCAGCCTGGTTTTTGAAACCCTGTCCATCTCTTCCACCATAACAGCCTGACCGGAACTGTTCACCACTTTGATGCTCACATTTGTATGCTCACGGTCCAGCTGGATGGTAAGATACTCGTCGGCCGGATTGGGATAGACCTCAATGCCATCCCTATGGTTATTCCTTCCCAATCCTGTATAATCCAGGGAATAGCACAGGGATGTGGCCGAGCAGATACCACGGGTCACAATAACCGCGTATTCGCCCGAGACACCAGGATTAAATGTGCTGCCTGTCTCTCCTGCGATTTCGGAATTGTCTTCGCAGTTGATCCACTGGTAACTGCCCTCGGTTTCCACTGTTAATCTGCCATCTGCAACACCTACCACCACATCTTCCACAAGCTGATTTGTAACTGTGAATGAGCACTGGCTGCTGTTCCCGTTCCCATCTTCCATGGTGTAGGTAACTGTCGTTTCTCCCGGAGCAAATATTTCAGAGCTGGCATCACCGCTTCCACTGCCGGTGCTTGCCCCGCTTAGCTCATAAGTGATATCCGGCGTGGAACAATTATCGGTCAGCTCGGTGAGGCCTATGGCAGAGACAGTTCCGTCGCAGGTGAGGACATCATCCGGACAGCTTGCTGTGGGAGCGGTGATATCAGCGATAAGAACAGCCTGGACTGCGTCAACGCTGTTCCCGTTTCCGTCATCAAAGGTCCAGTGTAATAAGGTATAGCTTCCCTGGATCTGTATATATAAGGGGATCACTGGTCGTAGCTGTGATCATACCTGCACATGCATCCATTGTTGTCGGCGCAATAGCAGTGACACTGCATTCATCAGTAAGATCTTCCAGGATAGGCATCTCAGGATCAGTAAGATCCTCGATGAGTATATTCTGGCTGGCATCAATGCTGTTTCCATTGCCGTCATCAAAGGTCCATGTGATGCTGTGCATTCCCTGTGTTGAATAAGTAAGCGGATCACTTGTTGTACCTGTAATGGTCCCGGCACAGGCATCTGTAGTGACCGGTGCAATGGCTGTTACACTGCACTCTCCGCTGAGGTCTTCGAGGACCGGAGTTTCCGGATCAGTGATATCATTGATAATGACATTTTGATTCACATCAATGCTGTTGCCGTTTCCGTCATCAAAGTTCCATGTAATCACATGGGTCCCCTGTGTTGAATAAGTTAGCGGATCGCTTGTTGTACCAGTAATGGCCCCGGCGCACAGGTCATTTGCTGTGGGAGCTATTGCAGTGGCAGAGCATTCTCCGGTCACATCCGTCAGGACGGGTATTTCAGGAGCTGTTACGTCAGCGACGATGACATTCTGGGCCACATCAATGCTGTTTCCGTTTCCATCATCAAAGTTCCAGTGTTATCACATAGCTTCCCTGGCTTGAATAAGTCAGGGGATCGGATGTTGTTCCTGTAATGGTACCGGCACAAATATCCGTTGCTGTGGGAGCCGTTGCCGTGGCCGAACACTCTCCAATAATATCAGTCAGCACGGGTAGTTGCCGGGGGTGTGACATCGGCAACAATTACATTCTGGTTAACATCAATGCTATTTCCGTTCCCGTCATCAAAGTTCCAGGTAATTACATGGGTTCCCTGGTCTGAATAGCTCAGTGGATCGCTTGTTGTTCCTGTAATGGTGCCGGCACAATTATCCGTTGTTGTGGGAGCCGTTGCTGTGGCCGAACACTCTCCAATAATGTCAGTCAGCACGGGAGTTGCCGGGGGTGTGACATCGGCTACAATTACATTCTGGTTAACATCAATGCTGTTTCCGTTCCCGTCATCAAAGTTCCAGCTTATTATATGAGTTCCCTGAGTTGAATAAGTAAGGGGATCGCTTGTTGTTCCTGTTATGGTTCCGGCACAGGCATCTGTTGTGGTGGGTATTGTGGCCGTGGCGGAGCACTCACCAGTCACATCAGGTAATGTGGGCATAAGTGGATCGGTGATGTCATTTAGAATCACAGATTGATTCTGGCTTGAGATATTTCCATTTCCGTCGTCATAGTTCCAGGTAATTACCGTAGTCCCCTGCGTGCTTATTGGGAAGGGAGTAATGGTGGTTCCGGTAATTGCTCCCGAATAGAAATCTGTGGCTGTTGGTGCTATAGGGCTTGCGGAACATTCACCTGTCACATCCGGCAGGGTGGGAAGGTCCGGAATAGGGGCAGTCAAATCACTGATGGTCAGCATGTCCAGGGTATCGCCATCATAATTCGCCTCTTCAACCTTCGCGGAAACTGTGTAAGTCCCCAGTTCCACCGGAGGTGTTTCAGATCCATCATAGGTAATCTTCAGGTTCAGGCCCAGGGGTTCAGTAAGCGCACTTACCTGGATTCCGCTACCGGTATATTCCTGGTTAAGATTGCTTAAGCTAATGCTAGCATTGGCCTTGTTTACCAGCTGGTGGCGCTCAAAGTTTACCGCTGCATAGGTAGCATCACCGGCCTGGGATGCATAAATTATACTCTCTCCTGCACCGTTTATTCTCGCTGTTGTTCCTGTTACGGAAACTACCGTGGAATTTGAAGAGCTGAAGGTAACAGCCAGGCCAGATGATGAAGTGGCTGTTAAGGTATAGTCCGCATCCCCGTATGTTTTATCTGCCAATTCACTGAAATTAATAACCTGGGCAATTTTGCCTGCCAGTTGAAAGTCGAAGGATTCAAGTACTCCTCCGGATTCGGCAAGCACTGTGCCTTTGGTGTAAGCCACAGCTATGGTATGATCCGTATCCAGATCCGGGCTCACATAAACAATGATTGTGGAAGGATCTCCGGACTTGAGCATGCAGGAGGTGGATGTAACATCAGCACCATTATCCTGTATTGAAAATTCAAGATGCTTGCCGCTCGGATCGGCCATATCCCTGTCAAAGGTAATCTCAACCCGGTCGGTCTCTTTGGATGCATAAAGGAAGTTAGGTATCCCCGGTGGAGAAACATTGATGGTATAGCTTTCCTCTGTTGAGGTCCAGGTGGCATCGGAAAACTGGAAAGAGAAACTCCCGGCCCCGTTTCCACTTGCTCCGCTTGCACTGTAAATGACTTTGAAAGAAGGATCGGTCACCACAGTTGGGGTGGTAATTATTTGTGGTCCGGGGGCCCCTCCATTGTTTTGATACAACGCTCCTTCGGAGGGAAGGGAAGTAATGGTGGCTGTTTTAGAACCTCCGTCGCCACCCGTGAAAAGCAAGGTGGCCATTCTTTCCTGCCCCTGCTCCAGGTACATGGTTTGGGGTACTGCCACCAGGGGAGGGGTGGAGCTGGTCTGGAATCTCCATATCTCGGACCATGAAACTGTTCCGATGGAATTTTTCGAATAAGCAGACCAGTAATAGGTCTGATCGGGCGACAGTATATAATCGTAGCTTAGTTCAGTAAGGTCGGCAGAGGTATGTATGGGACTGCTCAGGTCGGAATTCTGGGAAATCACCACAAAATAGCTTGAAGCATTCGCTGCTGCTTCCCACTGGAATGTCAGGGTATCGCTGACGGTTGAATTATAGGCCGGACTCAGCAGCCTTGGGGTACTTGCCCGTGGGACTGTCCCCTGTAGAAATAAACCCTCATAAACTGCATTGTCGTCAAAGGTATAGCTACCTCCACCCGGAGTAAATAAAATTGCTTTTTCGCTCTGAATATAATCAGCGGTATTGTAGGAACAGGTAACTCCTGCGGAGCCATCCCGATTTTCCAGCCCCACTGTGGCTGAATTTCCACTGGCCCTGTCAGAGGTTAAGTCTACTATGCTCCTGTACTGGGTTTGGATATTATTTGAACCTTCAAAAAGAATTACCTGGAAGGTCCCCAGCAACACTGGCGAGTTCCAGAAGGACATATTGTTGAACTGTATTACCAGTTTCCGGTTTGGAGCTGTACCAATGGTCTGGTACATAATATCTCCCGTTGCATGAATGACCAGATCATCCCAGAAGGGTGCAATGTAATTATCTGCGCCTGTGGTTCTGGGAATTGGGTTGTTGGTATATTGATTAGATCCTCGCTCAAACATCACAAGGCCGTTGGAGGTGACATAAAAGTCAGTATAGGTATTCTCAAAAAAGTCAAAGCTAAAACCGATGGGGAAGGCCCCCCAATTACCGTCATCCACATAACCGGTTCTTGCAACTATCCCCAGGTATTCGGTTTCTGTGGGAAGTGCATGGTTTATGGTCGTTACTGATACCAGCATTAGTATCAGCAGTGCTTTTATCTTATGTGTCAGGCGATTCATCATGAGACAGATTTTTAGAGATTCAGTTTTGACTGATAAATTCAAGACCCGTTCTGTTTTCCAGCTCTTCTTTTAAAAGCTGGCCCTGGTCACCGGTAAATACAACATCACTGTGAATGATAACCTTTCCTGATATTACCGTGGTCCAGTCGGTCAGATCAAAGGGTAGTACATCAAGCTTTCCCGGGCTTAGAACCATGGCGCTGAAAACGATTGCCCCTGGCTTTGTGGGTGTATATATGTGAAGATCTTTAATTCGCAGATTCACCAGTTGGTCGGTAAGCTGTCTGAGTTCCTCAGGAGTTTCGCTGTCTGTTATATAAACCCTTGGATGAGAGGCATATGTTTCCAGCAGCTCGGTAATATCATCCGCAATGTCATCGATAATGATAATATCCTCATTTGATTGTGCGAACAGCTGCCCGGCTGCTGATATCATAATGATAAACAGGGCAAGTTTTGAAACTTTCATAATATGTCGTTTAATAGTTCAGACGGTGCTGTTCTGAGAATCTCCTCCAGACAGCATAATACGGTATGGGTGTATGGTTAAAACTCCTTTTAATGGCTCAATTCCGACGGCAATGTCAGTAAGATTTCATTAGGTTCAAAATTTTTTTTTCAACCAATGGAGCCCGAAGAAGAATGAAAAGTTTACTTCCGGATAACTTTATTACTTTTGCAGGCCTTTATGAAAAAGTATTTTAACCTCTTTAATTTATCCCAGGGCATAAATTATCGAACCGAAGTTTTGTCAGGCCTGACTGTGGCCCTGGCCCTGGTCCCTGAAGCTGTTGCCTTTGCATTGATAGCGGGATTATCCCCCCTGACAGGATTGTATGCAGCTTTTGTAATGGGACTGGTTACATCCATATTTGGTGGCCGTCCGGGGATGATATCCGGTGCCACCGGTGCCATCGCCATTGTGCTCGTTTCTCTGGTAAAAGATCATGGTGTGGAGTATGTATTTGCCACCGTAATTCTAGCTGGAATTTTCCAGGCAGCAGCCGGTTTGTTGAAACTGGGAAAATTGATTCGACTGGTTCCCCATCCGGTTATTTTTGGCTTTGTAAATGGATTAGCCATTATCATTTTTATGTCCCAGCTGGACCAGTTTAAAGACATAACAGGTAACTGGCTTTCTGGTATTCCCTTTTATATCCTGCTGGGCCTGGTTGTGCTTACCATGTTTATTATCTGGATCCTGCCCCGCATTACAAAGGCTGTCCCGGCCTCGCTTGTTGCCATTCTGGTGGTCTTCGGCATAGTGGCTGTTTTTGGGATTGATACTAAAACGGTGGGTGACATTGCTTCCATCAAGGGAGGCTTTCCTCCCTTTCATATCCCCAAACTGCCCTTTAACTTTGAAATATTTCGCATTATTTTTCCCTATGCGGTGATTGTTGCCGGCGTGGGTCTGATCGAAAGTTTATTAACCCTGAATATCGTTGATGAAATAACCGAAACAAGGGGTCATGGTAACCGGGAGGCCATTGCCCAGGGAGCTGCCAACATTCTCTCCGGTTTTTTCTCTGGCATGGGGGGCTGTGCAATGATAGGACAGAGCCTGATCAATATCTCATCCGGTGCAAGGGCCAGGTTATCCGGGATAGTGGCTTCGGTGATGTTGCTGGTTTTTATCATGTTTGGAGCTGATCTCATTGAGAAGCTTCCCATGGCTGCACTCACCGGCCTGATGATTATGGTAGCACTGGGAACCTTTGAATGGGCCAGTCTGAGAACCCTTACGAAAATGCCAAGGTCAGATATCTTTGTTATGGTTATGGTTACCATCGTCACAGCAGTCCTGCATAATCTTGCCCTGGCTGTGGTTGCGGGGGTTATTATTTCTTCCCTGGTTTTTGCCTGGGATAATGCCAAACGAATCAGGGCCAGGAAACATATCGATTCAAATGGGGTAAAGCACTATGAAATATACGGACCCCTATTCTTTGCTTCCGTCACAACCTTCAATGAAAAATTTGATGTACTTAATGACCCCGATGAGGTGATTATCGATTTTGCGGAAAGCAGAGTTGTGGATATGTCAGCCATCGAAGCCTTAAATAAAATTACAGAACGTTATCAGAAAGTGGGGAAAAGGGTTCAGCTTCGGCATCTTAGTCCGGACTGTCGCAAATTATTGGAAAATGCGGACCAGATCATTGATGTGAATGTGATGGATGATCCCACCTATAAGGTTATGGTGAATAAGTTATAGGGACCCTGTGCCTGTGGTGTCAGATAGAGGATTCAGCTCGTGAAGTATGGCCGTAAAGAGTATGGTGGTAAAGGGCTCAATAAGCCCGTTCCCCTGTTCCCCGTATGCAAACTCGGAGGGGATGATCATATCTATAATGGCTCCCTTGTTCATTACAGACAGGCCATTGGTAAAACCTGGAATCAGTGCTGTCGAGTCCAGAATAAAATTCCAGATTCCATCGGAATAGTGAAATGATGTGGCGTCAAATACCATTCCGCCCAGCAGGTAGCCTTTATATTCCAGCGACAGGGAATCGCCATGTTTGGCTGTGGGCCCCTCACCTTCCTTGTGAACAATATAATAGATGCCCATTTCGGTGGTGTCAATATCCCAGCCATCATTAATAAGTGAGGACAGGGCTTCATTCAATTCTCTCTTTTCCTTCTCAGGATCTCGCGATTCGGGATTATCATCCACCTTATCCAGGCAGGAGCTGATAAATATCATAGAGAGAATAACAAGAAAGGCTGCAACTGTTTTGGTCATATTTACGTTTGATTATTAAGTCGTGGCAAAAATAGTAAGAATTATGAATTATCTTCGGCGCATCAAATTACAGGGAGTAATTGGACTTGGATAATAAAGGAAATAGTAAGTTGAGGAGGATCCTTCTGTGTGTGATCATGTCCTTATATTTTACAGCTGCGCCTGCACAGATTGTGATCAACGAGTTCTCTGCTGCAAACTCTACCCTTATTGCAGATCCGGACAATGATGATTACGCGGACTGGATCGAACTATATAACACAGGTACTTCGGCAGTGAATCTGAAGGATTTTTTTATCACCGATGACCTGAAGATTCCAGGAAAATGGAAAATCGGGCTTGATACGATTATTCCAGCCGGGGCATTACCTCATCATATGGGCCGATGGCCTTAATTACGGTCTTCATGCTGGCTTTAAACTTTCAGCCCTGGGAGAGGAAATCGGGCTGTATGATTCCTGGCTCACTATATTGGACACACTTACTTTTCCCCATCAGCGAACAGATGTTTCCATGGGCCGGGTTTCCGATGGTGGTGACAAGTGGGGCTATTTTACTGAGCCCAGCCCGGGTGCTTCCAACCCAGGTGTTTCCTTTCCGGGCTTCACCAGCCTGATTCCTGAATTTTCCCGGAGAGGAGGCTTTTATACTTCTCCTATGTCAGTAGAACTATCATCCGATCAGGGAGGTTTAATCAGATTTACCCTGGATGGATCAGAGCCTGATGAGAGTTCTGCGATATACGAGACTGCCATTCCTGTGGAATCCACTACGATTTTAAGGGCTCGAATTTTTGAGGAGTCCATGATTCCAGGGTCCACGCTTACTCAATCCTACTTTGTAAATGAAAACTCTGTCGCGGAAAAATTGCCGGTGGTTTCCATTGCTACGGCACCCGGGAATTTCTGGGATCCCGAGCAGGGCATTTATGTTCAGGATTTCAAACCCGGATGGGAGATCCCGGTAAATATTGAGTTGTTTGAAAATGATGGAAGCGACAGGGCCGCTTTTAACCGGGCAGCCGGTATAAAGGTGAATGGACTCTATTCCTGGCAGCTGCCTCAAAAAATGCTCGGGGTTTATTTTAAAAAGCAGTACGGAGATGGTAATTTAGATTACCCCCTGCTTCGACAACGCACCCGCAGCAGCTATAAATCTTTTGCCCTCAGGGCATCGGGAAGCGACTGGAGCTATACCCTTTTCCGGGATATACTGGGACAACATTCCACCCTATTAAATATGGATTTGGATATTATGGCCTACAGGCCTTCTGTGGTCTTTGTGAACGGCGAATACATGGGCATACATAACATCAGGGAGAAGGTCGATGATGATTATATTGAGAAAAGCTATGGAATGGAAGCAGGCAGCTTTGACCTGGTGGAAAACGAGGATTATGCTGAAGCCGGGAACCTGGAAGCCTACCAGGAACTCGAAATCCTGCTCAGGGAAGATTTGTCTATTGATGCAAATTACAATGCGGTGAAGGAACTTGTTGATATAGAGAATTTCACCGATTATGTAATTACTGAAATGGCCACCGGGAATACCTCCATTGATCACAATGTGATGGCCTGGAAGCCAAAGGATCAAGGTAAGTGGAGGTGGGTACTCATGGATCTGGACCGGGGTTTCTTTAAACCTCATAATAATGACATCGATTTTTACCGGGGAAAGGATGAACTCATTCTGGATGAACTCCTGGATAACTCCACATACAGAAACTATTTTGCAAGGCGACTGAATGCGCAGCTGTTTACCTCCTTTAACCCCGTGCGAATGAACGCACTGATCCTGGAGCATATGGAGGATATTGAAGCAGAAATCCCAAAGCATATTGCCCGTTGGGAGGGAACGGACCTCCGAATACGGCAGTGCGATCCCTTCCGAGGCTTACTGGAGAAGGCAGGTTATGAAGGTAAAATACTATGTTGAGGCCAGGCCTGAGGTCCTGCTGAGGGATCTGGAGAGCTACGGATTTGACACGATTGCCAATCTTGTCCTGGGAAACTATCCTGTGCAGGGAGGATCTCTGAGTATGGACGGACTGGCCCTTCCGGGATCCTATACCTGCGGGCCTTTCACCAAAAAACTGCCCGTGGGCCTTCAGGCCCAAAGCAAGCCAGGATATAACTTTGTGGGCTGGGTTCAAGCGCACAAGCAGTATCTGCTTAACAGAGATGATGAGTGGGCCTATCTGGACAATGGAATTTATCCCGGTTCAGGGTGGGCTGATCCTGGTTTCAATGATGAGGGTATGGTCCAGAGGATATGCTGAGCTTGGTTACGGGGATGACGATGAGACTACAACGATTAGCTATGGGAGTAACTCCGATCAAAAACACATAACTACTTATTTCAGAAAATCTTTCAGTCTTTCAGAAAGCGATCTGGAGGCTGATCAGTTTATTCTCGAGCTCGTGAAGGATGACGGTGCCATCATCTACCTGAACGGGCGTGAAATTGTACGCTCCAATATGTCTTATGATGCGGCTACTTCCCAGACTTTGGCACTGGAACCCATGAATGGGGCTGAAGAAAGCCGTTTCCAGTATTACCCGCTTGACAGGACCCAGCTTCAAAGTGGTGAGAACCTTCTGGCTGTTGAAATTCATCAATACAATGCTTCAAGTTCTGATCTGAGTTTCAACCTTGGATTATTTGGCCTGCATTCCAGGGGGGCGCCCATAATTGACCACAGCAAAAGCCTTGCTCTGAACCTTTCCGGGGATCTTTGCCTGACGGCCATATATGAGGTCAGCGGCAGCTGCATGCTCCCGGAACTGGTGGATTCGGATCTGCGGCTTTCCGTGGATTGTTCTCCCTATCTGGCACCGGGGGATGTTTTCATTAGTGAAAGCGGTCGGCTGAGCATTGATCCCGGAGTTGAAATCTGGATGCCTGAGGGTGCTTCCATCTTTGTGGAAGGGGTCATCGAAGCTATTGGGGACCGAAGAACTGCCCATTCGTTTTAAACTTAATCCGGATTTCGAATCCGGCCAGTGGGGGGTGCTTTCCTTCCGGAATACTCCGCAGAAATCGATTTTAAAGTGGGTGAACATTGAGGATGCTTCCACCGGACCGGATCCAGTCAGGGAAAGGGCTGCCATATCCGCATTTTCGGCCGATCTGGAACTTGATCATATGACCATTGAACAGGTCCATGGTGATCCTGTTACGGCCAGGTATTCGGATATTGTCCTGACAAATAGTTCCCTTCATTCGGAAGTGACAGGCGACCTGATCAATGTCAAGTATGGAACAGCCCGCATCGAGAATTGCAGGTTCAGGGGAAATGATCAGCCCGATACAGATGCCATTGATTATGACGAGGTCCGGGGTGGCATCATTCTTAAGAGTGTAATTCAGAATTTCAGGGGACTGAATAGTGATGCCATTGATATCGGCGAAGAAGCCACTGAGGTGAGCATAGATAGTATTGTGGTTTATAATATTACCGACAAAGGTGTATCGGTTGGGCAGAAATCCACGGTATCCATCCGGAATTCTGTTTTTATCTCTTGCAATATGGGCGTGGGAGTTAAGGATTCTGCACGGGTTAGTGTGGATCAGTCCATATTTTACAACAATGTGGATGCCATTGCAGCCTTTGAAAAGAATCCAGGTATGGCCGGGGGGAATGTGAAGGTCAGCAACAGCATCCTTTCAAATTCTTCCCATGCACCCTATTTTGCAGATGAAAAATCAAGCGTGGAGATAAGTCGCAGTCTTTCTGATAATACCCTATTACCTCTGCAGGCTTCAAATCTCTTTGGGAATCCACTTTTTAAGGATCCTTCATTTTTTAGTTTTGAGCTTTTGGCCGGATCGCCGGCTATTATGTCGGGTTTGTATAAAAACCTTCCGGTGAATATGGGAAACAGCCTTGCTGTTGATGGTTTGGAAGCTTCGGTGATGATCTCAGAATTCTATGTGGATGGAGATAATCTGGGGCTTCCCGAATTCATTAAACTTTTCAATCCTACAACAAAAAGGGTGGATGTTTCCGGATATGCTGTGACAAAGGGTGTGACTGCAAAAATTCCGGAGGGAGTTTCGCTGGGTGCGGGATCTTCTCTCTACCTTACCAATGATGCAGCTGCTCCTTTATGGGAGGGTTTATTTTACCAGGTATTTCAGTGGGAAGATGGCCAGCTTTCCAATGATGGTGAAGCGATCCAGCTTGAGGACAGCTATGGCATTGTCCTGGATCATTTTGTCTATGATAAAAACAGCTTATGGCCATCGGGCGGATTTATCGGGGATGGGGCATTTAAGTTAATCAGGCCGGGTATTGATAATCATTTCCCTGAGAGTTGGGAGGTGCAGCCATTAAGTCAGGTTGTTTCCAGGCCCCGTGAAAAAACTCCGGCTTCTTTTTCAGTATTTCCTAATCCGGCCAGGGACATGATTACAATCAATGCCCCGGGATCTCAGAATCAAAGGCTTGAAATTTATAACTTGAGCGGACAATGCCTGGGTTCTGCAATGCTGGATCAAGAGGGAGCGGTTAGCCTGAATCTTGAAACCTACCCTCCAGGTCTTCTGTTTTTAAGGTTGGGAAGTCAGGTTGAAAAAGTGGTCCTTCTGGAAAACTAACTTATTAATTCCGTGACATAATGGAAAAGCGAAAAATAGTATTTCTGTTACCGGCCCTGACTCTCATGGCCTTACTGAGCCTCAAAGGTCAGGGTGATTATATAAAACAGTGGCCACAGTTTCGCGGGCCCTTTGCCTCCGGGATTATGGAAAATGTGGATTTGCCCCTAAGCTGGGATATAAATACCGGGGAGAACATTCTTTGGAAAGCGGATATCCCCGGACTGGGACATTCCTGTCCGGTGGTCTGGGATGACAAAATATTTGTGACTACTGCCATCAGCGGAAGCGGGAAAGATTCCCTTAAGGTCGGACTGTACGGGGATATCGACGAGGTGGGAGATCGCTCGGTCCATGAGTTCTGGCTATTCTGCATTGATAAATATACGGGAAAGGTTTTATGGAAACGACTGGCCCACCAGGGAGTTCCCCGGACCGAAAGACATACCAAGGCTTCCCATGCCAATCCCACACCCGCCACCAATGGCAAGCAGGTACTTGCTTTTTTTGGCTCAGAGGGTCTCTATTGTTATGACTTTGAAGGTGAGCTTTTGTGGAAAAAGGATTTTGGCAGCATGAATGCCGGTCCCTATTCCGATCCCGATGTGGAATGGGGATTTGCCAGTTCACCCATCGTGCATGAAAACCGGGTAATTGTTCAGTGTGATTTCCTGGGAGATGGGTTTATTGCATCAATGGATGTGGAGACGGGTAAGGAAATATGGCGAACACCAAGGGATGAAATTTCCACCTGGTCTTCTCCGAATTTTTATAATAAGGGGGGCTTCAGGCATATTGTGGTGAATGGATGGAATCAGATCGGGGCCTATGATTTTGATACCGGTGAACAAATATGGTACCTGGGAGGAGGTGGGGACGCTCCCACCCCGACCCCTGTATTTGGCCATGGGTTGATCTATATTCATGGTTCACACGGACGCTGGTCGCCTATTTTTGCCATTCGGCCTGATGCCAGGGGGGATATTACCCTGGACAAAGGACAGTACTTCCAATGCGTTCATTCAATGGAGTATTAAAAGGGGGGCGGCTTATATGCCCACAAACCTGGTTTACGGTGATTATCTGTACAACCTTCGGATGAATGGGAATCTTACCTGTTTTGATGCCTTAAGCGGGGCTGAGATCTATAAAGAGCAAATTCCGGATGCCATGGGCATCACTGCTTCAGGTATTGCTTCAGGTGGAAAGCTTTATTATTCTCTTGAACAAGGAGATGTAATTGTTATAAAAGCAGGATCTGAGTTTGAACTTTTATCCCGTAACCCGATGAATGATGTGCTTATGGCCACACCGGCCATTTCCGGAAATACACTCTTCTTCAGAACCACAAAGCAGCTTATTGCTGTGACCAATCTTGCGAATCAGGAGGCGAGGTAGTCGAGGATATTAAAAAGCAGAATCCGGTTATCGTCTGTAAATCTTGTTTCGTCACGGAGCTCCTTTTCATTCTGAATGTGGGGTCCGGGGACCAGTTCATCCCTGCAATTCTCCACAAGGTCTTCCACATTTTTTGGAGCAACTTCCAGGTGGAACTGCAGGGCGATGACCCTTTTGCCATAAATATATCCCTGGTTGGGAAAGAGGTTTGATTCAGCTATTCTGACGGCCCCAACTGGGATGTCAAAAGTATCTCCATGCCAGTGGAAGACCTTTCTGGCGGAGGGAAGTTTTTCACAGATCTTAAAATCACCTAAGCCTGGTAAAAAGCGTATGCTGTGCCAGCCAATCTCTTTTTCCTTACCCGGGTATACTTCCGATTCCAGGGCCGTCGATATAATTTGCGCACCCAGGCAAATGCCCAGTATGGCTTTTCCGGTCCCGATGAATTTGCTTACCCATTCCACCTCGTCCTTCATCCAGGGGTGAATGTGAAAATCCAACACATTCATAGGGCCTCCCATTATGATCAGCAGATCCACAGTGTCCGGATCGGGCAGGGGCTCATTTTCGTAGAATCGGGTGTATTTCAGATGGAAACCTTCTCTTTCAATCCAATCCAGGATGAGCCCGGGCCCTTCAAAGGGTACATGCATGAAGCAGTTTATTCTCACCGGACTTTTCAAGCACAATCCTCCTTCCTGAATCGACAGAGAAGTTCCCTCACCAGGTCAACACTCTCAATATAGTATGCAGCCTTGGTGGTCTTGGTACCCACTTTGATGGTATAAGCTTCTTCCGGCATGGCATCAAAGGTGAATTCATCTGTCCAGTCATCGCCCACGGCAAAAATGAAATCATAATTTTCATTTCCCATTTTCTGCAGGGCCGCCCTGCCCTTGTTAATGCCCGAATATTTTATTTCCAGTACCTTATCTCCATCCATAATCTCCAGGTTCAGATTGGAGGTCAGGGTACGTAATTCATCCTTTAGCTCCCATGCCCTTTGCATGCCCAGGTCGGGATCAGATTTGCGGTAATGCCAGACAAGGGAGAAGTTTTTATGCTCTATGAAGCTTTTTGGGGTTCGGTCCACATAATATTCAAGCAGGGGCTGCACGGAATCTTTCCAGTCGTTGTTAATCTGTTCCAGCATGTGCCACTCACCTCCGGCTTCCCTGAGCCATACCCCGTGTTCAGCTATGAAGTGGATGTTCCATTTTGGATCAAACCATCTTCCAAGTGTCTCCTTATCACGTCCGCTTATAATCACCACGGTATTATGCTCATCCTTGGCGAGCTCATTAAGAATGTTGTATAATTGCTCGTCGGGTTTTGCATCCTCGGGGTCCTTTTTAAACCCTGAAAGTGTTCCGTCGTAGTCGAGAAAAAGAATCCGCTTTTTGCTTGCAGCATAGCTGGCAACAATTTGTTTCATGCGGGTGATGTTGATCTTCCGGGTCAGTGTGAATTCCTGGATTTCTTTGACTCCTTCAAGACTCTTGATAAATTCTGCCAGCCCAGCGTTGTACGGTATAACGTGAGAGTCTTTTCATCATCTCAGTATTCCTTCTTATCTGTTCCTCCACTGGCATTTCAATGGCCTCCCTGATGGCAATGGCAATCTGGTCCAGATCGTTTGGATTTACCAGCAGAGCCTCATGTAATTCTTTAGATGCTCCTGCCAGTTCACTAAGGATGAGTACTCCTTCACCATTATATCTAGAAGCAACAAATTCTTTGGATACCAGGTTCATACCATCTCTTATCGGAAGTATTAATGCAATGTCGCAAAGGGAATAAAGCTCACAGCGTTCGTCCATGTCAAAGACCTGGTTCAGATAGCGAACCGGAGTCCAGGTGATGGTGGAGAAATTTCCGTTTATTCTGCCGACAAGCTCATCCACCTGGCTCTTCAATCTGTCAAAATGTTCGCTGGTTTCGCCGGAAGGAATGGCCTGTACGATCAAACTCACCCTGCCCAGGTACTCGGGGTAGGTTTCGAGAAAGCGTTCAAAGGCCTTGATCCGGATAGGAATCCCTTTGGTATAATCGAGTTTCCCAATGGAGATAATTAGTTTTTCAAGGTGTCCGGATTCCTTGAACTCTTTCATCTCCTGTTGAATGATGGATGGAGGAGATGTTTCGTTATGAATGGCCAGGGCCTTGTTTCGGAAACGGTCATAGTTGATACCCTTGGGAAATACATCCACCTTCAATGTTCTCTCACCAATGGAAATGCGGTTGAACATCGAGTCGACCCCCAGTAACCTGCGCACCGAACTCATAAAATGCCTAACATAATCGTAGGTTTGAAAACCGATCAGGTCTGCCCCGAGGATGCCTTCAATGACTTCCTGCCTCCATGGAAGCAGTCGGAATATTTCAAAGGAAGGGAAGGGTACATGAATGAAAAAACCGATGCTTATATCTGGTTTGATATTGCGGATCATCTGCGGAAGCATCATCAGGTGGTAATCATGGATCCACAGGATATCTCCCTCTTCAATGAACGCCAGGATTTTTTCTGCAAACAGTCTGTTGACTTTAACATAAGCTTTCCAGCATTCCTCGCTGTAGGTTACATTCTCGGTGAAATAGTGAAACAGCGGCCACAGCGTATTTCGGGCAAATCCGTGATGGTAGAGGTTCCGGTCCCGGGGCCTGGGAAAAACAGGGACACAATTGAATGCATCGAGCTGCTTTTCCAGAGTATCTGCATCTTTTTTGTTAAAATCATGATTTTCAAATTCGGTTAAACCCACCCATTTGGGATGAAAATCACGATAGAAATCCTGCAGGCCTGAAATGGTTTGTTCTTCGGCTTTTTCAATCTGGTATTTCCCGTCCTGCCAGGCAATGTGTACAGGGAGAAGATTGGATGCCAGGATAAGACGTTTCATACAGGTTTCTTTTAACAAATTTGATTTGAATGCTTCTATAAATTTAGATACCTTCATAACCATTACCAAATTAATCGTAATAACATATGAATTTTGAACCCAAATTTGAGGCAGTAATTTTTGATCTTGATGGAGTAATAACAAAAACGGCTCTGGTGCATGCTGCAGCCTGGAAAAAGATGTTTGATGCATATCTCATCTCCAGGGAAGAACGCTTTGGAGAGCCATTTAGAGAATTTACCCATGCAGGGGATTATCTCCCTTACGTGGATGGCAAGCCCAGGTACAACGGAGTGGCTTCATTTCTCGAATCCAGGGGAATTGATATTCCATTTGGTGATCCGGGTGATGATCATGAGGAAGAGACAGTTTGTGGCTTGGGAAACAAGAAAAACATCATGTTCAATAAGGTGCTTGATGAAGAAGGTGTTGAGGTGTATGAATCCACTGTGGAAATACTTTATGGACTGAAAAAAGCAGGGGTCAGGATCGGTGTGGCATCGTCAAGTAAAAACTGTAAACCGGTATTGGAAAAGGCCGGACTTATTGATCTTTTTGAAACCAGGGTTGATGGTGTGGTTTCAGCTGAAACAGGTCTGAATGGTAAACCTGAACCCGATATTTTCACTACAGCCAGCGACAACCTGGGAATAGCTTACCACAGGGCAGTTGTTGTTGAGGATGCCGTTTCCGGCGTTCAGGCAGGGAAAAAAGGAAATTTCGGGCTGGTGCTTGGCATTGCCCGTGAGGATAATATCAGGGAGCTTTATGTGGGTGGAGCGGATATAGTGGTTGAGGATATGGCTGAAATTGGATTGCAGGGCATGAATGACTGGTTTGAAAGTGGAATGGACAAGGATGCCTGGCAGCTCAGGTACTTTGATTATACCCTGGAGTCGGAACGTTCCCGTGAAGCCTTGCTCGCATTGGGTAACGGTTATTTTGGTACCCGGGGAGCCCTGGAAGAGAGTTCTGCCAATAAGGTAAATTATCCGGGCACTTATTTTTCCGGCCTCTTTAACAGGCGGACCTCAAAGGTGGAGGGGAGAGACATAGAAAATGAAGATTTTGTTAATGCCATAAACTGGTTGCCGCTTACTTTTCGCATTGATGGCGGTCCATGGTTTGATTTTTCCCCGGAACCCAACCAGACCATAATAAGTATTAACCGTACCCTGGATATGAAATCGGGAGTTCTGAGCAGGGAATTGGAACTGGAGGATGATCAGGGTAGAAGAACAAGGCTTATTTCATCCCGTTTTGCCGGCATGAATGATCCGCATCGGGCCGGACTCCGGTATTCACTGACCCCTCTTAACTATAAAGGCAAGATTGAATTGCGCTCATGCATCAGCGGAGATCATAAAAATGCAGGTGTTGAGAGGTATAATGACCTGAACCAGTATCACCTGCAGGCTGTGAGCGAGGAGTTTAATAATCATGTACTTGAGTTGGTGTTAAAGACCACACAATCTGATGTTATTCTGGCAACATGTGCCAAAAACAGCATTAGCAAACCCGCAAATTTCTCCTCACGGCTCGAATCAGGTAGTGGTTGGATAAGTCAGACCTTCAAGGGAGATGCTGCAGAAGGGGAGGAGCTTGTACTTGAAAAACTGGTTTCTATGGCGACATCCAGAGATCCGGGTGTAGAAGATGCTCCGGGCATGGCCAGAGGAATTATTATGGAAATGACTGATTTTGCAGCGGAGCTGGATCTTTCTTCCGCTGCATGGGCTAAATTATGGAAGAAGATCGATGTAAGTATCGAAGGGGACAGGGAGGCTCAAAAACTCGTAAGATTGCACCTCTTTCATATGATGGTTTCTGCATCCACACACCATGTCGGACTGGATGCAGGGATTGGACCGAGAGGCCTTCATGGTGAGGCCTACAGAGGACACATTTTCTGGGATGAATTGTATATGCTGCCCCTTTATAATATCCATATTCCGGAAGTGACCCGATCGGTGATCATGTATCGTTACCAGAGGCTTGATGAGGCCAGGAAAGCTGCTCTTGAGCACGGGTATAAGGGTGCCATGTTCCCCTGGCAGAGTGGAAGTGATGGAAGAGAAGAGACTCAGGTGATACATCTAAATCCCTTATCAGGGGAGTGGGGCGACGATTACAGCTCTCTTCAAAGACATGTTTCACTGGCCATTGCCTTTAATATCTGGAGCTATTATCACGCCACGGATGACCTGGAATTCATGGAGCAATACGGAGCCAGAATCCTCCTTGAAATATCACAATTCTGGGTGTCCAAGGCCCGGAAAGCAGAAGGAGAGGAGCGCTACCATATCGACCAAGTAATGGGGCCGGATGAGTTTCATGAAAAACTGCCCGGAAGCGATGATGGCGGGCTTACCGATAATGCCTACAGCAACATCATGATGAGCTGGATGCTTGAAAAGTCACTTCGGATTCTCCGGGAAATGTCTGAGCAGCAAAAAACCCATATCCTGACACAGCTAAGTATCTCGGACGAAAACCTGACCCAGTGGCATGATATCATGCGCAAGCTCTCAGTGAATGTTGACGCAGGAGGAGTGATTGAACAATTCCATGGATACTTTGGGCTGGCCGAGCTTGACTGGGAGTCCTACCGGGAAAAGTATGGCGATATACATCGCCTTGACAGGATATTGAAGGCAGAAGGAAAATCTCCTGATGAATATAAACTTGCCAAGCAGGCCGACCTGCTGATGAGCTTTTATAATCTTGGTGAACAAGAAGTGACAGGCATACTCAATTTGTTGGGATACGATGTTCCGGATGACTATCTGGAAAAGAATTTTGATTACTATATTCAACGGACATCACATGGATCTACCCTGAGCAGACTGGTGCATGCCCGCCTGGCCTGGCTGATGGGCAGGAGGGAAATCGGATGGAAACTGTATATGGATGCATTGAGGAGTGATCTGGTTGATATACAGGGCGGTACAACCGGAGAAGGTGTCCACTGTGGGGTAATGGCCGGAACCGTTTGCGATATCGTATTTACTTTTGGTGGAGTGGATCTGAAAGGAGATCACCCCCGGGTGAATCCGGTTTTACCCGATCACTGGAGTAAGCTGGAGTTTAGATTCTCATTCAAGGGTGCTCATTACCAGGTTGCTTTAGACAGAAAAAAGATTATGATTTTTGCCAGGAATGAAGGAAAGGAAAAAATATTAGTTGATCTTTGCGGAGTCCATACCCTGCTTCCCCAGGGCCAGTGGCATAGTATGAAATACAATTAAAAAAAGAAAGACGAATGTTAGGAGATATACTTCTGATTAATGATATGCACAAAGATGCTGCTCAGACCATATATGAACGCATTCAGGAGGCTCGGAGTGAATTGGATGAGCGTTACCGCTACGTGGTTGGGATATCCGGTGAAAGCGGATCTGGTAAGTCGGAACTGTCTCATGCACTTGGCAAATTACTGAAAGATAATAACGTTCGTGTGAAGGTGATTCACACAGATAATTATTACAGAATACAACCCCTTCTTCGTGAGGAGTGGCGCAGGAATAAGGGTTTTGATAAAATTGGTATCGATGAATATGACTGGATTAAAATCCGAAAAACCATGCGGGATTTTCGTGAAGAACAGGAGTGTATGATTCCATGCGTTGACCTCATTCCTGAGCAGGTTGATAAGTTGATTACTGATTTTTCCAAGATAGATCTCCTGATTATCGAGGGACTCTATGCCATTAACACACCCGGTGTGGATATGAAGGTCTTTATCGATCTGACCTATCACGAAACCAAGATTAACCAGATCATCAGGATGAAAGAAGCCATGAGCGACTTTCGCATGAACATACTTGAAAAAGAGCATAATGCAGTCACATCCCTGAAGCCAGAGGCGAATTTAATCGTTGATAAATCATATCAGGTGGTTACTGTGGAAGAACATAATAAAGGCATATAATATCGCTACTATGACCTTACCCAGAATACTCTATGTGGATGATGAGGAAATCAACCTAGAGTTACTCCAGCTCACCTTTATGAATGAGTTGGAAGTAATTACTGCTACCTCTGCAAGGGAAGGGCTTCATATTCTGGAGGGGGATCAGGAAATCCCTGTTGTAATATCAGATTTGAAAATGCCTGAGATGAATGGGCTCGATTTCATTAAAGAAATAAAAACTAACTATCCCGGAAAAACATGTATGTTACTTACAGGTTTCATGGAGTCAGAAATTATGTTGGAAGGATTTAATAAGGAGCTTATATTCAGATATATCATGAAGCCCTGGAAAAAGGCTGTGTTGATGGAGGCCATAGAACAGGCACTCAGCAAACAAGAAGGGGCTAATTAGAGAACTCTTCTCTCCAGGCGGGAAGAAGGATGTCGAACCTGACCATACCTGCCTGGTTCTTAACTTCAAATTTCCCCCCATGTTCCTTTATAATCATATAACTGAGTGACATCCCCATTCCCAGTCCTTCACCGGCTTCCTTTGAAGAAAAGAAGGGGTCAAAGATGTGTTTCAGGTTGTCCTCGGGGATGGCAGGGCCACTGTTGGAGAAGGATATGATGGTATAAGGTTTTCTGTCCCGGCTTTTCCGGACTGCTTTGATTTCAATGCTTTCCCTCCCTCCCTTCTCGTTGGTCTCAAGGGCATCAATTGCATTTCTGAGAATGTAAGCGAAAACCAGTTTTATTTGCTGTTCCCTGCAAAGAATCTTCAGATCCTTTTGGATATCTGTGGTGAGATTGATGTAGTAGGGCAGCCTGGACTCAATGCTGATCAGTACAGATTGCAATAAGTCATTCAGATCCACTTCCTCTCTTTTCTGATTTATCTGGGGGTTGGCGAAATGCCCCAGTTTTGAAATAATACTGCTGGCCCGCTCAACCCCTTCAAAGGCATTATCCATGACCTGATTTATCAGCTTCAGAATATCCTTCTTTTCTCCTTTCAGATCTTCCTCCTGTTGAATATACTTGTCCTTCAGGGAATTAAGTGCATTAAGACTCCCCGAGATAAAATTCAGGGGATTGTTGATCTCATGTGCCAGCCCGGAGGTTAAAATTCCCAGGGAAGCCATCTTTTCCGATTGGACGAGTTCCTCGTACTGGTTATCCATAACTGTTTTGAACTCCAGATTCTTTACAAACAGAAGCCTCAGAGCCAGATTGACAAAAAGAAAGAGGAAGGCAGGAACAAGTTTGTAATAGAAGCGGTTATCAAGCACAAAGGGAATAATTTTTTCTGAGCCGTCGCTCATATAAATCAGGTAGCTGTCAATGAAGATGCTCAGCAAAAGGTAACAAACAAGGGTGAGAATGAGTGCCATCCTCTGTCGGACCGGATGAAGAATGAAATGGGCGATAATGGAAAGTCCTACGGGGATATAGGGGAACCAGAAGAAAAATTCATCATCGTATATTCCTCCCAGGGGAGGCAGGATCAGGACCAAAAAGGGCAGGCTGACCAGGATCAGAATACGGGCCAGGTTGACATGACGCTTCCTGAGGAGCCACAGGTTCACCAGGCTCAGGAATACGATGGCATGATAGCGGTAAGTAACCGGTAGCAGATCTTTTTCCAAGGTATGAAGAATGATCACTATAATTCCCAAAAGGATGATGAGAAAATAGTTAATGGCGACCAGGGAAAATGCCTCTCTGTCAAGGTCAAAACTGTAACCCAGCAAAAACCTGTCAGAAAAGGATCTCTTTAATTTCAGCATTACTGAAGCCGTTTATTTATGGAATTTACATTTTTATCCTTAGTCCCCAAAGGTCGTCCGCACAATAATTGAAACCTCTTTACCGCTTTCACGTAAATACTTAAAGTTTTTATTACCTAAAAAAGAGAGCGATGAGAAAGCAGATTATATCAGGTTTTGCAGTGGTACTGATGGCCACATTGTTGTTTCCGCTTACATCTTGTGATAAGGAACCCGTCGAAGATCGGCCCCAGCTTCCTCCTGTGGAGAGCATCATGATGGATTTTTCAGATTTTGATGAGGAACCTGCCGGTTCCAAAGGAAGCGCTTCCACATATCAGAATTTCACAAGGGCCTACCTTACAGTTGGATTCTGGAATCTATCTGTGAGTGTGGTATCGGCAATACCCGTGGCAGCATATGCCCATGCACTTCAGCAGGAGGCTGATTTTATGGGAGATAATACCTGGGAGTGGTCCTACGATTTTACACTGAATAATGTAAGTTATGCAGCTATCCTTACTGCCCATCGAATCAGCAATGAGGAGTTTACAGTGGATATGTCCATCGCCTACTCTGCTTTCCCGGAACAGAGTGTGAAATGGTTTGACGGAGTGGTTCGCTACGATCATACCCAGGCTGACTGGACCTTCTATAAGGATGGCAGCGTCCCTGTTCTGGAGATAGCCTGGAACAAGAATTTTGAAACTGAGGCTGCCGATCTGACCTATACCTATACTGAAGCAGATCAAAATGAGACTGGAAGCTATGTGATGTGGGAGTATATTCCTGGAGCGGATCTCGATGCCGCCTACACGGTTTCCATGTCCGCGGGTATGACCCATATTCAATGGAACACCCTTACCATTCAGGGTCACATTAAAGAACCTGCATTTTTCGGAGATGATGCCTGGCATTGCTGGGATGCAAAGGACATGGGTTTTGTTGATATAGATTGCAACTAGGACAAGAAATTGGAAGGGCCATTTTTATGGGATGTCAAATCCCTCGCTGCACCCAGCCTCCGGCTGGCTAAGGCTTCGGGACCTGACATCCCATAAAAATGGCCTTTAATCCCTTTAGAGGAGGGAAGTACGCTTAGGCTCGGCAACTAATACCCTGGCCTGCACTATCTCCCAATCCGATAAGAGACCTTCAGCAGGATGGTATTCCTGGGATGAATCTCCCAGATATCGTAGAAATCTTCTCCCAGATTGAGTTGTCCATAAGAATCTGAACCTGATCTTGATTGTGACCAGACCAGGTAGATGAAGGACCCTGGCCTGTATTCCCATCGGAAGACCAGGTTTGAAAGGAATTCTTTGATGTTGAAGTCGGGATTCTCAAAATCGTAGTTCAGGCCCGAACCTGATTCACTAATCATGTAGCGATCCTCGCTTTCATTATAAGTTATTTCGTCAGGACTATAGATATGAAAGCGGTCCGTTAAATTTGCGGCTTTTGAATCAGTGATGTACTTGAAATCAAAATAATCACCGGTGGCAATAAAAGGTTGTCCCCAGTATTGAATGGTCAGCTCCGGGCTTATTATCAGATCAAGCCTGACGGACATGCTCAATGTAAGCTGATCGATGCTTCCCATTATATATCTCGACTCATTGTCGATCTCCTGTTGTTCCATATATTGCAGAACCCTTTGACGCTTACTGTATAGAGGAAAAACAGATATATTAATGTTAGAGATAGGTCTGTATATAAGGCCCAGTTCAAATCCGTATCTGTCGCCCGAGTTATCATATCCATGGGAGTAGCCAAAATCTATTTCACCTTCGAGTTTTTTGCGCGAGCTGGTGGAGAAAGAAAGGGATGTGCTGAAAGAGCCGGGAAGAATCAGGGTGGGTCCACCCCTCAGCGAAGAATTGCTTCGTGCCTCCGAGTCTGTGTCAACATAAAAGCGTGCGTGCCACAGGTTTTTAAATTCTGCATGGCCGTTTAGATTTACACCAAGAACCTGGTGGTTTCCCCCAAAGTCCCATCCACTCCACTGGTTTAGATTAATGGATGCACTTCCTGAATATCCCAAAGGGTTCATTAAATCTGTAGGCCATCCAGAAGATTTGAACGATCTCATCAGCGGAGTTTAAAAAGCCAATGTCATTCAGCTCCAGTCCCGGGTGAGCTGGCCGTTAGAAAGGCCATAAACTGGAAGCGCCCGCTTTGTTTCCCAAATTGAAAACTTCCTCCGTAACCTGTAAGGGATGTACGGGAGGAGTCCAGGCGTAAGGTAACTGTGCGTCGGGTCGTTGAAAGTAATGAACCGGACAACGCTGGGTGCGGATCAGAGCCTCTTCAGATCCATTAACCTGGCTCATGTAAGCCTGAGAAAGAGAAGACATAATCTCTATCCAAGAAGTATTGCTGAAAATCAATACCTCCACTGATGGCCGATGTATGCAGATAGTTAAGATTTTCAGTATTGTTGAATCGATTTGTGGAGGTGAGCATTCCTCCCAGGGTGGTATTTCCCTTATTAAATTCTTTGGATACCCTGCCTGCAAAATAGTTGGTGAGGGGTTCAATACTTTCAAAAGTGCGATTACCATCCGTATCAATTTCTGCATTTTCTTCGGCAGTAACACTTTCCATTACTCCCACAGAGAGTCCGTTTTTTGTTTTGCCGGTGATCTTGGCTGCCCCAAGAATGGTGGTAAATTCAGGCACCTGGGCATAGGACCCCTGGTCCAGGTCGGGATCGCCATGGGGTCGGCGCCCGATGCGACGTGAGTAAAATAGATTATCCCGGCTGTGAACTGCCAGATCGAAGTCGAAAGATGTTGTTGCCTTCAATGAAAAAGGGCCGTTTCTCCTCGTAAAAAGTTTCAAATGCCGTGAGGTTCAATTGAGAGGGATCTGCCTCCACCTGGCCAAAGTCCGGGTTTATCGTCAGATCGAGTGTAAAGTTGTTGCTTACACCAATTTTAGCGTCCAGTCCTGCGTTAACAATTGGCTTGTGCCCCTCGGACAAAAAGGGATCTTCAGGCTCTTTTTCAAATAATTCAATGCCGGCAACAGCATAGGGAATAATTTCTGCCTGTTTTCTGGGATCAATGTTCTCCAATCCGTGCAACTCACCCAGCAGGTGTACCCAGCCTGGAGACTCCCTGGAGATTGGCTGCCACAGAGAGGTTTCACTATTTCTGAATATGCCCCGAGCCAACTGGAAACCCCATACCCCCCCTGAACTCCTGTCAAAGCGTAGCTGACTGAAGGGGATTTTAGCCTCAGCCATCCATCCCAGGTCATCCACCTGGGTCTTTACCCACCATATGGGATTCCAGGTATCGTCCATATCTTCTCCATTCCGAGTCTCATAGGCATCCATTTTCGACCCTGCGGCACTCACAAAAAATGTAAATGCAGTCTGCAGATCATGGTAACTGTCGAACTGAAAGGCAAGCATATCTCCATCTATCTCATCCCTTCGGGTAAGTCTCCTGACAATGCTGTCGGGAGCTGTGTCAAATGCACGGATGGCGATGTAAATATTCTCCTGATCTGTGACTACTTTGAATCTTGTTTCCTGGGTGGCCGGGCGGTTATCATAAGGCTCATACATCTGGAAGTTTCCACTCCATGGGACTTCATTCCAGGCCTCGTCATTGATCCATCCATCGATTTCGGGAGGATTAGAAACCTTCCGGGTAGTGTAAACTTTTTTTGGATAGATGGTATCCTGCTGAGAAAATGCGGACAAAAAAAGGCTACTTATGGCAAATAATAACAATAGTCTCCTCATCGATACAATGTTATCGGCCAAGTGGTTATACAATATTAGGTAAAATAATACCTGCTACAAAATATAGATGGAATCAATCTGCACCCGCTTAATCAGGTACTGTCCACTATCCGGCAGGGCCTGGATGTTCCGAACCACATCCATGCCTTCGATAACCCGGCCAAAAGCAGCAAAGCCTGCACCATCCGGATTTCGCCTTCCTCCATAATCGAGCGATGGCTGATCTCCAATACAGATAAATATTTCAGTTGAAGCAGTTCCCGGTTCCATCCTGGCCATGGAAATAACTCCATCGGTATGACGAATTCCTGTAGTTTCGGTATTTTCATGTTCAATGGGAGTGTAATTGTCAATCAGCTCATCTTCAAATAAACCTCCCTGGATTACCTCGATTTTTACAGGACTATCTGGCTGGTTGTCCGGTCGAACCACCCGGTAGAAAACTGCTTCCTGAAAAGCTCCCCCTTCCACAAGGGAAAGAAAATTAGAAGCGGTCACTGGTGCTTTCTCTTTCTCTATTTCAAGAGTGATATCACCAAGTTCAGTTCTCATGAGCACCTTTTCGTTGGCGGGCCGGTCGCACGAGGCCAGCCCGGTCAAGAGGGTGATGAGTATCCAAAAATGGTTCTTACCCAGGTTTATGCTCCTTAAGAAATTCATTGAGGACTCCTTCCAGATTAGGTTCGCCGATCTCCTGGAGGTCATAATAGACCCTGGTGAAGGGCTTTTTAATGTTGATTACCCTGCTAAGGTCAATGGGTGTTCCAATCACCACCGAATCGCAGTCGCAGGAGTTTATGGTAGTCTCCAGATCCTTCAACTGTTGCTCACCATAACCCATTGCCGGCAGCAGGACACCAATATCGGGATAAATTTCAAATGTCTCACTCAGTTTACCAACCGTGAATGGACGTGGATCCACCAACTCTGAAGCTCCAAACTTTTTTGCTGCCACTACCCCGGCCCCAATTTTCATCTCACCATGGGTAAGCGTTGGACCATCTTCAATCACAAGTACCCTTTTCCCTTTGATCACATCGGGATTGTCCACCCGAATGGGAGAGGCTCCATCAATGACAAGCGCTCCCGGATTTACTTTCTCAATATTATCCCGGACCTCCTGTACACCTTCAGGGGGAGCACTGTCCATTTTGTTAATCACCACCACACTGGCGGTCCGAAGGACAACTTCGCCAGGATAATAGGATAGTTCGTGACCAGGCCTGTGGGGATCCACAACCGCTATGGTCAGATCAGGTTTGTAAAAGGAAAAGTCGTTATTGCCGCCATCCCAGAGGATAATGTCACATCCATCGGGGTCCTGCTCGGCCGCCCTTACAATGGCTTCATAATCAACCCCTGCATAGATCACATTCCCCCTTACAAGGTGAGGTTCGTACTCCTCCATCTCTTCTATGGTGCATTTATGCTTGCGTAGATCCTCAACAGCAGCAAAACGCTGAACCTTCTGTGCCACCAGATCACCGTAAGGCATAGGGTGCCTGATGGCAACAACCTTAAGGCCTTTTCCCATCAGGATCTCAATGACCCGCCTGGAAGTCTGGCTTTTTCCGCAACCTGTTCTAATTGCGCAGACAGAGATAAGAGGTTTGCTGCTTTTAATCATGGTGTCATTGGTTCCCAGCAAGGCAAAGTTAGCGCCCGCCGAATTTACTATGGCACTCATGTTCATCACCTTCTGGTAGGGAAGGTCACTGTATGAAAAAACGCAGGTTTTCACCTCTAGTTCTTCAATCAGGCGACTCAGTTCCTCTTCGGCAAAAATCGGAATCCCTTCGGGATATAAGCTTCCTGCAAGCTCTGCCGGGTACTTTCTTCCGTCAATATCCGGAATCTGAGCTGCTGTGAATGCCACTACACGATATTCTTCCCTATCCCTGAAATAGGTGTTAAAATTATGAAAGTCCCTTCCGGCAGCTCCCATTATCAGAATGTTTTTCCTTGTCATAAATAGCTAGTTTAGAAATGGAGTTTCTCAAATTTATAGGAATATGTTTAGCGAGTCACCGAATATGCTGTATAATAGCTGTGCTTGAAAACATTTTCATAACTTCAACGTATTATCTTATAATGGAATATTTCGAGGTTAATAATTGAAGTTCCAAAAACCGGGAATTTGAACTTTTTAGCGCATACATACCTGTCCGGTAACAATGAGGAAATCATTGTGGGGAATTTTATGGGCGACTATGTGAAAGGAAGGAATTATCTGCTTTTCCCTGAGCAGGTGAAAAAGGGGATCTTAATTCATCGAGATATAGATTCCTTTACCGACATGCACCTGATTACCCGCAGGAACAAGCAGCGTGTGGCGCCGAGGTATCACAAATATGCCGGAATTATCATCGATATTTTTTACGATCATTTTCTTGCATCCCTCTGGGATGAGTATTCGGATTTGCCGCTTCAGGATTTTGTGAGTCGCACTTACGACTTATTAAAACGGAACTATAAGGTTTTGCCTGAGGCCATAAAAAGATGGTTCCCCACCTTCCTTGAAAATAACTGGATGATGACTTACCGAAGGGTCGATGGAATCGAACTTGTGCTGGAAAGGATGTCGGCCAATACCTCACTCCCCAATCATGCAGCCTATGCAACAGATGTTTTAAAGGAGCAATATTCAGTTTTCGAAGAAGATTTTAAGGAGTTTTTCCCCCTTATCGTTGCATTTATTCGGGAAAAGTACGGCATATCCATTGATGAAAAGAGGGAGAATTATCCTTTCTCCTGACTGAAAGCCAGACTAGGCATATATCTGTTTGTCCATTTCCATGAAGTGTTCAGGCAATCTATCCACTTTCATCATTTTCATGTATTCCCTCTCAAAGAAGAACTCACTTTCACCAAAGGCAGGTTTAAGCTCATTGAGCCATTGGGCTTTGCTGTCAAAAACTGCAAAAAATGGTTTCCCAACCCAGTCGGGGTTCCTGCCCTGCAGAAATTCAAGTACAAAAACCTTTTCGCCCTTTAATTCCGTAATACCAACAATTCTGACTTTCCCCGGGCCGGCCGACATACTGGGCCCACGAACCGTCCTGCAAATCCCGCTTACTCTTTTAACGGCTTCACTGTATATCTGGTGGGCACGTTCAAGGCTGAGCCCAAAATAGGATTGTGCCCCTGTATTGCGGGCAACAAATAGATAGTAGGGGATCATTCCCAGATCAACCTGCTGACGCCACATTTTGGCCCAGACATGCGGATCGTCATTGATGTTTCTTAGCAGGGGGGATTGGGTACGAATCTGGGCCCCGGTTTCTCTGATTCTTTGAACGGCTTCTTTTAAGGCATCGGTTCCCAGTTCCCTGTGGTGGTTGAAATGAGCCATAAAACTCAGATTCAAGCCGCGGTCACATACCTGCCTGAAGATATCCAGCATCTCAGCTGAATCAGGGTCAGATATGAACCTGTAGGGCCAGAAGGAAAGAGATTTGGAGCCGATCCTTATGGTTTTGAGCTGAGGTAAATCGGCAGCCAGAATCGCATCCACATACTTTTTCAGAATGGAAGCCTTCATGGTCATGGGGTCACCCCCGGTGATCAGGATATCGGTGATTGAAGGATTTTCCTTTAAATAGGCTGTGACCAGTCCGGTCTGTTTCATGGCAAACTTCAACTCACTCTGGCCTGTGAACTGGGGCCATCGGAAGCAGAAGGTACAGTAGGCATGACAGGTCTGTCCCTGGCTGGGGAAGAACAGCATGGTCTCATTATATTTATGCTGAATGCCAGTCAGTTTTTTTCCCTTCAGTGAGGGTACATTATAATCTGCCTGCCCTGCTGGATTAGGGTTCAGCCTAAGCCTGACTTCACTCACATATTTGGCAAGGTCAGCCTTTGGGACTTTGTTACCCACCATCATCGCCAGGGTTTTATACTGAGCGGATGAGATCATAGATTTTTGGGGGAAATTGAGGATGAACATAGGGTCCTCCTCGTAGTTGTCCCAGTCGATTAGTTCTTTTACAAGATAATTGTTGGTTTTGAAGGGTAGTACTTCAGAAACGATAGATATGGCTTCAACCTGCTCAGGGGTCAGCCTTCCAAAGGCGGGTAGAGTATGAATATTATGTCGTGCATATGCGCGATACCTCATAAAAGAACTGTTTTTTGCGTGATAACAAAGTTACGAAAAATGAGGAAGATCTAAAAAGATGCTATGCCTAAGCCAGTATCTCCAGTCTGCTGGCATCCAGCCTGAGGAATATGAAGAGGAACATGGAAAAGGCCCAGAGGGATGAGCCTCCATAGCTGAAGAATGGCAGCGGGATCCCGATGACTGGTAGAATTCCTATGGTCATCCCGATGTTTACCAGGAAGTGAATAAAAATGATTGAAACGAAGCAGTATCCAAAGATTCGGCTGAAAGCTGATCGCTGCCTTTCAGCCAGGAATAACATTCGTAGCATAAGTCCCACATACAGCAGGATTACAAAGGTGGTACCCAGGAATCCCCACTCTTCACCAACCGTGCAGAAGATGAAATCGGTGCTTTGTTCTGGCACAAAATGCAGCTTGGTCTGGGTGCCGTTCAGGTAACCCTTACCCCGGAACCCTCCCGATCCAATCGCGATCTTAGACTGGTTTACATTGTAGCCCACGCCCTGTGGGTCATCTTCAATACCAAGGGTAACATAGATCCTGTGTTGCTGGTGAGGTTTCAGGATATTATGCATGGCATAGTCCACAGAAATCATAAATAGCACAGCGATCACAACGCCAGATAGAATTTTCAGATTTCTGTACAGCCTGGATTGCAGCCCTTTAATAAATAGTACCAGTGTGATGGGGATTAAGGAGAATAGTCCGATTGTGAAAAGTTGGATTTCTGTTTTTGCCAGCAGATTGATACCATATAATACGCCAAATGTGATCCCTGTCCAAAGTCCTATTGTTGCGGCATTTTTACGGTTTTTCCCCATGAAGGCAAAGATCAAAAGTCCCAAACCCACCAGGATCAGCAATAAAAGCGCCTTATCAATAACCAGGGTAGCAAAGAAGAGGAAGATCAAAGCTGCCAGGAGTAGCATAACATTAGCCGAAAAGCCCTCCCTGAATAATACAAAAATGAATGCAAAGTAAACCAGTGTGGATCCCATGTCAGGCTGAAGCAGGATCAGGGCTGGAGGAACGAACATTACCATAAAAGCCTTAAACAGATCACCAATCCGTTTCAACTCGAAGTTATGAGAAGTGAGTAATTTTGCCAGGGCCAATGCCGTCAACGGTTTTGCAAATTCAGAGGGTTGAAATTGAAATCCTCCAATAACAAACCAGCTTTTCGCACCATTAACTTCTGTGCCTATTACCAGAACGCCCATGAGTATTACGATCATGATGATGTAAAGGATGTAGGCGAAGTTGATGTAGAACTTCGCGTCAAGCATGAGCAGGAATACAGCCATGATAAGAGATGCGCCGATCCACATGATCTGTTTCCCAAAACGCTCTGAAAGGTCGAAAATACCTCCCTCAGCCTCCATGATATTAGCCGAATAGATATTCATCCATCCAAAGGCAATGATCAGCATCCAGAGCAGTACTGAGAGCCAGTCAATATTCGCATATGTGTTTGTTCTCCTGTCCATGGCTTTCAGGGGATTTGTCCGATTGAGTCCACCTCTGTTTCAAGGGTGTCATTTGCTGGACTTGTAGTTCTTACAACTGGTTTTACCTTGCCCATGACCCAATCTTCATACCAGGTACGTTTTACTTCCCCGGTAAGGTATTTTTCAATCATTAGGCTGGCGATGGGGGCGGCATAGGTGGTCCCGAAGCCCTGGTTTTCAACGTAAACTGCAATGGCTATTTTTGGATCATCCTTGGGCGCAAAGGCGATAAAAATTGAGTGATCATTTCCATGGGGATTTTCGGCTGTTCCAGTCTTTCCGCAAACGATGATGTCAGCTATTTTTGCATTCCGCGCCGTAGATCCCGGTCCGCCGTTCACCACCAGTTCCATCCCGTCGACGATGGGGCCGAAATTACTTGTATCTATTGTTGTGTAGTTTCTGGTGCTGAAACGAGGATCAATCTGATCCACTCCTTCAATTTCCCTGACAAGATGAGGAGTAATAAAGTAGCCCCGGTTTGCCAGGATGGCTGTCATATTAGCCATTTGCAGCGGAGTAATGAGCAATTCTCCCTGGCCTATGGCAAGGGATCTGACCGTTAAGTAATTCCAGTGATTTTCCCCGTATAAACGGTTGAAATAGCCTGCATCTGGAATATTCCCATCCAGTTCATTGGTTAGTTCAATTCCCAATGGTTTTGTGAAGCCAAAACTCAGGAGATGTTCCCGCCAATTGGTATATGCTTCAGCTGTGGATTCATATTTCACATCCTGAAGTATGTTCTTCAGGGTTTGAATGAAATAGGTATTGCAGGAATGCTGAACGGCCTCTATGAGGTTGAGGGGAGTTTCATGGAGGTGACACCCGGTGTGGATACTCCCAACGTAGAATCCGTAGTAACAGTGCTGTTCCGTGGATTTTGAGATCACTTTCTCCTGCAAACCGATCAATCCCATGATGGTCTTAAAGGTTGATCCAGGAGGGTATTGTGCCATAAGTGCCCTGTTAAATAAGGGATTAAGGGTGTCGGCGGCAAGTTCTCCAAATCTCAGACCCAGACTTCTTCCCACCAGCAGCTCCGGAGAATAGGTGGGAGCACTCACAAGGGCCAGGACTTCCCCTGTTGCAGGTTCAAGGGCCACCACACTGCCGATATAGGGTTTCATAAGAAGCTCCCCATACTCCTGGAGCTGTGCATCCAGAGTGGAAACCAGGTTTTTACCCACTTCAACAGATCTGTCCAAACGCCCCCCCTGATAGGATTCAATGGTTTGGTTATGCACATCTTTCAAAAAAACATTCTGCCCCTTTTCTCCCCTGAGGTAGGTTTCATAAGCTTTTTCAATTCCGGAAACGCCGATATAATCCCCCAGTTGATAATAGGGATCCTTATTAAGGATTCGCTGATCAACCTCTCCCACATAACCCAGGGCATGTGAGGCAACCGGATTTGTATATTTTCTGAGCATCCGGGTTTGAACGTAGAAGCCCGGGTACTGAAACAGTTTTTCCTGGAGCAGGGCTGCATTTTCGTAACTAACCTGCTTCATAAAGACCGAGGGAACCCGGTAGGAGTAGGATTTGGCAGCCTGGATGCGCTCTTTCACATTCTCCCGGGTGATGTCAAGGATCCTGGCGATTTCTGTGGTATCAAAGGCTTCCAGCTGGCGGGGGGTAATCATGATGTCGTAGGCAGCCTGGTTATACACCATGATATCTCCATTCCGGTCATAAATCAGCCCCCTTGCAGGGTATATGATTCTTACACTCTGGGCATTGCTAAGAGCAAACTGTTCGTAAGATTTATCAAGAACCTGGATGTGGAATAACCGGGCAATGTATACCAGACCAACCAGAATGATAATTACAGTGAAAACGTACCTTCTGTCAGTAAATTGGTTCATCTATTTCCTGAAAACAAAAAACTGGCTCAGAACAATGGTTGAGGCGGAGAGAATCGTACTGAGAATTACCCGTGACAAGGTACTTAAAAAATTCTGCAACTGGAACACCTCCAGGTAGAAGAGCAAGAGGTGATGTATGAAGACCATAAGGAGGGTATACTTCAGGAACCAGGCAAAACCGTAGAAATAAACGCGGGGGAAGGTTTCTGGTTCATATCCGTCACGGGGCGACATCAGGCTAAGTAAGTAGGGCCTGATAAATGCAATAAGCACCGTAGCCGCTGTATGCATACCCGGAGTGTGTTCCCATAAATCAATGGTAAGTCCAAGTGCAAAGCCTGATACGAGAACGATCCATCTTGGGGTTTCAAAGGGCATCAGCAGGATGAAAAGCAGGTATACGTATGGAACCATGTACCCATTGAGCATAACATTGTCCATGACCAGTACCTGAAAGAGGACGACCACGATGAAGCGCAATATGTTTCTTGCAATGATGTACATTATCCTGCCTGGTTCTCCAGGTTTAACTGTTCTTCCTGTTGATAATTCCGGATCACATTTACGTGGAATAAACTTTGAAAATCGGTGGAAAGCCTCACACTGATTTCATAGAAATTCCCCTGTTCCAGGGTGAAAGATTCGATGGTGCCCACCTCGATCCCTTCAGGAAATATGGAGGAGAAGCCACTGGTGACTATAGTGTCATGCTCCAGGAGCTCCACATGGAAGGGGATTTCATTCAAATCTGCAAAAAGGGGGGATTTCCCGTTCCATTGAAGGATGCCTGCATAAGAGCTTGACTTCAGCTTAACACTGAGTCTGAAGTCCAGGTTAATAATGGGAATCACGGTGGCATAATTATCGGAGGTTTCAAGTACAATTCCAACCACTCCCTCATCCGAGATAACACCCATATCCCTGAAAACTCCATCATTTTCCCCCTTGTCAAGGGTCATAAAATTGTTTTGCTTGTAAACTGAATTATGGACCACTCGGCTGGGGACAAACTGGTACTGGTAAGGCTCCTCTGAATTCGGTGCGGACCACCGAACTGTCCAGGCGCTGATCCATTTCCTGAAGCATGTTCCTCAGGCTGGCATTTTCATCCACAAGTATGCTGTTTGTTTCTTTTAGGGAGAGGTATTCCCTGGCTCCGTCAAATTTGGAGTAGGTATAGCCTGAAATCTGCCTGTTAACCCCGACAATTTTTGATCTTTGGAAGGAAGAACTCTGCACCATGAGTAGTAATGCCACTGTTTCAAGAGCAAGAAACAGCAGGAAATCAGAATACTTCTGGATAAACCTGAGCAGTGTCCTCATATATCTTTAGCCGTGATCCATCCTAACGCATGAGGAAGGGGTATTTATCCACATTCCTCAGTGCAATCCCTGTTCCGCGGGCAACCGCTGTCAGGGGATCTTCTGCGATATGGAAGGGGATGGAGATCTTTTCAGCAAGACGTTTGTCAAGTCCTCTGAGCAGTGCACCTCCTCCGGCAAGGTAAATGCCTTTTGTAACCACATCTGCATACAGTTCCGGTGGCGTCTGCTCAAGAACCGAAAGGATGGCCGTTTCAATCTTGGAGATTGACTTGTCCAGGCAGTGACCTATTTCCTGGTAAGAAATGGGAATCTCTATGGGCAGGGCTGTCATCAGATTCGGGCCCCGTACATAAAAGTCCTGGGGTGGCTCATCCAGCTCAGGCAGTGCAGATCCCACCTGAATTTTAATCTCTTCAGCGGTGCGCTCTCCAACCTTGATGTTGTGCTGGTGGCGCATGTATGTCTGGATATCATAGGTAAAACCATCACCCGCCACACGAATGGACTGGTTACATACAATACCACCAAGCGCGATCACTGCTATTTCAGTGGTTCCCCCTCCGATATCCACAACCATACATCCTTCGGGGGCTTCCACATCAAGTCCAATACCAATGGCAGCAGCCATGGGTTCAAAAATCATATAAACATCGCGTCCACCTGCATGTTCAGAGGAATCACGTACAGCTCTTCGCTCCACTTCTGTGCTTCCGGATGGAATACAAACGACCATTTTTAAAGATGGAGTAAAGAGCCTTTTTTTGGTATTGATCATTTTAATCATACCCCTGATCATCAGTTCAGCAGCCTGAAAGTCGGCAATAACACCATCCCTGAGGGGTCTGATGGTTTTAATTTCCTCATGTGTTTTTCCATGCATCTGGCGCGCTTTTTCGCCAACGGCAATCAGTTTTCCAGTATGCTGGTCGATCGCTACTATTGAGGGTTCGTTTACTACAACCTTTTCATTGTGAATGATGAGTGTATTGGCTGTGCCTAAGTCGATGGCAAGCTCTTGCTGAAAAGAAAATAATCCCATGAGGTATATTCTTTAATTTTTAGTGTTTAAAATGTCTGATACCTGTCAATACCATCGCAATTCCGTGCTTGTTGCAATAGTCAATGCTATCCTGATCCCTCATTGATCCCCCGGGCTGAACCACGGCTGTTATCCCTGCTTTCCCCGCTATTTCCACGCTATCGGAGAATGGAAAGAAGGCATCAGAGGCCATTACAGCACCCTGCAGGTCAAACTTAAAGTGATTTGCCTTTTCAATGCTCTGCCTGAGCGCATCAATCCGTGAAGTCTGACCAACGCCTGAGGCTACAAGCTGTCTGTTTTTAGCCAGGACAATGGCATTTGATTTGGTATGCTTTACAATTTTATTGGCAAATACAAGATCCTCAAGCTGGCGCTCATCGGGCAACAGAGTTGTTGCAGGTTTCATGTCCGTAGCAGTTTCCGTAGCCGAGTCGCGATCCTGAAGGATTACTCCGTTGAGGATGGTCCGATGCATCTTTTCTGGCAGCTCTGAGTCCTTCTGGATGAGAATGATGCGGTTCTTCTTTTGCATCAATACTTTCAGGGCATCCTCGTCATAAGCCGGTGCGATCACTACCTCAAAAAAGATCTTATGCATCTCTTCGGCTGTGAGCGCATCAATTTTCCTGTTGCAGATCAGCACTCCGCCAAAAGCTGAGACCGGGTCACCGGCAAGTGCATCTTTCCAGGCCTCGGTTAAATTCTCTCTGGAGGCAATCCCACAGGCATTGTTGTGTTTAAGGACTGCGAAAGTTGTCTCTTCAAAATCATTGATCAGGCAAACAGCAGCATCAATATCCAGCAGGTTATTATAGGAAATTTCCTTACCATGGAGCTGCTCCAGGATTTCTTCAAGCTTCCCGAAAAACTTCCCGGTCTGATGAGGATTCTCACCATACCTGAGCGTTCTGGCATTTGATTTACTGATTTTAAGTGCCGAGTCCTTCTCCTGGTCAAAATAGGAGAATATCTCGGAATCATAATGGCTGGATACGTTAAACGCTTCCGCTGGCAAAAGCCCTCCTCTCATCAAAGGTACTTGAACCCTTTCCTGATTCAAGCAGCTCAAGCAGGGGGGCATACTGATCCATGGATGCAACCACCAGCACATCTTTATGGTTTTTTGCTGCGGCCCTGATCAGGGAGATTCCGCCAATGTCAATTTTTTCAATGATATCCTGATCGGGTGCCCCGGAGGCTACCGTGTCCTCAAATGGGATACAGATCTACAATGACCAGGTCAATTTCCGGAATTTCATACTCTGCCAGCTGGTCAAGATCTCCCTGGTTTTCTCTTCGTCCGAGGATTCCTCCAAAAACTTTCGGATGAAGGGTTTTTACCCTGCCACCGAGAATGGAGGGATAGGAAGTGAGTTCTTCTACTGCATTCACCTGAATACCAAGCCCTTCAATAAAGCTATATGTGCCTCCTGTTGAATAGAGTGTTGACCCCAAGTTCATCGAGTTTTTTAACGATGCTGTCAAGTCCTTCTTTGGAATATACGGAAATGAGTGCACTGGAGATTTGTTTCGGGCTTACCATGGCTGTATATTTAAAACAAACTTGTTAACTTTAACTTCTTTGCAAAAGAAGTGGTTTCCGGTGACATTATAAAGAGGAATCGCAACAAATATTCATAAAGAGATGCAATTAATTCGCCTTGTCTGGGAAAGTCTGCTTATGGCCGTGCAGGCTGTAACCACAAACAGGCTTCGTGCTTCACTCTCCTTGCTGGGAATTACCATCGGAATATTTGCCATTATTGCGGTGTATACAGTGGTGGATTCGCTGGAGGCAAATATCACGGGAGAGCCTGAATAGTCTGGGTAGCGACGTGATCTATATTGAAAAGTGGCCTTGGACTTCCGAAGATGGGCAGGAGTATCCCTGGTGGAAATATATGAACAGGCCTGTGGCCACCTTTGACGAGTATGAGTATATCAAGGCCAAAAGTAAAAGTGCCGAGCATGCCTGTTTTATTTCAGCAGTGGGTAGAAGGATTGAATACAGGAACAACAATGTCGACCGGGCTGATATTTTCGGAGTCTCCGATGGTTTTCAGGATATACGTTCATTTGAGCTGAACAGGGGCAGGTATTTTAATCATGTGGAAGCCAAAACAGGACGCAATGTGGTGGTCCTGGGTAGTAAAATTGCATCTGAGCTTTTTGAAGGCGCTAATCCCATTGGAAAGTACATCGAACTTATGGGCAGAAAGGTCATGGTGATCGGAGTCCTGGAAAAGGAAGGGAAGGGCACATTCGATACCTTCATCCTGGATGAGGTCGCCATTCTACCTCTGCAATATTACATGGGTTTTGTGGATATCCGGCGGGAATGGGCCAGTCCCTCAGTCTGGGTTCAGGCTAAGAAAAACGTAGGTGTTGAAGAGCTTACCTTTGAGATCAGGCAGATATTGCGCGGCTACAGGAGGATTCAACCCTCGGAGGAAGATAGTTTTGCGTTGAACCAGACCAGCCTGATCAACAACCAGCTGGATCAACTCTTTGCCGTATTAAAAGTGGCCGGGACCCTGATTGGTCTTTTCTCCATCATTGTCGGGGGTTTTGGGATAGCCAATATTATGTTTGTTTCTGTAAAGGAAAGAACCCACATTATTGGAATTCAAAAGGCTCTGGGCGCCAAAAAGTACTTTATTCTGCTTCAATTTCTTTTTGAGTCCCTGATGCTATCCATAGCAGGGGGTGCTATCGGTTTGCTAATCGTGTTTCTGGGGGCCACAGCCATCTCATTATCGGGCGATTTTGCGGTCAGTCTTAGCATGCATAACATATTAACCGGAATCCTGATCTCAAGCGTTATTGGATTGATCAGCGGTATCTTTCCCGCCTGGCAGGGCGCCAGGATGAATCCCGTGGTGGCCATTAATACATCTTTCTAGGGTTTCCTAAATTAGAATTCCGTAAAGAATTCTGCCCATGAGGAAGTAAATCATTAAGCCCATAATGTCGTTCATGGTAGTGATAAAGGGTCCTGTGGCCAGGGCCGGATCTATCTTTGACCCGGTGTAGTAAAAGAGGAATCAGGGTGCCAAATACCGCGGCAAAAATGATCACCACAAAAAGTGAGGTGCTCACCGTGAAGGTCAGGGCAAGGTTGTCACGAAAAGATGAAGTGTACAGGAACAATAAACCAGAAAGGATAAGGCCATTGAGCAGGGCAACAAGCAGCTCCTTTCCCAGTTTCTTGCTTGTGCTCTCCAGTCCAAGATTGTTTCCTGCAATGCCCTGGACGATAATGGCTGAGGACTGAATCCCCACATTCCCTGCCATGGCAGCAATCAATGGTATAAAGAAGGCCATCTCAGGGTTGATCTTGATATCATCTTCGAATCGTCCGATCACAGCGGCCACAATAATTCCACCCAGAAGTCCGATGATGAGCCAGGGAAGCCTGGCCCTGGATAACCTGGCCGGTGAATCGGTGGTCTCCACATCTGTGGTGATACCCGAAGCAAGCTGGTAGTCTTTTTCAGCCTCTTCCCTGATTACATCCACCACATCGTCGATGGTGATTCTGCCCATGAGCCTGCCAATGGAGTCTATCACCGGAAGCACAATGAGGTCATACTTTTCCATAATCCGGGCAACCTCTTCCGAGTCGGCATCTGTCTGAACCGCCCTGATTTCCTCATCATAGATGTCCCTGACCTTTGTGTTTGCGCCTGCCAGCAGCAGCGCTTTAAGGGACAGAATTCCCATGAGTACATTTTCGTTGTTCACCACATAGATGTAGTAAATTTCATCCAGGTCTTCAGCCTGCTTGCGCATTTCCCTGATGCATGTGGTGACACCCCAGTTTTCATTGACACGGATCAGTTCCTTTGCCATCAGACCACCGGCGGTATCTTCATCATAACCCAGAAGGTCAACAATATCCCCGGCCTGTTCCACATCGTCAATATGGAGAAGTACCTCTTGCTTCTTGTCTTCGTCCAGGTCTCCGATCACATCAGCAGCATCGTCCGATTCCATGTGGTCGATGAACTGACTGGCAATTACATCAGATGGGAGAGAGTTCAGGAATTTCTCCCGGTCATTCTCCTCCATCTCAACCATTACATCTGATGCCTTCTCCGGATCAAGCAGCATGTACAAATAGGTAGCATCTTCAATGCTCAATTCGTCATATATCTCAGCAATATCAGCCGGGTGAAGTGATTCAAGCATATCCGTGGCAGCAGAATCATCCCTGATCTTGATGGCATCCTGAATGTCTTTCAGGTATTCGCGGGTTAGTTTCTGGCTCATTATTTTTCCGGTTTAAGAGGATCTGGGGTTTCAGCTAATTGTAGCTCCACCCATGAGCTTAATTCAATAAACTGTTGAACATCCAGTTGTTCAGGTCTTTTTGAAAGTAATTCGTATTGGCTGTCCAAATTTAATAAAATAGATTGGATGGAGTTCCTGATCATTTTCCTCCGTTGGTTGAAAGACTGCCTTAACCACTCTGACAAAGAGTTCTTCGTTACAGGGCAGTGCTTTAAGCTGATTCCTTTTCAGTCGAATTACACCTGAGGTTACCTTGGGTGGCGGGTGGAAGGAGCCCGGTTTAACCGAAAAAAGATAATCTATATTGTAATATGCCTGAAGTAGAACGCTCAGGATGCCATATTTTTTTGAACCGTGCGGTGAACAGATCCGTTCAGCCACCTCCTTTTGCAACATGCAAACTACCGAATCCACACGCTGCCTGTTTTCAAGAACCTTGAAGAAGATCTGGCTGGATATATTGTAAGGGAAATTGCCTATGATGTGAAGTTTTTCACCGGGGAACTGTTCCAGGTCAAGTTTCAGAAAATCCCCTTCCACCAAAACCCCCTCAAGATCAGGCCACCGGGCTTTAAGATGTCGCACCGATTCCTCATCGATTTCCACCGGAAAAAAACGCAGGTCCTTCTCCAGAATCCACTCCGTCAATACCCCGGTTCCGGGTCCCACTTCCACCACAGGATCATCAGCTTGAACACTCAAAGTGTCAACAATTCTTTTCGCAATTGCGGGGTCGGTTAGGAAGTGCTGCCCGAGATGTTTTTTTGGTCGTACCATGAATCACTAAAGTTAAAAGGATTTAGGTATTTTTGGAACTTTAAATATTATTGAGATGATCAGACTGAAAAATCCCTATGCCCTTAAGGAGGGATATAACTGTTTTGGCTGTAGCCCAACAAATCCCATGGGATTAAAAATGGAGTTTTTTGAAGATGGCGAAGAGATCGTTTGTAACTGGAAGCCCCAAAAGGGCTTTGCTGGATTTCATGATATTCTTCATGGTGGAATCCAGGCAACAATGATTGATGAGATTGCCAGCTGGGTGGTGCTGGTTAAGCTGGACACATCGGGTGTGACCTTCAGGCTGAATACCCGGTACAAGGAAGCAGTTCGCATTTCCAGAGGAGGGGTCTCCCTTCGGGCCTGCTTTAGTGGAAGTACGTAGGAATATCGCCACCATTAAGGTGGAGTTAAGGGATGGAGAGGGGAAGCTCTGTTCGGAGGGTAGAGCTGATTATTTTCTCTTTCCCAGGGAGCGGGCAGTAAGCGAATTTCATTATCCGGGTAAGGAAGCTTTTTACAGTTAGTTATGAAGAAGACCTACGATTTCGACAAGTATATTGAGAGGAAAGGAACAGACAGTGTAAAATATGATCTCAACGGAGTTATTTTCGGAAAGGAGGATTTGCTTCCCATGTGGGTGGCTGATATGGATTTTGAAGTCCCCGATTTTATCCGTGAGGCAATTCTTAAGCGGGCTGCTCACCCGGTCTATGGATATACCTACAGACCCCTCAGGTTTTTTGAGACAGCATCCGACTGGATGGGCAGGAGGCATGGGTGGAATCCGGGTCCGGAGGCATTCAGTTTTAGTCCGGGGATTGTTCCGGCTTTAAATATGATTGTTATGGAATTTAGTGAGCCCGGTGACAGGATCCTGGTCCAGCCCCCGGTCTATTTTCCCTTCTTCAATGCCGTAACCATGCATGACAGGGTCCTGGTACATAATCAGTTGTCAGAGGTAAATGGTGTCTATGAAATAAACTTTGATCACATTGAAGAGGAGTTTCGCAAAGGGATAAAAATTTTCTTTTTGTGCAATCCTCATAATCCGGTGGGAAGGGTATGGGAGAAAGGTGAGCTTCAAAAGCTGGCAGAGCTTGTGGTAAAATATCAGGTTCTGGTAATCAGCGATGAAATCCATTCCGACCTTTTGCTATTTGGTAAACAGGCACATTCCCTTTGCCTCCCTGGGAAAAGAGGTGGCCGATCTTACCTTTACCTGTGTGGCTCCCAGTAAAACATTTAACCTGGCAGGGCTTTATACCTCTGTGGTAATTGCCACCAAACCAGAGTTGAAGAAGGGATATGAACGTGTATTGGACGCTGTTCATGTGGGAGGTGGATGCCTCTTTGGACAGGTGGCCTTTGAAGCTGCATACACACATGGTGAAGAATGGCTCGATCAATTGATCAGCTATCTGGAGGGGAACTTCCTTATGCTCACAGAATTCATGGGCTCGGCCCTGCCGGAGGCTGTAATTTCGCCCCTCGAGGCAACCTATCTTGTATGGATGGATCTTGCTTTTCTGGGGAAGAGTGAAGCGGGCTTAAAGCAATTTATGATCGAAGAGGCTGCACTGGGCCTGAATGATGGCCCCATGTTCGGGCCTGGCGGGGCAAACCACCAGCGCATGAATATTGCCACTACCAGGGGGGTGCTCAGAAAGGGTCTTGAAAGCCTGGCCAGGGCCGTGGCTTCGGCCACCTGAGCATTTTGATTGGATCATCAGAAAAAGCTTTCCTGATTAATATTTCCTTTCAAAATGACACTTTACCCCTCTCTTAGTATGTCACAATGACATGAATATTATCGCCTATCAAGACATTATGACATGTTTATTGGGCTGGCATATGCTTTGCCCTATGGCTGGTGAAATTTTAAACAATTATGAACCAATCAATAGGAGGAAAGAAAATGTTAGCAAGAATCAACAGAAATTTTGTTCCCGCATACTGGGATGACTTTTTCAATGACAATTTTTTCAATGTTCAAAATACTTCTGCAAAAGGCAATACCTCGCCGGCAGTAAATGTGCTTGAGGACGAAATGGGCTTCAGCATAGAGGTGGCTGCGCCCGGTATCGCCCAGGAGAATTTCAACATTGAAGTGGAGAATGACCTTCTCACTATTTCGGCTGAGCAGCAGGAAAAGCAGGAGGCTTCTGAGCGCAGATATTTGCGTAAAGAATTTAGCTTCAATGTTTTCAAAAGAAGTTTTCAATTACCGGATACCATTGATGTGGCAAACATCAGTGCTAAGCATAATGCCGGGATACTGAGCATAGAGCTTCCTAAAAAAGCTGAAGTTGTTGAGAACGCACACAGAAGAATTCAAGTGCAAAGTGTAAAGTCAGAAGTGGAAAGCGTAGAGCCTAAAGATGAAGGCAAAGCACTAAAAACAGGTCAGGCAAAAGCAGGGCCAGGAAGTAAAACGAGGGTGAGGGTTAGTGAAGTTGGGTAAAGGTAGGGGCCAATCAGGTCCCTGCCTTTTTTTTATGTTTCATTTTCCCCCAGGTCAGAATGATAACCCCTAAAATGGTTATGATTCCGCCTATCACCTGAAGGGTTTCAGGAAGGATGGACAGATAGATCATGGAGCCAACTAAAACGAAGAGGCTGCGCGTTGACTGTATGATCATGGTTCTGGATGCTTCTATATATCTCAGTGCAGAATATTGAGCAAAGCCCGTAAGAAAAGGCCCCAGTAATGAGCCTATTGCCATGTTCATTGCTGCTCTTCCTGAAATGTGAAAGCTTTCGTGGCGGAATAACATTGCCGATACTCCGAAAATAAAAATAAAAACCACTCTGTTTAAAGTAAGTATTCCAGGGTGAAGGTCCTTGATCCTGCTTTTAGCAGTGATGATGCTTATGGAGGCAAAGACGGAAGAAACCAGAATCCAGCCGGATCCCTTTCCGAAAAATTCCTGAATGGTGGTATCACGTGTATAGGATATCAGGATTACACCCCCTATGGTAAGCACGATGCCCACAGCTTCAACAGCGTTAAAACGTTCCCCCAGGAACCTTATGCCCAGGATGGTTACAAAAATGGGAGTGAGGTTGGATAAAAATGATATGGTAGTGGGATTATCGGCAAGTTTGATTGCCAGAAACATCATGGTGGATGATCCAAGTTCCAGTATTCCAATGATCACGAGGGTAATCAGGGAAGACCTGCTCAAATTCGGGATTCTCCTGATTATTCCTGTTATAATAAAGGAAGGGTAAGATCCAGATGAGCGCAAAACCAAACCAGAAGAACTGGAATTGGAAATAGGATACTTCCAGCAGGGCAGCCTTGGAGAATACATACACGTTGGCCATTCCCAGGGTGGCCAGGAAGGCAAGGCTAATTCCTTTAAAAACTGGATTAACCCGGGGAAATAAATCCTTCATATACTTAAATCTAAAAGAGGGTGCATCATCGATACACCCTCTTCTAACATCCTGTTAATAGTTTTGTTTATATGCGTGACTTAATGCGTGCTGTTTCCTCCTCAAAACCGGGTTTGCCCAGAAGGGCGAACATATTTTTCTTGTAGGCTTCAACGCCAGGCTGATTAAAAGGATTGATGCCCAGTGTATATCCGCTTATTCCACAGGCAATCTCAAAGAAATATAGTAAAGCCCCAAGATTATATGCATCCAGTCGGGGTATGGAAATTCTCAGGTTAGGTACTCCGCCATCGAGGTGGGCCAGAATAGTTCCCAGTTCCGCCATTTTGTTAATATGGTCTATGTTCTTTCCCTTCAGGTAGTTCAGGGTGTCAAGATCGGCCTTCTCCTCAGGAACCAGAACTTCATGGTCACTTTCTTCAACGCTGAGTACGGTTTCGAATAAGATCCGTTCACCTTCCTGAATATACTGGCCCATGGAGTGCAGGTCTGATGAATTATCCACCGAGGAGGGGTAGATGCCGAGACCTTCTTTACCTTCACTCTCACCATAGAGTTGCTTCCACCACTCGGCCAGGTAATGCAGCTTGTTATTGTAGTTTACCATGATCTCAATTTTTTTTCCGGAGCGGTACAATGCGTTTCGGGTTGCTGCATACACAGCAGCAGGATTATCAGCAAAGGACACATCCGGTCCACATGCTTTTTCCATTTCCCTGGCACCCCGAACAAGCTGGCGGATATCAACGCCACAAACAGCAAGGGGTAAAAGTCCAACCGGCGTAAGGACAGAAAATCTGCCACCCACGTTATCGGGGATGATGAAGCTGGGGTAGCCTTTTTCATCGGCCAGCTGCCTCAGGGCACCCTTACTTTCATCTGTAATGGCGATGATTCGCTTGCCTGCTTCTTTTGAGCCCACCTTTGTTTCCAGGTGATTTTTCAGAAGGCGAAATGCTAAGGCGGGTTCAGTGGTGGTCCCTGATTTGGAAATAACCACAATGGAGTAGTCTTTTTCATCCAGTAAGTCCAGAAGCTCATGCATGTAGTCCTCTCCGATATTGTGCCCGGCAAAAAGCATGTGAGGTCTGCCTTTTTCATTTTTTAAATGGGCGAAATTATCAGCGAGGGCATCATTAACTGCCCGGGCTCCCAGGTAGGATCCTCCAATACCTACAACCACCAGAATTTCACTAAGGTTTCGCAGCTGGCTTGCGGCTTTTTCAATCTCATCCAGTTCTTTGTCGGTGATTTCTGAAGGAAGATTTCTCCAGCCCAGGTAGTCACTTCCTGCCCCTGTTCCCTGCTCAAGAGTTTTTCTTGCATTCAGGATTTCTTTTTCCATGCCCGAGATAGTTTCAGGGCTTATAAAATCATATACACGTGATATATCCAGTTTCATAGCTCTCGTTTTCAAAGGTTATTTGGGCCCAAAAATAAAGATATAATCCCTATATTCGCACATTCCGGAAATTATTATGAGTCCGGCAGAGACAATTAATTATACCCCAAATCTCATGAGAGTCAAACAGCTTAGCATAGTAGCACTTATTTTATTTATAAATATTACTGGTGTAAACGGACAGAAAAAGGGCCTCGAGTCCATTAATACCAATGATCTCAGGATGCATATGAAATTTCTTGCTTCCGACGAACTGGAAGGAAGGAACACCGGCGAACCAGGATTGCAGATTGCTGCACGCTACCTGGCCGGCCAGGCTGAACACATCGGTCTTGAGAAGGCAGATCCGGAGACCGGATATTTTCAGTACTATACCATAGTTGAGAAATCCAATGATGTGGTCAATAGTTCCATTGAGGTTTCCATGGCCGGAAAAGAGGAGCAGATCAACAATGACCCCTTTTATCTGATGACTGCCATGGAGGGCGATCACATCAGCCTTGAAGGGGAAGTGGTTTTTGCCGGTTACGGAATTTCTGATGAGGAAAATTCTTACGACGACCTTGAAGGCCTTGATTTAAAGGATAAGATCGTTTTAATCATGTACTGGCGCTCCAAGAAACGAGGATGGATCTGAATATCTTTTCGGGGAAAAGAAATATACCGGAATGCGCGCCATGCAGTATAAGATGCAGGCCATCTTTGCCCAGGAGCCAAAAGCTGTTGCGATGGTCCCCGATCCAAAATCAGGTTTTTCTTCCATTGAAGAGGAAAGTCCAGGCATCGCCAATTACCTGGGTAAATCAAGGAGCCTTGAGGGCGCTGAGCCCCGCAGACGCAGAATGGGGGGGAATGCAAACATTCTCTTTGTGAACAGAAGTGTGGCCGATCTCCTGCTTTCATATTCCGGAAACAATCTGAGGGATCTGCAAGTTGAGATTGACAGCAAGCTTACACCCAGATCGTTTGCACTGGATAGTGTGAATATGAAGGTCGATCTGAAGAAAAAGGTGAATAACATTGTGGTTTCAAATGTATTCGGCTTAATTGAAGGAAGTGATCCCGTGCTTAAAAATGAGGTGGTCATCTATTTAGCGCATTACGACCATGTGGGAACTGATGGTAAAGGTGGAGTATTTAACGGAGCCGATGATAACGCTTCAGGAACCGTTGCCCTCATTGAAATCGCAGAGGCCTTCATGAAGGAAAAGAAACGTCCGGCCAGGAGCATCGGAATTTTATGGGTGTCGGCTGAGGAAATCGGGCTTTATGGCTCCAGGTATTTTGCCGACCATCCCATGGTGCCTGAGGAACAGATTGCCGCCGCCATTAATCTTGATATGGTGGGACGTGTGCGGACCGCTGAGGATGCACAGAGTGACAGGGAGGGACTGACCGTAGCTGGTGGCGACACAGTCAAAGTTATTGGAGGTCTGCAGAGCGAAGTCCTGATGGATATCAACGTGGAGACTCTAAACGAGATGGATCTGATCGGTAATTATGAATACAATGACCTGACAAATCCCGAACGATATTTCTACCGGAGCGATCATATTAATTTTGCTCAGAAGGATATACCCGTACTTTTCTATTCAACCGGTACGCACAGGGATTACCACAAGATCACCGATGAGGAGAAGCTGATTGATTATGACAAATTCCTGAAGATGACCCGTTTCTCCTACAAAGCTGGTTTTAATGTGGCAAATTACAAGGGCCCCATTACTGTGGACAATCCAATGTCGGCCTGGTAGGTTCTTTCTTGCTGTCTAAAGAACTTCCAGGTAGATATTTCTGAACTGCATGGGTGATCCCTCAGACTGAAGAAGGATATTTCCTTCTGTGAGGGTCATGTCACTCCCGGTATGCTGTAGAACTCCATTGACGAGAACTTTCAGATTTCCATCAAGCGATGTGATGTCGTAGCTGTTCCACTCACCTGCAGGATTTTCACTCACCTCTTCAAATTTCGGCAGGGCCTTATACCTGTTTTCTTCTGATTCAATCAGGTGGGGGCTTCCCTTAACAGTTATGCCGGAACCTTTTCCAATGAGGACCACATCTCCTGCCTTCCCGCTCATAAGCTGGCATTCGATGGCCAGGGGCCAGATCATGTCCTTGCCAGTAACATGGAGCAAGACACCACTGTTGGTAGGCTCGGCAGTCCACCTCCATTCCACATGCAACTTATAATTGCTATAGGTCTCCTTTGTGCGGATGTATCCATGAGGTACGCCCAGGGTGTTTATAATGCCATCTTCAACATAGAACAATTCTTCGGGCTGGACATCATCTGTACTGACAAAAATGGTCCAGTTATCAAGGTTTTCTCCATTGAATAACTGAACTTTATTATTGCTTGCGCATGCTGAAAGAAAAAGGATCAGGCTAAAAAAGGCAAAAGTTTTCAGGATAGTTTTCATGGGTGCAAAGATTTTTTTTGTTTGGATGCACCAAAAGTACAAAAAAAATGTCCGATTTTATTTCGTACCAAAAAGCCGGTCACCGGCATCACCCAGTCCCGGTACAATATATCCCAGTTCATTGAGCCCATCATCAAGGGCGGCCAGGAAGATGTCCACATCCGGATGATCGTCTTCAATTCTTCGAACGCCCTCCGGGGAACCCACAATGCAGACCAGCTTGATAAAGCGGGCCCCTGCCTTTTTCAGGCTGGAAATGGCCGAACTGGCACTACCGCCAGTTGCCAGCATGGGATCGAGAACCATTACATCCGCATTTTTTATGTTGTCCGGAAATTTGGCATAATAGTTCATGGCTTCGAGGGTCACATGGTCCCTGTATAAGCCAATATGTCCTACCAATGCAGTAGGGATAAGATTTGTGATGCCATCGACCATGCCCAGTCCGGCCCTTAGAACCGGAACAAGGACTATCTCCCTGGCCAATTCCTTCGTGTAGCACTTTTGCAGGGGCGTTTCAGTTTCAACTTCCCTGGTGGGAAGGTCCCGGCTAATTTCATAGGCCATAAGACCGGCGATTTCATCCAGGTTTTCTCTGAAATCCTTTGTCCCGGTTTCTTTATTTCGAATCCGGGTTAACTTGTGCTGGATCAGGGGGTGTTCGACAAGCGTTAACATAAATCAGGTGCTTTTATTTAAATACGGAAGGGTCAGTTTCCCGCTCATTTCCTCTGAACGCTGCAACAAAAGATTGGTTAAAGCCGGAAGACTTACACTGGGCCCTGAAAGCCAGGGCATCCTTGACAGAGCTAAACTCTCCAACTGTAACCCTGTATGCTCCTTTGTAGTAATATTCCCAGGTGGGATGGGACGATCCGGAAATGGTAACTGTTGGCTGACTGTTGGCTTTTGAGCTGGACAGAATCTGTACCCTGAAAACAACCTGGTTGGGATCAGTTTCCTGACTCTGAGTCTGTTCGGGCTCAGGCAATGCAGCGGGGGTGCTTACCGCCGGAATGGGATCTGCAACTTCTGTAATAATTACCGGAACCGCTACCTGGTCGTTGTTTGCAGGCTCGGCCTCAGCAACTGGCTCTGCTTTTACTTCCGGTTCTGGTTCTGCTTCAGCTTCCTCCTCCCTCTCAAGTTCACTTTCATCAAGTCCAAGAAGGGGAAGGGCTGTCAGGTTAAATCCCGCCTCAATCTCCAGTTCTGAAGCAGCACCATAGGTGGCCGAAGTAAAACCTGATGTGATCATATCCTCCAGTAGTAGAGAGAGATCCTGGTTTTTTGTATCTATTCCGGCGCTTATAAAGGCACTGTTATTCAGACCCATCTTAAGGACCTCATCACTCAGGTTTTCCCCTTCACCTTCGGAGGAGTAGATTGCAATTTTTCTGCCGGGATGTATGGAGAATCCCAGCTCATTTTTTTCCGAATTTACAAAATCGCTCAGGTTCTGGGGTTTATCCCATCCTTCGCCGTTAAACTGACAGACATAGATGTCATATCCCCCATATCCCATGTGCCCCGATGAGGAAAAGAAGAGGTTATTATGCTGGTCCAGAAATGGATACCATTCATGTCCGCTGGTGTTTATTTCCGGACCGAGGGAGACGGGAATCGTCCATCCATTTTCAGTTTTCCTGGAAATAAAAAGATCCAGCCCTCCGCTGGTAGGTGTCTGGTCCGATGCCATAATCATTATCTCTCCCCCCGTGGAAATAGCCGGATGCATGTATCTGTTGGGGCCTGCAGTAAAAGGAAGTTGCTCAAAGGTGCTTACTTCTCCGTTTATTATCTCGGCCTCGAAAATTTTCTCGGGTATCTGATTACCCGGAACCTCTATTTTTTTGGTGAAATATACTGTTTGGAAGTCCCTTGTATAAGAAGTCCCTCCGGGAGCATATGGAAAGGGATCATTGGAGAAAAGGGGCTTACTGCTTTCAAGGGCTATATATTCGAGGGGTACAAAATAGGAGGCGATCTCTCCAAAGTTAATATGGTCGGGAAGCATCTTCTGGTGATATTTCGTATTGGAGAGGAAAACAATTCCATTGAGGTAGAAGGTCACATCAACGGAGGGCCCCTGAATCTTCAGGGCAACTGTATCCATCACAATTAGTTCATCCACCCTGATTGAATCATCCTGGGCTACGGAAGGAAAAGCCAGGAACAGGAACAAACAAATATTTGGCAAAATCTGCTTCATGATAAAGTTGTTATTACCAGTGTCGGTGCTTTGTAAAGGTAGGGCTTCCCTTCCCAAGGTTCAGACCCGCTGAGAGTTCGAATATAATATTCTCGTCATTCAGGTACCCGACCCTGGGGAATTGCAGAAAAACCCCTGTATAAAACTTTGGGAACTGATATTGAAAAAAGAGAGCGAAGATGTCCAGGTCCTTCAAATAGGAACCAATATAAAAATTATTCAAATAGATTTTCAGGTAGGGTACGATTTGATCTAAAGGATCACTGATGGTCTCATCATCAAGGCTTATAAGCAGAGAGGGTTCTATCACAATCCCCAGCCTCTTGCTGATTAAAAATTTGTAACCCACCAGGAAATTATACTGCCTGTCAAAGTTGGAGTAAGCCAGGCTGGAATCTCCATTAATATCCGTTCCAAAGATGCTTGTGGAAGATATTCCAGCAAAAGCATTGGTCCCGTAGTAATAGATGCCCAGATCCATGTTTGGTCTGAATTTGGCTGAAAGGGAATCTGAGGAATTTTCACCGGTCTCCTTAGGTACGGCAATAACTCCCTTTAGCGCAGCGCCAAAGGACAGGAAATGTAATTTCTGATGATCCAGGGCGTAATGATAGGCTCCTGATACAGAAAATCCGGTGTTCCATGAGAGGTCAAATTGTTCCTGAAAAGCATATGCCCCAAGTCCCCAGTGGGAGAATGTGCCACCGGGTGAAAGCAAGCGTGTATTATAGTTCAGTATTTGTGTGTCGGGCCATTTTGATGCCTTGGAGGTCAGGCTGATGTTTGAAAAGTCCTTACTTCCCGTATAGGCCGGATTCAGGACAATGGGATGGTATACTGGTATTGAAAGAAGCTTTGAGGGAGCCCTCTGTCCCTGCAGCAAAATTCCGCTGAAGCAGCTCAATAAAAGAGCCAGGCCGAACGATGCGGTCCTGCTCCCCCTGCAAATGAATATTCTCCATCCCATATACAAAAGGAAAGGTAGTAAAAAATAGTAAAAAGTGTTCAGACCGGGCTCAGTCGTTGAGTTCTGAAACTATAAATTGGGATTCCTGGTAGAACTCCCCTTCTGAAATTAGATTGTTATTATGGATGGTTCCATTTTTATCCATATCCGAATACACTTTTATGATTCCCGAGGCGATTACAACAAAGCGTTCGTGGCCAGTAGTATCTGCTGATACGGTGTAGGTTTGGGAGAGTCCGCCCCCACTGATGGAACTCACATCAATGATGGTTCCGTTATAGGTATTGTAGATGGCCAGTTCCCCTGAAAAGTCAAAAAGGCTGGCAACATTTCCAGGCGCCTGTATATCCGGGTTAACGTTGATCAGGCTTGTGGCAAAAATTTTCTGATCCTTCACATGTGCACTGATCTCAGCGGTGGGACGAATTGTCATAATGGGCTCCTCATCCAGATTCAGGCAGCTGGAAAGCGCTAATAGCAGTAGCAGTAAGGTGGTGATGGGTATTTTCATTTCTTTTTACGATTGAATTTGTGATTCAATTTATTACAAATATATCACTTTAACTTCCGGAGGATGTCTTTCTCCAAAGATTTCCAAAAAAAATTCAAGACTCTTTTTCAAAGCCTGAATCTTAGGAATACGGATAGGAGGAAGGTCATGACCCAGATTGGCAGCAGGCTGTAATCATTTCTGAAGCTTGCCGCAAACAGCTTCAGGTTCTTCGCCTGGTCGTCCACGTAGAGCACTGTTGGCTCATCAAGGACCATATTATATTTGTGAGTTGAATGGCTAATTAAAATACAGTCCATTTTAGAATGTATATTCATATGGATTATTCTCTACAAATGTTAAAAACAAATTCCCTGAATTTCCTAACTTGCTGTTCATCAATAAAACCAAAACGATATTTATCATGAAAAAGCTATTTATTTTCCTCGCCGCATCTGCAATTATTTTAATGGTGTTCCAGTCTTTTATGACTAAATCAGCACCCGGTACAGAATTCCCGGCCGAGGTAAAAGAAATCTTAAAGACCTCCTGTTATGATTGTCATTCTGATGCTGCTACCAACAAAAAGGCGATTGAGGCTGTGAACTTTGACAAATGGAATGATATGAAGGCCACCAAGCAGATCTCCAAACTGGATGCGGTTTGTGAGGTTATTTCCAAGGACGAGATGCCACCTGAAAAGTATTTAAAGAATAAGCCTGAGCATGCACTTTCAGATGCGCAAAAAGTGACCATTTGCTCCTGGGCCGATCAGGAGGCCAGCAAATTAATGAAAGGGAATTGATGGGCAAGGCATGGAAAATTGCCGGGCTCTTCATTCTGGGCCTTTTTATTCTGGCACAGATCTTTCAGCCAGATAAGAATCTCAGCGAGGGTCCTGAGGATGATGAATTAGCCCTTAGCCTTGATGTTCCTGACGAGGTACTTAGCCTGTTAAAAAACTCCTGTTACGATTGTCATTCCAATAATACCCGCTATCCCTGGTATAATCGGATCTCACCCGTATCATGGTATCTGAACAAGCATGTGTTGGCGGGAAAGGAGGCTCTGAACTTCAGCGAATTCGGACAGCTCAAAACACGAAAGATGATTGGCAACCTTTCCACCATATGCGAAGTTCTTGAAGCCGGAAGCATGCCCCTTGTGAGCTTTACTGTCATTCACCGGGATGCAATTCTGGATGAGGAGGAAAAAAGTCTGATCTGCGACTGGGCCGAGTCAGAGTCTGTAAGGCTTATGAAGGCTGAGAATTAAGCCGCCTTAGATGGGGATGGGCCATGTTAAAAATGTGAAATTTTGACAAAGGACCTGTTTTTCATGATATCTTGAGATATCCGGCTAATGGAGTTCCCGTCTATAAAAAACGTAGATTAATAAAAACCAGGAGCGGAAATTATGCCGATTGCTTGACTGATAAAGGCTTATATTCTACTTTTAAGTAAAGTCAAACAAGAAACCAAATCATAGAAGCTATGAAAAATATAATGAAGCTTGTTTTTTTAATGGTCGCTGTACTGGGAATGACCTCCTGCGATCTGCTTAATGTGAATGTTGATTCCAGCGTTGAAGGAACCCTCGATGTGTATGTGGATGAGCCCATGGCCAAGTCCACCAATGCTGAAGGAGATTTTAATGTGACCAAGGTGATTACTCCTTCCGATGCCGATGATTTTAGTGACAAAATCGAAGATGTTGAAGTGAATGAAGTGATTGTCAAAGTTGAATCGGTGAATCATGAAGGGGTCGTTTTAAGCGCCGGTACCACTTTCTATATTACCGATGGCGATAAAACAGCATCCTGGTCAAAAGGGGAAGATTGGCCCATTTTCAACGGAGAAGAAGTTGTTTTTGGAGATGTACAAGGAGAGTATGCTAAAGCTGCAGCATTGATAAGTAAAGCGCTGATAAGCGGGGACGATTTAACCATTGGAACATATGGAAATAGCTCCAAAACAGGGGTTTACTTCTCCCTGACACTTATTACAGGCATAACTGTAAAAGCCAGTTTGCTGTAAACAAGGCCCACCGGGCCTCTGAAAAAAGGTTTGGTAAATATATATTTCTGTAAGCCTTATTGCATATATTGCGTGGAACGCATATAACGCAATAAGACGCTTATGACTTTTCCCAACAAAGCTTTATCAGGGAGTGCCCTATTTCTGGGGCTCTCTCTTCTTTTTTCCTGTAGTAATAGCCGGCAAAACTTTTTCAGAGAAGCAGATTTTAATGCGGACTGGGTTTTCCACATGGGGGATATGGAAAATGGGGCTGATCCGGGTCTGGATGATGCAGAGTGGAACCCGGTTCATCTGCCTCACGACTGGAGTATTATTGATTATGAGATACAGGATTCAATCCACCAGGGCCCTTTTAGGAAGGATCTCCCGGGGGGAAGTGATGTGGGCTATCTGAGAGACGGAATTGCCTGGTACCGAAAGCATTTTGTCAGTCCTGAGAATCTGGGGGAAAAAATGGTAATCCTGGATTTTGACGGGGTTCAGACCCAGATGGAGGTATGGGTGAATGGTGAGTTTATTGGAGAACATGTGCATGGTTACACCCCCTTTAAGTTTGACATAAGTCTGGCCCTGAAGGGGGCTGGAGAGCCCAATGTCATAGCTGTTAAAACCATTAACAAGGGAGAAAACTCCCGTTGGTATGCAGGAGCCGGCATTTACAGGCCCCTTCACCTTTCCATTTTAAACCCCGTGTCTGTCGCACCCTGGGGTGTTTATATCACAAGCTCAAATGTATCTGCAGAGTCAGCAGAAATTAAAGTGCAGGTAGAGATAAACTGCCCGACGGAAGATGGTATAGTCCTGGAGTGCGGCGCAGAATTGATCTCGCCTTCCGGCGAAATTTTGGAACTCCAGGCAACTGAACAATTCATTGAAGGCGACAATTCAGTTGTTCTGAATCTTAAGGGGGAAATATCCCGGCCTCAGCTCTGGGGTCCCGATCATCCCAATCTCTACAGAGCCGTTATTAAACTCTTCAGAGAAGGCAATGAGACGGATCGTTATGAAAGCACCTTTGGAATCCGCTCCATTGAATACAGTGCAGAAGAAGGTTTTCTGCTCAATGGAGAGGAGATCCTGATGAAGGGGGCCTGTTTGCATCATGACAATGGATTGCTGGGTGCAGCTGCCTTTAAGGACGCTGAATACCGACGGGTAAGGATTATGAAAGAGAATGGCTATAATGCCATCCGAACCAGTCACAATCCACCTTCGGCTGACTTTCTGGATGCCTGTGATGAACTTGGAGTGCTGGTAATTGACGAGGCCTTCGATCACTGGGTCAAGCCTAAAAGACCCAATGACTATTCAAACTATTTCGAAGAGTGGCATAAAAAGGATGTACAGGCCATGGTTTACAGGGACCGAAACCACCCCAGTGTGATCATGTGGAGCTTTGGAAATGAAGTCCAGGAGAGGGCCGATCCCGAAGGCATTGAAATAGGGCGAAAGCTGATTGCGGCCATCAGAGAAGTGGATGACTCAAGGCCGATTACCCAGGCCATCTGTGATTTCTGGGACAATCCTGGAAAGGAATGGGATTATGCTGCCGGAGCTTTTGAGATTCTGGATATCGGGGGGTACAATTACAAGTATGATAAATATGAAAGTGATCACCAGCTTTACCCGGAACGCATCATGTATGGATCCGAAACCTTTCCAATGTTTGCCTGGGAAAACTGGGAGCTGGTTAAAAAACTCCCCTATGTGGTAGGAGATTTTGTATGGACCGGTATGGATTACCTGGGTGAGTCGGGCATAGGTAATGTCCGTTATGTGAATGATGTGCATGGGAATTATCCATTTCACCGTGAGTGGCCCTGGTATATTTCCTGGTGTGGGGATATCGATATCCTGGGAAATAAAAAGCCCCAATCCTATTACCGGGATGTGGTATGGGGTGAGAGTAAGTTGGAGATGATGGTCTCCGCCCCGGTGCCGGAGGGAAAAACTGCTCGTATCTCCCACTGGGGCTGGTACGATGAGCTGAATAGCTGGAGCTGGGAAGTAGAGGAAGGAAAAAAAATGAAAGTAAAGGTGTATTCCTCTTATCCCGAGGTTCAGCTTGAACTTAATGGCCAGCTGATCGGGGCGAAAAAAATCGCTCCGGAGGACAGGTACATTGCGCAATTCGAGGTCCCTTATCAGCCAGGTGAGTTGAAGGCAATCGGGAAGGGAGAAGATAAGACTGAGACCATTTCGCTCTTTACAGCAAAAGGTTCAGCTCAGTTAAAACTCCTTCCTGAAAGGGAAGTCTTTTCTGCACATAAAAATTCTGTTATTTTTATCCCGGTGGAAGCCGTGGATGAAGAGGGAGTAAGCGCCATTCAAATTGAGTCTGAACTGAAGGTAGTCCTGTCCGGAGAGGGTGAGTTGCTTGCCGCAGGCAATGCAAATCCTGCCCATGATGGAAGTTTTACCGATGGCGTTTTTAAACTTTTCAGGGGCAGGGGAATGATCATTGTAAGGTCAAATGGGGTTCCTGGTGAGATTGTACTTGAGGTAAGCTCAAAAAATATGGCAGCAGCCAGGGTGGTGTTGCAGGCCAATTAATTCAAAGATAGGAAATATGAAAAAGAGAATATTCAGGATCCTGGTTATCATTGTTGTTTTTGCCGCCATATGGTTTGTCTGGCCCAGGATGCCCATTATCACTGCTTTTGCTGCGAAAGGTATGTGTTCAAGTGTGTTCCTGGCGCAAAAGCTTCCCGATAGGGTTGAGGCAGAGGATCTTTCTTTTTTCCCCATAAGTGCTGCAAAGTGTGAAATTAACTACGAGGAGAAATCAGTTACTGCCAAGGTTCTGGGACTGGCAAAACGAAAGGCCGTTTTCAGGGAGGGCCTTGGAGCTGTCCTTGTACTGGATAAGCCTGAAGAGGAGCTGAGATCCCAGTCTTTTCAGATCCCGGATCCCGGATACAGACAGGATACTATCCCATGGCCTCTTGGAGATGTGCTTCCCACTACCCGGCCGGAAGGGGTGGACTATGCAAAACTGGAATCCACTTTGAAAAATGCCATTGATGAACCCGGAAGAGAGCCTCTTAAAAAAACCCTGGGCCTTGCGGTGGTTTATGACAATCAGCTGATTGCCGAGCAATATAAGGAGGGCTACGATGCATGGACCAGGTTTCATGGATGGTCCATGACAAAATCCATAACCGGAGCCATGACTGGTGCCCTGGTAAGTGAAGGAAGAATTGATATAAAGTCACCCGCAAATGTTCCTGAATGGCAGAACGATGAACGCAGGGATATTACCGTAGAAAATATTTTACATATGAGCAGCGGATTAAAATGGCTGGAAAACTATTTTACCATTTCAGATGCCACTGTGATGCTCATGCAAAGCGATGATATGTTCACTTCCGTCAGCTCCTGCTCTTTGGAGCATGAACCGGGAAGTTTCTGGAACTATTCCTCGGGTGACGCCATCCTTCTTTCAGGTCTGATCAAGGAAGCTATTGGTGATGAAAATGAGTATCTTGGTTACGCCTATTCCCGTCTTTTTCATCGCATTGGAATGCTGAACACGATCGTGGAAACCGATGCCAGTAATCTTTTTGTGGCCTCTTCTTTCAGCTATGGCTCCACAAGAGACTGGGCGAGGTTTGGGATGCTTTTTCTGAACAATGGAATCTTTGAAGGGGATACTGTACTTACTCCCGAATGGGTTGAGTATATGAAGTCTCCTGCCCCCGCATCCAACGGATATTATGCGGGTTCTTTCTGGCTTAAGGAACCAGAGGAGGAAAATGCCCTCACTGATGTTCCTGAGGATGTTTTCTTTGCAGATGGCTTTTTGGGCCAGCGTGTTTATATCATCCCTTCCAGGAAACTGGTGGTGGTACGAATGGGATACAGCCTGTCGGGTATCAGCATGAATGACCTGCTGAGCGAGATCATTTCTTCCCTCCCGTCCTAATCTGCTATTTGAAAACCGGAATCCTTTTTTAACATATTTTTGTGATTGTGCCCTGAATTAATGGCTAAACTTTGCAGTAAATAGCAGAAGCCATGGAAACCAGATCTCATTCAGTAATGAAAATAGCCCCCTTAGCATTCATCGCGGTGCTCCTACTCTCTTTTAATGCAGGATTGAAGGCACAGGACCCCACCGAGGGTACGATGACCTTTTCGGTCCGAACCGTTACAGCCAATGGGAACTATTCCCCCAGGCATGTTCTGGCCATATGGGTTGAAGACGCGGATGGCTTTGTCCTGACAAGAAAGTTAAATGCCGACAGGCGCAAGCAATACCTCTACACATGGAATGGAACATCGGGAGGGAATGTTACTGATGCAACAACAGGAGCAACACTCTCCAGTCACCAGAGCCATAGTGTGACCTGGGATTGTCGGGATAAGGATGGAGCACTGGTCCCGGATGGAGAGTATACAGTATATGTGGAGTTTACTGATGCCCATGCTCAGGGACCATTGACAATGCTCTCCTTCACCAAGGGTCCGGAAGCAGTTGAGCTTACTCCGGCCGATGAAACAAACTTCAAGGATATGGCTTTACAGTTTGAGCCCGCGGTAACGGTCACAGCCGGATTTACCTTCGCAATTGATGAATTGCTTGTGAACTTTAGCTCTACCTCCACAGGAGCAACGACCTATGACTGGGACTTTGGGGACGGTAATACAAGCCAGGAGGAGAATCCATCACACACCTATGCCGCACCGGGTAGCTATTCCGTAAGCCTGAAAGCCAACATCAGGTTCAGTCAGTGACACTGAAGTACAGGAGGTCACTGTTTCAAGTACAGTTGGAACAGGCGGAACCTTCATTGATGAACCGCATATCTATCCCAATCCAACAAAGGGAGTTTTGACAGTCTCTCTGGATAAGGATGCCGGTGTCTCTTCCATAAAGGTTTATGCAAGCAACGGTGGTCTGGTATATTCGAGGGAAATAGAGGGTAAGGATTCGCACCAGGTTAACATGGAAGCATATGAAAGTGGCACATACATCCTGAAACTTAAAAATCGGCAGGGTTCTTATAGCCAAAAGATAGTCAGGGAATAGCCTGATGGGCTATGGCCCGGAATAATTCCAGGATTACTTTCTGATCAGCATAGGGATTCTCATCTTCATTGTACCTGTAGTTGGCGGAATTTACGGCGATCACGGTAGAGCTTGTCGGGTTTACGTAGATATATTGATTATATACCCCCATGGCCATAAACTCTCCTTCACTTCCCTGTGGAATCCACCATTGATATCCGTATCCAAAGAGTTTATTGTTTTCAGGCATCAGGTGTGGAGCGTCAGGCGTAATCGAGGCAGTGACCCACTCTTTTGGAACAATCTGGACGCCCTCCCATAAGCCTTGCTTAAGGAAGAGCTGACCTATTTTTGCGTAGTCCCTAAGGGTAATATTAAGCCCACCCAGCGCAACCTCCATTCCAGAATTATCACAGAGCCAGTAAGCATCGTATTCCATTCCCATCGGCCTCCATAATTTCTCTTCAAGATAGTCGCTCAGTCTTTGCCCGGTTGCCTTTGTAATAATCATCCCGAGGACATGGGTGTTAATGCTTACGTAATGCAGGTTTTTACCGGGTTCACCCTCCCTTACCAGGCTTGCTGCAAATTTATTTTGAGATGCTCCAAAGGCAAACCATCGACCCCATCTGTTGATGTCCGATTTAAAGTCCCCGTAATCCTCGTTAAATTTTAGCCCTGCTGACATTTGCAGCACATCTTTGATTTTTACCCCTTCATATCCGGAGCCAATTAGTTCAGGCAGGTATTCATCCACGGTCTGATTTATACTCTGGATATATCCCTCGGAGATGGCTATACCAAAGAGGGCCGATACCACAGATTTTGCCATGGACCAGCTAATGTATTGCGTACTTTCACTGTTGCCTGCAAAGTACTTTTCATAAACCAGCTTAGAATTCTGAATAACGAGAAAACCGGTAGTGAAGGATGCGTCCAGGTATTCCCTGGTATTAAAGATTTTCCCATCATAAATAAAGCTTTCCGCCAGGAGAAGATCTTCTCCCCGGGCAAAGCGAAAGCTGTTCTCAGGTGCAGCTATCTTCCTCGCATTATACTTATGATGCATCCCCATGAAATTGGCAGCAATTTTATCCCTGTCAAAAAGGTGGATGGTCCAGTATACCCTTCGCAATTTTGGATAGAGTACGATGAGCCCGGCAGCAAGGGAAATTATCAGTCCGATTAAAATGAACATGGAGACTTTCATTTAAACAAGATAGGTTTTTAAATTAATAGAGATCGGCGAAAAGGATAACTTTGCATGATGGAAAGTTATGATGTGATTGTGGTTGGTGCAGGTCCGGCAGGTCTGCTGGCTGCAGGTAGTGCTGCCGGACAGGGTAATCGGGTTCTTGTCCTTGAGAAAATGAGGCAGGCGGGAAGGAAGCTACTGATTACCGGAAAGGGCCGGTGCAATATCACCAATGATACAGACCCTGCCGACTTCATCAAATATGTCTACCCCAATGGTCGTTTTCTTCGCTCCGCCTTTGGTCATTTCTTTTCTGGGGAAATTCTTGAACTGCTGCATCAATATGGCGTTGAAACCACACTGGAGCGGGGAGGTCGATATTTTCCCAGCAGTAATAAAGCAGCAGATGTATTATCCGCTCTTCTGACCTGGGTGGATGAACTAAATGTGGAAATTCAGTGTGGAGAGCGGGTCGAAAAACTATTAATTGAAGGCCAAAGTATGAAGGGGGTTCAATCAAATGGCAGGAACATCAATGCCGGGAAAGTAATTCTGGCCACCGGGGGTAAATCCTATTCTGCCACCGGCTCCAATGGTGATGGTTATGAGCTGGCCCGCTTAGCCGGTCATAGCCTTAGTCGGGTAAGGCCTTCCCTGGTGCCTCTTGAGACAGCTGGAAATATTGCACCTAAACTCCAGGGGCTCACTCTTAAGAATGTAAGGGCAACGGTTTGGGTGGATAATAAAAAAAGGGGTGAGGATTTTGGAGAAATGATTTTCACCCATTTTGGCCTGTCGGGCCCGATTATCCTGACACTGAGCAGGATTGTAGTTGATGCACTTCATCAGGGCAGTAAAGTAGAGATATCCCTTGACCTAAAGCCTGCCCTGGATGATCAGAAACTGGATGCCCGGCTGCTGAGGGATCTGGATGAATTTGGAAAAAAAAGAGTTTCCAATCTCTTTCGGAACTGGTTGCCATCCTCTATGATTCCTGTCTTTATAGAGAATGCCGAAATAGATCCGGACAAGGAAGCTCATCAGCTTTCATCAAAAGAAAGAAACAGAATCCGGATGATCATGAAGGATTTCCGTTTCACGGTTTCTGGCCACCGATCCTTTAAGGAAGCCATTATCACAGCCGGGGGCATCCCTACCAATGAAATTTCACCAAAAACTATGGAGTCGAAGCTTGTGAGCGGACTTTTCTTTGCCGGCGAAATGATTGATCTGGATGCAAAAACCGGAGGTTTTAACCTGCAAATTGCCTACTCCACCGGATGGCTAGCCGGGAAATCAAGTGCAAATTTGAATGGTTAGTTTACAGTACAAGCCAATCATTCCAGGATTTCATCTCAATCATCTCCATCATCTTGTCTCCAGGTTCTTTCATATTCTCAGTGGCCTTCTTCGCTTCTTCGCTGGTTTTACCTTCCTGAGGCCACCATTTGTTCCTGACTTCAATAGATTCAAATATTGCGAGAATGCTATAGCCTCCTTCATCGTTACCCCGGTCATTACGCAGGAGGAAGAGCTTTGTTCCAATGAAGTTTTTCTCAAATTCCGGAATATATTCCTTAAGGAGGAAGTCCTCAAGTTCTTCGGAGTTCACCTGCTCCCTGGGGGAGAAGTTCCAGTAGGCCACAACAGCATCCTTTGTCAGTTTCTGGCCATTTGCAAAAGATAGAACAAAGAATACTAAAACGATTGGAATAAGAATCTTCAAAGCCTTCATTTCGAATATATTGGTTAATATTCAGCAAGTTAGTAAGTGAAGAGGCAAAAGTCAAGTAATGCTTACTAAATCAGGACTCATCCCCTAAAAAGACTCACCGAAGCTGATATAGAAGCCATCCTGTCCATTGACTCCCCGGACATAATCCAATCTCAGGTTGACATTATTTTGCCTGTCGATCAGAAATCTCAGTCCTGCTCCATAATTGGGCCATATTTTATTGGCAAAGGATTGGGCGTCGGGATAAAGTGAGGATAGTCCGCCGATGACTGCAATCCCAAAACGCCAGAAAAGGGGCATCCGAAATTCAGTCTGAAAGGTCGAGAGGTTTTTATCCCTGTATCTTCCGTAATAGTATCCTCTCACATAGCGGTCACCTCCCATAATTGAATAGTCAAAAAATCCCGGGGTATTAAAATTGAAGCTATTGTATAGTCTGAATGCAAAAGTGTAAGTCTCATTTATGGTCAGATATTTTCTCAGATCCAGGACCAGCCTCAGGTAGTTTGATGTGCTGAAGTTGTAATCGGTTTCCATTGAATAATATTCACCGTGAATGGAATTGAGCAGGTTATTCCTGCTATCTTTTAAAATGGCTCCCTTTATTCCGAAAACAGAAGTGTTGACTAGTTCCGAAAAAGTATTTTCAGAGTCGTAGCTCAGATTCTGATAGCTGAAGTACCTGAAGCCTATGCCAGTAAAAAAGTTACGGCCCAGGTTTTTATATAGATCTAAGTCAATGATAATTCTGTTACTCTCATAAAGTAACCCTTCCCATTCCTCGGTATCGTAGCCCACCCCATAATAGTAATCCGGGTACTTTGAAAAATGTAATAGGCCACTGGTAAACCATTTTTCCTCCCTGAAAAAGTAATTCCAGTCAGCTTCCAGAACCATCTGTCGTCTCATGGTATATGTAAATTCCAGGCTGGTGTTGGAAGTTCTTGTTAGCGTGTCCTGATAGAGATTTAATGTAAGCAGGGCTACAGCTCCAATATAAGCCCCTGTTTCAGGTTCATATCCCAGAGAGGGCACCGGTAGTACCGTAAGCTTTCTGGGTTTTACTTCTTGCCGGGCAACAGAATCCTCAATTTGCCCTATTAGGGCCAGACTTCCACTAAGCATTAATAATCCTGAAATAATGAGTCGATAAAGCATATGCCTTACAGGATTATTATGGTAAGAATGCAATAAGACCTTTTTTAATGTCAGCGAGAAACTGATGAATCTCCTCAATAAAAACATCCTGCTTTTTTTCCCTGTTTATGGTCAGATGGACCACAAGCTTATCCCTGGCGGGAGGATAGCCTGTTGTAAGGGTCCAGGCCAGGGCATTTGGGCAATCCAGCATTGAGAACCTTACGCCACCCATAATTTGATCCCTCCTGAGTGTAAATTCTCCCCACATTCCACCAATCAGACATAGCTCATTTCCAGATTCCAGGGGAAATATGCTTTCACAATAATCCTCAAGCTTTGCAAGGGTCAGTTTTTCCTGGATTTCTTTTTCGCTGGTCTGAACATCTACAATTTTGAAAAATTCCATGCACAAATGTAGTAGTCAGAAAGGGAATTATGCAAAAGGAAAGGATATTCTCTGAAACAAGGCATAAATCTACTCCCTTCTAAGCCCTGAAGGAAAAGTGATTTTACTACTTTATGGCGATCACAGCGCTGGCCGGACCAGCCAAATGCATGCTTGATGTTTCATTAAACCCTGCTTCCCAGACCCATTTTTCAAAATCGCTGGCAGTAAAGTCATAGCCTTCCGCAGTCTCAATTAACATATTAAGTGACATCATTAAGCCAAAAGCATTCTCCCTTCTTTCATTATCAATGATGTTCTCGATTACCACAAGGGCCCCACCATCGGGTAGTGCTTCATAGGCCTTCCTGATCAATAATTTTTTATCAGAAGTGCCCCAGTCGTGCAGGATATTCCCCATGGTAATAACATCTGCCTTTGGAAAAGAGTCAGTGAAAAAATTGCCTGATTGGATTTTTACCCTGTCAGCAACGCCCATTTTACTGATGTTTTCATAAGCGATGGGACCAACTGGAGGGAGATCAAATGAAATGCACGACATCTGGGGGTTGTGCAGGACCACCTGGGCAGATAAAAGGGCTCCTGCACCTCCTATGTCACACATGGTAGAATAGTCCGAGAAGTCAAAGTTCGTGGCGAAGGTGATGAAAGATCCTGCCTGCGCTCCCCCCATGGCATTTACAAATTCCCTGGTTTTGTCCGGATCAGAATAGATCTTTTCAAAAATGGATTGCTCACCGGTACGTATCTCATTTTGAGGGGTTCCCCTCTTTAATCCTTCTTCCAGGAAATTCCAGAAGGGATAGAGGCGATTATTGGCCATCTCCAACAAACCGCCCATGTAAGAGACCTTATTTTTATCTAGGAAAAAATCACTATCTGCTGAATTTGAATAGACAGCAGTATCCTTATTGCCTTTTTTTTGTAAAAATCCAAGGGCCACCAGGGTATCAAGGAAATCATAAAGGCCTCTGCCGTTTAAGCATAATTTCAGTTTGACCTCGCTGCCAGTTAAGGGTTTGATCGCCAATTCTGTAAAGAGCTCCATTTTGACCGCGGTCAGGAGTGTTTTGGAAGCCCAAAAACCCATGCCAATCTGCATAATATTTGATGGGTCAACTTTTTTGTCTTTTTTGATTTGTACTTCTGCTTGCTTTCCCATAACGATGTGATTTGGTGTTAAGGGAAATTACGATCATTATTTAGAATGAATCAAAATAATAAGAAGATTAACATCTATTTAACCGCAAAAGTATTTAGTCGAATTCAGCGATCTCTACTTCAACTCGCCGGATGACATCCCATAATAGTTCCCTGTCATCTTTCTTATAATTCAAGTTCAAAAGGCGTATATTCGGCTTCCTTTCCTGAATTAGAGCTAAATCAACAAAAGGGAAAATCGCCCTTGCACTTTTAATGTTTCTTTTGAGGAGAAGATGGTTTAATTTGACCGGGTAATGTTTTGCCGCCCTGGATATATCTTCCACACTCCCTTCTTTGAGAATCTTTGATACCTCAGAGGCCACCAGTTTTAAATCATCAAGATGGGCTCTGAATGCGGCATATTCCTTATCCTCAGGCATAGCTCAAAATATCAGCACAGCCCCAAATATCAGCACGATTATTAAACTGAGTGCTTTCATGGCCGTGAAGTTATGAGTAAGCCTGTAAGTTACTCATAACTAAGGCGAAAGTCAATTATTTTGCTCTCTGATTTTATGAAAAAAGATTGTAGCTAATTTGGGTAGCCATCATCAATCCATTTTTGCAGCAAATTAATGTCGCAGTCCGACAGCTGTTTACTGATAGGCATTTTGGCATATTCGACTTCCCACCGGACAGAGCCCATCAGACTGCCATTTTCAGCCAGTGCCACCAGGTCATCATATCCTTCGATAACAATGCCACCTCCAGGATAACTTTTATTATGACAGCCTGTACAGCTCTGCTCCATTATGGGCCAGATTACCTGAGCAAAAGAAGCGTTGGAAGCATCACAACCTTCATTACATTCGTTGTTTTTTGCGCCCTGCAATATCCACGTTTCGAGCATTTGGATTTGCTCTGCAGAAAGCGGATCCATGGGTGAGGGAGGCATCAGGTCGTCATCACTATCCGTTAAACTTTCAAAGAATTCGCTGTCTCCGGGTTTCCCGGCTTTAATTTTCCCCGTTTTTATAATGGAACTGTAGTCCGTTAATATGATACCGTCCCGGTGTGATTTTTTATCATGACATCCTGTAGTAGCACAGGAGGAAACCACCAGGGGTAGAATGGTATTCTGAAAATAGATAGTATCCGAATCACAATCTGACTGGGGCTCCGATCCTGGAATGGCAGGATCTTCCACAAAAACATCATCCTTTATTTGATAATTTGCGCATGAACCAAGGAGTATCACGATACTACTTAGGAATAAGAGCAATGATCCCGTGAATCTGTTTTTTCTCATGATAAAATTTTTAAAACGATTAAGTGAATTCCAGCTTTGTTGATAAAACGAATGCCTGGCTTAAAGGGTTGCCGGGACAATGGTATATTTCGCTTGTATTTAATCGGTCTAAATAGACTTCATTTTTTTCATTCTATTAGCTTTGCAATAAATCAACAGTTAATGGTGCATGCTGATTGTATTTGATCTTGATTTTACGATTTGGGATGCCGGGGGTACCTGGTGCGACCAAACAAGCCCGCCTTATAGCTTAGCGGGTAAAAATATTGAGGATTCTGAGGGAAGCGTGATTTATCTTTATCCGGATGTTATGGATATCCTTGAGACTCTTTCAGAGAAGGGGATCACCTTGGCCCTTGCTTCCAGAACCTACAGTCCGGAAAATGCAGGAAAACTAATGGACCTTTTCGGGATTCGAAGCTTCTTCAAATACGAGGAGATCTATCCCAGTAGCAAAATCCGGCATTTTGAATCCCTGCAAAGCAGGACACATATTCCTTATAAGCAGATGTATTTCTTTGATGATGAACACAGGAATATCTCTGAAGTGGGGAGCCTGGGTGTGCATGCCATTCATGTGAGTTATGGCCTTAGCTGGAGAGAACTCAAAGCCGTACCTGGCTTTTGGGAAAAGTATTAAAACCTTATTAGCGATTTTCCAACTGGATAGGGCGAGCATTTCTGTCTCGTCGCATAAACAATCAATGAAGAAGTATCTGATACTTTGATTAAAGTAATAAATATATTACATTTGGAATGGTTAAATACAGTGAGCTATTTAGAGCCCTTAAGAAGGAAGGCTGGTATATAATCAGGCAAAAGGGGAGTCATGTTTTAATGCAACACCCTAAAAGGAGAGGACAACTTTCTGTCCCATTTCATGCAGGGAAAGAAGTGAAAAAGGGATTACTGAACTCGATCCTTAAGCAAGCGGGAATCAAAATCAAAAAATGATGAAGAGAGGAAAAGTAAAGGTAGTTGTTCTTAAAGAAGATATTGGCTACAGTGCAAGTTGTAGGGTCGCAGATAGTTTTATCGCTTGCGCCGCAGATTCTTTTACTGAGCTTAAAATCGAGATGCTGAAAGCACTAAATTTCACTTTCATCGAGGGTGCTAATTATCGCTCTGATGATCTTCTTTTTGAGTTCGATTTAGAAAGTTTCTTCGATTTTTATAAAGTCATAAATGCAAAAGCCCTTTCCGAGAGAATTGGGATGAATCAAAGTTTACTTGCCCAGTATATCAGGGGCATTAAGAAACCTTCTCCCGCTCAGAAAAAAAGGATTCTTCATGGAGTTCAACAAATTGGACGTGAGCTTACGGAGGTAAGATTTCTGCTCTGAATCAGAAAAAGGTATATTGCATGCGATTACTTTTGTCAAATCCAAATAAACCACTTTTATGAAAGCCCAACTAATAATCTTACTGATTGCACTTGCATTTTTTTCCTGTAATTCTGAGCAAGAAGCGCAGAACCTTTTTAACGGAACAGATTTGTCTGGCTGGCATGTGGATGTTCCTGCAATGGATGCTAATCCCGATACCCTCAATCCTTTTATTGTGAGGGATGGAATGCTGGTCAGCCTGGGAACACCAGGAGGGCATTTAATTACAGATGCAGCGTTTCAGAATTACAGTTTATATGTGGAATATCGTTTTGCAGGGGAACCCGGGAATTGCGGGGTATTGGTCCATGCAAGCACACCTCGTGCACTTTACGGCATGTTTCCACAATCCATGGAGGTACAAATGCAGCATCAGAATGCCGGTGATTTCTGGTGCATAGTTGAAGACATTACTGTGCCTGATATGGAAAGCCGTCGAGGCCCCAAAGAAAACTGGGGCATCACAGAAGGGAAAGGCCGGAATATAAAGAATCTGACAGACGATTCCGAGAAGCCCGTTGGCGAGTGGAATTCCATGCTTATCGAGGCTTTAGGTGGCGAGGTTAAAGTTTGGGTAAACGGAGTTATGGTAAATCATGGCTTTGACTGTACCGCCGATAAGGGTCAGATTGCCTTGCAGGCAGAAGGTTCAGAGGTTGAATTCAGAAAGATTGAACTCAAAAAAATCACTGAGATTACAGGGGATTAGCTTTAGAAGAGTACTTCTGTAGCTGATATCTGTAGCCTTTTGATCCCTTACAATTCACCATTCTGATAAGCGAGCGCCTTTTCAACTTCCCGGATATGAAGATATACGGTATGGCTGTATACTGTTTTATGCTCCCAGGCTTCCTTGAGAAAGGAAATGACTTCTTCGTATTTTCCCTGTTTATATAAGGCCCATCCTTTTGTGTCCAATGAAGGCCAGTGCTCAGGATATAATGCCAGTATTTTTTCGGTAAGTTGAAGCCCCTCGTCAATATCAATCAGTTGTTTTGTATATCTAATTTCTTCATAGGGGGTTTCATTAAAGTAAGCATTTAGCTGACCAAGCATCAGCGTTTCCTCAACAGGCAAACCTTTATTTCTTGCCATAACAGGGTCAACACATTTCCTGGCTGCAAAGTTATTCCCATTCATCAGATTTGCATAGGCACTCATTACATACGCATAGATGAAGGAGGAGTCAGCTGCAATGGCTTTGGAGTACCAATCTACTGCCGACTCCAGTTCAATATATTTAAAAGCATCATATCCCCTGATAAAATGTTTAAATGCCTCGGATGTATGGGTCAATAGATTTCCCTGGATATCCGGGGCATTATACTCGTCAGAGATTTTTTGGATTTCCATAAAGTTTTTGATCATCCTTGAAGGAGAATCTGCAGTAAAAAAAAGTCATTTTCAGAATCCCCCTCAATCTGGTAAGTTTTATAAATTTCATCAGTTCCCACATCAACGAGTTGTGCATCAACTCGAATTCTGCTTCCAGCCTTCAGAATGTTTCCTGCAATGAATGTTTTGGAGTCAAGTTTTTCTGCGACCTCACTAGCCAAAGCATTTGAAAGAGAAGAGACATTTATTTCTTTTTTTTGATTCAGCAGATCATTAACCGCCTGGTATTTACGAACGCTTAGCTCAGATGAATTGGAAAGTGTAGTGATTAAAAGATTCTGGAATCCACCCTGCCAGATATTATAAAGGCTATCGCCCGAAAGGTTTTTAAAGGGCATAACAGCGATAGATATTTTTCCGTCGGAATCCCTGACACCTTTTAGATCATCTTTATTAAATATCTTCGGATATACCAGAACCCCAACAGCTATGAGCAATACTGCAATAACAATGTCGCTTGGTCTGAGTTTTCTTCAGTCAGTGTTTATGGCATCCTGATAATCAGCAACATCATCTACTGATTCAGTCCTCCGAAAACCGTCAGGTGTAATATCGAAGAACCATGACAGAATAGCGGTAACCGGAATTAAAAGTCATATTCAGCTTTGATCAGAACAATCAATTCAGCAATTTGATTATTAATACCCTTAAGTTCCATTATGTATCCTTCTATTGACCACATCAAATCAGCTGACAGGTTGAAGAACTTCATTAGGGTCACTTCATCAGTTTTAAGTGGAGGGGTTTCAGGAGGATCATTCCATATAGCAATATAATCTGTCATTTCGTAGATCATCCTAAATGTTTCCTCCACATGATTATAGTAATTTTCAGATGCGAGCTCATTATATTCAAGAAGAACTCCATATGCCGAAATAGTTGCCGATATGGCAGGCTCCACTGTACTCAGCATCCCGGTACTTTGTAATTGATTTAATGCAGCCCTTGTGGGATCATACCTTACTGCACCCCACATATTAGTAGGTTTCCACCTTTCATAAAATAAGTTAAGGTTTGATGTATTGGAAAAATCAAGGTGCCTTATTTTAATAAACGAATCCAAAGCAACCATCTTCCTGTTATTCTCTTCAATAAGCCCTTGCAAACGAATTGAATCAGTCTCTAAATCTTTTAAAAGATTTTTCAAAAGCATCTTTTGTTTTTGTCTGTCTGACACATTTTCTCTTGTATTCTCGGCCACAAATCCTAAGAAAACAGCAATGAAGAGCACTGAAAATTCAAAAAAGTACTTGCGCAAAGATTTTTTTATGGGCTGCTGATTGACCATTTTATTTCAAGGATTAAGTTTAATTATTCCGCAGATTTCCAATGAGACTAACAAGTTAGTTTTCAAGCTCAATTGTATTGATCGGCAAGGGCTTGTTCGCATTTCTGAGTGCGCTGATAACCTCCATGATAATAAAGGCAGTTGCAGCATCCATGGCTATTGTCTTGATAACCCTTCGCCGCTTCAGCTCCTGCCAGAATTGGGAAAGTTTGTTGGATTTGGAGGCCATCAGGTAGTTAAGTTGGTCAATGCAATTTACCACCTTATTGTATATGAGTCAAATAGAGTCATAATTACCTTAAAGAACAGGTGTTTCACCTCCATTATAGTCTTTGGCAAATGTATTATCGATTGCGATTCCGGCAAGCAATCCCAGCCCGCTCCGTCAGTTATGTGTAAAGTACTTCAAAGTGTCCAGGTAATCAATAGCCGGGTCTTATTATCTGTTAATCCAGCCATGGCCTCTTGTTTAGTGTTTAGCTTCAACAAGCTACGCTAATCTGAGCCAGAAGTCAAAGAAAGGGGTCTGAGACAAGCGGTAGTAATTAGGATCCCTGTATTTTAATACACCCTTAGCATAACAGCCCCATGTGATGGTACTTCGGCGGAGTAGGAGCCATCAAATTTGCCCATCTCCTTTTCATTTTCTGAACGATTTAAGAGAAAAATGGCTCGACACCCCAGCTGGAATAAGTCCGTGCATCCAGGTATTCATAAGCAAGACTCCCTGGAGAACCTCCACAGGTATGGTATCCTGCATCAGAATAAATCCCGCATCTTTCAGGCCTTTTCAATGAAGATGTCAGCGATTTCTTTTACAAGTTCTTCATGGATATTTAAACGAAAGGTATTCCAGCTATTCCATCACATGGGAGGGGTGAGAGCCAGATTTTCAATATTATCCTGGGCCTGGAGAAAGCTAAAACTTAGGCCAAACGGGAAAAGTGTCAGAACTTTTATAAGTTTTTTGCCAATGTCGGTGGAAAAATCTGTTACTTCTTTGTTGTTGGTAACCGACATGACCGCAGCGGGATCCATTACAACCACTTCAGTTTTGTTGACGCAGGAAATATAAATCACCACTGCAAGCAGCAAAGCTGAATTAACAATTAGAGGAGGTACAAAATTAATCCTCTTTGGATTTCTTTTTCGATTTATTCCTCCAATAAATCATTGAAGCTATGATAAAAGCGATGGAGAGGTAAATCAGGATGGGTATCCCAAATAAAAATGATATGATGAAGAAAATAATACCAATGGTATTGAATATTTGGGCTCTGGACATGATTTAGTTCAATAGCAATTACTAAAAATCAATCCAATCCTTATCAGATTTGGCTATTTACCAAGATACGATTCCAGTAACTAAATGTCAAGAACATTTTGATTAACAGTTAGATACATGTTAAACAGCAGGGCTTATTTCAAAAAAAAGCCCCTGATCTATATCAGAGGCCTTAAATTTTCCTTTCCCTTCTCTAATTACGCTCAAAAAGTGTAACAGAGGTTGCGGGGACTTCGCTTGCACCTGTAAATGTAAAATCAAAACTATCGTCGCGGTTAGTTAATTCAAGAGTATTATTATCTAATACAAACTCAAATATATTTACGCCCCGCTCTGCTTCCACTGGAGTTAAGGTCAAAGTGTTGTTGTTAGTTATTACAGCTTGTGAATCCCACTCATCGGAGAATGGATCTAATGTAACCCAGGTTCTTGTCCCGCCATTATCCAGCATAGTGACCCGGATTTCAGCACCGAGGGTCACCAAATCGATAACATTCTCGGAGTTTGAATTATTTGTATACACTGACGAAACGGCAATCCAGCTTCCGGCTAAATCATCTATTGAAATAGGGGTCTCCTCCTCGTTTTTATCGCAACTCAGGGTAGTTGCAAGGATGAGTCCCAGCAATAAAAAGGTGTAGATTTTCATACTGTGTTTTTTTTAATGAGAAAATTTTGATGCTGGCAGGAAATAGATTTTCTGCAAAAGTCAAACGTTTTCAGGTGGAAATTGTTTATTATCAGGGTAAAAGAATTGCCCCTGAGCCATAAGCATTTGATAAGGTAAGTTGATTGAATGATATCCTTAAATTGCTAACTTTTCCAGATATTTTTTCGTGAACCAATCCGGGATGGGAAGCGGACGACCTGTATTCTCATTAAAAAGAACCATTCGTGTGGAACCTTCCGCATATTTTATTCCGCTTTCTTCATTCTTAAAAAGATAGTGGATATCAAAGGCAGTTGGTCTGACCTGGGCAAAACTCAGATCACATACAAGCTTATCGTTTAGTTTAATGGGCCTTATATATTTGCACCTTGCTTCGGCCACTATAAATTGCATTCCTTCACTGTGGTATTTTAACAGTTCATCCACTAGCAAAACAGACCTGGCATTTTCCATGTAGGTGAAATAAACGGCATTGTTTACATGTTGGTTCATATCGATATCACTGAAGCGTATCTGAATCGGAATGCTGTATGCTTTCATTTTTATTAGGTGCCAGATTTTTTCTAGGGAATTTAACCAGGGAAATTCATCTTTTGAAGGATCGCCTTTACACGTGGTTCGTCCCGGTATTTTTTAAAGGCCGGATCCACTTTCAGGTAAGTCAGCATATTTTCCTGTGCTTCGTATGACTGTTCAAGCCATTTGCAAACTTCCTCTGCATCATTTCCATAGGCATTTGCCATTGCAATCATATAATGATAGGAAGGGGAGTGTTCTTCTTCCAACTGCCTAAGGTATTTTTTTGCTTCTCCTGTATTGCCGCATTTTAGGTGAGCAGCGGCCAGTCCAAAATCGATGGCATACTTGTCTACCTCTGGGCTTGATAATTGAAATATACTGTCCAGGTGGCCCCTCTCCAGCAATATCTGGTAATAGTTGACTGCATTAATCCTACTTGAGTTTTTTGTGTCACTCTTTAAGCCTGACCAGGCTAACTCATATTGACCGCTATAAAAATAGCCCCTGTATAGGTAGCCCAGGGCAGTTGGATTTGACGGGTCATTCTGCAAAGCCTTCTTACAATATGAAATGGCCAGGTCATTTTTACCCAGGAGGGTATAGAAGCGACCCGCATTTCTGAGTACATAGTAATGATCGGGACCAGCATCCAGAGCACGTTGGATGAATTTTTCAGCACCCTGAAAATCATATTCATTGTCCAGGATCTCAGCCATATTAACCAGGGCGATATTTAAGTCAGGATCCAATTCCAGGGCTTTTTCATTTGTCTCTTTTATTTTATAATAGTCGGGAGACTCAGGTGTTAAAGTTCTCCAGTAGCACATGGAAAGATAGGTCCAGGGCAGAGCAAAGGAGGAGTCGATGCGGATGGCCTCCTTGAACCATACCATAGCTTCTTGCGTTCTGATGCCAATATTGGTTTCATATATACCCAGTCCTCTCAGGTAATAATCATAAGCCTCTGTGTTTCGTGTGGGTCTTTTATCGATTTCATCGATCTCTTCAGGAGTAAGCACTGCCCTGAGTTTTTCAGCAACCTGGAAGGCGATTTCGTCCTGGATTTTAAAAATATCTTTCCACTTGCCCTTAAACTCATTTGCCCAGAGGTGATCATCATCTTTTGCCTTAATGACCTGGACATGGATGGAGACCTCATCATTTTGCCGCTCAACCGTACCTTCAATAATGAAATTGGCGCCCAATTCTTTTCCGATTTCAGGAATAGTCAGGTTTCCCGGAAACTGATACCGGGCAGAGGAAGTGTAGGAAATGACATGAAAATCATGAACCTTGTAGAGCTCTGTTATGATCTCATTGGCCAGCGCATTTCCCAGATGAGCGTGTTCTTCATCGACACTCCAATTTTCAAAGGGCAGAACGGCAATGGATTTGTAAAGTTTGGTAATCTCAGAATTGTGTTGGAGATTTCTGGTCAGATAGAGGATGCAGAATGCAACCACCACCACCAGGCCGATCCATACAGCCAGGGATGTTTTTTTCTTGGTAACAAATTCAGGCTTTTCTTCTTCCTTATCAGTCGCCAAGGTTTTTTGAATGCCTTCTGGAGTAATATCGTATATCCAGGATAGGATTAAAGAAAGAATGAAACCAACAACTAACAGAACAATCACAAATGCCAGGGTCCAGTCGGGAAGCCCAAGTGGATCCACTATGATTGAAACCAACTCCAGGATAACAAAGGCTGCAGCTGCATAGACGGTAATAGTTCGGATTACCTTCCTTCGTTTCAACTCCTTCCAGAATTGGGATAGTTTGTTGGGATTTGCAGGCATCCAGAGATGATGATTGTTCAGTGCAATTTACCATCTTATGTGATATGAATCAAATTGGGCCGCTAATACCCTTGGTCAGGCCTTTGATGGCTTTGTCTTACTTCTTGTTTCTGAGCCCGGTCTGTGTTTTTGCTTTATTCAGTTCCATGGCTAAGCTGGCTTCCAGTATATTGATAATTGCCTTTTTGTTATCGCAAATCTCAACTTCCATTTCCACTTTCTCTTTCGGTTCCTTTTGATTTTGTTCTTGCAGATGAAAGCCCGGGATTCATCTGCGGGAAACATGAGATGATGTCTAAGTAATCTGTTTGCTGTGATTGAGATGGTTTATTTGATGAGAGGGGCGATGGACAAACTTGGGATATTTCTTATCTAATTACTCTTTGTTTAGGATTCCTATTCAAGCTTTTCAATGGAAGTACAAGCCAGTAACAGTAGTGAAGAGCCCCTCTCCTTAGGCAACCCAAGTTTTATCTGATTGGAATAGGGCGTGAGCAATATAGTGAGGCAAACAAACTCAGAGGACCAATCCCAGACTTAAAAATACAAGCTCAGGCCACCCTCCACCTATCCGGAAAAGAAAATGACCATTTGCTTTTTGATACCTGTAACCGACAGTGGCCAATGGGGTAACTGTGGTTGATACTTCAGACATATATGTGATTCCAAGATTAAACTCTAAATGGTTATTATTTGAGCCTGTAAGACCTGTGTAGAAAGCTTTAAAAGCCAGACCCTCATCACCGAACCACTCAGCTACAATCCCACCCCCAATTCCAAGCCAGTGTGAGGTAATGAATGGTCCAGGAGTACTGATAATCATTCGTTCATATGAGCCAAGTATAAAACTATAACCTCCAGGGGCCACTGTGGCGTAAAATGTATTCTTATTCATATCTATGAAAGGAGCACTCTTGTAATATATGGTTCCCGGAATTTGCCTCATGCCTTGCTTACTGGCAGTATTGTACGAGTATTCAGATACCTTGGATAAAGGAATACTGCTTGAAAATTTGCCTGAGTTTTTTCTGGCAGTAAAGAATATATCATCTGTGGTAATGCTGTCAATCTCACAAAGAATCGAATCGGAATCAGCAGTAATAATTAAATCGAATTTCTGTCCTGATAGTATATAGCCATTTATAATCAGAAAAAGAAAAAACACGAATCTTCTCATAACGAATTTATTTGTTCGTGAATTTAGCATTTCTGATTGGATTAAGTTTGATAGAGGATTGTTATATATGATCTATCAGTGACAACCAGGTGACAAAAAAGCCCCAGCTGGTTGGCTGAGGCTTACAAAAATCATTTATATATAGGCTATGCCAATGAGACAAAGGGGCCCGCATCGGTCTTCTTCACCCTCGCCAGTTTGTTTTTGGTCAGCCCTTTGATGGCCTTGTCCCACTTCTTATTGCTAAGTCCTGCCTTGGTTTTTAACTCGTTCAGGTCAATGGGTTATAACGAGGAAGTAGTGGCTCACTTTGGTCAGTAAATCCTGACTCAGTAAAAAGGATATTTACTGTACAACGAAGACATGCTCGAAAAACTCACCATTTGCTGTGAATGTCAATTTGTGCTCTCCACTTTCCAGATTCTTGAGGGAAAAGACTTTCTGAAATACCATATCATCTTCGTCATAGAAGAAGTCATAATAGTTGTTTGACTCGTCTATAATGCCTATTCCAATAGCACTATTGGCAAAATTATTGTAATCTACTATCAGCTGATCTCCATATTGCTGAATTACAGGTGTGAAGGAATAATAACTATCTATTATTTCAACTTTGGCGCCCTTTACTTCAAGTATCTTATTAAATCGGAAACTGCCTGTAGTGGAAACTAATGTATATGTTCCCTGACGGTATTCAGAGAAATCAACCAGAGATTCAAAAGACTCGTTCATTTCTGCTCTATCACTAAAGATCATTCTTGCGTTTTCATTATATAGGGAAAAATTGATCCCATTTTTATTGGCAGAATTCACTTTTAGCGTTAGTACAGCCGCATTCTCATCTATTATTACTTCCAGACTCTCAATGGCTTTTAAAGTATTCGGTAACATGAGAAGAGTCATTCCGAGTAAAGTGGCTTTTATTATGTTTTTTCTTGTTTTCATGATTTACAGGTTTAATTTGTTTAACAAATAGTATTTAAAACTTAAACAATATTTAGATAAACGCCTGTTGTTACTTTTTGTTCAAAGAGTAAGCTTTTATTCGGGAAAGAAAGTAATGCTTGATTGTGGCCTGGAAGGATCAGAATTTGGATCAGTTTCTTGAAAATTTTATACTTGCGATACAAACAAACCATCTTCAGTCTTCTCCACTTTCAGCAGATTTATTATCAGCTTTTCATCCTCACTCAACTCAATCTCCTCTCCCTTTGGACTAGCCTCTTCTTCCTCCTGACTTTTGACTTTACTCAGGTTGGCTTTGCCGATCTCCGCTTTGCTCAGGTTGGCTTTGCCGATCTCCGCTTTGCTCCGATTCGCTTTCGTGAGCTCGGCTTCGCTTCGGTTTGACTTTTCACTCGGAGACGCAGTCTCCGGTTTCATGTGCGGGAAACATGGGATGCTGAATGATTATCAGATTATGTATGAGTGGAAAGGGAGAAGATAATAACTGAGACCAAGACAAACTTGTGACTGTCAGTCTAGGTCATATATTTATTTAGTCCGGTCTCCTCAAGCAAAGCATTAAAGCGGGGATCGTCGGGCATGCGGTATTCGGCTGCAGGGCTTCTCATCATGAAGACTAAATTAAAATCGTGTTCGTCACACGCCTTATTCAACCAGTAGAAGGCCCGGTCAAGATCCTTTGTGAGCAGATAATAGTTGATCAGTGGGGCGGATGGAACATAAAAAGTTACTCTATTTTTCATGTTTTCCACTTTTTCGATTCTTTTACGCGCTTCATCAGTTCTTACTGCTTTGTGCAAAGTGCAGGCAAGTTTAGCTTCAGCTACGGGACTCCCACTCGACAGGGTGACAGCTTTTTCGTACGATTCGATAGCCTCTTGCAGCATGCCTTTTACCTCATAAGCTTCACCAAGATGCAGGAACGCCATAAAGCCGTTGGGATATAAATCTATGACTGATTTCTGCCAATGAATGCATTCATCTCCATCTCCCGCCACCAGATAATATAGTCCAATATATGAACGGATGTAAATATTAAATGGATCATTTTCAAGGGCATATAGGGATTCTGCAATGGCCTCATCTATTCGACCAATAAATATTAAATACAAGGAATAGAACCAGCGGTCCCATGCTGTGTTGGGGTTTAACCTTACTGATTTGATAAAATATTCTTCTGAAGCTTCCAGTTCCCAGTCATAAAATGACAGAATACCAGCCAAAGTGCCATTCGCCACGGGAACAGTCTTATCAATTTCGAGTGCTTTTAATGTATATTCCCTGGCATACTTTACCGCATCATCAGGTGATATGAAACCAGATATACATGCATGGAGATAATTACTACCCAGTATAGCGTAGACAAGAGCATATTTCGGATCTACTTCGATGGCTTTGCGGTAGTTCTCCTGCGCTTTCTGGTTGGCCTCGGGAGTCATCATCTGATAATAATTCAAACCTTTGAGGTAGTGCATATACGCGACCGTGCTTTCTGTGTAATGCTTCAGGATACCACCTATCGCCTCTCCCAGTATATTCATTTTTAGCTTTTCCACGATGGCCAGGGATATTTCCTCCTGAATGCTGAAAATATCCTTTAGCTCCCTTTTATAGGTCTCTGACCAGAGGTGGTAGCCATCCTCCACCCTGATGAGCTGGGCGGTGATGCGTATGTTGTCTCCGTCTTTACGTATACTCCCTTCCAGGACATTTGCGACATCCAGTGTGTTGCCAATTTCCCGAATATCCATTTGCTTGCCTTTAAAGGCAAATGAGGATGTCCGTGCAATGACCTTTAGACGTTTCACCTGGGTCAGGGAATTGATGATCTCCTCAGCAATCCCCTCGCAAAAATACGCCTGGTCTTTATTCGGGCTCATATCCTCAAAAGGAAGAACCGCTACCGAGTTATTATAGGTTATCCTTGGTACTTTTTTCTGATTTTCAGTTTCATCTGAAACTGCTTCTTCATAGGGTTTGGTCTTTTTTAATCCTTCGGGGGTGATGTCGAAAATCCAGGAGAAGATTATTGCCAGAGGAAATCCAATGATGATCAAAATCATGACAAGACGGAGTGTTCCATCCGGCAAATTGAACGGACCGGCAACATCGCTTGCAAGCCCGATAAGTACCATGGCGACACCGGCATACCAGATGAACACCCTGGTGACATGGCGCCTCCTTAACTCCTGCCAGAACCGGGATAGTTTGGTGGGCATAGGATTAGACTTGTATACTGCAAGTTAAGGTATTGGGGGACATGAGTCAAATAGGACTGTATTCTAGTGTTTCACTCAAGATCCACCAGATCAAGACATCCGTGACAATCAGGTGACAAAAAGAAAGCCCCAACCGAATGGTTGAGGCCTCATAGATCATTTATCGGAATACCTTGTACTTTATGCCAACGAAACCAACAAGCCGGCATCGGTTTTTTCCACCCTGGCCAGCTTATTTTTGGTCAGCCCTTTGATGGCCTTGTCCCACTTCTTATTGCTAAGTCCTGCCTTGGTTTTTAACTCGTTCAGGTCACTGGGGGAGTTTTCTTTCAGGATATCTATAATCACTTTTTCATCCTCACTCAACTCAATCTCCTCTTCCTTTGGACTAGCTTCTTCTTCCTCTTTCTTTTCCTTTTGACTCACGACTTCAGACTTTTGACTTGCAGATGCGACCCGAGGTCGCATCTGCGGGAAGAAAAGCACTTCCTGGATGCTGGTCTGGTTGGTCATGAGCATCACCAGGCGGTCCATGCCCAGTCCCATACCGGAGGTGGGGGGCATGCCGTATTCGAGGGCGCGGACAAAGTCCATATCGATGAACATGGCCTCATCGTCTCCCTTCGCAGACAGCTTCAGCTGCTCCTGGAACCTGGCGAGCTGGTCGATGGGATCGTTCAGCTCGGTATAGGCATTGCACAACTCTTTTCCATTAACCATCAGCTCGAAGCGTTCGGTGAGCTCGGGGTTATCACGGTGCTTCTTGCAAAGGGGCGACATTTCCACCGGGTAGTCGATGATGAAGGTGGGCTGTATCATATGGGGCTCGGCTTTTTCACCAAAGATCTCATCGATGATTTTGCCCTTTCCCATGGAATCATCTAATTCCACATTGAGGCTATCGGCCACATCCCGTAGGCCCTTTTCATCAAGTCCTCCTATATCATAACCCGTATGCTCTTTAATGGCATCGATCATGGTGATCCGCTTAAAGGGTCGTTTGAAATCTATTTCCTTGTCACCTACCATCACCTTTGTGGTGCCGTGAAGATCAAGTGCGACTTTCTCGATCATCTCCTCGGTGAAATCCATCATCCACTTGTAATCCTTATAGGCCACATAAATTTCCATAACCGTGAATTCAGGATTGTGCGTGCGGTCCATGCCCTCGTTCCTGAAATCCTTTGAGAATTCATAAACCCCGTCGTAACCACCGACGATCAGTCTTTTCAGATAAAGTTCATTGGCGATACGAAGGTAAAGGGGAATGTCAAGGCTGTTATGATGGGTTATAAATGGCCTGGCTGCTGCGCCCCCGGGGATGGGCTGAAGCACCGGTGTTTCAACCTCCAGGTAACCGCGCTCATTAAAGAGGTTCCGAAGGGTGGTATATACCTGAGTGCGTTTTTTAAACAGTTCTCTTGAGGCCGGATTAACAATCAGATCCACATAACGCTGCCTGTAGCGAAATTCGGGATCGGTCACGGCGTCATATACCTTGCCTTCAGCTTCCTTTACAATGGGCAGTGGTCTGATGGACTTGCTTAAAATGAATAGCTCCTTGACATGAACAGAGATCTCACCCACCTGGGTGCGAAAAGCATATCCTTTGATCCCGATAATATCACCAATATCCAGTAGTTTTTTGAAAACCGTATTATAGAGAGTTTTGTCTTCATCCGGACAAAGCTCATCCCTGTTGAGGTAAATTTGTATTCTTCCGGAGGAGTCCTGAATTTCAGCAAAGGAAGCCTTCCCCATAATTCTGCGGCTCATGATACGTCCCGCCAGGGAGATATCCTTCAAGGCGCTTTCATTCTGTTCAAAGATCTCTTTGATTTCGGCGCTTTTATGACTGATTTCAAAAGTCTCCGGGGGGTAGGGATTAATGCCCAGTGATTTAATTTCCTCAAGGGAAGACCGCCTGATTTCTTCCTGTTCGCTGTGTTCGGAATTGTGCATTTTCAGATTTATTTTTCTGCTCACAAAGGTATAAAAAAGATTATGTTAATTTTGCAGTCTGGAAGGGGTGAAGAGTGCCTGCTGAAGTGTAAAACATCATGAAAAAAAACTGGGTAATAAAAGCACAGGGCGATGAGGACTTAATCGCTTCTTTATCCAGCAAACTTACAATTACAAAACCCCTGGCTCAGTTACTTATTCAGCGTGGTATTTCAACCTTCGATGAAGCCAGGGACTTTTTTCGTCCAGATCTTGCCAATCTTCATGATCCTTTTTTGATGAAAAATATGGATGTGGCCATCCAGAGAATTCAGGATGCCATACATTCGGGTGAGAAGGTTATGATCTACGGGGACTATGATGTGGATGGCACTACTGCGGTTTCCCTGGTCTATTCGTTTTTCAAAGATTACTTTAAAACAATCGATTATTATATTCCTGATCGTTATGACGAGGGATATGGGATATCCCAGAAGGGAATTGACCTGGCAGCAAAAAATGGCTTTTCCCTGGTTATTGCGCTGGATTGTGGTATCAAGGCAGTGAATAAGGTTGAATATGCCCGTTCAAAGGGCGTGGAATTCATCATATGTGATCACCACAATCCGGGGGATGAGATTCCAAGGGCGGTGGCCGTTCTGGATCCGAAGCAGCCCGAGTGCTCATATCCCTACAAGGAACTTTCAGGTGCCGGGGTGGGGCTGAAGCTGATACAGGCCTTTGCCATTGACGCAGGGCTCTCCAGGGAACTTGTATACGAATATCTTGATCTTGTTGTAGTCAGCATAGCTTCAGACATTGTTCCCATAACCGGAGAAAACAGGATTATGGCGCATTTTGGCCTGAAAAAACTGAATGAAAGACCCTCCATTGGTCTCAGGGCCATATGTGACGTGGCGGGAATGGAAACCAAGGGCATTGATATTGAGGACATCGTTTATAAGATTGGTCCCCGGATCAATGCGGCCGGAAGGATGGAGTCGGGTAGAAAATCTGTGGAACTGCTTGTGTGCGAGAAAAGGAAGGATGCACATTTTTTCAGTAAGAGGATCAATAATTTCAATGTGGACAGAAGGAGCGTTGATACCGAAATTACCAAACAGGCCATTGAAATGATCCGAAGCAATAAAAAGCTTCAGGAGAAAAATTCCACTGTACTTTACAATCCTGAATGGCACAAGGGTGTGATTGGAATTGTTGCCTCCAGGTTACTGGATCATTACTATAAACCCACGGTCATTCTGACCATGTCAAATGGATTTGCCACAGGTTCGGCAAGGTCGGTCAATGGCTTTGATCTATACCAGGCCATTGAGTCATGTAGCGATCTGCTGGAGAATTTTGGCGGGCATAAGTATGCAGCCGGATTAACCCTGAAAGAAAACCGGATCGAAGAGTTTACCAGACGCTTTGAGGAAATAGTGCAGGACACAATTGATCCCGAGCAGCTTATTCCGGTTGTGGAGATTGATGCTGAGCTGCAGTTGAGTCAGATCGATGATAAATTCTTCCGGATATTAAAACAGTTCCAACCCTTTGGTCCGGAGAATAACAGCCCCATTTTCCTGTCAGAGAATGTGGTGGATAATGGATATGGACGGACGGTGGGAGCTAATAATGAACACTTGAAGCTGACCCTTATTCAGGAAGAAAATCCCTTTAAAGTTTTCCCGGGGATCGCCTTTCATCAGGGGGAGAAAATAAGTCAGATTAACAAAGGGGCCCCCTTTGATATCTGTTATCAGATCATGGAAAATGAGTTTCGGGGTAAGGTAAATCTGCAGATCCATATTATGGATATGAAATTCGATTAAAGCTTTACCCGAATTTGCATAGCGAGTTCCCATTTCTTTTCATCACTTTCACACACAATTGTACCTTTTGTCTCAAAAACAATGCTTTCACTGGGATGGAAGGAAATCAGTGCGGAAATTTTATGTCCTGTCCCACTGTATACAGGGAAACTGAATTGCTGATATAGTCCCGGTTCATAAAGGTAGATTCGGTTATCCCAGGATGGTATATTGTACATTACAAGCTGGGCAGTGCATCTTAACCTATTTTTTACCCGGACAGTTAATTGTTGAAGTATAGCATGGCCGCGCTTTGATCTCTCTCCGGGCGAGTAGGAGAACACCAGTCTGTTCTGCCAGGTGAAGCCTGAAAAAGGTTTATAAACTACCCTCCCATCCATCCTGTTATTATCTATATGAGCAAGGGGGCGGATCCCCGCCTGGACCTCTGATGCGGGTGTTATCTGACGCAGGGTTTTCACAAGTCGAAATCTCCAGTGAATCGGTTCATGGTTTCCGTTCTTAAGGGTGAGCATAAACCTGAATCCGGAGGAAGGAACTATCACCAGTGTTCTTGGGGCGGGACTTTCAAATAGCTCCAGAGCAAAATCGGATCTGATTGCCCTGAAGGGCTCGGCATGGATAAGAAGCAGAACTCCCCTTTCATTTTTAATGTGACTCCCGGAAGCATAGGCAGATGCGAAAGTTTCCCGGTGATCTGCCCCATAGCTGTGAAGCTGAAGGGTGCCCGAAAGGAAATCATTGAGAAAGAAACGGCTTCCGGCCAGAAAGGCCGATGAGTGCCCGGTCCCCGGTGCAAACTCACCATAGAGCTCTGTTCTGGGGGACCTCCAGTGCCACTGCATGCTTGAGGCATGGTAGAGCCTGTATCCCTGATAAACCTGAAGGCTATCTCTTCCCCTTGGGGTGAGGCTGGAAAATTCAGGGGCATATTGCAGCCCCAGGTTTAGCCTGTTCAGACTGACCGTTAACTGAATACCCGCACTCCCCAGGTAGGCAAGGTTTCGTCCCAGTTGCTCAGAGGAGCTTCGATGGTAAGCGTTTTTTCTCATAAAAGCTGACCAATCCGGACTTTGGGTATTTTCTGCAAGACCATCCAGGCTCAGGTCAATACCCTGGAATGAAGCCCAGATTAATAATTTTAAAGTGCCCAGATTTAAGCTGCAGGAAGCTCCCTGTTGCAGGAGAGACTCTGCCGTCCCTGCATAGGATTTAAGTGTAGAAAGAAGCAGGGGGCGGGATTGGATTCCTGCAGGGCTGTTCATAAGATTGGATCCGTGAATCAGCCCCATCCCGTTATTAATTTTGAAAGTCCCGATGATGAGCTGCTCCAGACTTCCCTTCCCCTTCCAGTGAATATAGCCGCATAGGTGTTCCGGCCGATATCCCCAGAATGCCTGTTCGCCAGGATCCTTTTCATAGGCTAAACCCACCGACAACCTTTTGCCCAGGCCTTTTTTAAGACGCAGGCTGCTTTTCCAGAGAGAGCCCGGATAAACCACCTGATTCGCGGAATTTGCATAAGCCCTGCCAGCAAAAAGCAGGACATACCCACGAGGCCCTTTTTGTTGAGGGGAGGGAAAGGTTTCATCCACTGTCATATAAATGTTCTGTACTTCCAGTCTCCCGCATCCCTGGATGGAAGCCAGCTCATATATGGAGAGGAGATTGCCGTAGGTCTCCCTGTAGCGAATCAGGGATTGAGCCTGGAAAGGGGTGAACAGTCCGCTGGATTCCAGCTGGGCCATGTTAGCCGTGTTTAGATTTATTGGAAAGGAAAGCAGGTCCAGTTGCTCTTCATACAGTTCTTCTGCATAACCCGCATCCTCCTGGCGCATCAACTGATCCTCACTGAGATCGATCAATTCTTCATTTTGCTGAGCCAGTGTGAGATGGGGAAACCCGGCGAGTATGCTAACAGGAACAGCCAGGAGCATGTCCTTTTACCATCCATAGCTCAGGGTGGATTGAGGAGTAGTTCCTGTATCCATGCAGTAGCTTCCTGCCAGGGCGATAAGCCATTGCTTGTGCTTAAGGGAAATACCAGCTGTAAAAGACCATGGCTGGTTGTTCAGGCCGATCAGAAGGCTTAGGGCCTTACTAATCTTTATATCCATCCCACTGCACCATTGTAAGGCTTTGCCTGTCTGCACCCGGACTTCAGAGTGGAAACGGGCAGTCTCATAGAAAAGATACGAAAATCCGGATGTGATCATCAGGGTTTTCTGCCCATTGGCCATGGTTCCGGACATCCAGGACTCGGGAGTTGTCATATGAGCACCAATGATCAGCTCATCATTGACAAGGAATTGAAATCCAAGGGCAAATCCTGCTCCCAGGAGGTAAAAGGCCTCATCTTCGATGCTTGTATTCAAAAGCCTTATCCCCACACCTGCATAAAGACGACTATGCAAGCTCATTCCGTAGGACAGCCATAGCAGAAGTTTGTCTCATACCCGGAACCCCGATGGTGGAGAAGCTGAGACCCGGCCCGCCATTTTTCAGGGCAAACTGCAGGGAAAGGGATAGAATATCGAGGCCTGAAGTAATGAATGGCCTTTTATGGTGCAGGGCAATTGAACTTTGACTGATCCTCCCCAGGCCTGCCTGGTTAAGACTTGCAGAAGCTTCCCCTGACCGGCCAACAAAGCAGGAGCCGAGGCCAGCGGAAATCGCGTCAGGCTGAAAAACCTGTCCCCCCATGGGAAAACAGGACAAAAAAAAGACCGGAATTAAAAATCCCGGTCTTTCTATGATCCACTTTCGCGGCTTAATCATTTTCAGGTCAATTTGTTTTAAACTTAAATGAAACCTCCTTCAGTTCCTTGTTTGCCTTCACAATTTTTGTAGCAAGCTCTTTTTTATACTTCTTAAGCTTATTAAGAAGGGCCTCATCACCAGTTGCCAGGATTTGTACGGCGAGAATCCCTGCATTCATTGCTCCGTCGAGACCCACAGTTGCCACGGGAATTCCCGGAGGCATCTGGAGAATACTGAGGATGGAGTCCCAGCCATCGATGGAGATGGAGGCTTTAATGGGTACTCCGATCACAGGAAGGGGCGTAAGTGCTGCCATTACCCCGGGAAGGTGTGCTGCTCCTCCGGCTCCTGCTATGATCACCCCGATTCCCCGGTCAGCTGCACCTTTACCAAATTCTGCGGCCTCATCCGGAGTCCGATGTGCTGATAAGGCATTAATCTCAAAAGGGATTTCAAATTCGTCAAGAATTTTGGCTGCTTTTTCCATGATGGGAAGATCCGAAGTGCTTCCCATAATAATACTGACTCTGGGTTTCATAACTTATATGTGCTTAATGGTTAAATATCAGCTAACGAAATTACAATTATTTTTTTTCCTGTGGATCATTGCTTAATTTCAAGAAAAAAATTTTATGAAGAACGATTTGGTAAAGGTTAAGGATAAAGTGTTTGGCCCCTTTATTTCAGAGCAACGGATACAAAAGGAAGTCAGCCGGATTGCAGAGCAAATGAACAGGGAACTGGCTGATAAGGATCCCATATTTCTGGGTATTTTGAATGGCGCCTTCATGTTTGCGAGTGATCTCTATAAGCAGATCTCCTTTCCCTGCCAGATTACTTTCCTGAAACTTACTTCCTACAGTGGGCTCCAATCTACCGGCACGGTCAAGCAGCTGATCGGGATAAATTTTGATATGAAGGATCGTGTTGTAGTGGTCCTGGAGGATATTGTGGATACCGGAATTACCCTGGAGACTATCATCAGGCAACTTTCAGGCTATGAGCCAGCCGAAATCAGGGTGGCCACCTTCCTGCATAAACCAGAGGCAACCATACGTGATGTCAAGCTCGATTATGTGGGTATTGAGATTCCCAATGACTTCATCCTGGGTTATGGTCTCGATTATGATGGCTATGGTAGAAATTATAAGGAAATTTTCCAACTGGTTGAGTCTTAACGGGAATCTTTATTACTTTTGATCTCGTCTTAAAAACAGTGAAAAAACATGCTTAATATTGTATTATTTGGACCCCCGGGATCGGGGAAAGGAACTCAGGCCTGTAATATCATCGCCAAGTATAACCTGACACATATTTCCACCGGCGATTTGCTTAGGGCCGAGGTTGCCGCCAAGACCGAGCTCGGTATCAGGGCTAAAGAAATTATGGACAGGGGAGAGCTCGTGTCAGATGAGATCGTAATTGGAATGATCCGGAATAAGTTATCGGATAACCAGGATGGACCGGGCTTTATTTTTGACGGATTCCCAAGGACAGTGGACCAGGCGCGTGAATTGAGAAAGGCGCTTACAGATATGGATGAACGCGTAAGTGTAATGATCTCACTCGATGTTCCCAAGGATGAATTGGTAAATAGGCTTATGAAGCGGGGAGAGCAAACAGGGCGTTCAGATGATAACCTGGAAACCATTCAGAACCGAATTGATGTATATGGCCGGCAGACCATTCCGGTAACCTACTATTATGATAAGATGCACAAGCATGCCCCCATTGACGGGACTGGCTCTGTGGATAAGATTTTCGAGCGCATTGTTGAGGTGATTGAAAAAGTGAACTGACCCGTTTGGTTCCCAAAAGGATATGTCCAACGCCAATTTTGTCGATTATGTGAAGATTTTCTGTCGCTCAGGAAAGGGGGGCAGTGGCTCTGCTCATCTTCGCCGTGACAAACTTACTGCGAAGGGAGGTCCGGACGGAGGCGATGGTGGACGAGGCGGACATGTGATATTGAGGGGCAACAGCCAGTTGTGGACCCTGCTTCATTTGAAATACAAGAGACATGTTTTTGCCACCAACGGGGAATCGGGCGGATCAAGCCTGAGTACCGGCGCCAGTGGAATGGATGCTTTTATCGATGTTCCTCTGGGTACCGTGGTCCGTGATCCCGAGACCAGGGAAGTGTTGTTGGAGATAACCGAAGATGGAGAGGAAAAAATACTTATTCCGGGTGGAAGGGGTGGTCAGGGAAACGATCATTTTAAATCCTCCACGATGCAAACCCCCCGGTTTGCGCAGCCTGGAGAAGATGGGAATGAAGGATCATTTATTCTTGAATTGAAACTCCTGGCTGATGTTGGTCTGGTTGGTTTTCCCAATGCAGGAAAATCAACCCTGCTTTCGGCCATGTCAGCGGCAAAACCAAAAATTGCAGATTATCCTTTTACCACACTTGTCCCCAACCTGGGTATAGTAAAATACCGGGATGACCGCTCCTTTGTGATGGCTGATATTCCTGGAATTATTGAAGGTGCAAGCGAAGGGAAAGGTCTTGGACACAGATTTTTGCGGCATATCGAGAGAAATTCCATGCTGCTGTTTTTGGTGCCGGCCGACAGCAATGATATCCGGGAAGAGTATCACATTCTGCTCTCCGAGCTTGAGAAGTACAATCCCGAGATGCTTGATAAACAAAGAATACTTGTTATCACTAAATCTGACCTTCTGGATGAAGAGCTTACAGAAGAGATTAGCAAAGACCTGCCGGAGGTGAAATATCACTTTATCTCATCCGTGGCCAATGTGGGCCTGGTGACCCTCAATGACATCATCTGGAAAATGCTTACTTCCTGATCTTATGATAGACTGGCTGCTGGAGATTGACACCAGGCTATTCCTCTTCCTGAACGGGATGAATAGCGAATCGATGGATTCCATCATGTGGTGGATCAGTGGAAAAACCACCTGGTGGCCCTTTTACATTTTGTTGCTTGGTTTTCTTGGGTGGAAGAAGGGATGGCAACTGGCGGGCATGATGGTCTTCATCATCCTGGTTGTTACGCTTACGGACCAGGTCTCCGTACACCTTTTTAAGAATGTTTTCATGCGACTCAGGCCCTGTCACGAGCCTTCTCTGGAAGGAATGGTACACCTGGTTCACAATAAATGCGGAGGGAAGTACGGATTTGTATCTTCCCATGCTGCAAATACCTTCGGGGTGGCCACCCTGCTGTTTCTCTGGGTAAAAAAAAGCTGGTTTACAAGCCTTATGGTTCTATGGGCGCTGCTGGTGGCTTACAGCCGTATCTACCTCGGCGTACATTATCCGGGAGATGTTTTATTTGGCTCTTTTCTTGGATTGGCCTGTGGGTGGCTGGTTTACAAATTGTTTATGCTATCACTGGCAAAGCTTCCTCCCTCCTGGTGGATTACAAAGCTTCCTTCCCGCGAGGCCCAAAAACCCTGATTCCAACTTCATGCATTGCATCATCAGTGAAAATACAGATCCCTATTTCAACCTGGCCTCGGAAGAGGTACTGCTGAAACACAGGACAGAAGGTTATTTCCTCTTATACAGGAACAGGCCCAGTATAGTGGTTGGGAAACACCAGAATACCCTGGCTGAGATCAATCTTCCCTATGTCCAGGACAAGGGGATTGATGTGATCAGGCGCATTTCAGGGGGTGGAACAGTTTTTCATGATCTGGGTAACCTGAACTTTGTCTTTATTACCTCGGGTAAGGAGGGGGAGCTGGTAGATTATAAGAGGCATACCCTGCCTGTCATTGAGGCAATGAAAAAACTGGGGCTTGATGTGAAGCTTGGTAAACGTAATGAGCTACTCCTGGGATCAAAGAAAATCTCGGGAACGGCAAGTCATGTTTTCAAAAACAGGGTGATGCACCATGGAACCCTTCTTTTTTCATCACGGATGAAGGATCTTTCAAAGGCCCTCAAAGTAAAAGCCGGGAATTTTGAAGACCGGGCGGTAAAATCTGTACCTTCTGAGGTCACAAATATCAGTGATCATCTTGCGGAGAAAATGGATGTTGAAGAATTCCGGAACTTTCTCTTTGATTCAGTCCTGCAAAGTCTGAAAGCATCACCTTATGAATATAGCGAGGAAGATAATCTGGAGATCAGAGAGTTGATGGAGCAAAAATTTTCATCCTGGGAGTGGAATTTTGGCTACTCTCCCAGGTACCATTTTCAAAAAGCCCTTGCCTTTGAGGCAGGCGATCTTGCCATTCATCTGAATGTGGAAAAGGGGGTCATCCTTGATATAAGTATCAATGGGGATTTTACCGGATCAGAGGATATACACATCCTGGAAACAGCCGTAAAGGGTTCCATTCATGATCCCCAGACCATCCGAAGTCGCCTGTCCGGTATTAATGTGGAAGACTATATCAATGGCCTGGGGAATGAGGAATTACTATCCGCAATGTTCTAATCAGAATCCAAGAAGGCTTTTGAGTTCCAGGGCCTCTGCTTTACTGAATTTTCCTGAGATCAGGCACTTTCCCATACGGATTTCCTCCCTAACCATTGGAGCTGCGGCAACCTTATCTTCGATGACGATGGCAATATTTCTTCCCACATTTTCTTTTGTCATTCTTGCCCAGCTGTCGGCTCCCTCACTGGAGAAGTTCAGGAGGATTTCATAGTTTCCTTTATTGTGCCCTTCCTGAACCTGCACGGAAAGAATGTCCTTCTGACCCGGGCCCTTTGCCCCGGCATCTTTCAGAACATAAAGTCGCTTGCTTCCATTTTCACTTTCCCATCCCCAGGCAAAGCGAAGATCCTTGGGCAGCTGGCTCTGGATTTCCTTGCTGTGCAGATATTTCCAGAGTTTGTCTGAATCAGATTCGGCACAGCTTCCAAGCCATGAGTTTTCAGGGGCGGCCTGATCCTGGTTCAACAATGAGAGAAAGGTAGCATCGCTGTCCAGCAGACTCATGATTTCTTTGCTTTTGTAGGTCTCAGAAAAGTGAATCACTTCCTGGCCCAATGTGGAGGAAAAACCCCCCATGGTCATGGATAAAATGACCATTCCTATGAATATATATTTCATGGTTTTCATAATATAATATTTTGAATGATAAATAGTTATGTCCTGCTTACACGCAGGCCAAACTGAAAAAAGATAAATGATATGACGCTAGGCCCTGGATTGGTCGCCCTCATGGGCAGGAAGGATTAAGCGCATCCCTTTTTTCTCTGCAAGCCCTGGGATATATTCTCTGTAACGCTCATTGAAAAAATGAAGCCTGGTTCTGACAATATTAGCAGTGATATATTCATTTTCTGTGTGAAGGCTCAAAGATCCCTCACCAGGCAAGATCCACCTGCTGAAAAAGGGCTGGGGTAATTCTGTAGAGACTTCCGGTATGATTCCGGACGGGGTGTCGAGCATTATAATACGATCAGGCTCATTAGCAGTAATGGCTATCTGCTCATTCTGATTTCCGCTGACTCCCAATAAAAGGAGCAGCCCAAAACTGATCATAAGGAGTCGAAAGAATTGCTTCACGTATCAAATATACAAAATTCAGAATTCTTTCAGGTGGCCGGCCAGCCATTCTGCATCCAGGTTAAAGCCATCAACGATGTATGTAGCCTGGTTATAGAATCTTTCACGGGTGTCCAGCAGCTTTCTGATGAAGTTTAATAATTCCTGGTCTGTTTTACCCTGTATAAGAGGCCTTTCTGTTTTCGAGTTGGTGAGGCGATCTTTCAGTGCTTCCGGAGAAAGTTTAATATAGACGCTGGTACCATGCTCGTTCATGATAGGCATCATGCTTCCGTGACAGGGTGCTCCTCCTCCCGTGGCAACCACAACTTTATCCCTTTTGCAAAGTTCCAAAAGGATTTTATGCTCCCACTTCCTGAATACCTCCTCACCCAGTTCGGAGAAAATACCGGGCACGGTCATGCCAGCAGTTTCCTCTATCAATTGGTCCATATCCACAAACTCATATCCCAGGAACCGGGCCAGCTGAGAGCCAACCGTTGTTTTGCCAGAACCCATAAATCCGATGAGGAATATTCTTGGTTTCATCTTACCAGCCCAGTGAAAACTGTCCGTTGGATTCTGGCTCATCCTTATCCTCATCCTTATTCTTACCCTTTTTCTCCTCCTTGGGTTTTACAACCTCCATGGGAATGTCATCCGGGTTTTGCTTGGGAGCTTCAGTTTTCTTCTTACCTGCAGCCTTCTTCTTCTTGGCTGGAGCCTTTGGAGTCTTTTTTTCAGCCGGAGCCTCATCAGCCTCCTCATCAAGCTCCTCTTTAGGCTTTAGGGACTTTACAGACTTTGCAGCCTCTTTAGGCTTTATGGACTCTTCAGCCTCTTCTTCTTTTGGCTTTACAGGCTTTACAGCCTCTTCTTCTTTTGGCTTTAAAGACTCTTCAGACTCTTCAGACTTTTTTGGTCCTTCCATGGGTTCAAGCTCCTCTACGATTTTCACCTCATAGTTGGACAGTCTTTTTCCCCTGGCTTTGTAGCTTTTAATTCCTATAAACTCGGCTACTTCAATGATTTCCGGATCGCGGTCGCGGCTTTTCCCTCCGAATTTCAGTTCCAGCCTTGGATACTCCACTTCAGTAATACGAATGAGACGCGATTCGGGGTTTTCACCTATAATGCGGATGGATTTAGCGGAGGGTTCGATATGGAACCTTTTCAGGTAGTAATATTGCTGATCGGCATCATAGTATGCTGCCGACCATATTTTTTCTTTTCTGAATTTTTCAATGATCAGAACATCATCTTCAAAATGGTTACTCAGATCGAAATTGGTGGTCCGGAAATGCCCTGATTTTGTGATCACAAGGATCTGATCCTCTCCTGAATACTCCCCAAGGAAAATTCCCCTTGCATCGACGTTGAGTCGCATCACATCCTCGTCGAACCATATTTTTCTGCCTCCCAGTGTGGATACTCCCTTCTCCTTCATTACTATTTTCTGAACCGAGAATTTGGTCAGGATGTTTCCCCGCGCGTTTCTGCCCTTGATGGCCAATTCGGCAAAATCCTGCTCGAAAACCGGAGTCTTTAACCTGGGCCTGGGCCGGAGGTAGACCTTGATTACTTCTGCTTCGCCATTGGGGTTGGCACTGAAATAAAGGATTTTGGTGTATTTGTGCTCCCTGGCAATGTTGTATTCCTTATCCCTTGTGATCCCCGTAACCGGTGCCCGCTTCATCATCACATTACCCGAGTTTCCATCGAAGTAAACCACATTGTAAATGGTGCGGTTATCGTTCTTTTTAAACACTGCGGCGTGAATGATGTCCTTTCCGGCAAAGTGTTTGTCTGCCACACGGGTGATGGTGTAATTGCCATTCTTGAGGAATACAATGATGTCGTCTATGTCGGAGCAGTCGCACACATACTGGTCCTTTCGCAGACCTGTGCCAATAAAACCGTCAGCGGCATTCATATAGAGCTTTTCATTGGCAACCACCACCTTGGTTGCCTCAATATTGGCAAAGCTTCGGAGTTCCGTTTTGCGGTCCAGTCCCTGGCCGTATTTCTTTTTGATATGGCGGTAATAGTCGATGGTATAGTTCACCAGGTTATCCAGGTGGCCTTTCACCACTTCCATCTCCTCTTCCAGTGATTTAATATGCTCGTCGGCCCGCTTGGTATCGTATTTGGAAATCCTTTTGATTTTAATATCCGTGAGCTTGATGATATCTTCACGGGTAATTTCCCTGAGGAAAAGTTTTTTGTAGGGATTAAGTCCTTTATCAATGGTTTCAATGACACTCTCCCAGGTCTCGCACTCCTCAATATCACGGTAGATTCTCTTTTCTATGAAAATCTTCTCAAGTGAGGACATGTGCCACTCCTCCTGAAGTTCACCAAGCCTTATTTCAAGCTCCTGTTTAAGTAAATCTTTGGTATGTTCAGTATTGACCCTCAGGACTTCACTAACACCCACAAACCTTGGTTTATCATCGTCGATTACACAACAATTCGGGGAAATTGAGATTTCACAATCGGTAAAGGCGTACAGGGCATCGATGGTTTTGTCTGAAGATACGTTGGATCCCAGGTGAACCAGGATCTCTACATTTTCTGCCGTATTATCATCAATACGTTTGATCTTAATCTTTCCCTTTTCGGTAGCCTTGATAATGGACTCGATTAGGCTTCCCGTGGTTTTCCCGTAGGGAAGGTTTTTAATCACCAGGGTTTTGTTGTCGACTTTCTCAATCTTTGCCCTGACCCTGATGGCTCCACCCCGCAGGCCATCATTGTAACGAGTGACTTCGGCAAGTCCCCCTGTGGGGAAATCAGGAAAGAGCTCAAACGCTTTTCCCTGCAGATGCTTGATGGCAGCATCAACAATTTCATTGAAGTTATGAGGCAGGATCTTTGAGGATAGACCCACGGCAATCCCTTCGGCACCCAGAGCAAGAAGCAGAGGGAATTTTACGGGAAGTGTAACAGGTTCACGGTTCCTTCCATCGTATGATAATTTCCACTCAGTGGTTTTATTGTTGAAAAGGACCTCGTTGGCAAAGCCGGAAAGCCTTGCTTCGATATACCTTGAGGCTGCAGCACTGTCACCTGTATAGATGTTTCCCCAGTTCCCCTGCATGTCCACCAGCATTTCCTTCTGACCCATTTGTACCAGGGCATCGCCAATGGAGGCATCGCCGTGGGGGTGATATTGCATGGTGTTTCCAATGATGTTGGCAACCTTGTTGTAGCGGCCGTCATCAATTCTCTTCATGGCGTGCATGATCCGCCTCTGAACTGGTTTTAGTCCGTCAGTAATATTCGGAACCGCACGCTCAAGGATTACATAGGAGGCGTAGTCCATGAAATAATCCTCATACATCCCCTGCAGGTGAGTGATTTTCACATCATCTGCAGGATGTTCTTCTTCATGTGTTCCCTCCAAAGGAATATCGTCGAAATCAGTCATTATCGTTTAGTCAAATCGGGAGACATTAAACCACCTCCACAGGGTCCTCTTCCACCCTAAGCCTGTTAATGATAAACTCCTGTCTTTCCGGGGTGTTTTTTCCCATATAGAAGGTCAGGATTTCTTTAAGATCATCGTCTTTCTTCATGCGCACAGGCTGGAGCCTGATATCAGGGCCTATGAAATGTTTGAATTCGTCAGGTGAAATCTCGCCCAGTCCCTTAAATCGGGTTATTTCCGGATTTTTACCCAGTTTATCCATGGCCTCAAGTCTCTCCTCCTCTGTGTAACAATAGCGGGTCTCTTTTTTATTCCTGACTCTGAACAGGGGGGTCTGAAGGATGTAGAGATGCTGGTTGCGAACCAGGTTGGGGAAAAATTGCAGAAAAAAGGTCAGAAGCAACAAGCGTATGTGCATGCCATCCACATCTGCATCTGTAGCAATTACCACATTTTTATAACGAAGGGTGTCAATACCATCCTCAATATTAAGGGCTGCCTGAAGCAGGTTAAACTCTTCGTTTTCGTAGACTACCTTTTTTGTGAGCCCGAAAGAGTTCAGTGGTTTGCCCCTCAGGCTGAAAACAGCCTGTGTATTTACATCCCTTGATTTGGTAATGGAGCCGGATGCCGAGTCGCCCTCGGTAATAAAAAGGGTTGATTCATTTTTCCTTTCACCTTTTCCGTTGTAATGCACCCTGCAGTCGCGTAACTTCTTATTGTGAAGGTTCGATTTTTTAGCCCGTTCCCGGGCAAGTTTTTTTATTCCGGATATGGCTTTCCGCTCTTTCTCCGATTCCTGAATCTTCTTTAATAGCAGGTTTGCGGTCTCGCCATGCTTATGCAGGTAATCATCCAGTTTGGTGGTCAGGAAATTCATGATGAAGTTTCTGACTGAAGGTCCGTCCGGACCAATGTCCTTAGATCCCAGCTTGGTTTTTGTTTGCGATTCGAAAACCGGTTCCTCAACCTTGATACTGATGGCAGCAATGATGGAGGTGCGGATGTCGGAAGCGTCAAAATCTTTTTTGTAGAAATCGCGAATGGTCTTAACCAATGCCTCCTTAAAGGCAACCTGGTGGGTGCCTCCCTGGGTGGTGTGTTGTCCGTTTACAAAGCTGAAATACTCTTCACCATACTGGTTGCCATGGGTGAGGGCCAATTCAATATCTCCATTCTTCAAATGGATGATGGGGTATAAGCCTTCTCCACTCATATTCTCCTCGAGCAAATCCAGGAGTCCGTTCTTCGATTGGAATTTTTGTCCATTAAATGCAATGGTGAGCCCGGTGTTGAGGTAGGTATAATTCCGGAGCATCGTTTCGATGTACTCGTCGATGAACTTGAACTTCCCGAAAAGAGCAGGGTCTGGCTCAAAAATGATTTCGGTTCCATTCTTTTCCGTCGTATTCCGCTGGGGGTGATTTTTAACAAGCTCACCCTGGCTGAAGTCCACTTCTTTTGCTTTCCCTTCCCGAATGGCTTGTATGATAAAACTCGAAGAAAGCGCATTTACAGCCTTAATACCCACCCCGTTCAGCCCCACCGATTTTTTAAATACCTTGGAGTCGTACTTGGCCCCTGTGTTCATTTTGGAGGCCACATCAAGCACCTTGCCCAGGGGGACACCCCGGCCATAATCTCTTATGGAAACGCGGTGCTCGTTTATATTCACTTCAATGGTCTTTCCAAACCCCATCATGTACTCGTCAATGGAATTGTCAAGTACCTCTTTCAACAGGATATAAATCCCATCGTCGGGAAGGGAGCCGTCTCCCAGTTTCCCGATATACATTCCCGGCCGCTTTCGGATGTGTTCTTTCCAATCAAGGGTCCGGATGGTGTCGTCCGTGTAATTCGCCGTCATATCAATCTCTCTGTTAGGCCATAAAGCCCTGGAAGTTCTCGGGAAGGGGTATTTCCCGCAGTTGCACAAATATATGTAAAACTATCTCCCCGGCGAAGCTCAGTTTTCAACACAAGATTCTTAAGAAACGGTTAAAAAAAGAGCGTTTTTAGTTCCAGAAAAGGGCTTCTACCTCCATTCTGGAGCGGATTCCAGAGCGATATCTGCCCGAGCTGTCAAATTCCCAGTTCCAGGCTTCCGTTTTATTTGCTGGCGGAAGAGGGGTGAAGAGCAGCGATTTTATCTCTTCGAGCCCATCCTTGTGGATGCTGATCTCCCGGGTATCTGTAATCAGACATCCTGGTTTTTTTGTGATCCACTCCAGGTGAAAGGACTGAATCCGGCTACGGATTAGGTCCAGGGTTTCCAGGTCTGCCTTCCCTTTGGCGGAAAGGTAGTCACAGAGGATAATATCAAGCTGGTTCAGGAGATTCAGGGATATTATGGCTGAAGGATTTTTGCCCTCCAGGGGAGAGGCGAATTTCAGGGATGCTGCAAAATCTTCAAGTGTGGCCGGACCCTTACCGTGAGTGAAATGCCATACCTGTTCAATGCCTCCTCCGCTGAGGTCCTCTTCCAGGAAGCTTACATTTTCCACTTTCTCAAGCTTTTTTATGATTTGAGGCGGATGGCAAATATCTACCAGGTATACCTTTTCAAAGGCAATTCGCAGATGTTCCAGGGGGACATCAAGCAACCAGCCGCTCCCCAGAATCGCCACTGCTCCGGGAATTTTTTTTCCGTCGGGGTCAATGGGGAAAGAAGATTGAATAAAATTTCGGGTCCGGTCCAGGTGGTCCTTCCATTGGGTGCTTTCACGCAGGTAACGATTTATGATCCCCTGCTGATCGCGGAAGTATCCCATGCGACGCAAGGTCCTTTTCCGAATTTCCATGCTAGTTCTTTTCAAGCTTTGCCAGTCCCTGTTCCATTTTCTCGCGGGTGAGTAACATAAGGTCCTTGACATCCAGTGACTGAACGGTTTCAGCAGGTATTTCATCCAGCACCTGGATCCGGATATGGGCTTTTCCCATGATCCAGGAGTTTCCGGGGAAGGTGTTTTCGGATCCGGTATGGACGACGGGGATAATCGGGCATCCGGTCCTTTTTGCCAGCAGAAAGGCCCCCTCTTTAAAAATTCGCATGGTCCCGGTTTTGGACCGCGTGCCTTCGGGAAAAAGCAAAATGGAGGAGCCCCTCTTTATTTCGATCTCGGCCCTGGCAATAAATTTGCTTCCCGAGCGAAGCGACTCACGATTTATGGGAATGGACCTGGTCAGGGTGAGCGCCATACCCACAAAAGGCATTTTAAAATTTTCAGATTTGGAAGTCCATTTAAAGGGCCTTCGTAATTTTGAAAGGGCCAGGATATCTACCATCGAACGGTGGTTGGAAACCAGTATGACAGGTCGGTCCAATGGAATCTTCTTCCGGCCCTCCTGTTCGAGTTTCCAGTAAGGAATGATAAACTGGTAGAGCCATGCCCAGAAAGTTGTCATATAATGCATAGCGAACCTTTTACGGTCCCACCAGAAGGTGAGTAACCAGACCAGGAGGAAAAAAGGAGTGACAATGATGGAGCAAAGCACCATGGTGATCCATGCAAAGACAGAATATATTTTGTAAAGGAATAAATTCAAGGCTCAGTACTTTGGATCCGAAATTACTATTATTTTTAATCATTCAAATCGTGTAAACCCCCAAAGCTGTGGCCAGGAGCCTAAATAATTTTCTTTTAATAATATGTTTTGCCCTTGGAGGCTGCATAGAAAGATATTATCCCGGAGATGAAGCGATTAATACAGGTGCCCTGGTGGTCAATGCTCATCTGAGCGATAAAGCCGGTAAACAAACTATACAAATTTCCCGGTCCGTTTCCATCTCTAATTCAAGCTTTAATCCCGAGACTTCCTGTTATGTGGAAGTGGAAAGGAGCGATGGGGAAAGTCGCATTTTTACAGAAACGGAGGCGGGTTATTATGAGCAGGATCTGGACGCTTCCTTTCTCATATCGGGGTCAGAATACAGACTGAACATTCTTAGTGCCAACGGGAAACGGTATGAATCTGAGTACGAAATACTCCACCCTGCCCCCGTGATAGAAAATTTGTATTATGAACTGGAGGACCTTCCCACAGAAGATCCGGGTATAGTGGATCATGGCATCCGCTTCTTCGTTGATTTTGAAATGGAGATGGATTCGGGCAGATACCTGCGCTGGGAAATGGAGGAGACTTTCGAGGTTCACAATCCCGATTACCCCACCCGGATGTACGGAAAAGACAGGCGATGGTATGATATTACCGCAGAACAGAAAGAGCTCATATGCTGGATATACCGGGATATACCCGAAATCTATACAATGGACCTGAAGAATGTGGCAGGTTCCAGCTATCTGAAAATGCCCCTCACTTTTGTTTCCGGATATACCTGGAAACTCCATTATCGCTATAGTCTATTATTGCGCCAGTACTCGCTGGGTAAAAATGCCTTCTGGTACTGGAATGAACTGGCCAAAAATGTGCAGTCCCAGGGAGGGCTCTTTGATACACAGCCAGCACTTACACCAAGTAATATATGTAATGTGGAGGATGAGGATGAGATTGTCCTGGGTTATTTTAGTATATCCGGGATCAGTGAAAGGCGCATCTTTGTGGGTACAGTGCCTGGCCTTGAAGTGTACCGGGATCCCTACTTTTGCACCCCCGGCGTATTCCCCATGTTTTTACATCGCTTCCCCCAGGATAAGTTGCCCGTCTATGTGGCAAGGGCCACTGTCATGGGTGTAAATGAAAACGGAAAGGTGAAGGAAGAATGTGTTTTTTGTACCCAGTACAAGGACAGCTCGTTCGAAAAGCCTGAATTCTGGGAGGATTAATTGTCCGGCAGACCAATTACTTTGTTATTTTTGTGTCGTGACACGTATCCTTTTACCACCCCTTATTTTTATCCTTTTTGCATGTAGCTCATGTATTGAACGTTACTATCCCGGGGAGGAGGAGCTAAATATCGGGTCCCTGGCTGTTTCAGCACACCTCAGCAGCATTCCCGGTGTTCAGACCATACAGCTTTCTCGATCTGTTTCTGTAGAAAGGTCCCTTTTCGATCCTGTAAGTGACTGCTACCTGGAAGTGGAGCGTTCCGATGGGGAGATCCGGGTTTTTGTGGAAGGGGATCCCGGTTATTACTCTTGCGATCTGGACGGATCTTTCCTGAGATCGGGAGATGAATTTCGTATGAGCATAGCTACTCCCGGGGGTAAAATTTATGAGTCTGAATATGAGCGTCTTTACCCGGCCAGGAAAATCGAGAGGCTTTATTATGAACTTGAAACCCTGCCAACAGCTGATCCTGAGGTCCAGGATCAGGGCATTCGGTTTTTTGTGGATTTTGAGATAGAGAAAGATTCGGGCCGATTTCTTCGCTGGGAGATGAATGAGACCTACGAAGTCCAAAATCCCGATTACCCAACTCGCATGTATGGGGTCGACAGGAGGTGGTATGATATCCTTTCAGAAGAGAAATGGCTGAAGTGCTGGCTAAACCGGGATATTAATGAGATATACACCATGGATCTGAAAAATGTGACAGGCGATCAATATAACAGGTTCCCCCTGAATTTTGTCTCCGGGTCAAACCGAAAATTGCTGGAGGGTTACAGCCTGCTGGTCCGGCAGTATTCGCATAGTGAAGATGCCTTCTGGTACTGGAGCGAACTGGCAAAAAACGTCCAGTCAAAAGGCGGACTTTTTGATACTCAGCCAGCTTTGACCCCCAGCAATATTTATAATACGGGGGATGAGGATGAGCTTGTGATTGGCTACTTCAGTATCTCGGGAGTAAGCGAGCAGCGAATTTTTGTGGGAACCGTTCCCGGCCTTGAGCTTTACAGGGATCCATATTTTTGTTCACCCGGTGTATTCCCCCGCTTTCTGTGGAACTATCCCCAGGATCAACTTCCCTTTTTTGTCGCCCAGGCCGATATCCTGGGTGTTTTTGAAAGCGGTGAGGTGAAGGATGAATGTGTCGACTGCAGGCAATATAAAAACAGTACAAGCGAAGAACCTGATTATTGGCAGATACGATGACAGAGAGAAGCAAGAACTTTTGTACATTTGAATTTTTATTTCCCAGAACCCCAATATCCTGTGAACAGGGCACCAGTCTTCATACTTTGCTTAGCATTGCTTGTTTTGAGTAGTTGCATCGAACGATATTATCCTGAAGAGGCCGATCTTAATATCGGTGCACTGGCCGTAAATGCCCACCTAAGCAGTATACCCGGAGTTCAGACCATACAGGTCTCCCGGTCAGTATCACTGGACCAAACTCTTTTTAACCCGGTAAGTTCTTGTTATGTTGAAGTGGAGCGCTCCGATGGGGAAATTCGCGTTTTCGATGAATTTGAAGCTGGTTATTACCAGGCTGACCTGGACCTTTCCTTCCTTCAGTCCGGTGCCGATTATTTCCTGAGCATTCTTACTCCTGAAGGCAAACAATATGAATCTGAATATGAAACACTCTATCCTGCCCCGGCCATTGAAAACGTTTATTACGAGATAGAAAACCAGCCTACGGACGATCCTGATATTTATGACCAGGGCATTCGCTTCTTTGTGGATTTTGAAATTGAGAAGGACTCGGGAAGGTATCTTCGATGGGGATTGACAGAGACCTACGAAATCCAGAATCCGGATTATGAGTCCCGTGTATATGATGTTGACAGGAGGTGGTATCCCCTGGGGGCAGATCAGAAATGGCTTACCTGCTGGCTCACAAGGGAAGTCTATGAGATTTTCACAAGGGACCTTGACAATTCAGTGGGTGACAGCTATCGGAAACTCCCTCTGAATTTTGTATCCGGATCGAACAGGAAATTGCTTGAGGGTTACTCTTTGCTTGTCCGGCAGTATGCTCATAGCAAGGGAGCCTACTGGTATTGGAGTGAACTGGCAAAGAACGTACAGTCCCAGGGTGGGCTTTTTGACGCCCAGCCGGCACTTACTCCCAGCAATATTTGTAATACTGAGGATGAAAATGAGCTGGTAATTGGCTATTTCAGTATCTCAGGAGTGAGTGAGATGCGTATCTTTGTCCGGGATGTTCCGGGATTGGACCTTTACAGGGATCCCTATCTCTGTGCCCCGATGACCATGCCGGGTTTTTTCCACAGGTATCCCCAGGACAAGCTTCCCCTGTATGTGGCCACTGCAAATATTATGGGCATAAACGAAAGTGGGGAGGTGCAAGATGAGTGTATCGACTGCAGGCTCTATAAATACAGTAGCAGTGAAAAACCTGATTTTTGGATATACTAATGGGAAAGAAACTGATATATGCCTTGTTGCTGCTCCTGCTTTTTTCTCCGCTAAAATCGCAGGGAGAAGGCCAGCCCTCTTTTGATGAAATCAAGGCCGATGCCGAAAAAAAGTATGGCCCCATTGCCGATTTAATTAATGGAGAAAAGTACTACTATCCCTACTGGGCCGATAGTGGTGATCCCTTTTTCCTGCCCGGGGAAAGTAAGGGTGTAAGCATTGTGGTCAGGGGAAAGCTTTTTGAAGACCGAAATATCAGGTATGATATCTGCAATCAGTTCATCGTGTTGGATTACACCGATTTATCAGGAGCTTCAGCAAGCATTGCCTTGCGAAATGAGTGGGTGGATGAATTCCATATTGGCGATAGGTTGTTTAAAAAATATCCCAACGAGGATGGTGTGCTACAATTTGCACAACTTATTTACGAAGGAGAGCAAAGTTGTGTTTACTTCTGGGAAAAGCTGTATACTCCTAACCTGCAGAATGGAGAGAAACATTATAAGTTTTCCGATCCGGTGCGCCATGCATGCATCATAAGTGAGGGAAAAACCAGGCCGTATAAAAGCAAGAAAAGTTTTTTAAAATGTTTTCAAAAAGCTCAGCAGGCAGGAATCAAGTCTTACCTGAAGGAAAAGGGTGTGAAATTTAAGAAAGCATCTGACGGAGAGATGAAAGATGTAATGGAATTTATTAATCAAAAATCCTGAGATGAAATTCAGACTCGCCATAAGCCTGATCATCGCAATCGTATTTCTGAATACGGAGGCTCAGGACGTCCTTCGAATTTCCTGCGATTTCCAAGGGCTCGGATTTGAGGATTTTGTGGCCTATGTTGAGGCTGAAACTGCTGTGTCATTTTATTACAAAACAGAGTGGATTGAAGGCATAGAGATTGATCTGTCAGTGGAAAACATGGAGCTTGAAGAAGCCATGAAGAAGGCATTGCTGGGTACAGGTCTCGATTTTAAATTTTTACCCCCGGATCGTATGGTCATTCTGAAAGAAAGGGTTCCGGTGACCTATTTTTCTTATCTGACCGGGGAAAATGCAGATGTCCGGGCACTTTCCGATGATGATCCCAATGGCAAACAGACAGGCAGGTACATGGAGGTTTCAAAGCCGGAGCAGATCCTGCAAACCATCACTGTTGGTGATCGGGATGAAGGTTTTTCAAGATCAGCGGCCAGGATCAGAGGCCGGGTCAGGGATGTGGATAGTGGCGAGCCCGTTATTGGCGCAACAATGCTTGTACAGGAAACCGGGAAGGGAAGTATTTCAGATCAAAACGGAATAGTAAACATGTCTCTTCGTCCGGGTCAATACAGCGTACAGTTTAGCTTCATCGGGATGGAAACCTTTAACTGCCGTCTGGAGGTGTATTCTGACGGCGATTTCAGGGTGGATATGCAATCCACAGTCATCGCTCTGAACGAGGTGCAGATTGTGGGGAATCATTACAGGGATATTAACAGTACGGATGTGGGAGTGGAGAGGCTCTCCATGAATTCCGTGAAACAAATGCCCCTGTTTATGGGTGAGAACGATGTAATCAAGGTTTCCAAGTTACTGCCGGGGATTACCAGTGCGGGAGAAGCTTCCGTAGGGGTGAATGTCAGGGGAGGGAGTGCCGACCAGAATATCTTCTATATCAACCGGGTGCCCATTTACAATACCTCTCACATGTTCGGATTTCTTTCTGCCTTTAACAGTGATATCATTCAGGATTTCAGTGTTTATAAGGGAAATGTTCCTGCCAATTACGGGGGAAGGCTCTCATCAGTCTTTAATATTGTAACCCGAAAGGGGAACCAGAAAAACTTTACTGCTCATGCGGGCATAAGTCCGGTTTCGGCCCACATGGCTGTGGAAGGACCCATTAAAAAGGATGTGGCCTCTTTCCTGGTAAGTGGACGGACTTCCTATTCAGACTGGATGCTTAACAGGATGAATGATCCCCTGCTCAGGGAAAGTAATGCCAGTTTTTATGATTTCTCCGGAGCCCTGTCCATCACTCCCAATGAGAAAAATGATATTAACGCTTTCTACTATCAGAGCTCAGACCAGTTTGCCTATGGTGACATCAGTGAATATGCCTATGGGAATCGCGGTGGTTCTCTGGTTTGGAAGCACTCCTCGTCTCCTGCATTCTCGTACACACTTACCGGAGCCATATCGGAATACAATTTTGCCAATGTGGAGAAACAGGAAATTTCAGATGCCTATCAGCACGAATACAGGCTCAGGCACAGTGAAGCGGTGCTGGAATTTGCCTGGGTCCCGGCTCTGAATCATCGTATTGATTTTGGAGTAGACCTGGTGCACTATAATCTGAACAGGGGAGAAGTCTTACCCTATGGCGAACAATCTTTGCGTGTACCAGTGGATTTGGGCGAGGAACAGGGTCTTGAAGGGAGTGTTTTTCTTAGCGACAACATTACCATTTTCCCCTGGCTTTCAGTAACAGCAGGTATTCGCTACAGCGCTTATAGTATGCTTGGGCCTAATATGGTGAGGCATTACGAGGATGGAGAGCCCAAGACCGAGTCTACCGTTACAGACACAGTTTATTATGGAAAAAATGAGCCTGTCACCTTTCAATCGGGACCGGAGATAAGGACAGCCATGAATATTAAGATGGGGCGGAACACGAGTTTCAAATTGTCTTTTTCTCAGATGAGACAGTATCTCTTCATGCTCAGCAATACGGTAACCATTTCACCCACAGACCAGTGGAAACTATCTGATTATCATATTAAACCTCCCACAGGGAATCAGTATACCACCGGGCTCTATCACATCTGGTCGAAAATCGGGCTTTCGGGTTCCATAGAAGTTTACTACAAGGATTTGAAGAATGTGGTGGATTTCAGGGACGGGGCGAGTTTTATAGGTTCTCGTTTTACGGAAACGGCTGTTTTGCAGGGAGATCAAAAAGCTTATGGAGTGGAACTTATGTTGCAGAAATCCACCGGACGGCTCAATGGCTGGATCAGCTATGCCTATTCAAGGTCCTGGATGCAGGTCAAAGGAGACAATGAGTTTGAATCCATCAACCGCGGGGATCCCTACCCCTCACACTATGACAGGCCCCATGTTCTGAATGTGGTGGGGAATTATAAGCTGAACAGGCGATTTGCATTTTCTTCCAATGTGGTTTATATGTCAGGGCGTCCTGTTACAACCCCCAGCTCACTGTATTTCATCGGAGATTTTGTTTACATAGATTATTATGCCAAAAATCAGGCAAGGGTTCCGGATTATTTCAGGATTGATGCCTCGTTGACCATTGAAGGAAATCTGAAGGCAGATAAAATGTTCCATAGTAGCTGGAGCCTGAATGTATATAATGTGCTGGGAAAAAATAACCCCCAGTCAATTTACTTTGAGCCTGCAGAGAATTATCTGAATGGCTACTCTTTCTCCGTCATCGGGGTGCCCATATTCACCATTGCATGGAATGTCAAAATGGGTAATTATGAAAGTAAATAGGTGGCAGATATGAAGGGGATAATATATATAGTTTTGTTGTTTGTTTTTGCCCGGGCCTGGTCGATGGAGCATAATCCTGATGGACCCTTTAAAATAATGAGCGACAGAGGTCTGTATATGGCGGGTGAGACCATTCGTTACTGGCTTGCGAATACAAATCCGGCCACTCTGGAAGAACCAGAACTGAGTAAGGTATATTACATGGAGCTCATTTCGCCGGATGGTACTTCCCTTTCACGTACTAAGAATCAGATTGAAAATGATGGAGGGTCGGGTACCATCCTTATTCCCAGAGATATCAGTTCAGGAAACTACTACCTGAAAGGCTATACAAGGTGGATGAGGAGGCAGGGTCCCGTATCCTATAACTACCTTCAGGTAACTATAATCAATGCAGGCAAAAAGACACTTTTGCAACTGGATACAACTTCGGCCATTAGCGTGCCCATGCAGGCGGCTGAAACTCCTCAGGATGAAACCCAACAACTGAGGATCGAATTGGAGGGCAGGACAGAAAGGAGCTTACCTATTGGACTGAAGTTGGAAAATGAGGGGGAAGCTTTGCAAAGATTTGGGGTGTCTGTAATCAGGAAGGGCATGATGAAAAACCAGATACAATCTGGTTCTCCGGAGGAAGTACTGAGTGAAGCAGCAGCTGATCTGATTCCCGAAACCCGGGGGGTTTCATTAAGCGGAAAAGTCCGGTTTGCTTCCAGCGGACAGCCTGCACCCTATGCCCTGGTATACATATCTACCATTGGTCTTGAGAAAGAATTCCGCTGTAATTATTCAGATACATCCGGTCGCTTTTATTTTACCCTTCCCGAAGGAAAGGGAGAAAGAGAGTATTTCATCTCGGCGAGCCACCCGGATGAGGCAGAACTTGATCTTTTTGTGGATCAGGATTTCTGCAACATGCCAGTTCGTCTGCCTTCACTTCCCCTGGAAATTGATTCCACCGAGCTGGCCTTGATCTCTTCCATGTGGATGAACACCCAGATCAGTGATCAGTATTATAGAAAGGGACCTGCTGTCGCAAAGGAGGCCTCTGCAGATCAGGGCTATCGCCCGGATGCTACCTTGTTTTTCTATGGCAAGCCTCCAAAGATTGTTCGATTTGATGATTACATAAAGCTTCCTACGCTTGAGGAGTATTTTATCGAGCTTACACCAGAGGTTTCAGTCAGGAAAAGCAATAAGAAGATCTTCTTTCGCGTGAATGGACCTCATCCGGATCTTAATTTTTATCCCCCTCTCCTGATGATAGATGGTGTGGCTATTTTTGATCTGGATGCATTGCTGGCTGTCTCACCCAGGCTGGTGGACCGCTTCGAAATTGTGAATGCACCCTATACCCGGGGCAATGTTACCTTCGGGGGCATCATTAATATAATCACGAAAAAAGGTGACCTGGGATTCATCGATTTACCCGCGTCCGGATTGCTGGTAAGGTATATGCTTTTAAACCAGGGAGAGGCCCTGGTTAGGGGTGAACTGCCAGCTGATCCACGCCTGCCTGATTCGCGAAACACCTTTTACTGGAATCCGGACTTAAAGCTTTCTCCGGGAGAGGAAATGAAACTTGAGTTTAGCACTCCCGATCAGGGTGGTGAATTTGAAGTCTGGATCAGGGCTTATTCGGATCAGGGAGGATATTACGAAAGCTCCCTTCCCTTTACTGTGGACTAAGCCTAATGGCTTTCAGCATGATGTGCTTCTATATAGGGTTTGAACTGCTCCCATAGAAAGTGTTCCCAGACCATTCTTACCGTTTCCGGAGTCTCCGGGGTAAAATCTCCTGCACCGTTTACATTGAGTTTTAAAAGGGTTCCATCCGAACCGGAAGCCTCCAGGGTATAAGTACATACCAGGGTAAGGGCCTGTCCGGACAGGCCAAGCGGGCCCTCCATTCTGAGCATCTTCCCACGTTGAGCAAAAATCACCCTTGCATGCTGAGCCCCATTACCAGCTTCATCAAAAATCTCATAAAAGCCACCGCCCGGTCGGGGCTCAATATATAATTTGTAGGGATTGGGCGAGAATGAATGATCCCACCACTGACTGATATCGCCAGTGAGGTGATCAAAGACAAAGACCGGGTTGCCCGGATAGGTGAAATTCATTTCAAACTGAAATGTTTTGGATACATTCTCCTGGTCTGATGTTTTGCATCCCGGATTCAGCAGCATAATAGCCAAAGCAACTGTGATAGGAAGGTAAAGGGGAAAAGGTTTCATTGTAAAGCGTTTTTTCTGTTATGGATTCTTTTCATGTATAACACCTGTTGAATAAAATGGATCACCGCAATGGGGCTTTTCTCTATCTTTAAGTCGGAATGACCAGAGAGAAGCGCAGAAAAAAAACGGAGGACCTGGACAGGAGCTCCTTTGAAGAGCTATTCAGAAGCTTCTTCCCACCCTTGATGACTTTTGCGAAAAAAATTCTTCTGGATGAGGATGATGCAAGGGAAGTGGTTCACCAGGTTTTTATTTCTGTATGGGAAAAGCGACAGGAAATTGATCTTTCCATATCACTGAAGTCTTACCTCTTCACCTCTGTTCACAACCGCAGTCTGAATATGATTCGTGACCGGAAGAAGTTCTCATCTGCTGAAGTGCCCGATGTGGCAGGAGAATGGGATGTAAGTTCTGTGATTGAAACCATGGAGCTGGAAGAAAGGATAAAGGAGGTGATCAACTCCCTGCCTGAGAAATGCCGGGAGGTGTTCGAATTAAACCGTTTCGATGGATTGAAATACAGTGAGATTGCAGAACGCCTGAATATCTCCCCTAAAACTGTGGAAAATCAGATGTCAAAGGCGCTAAAGATATTACGGGAAAAGCTTTCGAAATATCTGTCCATCCTGCTCTGGCTGATTATTAATTCACTTAATTAAAAAAAGACAGGATGGCAATGGGGGTAAAGTTGTTTTGAAGTGTGTAAATAGTGAACATGGAAGTGAATGATCCACATATGGTATTTAACAGCCTTGTTAACAGGAGGCTTTCAGGAGAATTATCTCCCGAAGAGCTGGTCCGTTTCCAGGAGGCCCTTTCAAAGGATCCGGATCTGCAACTCAGATTTGATGAACTCCTGAAAATCTGGGACTCCATTGACGGGGTGGCGGATCAGGGGAAATATGACCTGGATGCTGAGTGGAATATGCTGAGCAGCAAAATTCCGGATCTGGATGCCGAGCAGCCTGCCTGTGCGAAGGGGCGTTCACTGCTGTTTTATACTTACCGGATTGCGGCTGCACTGCTTGCCGGAGTCATCTTCTCTTTTGCCTGGATTTATGCCACGAAAATTGCCGGTACCCAGGTAATGGAAGCCGGAATGGAGCCCATGGAAATTCGAATGGATGACGGTACGCAGGTGTTACTCAACAGGTATTCGAAAATCCGTTACAAAAAGCAATTTGAAAGCGATATCAGAAAAGTTTCACTGGCCGGTGAGGCATGGTTTGATGTGGCCAGGGACAGCCTCAGGCCCTTCGTGATTGATGCCGGGCGTGCCACGGTGGAGGTCCTGGGAACCAGCTTTAATGTAAATGCCTATGAGGAGAATCCCATCGTTGAAATCACTGTGGAAAGCGGTGTGGTTGCCGTAAGAGCCAAAGAGGACCTGGAAGAGCAGATCATTCTCCGGGCAGGGAACAGTGGAAGCTATAATCCAAGCAGTCATAAACTCCAGCTGCAAACAGCCTACAATCCCAACAATTTGTCATGGAAAACCAGGGAGCTCTTTTTTGAGGACAGCCCCTTGCAAGAGGTGGCCGACCTGATCGGGAAGGTATACAATGTCAGTATACAAATACCAAAGGAAGAACTGGCATCCTGCCCCATCACGGTTAGCTTCAGTGACCAGAGTCTTGAGGCAGTTCTGAACGTGCTTGAATTGACCCTGGATCTTGAAATTACCCGTTCCGGTGAGCTAATTACGCTGGATGGTGAGGCCTGTATCGAATAGAGAATAATATGTTGGGAAGAGTTTTGAAAATAGGGGCACTCCTGTTTTTGGTGCAGCTTATCTTCTGCCAGGTATTTGGCAGGCAGACCGGTATCGATACCCCGCTTAGCCTGCAGGCAGACTCTGTTCCGCTCAGGGAAATCCTCAGCAGCATTGAGAAGCAGACCGGGCTCAGTTTTTCTTATTCCTCCAGGCTTTTTGATGACCAGCAGCCGGTGAGTATCCACCTTGAAAAGGCGGCCTTAAAACCAGCACTTGATATTCTGTTTGCCGGACAAGACATCAGGTATGAGGTCATAGAGCAGCAGATTGTACTGAAGCGCAGCAGGCGAACAAAAGAGGAAGATGAATCCCCTTCCCCGGGAGCGGACGATGATATGCCCATACGTTACACCCTGAGTGGCTTCGTGAAGGATAAATTTACAGGAGAAGTTCTGATAGGCGCTACGGTGACTGTGCCGGATGGTCTGCAGGGTAGCATTTCCAACGAATATGGCTTCTATTCATTAACCCTGAAACGGCGTATTGAGCATTTGATTTGTTCCTACGTGGGATACGGAGTAGCCCTGGTCCCCTTAAGCGGAATCGGAAACCAGAGCCTGTCTTTTGCCATGGAGAAAGAAGTCGCCCGCCTGAGTGAAGTGACGGTTTATTCCGATGATGATGCAAACATTATCAGGACCACCAGGAGTTCGGAGCGGCAGCTCACTCCTGAAACGGTTCGAAATATGCCTGCTCTTTTTGGTGAAAAGGATGTGATCAAATCCCTGGCAGCTATTCCCGGAATCAAGTTTTTTGGAGATGGGTCCACCATCTTCTATGTGAGGGGAGGGGGAAGGGATCAGAATCTGATTACCATTGATGAGGCCCCCATTTATAATCCCACCCACCTGTTGGGCTTCTTCAGTACCATTGTTCCGGATGCCATCAAGGATGTTCAGGTTTATAAGGGCGACTTCCCGGCCAATTACGGGGGCAGGCTCTCCAGCCTGATTGACATCCGGACCAAAGATGGGAATATGAAGCGCTTTGGATTTGATGGCAGTGTGGGGCTCCTTTCCTCACGCCTCTCACTGGAGGGCCCCATCTGGAAGGAGCACATTTCATTTTTTGTTTCGGGGAGAAGGTCCTATATCACGAAACCCATCCAGCAGTTTAATCCCAGGGTAAATGACCTGCACTTCTCTGACCTTCACATGAAACTGAACTACAATATCAATCCCAATAACCGGGTTTTTTTCAGCATCTATAATGGGGTGGATAACTTTGAACAGCAGAATTCTCCGGAACAATCCTCGGGTATCAACTGGAAAAACAGCACCTACACACTCCGTTGGAATCACCTTTATTCTGAAAGACTCTTTTCCAATCTGAGTATTCTGGGTTCATTGTATGATTACTACCTGAATACAAGTATTGAGGATCATAATTACTGGCATTCCCATGTGGATAATGTGAGCATTAAATATGATTTCACCTGGTATTTCAAGCCTTCCTCAACCTTCCGCTTTGGAGTGCTCTCGGCAGCACATTTCTTTAATCCCGGGAACTATTACCGCCAGGGGGCGGAGTTTGATCCCGGTCTGGATCTTTCCACCAAGCGCTCCAGGGAACTGGTGGCCTATGCTTCCAACCAATTTATCATCAACGAAAAACTCTCTCTCAGGGCAGGCCTCCGTTTCACGGTCTGGCAAAATATGGGCCCTGCAACCGAATATGAAATAGCCAAGACCAGTGAAGGGGATTTCGAAAAGGACACCCTCCTGGTAAAAGAGTATCCTGCAGACAAGGTGTACTACATCTTCCTATTCCCTGGATCCAAGGCTCAGTATTATATACAGACCCGGGAAGCGGCATATTCTGAAGGGGAGTTTTTGCCGAACCAGTCAGTTTCAGTTCCTGATTACCAATTCCATCAGCCCCTTTACATCCCTTGAGGTCTGGCTTCCCGCAGGGCCCAATGTGGCACCTCAGATTGCCAGGCAGTTCACCCTGGGCTATACCCACATTTTCGGGATAGCCGGTTTAAGTTTTGACATTGAAGGCTATTATAAGCTGATGCAGAATATCATCGATTACAGGGATCATGCCCGGATGCTGATGAATCCACTGGTGGAATATGAACTGCGTTTTGGTACCGGGAAGGGCTATGGACTGGAGATGATGCTCAACAAGGAAGAGGGGAAATTAAGTGGATGGATTTCATATACACTTTCCAGGGCCATTCATCAGCTTGATGAAATTAATGGCGGAAATCCCTACCCGGCCTACTCTGACAGGCCACATGATTTTTCTGTCTTCCTGTCCTGGGCCTTTCACCGCCGGCTGACACTCTCCACAAACTTTATCTATATGACCGGTGCACCCTTTACCACACCCACTGCATTCTATTACTACGACAATCACCAGGTACCCATTTATGCGGAGAGAAACAACAGCAGGCTGCCCGACTACCACCGGCTCGATCTGGCCCTGAACTGGCAACTGGGAAGGCCTGAATCAAAATTCAAACAGGAATTGATTTTTTCAATCTACAACCTATACAGCCGGAAGAATCCGGTGGCGCTTCATTTTAATAAGCTTGAAGATCAGAATGGAAATTATGTGGTTCCCTATAATTTCAATGAGCCAGCCCAACTGGAATCCACCCAATTCTACCTCTATGGAATCGTCCCTTCCATCTCTTACCACTTTACATTTTAAGCCATGAGCACCTTCATTCCATATATAATCAATCGTAAAGGGAGCAGCATCAGTCTGCTTTTGTTTATCTTTTTTGTGCTCCCTTCCTGTACTGAAAAAATTGAATGGGAGCTGGACTACAGGGAGGCTGATTTGATTGTGGTGGAGGGACAGAATCACCAACGAGATAAAAGCACATGAAGTAAGGCTTAGCTGGCCGGTATATGACATGTCTTCCCCTCCCGAACCTGTAAGTGGGGCAGTGGTCGAAATCAATGATGCCCGGGAAATTCACAGCCTGACCGAGGATCCAAACAGACCCGGTGTTTATCTGACCGAGCGCAATTTCAGCGGTGAAGTAGGCAAGGGCTACCAGCTGCGCATTGGCTATGGCGACAAGCGTATTACAGCAGTGGCCTTTATGAGGGAGGCAGGTCCCTTTCCCAATATGAGGCCATACAGGGTACAGCAGCAACCTCCCCTGTACGAGCTGTATATCAGCGATCAGAACGGACCGTCAGTGATCAGATTGGAGCTGGACTGGAGTCATGTTCGGGGTTACGATACGCTGCCCGATCAAAAAAATCATGCCTTAATTTATCACTATACCCTTGGAAGTGTTGATGTGAACCGGATTTTTCCGCCCGAAAGGGAGCATGTCTCCTTTCCCCCGGGTACCATCGTCTACCGCGAAAAGGAGTCGGTTTCACGTGCCTACGAGGAATTCCTGAGGGGCATACTCTCAGAAACCGACTGGAGGGGAGGGGTTTTTGATGTTCTGCCCGGCAATGCCCGCACCAACCTCAGCGAGGGAGCCATTGGCTTTTTTACCGCCACCGATTTGATTCGCGATACAGTCGTAATTGAATAGGGTCTTTCTGAAAGCGTGTCAAGCAACCAAAGCGATGCCAAAGGCATCTTAGTAAAAAGCATAAAGTAAAAAGTCCAAAGTTTAAAGTCGAGGGACGAAATGGTGAAGAGATATTTATTGCACGTATTGATTTTGTTGCTGGTCGGACTGAGCAGTTGCGAGAAGGAGCTTGATGGTGGCTATGAGGCCCCTGGGGACCAGCCTGTGTTTTTTGAATACCACTATGTGAATCATGCATGGGGATATGCTGATCAAGGCTGGCTTGTGGGTGCCAATGGGGAAGTGAGAACTTTCGATTTACCAGAGAAATACATTTTGCCCGATTCCACCGGCTATATCTCCCGTGAGGACCTGATTCAGAATCTGTCCCAGGGTGATTCCACCATTCATTATATTGAGGCAGAAGATCTGGAATATTATACCCGACTGATCTCCGGGGCGGCAAAAGGAAAGATAGCTAAGGCGGAAAATGTTGCATTTGATGCTGGGAGCTGCGGTACTTTCCTGTTATCAGTATGACTCCGATAAGGATATGTACCGTTATATTTTCCTTGCAGCGTCGGGCGATTGGCAGCAGTATAATGAGGCTCCTGAAGCGGAGATCCTGGTGAAATGGATGAGGAGTCTGGGCGTTTTTTGGCTATCCAAATAGCCGGTTCATCCTTGGATTATTTGGAAGGCTGATAATTTGATGCCGTCTAAATATCAGTAAATCAATCAAATAAAAATTATTTTACTTTTTTATCATACTTCCGTAGGGGTAGGGCGGGGTTGTCTGTGTGTTATTAGTGAATCAACAATAAAATGGAATAAGCCATTAACAAATATTCACTAAAAATCAGAAATCATGAAAAAGTTATCTTTTTATTCAATTTTCAGCCTCCTTATTGGAGTTTTGTTTTTCACTGCCTGTGAGAATTCATTTAATCAGGGACCCGAGGTAGAGGTAGAAAGCATACTTCCCGACGAGTTAACCGTGGAGATTCCCTCTGCTCTTTCCGCAGATGTTTCCCTGTTTAAGAGTACCAAAGTGGATACCCTTAAGGGTCGCGAGATCTATGGTCATCTGCGCTTTTTTATTCACACCGGTGATCATGCAGGTCGTCTCACCAGGCATGTGATGCAAGCCATCAGAAGGTTCAAGATCGATCAGGTTATAAGCCTGACCTATGTAAGTGAAGATGATGGCCGTGTTAAGAACCTGGTGGTGGTTGAAGCTCCCGAGTTTGAAGGTCGTACATGGGAGTATGGTCTGACCATTACTGATGCTGAATCGGAAGGTATGGAGAATGGAGGCAAGGGCATGCAGATCTTCTGGAACAGTCGTCCTAAAGAGGGAATTACCATAATCAATCCCTACATGCTGGACCAGAGTAATGAGCGGCGAATGGGCCATGGCCATGTATCGAATCGACTACAGCGGAGCCGGTGAGCTGGGTTATGACCGCCATATGATCGTTTCCATTGCCGGATTACCAGACATTGATCCCCTGCTGGCTCCTTTTGCCATGGATGGTATGAAGATGTTTGTGGGTAAGAAGGGCGAGCATGTGGATGTGTATGGAAACTCAAGTCATCCCAATGCAAAGTTTCTGACCGAAAAGGTTGGCTATAACTGGGCCTTTGTGGCCTCAGGATCAGTAAGCGAGGATATAGCTGCGGTGGAACTTGGACTCCCCCTGAGCAGCATTGATTCTGATGTTCGCGAGGTACTCCTGGAAAGAAACACATTTATAATGTCCTGTACAATGAAGTGAAAACCATCTGGCCCCATGCCAGTGACGAGATCCTCAATGCCTGGTTGGCCAATACCGGAGCTCCCGGATATTTTAACAAGCATGGATTTGTCCAGGGGGGTGATGCTCCCGGCGACGAATATCTTCCATTGGTAAGAAGGATTTCCAGCCTGGCTCCCTTTAATCCGGCAGAAATTGCCAGCCTGGAAATTTTGTTCCAGTAAGAAAAACGACCTTCACAGGTCACTCCAGATAAATCCCGGAGGGTGCCTCAAAAGAGGCAGCCTCTTTCGGTATCCTGAATTTATTCCACCCAAGAGACCCTGTCCTTCCATCGCTCTGAAAGAGATTCCATGGAGCTTTCGTGGGTGATGCCCAGCATATAGCCCCCGCCTGATCCGTTGAGTTTCAGGTAGTATTCGTTGGAGATCTGGCCTTCGACCCATACGTCGAGCATGTTTTCGGGAATCATTTTCCGGAAATGGGTATACTGATAATCCGAGAGGACCATGACCAACATGGCCGGATCTCCCTGCCTGATACCCAGCAGTACATCAATCAGCTTCTGATTGATGATCAGGTATTCATTTCTGATGGAGGAAGCAAAGCCACTGATTGACATTTGTTCCATGAAATACCGGACCAGGGGTCCGGTTTCGAAGCTTTCCTCAGAATCCAGGAGGAAAAAGCGATAGCCCCCGGGTATAGCTTTTGGATCAAAGTCTTTTTTCTCTATGGTCCCGTCGGTTTTGAGGTAAAGCGGACTTCGGGAGTGACAGGTAAGGGCATCCAGTCCTGAACTTTTGCCATGAAAGAAGGATTCGATTGCCGCAAGGTCCTCCTTTTGCTGCATGAGACTCAGATCCCGGGCTCCCGGGAAAAAGAGATCGTAGAGGGCTGCACTCACGGCTCCTGAACTGCCCAGTCCGTATCCGATGGGGATATTAATATCCAGCCAGAAGTCTCCCAGGCTGGCGGAGAAAAAGCTTAAATCCGGTTTCGCGGAGAAAGTTTCGGGTGGAAGTCCGGAAATGTAAGTGAAAATTTTGTCCAGGTACTTTTGGGATAATTCCACCCTTTCCCGGTCATGTTCGGGCATGTCGGATATTTCTCTGACCCTGGCATTAAAACGCGGGTAGGGTATGCTCAGGGCACTGCCTCCCACCACAACCCCGTATTCACCGGCGAGCATAATTTTTGAAGGATATGGATCTATATGATTCATGGATTTAGATTAAATGGCCCGCCACCCATCCGGTCATGGATCATTTGTCCATTTTCACAGTGGGAGCGAAGTTGTTCGTCGATAAAGCTTTGTACTCCTTTTTCATGTGCTGCATCATAAAGAAGGTGGACGTTGGCACCGGCATCCAAAGTGAATCCCAGGTGTTTACCGCTTTCTTTTCGAAAATCCCTCACCTTGCGAATGATCTCCAGGGTCCCGTCTCTCATCAGGAGATAACCGGGTTTGCCGGTCATCATCATGGCATGAAGCGAGAGGGCTTCTTCTTCCATAAGATCGATGAACCCATCCCAGTCACCCTCACGGAGTATGCTTTTTATTCTTTCCATATTGAGTTTGGCCTGCTGAAATCTCACCCGGGCATAGGGATTGGTCTCCATAAGCTTGTGCCCGGCACTGCTCGAAACCTGCTTCTGGCCAGACTCAACGATGAGGATGGAGTCCCTGATTTTTTTGAAGGATGGATTTATTTGGCCGGCCGAAATGGCAAACTCATCACTTGATCCGGGCCAGGCACCGGAGGCTCCCCAGATGGCAAATTCCGGGATGAGTGATCTGGATGCACTTCCAGATCCAAGCCGGGCCAGGAATGATGCTTTTTTGAAAGGCTTCTCCTCAGTAATCCCGCATATTTTTTCTTCCATATTTAGCAGGCAAATGGCCAGCGCACCCATGGCGGAAGCACTTGAAGCGATCCCGGAGGAGTGGGGGAAGGAATTATCTGTATCGATTTCGAGGCTTGTATGTTTCAGGAAGGGGAGGTAGGTGGCGATGGCCTCAAGGTACTTTTTAATGCGGTCCTGAAAGCTGGTCTTCTGAGCGCCTTCAAAGCGGAAGATTAGCTCCTTCGGATTTTCTGATGGCTCATAATTGTAGCTGATCCGGGTGCGGGTGTGTGCATGATCCAGGGTCAGGCTCAGAGAGGGATTCATGGGAATCTGCCCCGGCATTTTGCCCCAGTATTTTACAAGGGCAATGTTTGAGGGACAGATCCATTCCACTGCCCCGTCCGTGGCAGGATAGGGGTGGGCGGTACGAGAAGCCGCCTTAATTTTCAGTAGCTCACCGTAATTATCCTTTTTCATAAACCAGTTCCTCATAGCTGTAAAGGGTATGGATACCCTCGCCAGCAAGGTAGGCCTCAAGACTTTCCCTGCCAACTTCCGAAGCAATCATTACAAAATCACCCCCCCACGCTCCCAGGGATTTGATACTTCCGGGAAGGGATTTAAAGGAAGACGAGATCCTTTCTTTGCCTAAAATGCGGGACAGTTCTTCCTCATGCTCCTCCATGACTAATCTGAATTCACTCAGTGTTGTTGCCTCTATCATGGCACGGGTCAGCTCACTGAATTTATAAATGGTATCAAATCCCGGATTGATCTTGCGGGCCACTTCCCTCAGGTGACTTTCGGTGGGCTGTTTCCTGCCCAACCATGCGAACCAGATGTTCTCGCGGAAGGAAGGGTAGAAGGGGATGTGCTGGTATTGGGGCAGATCATCCCTGAGTTTATAGGTGATTGCACCGTCAGCCAATGCACAGGCCACATCATATCCCGATCCTTCCGATACCATGAAATGCAGATCCAGGGGATTTACCTCAGCCCATTCGGCCAGGAGGGAAATAAGGGTTGAACTGCTTCCAAATCCATAATCCGGAGAAAAATCCAGCCTAGTTACAGCATCCTTGCGGAAAAGAGACTCCTGGAAGGATGGCATCATTTCTATGCAGGCCTGGATGATATTTTTTAATCTCAGGGCCATTTCCGGGTTGGTGGCATCAAGGATTTTAAGGGTGCCCGGATCAAAGTCAGCCGCGAACCAGAGTTTACTGTTGTAATAAGCTTTCCATGAAAAGAATTGCTTGCTTTCGGTGTGTTTGATTTCAAGGGTCTGTCCTTTTTGGAGAGGGACAGCCAGCGCCTTTGATCCGTGCATCACCATGTATTCTGCGCTGAGCAATAATTTTCCATGGGCCTGGAAGTGTATCATTTCTTCTGGTTTTGCTTCCTGATTATGTCCAGGAAATTTTCGATATCAGCATGTGAGATTACCCTTCCGGAAAACTCTTTTTTGACTAAACCGGACTCTTCAGTTGTTGCCTTTAGCTGCCTGAGGATATTACCCAGATGCATTTTCATATGGCCCTGCTGAATCCCGCCTGTGATGAGCGATCTGACGGCACTAAAATTTGAAGCCAGCCCTGCTGCTGCAACAACCTGCATCAGCTTTTCGGAAGATGGATTTCCAAGGATCTCCATGGCTGTTGCAGCCATTGGATGCGTGGTGGTAAGGCCTCCGACTGTACCCAGAGACAGTGGGACTTGAAGGTTCAGAGAGAAAGCCTTATTGCTGAGACTGGCACTGGAAAGACTGCAATATATGCCATTTCTGGAAGCATAGGCATGAGCTCCGGCTTCCACGGCCCTGAAATCATTAGCTGTGGCAAGGATTACAGCATCCATTCCGTTCAGAATCCCTTTATTATGTGTGACTGCCCGATAGACGTCATGTTGCGCAATATCCACCGCCCGGGTAAATTTTTCAGCAAAGGCCCTTCCGCCCATGCCGGCGCTCATTTCTTCAAGCGCCTGCGGCTTGCACTCCACACGACAGGTTACAAGACATTTTGGGGTATAGTTGGAGAGTATGGCCATGACAATATCCAGGGATGATTCAGGTATGGCCGTCTCAATCATCCTCTTAAATTCTCCAGCCATTGTTTCCAGTACCGAATTGATAAAGTTGGCACCCATGGCATCAGCTGTTTTAAAGCTCACAAAAAGCTGGTAAGCATCCGGAATCTCTTTACTGGTATTCCTGATCTCCAGCGATTCAATGCCCCCGCCTCGCTTTTCCATCTTCCTGGTGAGATCTGCTACCGACTTAAGCAAATTGCTTTTTATGCTTTCGAAGGCAAGAAGGAGCTGATTCCTGTTTCCCGTCCAGATAAAATGAACCTGGCCAACCTTGAGCACATCACTTACCTCTGCATAAAAACCTCCATTCATCGCCCAGAATTTGGCTGCATGTGATGCAGCAGCTACCACTGAGCTTTCCTCAGTTACCATGGGGAGTGTCAGGAGTTCATCGTTGATCAGAAAATTCGGAGCCAGGCCGAGGGGAAGGAAGAAGTTTGACAGGTAATTCTCACTGATATCTCCATAGATTTCCTGAAGTTCGGTATCAGGGTGAAGATGGGTATTAAGCAGGCTTTTGGCCCTTTCTGAAAGTGCAGACCGCTTTTCGATCCACTCCAGTTTTTCGGTCCGGGAGAGTCTGGAAAAGCCCTTGACTATGTGGGACCCTTCCATATCACTCCCTTATGCTAAGGTAGGAATATGCCATCTCCAGGCCCTTAACCTGGGCCTGGGCAAATTCCCGCAGTTCATCGTAATCGCCCTGGGCGTGTTTCAGAAATTCCGAGGCCATTCCGTAAATGGCCGGGAGAGTAGATTTTTTAATCAGGTAGTAACCATCCAGGAAAGACCTGATGCCCCCTGAAATAATCAATTCTTTACAAAGTGGTGGCTCTTTTTCCACAATCTGGTTGACCAGCCTTAACATGGAAGTGGCATCCTCTCCGATATTGGCCAGGGGTTCGAAAAGCGCTCTGCTGGCATCTTCATCCCTGAGTAATTCCACCCTGGCAAAATTAGTACCCCCAAAGGCTCCAAATTCAATGGCCTGCAGAGGAAGCCGGAGAAGTGCAGCGAGACTTTCGGGGCCCATCCCCTGTCCCACTTCCTTGACAATCACAGGGAAGGGAAACAAATCAAGGAAACGACGGATGGTATCCAGAGGGGAAGCAAGCAGCACATCCCCTTCGGGTTGAAACCACTCCTGCATGGGATTCACATGAATGATCAGGCCATCTGCCCTGAGCCGCTTTACCAGTTCCGTAACAAGATCCACTCGCTTATTCTTAATCATTTCCTCTACCTGGGCAATGCCCAGATTGGCCCAGAAGGGAAGATCGTCCCCGATGATGCCCCGCATATTAAAGTCTTCAAAAAAAGAGCTGTCCTCAAGGATGATCCGGCAGGAGCCAAGTCCCATACCCATACCGAATTCATTACAGGCCCGGGCAAGGTTTTGGTTGATGGTCCCGGCTTTGCGGGTTCCACCAGTCATACTACTGACCCACAGGGGGGTCTTCATTTTTTTTCCCAAAAGGTCGACCGGGTTCAGGCCATCTTTTGGATGAGCCTTTAACAGGGGTTCATAATGAAACCTTTGATCTAAAACAGCCGGAGGAGTCTGGGATTTGAATGCCAGCTCGATGTGATCCTTTTTCCTGTTTTCCAGACTTTCCATTGGGATCGTTTATTTGATGCCCAGGTGACGAGCAATGACCATTCTGAGGATCTCGGAAGTACCCTCTCCGATTTCCAGGATGCGCTGATCCCTGTAAAAGCGTTCGATGTCATTTCCTTTCATCAGTCCATGGGCCCCATGGATCTGGAGTGCTTCATTGACGATTTCCCTGGCTATTTCGGAGGTATATAGTTTAGCCATGGCCGCCTCCTTTGCAAATGGTTTTTCATTATCCTTGAGCCAGCAGGCTTTATAAAGCAGGGAACGTGCCAGTTCTATTTTGGTGCCCATGTCTGCCAGTTTGAAGGAGTTTACCTGAAAGGCGCGTATGGGTCTTCCAAACTGGATGCGTTTCGAGGAGTATTCCATGGCCATCTCGAATGCTCCCTGAGCCAGTCCCAGCCCCATGGCGGCGATGGATAGCCTTCCTCCGTCCAGTGTGGCAAGCATGATTTTCGAGCCTTTTCCTCGTTCACCAAGCAGATTTTCTTCCGGAACCTTCACATTTTTAAAGCGAACCTTGCCGGTATCGGCTCCCCTCCACATCATTTTTGACTGTATGGTTTCAGTACTATAGCCTGGAGTGTCGCGATCAACGAGGATTACAGAAAGCTCCTTGCGCCCCCCTTTTTCGCCTGTTGCAGCCTGAACGGTAACCCCGCCTGACATGGACGAGGAGATATTGGTAATAAAAATCTTCTCACCATTGATGGTCCATTTCCCGCCTTCGGCTACAGCAGTGGTTTCGGTGTTGTTGGAATCGGACCCTGCATTGGATTCGGTGAGCCCGAAGGCCCATAGTTTTTTTCCCGATGTTAGCTTGGGTAAAAAACGGGCCTTTTGCTCTTCAGTTCCATATTTGAATATGGGGGCGATGCCCAGTGAGTTATGAGCTGCCATAGTTGCTGCCTGGGATCCGTCTACCCGGGCTAGCTCCTCCACCGCAATGATGTAAGATAGGGTGTCCAGTCCCATTCCACCGTGGGACTCGGGAAGGTTGATGCGGAGTAAGCCCATATCAAACATTTTATCTGTAATGGCTGTTGAAAACTCTGATTTCTCATCCAGCTCAGCCGCCACCGGTTTGATTTTATCTTCGGCAAAGGCCCTAACCTGCTCTCTCAGTAGCAGATGCTTTTCATTCATTAATGGGTCTGTCATGGGTATCTAAAGTAAACAATAATTGCGTGTTATGCACCTGGTCACCCACCGAAACATGTAACTTTTTAATGGTGGCCCTCCTGGGTGCGAGAATTTTATTCTCCATTTTCATGGATTCGATTAGCAACAGGGTCTGGCCTTTCCCTACCTCATCCCCTTCAGCGTGCCTGATTTCAATAATGCGACCATTCAGGGGAGCAAGGATCCGATCTGAGTTCTGCCCGCTCTCTTCACCGGATTGGCGAATATACCTTTCATCCAGAATGTCAGTTCGTCTGATGGTATACATATGTCCATCCATGTCAATGTGGATTTCTGACAGATCCATGGTGGCCCTGAATTTTATCATTTGTTCATTTACCCGGATGTGGAAATAATCCTGGTCGCGGGACTCAAGAGAAAGTTTATAGGACCTTCCCTTTAGCTTGATTCAGATTCTTCGTCTCCCGGCCAGCAGCTCGTATCTTATACGGGTATTCTCTTTCTGATACTGAAACTCGAGTTCTGGAACCAGTCTCCAGTGCCCTATGGCTTTCCAGGGAAAAGCATCTGAAGCACCATCCTGCTCAACTGGCTGAAGGGCTATAAGGCATGCTGCGGAAAGCAGGATATCCGGTTTAATCAGGTTCCTGCTTTTCTGGAAATCTTCCATGATGGATTCAGCTTCCTGCTCAAGCATCAGGGTGTGAATGTGATTATCTGCGAATAGGGGATTATTCAGGAGGGAGACAAGGTAATCGCGATTGGTGCAAAGGCCGGTGATATGAAGCTCTTTAAGGTTGTCCCTCAGAATGTTGGTGGCTTCCTTTCGATTTTCTCCGTGAGCGATTAGCTTGGCGATCATTGGATCATAGAATGATTCCACCCGGTTCCCCTCACAGTAACCTGAATCCATTCGGATATGCTTTCCTTCCGGAGAAAGAAATTTTCCGATGGTCCCGGTGGAGGGCATAAAACCCTGCAAAGGATCCTCAGCATAGATTCTGGCTTCAATTGCATGGCCTCTTATTTGCAAATCTTCCTGCCTGAATGAAAGCAAGGCCCCCTGGGCAACGAGAATTTGCTCCTTCACCAGGTCAAGCCCCGTGATCATTTCACTAACCGGGTGCTCCACCTGTATTCGGGTATTCATTTCCAGGAAATAGAATGAGCCGGAGTCATCCATCAGAAACTCCACTGTTCCTGCATTGTGATAAGCAATCCCCTTCACCAGCCTGAGGGCACTTTCTGTGATCAATTTCCGGGTATCTGATGTGATGGAGGCGGAGGGCGCCTCTTCAATGATTTTTTGGTAGCGCCGCTGGATGGAGCACTCACGCTCGAAGAGATGAAGGGAATTTCCATGATGATCGGCCATCACCTGTACCTCAATGTGACGGGGATTGAGCAGGTATTGCTCCACGTAAAGCCCCCCGAACCCGAAATAGTTTGTGGCCTCTCTTGCTGCCTCATTGGCCGCTTCTGCAAATTCCTCTTCCCTGTGAACGATGCGCATGCCTTTTCCGCCACCTCCTGCCGAGGGTTTGATTAAAACCGGATAGGGAAAACCGGATGCCATGGAAAGCAGATCTGCAAGCTCTCCGGTATAACCCTTCAACACCGGAAGGCCAAGTTCAATTGCCTTCTCCCTGGCCCTGGATTTATCTCCCATGATTCTGATATGTTCCGGATCAGGTCCGATAAAAGTAAGACCCTCTTTCTGGCAGCGTGCAGCAAATTCAGCGTTTTCAGCCAGAAAGCCATAGCCGGGATGTATGGCATCTGCCTCTGCCTCCTTTGCAATTTGGATGATTTTTGACTGGTCCAGGTAGCTTTCTGATAGTCCTCCCGCCCCCAGTGAATATGTCTCATCCGCTTCAAGCACAAAGGGCAGATTCCTGTCGGCATATGAATGAACCACTACAGCACTTTTCCCCAGGGAGTGTATTGCCCTGATTATACGCAGGGCAATTTCGCCCCGGTTGGCAATAAGTATTTTTTTAATATCAGTTTTTCTCATTCCAGTTGGGCCTCCTTTTTTCCAGGAAGGCATTTATTCCCTCCTGGCCCTCAGGCGAAATCCTGAAACGGGCCAGTATTTCAGCAGTTTGTTCCTTAATCTTGTCCTGATCCTGCTCGAAATCGAAGGAGGTAAGCATATGCTTAATACCCCTCAGGGCCTCCGGACCACCTGAAAGCAGGTCATTTATTAGCCTTGTACTTTCTTCTTCCAGGAGACCTTCTTCACAGACAATATCCACCAGTCCCGCTGCCAGAGCTTCACGGGCCTTGAACCAACGACCCATCAACATCCAGGCTGCTGCCCTGCTTTTGCCAAGCCTTGCTACCACAAAAGGGGCAATGGTTGCCGGAACCAGTCCGAGCTTTACCTCAGAAAAGGCAAAAAGGGATGATGAGTCAGCAATCACCAGGTCTGAGGCCGCAACCAATCCGTTGGCACCCCCCACCACCTTTCCCTTCACCAGGGTGAGGATGATCGGCGAGATACTTTTCATCAGCGAAAAGAGTCCCGCCAACTCCATGCTTTCATTTTTCAGTTGCTCTTCACTCTGCTTCATTCCCTCCCGCATCCAGTTCAGATCGGCTCCTGCGCAAAAGTGTTTACCTGTCGATCCGAGAATAATGACCCGTATGTTAATATCCTCGTCACAGCGGGTGAAAACATCCGTGAGCTCTCTGATCATATCCAGGTTTATGGCATGAAACAGGGCGGGCCTGTTCAGGGCAATTGTTGCCACCGGGCCCTTGACCTTGCTTGATATGGTAAGATAGTCCTGCATACTACATTCGATATACGCCCGAACGGCGTGTTTCAAATTTCCGGTTCAGGGACATGGAGATGGAAAGTGCCAGGATTTCCCGGGTTTGTCCGGGTTCAATAATTCCGTCGTCCCATAAACGGGATGTACTGTACCAGGCTGCTCCTTCTTTCTCGTACTTATCCAGGATGGGCCTGCGGATTTTTTCAGACTCCTCTGCCGTGAGGACCTTGCCTTCCCTTTCAAGCTGATCTTTTTTAATGTTTGAGAGTACATCAGCAGCCTGTTCCCCACCCATTACAGAGATTTTGGCATTGGGCCACATAAACAGTAACCTTGGATCATAGGCTCTGCCAGACATGGCATAATTTCCGGCGCCAAATGAGCCCCCGATTATAATGGTAAAGCGGGGTACACGTGCATTGGCTACGGCACTGACCATTTTTGCCCCGTCCTTGGCGATGCCCCCGTGTTCGTATTCCTTCCCAATCATAAAGCCGGAAATATTCTGGAGGAAAATGATGGGCAGTCCGCGCTGGTCACACAGGTCCACAAAGTGGGTGCCTTTCAGGGATGATTCAGAAAAAAGTATCCCGTTATTACCGATAAGACCAACCGGGAAGCCCATAATTCTTGCAAAACCTGTTACCAGGGTGCTACCATAGTCTTTTTTAAATTCAGAGAATTCGCTGGCATCCACCAGCCTGGCAATTACCTCACGCACATCGAGGGCTTCACGGGTACTTTCCGGGATTAATCCGTAAAGATCCTCCATGGGAAAAAGTGGTTCACTGGGGGCTTTTATATCCAGATGTTGACGCTCGGGTACCTGTATGGTTTCAAAAATATCACGACAGATTCTGAGTGCATCTTCATCATTTTCGGCCAGGTGGTCCGCCACTCCGGATATGGTGGCATGAACCTCACCACCACCCAGTTCTTCTGCGCTTACCACCTCCCCGGTGGCTGCTTTAACCAGGGGTGGCCCTCCCAGGAAAATGGTGCCCTGATTCTTTACGATGATGGTTTCATCGCTCATGGCTGGCACATAGGCTCCTCCTGCAGTACAGGATCCCAAAACAACTGAGATCTGGGGAATTTCTTCCGCTGAAAGCCTGGCCTGGTTGAAGAAGATTCTCCCAAAATCGTCGCGGTCAGGGAATACTTCTGCCTGCTGGGGCAAAAATACCCCACCCGAATCCACCAGATATATGCATGCAAGATGATTCTGAAGGGCGATTTCCTGGGCACGCAGGTGCTTTTTGATGGTCTCTTTAATGTAGGTGCCCCCCTTAACTGTAGCGTCATTGGCAACGATCATTACCTCCTTCCCGTGTACCAGGCCAATGCCGCTGACCAGGCCTGCTGATGGGAACAGGTTTTCATACTGATCTGTGGCAGCAAGGGGACTCAATTCAAGAAAGGGTGTGCCGGGATCAAGCAGGAGGTTAATCCGGTCCCGAACAAGTAGCTTTCCCCTTTCCTGGTGCTTTGCCCTGGCCTTTTCAGGTCCTCCTTTTGTGCTATCATTAAGACGGGATCTGAGCTCCTCCAGCAGGAGGGTGTTTTGCTCCTTTTTTTTGATAAACCCGAGGGAATGGGTGTCAACCTGAGTGCCTAGTTTTTTCATTTTATACTTTCGTTGGGGTCAATTTGGAGGTAGCGGGATAGCCATTTTGTTCCGGCATAAAAGGGTAGGGTATCCACCAGGGCAGCAAGCATTTTAAACATGTAATTGGAGAGGATCAGAACCAGCAGAGTATGAGTCAGGGTTTCACCGGGTGTAATGGAAATGGCGTTGGTGAAGAAATAAGTGATCAGGATTACGGCGAGGGAATCGACCATCTGACTGGTAAGTGTTGATCCATTGTTCCTTAGCCAAAGAGCTTTTCCCCGGGTAAGTTTCTTCAGAAAGTGAAACACATGTACATCCACCAGCTGAGCCGAAAGGTAGGCAATCATGGATGCCAGGGTGGCCATGGAGGTCCATTTTCTGATCTGATAAAAAGTCCGGTCGGGATGTTCAATGGCAGGCAAGCCATCGGGCCCAAGCGGGGTGGAAGGAGGCAGGACTCCGCCAATCCACAGGATGAAAAGTACCCAGATGTTCAAGAGCAAACCCACCCACACCAGCATTTGCGCCCTTTTTTTTCCATAGAGCTCACTGATCAGGTCGGTGCAAAGGAAGGTGATGGGGTAGGGAAGAACGCCCACAAAAACAACGAAGGGAACACGGATGCTACCCAGGTTAAAGGAAAGGTCAATTTGCCTTGATATTCCAAGAATATTCAGCATGGCAAGAGTTCCCAGGAAGAATCCGCTGAGGACCATAAATACCACCTCTCTTCTGACAGCAATTTTCTTATCAATATTCATGTCTTGTCCAAACATCAACTAATCTACAAATAAGCTTGCGGAATGTTCGATCAATGTTGATTAAATCTTGTAAGAGTAGTTGAAATTATTCCGTAATTGTGTAGAATGAGGACAGGTATAGGCAGGCTATTGCAGATCGATACCGGCAACAGGCTGATGATATTGGCCCTGCTGGTACAGGCTGGCTGTACAGGCTTGTTTGCAGGCATACTTGAGCTTGCGGGTAATACCATGTTTCTGGATTACCATAAAGCCGAGGATATTCCCCTGGCCATCATGATTTCGGGAGGCCTTGGCATCCTGATTACCTCCATTTACAGTTATATCAGCAAGCAGCTGGGCATAAAAGCCTTTGGCGTAGTAAATCTGCTCGTGGTCCTTGTGCTATCCTTTGCTCTTATCACAGGCGACCGGGTTTTAAGCAGTGCCAGCTATGCTTTTCTGCTCTTTGTGCTCATGGGTCCACTGGTTCTGATCATCCTGCTCAGCTTCTGGATTACGGTTCGGGGCTATCTTTCTCCCAGCAAGGGAAAACAGTTATCCGGCCTGATTGAGGTTGCCCTGGTGGGGGGGATGGTGCTTGCCTTTTTGGTGGTTCCCATCAGTGTTGGGCGTGGAATCAGAATTGAGATGAGCATCTATGCGGGTCTGGCATTTTTGATTTTAGCAGCACTGGCACAGATGTACGTATTCCGGGGAATGGGAAGGGACCATATCTACTCCAGCAGGCGTGTTAGCAGTACAGGCCCCATTCGTCTTTTCTCCAACCGGTATACTGGCCTGATTGCTGCCTTTGTTCTTATGAGTATGGCGGTACTGGTGGTCATTCACTTCCTTTTTCTGAAGACCGCAGGGGACGAATTTCGAGGGCCCAATGGCCTGGTTTTTTTCCTGGGACCCGTTTTTGCAGGGATGATAGCTCTTGCATGGGTAATGAAAAGGGCCTTTTTTGGGCGACTCAAGGAAAGGTTCGGAATCGGGGTCACACTTATGATGACCCCTGCTTTACTCATTCTACTCAGCCTGACTGTAATCATCATCTCTGAATGGTTTACTGCTTATAATATTGCCTGGATTACAATGTCATCCATGTTTATATTTCTTTCCCGCTTTGTTTTCGGAGCATGGAAAGGCTCAATGGAGGACCCGTCCCTGAATGTTATTTACCAGACTCTGAATCCGGCTGAAAAGAACAATATACGTTCTGGAATCGAAGGTGTATTGAGCCAGATAGGCATATTCAGCATTGGGCTGGTCCTGGCTGTTTTTGTAAAAATTGATGTTGAGGCAGTCAGGGTGCCCATTTTACTCCTCCTGCTTGTTATGACCTGGTTTTTTGTGGGACTCTCCCTTTACTGGTCCTATCAGAGGATGCTCCAGATTTCCCTGGAGTCTGACCGGATCAGGGATAAGTCCGAGCGTGCGCTTCAGGACTTTGCCAGGATCGATCTTTTTAAAACAGCCTTTCCGGTTGAGGCCATAGAATTTAATCCCTACATCTTTCATTATACCAGCAGGGAGCAATTGATCTCCCTCTTCGATCACCCCGATCCGGAGGTTCGTGTCAGGGTGTGGGATCACATGCTGGCCTCATCCCCTGGTCTGCCCCAGTTAACCCTGAGTCACAAGCTGGCCGGAGAGCGTGATCCCCTCATTAAAGAGCGAATACGAAAGCTTGCCAAACGGAAGCTGAGGAACAAACTGGGTTTGCAGGCTGCCTTCATCAAAGAACGACTCGACCGCTTTTCCGAGGAGAGAGCCGTGGCGGATCCTGCCATCGGGGAGGCTTTTCAGTCCGGGGTGCGCAATGAGGTAATTGCGGCTCTATATCATGTAGCCAGTGAAAGGGATTCTGCCTATTTGCCTGAGGTGCTTACACTCATGAAGGACCAGGATATAAATGTCCGTAGTGTGGCCATCTCCACAGCAGGCCAGGTTGATTCCCTGAGGGTGACAAGCTCGTTGATTGAAAACCTGGAGCATTCTCAATTGTACGCCAGTGCCTGGTCGGCTCTTGTGAACCATGGTGAAGGGGTACTGGATGAGTTGGAATCCACCTTTCACAAGCACGGGTCCTCCATCATCCTGCAGAAACGCATTTTATCCGTACTCTCAGCCATTGGGGGTGAACGTGCCATGCAAATGATTCTCAACAAGCTGGACTATCACCATCGCGAAGTATTTACTGCAGTAGTAGCCGGCTTATATGAAAATCATTTTCAGGCATCCGATCTGCAGATTGCTTCTATTCAGGCTGCAATTCTGCGACAGGTGCAGGCCGGAGCCTGGAACCTGGGGGCAAAAATTTCCATCCGCACTGAGGATCCGGGTGGATATATTGGAGAGGCCCTGAACCAGGAGATCTGGGATGTGAACGAGTCCATCCTGATGTTACTGGCCCTTATATACGACCGGCAATCGGTGCACCGCATCAGAACAAACCTGCTTGACAAGCAGGCGGAGGACCGGGGAATGGCTATTCAGTTGCTGGAGCTTCTGCTGGATGATCCTTTAAAGCATGTACTGATAGCCTATTTTTCAGATATTCTTATCAGGGATAAAATCGACAGACTTCAGTCGCATTTCAGGGTCGATTTGATTCCTGTGGGACTCCTGCTTAAAAAGATCCTGAATCGTGATGGAATGCAAATGGGGGACTTTATTCGCATTTGTGTACTGGAACGGATGGGAAATGTTGCAGGCTATTTCGATGAGCAGCAAATCATTGCACAGGGATTTCACCCAAATCCTAAAATTCGTGAAACCGCAGCGCAATTATTACGTAAAAATGATCCAGGGCAGTATGACCTGGTTACCGAGCGTCTGGATTTTCCGGATAACAGCTTCCCGGGTCATGATGATTCAGCCAGATGGTATGTGAATACCACAATAAATCTGGCTTCCTGGAAGTTGTTTAAAAACGTGGGAATAAGCAGCCTGTTTAAGCTGGTTTCTCTCCTGCAAGCCTTTTCCTGGGACGAGATTCCCGACGGAGATATGGTGTTGCTGGTGAGGGCTGTTTCTGCAGGTGAACTTTCTCCGCTTTCGGACGGGATCGCGATAATTGCGGAACAGCAGCCTGAAATAATGGAGCAAATTCGTTATCTTGGGAAAGAAGGGGTCCGTGAGGCCTATCTTGTTGAAAGGGGGCAGTTCAAAGAACTTTTGTTTGATGACAGAAGTTTATTGCACGTTTTTAACTCATTTTTAAACCAAACGGGTCCTCGTTTGGTTTAAAGATGTATTGTGTTTGATAAGGAACTAATTTATGGGTGAACCCTCAATGATTAATACGGATGTGCTGAAACAAAATCCATTTCCCGGCATCCGGCCATTTACAAGTGCGGAGGATAAATTGTTTTTTGGTCGTGATGGTGTCACTGCTGAGCTCATTGATCTCTTGCAGGAGAACAGGTTTGTTGCCCTTGTGGGAGCCTCTGCCAGCGGGAAAACTTCCCTGATACAGTCAGGAATCATCCCAGCTTTGCTAAGCATAGATAAAGAGGAATGGGTCCCGGTAACTGTGCGCCCGGGAAATAAACCCGTGGAAAGCCTGGTGCGGGGCTTTCAGAAGGTATTCCCGAATAAACTGACAGAGTCGGATATACAGGCTTTTCTTTCGGGGAGTAAGGATCTCGGCGAGCTCATCCTTGAGAAGGGACTGGGAAATCATAATTATTGCCTTGTAGTAGACCAGTTTGAGGATTTGTTCAGAAGCGCACCCGCCCATGGATCGCATTCCAAGGATCCGGGGGCGAGGCGTTTTATTGATCTCCTGGTGAATGCGGTTCAGGACGACCGTCCTTCCATATATGTACTGCTTTCTATCCGGTCCGATTTCCTTGAAGCCAGTGCCACATTCAGGTCTTTAACCGAATTGATGAACAAGAGTAAATTCCTCTTGCCCCAGATGTCCCTTAAGGCCCTGGAGTCGACCATTACAGGGCCTTTGGAACAGTCAGGGGTATTGCTCGAGAAAGGTTTTGTTGAATATCTTCTTGATGAGCTGGAGGAGCTGGATATGCCCCTTCCCAAGCTTCAGCATGCCCTTATGCGTACCTGGGAAGCCTGGACTATAAGGGAGGAGCCTGACAAGCCCATTACCATAAATGATTACCAATCACCTGGGGCCGTTAGATCGGCTCTCATGGACCACCTTGAAGAGCTTTATGAAAGCCTTGATGTAAAGCAAAAAGCCTTATGTGAGCGACTTTTTAAGTCGATTACAGCTAAAAGTGATCAATACAATGGATTCAGGCGCGAGGCCGCACTCGGTAATATTGCCAGGATTGCCCATTGCAGCCAGGAAGAGCTAATTGAGGTAATTGAGATATTCAGAAAGCCAGGAAGGGCCTTCCTTTCACCTGGACCCGATACTGCCTTACATTCCGATTCTGTCATTGAATTGGCCCACGAATCCCTTATTCGGATATGGAAAAGGCTGCAACAATGGGTGGATGAGGAGCATGAATCCATTGGCATGTACATGAAGTTATCCCATGCCTCTGCACTTTATCAGCAGGGCAGAACTGAGCTCTGGAAAAATCCGGATCTTCAGCTGGCGGTTCAGTGGAGGGAGCGTGAGAAGCCGACCCCCGCCTGGGGTGTTCAATATAATCCTGCCTTTGAGCGTGCAATGGTTTTTCTGAGTACCAGCGAGGAAGAGCTGCAATGGGAAGAGGAACGAAAGATCGTCCTGCAAAAGAGAAGGCTGATGCTGAATCGTTTCATCGCCATTTTTATGGGAATCATTGTCGTGGTTCTGGGAACAGTCTTTATCTATACCCGCGTCAAACCCCAGGAACCTGCTCAGCAAAGCCAGGAAGTCCAGGTGCCCGAACAAACCCTGAGCGCTACTCCGGAAACAGTCATAAGTGAAGCCATAAGCGAACAGCCTGCTGAAAGCAGTCCCGGGCAAGTGACTGGCAGCCCTGTGCAAGAAATCACTGCAGAACCGGTTAATGCAGGGGCAAACGTAAATCAGGGCTCAACTGCTAACAGTCCGGTCAGAGAGACCAGTCCCGTGCGCGAGTCCCAGGTCAGGCCTGTGGAGACCACAGCTGATCCGAAGCCTGAACAAGAGGCGGCACCAGTTGTAAACCAGCCGCTAAAAGCAAATTACGGACCCCTTGCCAGGAATGTGGCCGGACAAAGTCTGGAAATTGATAAAAATCCTGAACTCCAGGGTCTGCTGGCCTATCAGGCTTTTAAACTAAACAATAGCAGCGGAGGGAACTATTATGACCGGGACATATACATGGGATTGTATGCAGCCTTAAAGAAGCTGATCTCTCCGGCCTATAACATTTACCCGAGTATCAGAAGCTCGGTAAAGGATGTTGAGTGGTTGGACAGAACAGGTAGCTTACTTATTGTAAACAGTGATGGGTCAGCAAAAATCCTGTCCGGGAATTATGCGGATAAGGCTTCACAGATCAACCTGCAGGGAACGGGGCTGGTGAACGAATGTCTGGCTGTGAGTCCCGACGAGAAAATGGCTGTTGTTGGCACCAATGGAGGTGGACTGGTCTTCCTCGAATTGGAGAATAATGGTGCAGTGACCCACCAGGATACGGAAAATGGAAAAATTGTAATCTATTTGAAGAATCTTGGATCCACGGGTGAATTTGTTTCAGCCGGGACGGATAACAGGATTCTGAAGTGGTCCTACAGCTCCCGTAATGCCATTGAGTTGCTTAGCACCTCATCCAGACTCTCATCTCTTTCTGCCAGTGAGGATGGCCAGAAAGTAGCTTATGGAACCAGAGATGGGAAGCTGGTGGAATTTAATGTCAGATCACCAGGAGCACAGAGGACAATTTCAGAGTTCAGCGGGACCCAGGTAAAGGCCATTGCCTATTCTCCGGGTGGGCAAAATCTGGTGGCAGGGCTTCAGAATGGCACACTGCAGGTACTGGCAGGGTCGGGACGGAATAGAATCGCTACACTCAGAGGGCCAGGAGCCGGGATTGCTGATTTAGCTTACAGCCCGGACGGAAGCTTTATAGCAGCAGCCTCTCATGATGGTAAGGTTTATTTGTGGAACACAAGCGACTGGACTTACCCGCCCACGGTATTTGACGAAAATAATGGTTTTGTCCTTGCAGTGTGTTTTAGCAAAGACAGTCGTTATTTTTATAGTGGGAGCTCTGACTTTCCGCGTTTCATAGGGCGACCGGCCAGCGCCCAATCAATGGCGGGTGAGTTTTGTTCACTATTGAATCGCAATCTGACACAGTCTGAGTGGACCCGGTATTTCGGGAACGAAATAGCCTACGAAGAAACCTGTCCGGGTTTGAATACTAATAAATAATCTAATATGTATAAACGGATCTTATTCATTTTACCGCTGTTTCTCTGGCTACAGACCACGCTATCTGCCCAGGATATGGTTGGCTGCACACAGCTCCTGGAAGATGCCAGGGAGGCATATACCGCCGGAATGGTAGAACTTGTGCCTGAACTATTGCTTCCCTGCATCGAATCGGGTCTGAGCGGTGAGCCTAAAAAAGAAGCCTATAAACTGGTAATAAACGCCTACTTATTTGATTATCTTCCCGATGAGGCCGATCAAATGATGTCAGACTTTCTGGATGAGAATCCCTCTTACGAGGCACAGCCTTCCGATCCGGCTGAGTTCAAGCTTCTTCTGGATGCGCATAAGCAAAGGAGGGAGGAGGAGGCAGCTGCACGGGTAGCCGCAGCCAGGGTTCAGCAATTGGAACAGCAGGCAGCGCAGCAGCAAGCTGCTGAAGAGAGTAAGCAACAGAGAAAGGTTAAGGGAAGCTCCCCGGACAATGAAAAGCCCAGGCTTGGTTTTGTTGCGGGTTTTACGGGTAGTAAGGGCATGCTTTTGGAATCTTATAGCATTGGAAATCCTAATACTAATGGTGGAAAATTCTCTTTTTCACCGGGTTTTCTGCTTGGAGCCAGAATGGATTTGCCCGTAAGTAAGGTCATTGAAATTGGTATAGGCTTGCAGTATAGCAGGGTTAATCTTAAGTATTCGGCAAGTCCCTATGATTTCACAAGCTATGAGTACCACGAAGGGCAGAACAGGATTCAATTGCCCCTTTCCATGGCTGTTTATATGAATCCGAAGGATCTGACCAGGGTCTATTTCAGGCTTGGGGTTGTGCCGGATTATTTACTGTCTGCATCGGCCAAAGGTACCAGGACCTATGATGAAAGCGGTACCTTATTGAAGGACGTCGACCTGGCCTCAATGACTATTACGGAAAAGCGTTCCAGTATGAATATCCAGGGTTTACTGGGTCTGGGCCTGAGTATTCCTTTACAGAGGGCTTTTCTCTCGGTGGAGGCCGCTTATGCCATTGGTTTCTTACAAAGCAACAAGGGCGAAAGCCGATACGACAATCAGGATGACCTCTGGATCCTTTACCATGTGGATAGTGATTTTGGGGTGAGCCAATTGCTTCTGAGTGTGGGTATGACCTGGAACCTGAATTAATCGTCTGAAAAAGAAATCATGAAATTTATATCAATCATAGCAGTTGTTTTTACAGGAATGATCCTGCTCTCCTGCGAAAAAGAAGTATCCGTATCCCAATCAGAATCTTTCATGAAGATGTATGGTTCCAAGGGAATTGATCGGGCCAAAGGGATTGTGGTCCTCGATGATGGAGGTTATGCCTTCTGCGGGACTGATTCCACCAGCCAGGGTTCCAAGATGATTCTTATTATTACCGATGAATATGGCAACGTGAAAGATGGATTCCCCAAGTATTATCCCGAAGAGGATCTGAATGCCGGGGCCAATGCCATCGTCGCAAAAAACGGGGGAAGGAATGGATTCCTGCTGAGTGGATATATCGAGGATGACAATGGTGACAGGGATATATTCATTGTTAAAACTTCAGCCGATGGCAGTGTCAACTGGAGCAGGAGCTATGGTTCGGTTGAAGATGAGGAGGTCCTTCATGCAGCCGAAGGCATCGACTGGGAGTTCATACTGGCCGGATACCAGGTGAATAAAGACGGAGAGAAAGATATTATGGTCATGCTGGTTGATCAGAATGGGGATTCAATTCCGCTGAGCCTTTTCTATACAAAACCTGCGGATTCAAAGGATGCAGCAGCTAACTTTATTCTGAATGATGGCGACCGTTATCTTTGCGTGGCCACATATAATAAGTTTATCGGTGAGGGAACCGATATTCTGGTATTGAACTTTGATGATGAACTGAGTCCCAACGATAAGGTTCTTGAGGGTCCATATGATGAATTCGGGAAGTGCATCATCAAGGAGGATGAAGATGTCTTTGTGGTGCTTGGAAACAGCAGCAATACACAAACCGGCAATAGTGAGGTTCTTTTGTACCAGGTAGAGGCCGATGGATTATTGGTCAAAAATGAAAGATTGCTTGCAACCATTTCCGAGTCCGGGGTAGACTTAAGGGCAGAGCGAATGGTGAAGATGGAAGATGGCAAACATGCGCTTGTCGGAACCCGGAGCACGGGAGATAATGCTGATATTCTCGTCCAGTTTTTGGCCGATTATGAGGAAGATATCCGGACAACATTCGGTTCGGGTGGTGTCCAGGAGGGGGCTGATATAGCCATTAGCCCCAGCGGAGGCCTCGTGATCCTGGGTGATAATGGTTATGAAGGAAACAGCATGATCTCGCTAATTAAAACCGATAAATCGGGTAATTTATAATTGCTGCAACAGCGAAGAGGAGGAATAGATGAGAGGCTCTCAGTTTTTTAGTTTGATGGGTGGATTATTTTTTAGTGCATTTACTTTGCAGGGGCAAAGTGTGACTGCCACCATCATAGGAGATGCGTCAGTTTGTGAGGGAGATTCCGCACAGGCTTATATATATATGACGGGAACATCCCCCTGGGATGTGGAAGTGAGTGATGGCGATAGTGTTTATGCCCGCCTGGAGGGGATTACTTCTCCCCATAGGATCTGGTTGAAACCAGTCAAATCACAGGTTTATAAAGTCACCAGTGTGATAGATGCCAAGGGAAGGGAAGGTTCTACCTTCGGTCAGGCTGTTGTGACTGTAAATCAACCCACACCGGTGAGTATTATTCTGGAGAGGCTGACCTATCTTTCCAGCGAATCGGGAGTTGAATTACGTGCCGATCATGAACCAGGAATCTTTTCCGGGCCAGGGGTTTCAGGTGGTTTCTTTTATCCCAGCATCGCAAGCCCCGTAGGTTCTCCACACATTCTTTCCTATCTGTATACCAATGAGTTCGGCTGTAAAAGTGAAGCTGAAATTAAAGTAAGTGTGCTGGAGGGTACAGGAAGTGTGGTGCTTATCTCAGAAGGAGATACCATAAGTGTACTGTGTGATGATGAAGGTATCTATGAAATTGTGGGATCCAATAAGGTTGGAATCCCTGGTAGATTTGAACTGAGAGTTACCAATTCGAATATAGTGGTGCCGGGGCACATTACCGACCTGGACCCGGCCGACAACAAAGCTCTCTTTAATCCCACCGGATTGAAGGGGGGATATGATATTATTTACGAATATACTGTTGACGGAGTGGTGTTTGTGGCTTCCACCCTGGTTCGAGTAGACATTATCGGAGAACTGGAGATAAGCAGCACCCTTCCTTCCAGGGTTTGTAAAAGTGATGATCCCTATCTGCTTGAAGGCAATATGGACGGAGTCGATCCACTGGCCACATGGTCCTTTAGCGGTCCCGGTGTTTCAGGCAGCATGTCCAGGGGATTTTACTACAACCCGGCTGATACTGCAGTAGGTGAGGGCACCGTGGAAATTGTCTATACCTATAGTACAGAAAGTGGGTGTACGGCCAGCACCAGTAAGATGGTCAGGAACCTCTTTGTTCCCGATGTATATTTTATGGTCTCAACCGTTTGCCTGCCCGAAGAGGGGGGATTGATTGAATTTGATAACCGTACAAGCGGAAAATATGCTGTGGAAAGCTGGAGCTGGAATTTTGGCGACTATGCCAGCGGATCGGCCAACTACTCCAATGAGGAGAATCCCTCCCATTTTTACAAGACACCCGGTCAGAGACAGATAAACCTGACAGCAACCACCACCGATGGCTGTGTTACCTATCACGAGGTGGACACCCTGCTCTCAGATAAGCCGGATGTGGACTTTACCATACTCTCGGATTGTTTTGTGAGTGGCAGCAAGGCTACCTTTATTAACCTTTCGGAAACAGCCTTTGCACCCCTCGACACCCTGGTCTGGACTTTTAAGACCAAGAGTGGCAGTGTGCTGGGAGAGCTGGGTAAATCACCGGGAGATGATACCATTCAGTTTCCATTTTCCTCAGCTGATAAGTATGAAGTCAGCCTTTTTGTAGCCAATACAGGAGGGTGTAGCAATACACTCAGTAAAGAGATTCAGCTTAATCCCACCATCAAACTGGCTCCATGGGGTATCAAGGAAAGATTTGACAGCTCAAGGGGGGGGTGGAAGATAAATTCGGACAACGGAAATGAAAGCTGGGTTTGGGGGACCCCTGATTTTGAGGGATATAATGGTGAGCAGGGCAACCTGTCATGGTACACCGATCTGCCCTATGGAGTAATTGGATACAGTGAGGATTCATGGGTGGAAAGCCCATGTTTTGACCTGACACAAATGAAAAGGCCCCTGATCCAGGTGGATGTAATGAAAAGTTTTGTACCCAATCTGACGGGAGCGGTTTTACAGTACCAGGATGTTGTAGAGGAAGGTTGGAAAACCATAGGGAAACTTAATGAGGGTGTGAACTGGTACAACTCGGGTTCAATATTTAATCAGCCCGGGGGAAGTGACTTTGGTTGGGGCCTGAACAGTTTCGTGCCTGACCAGGACTGGGTAACTGCGATTAATAGTCTGGATTCAGTTGCCGGAAAACCTTTGGTGAAGTTCCGCTTTACGATTGCCACCAACGGGGGACAGGGTTTGGGGAACCAGGGTTTTGCCTTTGATAATGTTTTTATCGCAGAGCGAAATAAAAAGGCCCTTCTGGAACATTTTACCAATTCGGGAGACCTGGCTTCGCAATTTGCTGACGATTATGTGGATGCATACTACTTTGATAATAAGCAGAATGTTCTTGATCTTCAGTATCACACAGCCTACCCGGGCGATGATCCCATGAATGAGAACAATCCCGGATCTGCTTCCACAAGGCGGGGAGCTCTGGGAATTCTCCAGGTACCCTATGCTGTGCTTGATGGGGGGATTGATCCTGAATACCGCTATAATTTTACGACTACCGAGCAATCACCAGGTAGCGAAGAATTGGAGCAGTTGACCCTGGAAATTCCAAAATTTAAAATTTCAATGGATATAGATTGGCTGGAAAACAGTATTCAGGCTGAAGTGAAAGTGGCCAGCAATGTGGAATCCTATGAGAATAATCTGCAGCTTTATGTTGTGGTACTGGAATCTGAGGTGACTGCCTACAGAGGGGATAACGGTGACCGCCATTTTAGAAATGTAGTACTTGACATGCTCCCCAGTCCGGCTGGAAAACTACTGAACAATAACTGGGGCCTGGGTGTAGAGGAAATCTTGAACTATAGCTGGGACCATAAACCCTATGTGGAAGATAAAGAAGATCTGGGTCTCATTGTATTTTTACAGGACAGGGAAACCCGCCAGATCCTGCAGGCAGCAAGCGGCCATTTTGATTCCCAGGTGGGATTCATATCAGAGCGTGCCGAAGCCCCTGCGCTATCTCTTTACCCCAATCCTGCCTCAGAACTTGTTAACGTGAATCTGGGTAAAAGGGCTACAGCAAGGGGCAAGCTGGAAGTCAGGGATCTTGCAGGCAGGCTGGTGATGGAATCCGATGTTTTTCCGGGTTATTCCATTTACCAGTTGCAGATATCTGACTCTTCCGCAGGGACTCTATATGATTGCCTGGGTTGAAGATGGCGTATTAATGGGCAGGAATAAACTGATTCTAACCCGCTAATATTTATTCGCTTTCTTCCCGGAAGGACTGAGCAAACATTTCTCCGAAGGCCAGCAGGCTTTCAGCCTCCTCTTTATTGGGTGAAAAGCGGGCTGTTGCTCCTTCAGCCAGAACATTAAGCTTCAGGTTTTTCAGATGGTCTTCAATGAGTCCTACTGCTTCCCCGCTCCATCCAAAGGATCCAAAAGCAGCAGCTGGTTTTCCCTTATCCCTGATGGGATTGATCACTGCAAATAGTTTATAAATGGGAAGCAGGGTATTCTGGTTAATGGTGGGTGAGCCCACAAGAATGCCATCTGCCTTAGCCACATGCTCCTCCAGATCTCCAAGTAAGATATTTTCTATGTCGAGGACATCAACCTCTATATTGCCCGATTTTTTCAAGCCGGCCTCGAGTTGAAGGGCCATTTCCCTGGTGTAACCATAGGCAGAAACATAGGCTATCAGAACCCGGTTTTTCCTTTCGGTGTCATTCACATAGCAGTTAGCAATGGCTGCAGAACGATCGATTTTTTCCTTCCAGGTGGAGCGCAGAATGGGGCCATGGCCGGGACAAATAATATCTATGGGCAGGGTCCGGATCTTCTCAATGGCCTTCAGCATAAACTTGCTGTAAGGTTTCAGAATTACATCAAAATAGTAATTAAAAGCCTCGGTATAATCTCCTATCTCATCGTCCCACATCCTTTCGTCAGCATAATGTGCCCCGAAGGAGTCGCAGGTAAAGAGCAGGGCTTCTTCCTCAAGGTAGGTGTAGATAGAGTCGGGCCAGTGAAGGTTTGGAGCACCAATTACACTAAGCTTCATATTCCCCAGGTCGATCACATCTCCACCTTTCACCTTCAGTGATTTGAAGGGCTTTCCAAGCATTTCACCCAGGTAGGTCAGAGCCTGTCCGCTTCCAACCACGGTGGCATTGGGAGCCAGCTCAAGAAGATGAGACAGAGATCCTGAATGATCGGGTTCAGTATGGTTACAAACGATGTATTCGATTTCGGAAGGATCGCACAGAGAAAGCAGTTTTTCCCTGTACTCGGGCCAGAAACCTTCTTTAACGGTGTCAATTACTGCTTTTTTTTCGGCGTCTATGAAATAGCTGTTATAGGTGGTGCCGAATTTGGTTTCCATAACAATGTCGAAGGATACCAGGTTGTGGTCAAGAACCCCGACCCAACTTACATTTTCGGAAACTTTGATGATGTTTTGCTTCATTTGAGCGCTTTACTTAATAAGGCTGCAAATATAGATAATCTAGCAAAAGAAAAAAAGCTGCTCTGCAGGGCAGAACAGCTTTTCGAAAACTCACAATCTGAATGTAACGGACCTTACTTTTTAGACTCTTCTTTACTTGAACAGTCTGATTTCTTTTCACCTGAACAGCTACTTGAGCAATCGCTTGATTTCTTAGTTGCTTCGGCTTTTTTCTCAGTTTTCTCAGCTTTTTTCTTATCATCTTCCCTGAGCTCGGTTGCTACTGGGGTGTCGATAGTCGCTGCTATGGCTGTGGCGCTGGTTCCTCCGATAAAGAGGGCAAGTGCAAGAATGGCTAATACTTTTTTCATTTTTCTAGGTTTTAATAAATTTCAGTGTGCAATATACTATGTAAGGGGTCAAAGACATGTTAACGAAATGTTAAAAAGACCCTGGGGTCTTTTATTTAAACCGGGCCACCGGCGTTACTCCGCCGCTTACCCTTTGACCTGGTTCCACCTGCAGGATCACATCGGGAGGGAGAAAGAGGTCCAGCCTGGAACCGAATTTTATAAAGCCCATTTCCCAGCCCTGATGAGCTTTTCTGTTCAGGATGGCATAGTTTCTGATCCTTCGGGCCACATAACCGGCCACCTGCCTGACTAACAATGATCCATAGGGAGTATCTATTCCCACCGAAAATCGCTCGTTTAGTTCGGATGATTTTGGATGACGTGCCAGAAGGTATTTACCCGGATGATATTTGCGGTAGCTGACCTCTCCTTCAACCGGGAAATAGTTGATATGAACATCATGAATGCTCATGAAGATGGATACCTGGATGCAATCCTTCCCCAGGAACTCCTCCTGCTTCATTTTTTCAATAACGACTACCTTCCCGTCGGCAGGGGCAACGATTGTTTTATCCTCCAGGAAAAATTTCCTCTTCGGATTACGGAAAAAGCGAAGCACAAGGATCAGTATGGCCATGGACAGCAGCACAGCGAGTGTCTGGGCCCATTGAGGCAACCAGAGGGCTGAAACAGTAATCATTCCCACGCTCAATAGCATTGTAATGGCAACAATGAGTCCTCCTTCTCTGTGAATCCTGATCATGTGAATAGATATATCAGCAAAAGTAATAAAAACAGCGCTGGTGCGACAAAGAAAAGCGAATCAAAGCGGTCCAGTATGCCTCCGTGTCCGGGTAAAATAGAACCTGTATCTTTCACTTTGTATTTGCGCTTCAGCCCCGATTCAAAAAGGTCCCCTGCCATTGAAAACATGCTTGTAATTGCTCCCAGGCTTATCCACATAAGTGGGGAAAGCTGAGCAGAGAAGTAATAGAATATCCAGCCAGCCAGAATAGTAAACAGCATGCCCCCTGCAAAACCCTCCCAGGTTTTTCCGGGCGACAGCCTCAGTGTCATGCGATGTTTCCCCAACAACGATCCGCTTACATAGGCAAAGGTATCGTTTACCCAAACCATTGAGATTGTTGCAATGGGGAGGAGAGTTTTCCACCTTTCTTCCGGAAACCAGCCAATGGCGAGGAAAAGGGAAAGGGGCAGGGCAATCCAGAAAAATACCAGGATTCCCGGATTCCCTTTTCCGGACAGGGCATAGCCAAGAATCCATGTGAAAACCGGAAGGAGAAGCCATAGTGGATTCAAAACCTGATATAAAAGGCCGTAAGTGCCCAGAATAAGCAGACTTCCTGAGCCAGCCAGCAAAAGGGTTGGCAAATGAAAGGGGGTGGATTTTAGTTTATACAGTTCCCAGGTCCCCAGGCCATATATAAGCAACATGATCACTGTCAGGCTGATGGGGCCGAGAATGATTGACCCAATAAAAAGGACTACAAGTAAAATGCCTGTTGCGGTGCGTAGAAGTAGTTCTTTCACTGGGATTCAAATTCAGCGATTAGCTTTTTGGCCCTGATTACATGGTCCCGGTTCACATAAAGCTCAATTTCTCCGAATTTGTAAAAGGAGTCCTGTTTATTTATAATGAACGAAGGAATATTGTATTGCGCCAGCATCTGGCGGACAAGGTCAGCAAGATAGAGGGTTTCGACAGAATATATGTGAACCTGCTCACTCGCCATCCTCTGGCTTTTCAGCTTCAGTGTTTTTCTTAGGCTTTTTTACTTTGGGCTTAGCTTCTTTTTCTTCAGTGGGCTCAGGCAATTCATCATTTCTCTTCCAGGGCCGTGCTCCAAAAATTTTCTCCAGGTCGTCGCTGAATATTACCTCTTTTTCCAGAAGAATCTCTGCCAGCTCCGTAAGCCCCTTTTTATTCTTTTTAAGGATCGCTTTGGCACGATCATACTGTATGTCGATCAGGGCCTTAACTTCATCATCAATGGTCTCGGAAGTCTTTTCGCTATATGGTTTATTGAAGGAGTATTCCGATTGGCCACTTGAATCGTAGTAACTCAGGTTCCCGATTTTCGCACTCATTCCAAAATAGGAGATCATCGCAAAGGCTTGTTTGGTTACCTTCTCAAGATCGTTAAGGGCTCCTGTTGAAATCTTTGCAAAAGTGACCTCTTCAGAGGCACGTCCGCCGAGTGCAGCGCACATCTCATCCAGCATCTGTTCGGTGGTGGTGATCTGCCTTTCTTCAGGCAGGTACCAGGCTGCACCCAGGGCCCTTCCCCGAGGAATGATGGTAACCTTTACCAGGGGATTGGCATGCTCAAGCAACCAGCTCACTGTGGCGTGCCCTGCTTCGTGCCACGCAATGGTGCGTTTCTCTTCTTTGGTAATAATCTTGTTTTTCTTTTCCAGTCCCCCGACAATACGGTCGATTGCATCCAGGAAATCCTGACGTTCAACCATTTTTTTATCCTGTCGTGCTGCGATCAATGCTGCTTCATTACATACATTGGCAATATCAGCTCCTGAGAAACCCGGGGTTTGCTTTGCCAGGAAATCCATGTTAATAGACTTGTCCATTTTAATGGGTTTCATATGAACTTCGAAGATGGCTCTTCTTTCGTTCAGGTCGGGCAGCTCCACATGAATCTGGCGGTCGAAGCGGCCTGCACGTAAGAGGGCCTTGTCCAGGACATCGGCACGGTTTGTGGCTGCCAGAATAATTACCCCACTGTTGCTGCTGAAACCATCCATTTCCGTGAGCAACTGGTTCAGTGTGTTTTCTCTTTCGTCGTTGGATCCCATATTCGGGTTCCTTCCCCGGGCACGGCCCACAGCATCAATTTCATCGATGAAAACGATGCAGGGTGATTTTTCCTTGGCCTGCTTAAAGAGATCACGTACCCTGGAGGCACCTACACCCACAAACATCTCCACAAAATCGGATCCCGACATGGAAAAGAAAGGTACATGAGCTTCACCGGCAACTGCCTTGGCAAGCAGGGTTTTTCCAGTTCCCGGAGGTCCGACCAGCAGCGCTCCCTTTGGAATCTTTCCACCCAGTTCCGTATATTTTGTAGGATTCTTCAGAAAGTCGACAATTTCCCGGATTTCCACTTTTGCCTCTTCCAATCCGGCCACATCACTAAAATCTACTTTTACACTGGTCTCCTTATCAAAGACCTGGGCCTTGGATTTGCCTACACTGAAGATATTGTTTCCTCCGCCGGCTCCGCCTCCACCCATGCGCCTGAGCATGTAGATCCAGATGCCAAGAATCAGGAGGAAGGGGACGATCCACAACATGATCTCACCCATATAGTTTCTTCTGGTGACGGTGGTATATGAGGGTCTTTTTTCCTGGGGCAGTGTATTCATCACATTATTTAGCTCCGTAACAAATACATCCTGAGAGATGATTGAGAAGTAATACTGAGGCATAGCCTGTCCAAGTACCGAGTTGGACTTTTGCGTCCTTATATCCTCGTAAGCAGCATCGGAAAGTCTTTCAGCCCTGATGTATACCTCTACTTTTTCCTTGTTTACAATCACCAGTTTTTCGATATCCCCGTTTTTGAGGATCTGAAAAAAGCGATTTGAATCTATCTCTTTGAGACCACTTCCGGAACTTACGAATTGCAGTCCGATCATCACCAAAAGGATGACCCCAATGATCCAGTAGGAATTAAATTTAGGTTTCATTCCTCCTGGTTTGTTTCCGGGGTTTCCGCCCGGGCGGTTGCCCGGCATTATCGGGCGATTGCCCGGATTATTTTTCTTTTCAGCCATAATTCTGTTCTTTTAATCCTTCTCCCTCACCACTTTCCCGTCTGCCCAGAGTTCTTCAAGTTTATAAAACGACCGGTAATCCTCCAGGAACACATGTACCAGTACATCAAACAGGTCGATCAGTACCCATTGACTATTTTGAATGCCCTCCACGTGATGGGCCCTGATGCCAGCCTTTTCTTTCAGCTCTTTTTCAATTGAATCAGCTATGGCAGCAACCTGGGTTGTGGATTCACCGTGACAGATTATAAATCTGTCGCAGATGGAGTGCTCAACTTTCGAGAGATCGATGGTGACAATATCATGCCCTTTTTTTTCCTTGATCGCCTCAACAACGAGGCGGCCCTTTTCTTCAGCATCTAATACTTCCTTTTCACCCATCGGCTCTTTTAATGACAAAGGTAATTAATTTTAAGTGTTACTTTTATGTACTTAAGCGCTTTGCTTCGCAAGTCTATGTCAAAAACTATACCATGGCAGTAAAAAGATTAAGACTGGGTCAGCTTCCATCCACAAATCTTTACCTGTCGGACCTTCTAAAGGAGAACCCTGAAATAGGCCCCGTAATGCTTACTGCTGATTATCAGGTTTCTGGAAGGGGTCAGGGAGGCCATCATTGGCACAGTAATCCAGGCGAGAATCTGCTTATGAGCCTGCTTTTGTTTCCTGCATTTTTGTCAGCCTCCGAGCAATTTCAGCTCTCAAGACTTGCTTCGCTTGCACTTATTGACACACTCAGGGGCCTGGGTATTGATGCAGTGATAAAGTGGCCCAACGATATCCTTGTGAATAGAAGAAAGCTTGCAGGCATCCTTATTGAAAATGCCATCAGTGGGAAAATGCTCTCCCATACCATCATTGGCATCGGTCTGAATCTTAATCAGACAGAGTTTCCTGTCTTTCCGGTGGAAGCGACTTCAGTTTCCCTTGAGCTTGGTCTTTCCAGTGAATGCATGGTGGTAGCCGACAACCTGCTTGAATCTTTAATGGCAAGATACAGGCAGCTCGAGGCAGGAGGCAGGGCAAGGCTGGAAGGTGATTACCTGGCGCACCTTTTTTTACTTAATCAGCCAGCTGAGTTTATCTCCGGGGGGAAACAATTTACCGGCATCATCCGGGGACTTAGCGATATGGGTGAACTTATCGTTGAACACCATGGCTTGTCCCGGACATACGCCTTCCAGGAAATACAGGTTCTTCTGGAGTGAATTAAAACTCGAAGCCTTCAATTTTGTTGATGATGCCATCAGCCAGCTTTTGCAGGGGTATTTTGAGCATGGGGAGCAGCATCTTATTTACCAGGGGTTCGATGGTGACTTTGATACGGGTATCCTTGTCGTCCACCTTTTTAAGCTGAATCCATATATTAAACTGGTAGCTGGAGAATTCCGGATCGGATACCATCTTGATCAGCTTATGGGGTTCTTTTTCAACGATCATCAGACCCGTGCGGCCCAGGGGATCCACATTAAAGCTGCACCTGTCTTCTGAGGCTTCCCAGGCTGTAACCCGGTCTGCGGGGAGTAATTCTTTGAAATTATGGAAATTGGTGATAAAGAGATAGATCTTCTCATCACTGCTGGTGGATTTTCCTATTTTGCTTTCAATCTTCATGTTTTTGTGCCTTTCCAGGAGGCTGGGTCTTCCCGCCAGGTGGAAAGTAATTCAACCTGGTTCTCCTTAATATAGCCTGTCTCCAGAGCCATTTCAATTAATGTATGATAATCACTCAGGGTAAAGAGACTGACACCTGCACTCCTGAAGGCTTCTGCAGCCTGAGGGAAACCGTAGGTGAAAATGGCTACCATGCCAAGCACCACACCACCTGCTTCACGGATGGCCTCAACAGCTTTCAGAGAGCTTCCGCCGGTGCTGATGAGATCCTCAACCACAACCACTCGCTGTCCCGGTTCCATTCTTCCCTCGATAAGATTTTGTCTGCCGTGCCCCTTGGCAGAGGCACGTACATAAATCATGGGAAGACCCATCACATCGGCCACCAGTGCACCCTGGGCAATGGCTCCTGTGGCCACGCCCGCAATGAGCTCTGGTGTTCCAAATTGCTTTTTGATGGTCTCTGCAAAAACCTCCTTAATGTAATCCCTTACTCCAGGATAGGACAGGGTTACCCGGTTATCACAATAGATGGGTGAGAGCCATCCGGATGCCCAGGTAAAGGGATTTGCAGGTTGAAGGACGATGGCCTTGCTTTCCAGTAGGTGGCCTGCTGTTTTTTTCTTTATCTCTGCCATCTGACAAAGGTAGAAAGTTTTTTCCTTGCCCTTCCATTCAGGCGGCAATAGATTAGCGCTTAAAACCTGTACTTCATCCCCAGTCTGAAAATCTGGGTTTCGTAGTAATTTTCATAGCTGGCACTAAAGCCCTCTCCATAGATCTCCTGACGTATGCCAAAGGTGTTGAAGATGTCACTGGCAGAAAAACTCACCTCTCCCTTCCCTTTAAATATCTTTTGAGTGATTCCGAAGTCGATGGATGACCTGGCAAGCTGTTCCCCCTGGGGAATATTTTTTGGAGCATAGTAGATTGCAGTAAGCTGAATCTCCAGATTGTCGTCCACTTTAAAACTGTTGATCAATTTGGCATCCCAGGTATTCTCGGCAGAGGGCTCAATTGTAAAATTATGAGGATAGGGAAACAGCAGCGATCCTTCATATGTGTCAATGGTGTTCTTATAGAAATTTGCATTTCCGGAGAGCTTCCAGATTTTCAGGATCTGTTGACTGAAAAGCAGCTCAAAACCTCCGTTTGTGGAGCTTCCCGTATTGGCATAACTTTTTACAATGACATTATAATCTATATTGCTTGTATCTTCAGTATAGACACGCATGTAAGGATTTTCGGTAAGCCTGTAGTAGCCGGATAAAAAGACCATGCCTGTTTCCCATTTTAAGCGGTAAGCCAGCTCAAATGATTGGGTAAATTGTGGTCTCAGGTAAGGGTTCCCGACCTTTAGTAATTCTGCGTCATCGGATTTAGGGAAAATCCTGAGTTCCGGTTCTTCGGGCCTGTCAATACGCCTGTTGTAAAATGCAGAGAAACGGTGCTGTGTATTTATTTTGTAACTCAGCCTGATGCTGGGGAATAGTTCGAAATACTGATATGCATCATTCTGTTCGTAGTAGATATTCTCAGGGTCAATATCATAAAAAACCCTGGTGTGTTCGGCCCTTAAGCCGGCCTCGACATCGTAATGAGTCTTCTCATGAATGTAGTTCCCGTAAAGGGCAAGCACATTTTCGCCCCAGTCTGACCATTCTCCAAGTCCCGGATAAATAATCGAATTTTCTCCCGGAATGGTAGTGTATTCAACGGGTAATCTTCGGATCTGAATTTTTGTACCAGCTTCCACCCTTCCGCTTTTGAGTGGTTTAAGGTAATCCACCTGTAGATTTGTAGTATGCTCAGTAGCCAGAATGTTAGTTAAATCTGTGCCCTGCCTTATGGATGAACTATCGTTCAGGGAATAGGTTTCATCCTCCCATCCTTTGGTATACTGGGCGCTTACATCGAGTTCATGTCCCGGCTGCGCAAACTTGTGCGTATAAGCGGCTGCAAAATTCATATAACCGGTAACTTCCTCTTCATTCCATGCCAGATATCGGTATCGATCTCCTGTGCTCATGTCGATATAGGGGACCTGTGCGGTATCCACATGTTTTTCCCAGTCGTAAATGCCCGAGACCACCAGGCTGTTCTGCTCATTGATATTGTACTCGATGCCACCATTCACTATATAGTGCTGCTGCGTCCTGTTTTCAGGGACCTGGGATGCCGTAATCCTCCCATCATTATAATAGCGGGTAGTAAACTCATTGTTGGGCAGCTGATTCAGGAACATGGCTTCCGATTGCAGGAAAAAGTTGATTTTCTTTTTCCTGTAGTTCACATTCAGGCTGGGTATGTATTTTGAATTTTTATCAAAGCTTCCCAGCTCTGTGGGCAGGTCAGCTCTGGGCTTGCTCAGGGCTCCAATCCCGTAAGCAAAACCTATGTCCCCGTTAAAACCCTCCTCACTTTCCTTTTTGTAGATGATGTTGATTATACCCGCCATGCCCCGGGCATCATATTTAGCCGATGGATTATTAATAATTTCAATCTTTTCAATATTGGCTGCGGGTATATTGTCCAGCCCTTTCTGATTCCCAAATCCCGTGAGACTGGATTGTTTGCCATCGATCAGGACCACCACCTTATCACTTCCCCGAAGTATGATTTTGCCTTCCTGGTCGACCGTTACCCCGGGCATTGTTTTCATGGCATCCAACACGGAACCTCCGGATTGGGCCAGCATATCATCCATGGAGAAGGTTTTTTTGTCAAGCTCCTGGGACAGGGTAGAGGCTTGGGCGGTGACTGTAACTTCCTCCAGGTTTTCTGACAGGGGGAATAATTCAGTGACTCCTAAATCATAAATCGTATTGAGTTCGCCGATCAGTATTTCCTGGGAAAGCGAAGCATATCCTACAAAGGAGAAAGAGATCAGGTACTCTCCATTTAGCTCTCCTGTGATTCTGAAGCGCCCTTCTGCATCGCATACTGCCCCTGAGATCAATATGCCGGATGACACTTCAGTGAGCGCAATGCTTGAAAATTCCAGAGGGAGACCGGACTCGCCATCTGTTACCTTGCCGGAGAGAATGATTTCCTGGGCTACTGAAGAAAAATTTAACAGTAGTCCGAGTATTATAAATGGAAGTTTCATGTTAAATATCTTATCAGGGTGTAAAAGTAATCTAAATCGACCCATAAAGAGAGAAATTTGAGCCTTGAAGAAAAATATTCTACTTTTGGAAAATTATGGCGTTACAGGAGGAATTAAAAGTACAGGGTGACTATCTGTTTAAACACAGATCTTATTTGCCCATAGTGATTTTGGTGCTGGGGCTGGCAGTTTTTACGTATACTGAATATCAGAGGATTGATATGCCAGACACCTGGATTTCAGGTTATTATGACTATATCTGTCTCTTTGTTAGTTTATTCGGCCTCTTTATCGTGTAGTTACTGTGGGGCGAACGCCCCCAAACACTTCAGGTCGAAATACAAAAGGCGGTCAGCTTGCCGATGAGCTGAATACCACCGGAATCTATTCAACAGTGCGTCATCCTTTGTACCTGGGGAATTTTTTCATGTGGCTGGGTGTAGCCATGCTTACCCGGAATGCCTGGTTCATCGTAGCCTTTGTTTTGTTTTACGCCTTTTATTATGAGCGCATCATGTATGCAGAGGAAGCCTTTTTACGCAACAAATTCGGACAGGATTACCTGGATTGGGCAGAAACAGCTCCTGCAATCATTCCATCCTTTAAGAATCATGTGAAGGCAAAATATCCCTTCAGTATACGGAAAGTGCTCATTAAAGAGAAAAATGGTTTGTGGGCGGTATTTCTCCTCTTCTGGATCTTTATGCTGATTCGGGATTTTATTTCCAGCGGCACTTTTATCTTAAACTACTCCTTCTGGTTTTATGGAGCCATCATCTCCACCATCATTTACCTGATTCTGAAAATAATTAAAAGGGCAGGCTAGGTGTATAAAGTTTATTTCCAGGACCGTATCGTGTATTTATGTGAAAAGGCTCCCGAACACAGGGCCGGGCCCGGGCAGGAATTTTACGAGTATAGGAACCAGACTGCATTAAAAAAACTTCTGGATAAGTTCTCCGAAGATGAACAGATTCAGGAGCTGCACCTTTTTCATTCTGATATCGGAGAATTGTCCAACGCTTTTAAAAATTGTTTTGAATTTCTCAGTGCCGGGGGAGGTGTGGTCCTTAATGAAAGGGGAGAGTTCCTGGCCATCAGGCGGAACGGGAGTATGGGATCTGCCAAAAGGAAAGATGGAGGCGGGTGAAGATTTTGAGACGACGGCCCTTAGAGAGGTGGAGGAGGAGACGGGACTGACCGGGCTGGAATGCACCGGACTATTGCTGTCGACCTATCATACCTATCGCCTTCAGGAAAATATCATACTGAAGGAAACCCGGTGGTTTGAGATGCTGTGGAAGGGTAGCGGAACTCCGGTTTTACAGGCTGAAGAGGGAATCACGGATTATCGCTGGGTACAAGCGGGTAAGACCAGTTTTATCAGGGAGAATTCCTATGGCAGTATTCTGGATGTTCTAAGGCTCAGATGCTTGCTATAGGTTTCAATGAGCATCTCTCAGATGTCACCCCTGGAGCGCATGATGCGGAATAGTTGCTGCTCAAATCCATCCGAGGGTAAGGGCGCAGGGGAAAGGATGATGTTCCCGTCAGGTCCCAGAAGATAAGCTACAGGGAAGGCTCTGACAAGGTACTCGTCGAGAATCCTCGTATCGCCCCCATAATAAAGGGCCCTCCACTGGTACTCGTTTCTTTCCATAAACTCTCCCACCTGCGATTTGTATTCTGCAACCATAATGCATACTACTTCAAGGTATTCGGCGTGTTTACTTACATAGGAGTTTAAATAGGGATATTCCATCATACAGCCGTAGTGGTCGGGTGTGCAGAACATCAGGTAGGTATATTTGCCTTTGAAGTCGGAGGGTGACCAGCTGGATCCGTCATCTGCAGAAAGCTCAAAGTATGGTGGTGGATAACCCGTCACGAGGCTGGCCAGCTTGTTTCTCAGCTCAGCTGCATATCTTGCAAAAACAGGTTTGATTGGATCAGCTTCCAGGGAGTCCAGAAGAATTAAAATGGCCTCTTTATGAAATTCACCATGGTAAAAAAGGGGAGGAAGCTCCTGTAGGAGAATGAAGTCCCTGAGGGTGTCATTCGTAACGGCAGGGTGGGATGCTACGATACTCCTGAGACTATCCAGATCGTGCATGCGGTTAATGCTGTTTCTTATGCCCTGTCCTTCGTCTGTCCGGTTGTAGTAGACCAGGAAATCCTTAAACATGGCACCAAACAGCTCAAGGTAGGCCGGATGTTTTTCCCGGACGACTTCTCCAAGATAGTCCCGACCGATTTCTTCCAGCCCGGTTCTGCCCTCATTGAGCTTCAGCATACCCTCTTTGTATTGCCGGTGAAAAGAGAACCAGTCCGGTGTTTCCTGAATAAAAGATGATTCCAGCAGGCCTATCATTGAATCGGCAAGTACTTTTCCACCCTGTCTTCTGGATTGGATCAGCTCTTCGTTAAGCAGGAAAAACAGGGAATCGAATTGATAAATCCGCATGTTCATATCATCCCGGTTTCCTGAAGCTTTCAGCGTTAAGCGAAGTGGTTCAAAGTAAGGGGATATTTTTTCGGCATGGCTTATCTCACGATGGGGGGGCAGGTATACCTGGTATGAAGATCCCGGTTTGATGTAAAGATTGGCTTCATAAATGCCGGTTCTGATCAGGATAATCCCCTCCGATTCTGTCTCAAGCTCCAGACGGAAGGATCCCGTTTCATCGCAAATGATTGTCTCCGAATAAAGAGGCTTATCAATAAAGGGATTGCCCGGAATGGAAAATTGAATGGAAGCTCCTTCGTAGCCGGGGTTCTTTCCCGAAATGGAAACATCCTGCGGGATCCCGCTTTTCCATCCCCACAGTCCAATCAGCACTAAAATTCCCAGGCGCCTGATACTCATCAGAGGTAATCATTTATACGAATCCCCTTTGGGATGAAAAGTGATACATCCCCACTGTTCCGGATGATCTCCCTGATTATGGTGGAGTTGACCGGGGTGTGTTCCGGAGAGGTCAGCAAAAAGACGGATTCAACAGTAGGCAGCATTTTTTTATTGATTTGAGCAATGGCCCTTTCATATTCAAAATCAGCTGCGGTTCGAATTCCCCGGAGCATATGGGTGGCTTTCATCTTAATGCAATAATCCACTGTAAGCCCTTCAAAGGAATCGACGGTCACCTGCTCGTATTTCTCAAATACCTTGTTGATCATCCTTACCCTTGCCTCAATGGTCATGAGGGACTGTTTCATGGAGTGAACACCAATGGCCACGATGATTTTATCAAAGAGGTTAAGTGCCCTGAGGACAATGTCCTCATGACCTATGGTAAATGGATCGAATGAACCCGGGAAGACAGCTGTTTTTTGCATTAAATTTGCTTTATATATACAATATTACGTGATCTCTTTCTTTTTGTTGGCACTTACAAAAAGAATATTTCCCAATTTGTCGTAATCTGTGTAGACTTTATAACCATCGGTTTTTAATTGTTCATGCCTGAAGCCAATGATGGTCAGGTCGGCATCCACGGATGTTTCACCAATTACCTGTCGGTTCGATTTTTCTTCACTGGCGCTGACCATGCTGATATTTCCCATGGAGATGGGCAGACGGCCCTCCTTGATCAGCTTTTTCAATTCATCCCTCTTTTGTTCCGCCTGCGAAGGCTGATAGAGGACATAAATATTGATAATCCCTTCCTTCCACTCCGGGTGGCCCAGGATGATGTAGCCCAGCAGGATCATGAGGTTGGCATTGTCGAAATCGTCGGGCTGAATCCAGATGTGGATCTGTTTTTTATATCCAAAACCCTTGTAGGAGGTCGAGAGGATACACAAATCAAAGCCTGTGGCATATAGAATATCATGGGTGCTCAGGGCTTCCTTAAGCGATTCGGGATTACTCTGGGAGAATTCAAAAAGAATCATATTATTTCCCTTGCCCGAAATGCCCGAAAGCTGTATCACCTGGGCGATGGCCGATGTGTAGGATGGGCTGATAATGGTGTCCAGGTAAACCCGGTTTTTACTTCCTGCGGCCAGGTGAAGTAATTTGGTCAGAACAGCCTTGGATTCGGTATTTGTCTTATCGGTCAGGAAGCCTTTGATGTAATGGATGTAAGTGCCAAAGCCATACTTCAATGAAATCCATCTCAATATATCGAAGGCACTGCGGCGCATGAAGGTATCCTGGGAAATGCAGATGGTAAATGGCCTCCAGTGCTCATTAAGATCTTCACGGTCGGCCCTCTGTGCCAGAATCTGCAGCTGCCTGCTCATTTGAAATACGACCCCCCTGAAAAGATTCACCAGGCCATTTTCCTTTTTGTTGGAGCCAGACAGGGAAAGGTATATGCCTGTCATAATAATCAGGGAAAGTAAGGCATAGGGGGCATTCATCTTAAACATGAGCCAGAAGGAGGTTACCGCTCCAAGAAGGGATAGGTACCATCTGGATTTGAAAGTCGGGCGGTAGGATGGATCTGCTGCAAAATGTTCCAGCAGAGAGATCAGGCAGATCACGCCGTAGGTGACCATGAAGAACATGGAGATGATCCGGGCAACAAAATCAATATCGCCGAAGGCTACAAAAACAAATGCGATGATGGTGGTGATCAGTCCTGCATTAGTGGGTTCATTGTCCTTTTCCTTTCCGCGGGCAAGCCAGTCGTTTAGTTTTGAGCCGGGGAACACGGCATCGTAACTCATGGCCTGCAGAGTCCGGGGGGCAACCATAATGGATCCAAGTGCGGAGGAAAGCGAGGCGGCCGCCAGACCGATGGGAATAATAGGGCCCCAGAGGGATATTTTTTCCATGATCATCTGATCCGAGGCCAGCTCCTGTGGAGAAGCGCTGGCAGCAAGTTTATAGGCTATCAGGATATAGACCACAAAACCGCACAATGTTGCCAGGAGAGTACCCCTGGGTATTGACTTGCTGGGATTACGAAGGTCACCCGAAAGACCCAGTCCGGCCACCAGACCTGTAAAGGCAGGAAAGATAATGGTAAAAACATAGAAGAAGCTATCCGGATTGCGAATATGGGCAGTGAACTCAATTACGTGTTCCGGATCGGTGGGTTTGCCCAGAAAGAAGAAGAGCAAGGAGGTGAAGAGCAAAGCTACCACAATGTAAAGTGCTTTCATTCCGATATTGGCTCCACGGGTAAGGATCAGTGCCCCAAGCAGACTCATGCTAAAGATGCCAATCCACCTTTTATCGATCATGGGTGTATTGATCTCATAGTGCAGGAAGCGGATCAGGGGATCAAAAGCTTCTGAGAAGGCAATGACATAAAAGGCAACTGAGATTGCCTGGCTGAGGTAGAGGGTAATTCCGATGGCTGAGCCGATATTGAGCCCGAAGGAGCGGCTGATGATGAAATATGCTCCCCCTCCCTGAACCTTCTGGTTAGTGGCAATTTCTGCCACGGCCATGGCTGTGGGTATGGTAACCATATGTCCCAGCAGGATAATGCCAATGGCGCCCAAAAACCCCTGGTGGCCAACGGCATAGCCAAACCTGAGAAACAGGATGGCTCCAAGGATGGTTGAAATGGTAGTAAGGAAGACCGGCAGGGTCCCAAACTTGGAAGTGGTTCTATGCGTGGAAAGATTTGCCATGCATTTAGGCGTATAATAAGCGTGAAGATTACGAAAAAAAGTGGAAATCGCTTATTCCTGAGGCCGTTTTTTGTCCTCAGTGGGTTTTTTATATATTGCGCACTGAAGAAACTAACCCATTTATTGCCACGTGGAAGAAGCCTTGAAAATCCTGATCGTCGATGACGAACCGGAAGCCAGAGAGCTGCTGAAATTCATTCTCCAGGAGAGGGAAGGTTTAGTGGTTTCTGCCTTAGCTGGTAGTGTGGATGAGGGCATCTCCCTGCTAAAAGAGGAAGAAGCTCATCTGGTATTGCTTGATATTCAAATGCCGGGCAAAGATGGTTTTGATTTTATCAAGCAGCTTAAACAAAGCGGACTCGATCCCGGTGATCATATTTGTTACAGCCTTTGATCATTATGCCATTCAGGCCATTCGGAATTCGGTCTTTGATTATATAATGAAACCTGTAAAGCAGGATGAGTTATTTTCCGCTATTGATCGTTTTCGTGAGCGCAAAGAAAGGGGAGAAAGTTCAAACCTGGCTGAATTGATTGAGGTTCTCAAGGGACAGGGAACAGGGAAGGTAAAACTGAATACCCGTTCTGGTTACATGCTGATCCATCCCCATGAAGTGGTATACTGCGAGGCAGATGGAAACTATACCCATATCCAATTGTCCGGAGGGAATCGTGAGACCACAACCCAGAACCTTGGGTCCATTGAAGCATTATTAAAGCCCGGAGCCTTTTTCAGAGTGAGTCGTTCTTACCTGGTAAACCTGAAATATCTTTCCAGGGTCGATCGTAAGAACAGTCACTGCATACTGGAGTACAATGGGGCGACCTACCCGGTAAAGATACCGGCCCAGAAAATAAGGTTGCTGGAGGCGAATTTTAAGTAAAAAGCTTTATCCTTGAAAATACTGGTTTCACAAGTCAGAAACCCTGGTTCACACAATAAGTCTTAAATCCCTTTTCTTTCATGGGAACACTATCTATTTTAGATTTGTCAAAAGTGTAAAAACTGGTTTGAAACTCTAAAGCTCCGGACTATGATAGAAGTAATAAACATGGAAGGAATGCCGGTATACATGTACCGGACCCAGGAGGAAGAAAACTTTTCCATATCACAGCTTGAGGGCAAATCACTGCCATGCGGGATCTATTTTATAAGGATCAAAAAGGCCCACGGTATAGAAACAGCTAAATTGTTGATCTGCTAGAGTGTTAGCTGATTTGCTAAGTTGATTTTTTACTAAAGTGGCTTGCCCACTTTTTCCTCAGTCAGGGCAAAGGTCATAAGCTCTGAAATGTCGCTCACATATCTGAAAGTGAGCTCCTTTCGGTAAATTTCATTGATTTCCTCCACATCTTTCCTGTTCTCCTCAGAAATGGCGATATCTGTAATGCCCGCTCGCTTGGCGGCAAGGATTTTCTCCTTAATTCCACCCACAGGCAGGATTTTTCCCCGAAGGGTGATTTCTCCTGTCATGGCGAGGTGATTCCTGACCTTTTGCTTTGTAAATGCAGAAGTGATGGAAGTCATCATAGCCACTCCGGCTGAAGGACCGTCCTTGGGGATTGCACCTTCCGGTACATGCACGTGTACATTATACTTTTTAAACAGGCCCGGATCAACGGAGAAATCCACTGCGTGAGATTTCAGATATTCCAGGGCAAGCAGTGCTGATTCTTTCATCACATCTCCAAGGTTCCCGGTCAGGGTCAGTTTCCCTTCACCCTGACTCAGGGAGCATTCCACAAAAAGAATTTCCCCACCCGTAGCTGTCCAGGCCAGACCCGTTACAACTCCAGGCTGATCGTTTCCATCGTATTTATCATGAAGAAACCTGGGTGGACCCAGAATTTCCTGAACCCGTTCTTTATTGATATTCTTTTCAAGCTGATCTTCAAAGGCAATGTGTTTGGCAGCAACCCTTACCAGCTTGGCAATTTGTTTATCCAGTTGTCTCACGCCCGATTCCCGGGTATAATATTCAATAATGTACTCAAGGGTTTTGGGAGGGAGAGAAAGCTGATCTTTTTTTACACCATGTTTTTCCAGTTGTTTGGGGATCAGATGCCTTCGGGCAATCTGTACCTTCTCTTCCACGATGTATCCCGATATATCAATCACTTCCATACGGTCGAGTAAGGCAGGATTAATGGTAGCGGTGGTATTTGCTGTAGCAATAAACATCACATTGGAAAGATCGTAATCCAATTCCAGGAAGTTGTCATGGAAGGTGCTGTTCTGCTCCGGATCCAATACTTCCAGCAGGGCTGAAGCAGGATTCCCTTGGGCGTCCCTGCCTACCTTGTCGATTTCATCCAGTACAAAGACCGGATTGGAGGATTTAACCTTTTTCAGATTCTGCACAATACGCCCGGGCATGGCCCCAATGTATGTTTTTCTGTGTCCGCGGATTTCAGCTTCATCGTGAAGACCTCCAAGTGACATTCTGACATACTTTCGGTTCAGTGCGCCTGCAATGGACTTACCCAGGGAGGTTTTTCCAACCCCCGGAGGCCCAACCAGGCAAAGAATGGGAGACTTCAGATCACCTTTGAGTTTCAGCACTGCCAGGTGTTCCAGTATGCGATCCTTAATTTTTTCCAGTCCGAAGTGGTCCTTATCCAGGATTCTACTGGCCCGCTTCAGGTTAAAATTGTCCTTTGTATACACATTCCAGGGAAGTTCGACCAGGGTTTGCAGGTAATTTACCTGGACAGAGTATTCACCGCTGGCCGGATTAAGCCTTTTGAGTTTGTCCAGCTCCTTTTTAAAGGCAAGGGCCACTTCCTCATTCCATTTTTTCTTCTTTGCTTTTTCTATAAATTCCACAACTTCCTGGTCCTGAGGGGATCCGCCAAGTTCGTCCTGGATGGTTTTCATCTGCTGCTGTAGCAGGTATTCCCTCTGTTGCTGGTCCAGATCATTCTTTACCTTGGACTGGATGTCGTTTTTCAGTTCAAGAAGCTGAGACTCCTTGGATAGGTGTTCCAGAAGGGCAAAACCCCTCTTTGAGACAGAGTCGTTCTCAAGCAAGGCCTGCTTCTCTTTCAGAGACATCTCGCTGTTGGAGGCCAGGAAGTTGATCAGGAAAGCAGGGCTTTCAATGTTTTTTATGGCAAAGGTGGCTTCATTGGGGATGTTGGATGAGAATTTTATAATTTTAATGGCCATCTCCTTCAGTGCCGCTGCTACTGCTTTGGATTCTGCTGCCGGCTCATCCACTTCATCCTCCAGGGATGAGATCCTTGCCACGTGATAGGGCTTGTCTGTAAAGAGGTCGTTTATTTTAAAACGCTTTCGGCCCTGTATGATAACTGAGGTTGTGCCATCGGGCATCTCCAGTATTTTCAGAATCTGGGCCACAGTTCCAATTTCATAAAGATCGTCCAGCTGGGGATCGTCAATTGAACTGTCGCGCTGAGCCACTGCGCCCAGAATCTTATTTTTTTTGTAGACCTCCTGTACCAGACGGAGTGATTTATCTCTGCCTACGGTAATGGGAATCACCACCCCCGGAAACAGAACCGTATTTCTGAGTGGAAGAATGGGCAGAACATCCGGGATGTTCATTTTTTTAAGATCCTCCTCTTCGCCCTCTGAAAACAAGGGTATATATTCTGTTTCTTCGTCGATGGGTATCATCAATTGTTCTAAGCTGTTTTCAAAACCTTCCATAATCTGCTCCTCTTATCAGTCAATCTGTCAGTCCGGGTTTATTCCGGACAGGTCCCATGAATGTTTCAATAAGCGTGCCACAAATCCTGCTTAAATGTAGCGTATGGTGACCTCTTTGAGAAATTTTTCCTCAAGAAGATGGGCCATTCTTTTGATTACGCTTCTTCTCATTTCCAGTTCCACAGGAAGATTGGGGTCCTGGTGGGCAATGTTTATGCGGGTTCCAATGATGAAATGAATTTCGTCACTTTGTTTAAGCAACTTTACAATTCTGTCTGCAGGTCCTTTTCCGAGGGTGTAGGAGGGGGAGTCGTCCTTTAGAATACGGCTAACCTTGGTGAGTGTCAGAATCCCTTCGGTGACCAGGTCGATTCCCTCCATGTGCGATACCGGGGGAAGTTCGGGATCCTCAAATACCAGGTTGTCCTCAATATCCACATCCATTTCACGGGCTATGATATCTGCTGTGGTGGCACCGCAAACCACCTTTTTTCCCTTGAAGGCCTTCACCTCATCTCCCAGCTGGCCATCATTCTCTTTTTCATAGGGAGGACCGGTAATTACAAGTAATTTTCTTGGATTCCTGAAATAGATGCTGGCGCAGCTTGTGTCATCCTTTGAATTGTATCCGTCGTTCCGGTGGGCCATGGCCACCATTTTTCCCGCAAGTTTTGAGGCAGAAATTTGTGGTGAGCTTTTAACCAGCTTAATGGCATATTCCTGTATATTCAGCCTTCCCCATCCCAGGGGATATTTATCGGATCCAAGACCAGATTGGGCAATGCCATCACTGCAAAAGAGAATCCGGTCCTCCTTCAGGGGCTCGAACTGACAGGAAAAAATTTCCTTCCCGGCATTTTTTTCGCTTTCCATGACCATTTTTTTCCATCCCGGATCAAAGGGAACATTGTCTCTCAGGATGATGGTTTGCGGATTGTCATACTCGAGAATGGTGGTAAGCCCGTTGTGTTCTATATCTACTATGGTAAAGGTTGAATAGCTCATGTGCCTCTCACTGCAAACCGGAAGGGTGTTCATAATAATTTCAGCAATTTTATCGGCGGCCTTATGTTCCATGGCAAAATTTACCGCCATGGTGGCAGTTAGCGTGGCCAGGACATTGGCTTTAACCCCATGTCCCATTCCGTCTGACAGAACCGCAATGGTCCGGTTCTCCTCCTTCACCTTGCGGCTAATGAATACATCTCCGCAAATCCTTTCGTTCCCGTAGTTGCGCTGATCGCAGGCGACTTCAATGTAAAACCTTCCGTTCATGGTTTAAGTTCTCTTGTCCTGCTTGTAAGATTCGATAATGGAATTCAGCATTCGCTCTGTTTGCGCTGCGCCTTCTCCCAGAACAAAACCAATCTGCTGTACCAGACTGAGGTTGTTATCGATCACATCAGTAAGGCGTTTAACGACCTCCTCCTTCTGTACTTCAGGGGCCGACATATCCCGAATTACTGCACCCACGATTTTCCCTTTTTCAATGAGAAAAATGCTCACGTTCAGAAGCTTGCCTTCGTGATGTATATCCCTGTTGGTGATGGATTCATGATTGGTGAGTACGTAGGTAAACAGATTGTAAAAGGCATAGGGTAGAAGGGTTTTCAGATCAGCACCGGCCAGACCGGGTATAACTTCATTGATTTCCCTGGCATCCTCACCCAGCAAATCAATAAAGCCATTGTTTGTCTGGAGTATTTTCAGGTTCTGATCGCAGATCACCACCATGGATGGAAGTTTATGTAACATGCGGCGGACAATTTCAGTGGCCTCCCTGGCTGCCTCTTTCTCCTTTTGTGCAGCTTGTTCCGACTCCTTCAGGGCTTCCTGGGCAAGGGCAAGCTTTTCATTGCTGATCTTCAGGGATTGGATGTGGTCCTGCCTGTTTCGGGATGCAAAGGTGTTGCACATTTCCGGGATGGCCAGACCCTGGGCGATGGCAGTGGCAAAGTCGGTGCAGTTGGCATAGCCACAGGCTCCGCATCCCACATCGCGGCTTCCATCCTGATCGATTTCGGCAAGGATATTTTCCATGGTAGCCTGATCGGGCATGGGAAGTTGCTGGCTGTTGGCCCTGAACTTTCTCTGGATGTCAAGGCCGGCGAATTTATCCATGTCTTTTTCCCATGTCTCCAGGTTCAGGGTTTTTAAGTCTGCGGTTCACATATTTAATAAGCTGACTTCTTCGTAAGATGGGCTTTCCTCCCTTGCTGGTCCCACGACCCATCAGAAACTCTTTATAGAAGAGGTTAAAGTGACTTTTTATGGACCCGATATCCTCTTCAAACTCCTGAATGGCGTTCAGAATACTTTCCCCCTCTACGGTAACAACGGGAGTCTTATTTAAGACCTCGTCGATTCCGGCTGCCTGGATGATTCCGTTTGCCACAGGAAAGAAAGAACCCTTATATCCCAGGGGAGCATCAAAGTCGCTGTATTCCAAATCTGTTTCATGGATATCTGCCTCAAAAAACATTTCCCTGAGTTCCACAAAGGTGATGGCCAGATCGATCCTGCTGGTTTCCTTCGAAATTGAGGATTTCATTTTTGCTGGCAATCAGGGGAGTGATGTAAACCAGATGGGATTCCTCCGCTTCCAGTTGTCGGATAACCATGGCTGTGGCTGCCACAGGAGGCAGGATGGGGGCAAGGTTGGGAATCAGGTTCGTTTTATACTTTTCGATGAAATGAAACCGTGACCGGATCATTGGACATGATGTAATATTTTCCCTTGCTCTTTTTGAACAGCTCCCGGTAGGCCCTGGCCACCAGATCTACTCCAAAGGCCACTTCATGAACCCTGCTGAATCCAAGTGTCCGAAGCATCTGAACAAATTTTCTGTAGTCGGATATGTCCGGAAATTCTCCGGCAATGGAAGGATCCACCAGGGCCGTAACCTTCTTACCCCTTTTCAGCAGATCATGTAATTCCTTCCTGGAATCACGGATTTCCACAGCATCCGGGCCGCAGGCTGCGGCACAGCTACCGCAGCCAATGCATCGTTCGGGCAGAATCTCAGGCTTAATCTTTTCCGGGGTAACCCGGATGGCCTTTACCGGGCAGGCCCTGACGCAAGCGTAGCATGCGATGCAGGTATCAGTATTTATTTTGAGCAGAGCTTCCATTGCTTAATCATCTGTTAAGGCCCCCAGTTCATCCTCCAGGATTTCCAGGATGCTGTCACTGTGAACATGCTTGTATATTTTAGATCCGATTTTTACCAGGGGACCCTCATTGCAGTCTCCAAAGCAATGATTTCCCTTCAGGATCACTTCATTGTCCAGGTGGTGGTCCTTCAGGTAGCCCTGAATTACCTGAAGGGTCAGCCTGTTTCCGCGACTGAAACAGGAGCTGCCCATGCAGATCTTAATCTCTTTTTTTGCCAGTGCCATTTGCTTCCTTCAAAGTTAATAAAAACACCGCTGGTGATCCTAATTTATATTGTCTTCAAATAGATTACTGTTTTTCAAATAACAAACATAATGAATATCTTTGATCGATCTGTGAAGATATGACAGAAACAGCGACGAATAGATGAAATTCTGGAACGTTTTCCCCAGATAAAAAGGAATGCCTTAATTCCCCTCCTCCAGGCTATTCAGGATGAATTTGGCTATATATCCGAAACGGCCATTGGAAGGATCGGTGAGCATCTCTCCCTTCCCAGCAGTAAGGTTTTCGGTTTGGCCACTTTTTACAATCAGTTTACCTTTTCATCCAGGGGCGAATATCACATTAGCGTTTGCAATGGTTCCTCCTGTCACATGGGGGGAGCAGGTGAAATCCTTTCCGAAATCACAAAAATGCTTGAGATCAGGGATGGTGAAACCACGCGTGACCGGCTCTTCAGTCTTGAAGTACAGTCGTGCATAGGGGCCTGTGGACAATCTCCCGTTATGGCCGTCAACGATAAATATTATTCCGGTGTAGGGATCAAAGAGGTCCGGGCCATCATAAAGCAATATCAGAAAGATGCATCCGGATAGAGATTTCTTATTAAAACTGGCACAGGGATTTGACCCTGAAGCGGGCAGTGAAGAGGCGAGGGCTCTTACCCTGCTCAGCAGGGAAAGGGTAAACAAACCCCTGGTGATGGTCAATAGCTCCATCTCGGGAGTAGTGGCGGGAGCAAGAGATACCTGGAGTGCCATTGAGTCTTATGTGGCCGAACGCTCGCTGGACATTGAACTTTGTGAGTCAGGGAGTATCGGGCTTAGCTCGGAGGAACCGGTTGTATCCATCCAGATGCCTGGGAAAACCCGTCTGTTTTTTAGCAAGGTAAAGGCCGAGAGCGTTCACTCCCTGCTGGATGATATCTTTCATCATGTGATTCCCGAACAGATGCTGATCGGACAGCTTCGCAGGGAAGGGCAGGAGGCATGGCCTGATGTTCCCTTTCTGGATGAGATTCCCTTTTTCTCACTTCAGAGCAGGGTTGTTGCTGGAAGATTGCGGTGTTATCGACCCTTTCTCCTTCTCTGAATATATTGCCAGGGGAGGCTACCGGGCCTTCCTGGAAACCATCCGGAGCCGGACCTTTATAGAGGTTTGCGACCTGGTGATCAGCAGTGGCCTGAGGGGACGTTCGGGAGGAGGCTATCCCACAGGTGAAAAATGGAAATCTGCTTTCGAAACATCCTCAGATCAAAAGTATTTGATATGCAATGCCGAAGAGAGTGATCCCGGTGCATTTATGGACCGGACCCTTATGGAGGGAAATCCTTACCAGCTCCTGGAAGGTATTTCCATTGCATCCTATGCCATTGGTTCCAACCGGGCCTATATATACATACGGAGCGAGTACAAGGATGCCATCGAACGAATAACCAGGGCCATTCTTGAACTTCGTTCTATGGGCTTACTGGGAGATAACATCCTTGACAGCGGATATAACCTGCAGATTTCATTGCGCAAGGGGCCCGGAGCCTTTGTTTGCGGCGAGGAGACTGCCCTGATTGCCAGCCTGGAGGGCAGGCGCGGAATGCCCTCTTCCAAACCTCCCTTTCCATCACAATCGGGTTACCTGGGCAGGCCCACCGTGGTCAATAATGTGGAGACCCTGGCAAACCTGCCCCGGATTCTCGAAATGGGTCCCGAATGGTTCAGGGGAATCGGACTTCCGGGTTGTTCAGGCACAAAAATATTCAGCATATCGGGTCGTGCACGCATTTCCGGCCTGGTTGAGGTCCCCATGGGGACTTCCTTTAATACCATCGTCAATGAAATCATAGGGGGTGTAAAGAAGGGCCGGACCTTAAAGGCCATTCACGTGGGTGGACCCACAGGTTGCATGATACCACCTCACATGATGGACATTCCTGTGAGCTATGAAAACCTCAAAGAGGTGGGGCTTGTTATGGGATCGGGCGGGGTTCTGGTCATGGATGACAAGACCTGTGTAATTAATACAGTCAGATATTTTATGGAGTATGTGGACATGCAGAGTTGCGGAAAATGCATTCCATGCCGGGAAGGAACCCGGCGGATGGCCGAAATTCTGGGAGGAATTACCAGAAAGCCTGCCGACAATGAGGGCCAGACTACCCTGGAACGATTCAAAGGGGTGATGCAACTGGAAAATCTGGCATCAGTCATGAAAGATACCTCCCTCTGCGGACTGGGTCAGAATGCACCCAGTCCGGTTGTAAGCACCCTGAAATACTTCAGGAAGGAATATGAGGAGCATATTTTCGATCGCAACTGTCATTCAAATACCTGCAGTGAACTGAGAAGCTGGTTTATTGACGTGGATATGTGCACGGGCTGTTCCATATGTGCAAAGCGCTGCCCCACAGAGGCCATTATAGGAACACCCACTCATCCCTATTTCATTGTGCAGGAGAAATGCATCGGATGCGGGATTTGTTACGAGGTTTGCAAATTTACCGCAGTCTATTTTAAATAGGAGAAACATGGGTATTAAACTAGAGGTTAATGGCAGCCTGATTGAGGCAGAGAAGGGGGAAACCATACTCTCGGCTATGAATCGCAATGGCCTGCATGTACCCACTATCTGCAGCATGAAGGACCTTTCTCCAACAGGGGCCTGCCGCATGTGTGTTGTTGAGGTGGAGGGCAGAGAGAACCTGGTTCCATCCTGTTCCTTTCCCGTGGAGGCATCACTGAAAATCACCACCCATTCTCCCAGGGTATTGAAGGCCCGGAAGACCAACGTAGAGCTTCTGCTTTCCAATCATCCGGATGATTGTCTTTATTGTGAGCGAAACGGTTCCTGTGAGCTGCAATCCCTTGCAGAGGACCTGAATATCAGGGAGCGTCGCATTCCCGGGAAGAAAAGTCCGTATAAAATTGACCGCTCCAGTCCGGCCATCATCAGGGATCCGGCCAAGTGCATACTCTGCGGAAGATGTGTTCGTATCTGTGAGGAACTTATGGCCACATCAGCTCTGGACTTTGCTTATCGTGGCAATGAGCTTCGTATTGCCACCACACTGAACAAACCCCTGAATTTTTCCAATTGTACCGCATGCGGACAATGCCTGGTTTCCTGTCCCACGGGAGCCCTCATAGAGCACATACAGTTTCCGGAACTTGATGCCCATCTCCACGCTCCTGGTAAGCTGGTTGTGGCACAGTATACGCCTGCAGTTGCTGTGTCGGTGGCCGAAATGCTGGGCTTCAGGGCAGGAACCGACTTGAGCGGAATTATTAAGGCGGCTCTTCTCAGATACGGATTTGATCATGTGCTTGAAACTTCCCTGGGGGCTGATGTAATGATCATGGAACAGGCGGCCATCTATCAGGAAAGGAAAAGGGAGGGCAGTACCCTTCCCCTGATTACCAGCTCATGTCCGGCCTGGGTTCAATATGTGGAGCAGTATTTCCCGGAGCTGATTCCGGCCCTTTCACCCTTAAAATCGCCACAGCAGATATCCGGAAATCTGATTAAAAACTGGCTCCCGGGAAAGTTGGACTCTGGTGAAAAGGAAATTGTATCGGTATTGATTTCCTCATGTACTGCTGCCAAAAATGAGGCCCGCCGTGTGGAGATGACCCGGGGTGGGCTCGCTGTCCTGGATTACGTTATTACCACACGTGAACTGGCCCGCTTAATTCGTCTGAGCGGACTGGACCTGGATCATCTGGAGGAGATGGATTCGGGAATTCCTTTTTCCGTATCGGGGACAGCCGGAAACCTGTGCGGGGTAGCCGGAGGTGAAGCTGAGGCAAGCATCCGCACCCTTTACCAGTGTTTGTCCGGAAAGGATATTCTGCCCTCCAAACTGCACCGTTTCAGGATTAATAAATCTTTCAGGGAGATGACTGTGAAAGCAGGGGCAAAAGAGATTCGTATTGCTTCGGTAAGCGGACTTGCTCAGGCCCTTGATCTGATTAATGAGATAAAGAAAGGCAAGCGTCATTTCGATCTCCTGGAGGTTATGGCATGTCCTGGAGGATGTACCAACGGGGGAGGTCAGCCACTTCCCGGGAATGAAGGCATCGTGCGAACCCGCTCGAAGGCGGTTTATGACATGGATAATAGCGCCAGCATCCAAAAGGCGCATAAAAACCCTGCGGTGCAAAAAATTTATGAGGACCTGCTGGGGGAGCCGGGGAGTAAGGTGAGCCGGGATCTGCTCCATACCACTTTTGCAAAACGCGATGTACTGCTTTAAATGGGACAGATAGAGGAAAGACCCCTGGTATATACAGTGAAGGACCTCTGCAGGGTCTGCTATACCTGCGTGCGGGAATGCCCGGTAAAGGCAATCCGCATCATTGATGGTCAGGCAGAAGTCCTTGCAGACAGATGTATCGCCTGTGGCAACTGTACGGTTGTTTGCAAGCAGGGAGCAAAGGATTATGAGCGCTCCATCGATCTTGTCAAAAAGCTCCTTAAATCGGACCGTGCTGTATATGCCCTGGCGGCTCCCAGTTTTGTCGCAGAATTTGAGGAGGGGAAGGATCCGGGAATTTTTGTCGGGATGCTCAAAAAGCTTGGCTTTGAGAAGGTTTTTGAAGTGGGCATGGGCGCCGACCTTGTGTCCAGGGAGTATGAGTCACTGATCAACCAGAATCCGGATGCCGGATACATTAACTCTGATTGCCCGGCCATTGTCTCCTTTGTGGAAAAGTATCATCCAAACCTGGTGGGCTCTCTTACACCCGTGGTTTCACCCATGGTTGCCACTGCAAGGTTCATCCGTAAAGAAATTGGCGGGGACGCCCATCTTGTTTTTATAGGCCCCTGTATTGCCAAGAAGAATGAGTCGGATGAGGTCGATGCGGTCATTACATTTTCAGAGTTGAGGCAAATGCTGACCGCCGGACGCATCCGGTCCTCCAATGTGAGCAAGGAAGCTTTTGCTCCTCCTCTGGCGGGAAAAGGTGCCGGATTTCCGGTGAGCAGGGGATTGTTACAGTCCATGTGCCTGGAAGGTAACCATGTGGATCAGCGGGTTGTTGTAGCCGAAGGTCGTATCCATTTTCAGGAAGCTATTCAGCAATATGCCGATGGAGATCTTGGTTCCATACAACTGGAATTACTTTGCTGTGAAGGCTGCATTATGGGACCGGGAACCTCACCCGGAGGAAAAAAGTTTGTTCGCCGAAAAAGGGTACTCAACTATTTGCATGAAAGGCTGGAGGGCGGTGAAGCGGATCGGGAAAGCCCGAAACTTCCACGACTTGACCTGAGCCGCAGCTTCCAAAAGGACGATCAGCGGATTGCTAATCCATCTGAAGATGATATTTCCAAGGTCCTGCTTCGTATGGGGAAATTTGCCCAGCAGGACCATCTGGATTGCGGGGCCTGTGGATACGATACCTGTTTGGGGCATGCCAGGGCCATAGCCCAGGGACTTGCAGAGGTTGAAATGTGCCTTCCCTACTCCATCGATCAGCTGCATCAGACCATTCATAAACTTGCCGATTCAAAGCACAGGCTGGACTCCGTGGAACAGGCGCTGAAGCAGAGTGAGAAGCTGGCAAATATGGGTCAGTTATCTGCAGGCATTGCTCATGAATTAAACAATCCTCTGGGGGTGCTTATTATGTACAGCAATCTGCTTCTGGAGGATTGTGCTGAGGATTCCCAGCTAAAGGAAGATCTTCAGCTGATTGTTGAGCAGGCAGGACGCTGTAAGTCAATTGTGGGCGGCCTACTGAACTTTGCCCGTAAAAATCAGGTAATGTACCGGAGTACGGACCTGGCGGAGATGATGAGGATCAGTGTTTCTTCCATAATTTTCCCGGAAAATATCAGCTACAAACTGGTCAATAAGCTTTCCAAATCAAGTGCGGAAATCGATCAGGAACAAATGATACAGGTCATCACCAATCTTCTAAAAAACGGGGTGGAAGCCATGCCCAATGGCGGAGCACTAACTGCCAGTCTTTCCAACAGTCACGATTGGGTAATTATCAGTATAAGCGATGAAGGAACAGGAATTGATTCCAGCGATCTTGAGAAGATTTTTGAGCCTTTCTATACCACAAAGGGAATCGGGAAAGGAACAGGTCTCGGACTGGCCACCACCTATGGGATTGTGAAGATGCACCGGGGACAGATTGATGTGAAATCCAACAACAAATTGGAAGCAGGGCCCACCGGTACCGAATTTATAATAAAGTTACCCAGGAAAAGAGAATTATGAGCGAGATAAAGAAGAAGATATTACTGGCCGATGATGATCCGGATCAGATTTTCCAGGTGAGTTTTCATTTGAAAAAATGGGGCTATGATGTGGTTGCTGTGGAATCTCGAGAGGAGGCCGAGCGTTACCTGCAAAGCGAATGCCCTGACCTGGCCATCCTCGATTTGATGATGGAGGAGGAGGACAGTGGATTTATCCTGGCCTACCGGATCAAACAATGTAAGTCCCAGGTGCCGGTGATTATCGCAACTGCGGTTACCGCTGAAAGGGGGATTAGCTTTGATATCAATTCTCCGGAGAGCAGAGCATGGATCAAGGCGGATCATTACCTGGAGAAGGGATTCAGGATGGAAGAACTGGAAATCATTGTTAAAGGTTTACTGAAATAGCATGGAAAGGTTGTCGGTTTTGGTTGTGGATGACGAACCCGGCATCAGGTCGGGTGTAAGGCGGATCCTGTCGGGGCACACCGTGAGTTTTCCCTTTATGGATGATGATTACGGCTTTGAATGCAAGGAAGCTGCCACTGGTGAAGAGGGCCTGGCGATGATTAAATCCCAGCCACCTGACATCCTCCTGCTGGACAATAAATTGCCCGGTATTTCAGGAATGGAGGTGCTTGAGATCATCCAGAAACAAAATCCCGAAATCCTGGTAGCCATGATAACTTCCTATGCTTCCATGGAAGTGGCTGCCAAAGCCACCGATGACGGGGCCCGGGATTTCATTCCGAAACCATTTACCCCTGCGGAGCTGAAGTCCAGTATTGACCTGATCACCAAGCAGTTTTTCCTGAAACGGATTACCAGGAAAATGAAGGAGGAGGGAAAAAAGATCCGCTATCAGTTTCTATCCGTACTCAGTCATGAACTGAAGTCACCGCTGAATGCACTGGAGGGCTACCTCCAGATGATGAAGGACAGGGAATTGGGTGATAAACTGGATGAGTATGACCAGGTTCTGCACAGGTCGCTTCAAAGGATAGAAGGTATGCGTTCACTGATCCTTGACCTGCTGGATTTTACAAAAATCCGATTGGAGAGAAAGGAGGATAAGATTGAAAAGCTGAACCTGGAAGAACGAGCCCAGATGGCCATTTCAACCATTAAGCCCCTGGCCATACAGCATAATATTTCCATAAACTATAAGGGGGAGGGGGATCTCATTTTTGAAGCGGACCCCACCGATCTTGATATCATGCTGAACAACCTGCTTTCCAATGCTGTGAAGTACAACAGGGATGGAGGTTATGTTGAGCTCAGTCTGAGTAATCAGAACGGGATGATGGAGATCCTGGTTCGGGATAATGGTATTGGAATGAGTGATGAAGAAGTGTCAAAGCTCTTCAGGGAATTTGTCCGGATAAAAAATAAGAGGACAAAAGGTATTGCAGGTTCCGGGCTTGGACTATCCATTGTGCATAAGATTGCAGAGCTATATGGAGGGAATATCCACGTGGAAAGTGAACCCGATGTGGGAAGCGAATTCAGAGTTACCCTTCCCCTTCAGTAGCTCAGGGTTTTGCAATATGATATTTATCATCTGAATTGCTGATGTGAGATTGTGATATTATTAACAATATTTTCGTAGTATTGCATATACCACCATTATTGATAGCCCCATGCTCCCAGAAAGAACCGTCGAGAGACTCAGTGAATACCGCAGAACCCTTTTGCAATCACTGGAGGAGGGTAAAACCCATATCTTTTCCCATGAGTTGGCCGCTCTGCATCACAACACTGCTGTGCAGGTCAGGCGGGATATTATGTTTATCGGCTATACAAGCATGCAGCGGAAGGGATACGATGTCAGGGAGCTGATTGATGTAATCGGAGATATCCTGGATTCGGAAAAAGGCCTTAATGTGGCGGTTGTAGGCATCGGAAACCTGGGCAGGGCGGTTACCACGTATTTTGTGGGAAAAAGATCCAAGCTCAATATTATTGCCACATTTGATGTGGATCATACCAAGATTGACAGGGTTATATCGGGGGTCAAATGTTATCCCCTGAGTCGCTTAAATGAATTGGTGGAATCCCACCAGATTTCCATAGCCATTATAACTGTTCCTGCGTCTTCGGCCACGGAGGTTACCGCGCAGATTGTGGAGGCGGGAATCAAGGGCATTATGAACTTCACCACTGTCCCTTTGAATGTTCCGGACGATTGCTATCTGGAGGAATATGACATGATCACTTCCCTGGAAAAAGTAGCCTACTTTGTAAAATCCGGTCAGTCCTAAATGAAGATTCATTTTTCCATGGATGAGATTCCGGATATTCCTTTTCCGGTTGTAACCATGGGGTCATTTGATGGTGTTCATGCCGGGCATCGTGTAATTATTCAGCGGCTGAATACCCTTGCCAGAGAGGCAGGAGGTGCTTCGGTTTTAATTACATTTCATCCCCATCCCAGGAAAGTCCTTTATCCGGATACCACAGGTAAGTCTTTAAGGCTGATTAACACCCTGGAAGAAAAATGTCACCTGCTCGAAGAGACGGGGCTCGACCATTTGATTGTTCTGGAGTTTACAAAGGATTTTTCCAGGATTTCCTCTTTAGATTTTCTTGAGAACTACCTGGTGGGGAAGCTACATGCGCACACGATTGTGGTTGGCTTTAATCACTTCTTTGGCCATAACAGGACAGGAAATTTTGATTCCCTTTACCAGGTCAGGGATGTGCACGGATTTAAGGTGGAAGAGATTCCGGAGCAGGAGATTCAGCATGAGGCTGTGAGCAGTACAAAAATCAGGAAGGCCTTATCAGAGGGGCATATCCAGCGGGCAAATGCTCATCTGGAACACCACTTCATTATGCAGGTTCCACTAGAATTTCTTTCTAAAGAAAGCCGGGAATTCAACAGACCCGTCTACGGAATACAAATCACCGATCCCAATAAACTGGTATGTCCTGCAGGGTCCTATGCAGTCTCCCTGGTATTGGAGGGTGGTCCGGTCAAGGCCCTCCTGCAGATTAAGCCTTCCGGAATCTTTCTGTTTCCCCTGATTGAAATACAGAAGCATGAAGGTGAACTTTATTCTATTCACTTTCATAAGCACCTGGACCCGGGAAGTCTGAAGGGAATTGAAAGTGAAATTGTTGAGGTCGGGGAACTTATTTATTAATATCTTTGTGTTATGGAAGGCAGAATTGGAGCAGTGATTATACTGGTTGGCGAGGAGGGTGATATTCAGCGAATTAACCAGATTATTTCAGAGCATTCTGACCTGATTCTGGGCAGGCAGGGCATCCCTCTCCGGGAGCGTTCAAGCTCTGTGATTTCCCTGGTTCTGGAGGGAGATACTGACCGGATGGGTTCCCTGACAGGAAAGCTTGGGCGCCTTGATGGGGTGAAGGTAAAATCGGTTCTGGCAGGCTAAATGTTAAAAATGCCGATTTAAATGTTAAAATGCCTTCCAAACTGAACATATCTTGGATTTTCTGGTTTATTTAGATGAAAAGTAATTGTTGGGGTGCAAGGCAAGTTGCGAATCTTTTGAGGGTTTTAGGGAGAGTAGCAACTTGCCTTCTTTTTTTGCCTTTTTTCCACGGAGTGTATGTTCTAAGACACTCCTGATTCTTCCCTGTCAGAATAGAGCTTTCTTATCTTTGGATCAGCAAACTGATTCACATGGTTAACAAACAACTTATTGATCCCGAGAGTATTGTAGTGGTTGGCGCATCAAATAACATCGCCAAACCAGGGGGTAAATTATTCTATAACATCCGAAATGGGAGTTTCAAAGGGGAACTTTATGCCCTTAATCCCAAGGGAAGAAAGGGTTCAGGATTTGCCATCATTTCAGCATGTGAAAGACCTGCCCCAGGTCGATCTGGCCATTCTGGCCATTGCCGCCAGGTATTGCCTGGACACGGTCAGGGAGCTGGCTGAAACCAGGAATACAAAGGCCTTTATTATTGTTTCTGCAGGCTTTAGCGAGGAGAATGAAGAAGGAGCTCTTATTGAAAGGGAAATTGCAGAAGTATGCAGGGCAAATGGAGCCGCACTGATCGGCCCAAACTGCATAGGAGTGATGACACCCGCCTACCAGGGGGTATTTACCCTTCCCATCCCAAAACTTCATCCCCAGGGTTGTGATTTTATCTCTGGAAGTGGAGCAACGGCTGTCTTCATTATGGAGGCCGGACTGCAAAAGGGGCTAAGGTTTGCGCATGTGTTCTCTGTGGGTAATTCAGCTGAAATGGGGGTTGAAGATGTACTTGCCTATTTTGATGAAACCTACCAGGAAGGCATTTCATCCAGGGTGAAAATTCTGTATTTCGAAAGCATTAAAAATCCCAAAAGTCTTCTGAAACATGCCACCTCCCTGATTCGAAAGGGATGTAGTATAGCCGCAGTAAAGGCCGGGACCTCGCTTGCTGGTAGCCGTGCTGCCACCTCTCATACAGGGGCTCTGGCCAGCTCAGATGTGGCAGTGGATGCCCTGTTTAAAAAAGCCGGAATCGTACGATGTTATGGTCGGGAGGATCTGACCACCGTAGCTTCGGTCATGCAAACAAAAACACTGGAGGGTAAAAACCTGGCCATCATTACCCATGCCGGCGGACCGGCTGTGATGATGACCGATAAACTTTCCAGAGGCGGACTGGATGTGCCGCACCTGGAAGGCCCTAAGGCTGATCTATTGCTTAGCCATCTTTTTCCCGGTTCATCAGCCGCTAACCCCATTGACCTGCTGGCCACCGGAAATGCAGAACAGGTGGGTATCAGCATCGACTATTGCGAAAGGGAATTTTCAGAAATTGATGGAATAGTGGTGATCTTCGGGACTCCGGGACTTAGCCCTGTCTTCGATGTATACCAGGTTCTTCACGAAAAGATTAATTCTTGCTCAAAACCCATATACCCCGTGCTTCCCTCTCCGGTGACCGCAGAGAAGGAACTAAGTGAGTTTCTCTCCCATGGGCATATTAATTTCCCTGATGAGGTAGAACTTGCAGGGGCACTTGGCAGAATTTATCAAACTCCATATCCTGCCTGGAATGTGGCCTGTCCCGAAGGCCTGGACATCCCGGCTGTAAGGAAGATCATTGAGGAGGCCGGGGAAGGATATCTGGATCCGGTTTCAGTGGGCGGAATTCTTGATGCCGCGGGGATACCCAGGGTCAGGGAAGCTGTGGTTTCTCAGGAAGCCTCACTGCTTGAAACGGCGATCGGTGTGGGTTTTCCACTGGCCATGAAAGTTGTGGGTCCTGTACATAAGTCCGATGTGGGTGGTGTGGCACTGGGCATAGCAAATGATCAGGATTTAAAGAGCCATTTTAACAGGATGATGTCCATAAAGGATGCCAGCAGGAGTGCTTTTGCAGCCCATGACAGAAGGAATTGAGCTTTTTGTGGGCGCAAAATATGAAGCTCCTTTCGGTCATGTGATACTCTGTGGCCTTGGAGGGATTCTTGTGGAGATACTGCATGATGTGGCCTCTGGCCTGGCTCCACTGACCATGAAAGAGAGTTTTCGTATGATCGATTCACTGAAAGGTTCCAGAATTCTGGACGGGATCAGGGGGCAGGAAGGTATTAACAGGGAGGCTTTTGCAGGAATACTTGTCCGGCTTTCCACCATACTGGATTACACCACCGAGATTGTTGAGATGGACCTGAATCCCATACTGGGAAAAGGGAGTGAGCTGGTGGCAGTTGATGCGCGGATCCGTATCGAGAAAACAGTTTTATAACACATCCTGAATATGCTCTTGGGCACAAGGGTTTCCTTTTCCATTGTATATTTTCACGATGGATTTCAAAGCGGTATATAATGATCTCAACACCCATAAATGCAGAAGTTGTCAACGAAGTAATTGATGCCTTTGGCATCCACCCTGCCGGTAAATCAAGTATAAGGGAACTGGTAAAGATTGTCAATGATATTGAGCATATTACCGGTGAGGAGTTTATCCGAATGGAGATGGGAGTACCCGGTCTTGACCCTACTTTTGTGGGCGTTGAGGCAGAGATGATTGCACTCAGGAAGGGAGTGGCCTCCCAATACCCCAATATCGAAGGCATTAAACCCCTGAAGGAATCGGCCGCAAAGTTTATCAAGATGTTCATGGATGTGGATGTTGATCCGGCACATTGTATCCCCACTGTAGGATCAATGATGGGAGGAATGGCCTCCTTCATGGTGGTGAACCGATCGGATCACAAGCGCACAGGGACCCTTTTTCTTGATCCCGGATTTCCGGTTCAGAAACAGCAGTGCCTGGTCCTGGGGCACACTTATGGATCTTTTGACCTCTATGATTACAGGGGTGAGAAGCTGAAAGGCAAAATGATCGAGGAGATTGAAAAGGGGCAGTATTCGTCCATCCTGTATTCCAATCCCAATAACCCATCATGGATCTGTCTCAACGAGGAAGAATTGAAAATCATTGGCGATATTTCAAAAAAGTATGATATTACTGTGATTGAAGACCTGGCCTACTTTGGTATGGACTTTCGCAAAGACCTTTCCACACCCGGGGTAGCCCCCTTCCAGCCCACTGTCGCCAAATATACAGATAACTATATTCTGCTGGTATCAAGCTCCAAGGCCTTTAGCTATGCGGGACAGCGCATTGGCATGATGGTAATTGCCCCAGAGCTTTTTGAGCGCAGGTATCCGGACCTGAAGCGTTATTATTCCTCCGAGAAATTCGGCCATGCCATGATATACGGAGCCCTGTATTCTCTGTCGGCCGGAGCCTCACATACGGCGCAATATGCCCTGGCAGCCATCTTTGAAGCGGTGAATAACGGTTCCTATAACTACATCGAGGAGGTGAGGGAATATGGGAGAAAAGCGGTCATTATGAAAAAGCTTTTTCAGAAGTATGGATTTAAAATTGTGTATGATATGGACCTGGATGAACCCATCGCAGATGGCTTCTATTTTACCATTTCTTATCCCGGATTGGGGGGGCCGCAGCTGGTTGAAAAGCTATTGTATTACGGGATCAGTGCCATTTCACTCGAGATTACGGGAAGTACCCGAATTGAAGGATTAAGGGCCTGTGTATCACAGGTAAGACGTGATCAGTTCCCGATTCTTGAGGAACGGCTAAGGTGTTTTCAAAAACACCATCCTATCCCGAAATAAGATATTTTATCCCTAAAAGAAGCGATTAAAGAGTGGGTTCCCCACTTTGGTTTTTATGGATGGAGAGAATTATTACATTTGGTACTTATTCAACAAAAGAAGCAAAACATGGCAAAATCAATTGGAGCCATCGTAGTGGATGTAGAAAGATGCAAAGGCTGCCAGGTATGCATGGTGAATTGTCCCACCGCTACCATTGGTATGGCCGATGAAGTGAATGGCAAAGGTTACCACTATGCTTATATGGAGAACCCGGAGGCTTGCACCGGATGCACCAATTGTGCGGTGGTCTGCCCCGATGGTGTGATTACGGTTTACCGGGTTAAAAAAAATTAAAAATCGATTTATGAAGGAACTGGCATTAATGAAGGGGAATGAAGCAGTTGCCGAAGCGGCCATAAGGGCCGGTGTGGATGGCTACTTTGGATATCCCATAACCCCTCAGTCGGAAGTCATGGAATACCTGATGCTTCAGCGTCCTGAAGAGAGGACCGGCATGGTGGTGCTGCAGGCCGAAAGTGAAATTGCATCCATCAATATGGTATACGGGGCTGCTGGGACGGGAAAAAAGGTAATGACTTCCTCTTCCAGTCCGGGGATTAGCCTTATGCAGGAGGGTATATCCTATATTGCAGGAGCAGAGCTGCCCTGCCTGATTGTAAATGTGGTCAGAGGTGGTCCGGGACTTGGAACCATTCAGGCTTCCCAGGCCGATTACTTTCAATCGGTGAAAGGAGGAGGTCATGGCGACTATCGCCTGATTGTGCTTGCTCCGGCTTCTGTACAGGAGATGGCCGACTTTGTGGATCTTGGATTTGAACTGGCTTTTAAATACCGTAACCCGGCTATGATCTTGTCGGACGGGCTCATCGGACAAATGATGGAGAAGGTGGAATTGCCTCCCCAGAAGGAAAGGGTGAAGGAGTTCGACCAGTCCTGGGCAATTACCGGAAAAACAGCCGACAGAGAGAGAAATATTATCACTTCACTGAACCTGGACCCCGACCTTCAGTATGAGCACAATCTGAAGCTGCAGGCGAAGTATAAGAGCATGGAGCAGGATGTGATGTTTGAAAAAATTGAATGCGATGATGCGGATTACCTGCTTGTTGCATATGGACTGAGTGCACGGATTTGTCAGAAAACTGTGGATATGGCCAGGCACAGGGGTAAAAAAGTCGGATTACTCAGACCCAAAACGCTGTTTCCTTTTCCCAGTGCTGAGCTTGCGAAATTATCCCGAAGGGTGAAGGCCATGATGGCCGTGGAGCTGAGCGCCGGGCAGATGGTTGAGGATGTGAGATTGGCTGTAAACGGAAAGGTGCCTGTTTATCATTATGGAATGTTGGGAGGAAAGATTCACTCGCCCGATGATGTATTGAGAGAAGTGGAAGAAAAATTTTTAGGAGGATACTAAATGGAAATCACACAAATCATAAGAGAGGAGAACCAGGTCTATCGTCGTACGCCTTTGATGACCGAGGCCACCCTGTCTTATTGCCCGGGTTGTGGTCATGGTACCATACACAGGCTGATTATGGAAGTGGTCGAGGAGATGGGGATTCAGGCAGATACCATAGGAATTGCTCCTGTGGGCTGTGCCGTAATTGCCTATGATTTTATGGATATTGATTTCTCCCAGGCGGCGCATGGAAGGGCTCCGGCTCTGGCAACCGGGATTAAGCGCTTATGGCCTGAAAAGTATGTCTTTACTTACCAGGGCGATGGTGACCTGGCTGCCATTGGAACCGCCGAAACCATACATGCCTGCAACCGGGGTGAGAATATTGCCATTTTCTTTGTGAATAATGGAATTTACGGAATGACCGGTGGACAAATGGCTCCAACCACCCTCGATGGAATGAAGTCGTCAACTTCGCCATACGGAAGAAATAGTGAAACCATGGGGCCTCCCTATAAGATCACTGAAATGGTGGCCCAATTGCCGGGTACATATTATGTGACCCGCCATGCAGTTCATAAACCAGGGGCGGTTCGCAAAGCGAAAAAAGCCATCAGAAAGGCCTTCGAAAACCAGAAGCTTAACAAGGGTGTGTCCATGATTGAGTTTGTTTCCAATTGCAATTCGGGCTGGAAGATGACGCCCAACGACTCCAACATCTGGATGGAGGAAAACATGTTTCAATTCTATCCCATGGGGGATATCAAAGTTGATGGGAAGCTAGTCGAAAAGTCGTAAAGTCCATCGAAAGTCGTAAAGTTCATAAAGGTTAAGAGATATGACGGAAGAGATTATCATAGCAGGTTTCGGGGGACAGGGTGTCCTCTCCATGGGAAAAATTCTTGCCTATTCGGGCATCATGCAGGAACAGGAGGTCAGCTGGTTACCATCCTATGGACCCGAAATGCGGGGTGGAACTGCCAATGTAACTGTGATCCTCAGCGATGACCGTGTTAGCTCTCCTGTACTGCAGAGTTATGACACAGCCATCCTTCTGAACCAACAATCCATGGATAAATTTGAATCCTCAGTGAAGCCCGGGGGACTGATGATTTATGACCCCAATGGAATTACCAGGCATCCCGAACGCGATGATCTCCAGATCTACCAGGTGGAAGCCACCACTGAAGCTGCACGCATGAAATCTCCCATCACATTCAATATGCTGGTCCTGGGTGCCTACATCAAGGTGAATCCTGTGGTTGATTTTGAAAATGTAATCAAGGGCCTGAGGAAATCCCTTCCCCAGCGCCATCATCATCTGATCCCTAAGAATGAGGCCGCCATCACCCGGGGGATGGAAATTGTACGGGAGGCCAAACTCACTTCGTAATACTTCAAAATTCAACTCCTCCCTTAAAAATGCCTCCGGCATTTTGTAGGCTCGTCGTTAAATATTACTCCGTGGGTGGGCCTTTTATTTTCTGGGTATTATCTGTAATATCCAAGGAGCTGTTCGTTCTCGTCAGACCAGTTTTATTCCAGATTGGAGAATTTCATCTGCAAGTGGATTCAAAGGTGAAAAATCTTGTTCTCTAATTGGGTGTGGTTCAATCCTAAGATCAACTTTCCTGCGGATGCGAAGTAGCTGTATTTGTATGTCAAAAATATCGCCTGAATTATCTACTATGACAGCAACATCAATGTCACTATGATCCGATTGATTTCCTTTAGCATAGGACCCAAATAAGTACGCATTCTTTACAGTCATTTCTTTTGGAAGATAACTGATGTACTTACGTGCAATATTTACAGCTGCTTTTTTAACCATTTCCTTAAAGTATCAATAACCTGTTTCCACTCTTCCGCAAACTCTTTCGTGCAAAGCCTGTAAAACTCCTGTTTATAGGAATCATATCTGGCATTGAGGTTAAAAGTAGTTAGCCTGTCAAACCAGTCCTTTTGTTCCTCTGAGAGTTCAAAATCTAATTTCGAAATTAGTCTCAGAAGATCGTGCCCATATACTGCATGCGTTTGTTTTTGTTTTACATATAATGCTTTAATGAGCTTCTCAATTACAAGGTGACCAAGAAATAGTGCCCAACTATAGTCTTTGGAATTAAACAAATGTAACATTGTCTGATAATCCTTGTCAGAAGATTCAATCCAATGACTAATTATTTTTTCAATATCAAGCTCTTTGCCAGTCATATAGACAAATATAGCACAAATTCACCATCTGCAAGCTTGCCTTTAAGGGTCATCGAGCTATCTTTGTTATGAATGGATCTGACAACGATACGACTAAGTAGGTATTTTTCGACTATCTGGGCTTAATAACAAACATTTTGAATGCACTCAAGGACTATTATCTGATCAATATAAAGGGCAAGTTTCTGAGCCCCGATCCCTTTGTGCAGGCACCCAGCTATCCAAATAGTTATAACCGGTATTCCTATGTCCTGAATAACCCCGTATGAAATTATTTTTCGTAGAAGTGCATTTCGCGCAGGTAGGTGTAGGCGGGGGTGGGGACCAGGTGGCGCATGTCCTTGCCGTCTTTGATGGCCTGGCGGATGAAAGAGGATGAGATTTCCATAAGGGGTGCCTGAACCAGTGTGGCATTTGGGATGGCACGGATGCTTTCCGGGTCAACGCCCGGACGGGGATAGATCAGGCGATGGTATTTTTGGGCGATTAGTGCGGCATTTTTCCACTTATGATAGTGCTTTAGCTGGTCGGCGCCCATAACCAGCTGAAATTCGTGGCCGGGGTATTTTTCTCCCAGGTGGGCGAGGGTGTCGATGGTGTAAGAAGGGGTGGGTAGTTTAAATTCGATGTCGGATACCCTGAAGCGTTCGTCCCCTTCCAGGGCAAGCCTTACCATTTCCAGCCTGTGGTGGTCCTCAAGAAGGCTTCTTTTATCCTTCAGGGGATTCTGGGGGCTGACCACAAACCATAGTTGTTCCAGGTCGCTGTATTCAATTATGTAGTTGGCAATGGCCAGGTGACCAATGTGCACCGGATTAAAGGATCCGAAGTAGAGCCCGGTTTTTATGATTCTTCTAAATCCTTCCATTTTATGATTGGGATAAGAAATCCTTTACCATGGATTCGGCATCAGCCAGTGCCCTGTCCAGTGAGTCGTTTACCAGGGTAAGGTCAAATTCGGGTGCGAAGGAGAATTCAAATTCGGCTTTTCCAATGCGTTTTTGAATGGATTTTTCATCATCGGTGCCCCTCGAACGAAGCCTCTGCTCAAGAATTTCCAGGGAAGGGGGTTTTACAAAAATCGCCAGGGCCTTGTCGCCATAAGCCTTTTTCAGGTTTAATCCTCCCACCACATCAATGTCGAAGAGGGCATGCTTACCTTCACTCCATATGCGGTCAACTTCGCTTTTTAAGGTGCCATAATACTGATCGGGATATACCTCTTCCCATTCGATGAAGGCATCTTCTTCTATCTTTTCCCTGAACGCCTGGGGAGAAATGAAATGGTATTCTCTTCCATCCAGCTCGCCCTGCCTGGGCTCTCTTGAGGCAGCAGAGATGCTGAATGCCAGTCCGGGTACCTCCTTCATCAGGTGCTGAACAATGGTTGACTTGCCGGAACCCGACGGTGCACAGAATATAAGTAGTTTACCCTTCATTTTCAAAGCCATTTTCAAGGTCTGTTTCTAGAGTATGTTCAGGATCTGCTCCTTTATGCGTTCCAGTTCATCCTTCATCTCCACCACAAAGCGCTGGATGTCCACATGATTTGCTTTTGATCCAAGGGTATTGATTTCACGCCCCATTTCCTGGGAGATGAAGCCCAGCTTTTTACCCACGGGGCCTTCATTTTCCATGGTTTCCAGGAAATAGCTGCAATGGTTGGCAAGCCTGACTTTTTCTTCCGATATATCCAGCTTCTCCATGTAAAAGATCAGCTCCTGCTCAAACCTGTTCTCATCCATCTCTTCTTTCCCTAGAAATTCGGAAAGATTAGAGCCAATCCGCTCCCTGATCCGGCTTATCCTGTCCTCCTCCAGCTTTTCCACATCCTCCAGCCTGGCTGAAATGGAGGCGACCCTTTCTCTGAGGTCTTTATCCATGGAAAACCCCTCCTGCAGCCTGAATTCGTTCACCTGGCCGAGGGCCTGCTCCAGACTCTTCCTGACCGCGCTCCACTCTTCCTCTTCCAGTTCGCTCCTGTCATTCCGGATGGTGTCAGGCATGCGCATGACTATGGATAAGAGTTCCCGGGAAGCCTCTACTCCAAGTTCTCCTGCAATGCGATTCAGCTGCTCATAATAAGCTTTAACTACAACATCGTTAATTGCTCCCGAACTTGTTTCTGAAGCCTGTTCATAAAACAGACTGCATTCCACCTTTCCACGTTCCAGGGCAGAGGCAATCAGCTTCCTGATTTCAATTTCCTTTTCCTTATATAATGATGGCAAACGGGTATTTGTGTCCAGTTGCTTACTGTTGAGCGATCTGATCTCGATGGTCAGTTTTTTATCGGGTAGAATAGATTCGGCTTTCCCGTAGCCTGTCATTGATCTGATCATATTTCCTTATATCGGTTCGGGGCAAAAGTAGTAAAAAGTTTAGTTGGACATGGGAAGGGTAAAGCTGAATGTGGAGCCAACACCCTGCTTACTCTTTACAGAAATCTCGCCACCATTTTTTTCGATGAATTCACGACAGATGATCAGACCCAGCCCGGTACCTTTTTCCCCGGCGGTCCCGACTGACTTATATTTTTCATCAATCCTGAATAATTTGCCGATATATTCTTCAGGTATGCCTATGCCTTCATCCACCACACTCACCTCAATCAGGTCACCCATGAAATCAACCCTTAGCTCAACCTTACTGTTGCGGTCAGTGAATTTCACGGCATTGGTCATCAGGTTACGAATCACAGAGTTGATCATATCGCGGTCGCCATAAGCATATACATCTTCCCGGACTGAAGTGCCCAGTATGATTCCCTTTTTGTCCGCAGCCAACTTGTGGAGGTTTATGTTCTCCTGTATGAGCGCAGAAAGGTTAAAGCGATGGGGTTCATATTTGATGCGCCCCCGTTGTGATCGTGACCAGGTGAGCAGGTTCTCAAGCAGGTTCAGCAGATGCTTAACCGATTGATTAATTTTCCTGAATCCGGCCCGGTGATCATCCCGGTCTGTGTCATTGAAATTCTCCACCATCAACTCGCTTATGGAGAGGAGCGAAGCAAAAGGATTTTTCAGGTCATGCGAAATAATCGAGAAAAATTTATCCTTGGTGGCATTAAGTTCCATGAGGTTTTTCTCAGATTTCCGAAGGGCTTCATTAGCCTCGCTGATCTGTTGGTTCTGGTATTTCAAGAGCCGGTTTGTCCTGGATTTTACCAGGTAGGTGATGATCAGCCATGCCATGGCTATGGCCACCAGTATCTCAAGCAGAATGAACCACCATTCAAGCCAGACCGGAGGTGTAATTACTATCCTCAGCTCCATGGGTGGATCGCTCCTGTAACCGTCCGAGTTTTCAGCTACCACCTTCAGTGTATAGGTGCCGGCTTTCATATTGGCATAGGAAACGTAATTCCTTTTGCCCGCATGCGTCCATTCCGACTCAAGATTCTCCATGATGTAGGAGTAGTCGAGTTTGTCAGATTGCAAATTATTCAAGGCAGCAAATTCAACTGAAAAGTAGCGGTATTTGTATTCCAGGACGATCTCTTCCAGGTAGGTGACATTCTCGCTTGAGTAAAAATCATCTTCGTATTCTATAATGCAAAGCGGATTTTCATTAAACTGATCCTCCAGGTCGATGCCGGCTATAAGCACCTTTTTACCAAGCACCTCCAGATCGGTGAGGGTGACCTGCGGGACCTCTTCAACCTCGTCGATTACTTCGGGATTAATCACATTGAGCCCATACACCCCGCCAAAATACAGATTTCCATCTCTGCCCCGATGATAGGCTCCTCCGTTAAATTCATTACTCTGAAGGCCATCATTCATGTCGAAGTTTTTCACCTCGAAGCTTTCCAGATCGAATCGAATGATTCCCAGGTTGGTGCTGAGCCAGATTTTATTGTTATCATCCGCAAGAACCCCGTAAATCACTTCATTCGCCAGGCCTTCCCCGACACCAAAGCGGCGGAAGGAACCCGTTGCAGGATAGAACATATTGAGGCCACTGTTGGTGCCTATCCACATGCGCCCCATTTCATCCTGATGCATGGAAAAGACGATGTTATCGGATATGGTATTGGGGTCCTCGGGATCATGTAAGAAGTTGGTAAAGCTTTCATTCTCAGTATCCATTTTGCTAAGACCTCCACCATAGGTGCCGATCCAGAGATTGTCCTCATCATCAAGGTAGATGCTGGAATAGATGAAGTTATTGGAGATGGAGTTGGGATCCTCATCATCGTGAAGATAAGACTTGAATATGCCGCTTTCAGGATAAAAGAGATTTAAGCCATTGCGTGTACCGACCCATATTCTGCCGTAGCGATCCTCGTAAATGGCCCTGACAGAATTATCAGAGATGGATTGTGGATTATCGGGGTCATGGAGATAGTGGACGAAGGATTGATCTTTGGGCTTAAAGAGGTTTAATCCGCCACCATCAGTTCCAAGCCAGATTCGTCCTTTGCTATCCTGGAAAATTTTGCGAACCGATGAATGGGAAAGAGATGCCGGATCATTGGGATTGTGATTAAAATGGCGGAAAGTTTTATTCTCCTGGTCATAGCGGGATATCCCATAGGCGTTGGTGCCAAACCAGACAGAATTATCGCTGCATTGAAAAATACTCCAGACAAATGAGCTCGCCAGACTATGGGTATTGAAGGGGTCATTTTTAAAAAGAGTGAACTGGTTGGCACTGGGATCCAGTATACTGATTCCTGCTCCAAAAGTCCCGAACCAGAGGACCCCTGTCCGGTCTTCGAATATACAATTCACAGCATTTTCTGCAAGGCTTGAAGGATCGGCCGGATTATGCTGATATTGGTTAAACTCCAGTGTGACCGGGTTAATTTTAAAAATGCCTTCTCCGAAAGAGCCGTACCAGATATTGCCCTCCTGATCCTCAATTAGTGGTTCGGCAGGGTTCAGGGCCAAAGAATGGGAAGTTGCCCCTACCTCCATTACCTTTACCAGACCGTCTTTCCGGTTGCGGTAACAGAAAAGCCCCTGCCCGGTTTGAATCCATACCTGCTCCTGTTGGTCCAAATGCAGCCGTCGGATATCAGAAAGGATCTCCCCCGGGAAAGCTGGAAGGAAGAGGTGTTCTTCCTTTCCTGAAAGATCCACTTCCACAAGCCCCATGGCAGTGCCCAGCCAAAGTGATCCTTTCCCATGTGTCATGCAATATATAGGCGTATTCGGCGATAGCGTCCCATTGATGGTTTCATTGAAAAACAGTCCTGATTTCCGGTCATGGCTGAAAAGTCCCCGATCAGTAGCGATCCACATGATCCCGGAACGGTCAATTGCAAAACCGGTAATGTGAGATGTGAGTCCCGCCAGCTCTTCTTCGTCGGGGAGCACACGGGTTACTTCCCCCGTTACACGATCAACCATATTCAGCCCGCTGAAAGTGCCAATCCAGATATCGTTGCGAATATCTGCAACAATCGCAGAAATGGTGTCATTGGATATGGTTTGCTCTGAGGAAGGATCGTGTTTTAGTGTAGAGAAGATCCCTTTCCTGGGGTTATACATGGTAAGCCCGCCCCGTGAGCCCAGCCAGATCATCCCTGCCTTATCTTCATACACAAGCTCTATCCACTTGTTGGCCAGGATGTAGTGCTGATCGGTGGTGGCCCCGTATACGGTAATGGTGCGTCCGTCATATTTATTGAGACCGTCTTCGGTGCCAAACCACATAAAACCCTTTGAGTCCTGGTATATATTGTATACCGAACTCAGGGAAAGTCCGTCGTTGATGGTAATCCTTTTAAAGCGCACATAATCATCCTGCCCATGTAGAGTGGTCAGGCTAAGCAGGCAAAGCGTAATAAATGAAAATATTCTCCCTAACATCCCATTTAGTAGTAGCGTAGTTTGGCTTAAACGTGCAAATTTTGAACCAAGTTAGCCAATCGGAGAGATCAAATCAATTTAAAACCGTTAAATAATGTTATATCAAGACTTAGCGGGTAATGGTTGCAGGTTCAACCTTTGCCTTAATCACCGACCTGGTCTTCCACTTTCCAGTCTTGTAATAAATGAAGGATAAGACCATTCCGAATCCCCATCCGGCAGGGATGGACCACCAGATACCTTCTGGTCCCAATCCTGCTCCTTTAAATGTAAATCCAAGAAAAGTGACGCTCTCCCTGCTCAGGTAAACTGCCGCCGGAATTCGGATAATCCATAGAGAAAAGAGGGTAATAAACATGGGAATGAGCGTATCTCCGGCACCCCTCATCACTCCTGCATAAATAAACATACCGGTGAAAAACAGGTAAAAAGAGGTGACAATCGTCAGGTAATTTCCCCCGATACGAATTACCTCCGGGTCTGTGGTGAAAAGGCCCATCAGGGGCGTTTTGAAGATAATGATTAAAGCGGTGGTGGCCAGTGCAACAGCAGAAGCCATAATAAGGGTCCGGGAGAGCCCCTTTTTCACCCTCTCAATTTTACCGGCCCCAATGTTTTGTCCCACAAAGGTTGAGAGGGCAGTGGAGAACACCATGGAAGGGATAATGGCCAGGCTGTCCAGCCTTCCTGCTGCCGTATAGGCAGCTACCACATCGGTACCAAAACCATTCACAATGCCCATCAGAGCCAGCATTCCGACAGCTACAAAAGTCTGCTGCAGGCCGGTGGGAAGTCCGATCTTGAGGCTTTGTTTGAAGATTTCCCGGTCGAAAGCAAACTCACGCAGGTTAAATTTGATCAATTCGTGTGTGCTGTTCAAATAGAATACGGCCACTATAAAAGCAAGACCCTGGGCAATGATAGTGGCAAGAGCAGCCCCTTCAACCCCCCATCCAAACTTAATGATGAAAAGAAGATCAAGGCCGATGTTCAGCAGGGTTGCCAGTACCAGGAAATACAGGGGAGTAATCGAATCCCCAAGTCCCCGCAGGACCGCAGCCACACTGTTGTATCCAAAAAAGACCACAAGCCCCGATACGTATACTGTAAAATAGGCAACTGCAGTTTCCATCAATTCCTCGGGGAGGTTAATCAGGCGGAAAATGTCCTCTGTAAATTTAATGCCCACAAATGTCATGATTACCGAGGAGACAGCCATTACAATAAAGATGGTGTCGATGGCCCGTTTAACCTTTTTAAAGTCCTTAGCTCCGAAAAACTGTGAGATCACAATGGTACCGCCGGTGGCTATTCCGATGATCAGGGCGATGAGGGTAAAAAGAATTGGAAATGAGGCCCCCACCGAAGCGAGCGCTTCCTTTCCCAGAACACGGCCCACGATAATCTGGTCCACAAAGGTATAGAGCTGCTGGAACATATGTCCAAGCAACATGGGGGCGGCAAATCTTAAAATGCCCCTTCCTTCACTGCCCTGGGTTAAATCTTTCATCCGGAAAAAAGTCCGTAAATGTCTGGATTTTTATGTTGAATTGAGTTGCGTTTACGGGATTCGTTCCATATAAACAGTGTTTGAGAGCATTATGTTTTCAATTCTTGTTTAATTTTCTTAACTAGTTTTCTGAACGCTTCTTTTTTGCACCTATTTATAAACCAACAATAAATCTGTCATGAAACGATTAAGGTTCTTTTTTGTAATGATTTTCAGCTTTGCTCTGTTCCAGGGAGCTTTCTCCCAGATAGCCGGAACAGCTCATGATTTTTCCACCGAATCGTGGGCCCCGACCACAAACCGGGGATGTGGCGTCTGCCATACCACCCACCACTCCATTCCCATCACCAGTGCCCCTTTGTGGAATCACGAGGCCACAGTGGTGGCAGGATACACCCTCTATGATTCGCCCACCTTTGACGGAAGTTCAACCATTACCGATCCGGGAGCCAGTTCCAGGCTTTGTCTCAGCTGTCATGATGGAACTGTTGCCCTTGAGAACTTCGGGGGTAATACCTCGGGTACCAACTTCATTGATCCCTCTGCCAGGATAGGTGGAGTGGCAGGCAATGATCTGAGTACGGAACACCCTATTTCTTTTGACTACACAGATGCCCTGGCTACCAGTGACGGGGGACTTTTCCCTCCTACCACAACCATGAGTGGTCTTGGGAATTCCATCGATAATGACATGCTCTTTAATAATCGCATGGAATGTGCGTCATGTCATGATGTGCACAACAGGTTTGGTGTGCAACATCTGCTGAAAATGTCCAATGTGAACAGCGAACTTTGCCTTACCTGTCACAATAAGTAGTCAGGCGCTTACCATTACTCACTTAACAGTTCATTGCCCCATGAACCGACTTAGCCCTATTGCCTTATTTGGTATTCTGATGCTTTTATGCCTGGATTTCGGATGTAGCCGCCATGCAGCAAAAGCTCCTGCCCCCGATACGGTGGTTATATTTCCCCCGCCTCCGGCAGCCACAAGAATTCAGTTTCTGACCCATATCTCTTCATCGGACGATATGGCCGGGAAAAAGAGTGGGTTTCATAATTTTCTGTTCGGGGAGGAGGAGCCCCTGGGCATTATCAAACCCTATGGGGTCACTGTACATAAAAGCAAAATCTATATCTGTGACACGGGTTTGGCAGGCCTCGTGCTTCTGGACCTGGAGGAGGGAAGCTTTGAATATTTTATTCCCTCCGGGAAAGGACAGTTGAATTTGCCCATCAATAGCAGCGTGGACGAAAGGGGAAGGCTCTATATCGCTGATGGGAACCGTCGACAAATTGTTGTTTTCGACAGCAACCTGGAGTTTTTGCAAGCTTTTGGGGAAGAGGAAAATTTCAAGCCTACTGATGTGGAAGTTGATCAGGGGAGGATCTATGTTTCCAATGTGCTGGGACATTCAGTTTGTGTTTATGATACTGGCAGCTTCGAGTTGCAGGGAAAAATAGCCAGTCTGGAAGACGGTGAAGATGGTTTTATCAGAAAATCGACTAACCTGGCCATGCAAAACACCAGCCTGTATGTGTCTGATTTTGGAGATTTTAACGTGAAGAAGTATTCTGCTGAGGGTAAGTTCGAGGCTAGAGTTGGCGCTTATGGAAATGCGCCGGGAAACTTTACCCGCCCCAAAGGTCTGGCCCTGGATAAGGAGGAAAATCTGTACGTGGTGGACGCGGCTTTTGAAAATGTTCAGATATTCAGCCCGGATGGTGATCTGTTAATGCATTTTGGGGGCTCTTATGAGGGAAGCGGAGCCATGTGGTTGCCAGCAGCTGTGGACATCTCTTACGAGAATCTGGCCTACTTTGAGCCTTATGTGAATGAGAGTTTTTTGCTGAAATATATCATTTATGTTACAAATCAATATGGTCCGGCCAAGCTGAGTGTTTATGGCTTCGTGGAGGAAAAAACAAAGGCTCCTTAAACAACCCGCATGAAGCAAAAAGGGAAAATATGGTACGGATTTTTACTCTTTATGGCTATGATCCTGCTTTGCCAGTGTGCGCCCAAAACCGGTAAAAGCCTGCTGACATTTTTCTTTGATGGTGTGCCTGAAGCCGATACTTTAAACCCAGTAAGCATGCAGGGGCACGTGGACCCGGATTCGACACTGCAGGATGGAGAAGCCCTGGTCCTGAATGAGTCTACACTGCGAGTTCATTATCCTTACGCCGAAAAGGAGTGTGCCGCCTGTCACGATGAGAAATCCCTGGGCAGCATGAACCTGGATCAGCCCGAACTCTGTTATATGTGCCATGAAGATTTTTCAGCAAACTATGCCTATTTGCATGGTCCGATTGCCGGGGGATATTGCACTGCATGTCATGATCCGCATTTTTCAAAAAACGATAAGCTTTTGAGAATTCAAGGTGATGAACTCTGCTTTTACTGTCATAAAAGTGAGAGTGTCTACAGGAACGAAATGCATGAGGGCCTGGACGGAATGGCCTGTAGCCGATTGCCATAACGCCCATGGGGGAGAAGACAAATATATTTTTCATTAATCCCGGATCAGGATCCATTGAGGATATACAGATACATATTGTTCTACATACTCTTTTCCTTCGCGGGGGAGAGGCTCTTACAGGCCCAGCCTTCACTGGGACCCTGGGTTTTCAGGAATATTTCGGGTGAGGTGGATCTGAGGGGGCAGTACCGCCAGCTTTTGAGTAGCTTCAATGATGTTACAGAAGACCAGAGAAGTACCTACCTGCTGGGAGGAGTTAAACTGTATACAAACAGCTACCTCTGGGATGAGGATCTCATCTTAATTGATCTTGGGGGCGCTTACAGTCCGGAGCTCAGGGATGAAAATTATATTACGATGCCGGATCGCTCAGAGGTGAGGACCCTGAAAAAGATAGATTTTAAAAGCACCTTTTTAAATAACAAACCTTTGACCCTCCAGGCCTTCTATAATTTCGATCAGAATTACTATAACCGGGAGTTGCTTACCAATGTGAGGTCCAACAATCAGCAGTGGGGGGGAAGTCTCTCCCTGAATAACAAAATTTTACCGGTGACACTCACATACAGAAATCAGAAGTGGGACCAGGAGGAATTACAAACCGGGCGAAAATTCAAGATGGATCAGGAGAGCGTGGAGGCCAGATCGACCAAATCCTTTGGATCGAGAGACCGGACTGAATTATTCTATACCCATAATAACTATCTGTACCAGGTATGAAGAGGTCAATCAGACCCATAACCTGATCGACAGGGTGGCCGTCAATAACAATGTTTTTTTCGACGCCAACAGGAAGTACAGTCTGAATTCCAGGTTTACCTGGTATAATCAGGAGGGAACAAATACCTTCAAAAGGCTTGAATTGCAGGAGGGCCTGTCCATGCAGTTACCCCATCACTTAAGACTGATGGGGGGATTCAACCTCTACAACCTTAAGGACCCGGTCCAGATCTGGGATCAGGTAAGAACACGTGTTTCGCTTCAGCATAAGCTTTATGAGAGTCTGAACTCCAGGGTCTACTTTGAATATTCCCGGGTGAAACAGGAAGCCCTTAGCCTGCACAATGAATCGGATATTCGCACAGGAATAGATTTGAAGTATAGCAAAAAGATCCCCATTGGTACCCTGAACCTGGCATATAACTATTTCAGGCACGAACACTCCACTGAAGGCGCCTCAGGAATTCGCCAGGTGCTCAATGAGGAGCAGGTCCTCTCCGACGGCGACATCAGCATGCTGAATAAACCCTATGTGGAAGTTCCATCCGTCATCGTGAAAGATATCACCGGAACCATCATTTACCAGCTTAATTTCGATTACATCCTCATCGAAAGGTCGTCTTTTGTGGAGGTTCAGCGAATTCCGGGAGGTTTGATTCCCAATGAAAGCACAGTCCTTGTGGATTATGTTTATATTCAGCCAGGCTCATACGATTATGGCGCCAATAACCATCGTTTCAGTGCCAGTGTTTTGCTGTTTAAAAGATTGCTGGAGCTATACTATCGCTATTCGGTACAGTCTTATCCGAAGGTAAACAATGGCGATTTCCTGACACTGAATTACTACAATCAAAATATATTCGGATTTCGACTTGACCTGGGCATTGCCAGGGCCGGAATTGAAGCAGATATCTATGACAGCAACATTATTCCTTACAGGATGAAACGCTACTACCTGGATGTAAACTGGAATTTCAGGTCAAAACTGTTGCTCACTGTAAATGGAAATATCCGTGATTACCGGATGATCGCTGACGAGGTAAATCAACTGTATTCAAATATTTCAGGAAAACTGGTATATCGGATCAGGCCCCGGATGCGGGTAAGCCTTGAGTCGGGCTACCTGAACCAGAGCGGACCCAACATTGATCTGGATCTGCTGACAGGCAGGGCCGAGTTCTTCTCGGAGTTTAATAAGTTGCAGGTGAGGGTAGGCCTTGAAATGTACAGGCGCCTGTACCTGAACAGTGAATTCGATTTTAACGGTGCTTACATTCAATTGACAAGGAGATTCTGATGAACAAAAAACTGATAGCATGATCCAGCTGTTTCTGACAGACTTTTTTATTTATGTTTTCCTGGTTTTCACTGGTGGAACAGGAAGTCCTGCCGAAAATAATTGTCCCCCAGGAGATGGCCTGCACCGAATGCCATACCGACCTGGTGGAAAATGAGGTGATGCATTACCCAGCGGAAGATGCCTGTGACAATTGCCATGAATCCACAGGAAATGAGCATCCGGGAGACTCTTTGGGTTTTGCTTTGATGGATCAAAGTCCGGCACTCTGCTTTTACTGTCATGAGGAGGGAATTGAAATAGCTCACCCCCACCAGCCGGTACTTCAGGGTAGCTGTCTTGTGTGCCATGATGCCCACGGCTCGGCCAATCCTCTGATATTAAAGTCGGCTGAGACAGGAACTTTGTTTGTCCTGCCACGATAAAGCTTACAAAAGCGATTCCTCCATAACGGAGAATATCGGGCGGCTTGTAAAGGGAAAAATGATTCCACATTCAGCCATTGAAGGGGGAGGCTGCCTGGTATGTCACAGGTCCCATGGATCGGATTATCCTGACCTGCTTGTGGATTTGTATCCGGTGGAGGATTATCTGGCCGTGAGCACCGAAAGCTTCGGACTCTGTTTCCAATGTCATGATACCGACCTCCTGGAGGCTGAGGAGACAGAGTGGGGGACCAATTTCAGAAATGGGAAGCTTAACCTTCATCGGCTTCATATCAATGGAAACAAAGGCAGAAACTGCAGAATGTGTCACAACCTTCACGGATCTCAGCAGAAGTTTCTGATTGAGGAGCAGGTGGCTTTTGGGAGTTGGGAGATGAAGATGAATTTTATGCCAGAGCAAGAGGGCGGATCATGTCTTCCCGGATGCCATGGTAAACTATCCTATAGCCGGCAATAAGCATGAAAAGCACATGAAGATAATATTAAAACATATCCTTCCCTTTGCTTTTGCGGCTTTCTTGCGGGGTCTTTCCCCTGCATGGCCCAGGCGGATGAATACCAGGTCAAATGGATTGCCGAGTTCCCCGACAAAAGACGGTAAGAATAATCAGGGCCTGGGTGATAAAATTTCACGTGTTGTATTTGGGAAAAGGCCCCAGGCCGTGGTGAAACCATTTTCTGTTGTGGCGAATAATCCGGAACATTTCTGGATTCTGGATCAGGGTGCCGGAAGTGTATTTGAGATGGAGGATGGTGGCGCTCAAGCACTGAAAGCAGTAAAAAAGGCAGATGGGATCTTCCCTTCTCTGGTGGGTCTGTGTAAGGGGCCTTACGGAGACCTGCTTTTCACAGATTCAAGACTTGAGCAGGTATGGAGGATAAAGGGAGGAGCGCTATCCTTATTCACGGATTCGTTCAAACTCAGTCAACCCACAGGGATTGCTTATCACAGGCAAAGAGATGAGATCTGGCTGGTGGAGACCGGGGCACACAGGATATCCATCTTCAGTGCAGAAGGCAAATGGATCCGGAGTATGGGTGAAAGAGGTTCCGGGCCGGGATCCTTTAATTTCCCCACTTTTATATGGATTGATGACAGCGGTCGTGTATATGTTGTAGATTCCATGAATTTCCGGGTTCAGATCTTCAGCAGCAAGGGCGATTTTTTGTCTGTTTTCGGACAATCGGGAGATGCCACCGGCGATATGGCCAGACCCAAAGGAGTGGCAGTGGATTCAAGGGGACATATTTATATTGCCGATGCACTTTTTCACGTGGTGCAGATTTTCGACAGAGAAGGCAGATTCCTATTAAGCTTTGGGGGACAGGGACAGGGGAAAGGTGAATTCTGGATGCCCCTGGGACTCTATATTGACAGCGAGGATTTTATCTATGTGGCTGATAGTTATAATGCCCGGGTCCAGGTGTTTCAAGTACTAAGAAAATGAATGCCATGAGAAGATTGTTGTTTATATCCGCATTGATTCTGCTTTTTATACCCCGGGGAACATGGGCGCAATCCATAGTCACTTCAGTGCATAACCTTTCAGTCACCGGTCCGGGTGACACCAGGGCCCTTTCAGAATCAGAAGTCTGCGTATTTTGCCACACCCCTCACAACAGTCGTCCTTCCAGTCCACTCTGGAACAAAGATGAGCAGGGGTATACCTATACACTCTATCATTCATCCACGGCAGAATCAGTTCCGGGTCAACCCGATGGCCCCTCCATACTCTGCCTAAGCTGTCATGACGGAACCACGGCTTTGGGAAGCGTAATCAGCAGAACATCCGACATTGAATTCAGCGGAGGAATTACCACCCTTCCACCGGGCTCATCGAATATGTCAACCGATCTGACCGATGATCATCCCATTTCTTTTGATTATACAACAGGACTTGCTGCTGCTGATGGCCAGTTGAAGGACCCCGGTGCCATTATTCCACCTGTGAGCCTGGTAAACGGACGGATGCAGTGTACCTCCTGTCATGATCCGCACCGGAACCTGACCAATGATTTCCTGGTGCTTAGCAATCAATATTCAGAACTTTGTTTTGCCTGTCATGACCGCGATTACTGGTCCTTCTCCAGTCATTCCACTTCCATGGCCACCTGGAACGGAAACGGGATAGATCCCTGGCCGCGCACCCCCTACACCAATGTTGCTGAGAATGCCTGTGAAAATTGCCACAATCCTCATACTGCAGGTAACAGCCAGAGACTTATGAATTATCTGGCAGAAGAGAATAATTGTCTGCCCTGCCATAATGGAAACGTGGCATCCACCAACATTGTGGCCCAGCTCTCCAAACCCTATCTGCACAATGTATATGGCTACAACCTGGAACATGATGCAGCCGAGGACCCATTGGTACTATCCATGCATGTGGAGTGTGAGGATTGTCATAATCCCCATGCGGTCTCTGATACCCCTGCCCTGGCTCCTGCAGCCAATGGTTTCATTGCCGGGGTTGCCGGGATTGACCAGACGGGTAACCGGATAGATCCGATCCAATATCAGTACGAGTTATGTTACAGGTGTCATGCCGACAGTCCGGCCAAACCGGGAAGTTTAATCCCCCGGCAGATTATGCAGAACAATGTTCGCCTGGAGTTTGATCCCTCCAACCCATCTCATCATGCTGTAAGCACGGCCAGGGCCTAATCCCAACGTGCCCAGTCTAATTGCACCCATCACGGAGTCGAGTATTATTTATTGCACCGACTGTCATTCCAGTGACGGGTCTGGTTCACCGTCGGGTCCGCATGGCTCAACTTTCACCGGGCAGCTTAAGTATCGTTACCTGACAGCAGATAATACTACCGAATCAGCCTCGGCTTATGAACTCTGCTACTCATGTCATAGCAGGGCCAGTATTCTGAATGATGAATCCTTCGATGACCATGATAAACACATCAGGGATGAGCGAACTCCCTGCAGCGCTTGTCATGATCCCCATGGAATCAGCCATACCCAGGGAAACAGCACCAACAATGCCCACCTGATCAACTTTGATGTAAGCATAGTTCAGCCCCACTTTAATGGATCCTTCAGATATGAAAGTACTGGCACATTTTCAGGTCGCTGCTATCTGAGATGTCACGGACAGAACCATATGGGCTGGAATTATGGGTATTAAGGCCGGCCGGTCATTATTTAGCTGACCTTTTCTAATTCCACTGTAAAATGCCGCATGATGGACGCTTCATAGGTGATTTTGTAGCCAGAGGTGATCTGATCCCTTCGTTTATAAACCTTTTGCAGTGCTGCTGCCACATAATCCATATGGTTTCTGGTGTACACCCTTCTGGGAATGGTCAGGCGCAGCATCTCCAGTTTTGGATAGCGGTTTTCACGGGTCGAAGGGTCACGGTCGGCCAGCAGGGTGCCGATCTCCACGCCTCTGACACCAGACTCCTTATATAGCTCTATGGCCAGTGTCTGTGCGATATACTCTTCACAGGGAACGTGGGGCAGGAAGCGGGTGGCATCCACAAAAATGGCATGTCCGCCAAAGGGCTCCTGGACCGGAATACCCATGTCGTGCAATCTCTGACCAAGGTAGTGAACCTGTTTGATACGACTTTCAAGGAAGCCAAAGGTGGTGGCCTCTTCCAGGCCCTGGGCCAGGGCTGCCATGTCGCGCCCAGACATTCCCCCGTAGGTGATGTAGCCCTCAAACATGATGTTATAGGTGCAGGCTTCCCTGTAAATATCCTTGTTATTCAGGGCAATGAAACCACCCATATTCACAATCCCGTCTTTCTTAGAACTCATGGTCATCCCGTCGGCCAGGGAGAACATTTCGCGAACAATGTCCCGGATGGAAATATTTTCATATCCCTTCTCCCGGGTTTTAATAAAGTAGGCATTCTCTGCAAAGCGGGCTGAATCGAAAATTACCGGGATTCCACGTTCCATAGCAAATTCACGGACCTCCCTTAGATTCTGCATGCTTACCGGTTGTCCCCCGGTTGAGTTGCAGGTGATGGTTACGATGATCATGGGAATGCGCTCCTTCCCATATACCTCGAATACATTCTCCAGCTTTTTCAGGTCGAGGTTCCCCTTGAAGGGGTGGTAGATCCTGGTGTCGGCAGCCTCATCAATGGTGCAGTCAAAAGCCGAGGCCTTTCTGAATTCGATGTGGCCCTTGGTGGTGTCAAAGTGGGCGTTACCCGGCACCACATTTCCCTCCTTTACCATTACTGAAAAGAGAACGTTTTCTGCGGCCCTCCCCTGGTGGGTCGGGATCACATAGGGAAAGCCTGTGAGAGAAGTGATGGTCTTTTGCAAACGATCGAAAGATTTACTGCCTGCATAAGCTTCATCACCGGTCATCATGGCTGCCCATTGCTCCTGGCTCATGGCACCTGTTCCCGAATCGGTCAGCAGGTCAATAAAAACCTGGTCGCTCTTGAGATTGAACAGATTAAACCGGGCCTCTTTAATCCATTTTTTGCGATCCCCGGCCGTGCTGGGATACATGGGTTCGATCATTTTGATCTTATATGGTTCTGCGTATGGTAACATATGTAAGTCTGTAAAGTTTGTAAAGTCTGAAAACCGAAGGAACTGAGCCGTAAGGCGAAGAAAGTTTAAAGTCGAAAGAAAAAAGAAAAAGGAAGAAAAAAGAAAGGGGGAGGATGTATGAAGGACTATCCCCTCAGTCCTGTGCCAGGCTGGCTGAATTCATCCCTGTTTTTGATGTTCAGGAAAAGTTGCTTGTTCGATATGGATTCGATTTGCATCATTTCTTCAACAAAGGTAACAGGAAGAAGCGTTTTGTTTGCTTTTTACCAGGATGTTATTGGGCATTGAGGCCTTTTCGGTAAAGCTGGTAATAGCGCTCGATGATGCCGGCCTTCTTAATGTCTGCTTTCGCCTGGCGCGACTGATAATCCTTTTTTGATTCACCCTTGCCCCTGGGTGCGAACAGAAGGTCGGAATTTAGTTCTTCCCGATAGGACTCGTCATAGTAACGCACTACAAAGATTTCAGGGTCTATGGTCCACCGGGTAAGGTCGCCCGGCATGGATACACTGTAAAAGAAAGCTTCTGTAGGGTGGAATTTCACATCCAGCACAGCGCCCTGGGTCTCGGTAAAGGAATGAATTTTGTCTCCGGAGAGGGCATCCCACAGAATGAGGGAATTGTCCTCAGAAGCGCTTAGAAGGTAGCGGCCGTCGGGACTGAAATCTACCTTGCGGACGACAGAGCGGTGTCCCTTTAGCACATGAACCAGATTTTCATCCTCGAGCCTGTAAATTCTAATGCTGTTTTCAGCCGAGCCTGCGGCGATTAAGCGGGAATCAGGACTGAAGGCAAGATCGTAAATATCGCCGGTGGGCCCGTGTAGGGTGGATTTTACTTCCCTGCTTTCCAGGTCCCATATTTTAATGGTCTTATCGTTGCTTCCGCTGGCGATAAGTTTATTATCCGGACTGATGCAGGCCGTTAGGGTCACATCCTTATGTCCGCGCATATGGGCATCCACAGTAGCATTGTTTACATCCCAGAGGAGGAAGGTTTTATTAAAGGCAGTGGAGACGGCATGTTTTCCGTCCTGACTGATATCCAGATTCCAGATGGTGGTGGCGTGTGCATTCAGGTTTCCCTTTAACTTACCATCCCGGCCCCATATCTTTATCTGCGTTCCTCCGGCGGTCATGATAAAATCCATTTTTGGAGGCATGTCCATACCTGTAACCGCCTTTAGATGGGCTTGTTCAATTTCCAGTGAGGCCTCTAAAGTTTGAGGGTCAAGGACCCGGAAGCTGCCGTCGGCATAACCGGTAAGGAGCAGTGAAGCATCGGGAGACAAGTTCAGGGAAATGATGCCCGGATTACAGGACTTTCTCAGACTTATATATTCAGGCAACTGTGCAAATGCAGTCATTGAAGTGGAGAACAAGGCTGCCAAAAGCAAAATATTTCTTTTCATAAGTATGATATTTGGGCTCATTTCATGCAAAATACCCATTTATGGGGATCGCAGGAAGAGAAGCTTATTATAATTTTGCACGGAAGCGATCAATTGGCCCCTTATTTTGTTAGAGTCTTAGCGTGAAGATGTAAAAAATGGAAGAGCTGAAGTTGTACATGTATGAACTTGCGAGGCTGGTGAATGAGATGTCACCTTATCTCTTACTGGGATTCTTTTTTGCCGGCTTGCTTCGAGTGGCCTTCCCCGCCAGAATTATTACGCGCTATATGGGGGGCAGGAACATGCGATCGGTTCTGAACGCTTCCTTGCTGGGTGTGCCCATGCCCTTGTGTTCGTGCGGAGTTTTACCCACAGGTATAGGCTTTTATAAAAATGGTGCATCCAGGGGTTCAACCATTTCCTTTCTGATCTCCACACCCCAGACCGGGGTGGACTCTATTCTTGCCACTTATGCCATGCTGGGTTTGCCCCTGGCCATTATCCGGCCCCTTGTTGCACTCTTTACGGGACTTGGCGGTGGACTATTGGCCAACCGGATGGACCGAAAGGCTGAAGGGAAAGAAGGTCTGGATAGGGATAAAGGCGGCTCAAAGGACTTGAACAAGCTGGAGCCGGAAGAGAGGCCCGAGCCATCGGTGAGGGAGCTTTTCAGATATGGATTTGTGGAGCTTCTGCAGGATATTTCCAAATGGCTGATTATTGGCTTGCTTGCTGCCGCATTGCTTTCCGTTCTTATTCCGGCAGATTTTTTTGTTCGAAGCGTTTCCAATGAATACCTCTCCATGCTCATGATGCTGGTGGCTTCCGTGCCTCTCTACATTTGTGCAACGGGATCCATACCCATTGCCGCTGTTCTGCTCATGAAGGGACTGGCACCGGGTGCAGCCCTGGTGCTGCTCATGGCCGGTCCGGCCACCAATATCGCCACCATGGCTGTGATTGGCAATGCCATGGGGAGACGATCCCTGTGGGTTTACCTGATCAGCATCATTGGCGGGGCCTTATTTTTTGGAACCATAGTAAATGAATTTATACCCAGGGAATGGATTACCGGTTGGATGATGCCGGGAATGAATGAAGGGATGCACGAGCATCATTCCGGATGGTTGCAGTGGGTGTCATCGGGAGTCCTGGTATTGTTGATTATTAACGGATATATCATGAAGTTGCTTGGCAGACGGAGGAGAGTTTCTGAGCAAAAACAAAAAGAAGAACAAATGGGAACACAATTTTATACATACAGGGTTGAGGGTATGACCTGCAATCACTGTAAGGCCAATGTTGAAAAAGGATTGGGGAAACTTGAGGTAATTACCGAGGTGCTGGCCGACCCAGGAACCAATCAGGTAAAAATCCAGGGAGAGGGACTCAGCGATACACAGGTGAAAGCCTGTGTGGAGGATCTTGGTTATGTTTTTAAGGGAAAGATTTAGGAAGATTGACTCTGAGCGACCTACATACAGGTGAATCGGCAACAATAACCCGAATCAGGGGAAGAGGCGCTTTCCGGAAGCGGATTACCGAAATGGGATTCATCAGGGGAAAGCTGGTTGAGGTTGTCAAATCGGCTCCATTAAAAGACCCTGTGGAGTACCGCATCCTGGATGGCAATGTATCTCTTCGCAGGAGTGAAGCCGGCCTGATTGAGGTGACAAAGGAAGCTTATGAGTTTACAAGCCCCATAGTTTCACCCCTTCAGCAAATTCCTGACCATCTTCAAAAAGAACCTCTGGCCCCCAGGCCCGGGAAGATTATTGATGTGGCCCTGGTCGGCAATCCAAATTCCGGGAAAACAACCCTGTTTAACCGGGTCTCCAAATCCAGGGAGCACACGGGGAATTATGCGGGGGTAACCGTAGATTCGAAAGTGGCCACTTTTTTTCACAGGGGCTATACCTTTCGGATAACCGATCTCCCGGGGACCTATTCGCTCTCAGATTTTTCCAGTGAGGAACGTTACGTAAGAGAGCACATCCTTAATAAAAAGCCCGATGTGGTGGTAAATGTGGTTGATGCCAATAACCTGGAAAGAAACCTATACCTCACCAGCCAGCTGATTGATATGGATGTCACCGTGGTTCTGGCACTGAATATGTACGACGACCTGCTTCAGAAAAAGGATAAGCTGGATGTGGAATTGATGAGCAAGCTCGTGGGAATCCGGGTGGTGCCAACCATATCTCACAAAGGGAAGGGGGTATTCAGGCTCCTGAATCATGTAATCAGGGTATTTGAGGAGCAGGATCCGGCCATCCGCCACGTCCATATCAACTACGGGGAGGAGATAGAAGCATCGGTATTGAAGCTGCAGGAGCAGATCCGCCTGAACCCTTCCATCACAGATCATTATTCCTCCAGGTTTATTTCATTAAAGTTATTGGAACGGGACGACAGCTGTACACACATTCTTTCAAATGCTGAAAATTTTCATGAGATACGTGATCTGGCAGACAGGGAGATTACCAGGATTGAGTCGCTGTTTAAAACCGATGCGGAAACCCTTGTGGCTGATGCCCGATATGGCTTTGTCGCAGGGGCACTGAAGGCGACCATGAAGCGGGGTGAAGCTGATCCCGATTTCTCCCGCTCAAAACGAATCGACCGGATTCTTACCCATAAATACCTGGGCCTGCCCATCTTTCTTGGCTTCCTCTGGATCATGTTTAATGCCACCTTTTCCCTTGGGATCCTATCCCATGGAGTGGATTGGCAGCGGCGTTGACCTGCTTAGTCAATTTCTCACAAGCAAAATACCTGAGGGTATATTCCGCGACCTTTTGGTGGATGGTGTTGTTGGAGGGGTAGGTGGTGTCATTGTATTTTTGCCCAACATCCTGATTCTTTTCTTTTTCATTTCGCTAATGGAGGATACGGGCTATATGGCACGGACCGCTTTTATCATGGACAAGGTGATGCACCTTTTCGGTTTACACGGTAAATCCTTCATCCCACTGATCATGGGCTTTGGCTGTAATGTGCCTGCCATCATGGCCACCCGTACCCTGGAGAATCGAAACGACCGCCTGCTTACCATGCTGATCATTCCCTTTATGTCGTGCAGCGCCAGGCTTCCGGTTTATGTGCTTATTGCCGGAGCTGTTTTCCCGGAAAATGCGGGGCAGATGATATTTTTACTTTACATGCTCGGTGTCCTTTTTTCCATGCTTATGTCCATCCTGTTTAAAAAGATATTGTTTCATAACCAGGAGGCTCCCTTTGTAATGGAATTGCCCATGTACCGGAATCCGGGCATCCGGGTGATCCTGCGTCATATGTGGAGCAAGGGTGCTCATTATCTGAAAAAAATGGGAGGCGTGATCCTGATTGCCTCGGTGATTATCTGGGCCCTTGGCTACTTTCCAAGGGATGTGGAATATTCCAGGGATTTTGATGCTCTGATTGCGCAGGAGCAGGTGGTAAAGGGCGAGCCTGATTTGGAAAAAATTATAATGCTCTCGCTTGCACAGGAAGCTGAGAGGCAGGAACACTCTTTTATTGGAAGAATCGGGATGGCCATTGAGCCCGTGATCAGGCCCCTGGGTTTTGACTGGAAAATGGGCATTGCCCTGGTTACCGGATTTGCTGCAAAGGAAATTGTCGTGAGTACCATGGGAGTTCTATACCAGGCCAATAAAAATGCGCCGCCCGGTGAATCAACCTCCCTTCAGAACCGGATCAGGGAGCAGGTATATACCACGGGGAAAAGGGCAGGAAGCCGTGTTTTTACCCCGCTTGCAGGTTTTTCCTTTCTTGTGTTTGTCCTTTTTTACCTGCCCTGTGTGGCTGTCATTGCAGCGGTTGGAAGGGAATCGGGCAGCTGGAAATGGGCAGCCTTTGTACTCTTTTATACCACTGCCATTGCCTGGGTTTCGAGCTTCCTGGTATACCAGGTGGGCACATTATTACATATGTAAGGATTTTAATATATTGCAACGCCAAATTTCACACTATATATCGTACTATGCTTAAGAGATTATCCTTTCTGTTTTCCATGACTTTCATGGGTGTTCTGTTGATCCTTGCTTATTGTAATCCTGGCGCATTGCAACCTTTGTGGAGAGTTCATACGGAACTTCAGTGGCTAAAGCCCTGGTTTATGGAACCCACTGGTTCGAGATCCTGATGCTAATCATTGCGATCAATATTGCGGGTTCCATGTATGTAAATAAGTTTTTCAAACGCAAGAAGCTGGTGGTGCTTGTCTTTCACCTGGCCTTTATTGTGATTCTTGCCGGAGCGGCCATTACCCGCTTTATCAGCTATGAGGGAACCATGCATATCCGTGAGCAGGCCATTTCCAATACCATGCTGAGCACAAACGGATACGTCTTTGTTGAGCTGGAAGCCAAGGGGCAGAAGGTGGAAAGTGAAAAAGAGGTGATGATTACCGAGCTCACCCCAAAGGGCTACAGGATGAGTACCAAAATAGGCGGTGAAAAGGTAAAAGTCAGATCCACAGGATATATGTCCAATGCCAGGGAACAATGGGTTTCTTCACCGGGAGGAAAGCCCTATCTCCAGATACTTTTGGTGAGCGAACAGCAGCAATCCGTAGGGCTTCCCTCGGGAGAATCCAGAAGTGCCCTTGGAATGAAAATTTCCTTCAATAGCAATGATACCACTGCCATGCTAAGGTTTGTATCTGAAAACAACATGGTATTTCTTTATGCTCCATTTGCTGTGACCATCATGGCCATGGGAGGCGGATCAGAGACCGAATATGAGGCCTGGGAAGCTGTTCCTGTGACAGAGGGAAAACTCTATGGCATGGGGCAGTTACGAATGGCTCTGCAGGGATATTTACCCTCTGCAGCCAAGAGGCTTGTAAAAGCCCCTCCGGGTGAAATGGGAGGATATCTTTCAGCCCTTACCATGGAGATAAAATACAAGGGAATGATCTCCCAGGTCATGGTGCCGGGGTTACCCAGGGTGGCAGGTGTGCCGGTGACCGGGACCATGGGCGACCTGGCCTATTCCATCACCTATGGCTCCAAGGAACTGACGCTTCCTTTCTCCCTCTTTTTGAAGGAATTCCAGGTGGAGCGCTATCCCGGATCCAATAGCCCTTCTTCCTTTGCCAGCGAAGTTGTGCTGGTGGATAAGGAAATGGATATACAGGAGGATCGGAGGATATTTATGAATAATGTATTGAAGCACAGGGGATATCGCTTCTATCAGTCGTCCTATGACAACGATGAGAAGGGAACTATATTATCAGTGAACAGGGACCGGACGGGTACCTTTGTGACCTATGCGGGTTATCTTCTGCTGATTGCAGGGATGATCCTGGCCATGTTTGTGAAAAATACACGCTTTGCGAGTATTTCGGCCAGTACCCGTAGCGCGAAGACAATTGTAATCGGGCTTCTGTTTTTGGGACTGGGTCTGCCTGCCTTCTCCCAGCAGGTTCCTCCCAAAGAGGTGGCCGAGGAATTTGGAAAACTCTGGGTACAGGATAAGGGTGGACGCTACGAACCCATGAATACCCTGTCCAGGGAAGTGGTGAGAAAGATTGCAAAAAAAGCCCATTATGGTTCTTATACAGCCGACCAGGTTATGCTTGGCCTGATGCTCTACCCCGATGTCTGGCAGGCCGAGCCTCTGTTTGAAATTAAGAATGCCGGATTACACGAAATTGTGGGTTATAAGGGGGAGTTTATCAGTTTTAATGATCTGATGAACAGCAATGGGGGAGGTTATCTCCTGTCGGATCATGTGAACACGGCCTTTTCAAAGCAGGTCGTTAATCAGAATGATTTTGATAAGGAGGTCATCAAACTGGATGATCGTATAAATGCAATGTACCTGGTACAATCGGGTGGCTTGATCACGATTTTCCCTGATCCTGATGCTGTCAATCACAAATGGAAGTCGGTTTCGGAAGCCCTGGCCGCAAGTCAGGGTCATGATCATGGATCCACTTCCGATACTTTCCTGCATTACCTGGAAGACCTTCGTTCCGGGGATTATGTGGCAGCCCAGGCCAAGCTGGATATTCTTTTGCAGAATCAGGTGGACAACGAACCCCTGCTTCCATCTGAGTCAAAGAAACAACTGGAGATTACCTATAATAATGCAGATCTCTTCCCGCGACTGGCCAAATTTTATGGTCTTTTCGGGGTGGTGCTGATGGTGCTGCAATTCCTGCTTGTTTTCAGGCCAAAAAAGCTTTACAAAAGACTCTTTAACATTGGCATTATTCACCTGGCCGTTGCTTTTGTGATTCACACAGTTGTACTTGGTATTCGCTGGTATATCAGTGGTCATGCTCCCATGAGTAATGGTTACGAATCCATGGTATTTGTTTCCTGGGTGACATTGCTTGCAGGTTTGATTTTTGTAAAACGCTCGGGTTATGCCCTTGCGCTTACCGCCATTCTTTCGGCGCTTTCGCTGATGGTGGCTGGAATGAGCAATATGAATCCCGAAATAACCAACCTGGTGCCGGTTCTGAAATCTCCCTGGTTAACCATTCATGTTGCCGTGATTATGGCTGGCTATGGTTTCCTGGGGCTTTCATCCATCATGGGACTTATGAATGTGGTATTATATGCCACCCTGACCACAAAGAACAGGGTCCGGATTCAGGAGATAATCGACTCGGTGACCAAGGTAAACCATCTGACTCTCATCGTGGGGCTTTATTTTATGACCGCCGGAGTATTCCTGGGTGGTGTATGGGCCAACGAATCATGGGGGCGCTACTGGGGATGGGATCCCAAGGAGACCTGGGCGCTGATCACCGTGCTGGTTTATGCCTTTGTGTCACATATGCACCGTATTCCCGGAATGCGCGGGACCTTTGCCTTTAATATGGCTTCATATATCAGCTACTCGTCTGTGATGATGACGTATTTTGGGGTAAACTACTTCCTGGGAGGAATTCACTCCTATGCAAGCGGATCAGCCTTTAAGGTGCCGGTGGGTGTTTATGTGGCTGTTGTGGTTCTGACCGCGATATCGATTCTCGCAAACCGGCAGTATCACAAATATCTGGCAGATACCGTTGATAAGGATCAGTAGGGGACCGTGTTCAGACCGGATCCTGGCATGATCCCAAAGTCGATGACACAGTTCACGCGGTATTTTTTGTGGGGCCGGATGGCTACACCCACGGAGTTGTAACGCTCATTGAGGATGTTTTTCCGGTGCCCAAGATTCTTAATGCCATCATCGATCAAAAGGGTAATCACAATGCTCAGGGCCTCCTGGTATCCATAGGAGCAGTTCTCGGCCCAGCCATAATAGGGTTTCCGCTCAAGGGGAGCAAAACGCTTTTCCATATCCTTGTGTCCCACATGTCCGCTTTTGCCTGATTTTACGGCATGGCCCTGGGCCACAGCTGTGAGGTCTTCCTGGGGCATAAGTGCAGAAAGTCCCTCGATCTTTGCCAGGTCCTTATTCAGTGATCGCAGGTAGCTGTTTTTTTGAAGCTGCATTTCCTCTGCATATTTTTTAAGAAAGCTTTCGGCGAAAAGCTTACCATCATAGCGGGCCATGTTCATGAAGAGAATTACCTTTTGTTCTTCCTCACTCATATAGGAAAGATCGCGGCTGGTGAACAGTTGGTCGATCACCTCAGCATCCCATTGATCCCAGGGGGAATCCTGTGCTGAGCTTTCCTGAGTAAAGAGAAAGCTAAAAAAAATGAGGGTACTTATTGGAAGTTTCATGTGTCAGTCTTTCTCAAATAACAATAGAACGGACCGGCGGTTCACTGGATTGCCCGCTCGCAATTCCCGCTCGCAATTTTCGGTGGGACTTCTCCGGCTCGAGGATTATATAAATCTGGTAGTCCTCAAAAACTTCAAATCCAAGATTTCGGTATAAGTTTACTGCCGGGATATTCTCGGATCAGCATGGAAGAAGTGAAAATGCTAGACCTTTTCGACGTGGACCTGGCCGTTTTCAAAACGAGTTACCCTTACTTCAGCGCCCCTGTCAATAAAATCATATTCCGACATGGCATCGTAGAGCTTGCCCTTGACCATAACCTTGCCCGATGGACGGAGCACTGTATGGGCTGTTCCGCTCTCGCCCACCAGGGTTCCCCCTTCTGTTTCCACCCCGATGAAGCCATCGTTAATCTGCTGTTCGCTTTTCAATGAAAGCCTGGAGAAGGCAGTTGTGGTGAGCAACTTCCGGGTCGCCCACAGGGCAAATATGAGTCCGAAGAGCATGGATACCAGCACAAGGCTCAGCGATTTCATCAGGATTCCAAGTCCCTCGCCACTAAATTCCGGATTTTCAAAAACCACATTATCAAACAGGCTGAGGGTCATTCCGGTAACCATGGCAATGATCCCGGCTACTCCGGCCACGCCAAAGCCGGGGATGGCGAATATTTCAACCAAAACCAGGATGATTCCGACAATAAAAACAATAAGCTCCCAGTTTTCCGCCAGGCCTTCAAGATAGAGGGGTGCGAAATAAAAAATCGCTGCGGCTGCAGATGCAATCAGGGGAAAACCAATTCCGGGTGATTGCAGTTCAAAGTATATACCACCTATGATAATCATGATTAATACTCCGCTGACCATGGGATTGATCAGGAAGCCGATTATCTTATCCATTCCCGAGGGGGAATATGATTTTAAAACATATTCTTTAATGCCAAGCTGTTCAATCACGTCCTCCATGTTCTCTGCGGTTCCTTCGCAATATCCGTGTTCCATGGCCTCGGTGGCGGTGAAGGTAAGTACCTGTCCGGTGTCGCTAACCCCTTCCACAAATAGTTTGGGATCAACCATAGCTTCTGCGATGGCTGGATTGCGGTGCCATACCAGCAGGGTGTCGCCATCTGAAATGATGGTGTCTTTACCATGGGCTTCAGCAGTGGCGCGCATGGTTGCACGCATATAGGATTGGTACTTGTCCGGCACCTGTTCACCGGTCTGGTTGACTACTGTGGCAGCCCCTATCTTACCCCCTGGCTTCATATAAATATTATCGCAGGCTATGGAAATCAAAGCCCCTGCCGAGGCGGCATTGTCATCGATGAAAACATGGACCGGGACCGGGGAATTGAGGATTTTTGTACGAATGGAGTCTGCGGCACTAACCTCGCCCCCGTAAGTATTGAGGTGGAGAATGATCACATCGGCTCCAAGTTCACCGGCCTCTTTCATGGCTTCCTGTGTAATACGCCAGGTGGGGGCAGCAATATTGTCCATGATGCTGAAGGAGTATACCAGTGTTTCGGATTCTCCTTCGGAATCTACTCCAGGGCTAAGGCTTGTATCGGGTGCTAAAATCTGACTGCTAAGGAGCAGAGTCAGGATCAGTAGCAGGGCAGATTGGCGGTATCGCTTCATAATGATGGATTATACTCAAAAGTACGAATATTTTCTGCTAAATTTGTGGCCTTAAACAATTCATCGCACATGCAGCTCAATCAGCTAACTGCTGTTTCTCCTATTGATGGAAGATACAGGTCAAAAACGGAATTACTTTCAGGCTATTTTTCAGAATTCGGACTGATTAAATACCGGGTACAGGTTGAGATTGAATATTTCATTGCCCTTTGTGGATCCGGTGTCCCGGCCCTGAAGGATGTGAATGCTGAGATATTTCCCCGGCTTCGGGAGATCTACACTGCTTTCACTGTGGAAGATGCGCAGAGGATCAAGGATATTGAAAAGGTCACCAACCACGATGTAAAGGCGGTGGAATATTTTTTAAAGGAGCAATTCGAAAGCCTGGGTTTGGATAAGTACAAGGAATTTATTCACTTCGGCCTCACCTCCCAGGATATAAACAATACCGCTACACCACTTTCCCTCAAGGATGCTATGCAGCGTACATACTATCCTCTGCTGGACGAACTGACCACGATGCTGGAAAAGCTGGCCACAGAGTGGGACGATATTGCCATGCTTGCACGAACCCACGGTCAGCCTGCTTCACCCACCAGGCTGGGGAAAGAGATCCGGGTTTTTATTGAACGGCTCGATGTTCAGCTGGAACAGCTGGAAGAGATTCCGGTACCTGCCAAGTTCGGTGGTGCTACCGGAAATATGAATGCCCACAAGGTGACCTACCCTGATATTGACTGGTTTGGATTCGGGGAACGCTTTGTGCTTGATGTACTGGGTTTAAAACGATCCTGGCCCACAACCCAGATTGAGCATTATGATAATCTGGCAGCCATGTTCCATGCATTCCAGCGCATCAATACCATATTGCTGGACCTGGCTCGTGATCTCTGGACCTATATTTCCATGGATTACTTTAAGCAAAAGATTAAAAAAGGAGAAATTGGGTCATCTGCCATGCCCCACAAGGTGAACCCCATCGATTTTGAGAATGCAGAAGGGAACCTGGGGCTGGCCAATGCGACTTTTTCCCACCTGGCTTCCAAGTTGCCCATTTCAAGACTGCAGCGCGATCTGACCGACTCCACGGTCCTCAGGAATCTTGGGGTTCCCCTGGGACACACCCTGATAGCAATGCAATCCATGATCAAAGGCCTTGGGAAACTCATTGTGAATGAACCCGCCATCCGGGCCGATCTGGAGCGGCAATGGCCAGTTGTCGCCGAGGCCATCCAATCCATCCTCAGGAGAGAGAATTATCCCAATCCCTATGAGGCCTTGCTGGATCTGACCAGGACCAATGAAGCCATTACCCAGGAGACCATCCGGGAATTTATTATGACCCTGGCTGTGAGCGAGGATGTAAAGGAGGAACTATTGTTGATTACGCCCTGGAATTACACCGGACTTTAGACACTTATGAAAAGATTTTTAGGATTATTAAAATACCTTGCTCCATATAAGGGAAAGGTCATTCAGAATATTGTTTTTAACATTCTGGGTGCGTTTTTCACGCTCTTTTCCTTTGCCATGGTAATGCCCTTCCTGGGGATATTGTTTGAGAATCAGGAACTGGTTACCGAGCCTGCGGAGTTTACACTGAGTACAAAGTATCTTTTGCACACCCTGAATTATTACATGAGCAAAATCATGCTGAGTAAGGGGGCATCCGGGGCGTTGATCCTGGTGAGTATCATGGTGGTGGTTTTTAGTCTCCTGAAAAACAGTTTTATCTATCTGGCAAATCATGTACTGGCACCCATCCGGGCTTATGTGATGAGAGACATGCGTAACGATATTTACAAAAAGTTGCTTAAACTTCCCTTGTCTTACTATAATGAGGCCAGAAAGGGTGATGTGATTGCCCGGATATTCCAATGATGTGCAGGAGGTTGAAAACTCAGTGATCAGCTCCCTGCAGATGCTCACACGGGATCCCATAACCGTGATTGTTTACCTGGCTTTTCTTTTCTCCATCAGCGTCAATCTGACCATTTCAGTGCTGGTACTCTTTCCTCTTGCAGGGCTCCTGATCGGGCGGATCGGAAGAAGGCTGCGTGGAACTTCCTTCAAGGGACAGCAACGTCTGGGTGAACTGATGTCGCAGATTGAGGAGACCCTTTCCGGCTTAAGGATCATTAAAGCTTTTAACGGGGAAGATAGGATGACCGGAAAATTTATGGCAACCAATCAACGCTTTGCCCAGCTATTTAAGTGGGTGTTTCGTCGCAGGTATATGGCCAGTCCCATCAGTGAGTTTATGGCCACCATGGTCCTTATGGTGATTATGGCCTATGGGGGTTCCCTCGTGCTTTCAGGGAAAGGCAATCTTTCAGGTGAGTCCCTGATTTTCTTTCTCATTGTATTCAGCCAGATCATTGTTCCGGCGAAGAACATTACAACCGCCTGGTTTGGGGTCCAGAAAGGGCTTGCTTCTGTGGATCGCATCGATCAGCTCCTGGAGGCTGATGTAGAGATATATGAGAAAGCCGATGCAGTGGTCAAGCACCAGTTCGAATCCACCATTGAATACAGGAATGTTTCTTTTAAATATGAAAAAGAGTATGTTCTGAAGAATGTTTCTTTTACCATGAAAAAGGGAGAGACCGTAGCCCTGGTTGGAAAATCCGGCTCCGGGAAATCAACCCTGGTTGACCTTTTACCCAGGTTCATGGATGTGGATAAGGGAGAAGTACTTTTAGATGGAATTCCTGTGACTGATTATGCCCTGAAACCATTGAGAAGGATGATGGGAATCGTAAGTCAGCAATCCATTCTTTTTAATGAATCATTTGCGAGTAACATTGCCTTCGGGATACAGGGTTCGCCTAAAGATGAGGATATTGTGAATGCTGCTAAAATAGCCAATGCCCATGAGTTCATTATGGAAACTGAAGGTGGATATGAAGCCGGAGTTGGTGAAGGCGGAGGGAAGCTGAGCGGGGGACAAAAACAGAGGGTGAGTATTGCCCGGGCGGTAATGGCCAATCCTCCCATTTTAATTCTTGATGAAGCCACCTCTGCACTGGATACCGAATCCGAGCGCCTGGTTCAGGAGGCCATCATCAACCTCATGAAAAACCGGACTTCCATTGTTATAGCCCACCGCCTGTCTACCATCAAACATGCCGATCTGATCCTGGTAATCGATGAGGGTGAGATTGTGGAAAGAGGTACACACACTGAACTCATTGAAAAGGAGGACGGGCTATACAAGAAACTGCATAACATGCAGATGTTTTAATCGCCCGGGGACTTATTTAATCTCCGTACCCGATTTGTTGAATTTTTTTGCTCCGGGCAGGACCTCGCCCTGCTCGTAAGTTAGCTCCTCCATCAATTCGCCGCTGGGGTAGTATTTTTTTGTAACTCCCTGCTTACGCCCATCCTGGAAAGCAGTATGCTCGTGCACCTGTCCGTTTTTATAGTACCATAGTGCCGGGCCCTCCTTTCGGCCATGGACGTAAGTAACTTTCGAGTGGACGGTCTTTCCATCCTCGTAGTAGTTTGTTTTTACCCCGTCCACATAACCTTCCTCATCCACCGGATTCACGCTGGAAAGGGTGCCGTCGTCACGGTATTTTTTTACCATTGATGGGCCCTCTTCCTGGGCAGCATCATCTTTTTTATTGTCAGATCCACAGCTGCTTATTCCCAGCAAGAGAGCCAGCAGCAATAATAATTGAATGGAATTTTTCATAAGCTTTATTTAAATTGACAAATATATAAGATTATTTGGCCCCTGCGTAAATAAGCTTATTTACAAGAGGCTTTTGAACTAAGCAGTGATGTTTTTGATTATTTTCGATCATTGCTCACTATATTTACATGTGCAAGAGCCAATATAAAATCCTAAAGTATCAGACAATGAGACAAAAGATTTACCAGGTGGATGCCTTTACCTCAAAACTTTTCGGTGGCAATCCCGCGGCAGTATGCATCCTTGATAAATGGCTTCCCGACGAAACCATGCAGCAAATTGCCTGTGAAAACAGACTTTCTGAGACGGCATTTTCTGTGCCTTCCCAGGGTAAATATACCATCAGGTGGTTCACGCCCGACCTGGAAGTTGAGCTTTGCGGGCATGCTACCCTGGCCACTGCCCATGTGCTTTTCGAGCATCTTGCTTTTCAGGGAAAGGAAATCGAGTTTTTTTCCCCTCACAGCGGATCACTTAAAGTTGAGAAAACAGAAGAGGGATTGGTGCTGGACTTTCCGGCCGATGTGGTGGAGGAGATCAGGATTCCCTACGATGTGGTGAAAACCCTTCATGCTTCACCGGTAAAAGCCTTCAGAGGAAAGACTGATTTTATGTTTGTTTTTGCCGGTCGGTCGGAGGTCGAGAAAATGAAGCCTGATTTTAAACTTCTGGCTGAGATGGGAGGAAGGGGTGTGATTGTGACTGCTCCCGGAGTGGATGTTGATTTTGTATCCCGTTTTTTTGCCCCCCAGACAGGGATTAACGAAGATCCGGTAACCGGTTCTGCCCATACCACCCTCACACCTTTCTGGTCGGCAACCCTGGGCAGAAAAAAGTTGAAAGCCCTTCAGGTATCCAAAAGGGGAGGAGAACTGATTTGTGAAGACCTGGGAGACCGGGTGAAAATTGCCGGTAGGGCAGTAACCTATATGGAAGGTGAAATATTTATATGAGATTTTCTGAGAACCGTATAGAGAAGCTTAAGTGCAGCGATGGAAAGAAGCGAAAAATTCACATATGGGAGCCGGAACAGCCCTCACGGATATTCCTGACCATACACGGGGGCATGGACCATGGAGGAAATTATGGCCTGCCTGCCCTGTTCTTCAAAGAACATGGCATTGCAACTGTGGCGCTCGATCAGCATGGTCATGACCATCATGGTCCCGATCATCCTACCAAAGTGATTATTTCCCGCTTCGAGGTATTTCTGGACGATATGGATCTGATGCTCGCCTGGGTGAAGAGCAGAATACCCGGGCCTTCCCATTTATATCCTGGCCCATTCCATGGGGGCGCTCATCGCGACCCGGTATGGAATCGAAAGACTGGAGGAGGATCACCTGATCAAAGGCTTCATTCTTTCCTCCCCCTATTATGTGAATGCCATTAAAACGCCAGCCTTTCATGCTTAAACTGGCAGGTTTGCTTTCAGCCCTTGCACCGAAGATGACTGTCCCCATTGAAGATATTCTCCCGAATGTGACCCGCGACCAGGAAATATATGAGCGACACCGGAAGGATGAAGCAGATGGTATTATGGCCACCCATGCTTCAGCCAGGTTTGCCGGAGAACTCCTCAAGGCCCAGGCATGGGTTCCGGCAAATATAAAGCGGTGGAAACATCCCATGCTCCTGATCGTGGCAGGAGACGATAAGCTGGCAGATTCGGCCGCCACTCGTTCATTAACAGCTCTGATTGACCCGGGTCTGGTGAAGGAACTGTATTATCCCGAGAATTACCACGAGAACTTCAATGAGCTCAACCGGGATGAGATTTTTGCCCTGATTGTTGAGTGGACCGAAGCTTAGGAGAACCCGATGCTTGCTTTAGAAGAAATGAGGGACTTTCTGGATGAAAAGGCTGTCCTCTATAATAATCCCCGTTTTATTGAACTGGATCCCATTCAGATCCCGCATATGTATTCCGCTAAGGAAGATGTGGAGATAGCCGGTTTTCTGTGTGCCACCATCTCCTGGGGAAACCGAAAGGCCATCATCAAGGGAGCACGGACCATGATGGACCTCATGGGAAATGCCCCCCACGATTTTGTTATGTCTCATAATGAAAGCCAGCTTGATCGGCTGGGAGCTTATGTATACCGAACCTTCAATGGAGCCGATCTTACTTTTTTTATCACCTCACTCAGGCATATTTACAGGGAGAGGGGCGGACTGGAAGGTATATTTAATACTTACAAGGGGGAAGATTCCCTGCAGGATGCCATCCACCATTTGAAGCAGATATTCTTTTCCATTGATCACCCACCTCGTACCCGGAAGCACCTGCCCGATCCCTATGGAGGTTCAGCGGCAAAAAGAGTGAATATGTTCCTCAGGTGGATGGTTCGCAGGGACAAATGTGGTGTAGATTTTGGAATCTGGAAGGATATATCCCCGGGGATTCTATCCTGTCCCCTGGATCTTCACACGGGCAATGTGGCCCGGAAACTTGGCCTGATCCGGCGCAAACAAAACGATGCAAAGGCGCTTAGTCAGCTGGATGAGGGCTTGAGGAAGCTGGATGCTGTCGATCCGGTGAAATATGATTTTGCACTCTTTGGTCTGGGGATATTTGAAGATTTCTGATCCGGAGGATTAGGGTGTGTTGGGGGTTTTTCGGGGCTTGACTCATATTTTGCGTTTTCATATATTTATTACTGAAGAAGTAAAAGCCATTTCCTATGTTTTATCTGGTAGTTAAAAACCTTGGAAGGGAGCGTTGTATCCATAAAAGCCAGGAAGATATTTATAGCTCAGGTATGTCATTTTCCTGTACGCCCGACCTGGAGTATGCCCCCAACGAACTGCTCAGGGAAATTAAAATTGTATGTTCTGAGTTGCCCCATCCTCCCATAAGTGCACATGTATTTAAGGATTAAAATGTTGTCTAAAAGATAGATTCATGAAAAACCCGGCAAAAATCACTGCATGGCTGCTCCTGCTTTTCCTGCTTTCATCATGCACTTCGGTAAATCGCTTCAAATCGGCAAGTTATAAAGGTGAGGATCATAGCCTGGTGGATATGGAGCTGTTTGGGGCCACCCTCGAGCATCCCGGACAGGATCAAAGCGGAAAGAGCCTGTGGGATTTGGATGCAGGTGCCCAAACCCAGTTAATTAAGATTTTAAACGAGCGCAATCCCGGTAATGCCCAATTTACAGAGGCGCTCAACCAGGCCTACCTGGCGGATGGTGAAGGATCCTTTGTGGATTTTACGAAAAATGATCTGCGCATGGTTTTTACCATTTCCCGAAAAAAGGACTACAAACTTATGGGAGAGCCGGGGAGCCGGTTTTCCCCTGCCGACCGGATCGAATGCCTGAAATTCAGCCTGAGGATTCCGGATGAATATAAACTCCAATTTAAAGGCTGGAACAGGTATGCCACTGAATACGGGGAGGTGGAAATTGCGGATGTGAGTTTCTCCGGGAGCATTGACCTGAGCGGGGATATCTCAACGGAGTATGTGGAGGGCGGTATCAAGGCTTCTTCGGGTCGGAAGGAGGATCAGGCAGTCAGGACCAGGTATCTGAAGCTGAATGGCAGGATCTCTCCGAAAATCATTGAAATGGAGGCTGAGGGAAACAGGGAGATTGATCTGGCAGGCAATGTGCTGGCCGATGTTTCCCTGGCTTTTGAAGGCTTTCCTGAACGGATCTCTTTCCCGGTTTACAGTGCAGGTTCAGAAGATTCGCCAGGGCCAGTCACAGGCATCAATTTTATGGATATCCTTGTTCCCCGGATCAGTGATTTACCCGATTCCATCATGGCCACACTTGAGATGGAATATATTTACAGACATGTGAGCTCGGGATGGAAGAGCTACCAGGAATGGGATGACAGGGTGGCCTATTACAGTGGCAGGGTGGAAAAGCAGGTCAGCCTGTTCAACAGGGATCAATATGTCCCCCTTATATTTTGCCTGGGAAGGGATGAGGAGGTGGGTGAGGGCGAGGTTGAGGCCCTTGGCATCAGATCTTCCGCGGGGATCGATTACCCGCTTCAGTTCCTGGATTACAGGGAAGCCGGCACCTTTCTGGAATGGCTTAAGGGATCGGGTTCAGGATCAGATGAAAAAGATCTGTCAAAAACCATTAAGGCGGGATCTTTTATCCTTCTGTGGGAAGGGCAGCCACTTAAAGCGGGGAAAATTTCTTCATTGGGAAATCTGAAGATTATGCCGGTATTCTGATTCAAGCAGGCAGCTTTCAGAGCAGAAGGCTAATCAGATTACAATGGTAATCAGGACACGGGTGCCGGTCCGGCCGGGTTCATCGTAGGCAAGGTCGAGGAGCTGGTAGCTGACCGAATGATCCTGTTTCAAATTAAATTCATGGATCTCATGGTCCAGAAGTTCCAGGCGGTTGCCAATCATCCTTTCCCGGCTGTACTCCTGGTAGCGGAGCGCTCCATTGTCGGTAATCATAATCAGAATGCCCAGGGTGGTCCGGTGAACAGAAATATCTATAGTGGCCACTTCCGGATTTTGCAGATTACCATTAAGAAAGGCGTGCTCCACAAAACTTTTAATAAGGTCTGAGGGAATCAAAACCCCGGTTTCAGCATCAGGGTCAATTTTTAAGCCCCAGGAAAGATTCTCCCCAAAGTCCCGGGCCTTCGTATTCATGAAGTCCTTTACTGACAGAATCTCCTTTTCAAGGGTCAGGTAGTTATTTTCTTTATTCTCCATCACAGCAATGAGAGTGCTAAATAGAGATTAATCTCATAATAAAAAAGAGCCGACCCGGGCTACTGTATGAAATATCACGTTTCCTGTATGAAACAGAAGGTTTATTACATAAGCGTTTTTAAGGACTGGCTATTTTCCGCCATACCAGAAAGCCCTGTTCCAGGCGTGATCCCTCAATTTGATAAGAGCTTCCTCGTCCAGGTCCGGTAATTCGGAGATCCTTGTATTCTGAAGGGCCTGATTGCTGTTCCTTATACCCGGGATTACTGTTGAGACTTGCTTGGGTGTGGTGGTGAATTTCAGGGCCAGTTCAGGCATGCTTAAGGGACCCTCACTGAACTCATCCATGATTTTCCGGGTACGGTCCACTCCTCTTTTCAGGCGGTCCCCGGCATAATAGTTACGTCGGAAGTCGCCCATGCCAAAGCTCTCATCTCCCTTATATTTACCTGTGAGCACTCCCTCATCAAAGGCAACCCTTATAATTATTCCGGTTCCGCATTCTCCGGCCACTGGCAGGATCTGTGCAGCTGGTTCCTGCTCAAAAATATTGTATATCACCTGTGCGACATCAATCATGCCTTCGCGCATCAGTTGAATTATGCAATTCTGATCATGTTCCGGTGTTGAAATTCCCACCTGCTTGATCAGACCCTCGGCTTTCATTTTCTGGAGAATCTTAAGTGCAGTGGGATTGTCATTCCATGCACGGGTCCAGGTGTGGAGCAGAAGGACATCAAGAGATTCGCTTTGCAGGTTTTTTAAGCGCTCTTCCACATTTTCCCGGAGATATTTCTCCGGGTACCTTTCGTCGATTTTACACCACGGGGAAGGAGGCCATTTCCCGGGAAGGGGAGGTGTTTTGGTACAGACGTATACCGATTCGGACCTGGATTTCAGGAACTCTCCTATAATTTTTTCAGACTTTCCATTTCCATATCCTGCTGCGGTATCAATGAAATTTACCCCCCTGTCAATGGCTGTTTCAAGCGCTTCAAGCGAGTCGCTTTCCTTCTGGGCGCCCCAGCTTCCCCCGATTGCCCAGGCTCCGAATCCTATCTCGGAAACTTCCGGACCCTGATTACCCAATTTGCGATAGTTCATCCGTTTTATTTTGTCTAAAGATTTTGCTTTATGCAAGGTAATATATTGTATCCGGTTCTTCCAGAATTACTACCTTTATTATATGAAGCCCTCCGAACAAATATCTAGAAGAAATTTTTTCAGAAACGCAGGAATAGGCACTGCGGCTGTTGCGGGATTGCCCTTGCTGGCATCTTCCTGCACAGCTTTGAATTCAGTAAAAAGGATATCTGACCATTTTTCCACAGGTGATGTGCTTCTCTTTCAGGGTGACTCCATTACCGATGCCGGAAGAGATAAGAAAAATGAATATCCCAACAACGCCCGCTCCTTTGGTGGTGGCTATGCCTTCCTATTGGCTTCCTGGCTGCTTGAGGAACTTGCAGCAAAGGAGCTGATGATTTATAACCGGGGAATCAGCGGGAACAAGGTCTACCAGCTTGATGAAAGGTGGGATAAGGATTGCCTTTTGCTAAAGCCCAATGTACTGAGTATCCTTATCGGAGTGAATGACTACTGGCATATGCGTAACGGCAAGTATGAGGGTACTCCCGAAATTTATGAAACGGATTACCGGGCTCTGTTGAATCGCACCCGGGAGCAATATCCTGACATTAAACTGATGATCTGTCAGCCCTTCATTCTTACCGATACTAAAGCGGTTGATGAGTCTTGGGTTGAGCCCTTCAGACCCTACCAGGAGATTTCACAAAAGCTTTGCCAGGAGTTTGGAGCCATCTGGGTTCCTTTCCAGGGGGCATTTACTGAAGCGAGCCAGATAGCTCACCCCACATATTGGACCCACGATGGCGTGCATCCGAGCATGGCAGGCGCCCAGCTTATGGCCAAAACCTGGCTGGAAGCGCTGTTATAGAACTGTCTGCTGGGATCAGGTAGCCTGATCATACTCATCCTGAAGCTCAAGGAAGACCTTCTCAACGGTGGTGATCTCCTTGATTCTTCCTGCATTGGAACCTACAAAAGCGAATCCGTCTTTAAGGTTACCCTTGAATGCAGCCAGTAATGCTTCGGATATACAATAGAGCGTGGTTTTGGGATTACAGGAGCGGATGCAGTTATGTTTGCAGACAGCAGGTCTTCTGTGTCCGTCTTTTGCTTCCTGCAGGAAACGGTTGAAGATGCTTCTTCCCGGCATTCCCACAGGACTTTTAATAATCTGAACGTCCTCATCAGAGGCATTCACCACAGCCTGTTTGAACTCAATGGAAGCATCGCACTCTTCAGTTGCCACAAAGCGGGTCCCCAGCTGAACACCGGTGGCTCCCCTTTTCATGATCTCAAGAATATCCCCGCCGGTATATATGCCTCCTGCGGCAATCACAGGTATTTCCTTGTTAAATTTTTCTTTAATTTCCTGGGCCACCTTTACAACTTCATCCACCAGGTTTTCGAGTTTGTTCCCTATATCCTGCAGGGCATCGGCCTTGAAGCCCAGGTGACCTCCCGCTTTGGGACCTTCCACCACAAAAGCATCCGGCAGGTAATTATAATTCTGTTGCCATTTCATGGCAATGATGTTGGCAGCCCTTCCGGAAGAAACGATGGGGACAAGCTTGGTCTTGGCACCATCCACCAGGTAAGAGGGCAGGTCAAGGGGGAGCCCGGCTCCGGAGAATATGATATCGATCTTTTCTTCAATGGAAGTACGAACCATATCCGAGAAGTTCGTTAGTACTGACATGATGTTTACGCCCAGAACTCCGGGTGTAAGGTCACGGGCCTTCCGGATTTCATCACGGATTGCGTCAATGTTGCTTTTTTTATAACCCTCTCCCGTCTGTTTCCCTGTAAGTCCGATTCCCACGGTGGAGATTATTCCAACCCCTCCCATATTGGCCACTGCCGAAGCAAGCTTAGACAGGGAAATTCCTATTCCCATTCCGCCCTGGATGATGGGTACACGTATCTTTAAATCTCCGATATGAAGTGGAAGCATGTTCTCTGCTTTATTTATTACGCCTCAAATGTAATCTATTATTAATAGTTGCTATTACAAAGGGGTGAATTATCTGTGATAGGGATGAATTAGCCAAAGACTTCTATCTTTATATTATGAAGAGGCACGGCAACAAACCCTTTTCCCCGGCTAAAATGCCTTTCTTTTACGGATGGGTAATCCTGGCTGCAGGGACCATAGGGATTCTGATGAGTATTCCGGGTCAGACCATGGGTGTGTCGGTCTTCACAGAAAATCTTCTGAGGGATCTTGAAATTGATCGTAACAATCTGAGTCTTGCCTACCTGGTGGGCACCCTGATCTCCGGCTTATTGATCACAAAAGCAGGTAAGCTTTATGACCAGTATGGTGCCCGGGTGATGGCCTTTGCTTCCGGGGTTTTGCTGGGTTTGGTTCTTCTCTATCTGACCCGTGTGGATTTGGTCGCCAGGGCCCTGGAAAAAACCGGCTTAAACTCTCCGGTTCTGATCACCTTTATTCTACTGGCAATTGGTTTTTTCGGGATACGCTTTTTTGGTCAGGGTATGATGACCATGGTATCCAGGAACATGGTCATGAAGTGGTTTGATAAGCGAAGGGGAATGGCCAATGCAATACTTGGAATTTTCACCGCCCTGGGCTTTGCCATTGCTCCACAAATCCTGAACCAGGTCATTGAACGGCTCGAGTGGAGGGGGGCCTGGGTCTTCCTGGCCATATTGGTAGGACTTATATTTGCCCTTTTTGTATTGATCATTTACCGCGACAACCCTGAAGACTGTGGTCTGAAACCCGATGGGAAGATGAAAACCCGGAGGAAGAAAAATCGTCCGCCCAGTCTTCCCGAAAAGGATTATACACTGAAGGAGGCGCACCGGACGCTGGCCTTCTGGGCCTTTACCCTGGGCCTTGGCCTTTCAGCCCTTTATATCAGCGGGCTTACATTTCACATTGTATCTGTTTTTGAAACTTCGGGGATGACCAAGGAAATGGGGCTGGGGATTTTTGTGCCCACCTCGGTCATTGCGGTGCTCTTGCAGTTTGGAGCCAGTAATGCCAGTGATTATATGCGGCTCAAATACCTCTTGATTCTATTTGCCGCGGGAATGTTGATCACCACCTTTGGCCTGATTACACTTGACGGGATGATGGTTTCCTACTGGCTGATTATCCTTGGAAACGGAATAGTCTGGGGGCTTTACTCGGTTTTGATCGGTGTCACCTGGCCCCGGTTTTACGGCTTGAAAAATCTGGGTGCCATTTCGGGATCTTCCCTGAGCTTTACAGTGATTGGTTCGGCTCTGGGTCCCTATATGTTCAGCCTCTCTCATGAGTGGACCGGCTCTTATGATCTGGTTGGCTGGATCTGCCTGGCGATTGCTCTTATACTATTTCTTCTGGCCTTTAAAGCTGATAACCCAAACGGGGATGAGAAAAAGCGGCTATGAGTATATTATCCCGGTAGTGCTGGCCCTGGTAATTACCCTGGTCCTTGGATTTTCAATCCCCATGCTTTCCACCAGCTACCTTTTGAAGCTTGAGGATTCAGAAGTTTTGGCGCCCGATTTTTATCGATACTACCATGATATGAATGGGGATGGAGAGAGTGAAATTATAGAAATCTTTTACAACTCCTCGGGAAACTTATCGGTGAAGTTGCGTCATCTAAATGAGGGTACCATTAACCAGTTTAACCTGCCGGGCAGACTGACGAAGATTGGCAGAACGCTGGACCTTCAGGATATAAATGGCGATGGGATCACAGATGTTTTTGTTTGTACGGAAAAGAACGATTCCATCTACCTGAACATCATTGACAATGTATATACCCATCCCACAAGTAGCAGGGTGTATACCCTTGATCCCATTAATCAGTATAATGAAAACGGGGACTATTCATTTATAGTTGGGGGGATCAGAGATCTCAATGGAGATGGCAGTCCCGAGTTTGTAATGGCCATAAACGGGGGTCATTCCCTGCAGCCGCGCAGGGTTTATGCCATTGATTACAGAAACGGCACCGTACAGAAATCGCCCATCAGTGGTGCGGCGATTTATTCCCTGGGCTTTTTTGATCTGGACGGTGATGACTGCGATGAGATTCTCCTTAAAACCACCGCTACCGACAACTTCAGTGAGCCATTTCCATATATGGATACCACAAGCTACCTGATGGTGCTTGACCAAAACCTCAGCTTCTACAAAGCGCCTCAAGCCCTCAGTCAAAACCGTTCCTGGTCAACTGTTGAACCTTTTACATACAATGGAGAGAGGTTTCTTATAAGTTATGTGCATTATACCGGAAGTGATATTATGCATTCAATCCTTACCATTTTTGATGATTCACTCCGTACTTTGAGGAAAAAGGATATACATATGCTTCCCAGAGAGAGATTTAGTTTCTGGAGAAAGTCAGATAGTCTCGATCTGGCATACTTGCATATCCTCAGCGAGGATAAAGGCTTCACGATGGATCTAAACTTGCAGTTTACCGATTCCCTCAAAAGCGAATTGCCCGTTTCGGACTACAGTAAAGCTGAATGTAAGTTCAACCTGGATGGAACAGGAAGGGATGAATATGTATTTGTGGGAGAAAATAAGGTCTTTGTTATCCGTGATGAACTGGAGCATTTGGCAGAGCTGGATGTGGTTTGGAGTGCAAGGAATCCTCGTATTCTGGTTTCCATCATTGAGAGCGGAAATGATAAACCTGTGCTGATGCTTCAGTTGGAAAGAGAGGTTTTTTATCTCTCATATAAGAAGAATGCCTGGTTCAAATTTCGCATGCTGGTGTACCCGCTTATTTTCCTGATTCTTTTCGGATTGTTTTATCTTCTTGGTAGCCTGCAGAACCGCATGATCAGGAGGAGGTATGAAAAGGACAGGCTTATCTCTCAATTGCAACTTCAATCCATAAAAAATCAGCTGGATCCTCACTTTACCTACAATGCCCTGAATGCAGTGGGTTCCCTGATCTACAAGGGAGAAAAGGAGCTTGCTTACCAGTATCTGAAAGGATTGACCGACCTTTTGCGCCTGGTCTCCGGGGACGCATCTGATGTGGCCTGGACCCTGGGGGATGAACTCAGCTTTGTACGCAAGTTCCTTGAGATTGAAAAGTTGAGATTCAGGGACAGGTTTGTATATACGGTGGAGGTCAGGGGGGAACTTGAGGATATGAAAGTGCCTAAACTGAGTGTGCTGACCTTTGTTGAGAATGGCATAAAGCACGGCCTGCGTCACAAGAAGAATGATCGGGAACTGAAGATAGTTGCGGAAAAATTCAAGGGAGGGATGAGAATCGGAATCTCCGATAACGGGATAGGCCGGGAAGCTGCAGCAAAATACCAGGAAGAGAAGGCTGGCAACGGCATTGAAATGATGAAAAAGTATTTCAAACAATATAGGGAGGCTAAAGGCAGAAGGGCCAGTTTTGAACTTACTGACCTTTATAATGAGAAAAATGAACCGGCTGGAACGCTGGTGGAAATCTATATTTTATGAGCAGACAGAATATTTCCATCCTGATTGTGGATGATGAACCCGAGGCAAGAGATTTGCTGTCCATGTTGCTGGATCGCATTGAGGGGGTTGAACTGGCCGGGACTGCCGATGGCGTGGATCTGGCCTTTGAACAGATCCTCAGCAAAGAGCCAGACCTTGTAATGCTGGATATACAAATGCCGGTGAAGAACGGATTTGAACTGGTTAAAATGGTGCACGATGCAAATCTGAGTCCGGGTTTTATTTTTGTGACTGCCTATGATGAGTATGCAATTGAGGCCATCAGATCTTCGGCATTTGACTACCTGCTTAAACCGGTGGATACAGATGAGCTTCAAAAATCGGTGAGTCGCTTCAGGGATCAGATGGAGGTAAGCGACGTGAAACAACAGCTGGAGGAAATGCTGCTTGGACTGGGTAAAAAATCGAGAATTAAGGTAAATACCCGAACGGGATTTATTCTGATCAATCCTGAAGAGATTATTCACTGTATAGCTTCCGGGAATTATACGGAGGTGCACATGGTAAACCAAAAGGGTGGAGACCATTACCTGCAACCTGGGATCTTTCATGGAACAACTCCCGGGCAACATTTTTTTCAGAATAAGCCGCTCGGGAATGATCAATCTCAATTACCTGACCAGGGTTGACTACAAGTCCGGAACCTGCCGACTGAAGGGAGGACCGGACATAGAACTTAAAGTGGCCCGAAATCGCCGGCAGGAACTGGATGAAGTCTGTGGCTCATAATCATTAATTCTTAATTGATGTATAAAAAATATATACTCCCACGACTTATCGATTGGGCCTGCCGTCAGCCCACAGGGATGCTACAGCGGGAAATGCTGATTCCCATGGCCCGGGGCAGGGTGCTGGAGGTAGGGATCGGATCGGGGATGAATCTTCCCTTTTATGATGCCACAAGGGTAGAACACCTGACAGGTATAGATCCCATGGAGAAGCTTTGGAAAAGAAAGAGGACTGAGCTTTCTTCTCTGGATTTTGAAGTGGTATATATGACGGATTCGGCCGAAAAGATTCCTTTTGAGGAAGATTCTTTTCAGACCGTGGTTTCCACAAGCACACTCTGCTCCATCAAGAATATCAAAGAGGCACTCAGTGAGATTTATCGTGTTTTGAAGCCCGATGGCAGTTTTATATTTGCAGAGCATGGTGTGGCCCCTGATCTAGCCCTTGCCCGCCGGCAGAAGCAGCTCAATCCGCTTTGGAAACGGATAGGCGGTGGCTGCAATCTGAACCGGGATATTCCCTTTCTGCTGAGAGAGGCAGGATTTAACCTCGATGGGATGAGCGAAGGCTACCAGGAAGGTTGGCGGCCGGCCAGCTATCATTACTGGGGGTGGGCCACCAAAGTCGCAGGTCCATAAAGCTTAAAGTCTGGAAATTCGAAAGTCCTTTTATCTTTGTTGACTATGAAACCAATCTGGCATAAGGTATATATCGGTTCTATGGTGTTGGTATTGATCCTTGTAACAGCATATTTAATCTACAGTGGTTATTCCTATTACAATACCAGCCTGGAGGAGCGCTTTTATCACCCCGATCATGAACTATTAAAACCAAATGGCCTGCTTGGGTCATGGAATAGGAATTATCGGATCCATCTCCATGGTGGCGGGGGTATCCATATATATGCTGCGAAAAAGAATGAAGTCGCTGGTCAGGGTGGGCAAACTACAACACTGGCTTGAGTTTCATATTTTCCTGTGTGCCCTTGGTCCAATACTGGTGATATTTCACACTTCCTTTAAAGTGGGAGGAGTTGTTGCCATAAGCTTCTGGAGCATGATTGCGGTAGTTTTAAGTGGGGTTATAGGAAGGTTTATTTATATCCAGATTCCCAGGACTATCGAGGGTCGGGAATTGTCCCTGATTGAAGTCAGGGGTATGAAAACTGACCTGAGGGAAATCTTAGCTTCCAAATATTCCCTTGAAAGTAAGGTCCTCGATATCATTGTTGAATCTACAAGCGAAAGCCGGAAAACTGGCTCGGGAGTTCGGCGGATAAAGCGAATTCTGAAGGCAAACAAGCTCTCTCGAACTCAGCGCTTGCAGATACTTAAGCTGGTTAATAATGAGATCTCCTTAAATCGCAGAATTGAAAGGTTGCAGACCATGCAGAATCTTTTCAAGCACTGGCATGTGGCCCATCTGCCATTTGCACTCATCATGCTGGTCATCATGGTGATTCATGTGGCGGTATCCATTGTATTCGGATATACCTGGATTTTCTGAGCTGTCCCGGAGCTCGAGGGCCAGCATTAAAAAAGATGTAATTTATAATCATTGTAAATAGTGTAGCTTGGCAACCCTCGGCCTGCTGAAACGTACAATAACAGGACCCAACAGGTCGTTTTGATTGCAAATCCTTTCGTATTATTCAGTCGTTCCCTCCGGCTGCAAGGAAAGCATGCAAGCCTTCAAGCCAACAAACAGGTATTAATAATCAAATGATTGATCCTGCTTATGGAAATAATGATTGAAAATCTGATTGTTTATGGTTCGGTCATCCTGCTTTGCCTGATCGTTGTTCTGATTTATCTCAGAAAGCTGAAACGGGGATCAAAAAAGACAGAGGCCAAAATTGCCAACGCAAAACAGGAAGGCATCCATGAACCGATCTCTCTGCATCCCGTGGTAGATCCGAATAGCTGCATCATGACTGGAGCATGTATTATTGCCTGTCCTGAAAAAGATATCCTTGGAATCCTGAACGGAAAAGCAACTACGATTAACACTTCCCAATGCATTGGACACGGAGCCTGTTTTCATGCCTGTCCAACTCATGCCATATCACTTTGTATCGGAACAGAAAAGCGAGGCGTGGATTTGCCCCACGTCAATCAGAATTTTGAAACCAATGTCCCCGGTATCTCCATTGCAGGTGAGCTTGGGGGAATGGGATTGATCAAAAATGCGGTTGAGCAAGGGAAGCAGGCCGTGGAACATATTGTTAAAACTCTTGACAAAACACATGATGCTACCTATGATCTCATTGTGGTAGGCGCCGGGCCAGCTGGGATTTCAGCCTCACTTGCGGCCAAAAAACATGGACTGAAATGTTTAACCCTGGAACAGGATTCCCTGGGTGGAACGGTTTTTACTTTCCCAAGGAAAAAAGTGGTCATGACATCGCCCATGGACCTGCCGCTCCATGGCAAGGTTAAACTCTTTGAAACGAGCAAGACAGAGCTGCTCAATCTATGGGAAACAACCCTGGAAAAGCATAAAATCGAGATTAAAGAAAACTCCAAAGTGGAGTCCATTTCATTTGTTCAGGATCTGCATAAAGTGGAGACGCTAAGCGGGGAAACTTATCTGACCAAACATGTATTGCTGGCAATTGGCCGCAGAGGAACACCCAGGAAACTCAATGTTCCCGGCGAAGGCATGGAAAAAGTGGCATACCGTCTGCTTGAGCCGGAAAACATAAGCAAGGAAAGTATTGTGGTTGTGGGTGGAGGTGATTCGGCTGTTGAGGCTGCCCTCTTGCTTGCGGATCAAAATAATGTAACCCTTTCTTATCGAAAGGAAGCTTTCCAGCGCATTAAGCCTAAAAATGGTGAGCTCATCAAGCAGGCCATGAGCCAGGGGAAAGTTGACGTCAGATTTAATACCAATGTTGAGATTATTGACAGAAATACGGTGGCCCTATCCAATGGAAATGGAGTTGATAAAGCAATTCTCGAAAACGACCGGATTTACATATTTGCAGGAGGAGAGTTGCCGACACAGTTTTTGGATAAAATAGGGATTCAGATCACGAAGAAATTTGGAGAGGCCATACTAAAGCATAATTGAAGTTTATTTTGAAGAATTGTACTGTGAAATATGGAGTTTTGACCGGAATTATACTGGTTCTGTCGGTACTCATTCTGCCACTCAGCGCACAGATATCACCGGGCGAGCTTTCGAAGCCACATGCCCATCTGAAAGGCCTTTCTAACTGCACCAAATGTCATATCCTTGGCGAAAAAGTTTCCAATGAGAAGTGCCTCGATTGTCACCTGGATATTGGGCTCAGAGTATCTGAAGGCAGGGGATATCATTCCTCGCCCGAGGTAAAGGGGAAAGCATGTATTAAATGTCACAGTGATCATCATGGTGAGAACTTTAAGATGATCCGTCTCGATACCGAAAATTTTGATCATAACCTTACAGGATATAAGCTTCAGGGGGTGCATTCAGATCTTAGCTGCCTTAAATGTCATAAGACTGACTTTATCAAGGATCCGGAAATCAGGGCAAAATCTAATACCTACCTGGGACTGGACCAGGGCTGTCTGTCATGTCATTCAGATCCTCACCAGGGAGCCCTTTCAAGCAATTGCGCCAACTGTCATGATTTCAACGGCTTTAAGCCTGCTGCAAAGTTTGATCATAACAGGGCACAATTTAAATTGCTTGGGAAACACAGCTCGGTAGATTGCAAACTCTGTCACAAAGTCACAATGCAAAATGGGAAGGAGATACAGCTCTTTACAGGTCTTAAATTCGGCAAATGCACCGATTGTCACAGGGATGTGCATGAAAATAAATTCGGTCAAAACTGCACGCAGTGTCATTCAGAGCTTTCCTTTCACCAGATCAGGGGAATGAAAAATTTCAATCATTCCCGCACCGGTTATCCTCTCGAGGGGAAACACAGATATGTAGCATGCTCCTCCTGTCATAAAACAGGCTATGGGAAGAATCTTAGATATAAACGCTGTTCCGATTGCCATACGGATTACCATAAAAAACAATTCGTAACAGCGGAACGAACCCCCGATTGTGCGGAATGTCATTCCATCCAGGGATTTGACAGATCCACCTTCACCATTGAAATGCATAATGAAAGTTCATTTAAGCTGAGCGGCGCTCACCTGGCAACTCCTTGCTTCTCCTGTCATAAGAAGAATAATAAGTGGAGTTTCAGGGAGATAGGAATAAACTGTAATGATTGCCATCAAAATATCCACGAAGCGGCCCTGGACAGGAAATATGATCCGGAACCTGCATGTGTAAGCTGCCACAATGTGAATCGTTGGAGCGCAATAGCATTTGATCATTCGAAGACAGGATTTTCCCTGGAAGGATCCCATCAGAAACAGTCCTGCAGATCATGTCATTTCAAAGCGGGTGAGAAGACCGCTCAGGGTGAGCTGGCTCAGCCTGTTCAGATTTTCTCTCAGCTTTCTTCCAACTGTCTGGAATGTCATAAAGATCCGCATCAGAAACAGTTTGATTTAAGCCCGGAAAATAGCTGTCAGAAATGCCATGATTATTTCGACTGGTCGGCTGCTTTGTTTGATCACAATAATACCGCATTTCCGCTTGACGGAAAGCATCAGAATGTAGCCTGTGCAAAGTGTCACCCAAAGGTGGTCACTGCCCAAATCACATATACCCAGTACAAACTAAAAAGCATCACATGCGAATCCTGTCATTAGCCGGTTCGCTCCTGATCATGATCCTGCTTTTGGCTGGCAGAAGACAGGATTCACCACACGGGAGTGATTTTAAAATAAGCTGTAGTGATTGCCACAGTGCCAAAGGATGGGGACTGGACAAGGATGTTTATTCTTTTAACCATGATAAAACCAGCTTTCCTTTAGAGGGACAGCATAACTCTACCTCATGCAAAGCCTGCCATCCGACCCTCGTTTTTGCGGAGGCTGAGACAGATTGCTTCTCCTGTCACACCGACATGCATAAGCAAACGGTGGGCATGGATTGTGCCAGGTGCCATACTCCTCATTCCTGGATTGTGGAAAATATTACGGATGTCCACCAGCAAAGCCGCTTCCCTCTCCAGGGCCCCCATTACGCTGCCCAGTGCCTGGATTGCCACCCTTCGGCCTCTTTACTTCAATTTGAACCCAGAGGTGTGGAATGTTTGGATTGCCACATGCAGGAGTATCAGTCGGCCACCAATCCAAATCATGTACTTGGAAATTTTTCCACAGAATGTATCGATTGCCACTCTATGACTGCCTTTTCCTGGACAGGTGCCGGCTTTAATCATTCCTTTTTCCCACTCACCCTGGGACATGCCATTTATGATTGTAATCTCTGTCATACCGGTACTGACTATTCGAATGTTTCGGCAGAATGCTTTTCATGTCATCAGGGAGACTATAATGCCACAACAAACCCCAATCATCTGGCTTCGGATTTATCCACTGAATGTATGGAGTGCCACACTACCCTACCCGGATGGAAACCGGCAGAGTTTGATCATTCTTTCTTCTCCCTGACTTTTGGCCATGCCATCAATGATTGTAATGCATGTCATGATCCATCCAACTATTCCAATATATCAACGGAATGTTTCTCCTGCCATGAGACTGACTACAATGCCACTACCAACCCCAACCACATCACTGCAGGTATTGATAATGTTTGTATGGAGTGTCACACTACGATGCCGGGTTGGAAGCCCGCCATTTTTGAACATTCAAGCTTCCCGCTGACCCAGGGACATGCCATCAATGATTGTAATGCATGTCATGTGCCGGGCGATTATTCCAATATTTCGAGCGATTGTTTTGCCTGTCATGAAACGGACTACAATGCCACCACCAATCCAAACCACATCTCAGCCGGCATTGACAATGTTTGTATGGAGTGCCACACAACGATGCCGGGTTGGAAGCCCGCCATTTTTGAACATTCAAGCTTCCCGCTGACCCAGGGACATGCCATCAATGATTGTAATGCCTGTCATGTGCCTGGCGATTATTCCAATATTTCGAGTGATTGTTTTGCCTGTCATGAGGTGGACTACAATGCCACCACCAATCCAAACCATATCTCAGCCGGCATTGACAATGTTTGTATGGAGTGTCACACTACGATGCCGGGATGGAAGCCCGCCATTTTTGAACATTCAAGCTTCCCGCTGACCCAGGGACATGCCATCAATGATTGTAATGCCTGTCATGTGCCTGGCGATTATTCCAATATTTCGAGCGATTGTTTTGCCTGTCATGAAACGGACTACAATGCCACCACCAATCCAAACCACATCTCAGCCGGCATTGACAATGTTTGTATGACATGCCACACAACGATGCCGGGATGGAAGCCCGCCGAGTTCGCGGAACATGATGGCCTGTTTTTCCCCATTTATTCAGGAAAACACAGGGGTGAATGGAATACTTGCACCGATTGCCATAGCAACACTGCCAACTATTCGATTTTCTCCTGCATTGACTGCCATGAGCACAACCGGGCTGATATGGATGACAAGCATTCGGGTGAAAATGGATATGAATATACCAGTATGGCCTGCCTGGATTGCCATCCAACCGGGAGTCACGAATGATATCCTCCATGAGATATATCATAACAATCATATTCCTGTTTTTTTTAGGATCGACTTCGTCTGGTCAGGATGTAAAGGAGGGAGTGAAGAGACAGGAGGGAGAGGTAAGTTATATCACATCTCAGCATGTGTATGTAAAATTTAGCTCCATGGAGGGTATCTCAGAAGGGGATACCCTTTATGTGAAAAAAGGGGACGAGGAGATCCCAGCTCTCCTGGTGAAGAATCTTTCATCTATGTCCTGTGCTTGTATCCCCCTGCTAAGTAGTGGATTTAAGGTGGGAGCCAGTATAATTGCAAAATTGGATGCTCCTCCAGTCGAAGCTAATTTGGAGCCTGGTGCTCTGGATACAATGCTTATATCAGAAATATCAGTTAGTGATGATTCTTCCAGTGATTCTGTTGACAAGAGCAGTTTAAAGCAGGATATCAGCGGGCGCATCTCGCTTTCTTCCTATTCAAATTTTTATAATGATCAGGTTCCCATGAGCCAGAGGATGAGGTATACTTTCTCTATGAATGCTGATAACATTGGAAATTCAAAATTATCGGCAGAGAGCTACCTTTCATTTTCTCACAGTAATGCCAACTGGGATGAGGTCAAGGAGAATGTTTTCGCAGGACTTAAAATTTACAATCTATCGGCAAGCTATGCTTTTAGTGAAAGTATGTACCTGTCATTTGGGAGGAAGATAAATCCGAAACTGTCATCTGTCGGAGCCATTGACGGACTGCAGTTTGAGAAAAAATTCAAAGCGCTTACCGTGGGTGCATTTGCAGGTTTGCGTCCCGATTATGTGGATTATGGGGTCAATACGGATCTATTACAATACGGAGTCTATTTGGGGCATGAGCTGGCGAAAAAGAATGGGAACATGCAAAGTACCCTGGCCTTCATAGAGCAAACCAATCAAGGCCAGACCGATCGAAGATTTCTCTATTTCCAGCATACCAACATGCTGGTAAAAAACCTGTTTTTTTTCGGCTCGGCCGAGGTGGATTTATATAAAAAAGTGGATGAAACAAAAGAAAATGTTTTTGAGCTCACAAACACATATTTGTCTCTTAGATACAGGATTATCCGTCCGCTTTCCCTTGGACTATCCTTTAGTGCCCGGCAAAATATAATTTACTACGAGTCCTACAAGGACTTTGTGGAAAGACTATTGGATGCAGAGACCCTGCAGGGCTGGCGATTTCGGATTACCTACAGGCCAGCCAAGTACCTTTTTTTGGGTGTAAATGCGGGATATCGATATAGAAAAGAGGATCCACAGGCTACAAAGAATCTGAATGGCTATCTGACCTACAGTCGGATCCCCGGGATTGGGGCCTCTCTTACCCTCACAACAACCTGGCTTGAAACAAGCTATATCAATGGAATAGTTTATGGAGCAGGGATTTCCCGCAAGATCATATCAGATAAGCTGAGCGGGGGATTAAAATACAGGTATGTGGACTACCTCTACCGGAATGCGGAGACGCCACTGATTCAGAACGTGGGTGAAGTCAATCTTTCCTGGTCGGTATATGGCAAATTGTCGCTTTCTGTTTATTATGAAGGAACCTTTGAAAAAGAGACTCCCTACCACAGGCTCTATATCAATTTAAGTCAGAGGTTTTAAATAATAAACGACAGTCCCTGAGGATAATGGGTGCTACTCAATCACGGTGATGTTGAGGTTTTTCCACTCCACCTTTATTCCGCCTCCGGAATGGATTTGAAGGGCTATAATGCCTGTCGCCTGGCCGATTTTTTCATCCCTTAACTCAATCATCTTATGGCCATTCAGCCAGGTTTTTACGAGCTCTCCTTCAACACGGATTTTCATGCTATTCCACTCCCCGAATTTTAGATATTTGTCCAGTTCAGGGTCGGGCTGAATTAACCACCCTCTCCCGTAGGATTCGTAGATGCCGCCGGTATTGCTTCCCGGAGGTGCCACTTCGGCCTGCCAGCCGGTAATCTTTGTTCCTTCAATGGATGAGCGGAAGAATACCCCGCTGTTCCCGTCAGCACCCTGTTTAAATTCAAGGGTCAGTTCGAAATCTTTGTACTGCTTTTCGGTACCCAGGTAGCCGTACTCCTCGTCGGGACCACTTTCACATATGAGCAGACCATCTTCCACATACCAGAGTTCAGTGCCATAAATGGTCCAGCCATCCAGATTTTTTCCGTTGAAGATGGACTCTGACTGGGCCATTGTAATTCCCTGGAAACACAGCAGAAATGCGATGGGTAAAAGGACTCGTTTTTTCATGGGTCTGGTTTTATTATTTGATTTTATAAGCCATCAGAGCATCGCCCCGCCTGATGTACATAATGCCTTCGGCGAAGACGGGATAAGAGAAATGATGCCCGGATCCTTCGCTGATCTTAAAAGTGCCACCAGATCTCCAGTTTTCCCTGCCTGTAATTCACCAGGTTTATCATCCCGTTATTTCCGTAGCTAAAGATTTTATTGTCGGCAAAGGCCAGGCTTCCTGTGGCTACCTTGATGGAGTCATTTATGGCTCCATCCTCCGGGGCCAGGGATAAGAGCCAGTTTCCTTTTACGGTAGTAAGCAGATGGTCGTCCACAACCAGGAGTCCGCCAAAATTATTCAGAATTCCCTTGTGACGCCAGACTTCAGTAATACTTTTTCCGTCGTCTGACAGCTTTAACCTCATGGCACCCTGGCCCTCAGTATCGTTGGCCACGAAATAGATGTATCCATTCCTGTAGATAGGGGTATTACAATGTTCTCCGTCATATTCATAAGCTTCCAGATCGTAAGAGCCCAGAAGTTCTCCATTTTCTCTGTCAATGGTAAAAATATGATGGCGTGAGGTGTGAATCAGAATCTTCCTTGCGGGCAGGTCGACCAGCACAGGTGAGCCATAGGCAAAGGTATCTCTGAGCACTTCAGAGGTCCAGACAGTCTCTCCGCTTTTCCTGTTCAGGGCTGCCATTTTTGTGTCGGTTCCGTCGGGGTAGCAGTAAACATTTTTATCATCTACGGCCACCGATTCGGAGTAGCCAAAGTAGGCCACCTCACCGCCCAGGTCATCCACGATGTGGACTGCCCATTTTTCAGCGCCGGTCTTTGCATTAAAACAGGCTATGCGCCCCTTGCCGGAATTTGTATAGACCAAAGAACCCATTACGGTGGGTGTGGCCCTTGCCCCGGGATAGGTGCTGGAAAAACCTTCTCCCAGGAACTCCTTGCCGTTTGGTGATTTCCAGAGCTGATTTCCCTGCAGATCCATGGCTACCAGGAAGCTGTTACCGTCTTCCTCGGCATTCACAAAAATCCGATCCCCGGTAACTACCGGTGCAGCATAACCTTTGCCCAGTCCTTCTGATACCCAGAGTAGTTCGGGACCTTCCTCAGGCCACTGATCCAGCAAGTCGGTTTCGTGATAAACTCCGTCGCGTTTGTCTCCGCGCCACTGGGACCTATCGTTTTTGCAGCTATGGCTTAAGGCAAAAGCAAGAAGGAGGATTACAAATGCAGTGTTTTTCATGGGGTGGATTTTAGATGAAAAAGATAGGAAATTTAGTCCAATAAATTCAGGGTCCGCATCCAGTCTTCCATGCGGTCATTCCAGCTGGTAACCGGCAAAGCAGTCTGGCGGAGACCGTAGCCATGCCCGCCGCTTTCATAGATATGAAGCTCTGCAGAAGCATTCGCTTCTTTGAGCTGGATATATAAGCCTTGCCATATCCAGGGGATTAAAGTCATCATGGGCAGTTGCCATAAAGAAGGGGGGGCAATCCTCTGTGAATTCTGCGTTCTGGGGCGCGCTGCCTGAATATATGGGGGCCGCGAAATCAGGTCTGAAGGATATTTCATCGTATTCATCCACGGTCTCATAGAGGCGTTGACTTGTTAAGGCGGTATATGTGACCGGGGCCCCGCCTGCAGAAAATCCCATAATCCCGATTTTGTTGGGATCAATACCAATTTCTTCGGCCCTGCCCCGAACGAGGCTTACAGCCCTTTGACCATCCTGTACCGCGCTGAGCCATCTCTTTTCAGGATTCCATGCAATACCCGGAACCCGGTACTTGAGTACAATCCCTGTCACGCCCAGGGTATTGAGCCATTCTGCGATCTCGGTACCTTCCAGATCCATGGCCAGGATCCAGAAACCACCCCCCGGGGCGATGATGACGGCTGTTTTTGTATCTATGGCCGGATCGGGTTTGTAAATGGTTACTGTAGGAATGCTTACGTTGTGAAGCTTTATGATACGTTCTCCTGCAATGAGGGTGTCAGTGGGTTTCGTAATGTCAATTTCAGGAGGAAGATCCACCGGTCCACCCGGGGCCTCCCCCGGCCAGATATTCCAGGTGTGGGGTTCATTTTTTGTTTGTCCATTGCAGGCATCGAAGCTTAAAATAGCCATGAGCATGAAGGCAAGCAAAGCGTATTTTTTCATTTAATTGGGATTGAGGGTTTTCCCCAAGATAAGAAAAAAGCTTCTGTTTAGAACTTCAGAACCCTGGTTCCGCTGACGCCATCTTTATTCTGTATTTTAATAAAATAGATGCCACTGGTTTCGGGTAGAGTAAGGCTGCTTTGATTCTGGTTTGGGGAAAGTTTTTCCCTGCTCAATTCAGCGCCAAGCTGATTGTAAATAATCAACTCAGCTTCGGAGCTGATTGTGTATTGAATGCTAAGTTCATTACCTGAAAGCGGATTCGGGTAGGCCGTCAGGGTTGGAATTGTCTTTAGTCCTGAGAGGTTTGTTGTGCTGGCGGCAGAGATTTCCACAATGCGGTCATCTCCGTCGCGCACAGTACCCCGTCCATCGCGATTGGAAGTAGCGAGGAAAACCCTCCCGTCCGGTGAGATGCAGATATCACGCATTCGTCCGAACCAGCCATTGAAATAACTTTCTTCCTTCAGGACGGATCTACCGTCTTCAGTGAGTTTCAGGGCAGTCAGGCGCCCGGCTTTCAGTGAGGTGACCAGCACTGAGTTCTGCCATTCGGGAATGGCCAGGTGGGGGTAGAAGTCTGCGCCGGCAACAGCCAGGGTGGGGGTCCATGCTGCGATGGGTTCAAACACATGAGTTTGTCTCGCAAAAGGTGTTTTCTGTCACCTGATCGCAAAATCCTTTCACATCGGGCCAACCATAATTTCGTCCTTTCTCAATGATATTTAGTTCGTCGTCGCTGGAAGGTCCGTGTTCCGAACTATACAATAATTCCTGTGGGGGATAACACTAATCCCTGGGGATTTCGGTGACCCCATGACCAGATGTAACTGCCGGAAATCGGGTTGTCGTCCGGGATGCTTCCATCCAGGTTGATTCGGAGTATCTTCCCGCTTAGTGAGGAGAGATTTTGAGCGGTGGAAGTATTTGAGGCATCACCTGTGCTCATGTATATCTTTTGATCTGAGCCAATAATCAATCTTGATCCATTGTGATTCCCTGCACCACCAATTCCTTCCAGCAATGTAATCGGGGCCTGCAGTATCCCGTCTTTGTAAGTATATCTTACAAGCCGCTCTTTGATGTTGTTTGCTTCGAGGTAATTGTATGCCAGAAACACATGAGGTGATGAGTTGAAATCGGTGTGCAAAACCATGCCCAGTAAACCGCTCTCACTTTGTTCATGCACCTGAGCTGATGCTGATCAATTCGTTCAGCTCACCGCTTTCGGGATTCAGTCGGCTGACTTTCCCATGGCGCTCGGTAATCCATATGTGATCGTCGGGGCCCCATAAAATTTCCCAGGGTGTGTCCAGGCTGGAGACAATGCTTGTTGTATCGACAACTGGTCGATCCGATTGTTATCTGGGCTTGCAGCGGGACCAGGATCACGGTAAATATGGCAAGCGAAAATAGTATTATCCCATATTTTTTCATACGGCTGATATTAGGTGGTTTTAGTATAAACAACTAATCAGCCAAACTGTTAAATAAAAAAGGTGCAGTCCCGGGGGACCACACCTTTCTTCAGAACTATGAAACTACTTTTCTTACATGGGAGTGATGGTGATTTTTACCACACTGGATACTGCAGGATAGGTGTACATATCGTCTACCATACGAACCTTGCCATTTTCATCTGAACCGCCGTTAAGACGAGCGGGTTGATGCAGTCCGACTCCGGGAAGCTCGTTGGGTTCGGTGCCGGCATCGTAAAGCATGATGCTGGATGTGATGTTACCCGAGACTGCTTTCCCTTCTTGAAAGAGGGCAATGCCCATATCAGAAGGTGAGAAGAACAGGTCGTTTGTGTGCACCAGCATGGTGGCAAAGCTGAGGTAATCTCCCTCCTCGGCTTCGAAGGTGAATTCGTAACTGTTGCCTGGCATCAGTGCTCCCGGACCGGATGAACCGGTGGGGGTCGTGAATGCGCCGCTGCTGATTACTCCTGTTTTACCCATGAGTGCTCCGGCAAGGCTTGAAGGATCGCCGTTCTCGGCCAGGTCCTCAAGGCCTTCGCCCATGTCTGCTGTCATGTCGGTAAAAATGGGCATGGTGGAGGAAGAGTGCACTGCCCAGGCACCAGGTGCAAGGGGTGAAACATACCCGCTGTTCATATCAAGAAAACCGGCCAGGCTGGATGGATTTCCATCCTCGGCCAGCCCTTTCAACCCTGATCCGAAGTCGGCCATGCCCTCTTCGAACAACGGATTATCTGTGGTATGGACCACCCAGACACCCGGTGCTATGGGAGTGCTGCTGCCTTCTTTATTCTTTATGGTAAGGGTGAAACCTGTGGCCCCGTCATTCTCGATGGTGACCATGATGTTTTCGCTTACCATGGGGTAGGTGAAGCCATCATTAACCATGCTGATTTCCTTTACCATTCCCCCTTCAGCCATGCCTACGCCCGGACCACCGTTCATCGGCTGATTTGGCCCTGTTCCGGGTTCTTCATTTACTTCGGTTCCGGCATCATAAAGCATAATTTGTGAGGTAATGTCGCCGCTCAGGGCCAAACTGCCGTTGAACAATTCAATGCCTTCCCCCGAAGGGGCGTAAAAAAGGTCATTGGAAGCCACAAACATGGTAGCAAAAGAGAGTTTTTGTCCGGGGCCTGCCTCAAAAGAGAATGAATACATGTTTCCGGGACCTGCCCCGCCGGGTTCACTTGCACCATGCGGGGTGTTAAATACCCCGGTGGATAAGAAGTCTTTTTCGTCCATCACATTTTCGATGGATACTTTAAACATGGAGGTTTCCATCATGGGTTCCTCCTCCTTGTTGCAGCCAGAAAAATACAAGGCCCAACACAAGAGCACTAAGAATCAGAGTTGTTTTCATTACTTTTTGTTTTAATGATTATCTGATTCAAAGATCCGCCCATGAAATCACAGGCTTATCACGAAAGTATAACAAGAGTGTAAAGTTTATTGGAAAAGAGATTGCCGGGCCTTGTCGTAAATCTTATGTCCCGTGCTTTTGATCGAAAATTCCATAATCCCTGATCTGGTGTACAACCGTAAGGTAGGTGTCTGAAAATTTTGGATAATCGGCTGCATAGGCCAGCAGCGTGGCGGATCTTGCCGTTACCTTCAGGATATTGTCCAGTCCCTTTCGGGTGGTAATATTTGGGGCAATCAAATAGCTTCCAATGATGGGTAAAGGATCCTTTTGGAAGGGAAAAAGCGGGAAGTTATCCATGACACCACCATCGGAATAGAGCTTTCCATTGATCTCCACGGGTGAAAATATGCCCGGAACGGCACAGGATGCTATCAGGGGTTTCATAAGGGAGCCGGTATGGAAATAGTGGGGTTCTCCCTCCTCCATATTCGTTGCACATACATAAACAGGATAGCTCAGGTCTTCAAATTCTTTTTTTACGTGATCTTTCAGGTAAATCTCGTATTTATCAGATTTAAAAAAACCTGTATTCAGGGGATTTAGCCATGAGTACTTAAAGAGCGGCGTTTCAGTGAAGAAATCGATCATTTCGGTGAAGCTCGCCCCTGAAGCATACATGCAGGCAACCAGTGAGCCTGCACTGGTGGCTGAAATGGAATTTATTTGAATCTGCAGATCTTCCAGCTTCTCCAGGAGGGCCACATGGGCGACGCCTTTTTCTCCCCCTCCGCTTAAAACCAGGTTTACTCTGGTCCCTGCTTCCAGGAGCTCCAGTTTAGAAAGAGGTTCGTCGTAAATGTCCTGCCTGATCATCGCTTTAATCTATTACATCTGCTTAATAAATGTAAGCAATTTCAAATTGGCATTTAATATTTTTTAACATGCCAATTAAGAATTCTTAACACAAAATCTTAAGCAAAAGTCTGTTTTTGTTTGTCATTTTGTAAAGTGAATTTATAAATAAACAAAATATATAAGAAGGAGATATATCATGAAAAAGCTTATCAAAATGATGATCCCTTCCATCATTGGGAGTGGTCTCACCATCGCAGTATTTTTACTCACAGGCATCCACAGGGATGATGCTGTGGGAATAGTTCATATGAAAGAGCAAGTGCCGGTTCAAAAGGCTGTTTATACAGTCAAGGAGAACGGCGAGCTTGTGCCACTGGATTTCACCGGAGTTTCAAAAGATGTGATGAATTCGGTGGTTCATATCCGCTCGGCCCGCAAAGTACAGGCCTCGAATCCATACGCTAATCAGCCACGTAATCCCTTCGGGGATATGTTTGGAGAGGAGTTCTTCAGATTTTTTCAGGGGCCCTCTGATCCCCGTGGCCAACAAAGGCAGGCTGATCCCTATGTACGCATGGGATCCGGTTCAGGAGTTATCATCAGCGAGAAGGGTTATATAGTTACCAATAACCATGTAATCGAAAATGCCGATGAAATTGAAGTTACCCTGCACAACAATGAAACCCTTAAGGCTAAAGTTGTAGGTACAGATCCATCCACCGATGTGGCCGTTCTGCAGATCAAGGATGCCGCATTGCAGGCCGTACCCATGGGTAATTCCGATAGAGTTGAGGTGGGTGAATGGGTCATGGCCATAGGAAATCCCTTTAATTTAAACTCTACAGTTACAGCCGGAATTATCAGTGCGAAGGGCAGGAACATCAATATTATTGATGATAAGTCGGCCATCGAGGCTTTTATCCAGACCGATGCAGCCATCAACCCCGGAAACAGCGGGGGCGCCCTTGTGAACCTCAATGGTGAACTCATCGGCATAAATACCGCCATAGCCAGTCCGACCGGTTCCTATGCCGGTTATGGTTTTGCCATTCCCTCAAACATTGTCGCCAAGGTTGTTGAGGATTTAATTGAGTACGGAATGGTTCAGCGGGCATACCTGGGGATCATGATCCGGGATATAGATGGAAAGCTGGTGGAAGATGAGAAGCTGAAGATCAGCGAGGGTACTTATGTGGACAGCCTTATGGCTAATGGTGCGGCCGGGGAGGCCGGCATTGTTTCCGGTGATGTGATTACCGGGATTAATGATAGTCGCGTCCTGAAGTCATCGGACCTTCTTGAGCAGATTGGAAGGCACAGACCCGGGGATGAGGTTTCGGTTACCGTCGACAGGCATGGAAAGGAGATGACTTTCCAGGTAAAACTGGCCGATCAGAAGGGGGAACGAAAACTGGCTTCCAAGGAAGAACTTGATATCCTTGATATTCTGGGAGCTGAACTGGAGGAGCTTGATTCGAAAAAGGCAGAAAAGCTGGGGCTTGAAGGTGGAGTAGTGGTGAAAGACCTGAGCAATGGATTATTGAAAAACCAGACCGGCATTTCAAAGGGTTTCATCATCACCGGAATCAATAATCAGAAAGTTACTTCGGTGAACGACCTGAGGAAATCTCTGGAGAAAGAGAAAGGCGGTGTTCTGCTCCAGGGGATGTATGAGAATTACCCGGGAGAACTCTATTATGCCTTTGGTATTCCGGAATAACAAAAAGCAGGTAAAGATATGGAACAAACTCTTCCCTAATCAGAGGGGGGAGTTTGTTACTTTTTTTTATCCCAGAGCCCTGTCAAGATTGAAAGCTGCACTGATCAATGCCAGGTGTGTAAATGCCTGGGGAGTGTTACCCAGCGCCTCACCACTCATTCCCAGTTGCTCGGAATACATGCCCACATGATTTGCATAGCCCAGCATCTGTTCAAAGATAAGCCTTGCCCTTTCCAACTTTTCGGGATTTGAAGCACCTGCCCGGGTCAGGGCCTCCACCAGCCAGAAGGTACAAATGTTAAAGGTTCCTTCCTCGCCTGTAAGTCCGTCATCTGTCTCGTTGACATTGTAGCGGTAAACCAGGCTGTTTGAGAGAAGTCCTCCCTTGTGAGGAGGTTTCATGCTGGCGTTGATGGTTTTTTCCATCATTGGATCGAAGGGAGACATGAAGAATACCAGCGGCATCATCAGGTTGGAGGCATCAAGGGTGCCACTTCCATAATACTGATCAAAGCTTTGTTTTTCCTCGTTCCATCCTTTTTCAATTACCTCCAGGAAGATTTTATCTCTGATCTGGTGTAGCTCATTCAGATCGGCAGGAAAGGATCTTTTATTAGCCAGACGAATGGCCCTGTCAAGGGCTACCCAGGCCATCACTTTGGAGTATACAAAATGTTGCTGTCCGCCTCTGACTTCCCAGATCCCTTCATCGGTTTTATCCCAGTTATTACTGATCCACTTCACATGTTTATATACAGTAAGCCAGCCGGTGTAGGCGATGGGCCTTACGTGTTTGTCAAAGAGATAGATCGAATCGATAAGCTCACCGTAGATATCAAGTTGAAGCTGGTCATAAGCACCGTTGCCAATGCGGACAGGGGAAGAGCCCATATATCCTTCCAGGTGATCAAGATGTGATTCGGTCAGTTTATGCCGGCCGTCTATTCCGTACATGATCTGCAGGTAGCCCGAATCGTCCTCGGAGGATCTCTCCAGTATCCATTTCATAAAATTGCCAGCCTCTTCTTTAAATCCGAGCCTGAGGAAGGCATAGACTGTAAATGCCGCATCCCTGATCCAGGTGTAGCGGTAATCCCAGTTTCTTTCCCCACCGACTCCTTCTGGCAGGCTGCAGGTTGGTGATGCAACAATGGCCCCTGTAGGTTCAAAAGTAAGTAGTTTCAAAATCAGCACTGAGCGGTGAACCATTTCGCGCCATCTACCTTTATAGTTGGATTGGGATAGCCAGTTTCTCCAGTATTCGATAGTATCCTGGGATCTTTTTTCGGCCTGGGCAGGTGAAAAACAGATGGTGCAGCCTTCATCTTCTTTGATTTTATGCAGGACAAAAACAGCGGGATCGTGTTCTTCGGTAATCTCAAATTCGGCAAAAGATCCTTTTTGATCTTTTTGCAGCGGGATGGTACTCCCCAGGGCCATGCTGAGTTCGGGTGTATGGAAGGAGGCCCCTCTTTCAGAAATATGCGTTTCATGTTTAGTTAGGGCATAGTTGAATGCGGGATAACATTCCACCTTCATTCTCATATTACCGTGGATGCCCCTTACCCTTCTGACGATCCTGTAATCAAATTCATCGACTATATCCTCTCCCACAGGCATATAATCTGTAATCTCCACGATGCCTTCTGCATTGTAAAACCTGGTGATCAGTACATTGGTATCGGGCCAGTAATATTGCTTGCATTTACTTTCAGCAATTTGGGGTGCTATTTTGAAGTATCCGCCTTTAGCCTCATCCAGTATGGATGCGAACAGACTTGGTGAATCGAAATGGGGGAAGCAAAACCAGTCGATGGATCCGTTCCGTCCCACAAGGGCAGCAGAACGCATGTTTCCGATTATTGCATAATTCTCTATGGGTTGATATGCCATTTTATTGATTTTGGTTCACTTGATAAGAATTTCAAGTTATAAAAATCCGCGATCAATAAAAAGCAGATCATGGAAGGCTGGACTTTCCTATTCTGAAGGTATCAGTCCAAGTTGTTGCATGAATTCAAGATTGTCCATGAAATCCTGTTCCTGTGCGATTTTTCCCTCTTTCATTTTCACGAGGGTGACACCACTTACATTTACCTCATTGCCGGTAGCCGGGATTCCGAAAAAGCCTCCAGTGTGGTTCCCTTTGAAATTCCAGTGTTTTACAATTTTATCACCCTGACCGAATGCATTCACTAAGGTAAATGTAATGTTTGAAAATCCTGTTATATAGTTTGCATAATAGGCCTTGAAGGCTTTTAAATTAATGTACTGCTATGGCTTCGTTGTTACTCCACATGCCATAGAGGGAAATCCATTTGCCTTCATCATTGCGCTTTAATACTTCGGTGTATTTGCCAATGTCGACAATGGTATCTCCATTTTCCCCAAGGAATTTTAACTCAAAAGTGCCGATTTCATAGCCCAGATCACCATCGCTGCCTGCATCAATGGTTTGAACTGAGGCATCAATCAATCCTGCGTCTATGGCACCCTGCCAGTATTCCTGAATATTGCTACGTCCCGAGATGATGGGTTCGTTTGGGGGTAAGAGTGATGCGTTTTTATCGTAACACATCGCGGCTGCCAGAGCATCTTTTGCCACC
>CAVQMZ010000024.1:0-133989 GCA_963713725.1 uncultured Bacteroidota bacterium
CCCCAGTACTCAGGGTCACCCGGATGGTATTTCCACATATCATTGGAATACATCAATCCGCAAGTCTCATCAAAACCCCTTGCATGGGACCTGGTTTCTGGCTGGTCACCGCAATGCCACTTTCCAAAGGCTGCAGTGGCGTAACCCGCATCTCCAAAAACTTCCCCCATGGTGGCAAAGGTGGTATCCAGTCCCCATCCATTCGGCCCATGGGCGCCAAAAACTTTAGTTCGGCCTGGGTAGCAGGCACTCATCAGTGCTGATCGTGAGGCAGAGCAAATGGCCTGTGGTACATAAAAGTTTTGAAAGGCACAGCCTTCTGCTGCCAGCTGAGATACATTGGGTGTTTCGAAGGCCAGTTCACCAAAGGGTTCGAAATCTGCCCAGCCCGAATCGTCAAGGAAAATAATAACCACATTGGGTTTTGGGTTTTCAGATTCGCTTTGACAGGCCTGAAAAGCCATTAAAATTAAGCCGAAGAAGAATAATTGCTTCATGGTATTAGCCTTTTTTGTAAAAAAGATTCATTTAGTTCTCAAGTTTAAGAATCGAGCACCTAAATGTAATGTTTATGATTAAATTTGGGATAGGAGTTTTCTATAATAACAGTCCTACCCATGAGAAAGTGCTCTTTCTTTTTCCAGTCAGTGCATTCATATTTGCTTTAAATGAATGCAAAGCTAAACCGGCCAATGTTATTCTGATTATGGCCGAAAATATGGGTGCTGAATTAGAGTATTATACATTTTTAAAAAACCTGCTCTCCCATGAATAAAAGCAAACTTGTCCTTTGTATGTCGCTCATAGCCATCTTAACAGCTCCAGCATGCTCTACCCGGGTAAAAGAATATAGTTCGTCCGCCCGGTCTGCCGATGTCATCATATACGGAGGGACTTCTGCGGCTGTGATTGCAGCTGTCCAGGTGGTGAAAATGGGGAAAAGTGCCATCATTGTTTCACCCGACAAGCACCTTGGCGGATTGAGTTCTTCCGGCCTTGGCTATACCGACACAGGTAATAAGGCGGTAATTGGGGGATTGGCGAGGGACTTCTACCATCGCCTCTACCTCCATTATATGGACGAAAATTCCTGGATATGGGAGAAGAAAGCGGAATATGGAAATGTGGGGCAGGGGAATGTGGCCATTGATGGAGAGTTCAGAACCATGTGGATCTTTGAACCCTCTGCTGCTGAAAAGGTGTTTGAGGACCTGATCAGTGAATATGAAATCCCGGTATTCCGTGATGAGTGGTTGGATCGCGAATCAGGCGTGGAGCTTAATTCCGGCTCCATCAGCTCCATAACTACCCTGAGTGGAAAAACATATGTGGGGGAGGTCTTCATCGATGCCACATATGAGGGTGATCTTATGGCTTGCGCAGGAGTAAGCTACACAACAGGCCGTGAAGGAAACGATGTTTACAGAGAGGAGTGGAATGGCATTCAAAAGGGTGTTTTTCACCACGGTCATTACTTCAAATCAGATATCAGTCCCTATGTGGTGCCTGGCGATCCTGCCAGCGGACTATTGCAGGGTGTATCAATGGAAGACCCGGGAGAAAACGGAGCAGGAGATCATCGGATCCAGGCATACTGTTTTCGCATGTGCCTTACTGATCTGCCTGAGAATCGCATAGACATTACCCGACCGGATGGCTATGACTCCAGCAGGTACGAATTGCTGGCTCGTGTCTATGATTCGGGTTGGAGGGAGACATTTAATAAATTTGATCGCATTCCTAACGGGAAGACCGATGTAAACAACCATGGTCCTTTCAGCTCGGATAATATTGGAATGAACTATGAGTATCCGGAGGGAAGCTATGAACAGAGAAAAGAGATTATCCGGGAACATACCCTTTATCAGAAGGGCTACTACTGGTTTCTCAAGACTGATCCCCGTGTACCCGAAGAGGTCAGGGTGAGCATGGCAGATTGGGGCTATGCAAAGGACGAGTTCGCCGACAACGGGGGTTGGCCATATAATATTTATGTAAGGGAAGCCAGAAGGATGGTAAGTGATTTTGTAATGACTGAAAACGAGGTCCTGGGCAAGGCTCCGGTGGATCGGTCCATTGGCATGGGGTCCTATACCATGGATTCCCATAACACACAACGTTATGTTACTTCCGAAGGCTTTGTTCAGAACGAGGGTGATATCGGGGTGCGTACGCCTCCCTACCAGATTGATATGGGCTCCATTCTGCCAAAAAAGGAAGAGTGTAACAATTTGTTGGTCCCGGTATGCGTCTCATGCAGCCACATTGCTTTCGGGTCCATCCGCATGGAACCGGTTTTTATGATCCTGGGCCAGAGTGCCGCTACAGTGGCCGTGTTGGCCATCGAGGGTGAAAAAGATATACACGATGTAGCTTACAAGGCGCTGAAGCCAAAGCTCCTTGAAGGCGGGCAGGTTCTTAAATACCCGGAATAATATCTGAATCGTAGCGATGAAATGATCTGAGATTAAGCATGAAATCCGAAAGCCTCTTCATTTATTTGAAAAACTGAATTCAAACTCGTGTACTTTGATTATAATCTATATAAATTATAATTATAGATTATAATCCAGATCTACGGTGAGTAATGACTCACTTTATAAAGTGAATAATATCCAATTTGCATGATTTTATACGGACTCTTTGATATCGAAGGCCATCAAAACTCCACCATGCCTGAGGTAAAGTACACCCTCGTGGATCACCGGGTGAGAGAAATGCTCCTTGTCTCCACGAGTTATTTTAAATGAACTGACCTCCTTCATTTTTCCATTGGCATAGGAAATCAGTTTCAGATCACCCTGAAAATTATAGTAGTAAAGCATCTGGTCAGCTTCAATGACCACTCCCCGGCCAGCTTTTAAAGTATCTGCCAGTACACCGGTGCTGGCGTCGATGGACTTAAGCTGGGGCTTTTTTGTGCCACCGCCATAGAGGTAGTTATCGATCTTTACGATGCCACCCATATAGCTGTCAAACTCCCTGTTTCTCCACACTTCCTGAATTGAAGTCCCGTCGTCGGACAGCTCCAGCTTCACTCCAAAATTCCCGTCATCGCCCGTGGCATAGTAAATGGCTCCATCCTCATAGATTACCGTATTGGCATGGGTGTCGCCCATGCCGGGTTTTCTTTGATCAGGCTCAATACCTTCCATTTCCTGGGACCACAGCAATTCACCGTCTTCCACATCCAGTCCCATGAGGTGATAGGCTGAAAAGGTAACAAGGATCTTCCTCTCTGAAAGGGTAATAACCCTGGGAGGATGGTAAGCCGGAACGCTCACCAAAACCTGGATTACTCCATAAGAGATCACCTGTAAAGCGGTTAAGTGCTACTACATTGTGCTTTTCTCCTCCAGGGGTCCAGAATACTTTATCCGCTTCCACCACTGCCGATTCGGAATGTCCAAAGCGGGGGAGGCCCCCCTGGAATTCGCTTGCGAAATCCTTTGACCATACGACACTTCCTGTAGCTTTATCCAGGCAATACAGGTTTCCCATCCCGGAGCCCACATAGATCAGGTTTTCCACGATGGTCGGTGCCGAGCGTGATCCCGGAAAATTGACCACCCATTCTTTTCCGAATTCCGATTGCCATATTATTTCCCCTTCCGTGGTAATGCAGTGCAGCCAGGCAGTGCTGTCTAGGGCTCCGCTAATATATATCAAACCGTTTTCAATGACGGGCGAACCATAACCACTGCCGATTCCATCCAGGAACCAGAGTTCGCTTGGGCCTTCTTCCGGCCACTCCTTCAGGAGATTGCCTTCATGGTATCTGCCATTGCGATCTTCGCCACGCCACTCTACAATATTCGGTTTTTTGGGACTGCAGGATACAAACAGAACCAGAATCAGTGCAGGTAAAAGAATTTTCATTGTTTGGATGCTTTAAGGGTTTGGGGTTTAAAGATAAAAATTACTGCGATTCAGGGGGCAGGACACATTTAACCCCCTCGCGGTCCATTTCCACTACACATTTATTGCAGCGGTTACATTTGGTACGGTCTATGCTTCCATCCTTTAGTTTCAAGAGAAAATTGGAATCATGGATTACAGCCCGGGCCATGGCAATAAAATCAAAGCCTGCATCCAGCACCTCCAAAATTCCAGCTCTGGAATCAATGCCTCCAAGATATATAAGTGGCATTTTCACATGCGCCCTGATCTCCCTGGCCTGCTTCAAAAAGAAGTTTTCTTCGAATTTATACTTTCTTATGATGAGCGGGCCGAATATAGCCATGGTAAGTTTCTCGGCAAAATTATCCCCATTTCGGGCCATTCCCAGAAGGGGTACCTTTCCCCTCATCAGGTAGAAGGGACTCTTGGAAGTAAAACCCCCACTCAGTTCTAAGGCGGTACAGTCTGCTTCTTCCAGACGCTTTGCCACATATTTGCAGTCTTCCAGGGAAAAGCCCTTCTTTAATCCGTCACTCAGGTTAAGCTTCACCATTACAGGGAAACCCGGCCCCGTTTTTTCCTTTACCCTTCGCAGGACCTCCAGTGGGAAGCGGCTCCGGTTTTCCACACTGCCTCCATATTTATCCCTGCGCTTATTGGTAACTGGACTCAGGAACTGGCTGAGCAGGTAGCCATGTCCCATATGAATCTCCACCGCATCAAATCCTGCCTCTTTTATTCCAAGGGCAGCATCAGCAAAATCATTGGCTACTTTGTCCATTTCCTTTTCGCCCATTTCCCTTGAAAAGATAATTCCGGATAAAATCCCATAGGCATTAAGTACCCTGCTGGGTGCATCAGGATGTTTGGTTTCTATGTTCTTTGTGAAGTAGCCACAGTGGGTAAGCTGCATGGCTACTTTCCCTCCGGCCTTATGAACTGCATTTGGCCAGCAAGGACAGTTTTTCAAGGCTAAGGGGATTGATATACATTTGCTCATGAAAAGTTCTGGCCTCGCGGGAGACGGCCCCGTAGGAAACAGTGGTAAGGCCTATGCCTCCTTTAACCATGGATACATGATGTTCCGTAAGGGCCTCGGTGGGCAATCCATCTTTCTGCATTCCTTCATAAGCAGCCGATCTTATAAAAAGGTTTTTAAGGACCACCTCGCTGTTTCCCAGTTTTTTTGCTTTGAAGCATTGTTCCATCATGCTAAATATTTGATTTTCTGGTCTTTTTGATTCTTTGACGGTTTGCAAAAGTAATAATGAATCGAGGCACAAGTGGAACCAGCAAAACTATGGCCTTATTAAGCAGGCCCGGAATACTGACCGGCCGGTTCCGGAACAGGGCCCGGATCCCTGCTTTTGCGACTGAATCCGGGCCTTTGACAATCCCCATCTTCCTTCCAAGGCTCATATTGGCCCCAAAGGGATCATTTAAGGGGGTATCTGTGGTTCCGGGGATCAGACAGCTAACATATACGCCATAGGGTTTTAATTCAGTCCTGATGGCCCTTGTGAAATAACGAAGGAAGGTCTTTGTGGGTCCATAGACTGAAATGGTGGGAAAGGGCATTACGGAGGAGATGGAAGACACATTCAAAATATAACCCGAATGCCTTCCTTTCATCTGAGCTCCAAATAAACGACACAGAAGGGCAGGGGTGTTTACATGCAGGTTAAGAATGGATTTCACCGCCTTAAAATCCGAATCAACCATTTCCCCGAATAACAGTATTCCGGCATTATTGACCAGGATATCAGGTTGAATGTTCTGATCCTGGCAAAAATCATAAAGCTCCTGTGCAGCCGACTCTATGGCCAGATCCTGATAAACAGTCCTTACCTGAATCCTCTGCTTTTGCTCAAGAGACCGCTTTAATTCCTGAAGCTCAGTTTCCTGGTTGCTGACCGCGATGATATTACATCCTTTGGCTGCCAGTTGTTCTGAAATGTGCCATCCGATGCCAGAAGAAGCCCCCGTTACAAGAGCCCAGAATCCCATTGTATTCATTTATTTCGGCTTTGATTTAAAAATACTAAACAATATGAATAAATTAACGGGCTCAAACCCATACTTAAAAAAATGTTCAGCGCAGATACCTATATCCAGAGAAGAAAAAAACTGGCCGAGAGCCTTAGCTCAGGACTAATTCTACTCCCCGGGAATGAAGAATCGCCCATGAATTATGCTGACAACACCTATCATTTCCGTCAGGACAGTACTTTTCTTTACTTTTTTGGCATCGACCAGCCCTCTCTGGCCGGAGTTTTAGATGCCGACAGTGGAGAAGCCATGCTTTTCGGGGATGACTATGACATTGAAATGATTGTATGGACCGGCGTGGTTCCCACCATCGCTTCCCTGGGTGAAAAGGCCGGTCTTAGTGATGTGAGACCATCCGCGGCACTGGCCGGAGTCATCTCTGAGGCGGTGAGCTCCAAAAGGCAAATTCATTTCCTGAATCCCTACCGCAGTGACATCCTTTTAAAAGTTTCTGAGCTCACCGGTATTCATTACGGAAAAGTTTCCGAAAAGGCCTCCCTGGAGCTTACCAAAGCTGTGGTTGCGCAAAGGGAGATCAAGTCGGATGAAGAAATTGCTGAAATTGACCGGGCTGTGGAGATCAGTGCAGAAATGCACCTGGCAGGAATGCGTTATGCCCGTCCGGGAATGATGGAAGCCGAAGTGGCAGCAAAAGTCGCTGAGGTGGCCCTGGCAGCAAATGGGAATCCATCTTTTCCCATCATTGCAACTATCAATGGGCAAACTCTACACAACCATTATCACGGGAATACGATCAAGTCGGGTGACCTCTTCCTACTTGATGCAGGAGCTGAAACCCCCATGCGCTATGCCGGCGACCTGTCCAGTACCTTTCCGGTGGATCCGACCTTTACACCCCTACAGAAAGAAATCTATCAGCTATGCCTGGACGCTCACATGGCCTCGGTCTCCATGCTTAAACCCGGCACCCCCTTTAAAGAAGTACACCTGATGGCATGCAGGACCATTTTCGAGGGACTAAAATCCTTTGGTATGACCCGGGGTGATACGGAAGAGGCACTTCAAGCCGGAGCCCACGCTCTTTTCTTTCCCTGTGGCACAGGCCATATGATGGGGCTTGATGTGCACGATATGGAAAACCTGGGTGAGCAATGGGTTGGTTATGACGGAGTTCCCAAATCCACCCAGTTTGGATTAAAATCACTTCGCCTGGGCAAGGCCCTTCGCCCCGGATTTGTGGTAACCGTCGAACCCGGCATTTACTTCATTCCCGATTTGATCGAGATGTGGAAATCCAAAAATCACCTGGAGAATTTCCTCAATTATTCGGAAATTGAAAAATTCAAGAGTTTCAGCGGCTTAAGAAATGAAGAGGACTACCTGATTACGGAGGAAGGGGCCCGCCTGATGGGCAAGCCCCTCCCAATGACTATTGATGGGGTGGAATCCATCAGATCACAAGAACTGGCTTAGATTCAGGCTACGAAAGTATAGGCTTTACCTACTTTTCCTGCCCTGCCTGTTCTGCCAATGCGGTGGATATAACTGTCATGGGTTTGTGGAACCTGGTAATTGATCACATGCGTTACATCTGAAACATCAAGTCCCCTTGAGGCCACATCGGTAGCAACCAGAACCTGCACTCGACCCTGTTTAAAGGCCTGCAGGGCATTCTGACGTGCATTCTGGCTCTTATTCCCGTGAATCTGATCGGCCTTTATACCGGAATTGTTTAACTTCAGGCACAGGCGACTTACCCGATGCTTGGTCTCCTCGAAAAGAAGAACCTTGTTAAACTCATTCTGGGCCAGCATTTTCTGCAGAACTTTAAACTTGTCTTCACCGGGCTTCAGCCTGATTATTTCCTGGTCGATACCATCACCGGAACTATTTCCAGCACTCACTTTGACAGTCACATGATTATTCAGAATGGAATTGATCATGGCCTGTTGCGATTTATCAAGGGTGGCTGAAAAGAGCATGGTGTGCTTGCGCTGTTTCATTCCGGCAATAATGCGATTTACATCGCGAATGAAACCCATATCCAGCATGCGATCGAACTCATCCAGAACAAGGGTTTTAAATTTACCCAGATCAATGGCACGGCGATCGGTAAGATCGAGCAGCCTTCCGGGCGTGGCAATTACCACATGGGTGCTTCTGCGAAGCCTCTTAAGGTCTGTATTGATGTTGGTGCCACCAATGAAACATGCACTAAAAAAACCCAGTCCTTTTGACATGGTTTTAAACTCCTCTTCAACCTGGAGAGCCAGCTCACGTGTGGGAACAACCACCAGCGCATAGGGATTTACCCTGTTATGCAGTAATTGTTCAATGATGGGGATGAGGAAGGCTCCGGTTTTACCGGTACCTGTCTGGGCAATTCCCAGGATATCCCTGCCTTCTAAAAGGGTTTCAAGGGTTCTGTCCTGAATTTCTGTGGGTCTTTCATATCCCTTTGAAGCCAGGGCTTCCTTCAATTTAGCATCGATGGGCATATCTTTAATCAGCCTCTTGGAACGAAAAACTGTTTCAATCACAGTGGGATCCGCTTCCTTTACAAGGAGGGAAGGATCCAGTGTCGAGGCCTTTTTGGCCGAACGTGGCTGGTTTTGATAACGATTGTTTGGTCGCTGAACTCTTTTACGACCAGAATTTGATTGATTACTTCTGTTGTTACTTACTGTTGTGTTATTCATATAATAATATTTGAACAGCCTTAATACAAGGCTGCTATATGGTTTAAAAAGACGTGCTTCGATGAGCCGCCGCCTTAGCTGAATCAGAAAAAAAGAGAGGGGTCCCTGAAATGCGGGAAAACTGCCTAATTGAAAAGTCGGCTAAGAAATTTCCACAAAGGTAATCAAATTTTCTCAGGAATATTAAGACCTTTGCAGCAAAGCCTTTAAAATGAAGTTTGAGGATTATCATATCGCTGATGGAATTAAGACCAGTATTTCCAAACTGGGCTTTAAAAAACCCACCGACATACAGTTTAAATCCATTCCTCCCATTTTGCGAGGAGAGGATGTACTGGCCATAGCCCAGACCGGAACCGGAAAGACTGCGGCCTTTGCAATTCCTGTATTACACACCTTGAATGATCGCAAGATAAAAGGGCGTCCCGATGGCGTAAAATGCCTGGTCATGGTTCCAACACACGAGCTGGCCCTTCAGACCGAAAATGTTTTCAGGGTGCTGGGAAAGCATACAAGGGTCTCTGCCTTTGCCATTCACGGTGGGGTAGACCAGGATCCACAAATAAAACAGCTGAATAAGGGTGTCGATGTACTTATTGCTACTCCCGGTCGGATGTTTGACCTGGTAAGCCAGGGCGAACTGCAACTTCAAAGGGTGGAAATCCTGGTATTGGATGAAGCGGATCATATGCTTGATATGGGTTTTATCAAGGATATAAGAGATCTGATGAAACATCTGCCCAGGAAGCGTCAGACACTGTTCTTTTCAGCCACCATCAATGAGCAGATAAAAAAGATTGCCTACTCCCTGGTGACCGACGCCATACGCATACAGATCTCACCTAAAGATCCTGTGGCCAAAAACATCGAGCATGCGGTGGCCTTTATCGAAATGGACGACAAGCGCTTCTTCCTCGAAAATGTGATAACCAACCATCCGGATTCAAAAATTCTGGTATTTGTGCGAACAAAGGTTCGCGCCGAAAGGGTGAAAAAGGCACTGGAAAGGGTGAATATACCCTCTGAAACCATTCACAGTGACAAGGAACAGGAACAGCGTGAACTTACCATGCAGCTCTTCCGTTCTGGTGCTGCTAAAGTATTGATTGCTACGGATGTAAGTGCACGTGGAATTGATATTCCCGATGTGGAACTGGTGGTGAATTATGACCTGCCTGAAACCCCCGAGTATTATGTGCACAGGGTCGGCCGGACCGGCAGAGGGACTAACAAAGGACAGGCAATCTCCTTTTGCAGCAAAGAGGAAAGGGAAATGCTTGCCATCATCGAAGCACAATTGGGCAAACCCATATACCGGACCGAGATGTCCAAAGGTTTCTATAAGGACACCATAGAGGCATCAAAAGAGAATGAAGAAACGGATTGGCAGTCCCTGCTGGACCAGGAAGATGAGTTTCAGAAAAAGAAGAAGAAAAAGGGTAAAAAATCGAAGAAATGATAAGGCTTATTTTAATTGCCCTGCTCGTTTTCATTTTGAACATCCCATTTGGATACTGGAGGGCAAATGTCAAACATTTTTCGCTTCAATGGTTCCTTGCCATTCACATTCCCGTACCCTTTATTGTGGCCCTCAGAATCCTGTCTGGCATTGGATTCGGCTGGTACACCTATGTTTTTTTAGTGGGCGCATTTTTCCTGGGGCAAAGATTTGGCTCGGTACTTATGAAATGGATCCATGAACGATGCCAACAGGAGTCTTCCTGCATTGTTATGGATCTGGTGCGCTGCTCGAAATCCGGCAAGGGGGCGCTATGATTCTTTTCACCTAGTCCCGTCTCATTGAAATAGCCGGATTAACATTGGCTGTTTTCAAAACCTGGGATATTACGGTTATGATGGTAATCAGGAGTACAATAAAAGTGGGAATAATAAAAAACCACCAACCGATACTCACTCTGTAGGCAAAATTTTCAAGCCATCCGGACATGATGTAGTAAGCCATTCCCAGTCCAATGGGAACAGCGATCACCACCTGGATCACAAAATAACGCAGGAGAAGAAGCACCGCATTGCTTACGGAAGAACCCAGCACCTTCCTGAGTCCAATTTCCCGGGTTCGCTGAATGGTGGCATAGGAGGAGAGACCAAACAATCCAAGGCCCGCAATGAATATGGCCAGGAAAGCAAAGAGGCCAAATACCCTTCCAAATCGCATCTCGTTCCTGTATTGCTCGTTATAATAGTCCTCTAAAAAGAAATACTCAAACGGATTCTGGGGAAAGAACTGCAACCACTCTTCCTCCACAAAAGCAAGAACCTCCTTGCTTTTCAAAGGATTTACCTTTATGGAATAGTATGAGTTTGCATCCTTGAAGTACCTGAATACCAATGGCTCCTGATTTTCCTTCAATCCTTCCTGGTGGTAATTTTTCAATACCCCGACAATGTTGAAAGTATCCCCCCAGAAATAAATGGGCACATTTATTGCCGAAGCATTGTCCTCAAAACCCATGAGGGTAACTGCCGCCTCGTTTAGCAGTACCGTCTCACTGTTCTGGCCAAAATCCTCAGAAAAATTCCGTCCCTCAAGGATGCTCAGTCCATAAAAATCCACAAAATCAAAATCGAAGCCAATGATCCGGTACTGATTTCCATCTTCTTCAGCGTCAGAAAGCCTGCGAATCCCGCCAGCGTTCCAGCCGGGTTGTCGTCCGGGAACAACAATGGAAGCTGTAACCTTCTCCACATCCGGATTTCGAATCAGCTCCTGCTTAAAGGCGCTGAATTTTTCAGAATAAGTGGAATCATTTACTGCAGGTCCTCTGACTACCAAGACATTATCAATGTCAACCCCAAGGTCGGAGTTTCTCATATAGGAAATTTGGGTATAAACAGTGAGGGTGCCGGCCACCAGCAGAAGGGAGGTGGTAAACTGGAAAATCACCAGGATCCGGCGCATGCCCAGTCCGCCCACTTTTAATTCAGAAACCCCTTTAAATACAGTGGTGGGTTTAAATGAGGATAGGAAAAGGGCAGGGTAGAGGCCGGAAAAAAATGCGCCCACAATAAAACCCAGCAAAACCAGGCCCCAGAAACCTGAATTGGATCCAAAGGAGTAGTCAAGATTTTGTCCAGTCAGATCGATTGAAGGCCTGCCCAAGTGTAATAACCAGGATAAATGCAAGCCCTATGGCAATGATGTTCATAAGAAAGGACTCCATTAAAAATTGCCCCAGTAACTGCCTTCTCTGGGCACCATTCACTTTGCGCATTCCAACCTCACGGGCTCGCTCCAGCGAACGGGCACTGGAGAGATTAATATAATTGATCCAGGCAATGATCACCAGGAAAATGGATATGGCAATCAGGGCGTATACTGAACGGGCATTCCCATTGGGTTCAGCTTCAAACATAAAATCAGAATTCAGGTGTATGCTTTTAAGAGGCTGAAGATTATAAATAGCCCCGGCACCAAAGTTTGCCAGATCTTCCCCTGTAAGCTCCTCCACAAGGGCTGGTATTTTTGTCTCAAAGTCCTTATAATCAGTATGTGGGTTAAGCTGGATATAGTTGAAAAATCCGTCCCATTGCCAGGCTGTATTAACGTTCTCTCCACGAAACCTCACCAGTGTAGCCCACGAAACCACTATATCGGGTTTCAGGTGGGAATTCTCCGGTGCATCCTCGAAAACCCCGATAATCCTGAATTCCACATCTCCATTAAAGCTCATGCTTTCACCGATGGGGCTTTCTTCTCCGAAATACTTCCTGGCGGTACTTCTGGACAGCAACATTTCCATGGGATTCAAGAGCACAGTGTTTGGATCCCCTTCAAGAATGGCAAAGGAAAAAATTTCGAAAAAGGAAGTGTCGGCCAGGTAAATCTCCTCTTCCCTGAATTTTTTCTCCCCAACACTGAAAACACCATTCCATTTCTGAAAACGTGTAAAATTTTCCACCTCTTCGAAATTCTCATACAGGGCCTGTCCCACCGCTGAACAACCGGCCGCCCATTGGGTAGTCAGCTCTCCTTTGTTGTAGCGGTCCTGCTGAATCCGGTAGATAAGATCCTGATTTTCATGGAAATTATCATAGCTAAGTTCAAATCGAACATACTGTATAATCAAAATAAAAGCAGCCATACCTATGGCTAAACCAACAATATTTATGAGGGAGGAAATTCGGTTCTTAAAAAGATTTCGGAAAGTAATCAGCAGGTAGTTGCGGAACATGGGGGACTTACTTTTGTGATTGTTGGTCAGCGTTAATAAATGAAAGACGAAGCAGTATAGATTTTATTACAAGTTACATCTTTCATAATAAAGCACATATTTGCCCTTTTTTACTAATTTGGAATCCTGAATATTCAGCTCAAACCTTCAAAACAGTCTCCTGATGGCCCCCGAACAGCATACTGAATCCCTTAGAACCCAGACAAAAGAACGATTGTTATCCCTGGATACCCTGCGCGGGTTTTGACATGGTCATGCTGCTGGGGGGAGGATGGATCCTGGTTACACTTGCTGAGGCCACAGGCTGGAGCTGGCTTGAAGCACTCGCTCTTCAGCAGGAACATGTGGACTGGGTAGGATTTCGCTTTTATGACCTGATCTTCCCCCTGTTTATGTTTATAAGTGGGGTAGCCATTCCCTATGCCATTTCTTCGAAGGTGGAAAAAGGAATAGCAAAGCAATTGCTGCTGAAAAAGATATTCATCAGGCTGCTGGCCCTTATAACCCTGGGCTTGCTCTACAATGGTGTTCTGGAGTGGGGGTTTACCGATATGAGGGTTGCCAGCGTACTGGCTCAGATTGGCTTTGGCTACTTTTTTGCTGCGCTCATTTCACTTTACTCCAAAAGTATCAAGGGCGTTATTTTCTGGCTACTGGGCATTTTAACCGGGGTGGCTGTATTACAGCTATTTGTCCCGGTGCCCGGATATGGAGCCGGGGTTTTTGAACCTGCGGCCACAATCAATGCCTGGCTTGACCAACATTTTCTTCCCGGCAGACTTTATGACAAAGTATTTGACCCGGAAGGTATTCTTTGCATAGTTTCGGCAGTTTCAATCACTATGCTTGGAAGCCTGGCTGGATACCTGATACGAAGTACACCATATAAGCCTTCCCAAAAGGCCCTGTATATTGCAGCAGCAGGATTTGGTCTTGCCATCCTTGCCCTTGCCCTCAGCCACGTTTACCCCATTATTAAAAAAATGTGGACCGTGCCCTATGTCCTCCTCGCTGCTGGAGTCAGCGCCCTCTTACTGGCTCTTTTCTATTATGTTATTGATGTAAAAGGCTCTAAAAACTGGACCCTCTTCTTCAGGGTTTTTGGAATGAACTCCATTACCATTTATATGGTCACAAGGATTGTGAATTTTGGCGACATCAGTCATTTCTTTCTGAACTGGTTCTCCATCCATATCAGCGAGATCTGGGGTGCTGTGATCCTGGCCATTGGAGTGCTGCTGCTGGAATGGGCTTTTCTTTACTTCCTCTATAAAAGAAAAATCTTCCTCAGGGTTTAAGTCAAAAAGAAGGCATTTCGCAGGATTTTACCCGATCACAAGTCTCAGTTATATTGTGCCATATGAATGCGGCCAAATGTCTTGCATTCTCTTTAAGGAAACTGAGACTTCCGCCCCATGTCGTCGGTGCAATACTCAATTATACAGTATTTGCCATACGTTAATTATATCGTTAATTGTTCTTTTATTTAGATTTAATCTAAATAACAGACTTACCTTTCATATGATATATTTAATGATTGTAACGATTTTAAAAATTCACACATGAAAAAGCACATTTTCGTAGCATTAGCAGTTGTTTTTTGCCTTAGCCAGGCTTCTGCACAAGAAGCCTCAATTCCCCTGATTGGCTCCCAGGCTCCCTCTTTTACTGCCCAGTCTACCAATGGGAAGGTCAGTTTTCCCAACGACTTTGGCACCAGCTGGAAGATTATGTTTTCTCATCCAAAGGATTTTACGCCAGTTTGCTCTTCAGAGATACTTGAACTTGCCTATTCTCAGGATGAATTTTCAGAAATGAATGTGAAGTTTATTGTGTTATCCACTGATATCCTGGAACAACACAACTCATGGAAAGCAGCCCTTGAAGAAATTCCATATAAGGACAGAGAACCTGTTCAGATTGATTTTCCCCTGGTGGCTGACAATGATTTAAAGGTCTCTACCCTTTATGGAATGATTCATTCAAGTGCAAGCGTCAGTCAGAATGTCAGAGGCGTATATATTATCAGCCCTGATAACCTTATCAGCTCTATCATGTTTTACCCAAACCAGGTAGGTCGAAACATTGAGGAGATTAAAAGAACGGTTATTGCTCTGCAACAAAATTATGCTGACAATTCTGTGGTTACTCCCGCCAATTGGGTGCCGGGTGATGATGTGATTGTTCCTGTTCTATCTCAGAAAGATAAGGAAGAACTGAATAGTGCAGATTCCAATTTCTATCAGGCCGCATGGTTCATGACTTTTAAGAAGTCTGGATTATAATTTATATATTTTTGGATTTAGATAAAAGGCAGGTGTACAGTAGGCTGGCACCTGTCTTTTTCATTTCAAATCCATTCAAATACGGACCTCAAGGGTGCCTGGGAAAAAGCTGTTGTTGCTTCACAATGAAGCAAGGATTCCGGAGGATGAAGCTGATTCTGGTCCCAGGGTCACCCCATCTATAAAATTATCTACATTTGTACTGACCAATCTTGCAAAAAGATAATTTGAGAATATGGGCAATCGAAAGTTCCTTTTGTTTATAGGCTTGTTTGCATGGGGATTACAAATTCATGCCCAAATTGAAGATATAGGATTGCCTTTTATCAATAATTATTTGCATGAAAAGTACAACGCAGGAACACAGAACTGGTCTATTACCCAGGCTTCTGATGGTCTCATCTACTTTGGGAATAACAAGGGCGTTTTAGAGTTTGACGGGACCAGCTGGAATCTCTATAGTTTACCCAACAATTCCATTGTCCGATCAGTTAATTGGATAGACGGCAAGCTATATACAGGCGGATACAACGAGTTTGGATATTTCGCAGCAGATGAAAATGGAATATTTACCTACTACTCGCTTTCAGACAAGCTGGCAGAATCTGACCAGACTTTTGATGACATATGGCGTATTTTTTCTACAGAATATGGAATCGTATTCCAGTCTTTTTTAAAGATTTATATTTTCAAGGATGATGAGATTTCTGTTGTGGCACCAAAATCCAGGTTTGGCTTTTCCTATTTATCGAATAACAACCTGTTCGTAATTGACCGGGATTTTGGACTTGGTCTTCTGAATTCCAAGGGTACATTCACTGTATATAGGGATACGGAATTCTTCAAGGAAAACGAGATCACCTTTATTATCGACATTGATTCGAATGATTACCTGGTAGGGACAACCAGCAATGGCATCTTCCATTTTAACGGGACTGAACTCTCCCCATTGAAGGCTGATATCTCTGAAAGATTGCAGAAAGAACAGATATACTCGGGCTTAAGGCTTAACAATCAGCAGATTGCTATTGGAACCATCCAAAATGGAGTATATATTATAAACTTCCAGGGGGAGGTAATTCAGCATTTTAACAGGTACAGGGGGCTTCAAAACAACACCATATTAAGTATGTACCAGGATAAAGATGAAAACCTTTGGCTTGGACTGGATAATGGGATTGATGCACTGGAGTTGAGTTCCCCCATTAGATCACTGGACTATTTCTATGGTATTGGAACATCATATGCATCCATTGCTCATAATGGTATGTTATATATCGGGACCAACCAGGGATTATTCGCCAAGCCTACTTCCGAGATTGCAAAGGAATCTTTGGATCATACGGAATTTCAATCGGTTGAAGGGGTAGTCGGTCAGGTATGGTCACTGGGAGAATTCAAGGGGAAGTTAATCTGTGGGAACAATCTGGGAACATTCGTAGTGGATGGCTTCAGCTCTCAACAGATTTCGACTACGATGGGTGGATGGAATTATTTGAAAGTTCCGGGGACCGATGATCGACTGATCGGAGGAACCTACACTGGCCTGGAGATTTACGGCTACTCTTCCGGGTTACGAAATGGATGGGAGAAGTTGGATGATATCAAAAACTTTGATGAATCCTGCAAAGAGATATTATTTGATGAGAACAAGGATTTATGGATCACTCATGCCTATAAAGGGATTTTCAGGTTGAAACTGTCAGATGACTTACGCTCTGTTGACAGTGTAAGTATCTATAAGCAATCAAATGGATTGCCTTCCTTGCCTTACAGTGTTTCCAAAATCAGAGGCGAGCTTCGTATCGCTACCGGAAATGGGCTTTATTTTTACGACAGCAAGCTGGACAGTTTTTTACTGGATAAAGAATATGACCAGTTGTTGAATAATGAACCGGGGCTGACGAAAGTAAGGGAGGATTATTGGGGAGACCTGTGGTATTTCACCACCAGCCACATGGGTGTGCTCCGAAAGCAGGAGGATGGTAGTTATTTGAAAATTACCAAACCTTTTAAAAGAATTCAGAATAAATTCCTTGGATCGAGTAATGAAAACGTTTATGTATTAGATCGGAACAATGTCTTCATTGGAGGCGAGCGGGGGATCTTTTATTATAAGCAGAACAAGCAAAAAAAGTATGACGCGGATTTCAGGACTTATATATGGAAGGTTGAACTCAATGGAAAAAGACAAGATTCGGTCCTCAATTTCAGGGGTGTAAATCGAGAAAATATCGAAATACCGTACCGTTTGAACTCTATTGTAGTTAATTTTTTTGCCCCTTTTTTTGAAGCACCTGGTTATATTAATTATTCTTATAAACTGGAAGGATTTAATAATAATTGGTCTCCCTGGGAGTCCAGGAATATCAAAGAATACACCAACCTCCGGGAGGGTGATTATGAGTTCCTGGTTAAGGCAAACAACATTTATGACAACATCAGTGATGTGGCTTCGCTGAAATTTACGATCACACCTCCCGTCTACCGAACTACTGCGGCATATGTGCTGTATTCAATACTCACAATCCTGATAACAGCTTTTATTATTGTAATGGTTGAGCGGAGGATCAGGCGCGCAAGGGCCAAAGAACAGATGATCCACAGAAAGGAGATGCTGGAAAAAGAAGAAAAATACCGGGAGGGTGTAAAACTTTCAAACCGTGAAATTGAACGGCTTAAAAATGAACAGCTTGTTATTGAAATGCGACATAAGGATATGGAGCTTGCCAACTCGACTATGTACCTGGTTAGGAAAAACAAATTCTTAAACCAGGTTAAGGGCGAAATATTTGATTTAATCGGAAACCTATCCTCCGAAAGCAACAAGCAGGCCCTGCGGAAGATCGTACAAAGGATTGACAGGGATATAAAGAGCAAGCAGCACTGGAAAGTGTTTGACAAGTATTTTGATGAGGTACACGAAGATTTTCTGTCACGCCTGAAAGAGAGGCATCCCGATCTCACCCCAAAGGAATTAAGGTTGTGTAGCTATCTGAAAATGAATATCTCAACCAAGGAGATTGCCCCACTCATGAATATCTCTGTTCGTGGTGTGGAAATCAGCCGCTACCGTCTTAGAAAGAAGTTGAATATAGATCAGGGTGTTAATTTGACCGAATATATCCTGGGCATTTAAACCAGCAATATCCCCACCTTAAATTTATCTCTTCCAGTGTAAGCAAACTATATGCCTGATCTCGTATAGATACAAATGAGATAACAGGAAAAATTCACCGAAGTGTTTTTTATAGTTTTTAAGTGTCATAATATCAAGTGTATAAATATTTAATGATGTGTATTTGATGTATGTATTTTAAGACTGTGATGTAGTCTTGATGAATGTTAATATTTGCTTTGAATAATAGGCTGGCCTAATTTCAATCTCTCAAACTGACAATCGACGCGCTAAAAACACTATTAAAACTGCGATATATGAAAAAACTTTTTACAGTTATGATCCTAATCTGTTTAGTTGCCGCAGGTATAGGGCAGGAAAGGGCTATCAAAGGAAAAGTGACAGACTCGGAGACTGGGGAGAATCTTCTGGGTGTTACAGTTTTTATTGAAGGAACAACAAGAGGTGCAAGTACAAACTACGACGGCGATTATACTATAATGGCTGCCGATGGGGAGCTTATTGTTTTCTCCTATGTGGGATATAATACAATAAGACAAACCATCAGTGGACAGGAAGAGCTTAATATTGCGCTTGTGGCTGAGTTTCAGGATCTAGATGAAGTCGTTGTTGTAGGCTATAGCACTCAGAAAAAAAGCCTGGTCACAGGTGCAATCTCTAAATTAGACGCCGACGACCTGAACAAGAATGCAGCAAGGGTCGAGCAGGCGCTTCAGGGGAAATCTGCGGGTGTTAATATTATACAGGAGTCGGGATCCCCCGGGGCCGGATTATCGGTGCGGATCAGGGGTACCAGCACAAATAAAAACTCGAACCCACTTTATATCGTGGATGGAATGCGTACAGGGGGCATAGATTACCTGAACGCAAATGATATTGAATCCATTGAGATACTGAAAGATGCAGCTTCAGCTGCCATCTACGGCGCAGAGGCTGCAAACGGGGTGATCTTAATAAGCACCAAAGGAGGGTCTAACACAGGGCAGTCGGTGATCAATTTTAATTTCAGCTTTGGATTTCAGCAGCTTGGAAAATCTGCCGAGGTGCTGAATGCAGAACAATATGCTACCTATTACAGGGAAGGCCTTCGCCATGAAATTATAAGTGACAACGTAGGTTTTGAAATTCCTGATGCATTGTTGGAGAGGTTTGTAGACGCGGCCTATCCTTTCAACCCGGATACCCTTGGCCGGGGGACTGACTGGCTTGGTGAGGTCTTTCAGCCGGCGCCCATGAGCGAGTACAATTTGTCCATCAGCGGCGGGAATGAAAAGACCTCTGTGTTTGCTTCCGGATCCTACTATAACCAGGATGGCATATTGGGGGGGGCGAAAGCCAATTTCAACAGGTATACCACCCGCCTGAATATTTCTCACAGGGCCAAAGACTGGCTTACCTTTGGAGCAAATATCTCTTATACGCACATCAATCGTACCTCAATTGATGAAAACAATGAGTTTGGAGGGGTGATCTCAAATGCAATGAATCTGGATCCCCTTACACCTGTTTATTATGAGGATGCGAGCATGATTCCTGAGAAATACCAGGCACAGATCTATGACAACATCGATGATATCGCCAATTCTTCACTTAAAGCTCCGGGGGACAAAGGATATTATGGCATGTCAACCATCGTTCAGAATGAAACCAGGAATCCAGTAGCCCAAATTGATAACAAGCATGATGAGTGGAAGACCGATAAGCTACTTGGAGGTGTCAATATACAGATTGCTCCGGTGGAAGGGCTTACCCTTAAAACAGATTTAAGCATTGATTTGGCATCGGGGAACAGACTGTATTGGACCCCCGTATATTATTACCATTCCATCAACTATAATTTCCTGAGTAACACGGGAAATGAGAACAATCAGTGGTTTACCTGGCAATGGGAAAATACGGCTACCTATCGAAAGGATTTTGGAGACCACAGTTTCATGTTCCTGGGCGGAATTACCATGAGGGAATACACCTATAATTATTTAAGTGGTTTCGGAGAAGGACTCCAGGAGGAATCATGGAATTTTGCTGTGCTGGATGCTGTCCTGAGTGATTCAACCAAGGCTGCTGCCAGTGGCCGGAGAAACGAAGACAACCGTTTACTTTCTTATTTCGGCCGTGTTCAGTACAATTTCCAGGAAAAGTATATGGCAGATTTTGTGTTACGGGCCGATGCCTCTTCGAAGTTAAGCGCCGAGAACCGTACAAAATATTTTCCGTCTGTATCAGTGGGTTGGGTGATGTCCAGGGAGGGCTTCTGGAACGTACAGGCAATAAATTTCTTTAAGCTAAGGGCAAGCTGGGGTCAGAATGGATCCATTCAGTCTCTCGGCAACTTCGAATACGTTTCAACCATTAAGACCGATGCGGAATCCTCCTATTATATCAGCGGGGGGACCCGGGTTGCCGGTTCTGAACCCACAGCCCTGAGTAATCCGGACCTGGTCTGGGAGACTTCCCAGCAGGTTGATATCGGAATTGACGCCAGGTTTTTGATGAACAGACTTTCATTCTCAACAGATTACTACAGGAAGAATACTATCGACCTGATCACCATTGCTTCCATCCCTCAATATGTGGGAAACCATGTGCCCAATGCCAACGCGGGAGATATTACAAATACGGGGATTGAAATGGAGATTTCCTTCCGGTCTAAAGCCGGCAATTTTTCCTACAATATTGGGGCAAATGCAGCGTATAATAAAAATATAGTAGCGAATTTAAGCTCTCCGCTGCTGGGCCAGAATCTGGGGACAACAGGAGCCATTACACGTTCTGAGCAGGGAGCGCCCATATGGTACTTTTATGGGTATAAGACCGATGGGATTTTTGATTCCTTTGAGGAGATAGAGGCCTATACGAATGCTGAAGGAGAATTAATCCAGCCAGCAGCGATTCCGGGTGACGTGAAATTTAAGGATATAAACCCCGACGGGGTGATTAATGAAGATGACAAGACCATCATTGGCAGTCCGCACCCTGACTGGATATTCGGACTGAATGCAAACCTGGGGTACAAGAGTTTCGATCTCTCCTTTTTCTTCAGTGGAACCCTTGGAAACGAAGTCTATTTCGGGGCCTACCGAACCGATCTCACCGACAACAACAAACCTTTATACTTCTATGAAGAGGCCTGGACGCCGGAGAATTATACGGATAAGTTTCCCCGTTACACTGTCACTGATAATAATGGGAATTTTTCGCACAACGACCTGTTCGTATTTGATGGCAGTTATGTAAGGTTGCAAAACCTGGAGCTGGGATACACGCTGCCCGGGAATATTTCTGAAAGAATTAAGATCAATAAACTTCGGGTCTATGCTTCTGTAAGGAATCTGTTTGTAATTACAAGCTATCCGGGAAGTGACCCCGAGATTGGGAATAGTGCCGATTCCAATGCAGACAGCGACATGAAAAGTATCGGAGTTGACCGGGGACTGTTTCCCAGATCAAGGGTTTTTACGTTTGGTATTAATCTGACACTATAATGAAAAATCTTAACAATATGAAAAGCATTAAATATATCATTGTCATATCATTGCTTCTTTCTACCGCTTGCTCAGATTGGCTGGAATTGGAACCGGTTGGCGAAAAGTTTGAAAGTAATTTCTACCAGAACGAACAAGAGATTTACCAGGGACTGATTTCTTGCTATTCCATGCTGCAACCGAAATTTTTTTCCGGTTGGTCCTCTTACTACTTTATGGCAAATTTCCCTTCGGATGATTCGGAAGTAGTTGGTGGAGGGAAAAGCGACAGGCCCGAATACCATGAAGTAAATGAATTTAGGACACTCCCCACCAACACAGCAGTTTTAGAGCTCTGGAGAAGGGGTTACTATGGCATTAACAGGGCCAATGCAGTTATGCTGAATGCAGATCCGGAAGCTTCTGAGAAGTCAAAGGCATATGTGGCCGAGGCGCGCTTCCTAAGGGCATATTTCTATTTTGAGCTTGTCAGGTTCTATGGCGATGTGGTTTTATACACCGAAAATCTTGGGGCTGATGCTTATGACCAGGCTCAATCACCCGCAGAAGAGGTCTATGCTCAGATTATTTCGGATCTGCTTGCAGCCATACCTGATCTGGTTGAGAAAACAGAATTGACCCCTGCCGATAATTTCAGGGCCACCAAAGGAGCTGCGCAAACCTTGCTGGGCAAGGCTTATCTCTACATGGCATCACCCTATTTTCAGAAACGCTACAGTTTTGACAAAACCGCTGCAGAGTATTATTCGCTGGCTGCTGAGCAATTCAACATCGTCGTTGGATCTGGAATTTATGACCTGGAACAAGAATACGATGACATTTGGCAGTATAGTAATGAGCGCGGGATTGAATCGATTTTTGAAATCGAATATGCCAATATTGAACGTGGCGGTGACTGGGGTAATGGACGTGTGAACGGAGGGAACATTGATGTTCAAATGAGTGGTCCCCGGTCCATTTCAACTGATACCCTCAATGCCGGCTGGGGCTTTGATATGGTATCAACAGACCTCATCGCCGATTATAATGCAGCAGGGGATATGGTTCGAAAAGAGGGGACAGCCTATGGGGAAGCATTTCTCACCTCTATTGGAGCTTCGGGCTGGGATCAAAATGAAGACTACACCGGATGGTTCAGTAAGAAGCGGGCGCCATGGGGTTCCCTAACGTCCTCAAGTGCCCCGGAATGGAATTATGAAACCAATGAAAGGGTGATGCGCTACGGAGACCTTTTGTTGATGCTGGCCGAGGCCATGATCGGCAGTGGGGCCGGAGATCCGACAGTTCCTTTTAACAAGGTAAGGGAACGGGCTGGACTGGAACCGCTATCTGCAGTGACCATGGATGACATCAAACTGGAACGAAGGCTGGAACTGGCTATGGAAGGATTTCGATTTATCGATCTGATTAGATGGGGGGATGCTCCATCCGTTCTGGGCGACCTTGGTTTTGTTGAAAACAAACATGAGGTCTTTCCCATACCCCAGGATGAAATACTGAATTCAAATAATACCCTTATACAGAACGATAACTATTAATCATTTAAAAATCAATTACTTAAACAATTTAAATTATGAAAAAGATTTTACTAATTAGTTTTGTATTCCTAACGGGAGCATTGTTGTCCTTTGGACAAGTCAACCTCCTTGATTTTGAATCTGTTACCGACCCCCTGGTTGAACCCTTTGACATTACCTCCTATGAGAGCGCTGTTGCGAATCCCAGCGGAGACGGATTTGTTGGGAAAGTTGTAAAGGCAGGAGCCACATTCTGGGGAGGAATTAATATCTATTTTGGTGGAGATGTGGTTTTTTCCGGGACCAATGACACAGTTATGGTTGACTTTTATACGGCCGATGCCGGGATAAATGACTCCATCCTGTTTAAGTTCCAGTTGTTCAATCGCACAGGTGGAGTGGAGACCATTGAGGTTGACCAATATTATACAGATGTCAACGACACCCAGGTAGGAGCCTGGAAGACACTGAAATTCCCCTTGCCCGATGGTGCCACAGGATCCTATAATCAGATGGTGATATTCTTCGGATGGTCTTATTCCAGTGATGGGGATAGCTACTACTTTGATAATATCACTGTCCCGGGTTTCACTGCCCACCCGGACACCGATGTGACCTTTAATATTACTGACAAGTTCAACAACGCCACCGATGTGAAACTGTTCATTGATGGTGCAGAAGCTAGCCTGACCAAGGCAGGGAATGTTTATACCAACACCACTCAATTGGCGCCCTATACCATCCTGGTGGGTCAGAATACAGGTTTATATGAGATTGTATATTCTCACATGGCCAATGGAGTAGAGGTAAGGGATACTACCTCACTGGTCTGTGGTTCAGCTTCCGGAATCCAGGAAATGATCCAGCTTATTATTGTGGAGGAGCTGGAGGATGGAACAGCACTGGCTATCAGCGTGGGGGATACACCTCCGGTAATAGATGGAACAGTGGATGATGTCTGGAGCAATGCAAAAACCCACACCCTGCAGGAACGAAGCTGGTGGGGATCTCCTACAGGAATGTATACCTCTTGGAAAATCATGTGGGATATCGATAATTTATACCTCTTGTACTCGGTGGAGGATGCGACCCCATTTAACGGAAATGAAGTTAATGTTTATGAGAACGACTGCATAGAGACATTTTTTGATATGAATCAGTCGGCTGCAACTCCATACGATGCTGACGACTGGCAGATCCGCACTGTCAGGGGGCTTGACACCTGGAGTGGATCAGCCAATGTAAACGATGTTTGGGCAGCAGACCTTCAAAGGGCTCAATCAATGATGGCCGATGATGCCGGGTATATTGTTGAGCTGGCTATCCCCTGGACTTCACTTTCGGCTTCATTCCTCCCCCTTGTTGGTAAAGAATTTAATTTCGATGCCTCTTCCACCGATGTGGGTACAGGTGGGGGAGCCCGTCTCTTCAGAGAGGCCTGGACTACTAACGAAGACAAGGCATATATGAACACTGAGGACTTTGGGACCATCACTCTGTCAGACCTGACAAATGAGGGTGGCGGAACTGCTGTAGAAAGTAGAGATGTTGCCAATATTTCATTCTATCCAAACCCGGCCAGTGATATGGTAACGGTCCGCTCCGATGTGGAGATATCCAGCATCAGGATCCTGGATATGACAGGCCGTACAGTCTTCAATGCCAATTCAATTTACAATTTCACCACGACTGTAAATGTGAGTAATCTTGTAGAGGGTGTTTACCTCTTGAATATTTCTGATAAGGAAGGTGGCTTATCTGTTCGGAAATTGAAGGTTGATTAGTTATAGTTTCTTATTGTTTAATGAAAGGGGTTGCTCATGGCAACCTCTTTTATTAAAATTCTGATCACTAAAGATTCACCAACTCAATCTAAGAAAGGATGTACGATGAGATTCCTTAGGCTATTTGCGACTTTTTTTCTGCTATCAGGTCTGGGATATTCCACTTTTGAAATCAATGCCCAGGCTTGCTACGAACTTGTGTGGAGTGATGAATTCAATTATTCTGGGCTGCCAGATTCAACGCTTATGGACCCACGAGGTTGGTGGAAATGGCTGGGGAAACAATGAGCTGCAGTATTATACAGACCGCAGATTTGAAAATTCCAGGGTGGAAAATGGAACCCTGGTGATAGAGGCGATAAAAGAGGAATACGGAGGCAATAGCTATACTTCAGCCAGGCTGATTACTTATCAGAATGGTGCCTCATTCAAATACGGGAAGATGGAGGCCAGGATGAAACTACCCTACGGACAGGGGATTTGGCCTGCATTCTGGATGTTGGGTGACGGAATATTTGAAGGGACCTCCTGGCCCGCGTGCGGTGAAATCGATATCATGGAGTTGATTGGTGGCGGCCCGGGAAGGGACGATGTGGTTCATGGGACCATTCACTGGTCAGATGCAGGTGAGAACCATGCCATGTATGGAGGTCAAAAACAGTTGGCTGAAGGAGTGTTTGCAGATGATTTTCACCTTTTTTCAATCGAATGGAACGCAACAAGCATTAAATGGTTCCTTGATGGGATTCAGTATCACGTAGTGGATATCACCCCTGGAGCCCTTAGCGAATTCCATGAAAAATTTTTCATCCTGCTCAATCTTGCAGTGGGTGGTAACTGGCCGGGGAATCCTGATGCATCCACAGTGTTCCCACAAAAAATGTATGTGGATTATATAAGGGTATACCAATTGAATACCTCACCGGTGATTAAGGGCGATTCAGTTGTGATTGCATCTGAAAAGGGCCTTCGTTTTTCAACGGTAGAATCAATGGATTTTTCATATTTATGGAGTGTTCCTCCAGGTGCAGAAATTGTGGAAGGGCAGGGCACCCATTCCATTCTGGTTGATTGGGCTTGTGATACCGGCACGGTTTTCTGCAAGCTGACCACCCTTTGCCAGGCCTACGACCTGGAACATAAGGTAGAGTTGGATGACATGGAGATCAGCGGGAAAGATCAGGTAGAGCTAAATGAGTCCCAGCTCAGCTATTCAGTTCCCCTTACAGAGGGAGCATCTCACCAATGGCTTTTGCCGGAGGGAGTGATACTAGATTCAGAAAATGACACAAATTCCATCATGGTGGACTGGAATCATCAGGATGGTGAGATCATTCTCTGGCTATCCAATTCTTGTGGTACCGATACAGCTTTCCTGCAAATATCAGTCATCAGTCAGTTGCCCTATCCTGATCCTGACAGTCCGCATCTCATACCGGGGACCATAGAATCTGTGCATTTCGACTCAGGTGGAGAGGGAATTTCCTATCATGATTTTGAGCCGGAAAACCTCGGGCCAGGTTCCAGGCAGGATGAAGGAGTTGACATTGAACCAAACGACGGAAGTGAAAATATCGGTTGGCTTGAGCCAGGGGAATGGCTGGAATACACCATTGAAGTTGAAAATACAGGATTGTACGATGTGGAAATACGAGCCGGTTCCATCAACAGCGCAGGCAGATTCAAGCTATTGTTTAACGGAGAGGAGCGGACCGGTGAGGTGGCTGTCCCTCTGACAGGCTCATGGACCAATTTTACAAGCATTTCGCTCAGTGACATACAATTATACAGCACGGATCAAATCATGCGGATCCATATTATCAATGGCCAGTTTAATATGGGGCGCTTGAATTTCAGTGAGGCCTCACCTAACCTGGTTGAAAGTCCTGAAAGATTTGAGGTCCATGTGTACCCGTCGCTTGCCGACCACTACATTTTCGTAAATAATATTCAATATCCACATCAGTATTTTATTTCCGACATGATGGGGCGCCTGGTAAAGAAAGGAGTCATTGAGCCTGATGCCCCTGTTCCTGTTGGAGAACTGGCCCCTGGGGGATACTATTTATTCCTGGAGCGTGATCAGAATCTGCGGGTAGCTGGAAGGTTTCATAAAGTTAATTAGCAAGTCACCAATGCAAAAGTCGAAATTCTATTCTTTTTACATTGCATTCATCGTTGCCCTGGGGGGATTCTTAATGGGTTTCGATGCATCTGTTATCTCGGGTGTCATCAAGTTTGTCTCCATCGAATTCGATTTATCGGCCGCACAGCATGGTTTTGCGGTCGCCAGTCTGACCCTTACGGCCACCCTTTCCATGATGTTCTCCGGCCCCTTATCAGACCGTATCGGCCGTAAAAGAGTCCTTATCATCGCCGCACTGTTGTTTTTCATTTCAGCCGTCTTCTCAGCCCTGTCCGAAAGTTACACACAGCTTGTGATCGCCAGGATGATCGGGGGCCTGGGAGTAGGGGCAGCATTGATCATACCTCCCATGTATATAGCCGAGATTGCCCCTCCAAAAATACGCGGGCGACTGGTTTCTTTTAACCAGCTGAATATCGTCATTGGACTTTCTGCAGCCTTTTTTACCAATTATCTGATTCTGAAGCTGGGAGACTCAGACGCGGCATGGGTAAGTGATATCAGACTTGCTGAAAACAACTGGCGCTGGATGCTTAGCCTTGAGGCCCTTCCCGCTGTTCTCTATTTCGGCTTACTGTTTTTTGTCCCGGAAAGCCCGAGGTGGCTGGCCATGAAGGGGAATGAGGCAAAAGCCATTGAGGTCATGTCAAGATTCGAGAAAGGGGAGACGGCAAGAGAGGAGTTTAACCTGGTTCTTGCTTCCATCAAAAGTGGAGGCAACAAAAAGAAGATTCCATTGCAGGAACTTTTCCGTCCAACCATGCGCTTTGTGCTCACCATCGGGATCGTCATTGCCATCCTGCAGCAAATTACAGGGATCAATGCAGTATTCTTCTATGCCCCCATGATATTTGAGCAGACAGGGATTGGGACCGATGCAGCTTTTGCCAATGCCGTTATCATCGGGCTTACCAACCTTGTATTCACCATTGTGGCCATTGCATTTGTAGACAGGCTGGGAAGAAAACCTTTGCTCTCTTTCGGGCTGGCGGGGATCATTATCTCCATGTTCTTGCTTGCGGGATGCTTTAAATTTGCCGAATATAAAGTTGACCGCCAGGCCATTGATGAGCTGAAAGCTCACGAGGATTATGAAGCATTCAGAGAGATCGAACAGCTTGAAGGTGCTGTTTTTAAAAGTGATGTAGCGTTCAAGCAAAGACTGTCAGAACTGCTAGATCCACAGCTTATCAAAAAATATGAAAGCGAGATACTAAGCAGTACGATTACCATTAACGCATGGTTGGTGCTGATTGGGATCATTGGTTTTGTGGCTTCCTTTGCCGTTTCCCTGGGGCCGGTGATGTGGATCCTTTTTTCCGAACTTTTTCCTGACAGACTTCGAGGCCTGGCTATTTCTTTTGTGGGAGTGATCAACTCTGCCGTAAGTTTTCTTGTGCAACAGCTTTTTCCATGGGAATTATCCTACATCGGAAGTTCCGCAACCTATTTCATTTTTGGCCTTTTTGCAGTTGCCGGATTGCTGTTCGTACTCATCAAACTTCCTGAAACCAAGGGGAGGTCCCTGGAAGAGCTGGAAGAGATACTCATCAAAAAAAGATAGGAATATGATAATGAATAAACTCCCTCTTATAGCCATCATGTTATTTGTAATAAGTACGGTATCATGCAGGAATAACAATCCTTCTGAAGGACCTGTGAGTGTTGAATTGAAGAAAAATGACCTGGGTTATGATCGTTTGTTTGTGAATGGTGAGGAATTTTTTGTGGTGGGTGCTGGTCTGGAATTCGGAAATGTGGAGGCCCTGGCCGCTTCCTCCGGGAATTCTTTCAGGACCTGGCGTACAAGAAACCCGGATGAAGACGCTATTGATGTGCTGAATTGTGCGCATAGGAATGGTTTGCTGGTGCTGATGGGGCTTGATGTGGCCAGGGAACGACATGGATTTGATTACAACGATGCCGATGCAGTCAGGAAGCAATTCGAATTTCTGAAAGGGGAGGTTGAGCGTCTGAAGGATCATCCTGCGCTCCTGGGCTGGGCCATCGGAAATGAACTGAATCTTGAGGCTTCCAATCTGAAAGTATACGATGCAGTGAATGAAATATCACAAATGATCCATGAGATCGACCCGAAGCATCCCACCACCACCACCCTGGCCGGTATAGGGAAACGTGAGGTTGATTATATCAAAGAGCATTGCAAGGACATTGACTTCCTTTCAATTCAGATGTACGGCGATATTGTGAACCTTCAGAAACGCATCAGCGATGCCGGATGGGAAGGCCCCTATATGGTAACAGAATGGGGGGCAACAGGTCACTGGGAAGTAGCCCGGACAGAATGGGGTGTGGCCATTGAGCAAAACAGCAATGAGAAAGCGGAAGCATTTATTGACAGGTACAAGCTGGCCATCCTTTCGGACCCTGTTCATTGCCTGGGATCCTATGTGTTCCTCTGGGGACAGAAACAGGAACGGACCCCCACCTGGTATGGCATGTTCCTGGCCAACGGCAATATCACGGAAACAGTTGATGCGGTGCAATATGCCTGGACTGGAGAATGGCCCGGGAACCGCTGTCCTACACTTGACTCGTTTCGGCTTGAAGGACAATCAGCCTATGATAACATCCGGCTCAAGGCTGGCGGGAAATTCAGAGCTGAAGTGGCTGCAACCGAACACGAAAATGAAATGATGTCTTATCGCTGGGAGTTGCTTCCTGAGAGTACCGATCTTGGAATGGGAGGTGATATTGAAGACCATCCCGGAATCCTGATTTCATTTGTTACTGACCAGGGAGAAGCAGAGATTGAAACTCCACAATTACCTGGAGCCTACAGGCTTTATGTGTATGTGACAGATGAGGGGAATCGGTCCGCCACTGCAAATATTCCTTTTCTAGTAGAGTAACTCCAGCCGGTAGCCACGGAACAAGGTCGAAAAGAATCTATGTTCACCATGAATAAGAATAAGGAAATTTATTATGGCCAGTCAAAGCTGGTTACATCAGGAAAGAGGATAGGAGGCGGAATCACAGAACTGGATGGAGAGGTGTTTTACCGGATTTCAGATTACGACCGTATGCAGCCTTTTTTTATGTCCATAGTCAGCAGTTCGGACCACTGGATGTTCATATCGGCTACAGGGGGGCTTACCTGTGGTCGAAAGGATCCTGAAAATGCCCTTTTCCCGTATGATACAGATGACAAGATCCATGATGCTTCTTCAAGCACAGGCTCACGGAGCATAATCCTTGTGGAAATGGAAGGCCGTTGCAGCCTGTGGGAACCTTTCCGTACCGATCTTCCGGGCGTTTATAAAACCACGAGCAATCTGTATAAAAACAGGGTAGGGAACAAACTGATATTCGAGGAGATAAACCACTCCCTTGGGCTAATGTTCCGTTATACCTGGATGAACAGTGCCAGATTTGGCTTTGTAAAGCAATCTGAAATAAGAAATATAGGCACGGGACGGGAAGTGTCTGTCAGGTTTATTGACGGGATCCGAAACATACTTCCTTATGGCGTGAACCGCATGTTGCAGGCAAACATGAGCACCCTCGTTGATGGGTATAAGAAATGTGAATTGGATGAAGGGACCGGGCTTGGGATCTATACCCTCAGCTCAATTCTGACAGACAAGGCAGAACCAAGTGAAGCCTTGAAGGCAACTACGGCATGGTCGACTGGACTGGAGAATACAAAATATCTCCTGTCTGTGGACCAGTTTCCCACCTTCATGAGGGGATCAGTCCCGGAAACAGAATCCTCACTGAAAGGCAGGCGCGGGGCATATTTTGTTTGCGGGGAGCTTGAACTCGGTCCGGGACAGAGCAGGGACTGGCTCATAGTAGCCGATATAAACCAGGGGCCTTCGGATGTATTCTCCACAATCAATTTACTTCAGAAAGGTGGGGGTAAGCTTAAAAACCTGGTCCTTGATGATGTTATGCAGGGCACAGGATTCCTGAAGGAACTTGTTACTATGGCTGACGGGGAACAGATGTCGGCCGACAGACTGATGACAGCGAGGCATTTCTCAAATACCATGTTCAATATCATGCGGGGTGGAATTTTTTCCAGCAACTACCTTGTTGATACTTCAGATCTAAAGGAGTTTGTCGGGAAGTGGAATTCAGTGGTATATGAAAAACAGAAGGCCTTTCTTGAGAACCTGGAACCATCTGTAAATTATCATCTTCTTCTGGAAGCTTCCAGGGAAACCCGAGATCCGGATTTCACAAGGCTTGTTTATGAATACCTGCCCCTGACCTTCAGCCGGAGGCACGGAGATCCCAGCAGGCCGTGGAATCAGTTTTCCATCGATGTAAAAAAAACCGACGGGAGTCAGAAGCTGTATTACCAGGGTAACTGGCGTGATATTTTTCAGAACTGGGAAGCACTGGCAATTTCCTACCCCGGTTATATTGAAAGTTTTATAAGCAAATTTGTTAATGCGTCCACTATAGATGGTTACAATCCCTATCGGGTAAGCAGGGACGGGATTGATTGGGAGATTCTGGATCCTGACGATCCATGGTCCAATATCGGATACTGGGGTGACCACCAGATTATATATTTGTTACGGCTCATTGAACTATCCATGAAATATCATCCCGGGGAGCTGGCAAAACACTTATCTGCCAATCTATTTGTTTACGCAAATGTACCTTACCGGATAAGGCCCTATGATCAACTGGTGGCTGATGCTAACAACAGCATTAAGTATGATGCAGACCTGGAAAGAGTCATTGCAGAAAGAGTTGAGAGAACAGGTGCGGACGGAAAGCTGCTATTCAACCAGGCAGAAAAGGTGCTGAAAACAAATCTGGCAGAAAAGATCCTGGTTACTCTTTTATCCAAGCTCAGCAACTTTATTCCCGAAGGCGGTATATGGATGAATACCCAGAGGCCCGAATGGAATGATGCCAACAATGCATTGGTGGGGAATGGCCTTTCGATGGTCACACTCTATTATCTCAGGCGATTCATCACTAAGATGGATGAGCTTTTCGGATTTATGCCAGGTCCCTTCCTGATAGCCGAGGAGGTGGCTGATTTGCTCCTGGAAATTTGGAATATTCTCCACAAAGAGAAAAAACTGTTGATCGGCAGTCTAAGTGATGCCAGTCGCAGGGGGATCGTCGATCAGCTGGGACTGGCAGGCAGCAAATACCGGAAATCGATCTACGATAGGGGTTTTTCTGAAAAAAAGGCAGAGATTACAGCCTCCCGCCTGAAGGAATTCTTCACCCTGAGCCTGGAATTCCTGGACCATACAATCGATTCCAACAGGCGCCCGGACAGACTCTTCCATTCTTACAACCTGATTGAATTTGTAGAGGGTAGTTGCAGTGTTGCCCCCCTTTATGAGATGCTCGAGGGGCAAGTGGCGGTATTGAGCTCGGGATATCTTGATGTGAAGGAAACATTGGGTGTCCTGGATGCCCTGCGGGAGAGCAAAATGTACAGACCTGACCAGAATTCATACATGCTCTACCCGGACAAGGAGCTTCCGGGATTCCTTGAAAAGAACCTTATCCCCAGGGGAGGCCTGGATCAGTCAGCCTTCCTGTTGGACGAAATTCGTAGTGGGAGACAGGAGATTATTGAGGAGGATGAGAACGGGAATGCCCATTTTAACGGATCCCTGCGAAATGTTGCTGAACTGAAGGAGAGGCTGGATAGCCTGGATGATATTTCTCCCCGGGATAAGAAGGAAGTATGCGAGCTCTATATGGACTGTTTTAATCACAGGCAATTCACAGGTCGCTCAGGCACTTTCTTTAAGTATGAGGGTCTGGGGAGCATATACTGGCATATGGTCTCCAAACTTTTACTGGCAGTAAAGGATGTATATCTTCAGGCAGAACAAAAAGAGGCGGAACCAGAGCTCTTATCCAGGATCAAAGATCATTATGATCAGATAAAGGACGGCCTGGGATTAAAGAAGACACCCGATGTTTATGGTGCATTCCCTACGGATCCCTATTCCCATACCCCAGGATTCAGCGGGGTTCAGCAACCCGGTATGACCGGGCAGGTCAAGGAAGATGTGATCACCCGTTTTGGTGAGTTAGGCGTGATCATTGAAGAGGGCTCAGTCAGGTTCAATCCCTTGTTGTTGCCTGAACAGGAGTATCGACACTCAGGATTAAAATGGGAGTTGAACCGACAGTTAATTACTCTCGAAAAGGATGAACTGGGCTTCACTCTGTGCGGCACCCCTGTTATCTACAGGATGGGGAATTCCGCATTCACCAGGGTTGAACTGTCAGACGGTGAAGAGATCATGCTTTCCCCTCCTTGTATACTGGATAAAGAGCTGAGTAATCATCTCTTTAACAGAACCGGTCATATCAAATCCATCCGGGTGGAGTTTTCCGGCGGTTAAGCCGGCTCCATTCTATTGGTGATAGGATATTTATTCTGTTAGTTTCGAGAGGGGAGAGGCAGGCATAATACTTTCTTTAAAACTCCTCGCCACCGCCTCCATCTGATCCGCTGCCCCGATTGCTCTGCTTGAAATTGTTCAGGCGGTAGCTGAGCTGTAAGTGAAATAATGGGTGCCCGGGTGGATCTGCTGTAATAATTGTAGAAGTCAACATCCTGTGTAATGGATACACGCGTCCACGGTGGAAAAAACATCGCGAACCTGCAGAACCAGGGATAAGCTCTTATCCAGGAAATCGCTGCGTACAGCAGCATTAAATGCGTAGTAACCTTTATCCTCACCCTGTGTGGTAACCGTGGCACTGTTGTAATTGCCATCAAACTGGATCCGGATCCTTTTGGCTATGTTAAATGTATTGTTCACCCTCGTCCCCCAGTTAAATGATTGATATAGAAGATCCGTTGATCTCACTATCGATACGATAGTCATACATGTCGCCCATCAGATTGAGCTCCCACCATGGAAACAGTGATATATTGTACAGGGCTTCCAGGCCAAGGGAGTAATCGGTACCCACATTGGTATAGGTTTGTAAAAGAATCCCTTCCTGCATAAACTTCCCGGGTTCGTTCCACTTTGTTGTGTTTGATCCTGTAATAGGCTTCCAGTGACAACTGTGACTTCTCACGTGAATGAATGAAGCCCATTTCCATGGCATCGATATACTCTGGTTGCAGGGCAGGATTTCCCTGTCGAACATTGTACATATCGGTCCAGGTAATAAAAGGCTCAAGGTAATATCCCCTGGGCCTGTCGATGCGGCGTGAATAGGAGGCCATGAGCTGGTTTTCCCCGGGTAACTGGTAGGAGAGGTGGAGGGTAGGGAAGAAGTCATATCGTTCCAGGGTATAGTCTTCAACACTCTCATCTGCAGTAATAGCTCTGTTGGTATATTCGCCCCTCAGGCCTGCCTGGTATCCCAGATTTCCATTTTCTCCTTTGAAGATTCCATACAGGGCATAGATATTCCTGGTATATATAGTGTTATTGCTCTTGTCTGGCTGAAGAATATAATCCTGCACATCCGGGTCGAAGATATACAAAGCAGTTGCATCCTCACTTGTTCCGCTTCTCAGCTGAAAACCAGCTTCCAGGCCATGTTATCACCAATGGGTTTGGAATAATCCAGCTTTGACTTCCAACTGATTTGAGGGTCCTTTTTCGGTAGTTCTTGTACCCTGGTTCACCGATCCATTCTCATCCTGAAGCAAGTTCTCGAGAGAACTCGTCTCCCTTTCGAAGCCTTTGGTTGAACTGCAGCATCAGCTCATGACCCTTTTGCTAGAAATGAATGTTGAAAACTACCTGTCAGGTTGTAATAAAGTGCACCCCGACCGGATTCGTTCAGGCTGATTTCGCGTGTTTCGAAATCGAAAGGATCACGGTAGGTCAGGTAGTCGAGTTGGGAAGTTGCTCAGGCCCTTATACTCCCCGGCCCGGATTCCAATGGAAAAATTGTTCCTGGGTGAAATATCCCAATCCAATCCCATCCGCAATCCACCTCCACCATGCAGGCTTTCAGAATCACCCGCCGCTTCAATGATGGTAGTGGTATCTCCCTGGGTGGTCCGCCGTTCACTGGAGGTCTCTCCGGGATAAGGACTGTTCCTGTAATCCCCTCCAAAATAGATATTTGCATTACCTTTTCTGTAATTCAGCAGGAAATCTCCCCCGTATTCCCCGAAAGTATTGGTTTTGAGGTTGAACAGACCCTGGAGGCCCATGCATGCGGTTTTTCTTTGTAATGATATTGATGATCCCACCCGTACCATCTGGCTGGTACCTGGAAGAGGGATTGGTGATGATCTCGATATTTTCAATGGTGGAGGCCGGGGTTTGCCGCAATACATCACTGGGATCCAGCACCGTGGGTTTTCCATCAATGAGGACCGTAAAGCCTGTACTTCCGCGAAGTGATACATTGCCTTCCACATCCACACGGATGGATGGTACATTTTCAAGTACTTCCACAGCACTCAGTGAGGCAGCAGTCATCTGCTCACCCACAGAAATAACTTTTTTATCGATTTGAAACTCAACTGCGTTTCGTTCATTGGTAATCACCACTTCCTCAAGAATCTGGGAACTGGTCTCCAGGAAAATCGTTCCGATATCCAGGCGTCGATTGCTGCGATCGATCACCAGATCACTGTAGTGCAATTCATCATAACCCATGAAACTCACCTGTATATAATAGTTGCCCTCGGCAATCTTGGTGGCATTGAAATTGCCATTCCGGATCTGTGATGGTGCCGGTTACAAGTGTGCTGTCATCCGCATTGAATAATGCGATGGTTGCGAATTCAATGGGTTGTTTCGGATTCCTGGTCATAAACCATACCCCGTACCTGTCCTCCTTCATCAATATCATCAGCATGTAGTATTCACCGCAATAAACAGGCTGAACATCATTCCAATAAATATCTTTTTCATAGCTATCATTCCTCATAATATCATCTTCACCATTTCTCCTGGTCCTGATTGATAGTTATAATTAGACTATTAACACCTGCTAAAGTTTAATTGTTCTAAATAAAAATAAAATTGTTTTAACTAAATCACTGCAATTCTGACTTTTATGGGCGACTGCTATTAATATTTAGATTTTAATAGGGGAGAAGTAATGCATATTTCAGATAATTAAAGAATATCCTCAATTTGTGAATACTGTTTGGTTTAGCCCTAACTTATATCTATATTGCTACTAATTAAGTCGATAGAGGATATTATTTAACTTCGAAATACCGCATTATTATGAGCAAGACCGCATTATTTTACAGCCCGGAAGGCGGAAACGTAGATAGCGTAGCCAAAAAGCTTGGAGAACTGATTGGAAATGAAAAAGTTGATATAATTCCTGTAAAAAAAGTTAAACAGGGAGATTTAGATAAATACAATAAGATCATCCTTATAGGTTCTACTGTAGGAGCAGATCATTGGGATAACGAAATTATTGTAGATGAGTGGGCTGAGTTTTTTATGAAGATTAAGGATAATAGTTTTGAGAATAAAAAGGTAGCTATTGTCGGACTTGGAAACAGTGTTTTATATCCTGAACACTTCGCGGACGGAATGGCTGTTCTTTATGAAAGAATCAAAGAGCAAAATGGTGAGATATTGGGTAAGATTGAAGCGAAAGGTTATGATTTCACAGATTCGGAAGCTTTGGACGATAAAGGATTTTTCTGCGGATTAGCGATTGACGAAGACAATGAATATGATCTGACTGAAGACAGATTAAAAAACTGGATATCGATCTTAAAACCTGATTTTGAGTTTTAGGGCAGTTTGAGGATCTTCCTTGTAGTAATAAGATCCTTTGACCTGATGGTCTGGCTGTTCCAATCCACATAAAACCCTGGCTGTCCTTCAAAATAATTGTGGAGCATCTGACGACAATCCATCCTCTGTGGAGATATGTTCACTATGGTACCACTTGGGCCATGATTCAACTTGGGGAAAGGTTTTCGCGAGGGTCAGATTCAGATTTTCCAGCCCTAAAGTATCTTTTACTCCATCAGAAGGGTGGTATCGAAATGTTCAATTTGCTGGTAGCGTGTTAGTCCGGTGTTAAAACTAACTTTGGAAGTTCTAAAAAAGCATGTGTCCAAATTGCTTTGGCCAACAGGTTAGGTATAAAAGTTACCCTATTGCCTCAATATTGTCAATGGTGGGTCGTCTCCTGGATTTGCTGGACCCTTCTGCTGATATTTCAAGAGGGGAGAGGCTTTGCTTTTCCTGATGAGTGGAGGATACACTCTTTTTGCGTTGCAAAGCGATGAAAAAAGGGTGTTTCTAATATCACGCTGATATATAATCAATACACATAAACCTTAAGATCTAGTCTAAAAGGTTCTTATCAGCGGTACTGTTACCATATTGGTAACTTTTTTTATATTTGAGGAAATTTTATGCGAATTATTGCAAAAAGAATCATAAGGGAATTCTGGGAGAAGTATCCTGATGCCGAAGAAGCATTGCGAACCTGGTACCGTGAATCATCCAGGGGAAAATGGCATGATCCGAATCATTTGAAAACTCATTTCGGTCATGCCAGAATAATAGGTGCTAACAGAGTGATATTTAACATCTGTGGCAACAAATACCGGCTTATAACCGAGATTAACTACACGAGGGGGTGGGTTTTCATTCGTTTTATAGGAACCCATTCTGCATATAATAAGATTGACCCAAAGAAAATATAATTGATATGTACCAGGTAAAACCAATTAAATCGGAAGAGGATTATGACAATGCGCTTAAGCGTATGAAAGAGATATTTCACGCAGAAGAAGATACAGAGGAAGGGGACGAGGCCGAAATACTCATGTTGATTATCGAAGATTATGAGGAGAAGTATCATCCCATTGGTAATCCTGATCCCATAGAAGCCATTAAGTTCATGATGGAGCAAAAGGATCTGAAACAAAAAGATCTCGCAGAAATCCTTGGGTATAGGAGCCGTGTCTCAGAAATCCTATCCGGGAAAAGGAAGCTGAATCTGGAAATGATTCGCAGACTTCATGAAAAATTGAATATCTCCTATGAAACACTTATGGGCAGGTATTAATAGCATACTGAACGGGAATATGACGCAATTCCTGTCAACATAGGACAAACAGCCAGTGGCTGTTTGGGCCAGGCTGTGGGTGGCTACCGATATAGGGAAAGGAAAAGCCCTCTATCTGATTTTATGTGAATCAGCGCAGCTGAAAGGGATTTGCTTCTTTTGCACTAGAATGTACTTGCATTAAGTTAATATAGCTTTGGGAACCAAAGTGATAAATGCAATTTTCTGTAGGTCTTGTACCATTTGTTGAATTTTGAAGAGGGGAGAGGCTTAGATTTTTCTGGATGGATGGTGGATACACTCTTTTTGCGATGCGGAGAAACGTGAAAAGGGTGTTTACTGATACGCTGATAAACAATCCTTTATCACATCAACCTTTAAGATTCTATGGCGAACTTATAAAGCTATCAACAATTATCCATATCACTATGAGTGAGGAAAACAATCTAACATTATCAGATGAAGTCGTAATGGACAAAATCCATTTGTTTAGAGGTGTTAAAGTAATGCTAGACAGAGATTTGGCCGAACTCTACGGTGTGACTACAGGTAATCTGAATAAAGCTGTAAGTAGAAACATAGCTCGGTTTCCTGATGACTTTATGTTTCAACTTACCAAAAAGGAGTTCGATAACTTGATATTCCAAATTGGAATATCAAGTTGGGGTGGTCTTCGTAAACTTCCACGAGCCTTTTCCGAGCAGGGAGTTGCCATGCTTTCAGGAATTCTACACAGCGAAAGGGCCATCAAGGTTAACATCCATATTATGCGAGTATTTTCTCGGATGCGTGAAATGCTTGAAGCCCACAAAGAGATCCTATATAAAACTTGAATCCCTAGAAAGAAAAGACTTTGAACAGGATGATAAAATCATGATAATCCTGGAATACATAAAGCGACTTGAAAAAACCCAGTTTAATGGAGGTCGCAATTTACGTCCTCCAATAATCCGCATCTTACAGGGAAAAGCATTTGCGGGATGGCTTGAGATGCAATTTAATATAATACTCTTGAGAAGGTCGCAAATCCCTTCAACATAGGACAAACAGCCAGTGGCTGTTTGGGCCAGGATGTGGGCGGGTACCGATATAGGGGCAGGAAATGCCCTATATCTGATTTTATGTTAATCAGCGCAGCTGAACGGGATTTGCTTCTTTTGCACTAGAATGTACTTGCATTATGTTAAGATTGCTTTGGTAACCAATGCTATACATCCGACTTTTCTGGTAGAATCCCAAATCAAATATTTAATTTCGAGAGGGGAGAGGCTTTGGCTTTTCCGGATGATAGATGGATACACTCTTTTTGCGAAACGAAGCAGCGGAAAGGGTGTAAAGTCGGTAAACTGTTCAAGATTACACTATTGGAATCCCTTCTTTTTTTACGATCTGAAGCAGGGGTGAAACTTCATCATTGTCGAATCGGGAAAGACCAACAGCAAAAGGTTCAATTCGGCGGTCAACTTTGCGGGTTAATTTCCAGATCAGTCCATAAGCAAGATCATCAGAACTGTCATCAAACCTCCTGGAAACCAGCATTACATCAATATCACTTCCTTCAGTTCCTCATTCCGGCTGCACTTCCAAAAAGAAAGGCCTTCTCGATCTGTAAACCAGAATCGTTCAGAATCCTAACATATTCTGAGACTTTGCTTATAGTTTCCTTTCGATCCATATCAACATCTCCTTTGTTTTATTCAGATACTCAACGACTTTATCTTTTGTAGGTATTACAGGATTGTAATCGGGATACCGACCTTCCAACTGATATTTCATCAGAATCCCAAGGAAATCCTCATAAATCTCTTCAAACTCAATATTGGAAAGATCCAGTAGATATATCAGGTTGTGTGTTTTGGGAGGAATTTGTCCTGTATCTTTTACCACAAGTGCCTTAAGGGCTTTCTCAATTGTTAAATGGCAAAAGAAAAGACCATGAATACTCCTTGATTCCCTGATTAACAGCTCAGCAGTATCCAGATCGGATTTTGCAGAAGTGATCCAATATTCTATTTGCTTTTCAATATTAAGCACACCAGTAGTTTTACTAAAAGTACATATTTTTCCAGAAAAGCCTTTGCACAGAAGACAACAAAAGCGGAGCGAAGGCTGGAGAAGGCTTTTGAGCGCAGGCTGTGGGGCAATTTAACATAATACTTTTTCAATAATGATATTTATGTAGGTACTGATGTGGGGGTATATTCTAAATCTATAAATGACAATGCCTGGCAAGAGGAAACGGATTTTCCGAAAGTCCTAGTTTCAGATTTATTATTAAATAAATCTAGTGGGGATTTGGTGGCTGGCACATACGGGAGGGGTGTTTGGAGGAAAAACCTAGGTGCTGGGGATTGTGTTGATTTTACGGATTTAACCATCGATTCTTATCTTGACTGGAATGGTAGTCCTGTATGTTTTAATATAACTGTGGCTTCTGGTGGAACGTTAAATATTACAGGGAGTGTAGATATGGCTAATAGAGCGCAAATCCTTTCAACATAAAATCGGTATCGATATAGGGTCGCTACACGCCCTATATTGATTTTATGTTAATCAGCGGAGCTGAACGGGATTTGCTTCTTTTGCACTAGAATGTACTTGCATTATGTTGATATTGCTTTGGTAACCAAAGCGATACATACAATTTTCAGTAGGCCTTGTACCATGTATTGAAATTTCAAGAGGGGAGAGGCATTTGCTTTTCCGGATAGTTGATGGATACACTCTTTTTGCGGAACAGAGTGGAGTGAAAAGGGTGTACAAATAGGAACTACTTATTTTAGTAATTCTGCAACCTCTTTTCGTAATAAGGGCAGAGATCGTTTGATAATCAACCACAAGATATCTGGGGTTATGCTGTCATAGCCATGAATTATCCTGTTTCTTGTATCAACTATCTTTCGTGAATCAGAGATAGCAATATCAGGAGAAACTTTTAATATTCTATTCAAAGCCTCACCAATGATCTCTATGTTCCTTTCAATTGCCTTTTGTGTTTTAAGGTCCTTCTCAAACTCGAAGTAATCAATATCCGCTGGCAAGAAATCGTAAATCTGCTTAATAGATATCCGAATATCTTCAAGCCAAGTATTGATCTCATGCTTCATACAAAAGCTTTTTCGACTTATTGATGCTAATGGTAAGATATTTATTTCTGAGCGCCTTTTGTTCGAGTAGGTCTATCTGACGATTCAGCAAATCCTCTAGTGCAAATTTCAACCCAAAATAATTCTCAGCATATTCTATTGGGTCCAAGGTATTAAAATCCACCACTAAATCTACATCGCTATCCTTTGTGAACTCAGTATTTAGAACGGAACCAAAAGCAAATAGCTGTCTGACCTTGTGATTTTCACAAAGCTTATTTATTTCACCTATGTAAGAATCCAGATACATAACTTATGTACAAAAATAGAAAATCCGACATAACTAGTGTAACCTAAACAAGAAAAGACTGTGCGCAGGATATGTTGAGACTAAAGCGAGGTAGCGGGAAGGCTTTTGAGCCCAGGCTGAGGGGCTATTCAACATAATGTCAAATTCTAGTGTCAGAGCAGCAACCAGGCAACATAGCAAAGATAGCCGCAGCTGCACTAGAATGTACTTGCATTATGTTGATATAGCTTTGAGATCTATAACATATTACATGCCTAATCTGAATAATTTCCTGAAACAGTCAATGCAATTTCGAGAGGGGAGAGGCTTTTGCTTTTCTGGATGATTGGTTAGTACACTCTTTTTGCGGAATGTAATGAAGCGAAAAGGGTGTCAAAGGCATTGACCTCTGACTCGAGCTTCTATAGTGAATCTATAATTGACTGGATTTGCAATCTGTTTTCCGGAAGATGATTGATACAAACATCCCATATGATTTCATAGTCAATCCCAAAATACTCGTGGCTTACCTTATTTCTAAGCAGATACATTTCAGCCCAAGGAATGTCTGGATTATTTTCTTTAATATGACTGGGCAGATTTTTTGAAGCTTCTCCGATAATTTCAAAATTCCGGATTACTGCATCTACTGTCTTATAATCCTTTTTGAACTGGTCAAAAGTGTATCCTTCAAGATATTCAGCGATTCTACTCATTGCAACAAGAAGATCTTGTAAATACATCGTATAATTGCGCTCCTCCTTTTTCACTTATGCGTAATTAACTTGTGCGAGAATACTATCCCTAATTTGCTCTTTTAATGCATTTTTGGTAACCAAATCTACTTTTCTGCCAAATATACTTTCCAGATAGATTTGAAGTGTGAAATAATTCCAACCTATGGGTTTGTATAATTCTACCAGCATATCAATATCACTTTCATCCGAAGCTTCATTATTTGCAAAAGATCCAAAAATGCCAATCTCTTTAACAGCATATTCCTCAGAAAGGATCGGTTTCAACTCTCGAAGTTTATCGAGTATATCATTCTTGTTAAGCATATTCAAATATATTGAATTTTTGCGGATAGATTCAGCATAATCTACTAGAGAGGCGGAAAAGCTTTTGCGGGCTGGCCTAGTGGGGCTATTTAACATAATGGCTGATTCTAGTGTCAGCGCATCAACCAGGCAACAGTGAAAGAAAGTCGCAACTGAACTAGAATTAATATTATGTTAAATAGAAAATATATAAAGAAAGGGAGATAATTAGCTTACCTCCCCTCTCATTATCGTTTTGAAATGAAACTTATAAGTTCTCCTTCAGTGCTTTAACCCTTTCATACTGATCCATCATCTGCTCCTTGTAATATATTCTCTGAAGGATATCAAGGGTTTCATATTTCACTGTAGGATTATCAACATTAAGCTCGTAAGCCTTCTCAAGAGCTGGGATTGCCTCTGAATATTTTTCCTTACCCAAGTTTCAAAAGCTCTCCCTGGTGGGCTCATGCTCTTCCACATTTGATCTTTCATAAAAGTCAGCTCCCTGCAGGTAATAAATGTATCCCATATCATACCAGATATAATAAATGGTTGGATCCAGCTCTCCAGCCTTCTGGTAAGCTCAATTGCCTTATCAATGAATTCAACTTCTTCCTTATTAATAAGCAGCCTTCCTTTCCAATAATAAGTCTCCGCGATGTCGGGATTATTTGCAATGGCTTGATCCATAAACTCAATGCCTTCATCAAATTGGCCTAATAGTATGTAAGTATCTGCAACATTGGCAATTATATTAACTGAGTCAGGGTATTTTGCGAATCCTTCTTTTAATGCTTCCAGTACCTGCAAGGGTATCTCCAATGGCAAAATAATCCATTTTAATCTGCAGGTAGGTATTGGGACCACCATAATTAACCTCAGCCAGTTGCTCATAATAATTGATTGCTTTCTTGTAAAGCTCATCATCATCAGTTTTACTGGCAATTTCCCTGGAAATAATACCGGAATACTGAACCATAATGGTATCAAATTCACCTGCAAATACGGGCTGGTTATTAACTTCAAGGACATTCTCAAAACAATTTAGAGCCGCCTTATAATCATCTTTATAATAGCTATTTACACCGTCTCTCTTCAACTGGTCCTTAATGGTATCGAGATTGGCTTTTGCTTTTTCTTCCAGCTTCCCTGCTTCATCCAGCTCAAGTGCTTTTATATAGGCTTCCATGGATACTCTCAGCGGATCTTCATTAATTGGATTTATCTTCTCATAATACTGAAGATTCCCATTGACGAAGGTATATTTGATTTGCTCATAAATATAAGTTTCATACTTAGCGCCATCCTTTGTCTTCAGTCTCAATACTCAGAGGCTCTTTATATAAGAGTATAACAGCAGTTGTTGGCGATGCCTTCCTGGATTTCTTCAAGACCAATCATAAAAACATCCTGGTAAATCTCTCCCCTTTTGAACCAGGTAGTAGCTTTCTGACTTTTCTTTTGCGTCTTGTATTTCCAGATCGCTTTTGTCCGCTTTCTTTTTTACTGCATTATAGTTTAGTGGAATAAATGTAGAGCCATCCTGCGCATTCATCGCAGGGATTGCTAACAGAGCCACTAGCAGTGTAACAAATAACTTTTTCATTTCGATTGTGAATTTAATGTGATGCAAAAATATAAACTTTAACAATAACCTTCAAATAAGATGCCAAAACAGCTTAGTCCTCTTTAGTACCCTCAGGACTATCCTCTTCTGAGTCTTCAGTATTTTCCACTTCCTGATCGTCATTATCTTCATTGGATGGAACCTGGGTTGCAGCGGCTATCTGATCTCCTTCTCTAAGGTTAATCAGTTTGACTCCCTGTGTGTTACGACCCATAACCCTCATTCCTTTCACTGCTAAACGGATGGCAATACCACTCTCGGTAATGATCATCAGATCATCATCGTCGGTAACCGCTTTAATGGCAATTAATTTACCTGTCTTATCGGTTACATTGATGGTTTTAACACCCTTTCCGCCACGATTGGTAAAGCGGTAATCGTCAATAGCAGAACGTTTGCCATAGCCATGTCTCTGAAATAACCAGGATATCCTGTTCTCCCTGGTTTGGCAGTCACAATGCCAACTACCTCATCCTTGGGACCTCCAAGGGTCACCCCTTTTACTCCCGAAGAAGTTCTTCCTACGGACCTCACTGTATTCTCATGGAAGCGGATGGCTTTGCCAGATTTAACAGCCAGCATAAGTTCCATATCGCCATCTGTAAGCCTGGCATCCAGAAGCATATCTCCTTCCCTGATGATAATGGCGTTGATCCCATTTTGCCTGGGCCTTGAATAAGCCTCCAGTCTGGTTTTTTTAATCACACCTTTCTTAGTTGCCAGTACAAGGTAATTGTTGTTTATATACTCCTCGTCCTTGAGGTTCTTCACGTTTACAAAGGTTTTTACCGTATCCTCCTTGTCGATATTGATCAGATTCTGTATGGCTCTTCCCTTGCTGGCCCTTACCCCTTCCGGAATTTTGTAAACTTTAAGCCAGTAGCACTTTCCATTCTCCGTAAAGAATAAAATGGTGTTGTGCATGGTGGCCACAAACATATTCACCATGAAGTCCTCTTCCCTGGTGGTACTTCCCTTTGCACCAACACCTCCCCTGTTCTGAGTCCTGAATTCGTGTAAGGGTGTACGTTTGATATATCCCAATTTGGATATGGTAATAACCATATCATCATCTGCATAAAAATCTTCGGGATCAAATTCACCTTCATCTGGAACCATCTCGGTTCTTCGCTCATCTCCATAAGCTGCTTTGACCTCCAGGAGCTCCTCTTTAATGATCTCCATTCTGAGCCCTTCATCCGCAAGAACTCTCTTGTAAAATTCGATCATCTTCATGAGTTCGTCATACTCATTCTGCAATTTTTCGCGTTCGAGTCCAACAAGACGCTGCAAACGCATCTCCAGAATGGCTTTGGCCTGAATTTCGGTAAAGCCAAATTTTTCCATAAGTCCTTCACGGGCTTCGTCAGGAGTTCTTGAAGCCCTTATAAGAGTAATCACCTCATCAATGTGATCAAGTGCTTTCAGGAGGCCTTCCAGGATATGAGCCCGCTTTTCAGCCTGATCCAGATCATACTGGGTTCTACGCACAACCACATCATGCCTGTGTTCCACAAAATAGGTTATGATCTGCTTCAGATTCAGCGTCCTGGGCCTTCCTTTTACCAGTGCAATGTTATTTACATTAAAGGAGGTTTGAAGCTGTGTATATTTTAAAAGGTTGTTCAAAACCACATGAGCACTGGCATCCCTTTTAATGATGATAACAATCCTCATTCCCTGACGGTCTGATTCATCGTTGATGTAGGAAATGCCTTCGATCTTTTTATCATTAATCAGATCAGCGGTTTTACGAATCAGCTCAGCCTTGTTAACCAGGTAGGGAATTTCTGTAATAATAATCTTTTCCCGGCCCGTGTCGGTTATTTCAATCTCGCTCTTGGCGCGGACGACTATCCTTCCTCTACCCGTCTCATATGCTTCCACCACGCCATTATATCCATAGATAATGCCTCCGGTAGGGAAATCAGGAGCTTTCAGTATTTCGGTAAGCTCACTAATTTCTATTTCGTTGTTCTCGATGTATGCAACAATGGCATCTATGCTATCGCTCAGGTTATGCGGGGGCATATTTGTTGCCATACCCACTGCAATTCCGGAAGTACCATTAATAAGGAGTGTCGGTATCCTCGTAGGCATCACAGTTGGTTCCTCCAGTGTATCGTCAAAGTTGAGCTGGAAATCTACTGTGTCCTTTTCCAGATCAGCCATAGTCTCTTCTGCAATTTTCTGAAGGCGGGCCTCTGTATACCTCATGGCAGCCGGACTATCTCCGTCCACCGATCCAAAGTTTCCCTGGCCCTGAACCAGAGGATAGCGAAGGGACCATTCCTGGGCCATTCTAACCATCGCATCATAAACAGATGTATCTCCATGAGGGTGATACTTACCCAGCACCTCTCCTACTATCCTGGCTGACTTTTTATATCCTCTGCTGGCAGTTACTCCCAATTGCTGCATCCCGTATAGCACCCTGCGGTGAACCGGTTTCAATCCATCCCTCACATCAGGAAGTGCTCGCGAAACGATTACCGACATCGAGTAATCGATGTAGGCAGATTTCATTTCTTCCTCAATGTTAATTCTCAGTATTTTTTCACCTTCGGCCATCTATTTCTATCTAATTAATTATCAGTATTTTAATCTTCTTTTTTTTGTTAAAAAAAATAACATACGAAAATAGTTATTTCCGGTCTAAAAACCTCAGTTTTAAAGGGCTTTTATTAACATTGAACTGTTTATAATAGATAATTGTTCTATTGATATATTCATGCCTTATTAGTTACTTTGTTTCAACATAAAACAGAAGGGAAAATTCAGATGGATGCACAGTTTTCACAGAGGATAAAAGACGTATTAGGATACAGCAAGGAAGAGGCAATCAGGCTGGGGAATTCACATATCAGCGTTGAACACCTTTTTCTTGGAATTTTAAGAGACGGCGAGGGTCTTGCCATCGATGTACTCGTTGTACTTGGCGTGGAGCTCTATGATCTTAGAATGGCCATTGAAAAAAGTATAAAGAATGATCAACCTTCACCGGTTACAGATCCGGACAGCCTTCCCCTGCTTAAAAGCGCAGAGCGGATTCTGAAGCTGACTCACCTTGAGGCCCGGTCCATGAAAGAAAAGACCATTGACACGAACCATCTTTTGCTGGCGATACTTAAGGATGAGAATAACTACGCCACAAGATACCTGGTTGAGAATGGCATATCTTACAATAAAGTAAAGCAGGAGATTTCTGATTCCCTACCCGAGAATCGTGCAGATTTTCCCGGTGATGAGGATGATGAGGCCAAAGGCCCCTTTGGAGGAAGTGGTAGCGGAGGTGGAAGCGGGAGTAGTAAAGGCAGTTCAGGATCATCATCCAAATCCAGCTCGGAAACCCCGGTCCTGGATAATTTTGGTATTGACCTTACCAAAGCTGCTGAAGAAGACCGCCTTGACCCGGTTGTCGGAAGGGAGATTGAAATTGAGCGCCTGGCTCAAATCCTGAGCAGAAGGAAAAAAAATAACCCCATCCTCATTGGTGAACCAGGTGTGGGTAAGTCGGCAATTGCTGAAGGTCTGGCACTGAGGATCATTCAGAGAAAGGTGAGTCGAGTGCTGTTTGACAAACGTGTGGTCACCCTGGACCTAGCGTCAATAGTGGCCGGTACGAAATACAGGGGCCAGTTTGAGGAGCGGATGAAGGCCATTCTAAATGAGCTGACTAAAAACCCATCCATCATTCTGTTTATTGATGAAATACACACTATAGTTGGTGCCGGAGGTGCTACCGGATCTCTTGATGCAGCCAACATGCTGAAGCCAGCCCTGGCCAGGGGTGAAATTCAATGTATTGGTGCTACCACCCTGGATGAATACAGACAGCACATTGAAAAAGATGGAGCCCTGGAAAGAAGATTTCAGAAGGTACTGGTAGATCCAACCAGCGCTGAAGAGACCGTTGAAATCCTTAAAAACATCAAGGAGAGATATGAAGAGCATCACAATGTCTTCTACACTGAGGATGCCATTGATGCCTGCGTAAAGCTGACACAACGTTACATCAGTGACAGGCACCTGCCCGATAAGGCTATAGATGCCCTGGATGAGGCAGGATCGAGGGTGCATATTTCCAATATCGTTGTTCCGGACCAGATTGTAGAACTGGAAAAGGATATTGAGAGAAGTAAGCAGGAGAAGATTCAGGCAGTAAAAAATCAGAATTTTGAAAAGGCTGCCAGTTATCGCGACAAGGAAAAAGAATTGCTCGACAGTCTGGATTCAGAAAAAAAGAAGTGGGAAAAGGAGCTTTCGCAGAACCGGGAAACCGTGGATGAAGATAAGGTAGCTGAAGTGGTTGCCATGATGACCGGAGTGCCCGTTCAAAGAATAGCCCAGGCAGAAGGAGCCAGACTATTAAAAATGGCGGATGAACTTCGGGGTAGCGTAATCGGACAGGATGAAGCCATTGGAAAAGTTGTAAAATCCATCCAGCGCAACAGAGCCGGCTTAAAAGATCCCAATAAGCCCATTGGAACCTTTGTTTTCCTGGGCCCCACCGGTGTGGGTAAAACACAGATGGCCAAAGTACTTGCCCAGTATTTATTTGAATCCATCGATAACCTGATTCGCATCGACATGAGTGAATACATGGAGAAGTTTTCCATATCACGTCTGGTAGGTGCACCTCCGGGATATGTGGGTTATGAAGAGGGCGGCCAGCTTACCGAAAAAGTCCGCAGGAAACCCTATGCAGTTGTATTACTGGATGAGATCGAAAAGGCCCATCCCGATGTATTCAATATCCTGCTTCAGGTTTTGGATGAGGGGCAACTTACCGACAGCCTGGGAAGAAGGGTTGATTTCCGGAATACCATTGTAATCATGACATCCAATATTGGTACCCGTGAGCTAAAAGATTTTGGCCAGGGCGTAGGATTTGCGACCAAAACCAGGCAGGACGCATCCAACGATTACGCCAAAGGTGTAATCCAAAAAGCCCTGAAGAGAGCTTTTGCTCCCGAATTCCTGAATCGGATTGATGATGTGGTTCTCTTCAACACCCTTTCAAGGGATGACATACACAAGATCATTGATATTGAACTGAAGGGACTGTATGCAAGGGTGAAGACCCTGGGTTTCGAAGTGAAACTCACAGAAGAGGCAAAAGATTACGTACTGGACAAAGGGTATGACATTCAGTATGGAGCCCGGCCACTAAAGCGGGCCATCCAGAAGTACCTGGAAGATCCCATGGCTGAAACCATTATTAAGTCTGCCCTGGTAGAAGGCGACACCATGCTGGTGGATTATGACAGTGAAAAAGACGAGATCACTGTTGCCATACAGAAAAAGAAAGGTGTTTTACCCAAAGCCAAGAAGGAACTTCCGGCCAAAGATAAGGCAAGTAAATCAGAGGAGCCGCCAGCCATTGAGGAGGGCGCTAAGGAGGATTAAACAAGCTTACCGAAGAGGTCGAATTCGGCCGCTTCGGTAATTTTTACCTGGTAAAAGTCGCCCGTGACCAATTCGCGGTCTCTGGGAATCATTACTTCGTTATCCACTTCGGGTGAATCATACTGGGTACGTCCGATATAATAATCATCCTCCACCCTGTCGATCAGAACCTTAAAGATTTTTCCAAGCTTAGCTTCATTCAGCTGTAGTGAAATGGCCTGCTGCATTTCCATAACCGCTTCGGCCCTACGGTGCTTGACCTTCTCCGGAATATCATCTTTGAAGCGAAGATGTGCCGGAGTATCATCCTCGTGTGAATAGGGAAATACGCCCAGTCGTTCAAATTTGAATTCGCTCAGGAAATCCATAAGCTCCCTGAATGCTTCTTCGCTTTCACCGGGAAACCCGGTTAGAACAGTAGTTCTCAGTGCAACATCCGGAATCTTATTTCTGAAAAGACTCAAAAGTCTTTCCAGCTTTTCCCTGTCGTGTCCCCTTCCCATATCGGACAGTACCTTGTCATTGACATGCTGAATGGGAATATCCATATAATTACAGATTTTTTCCTCAGAGGCCATTAGTTCAATTACCTCTTCGGGAAATCCAGTGGGATAGGCGTAATGAAGCCTTATCCATTCCAATCCCTCGATACGGACCAGTTCTTTAAGCAGATCAGCCAGGGCGCGGTGCTGATAAATATCTATGCCATAATTAGTCAGGTCCTGGGCAATCAGTATTAGTTCCTTTACCCCTCCCCTAACGAGATTACGGCTTTCAGCCACCAGCTGTTCGATGGATATGGATTGTTGCTTTCCCCTGATGCCCGGTATGGCACAGAATGCACAGGTACGGTTACAACCCTCTGAAATTTTTAGGTAGGCGTAATGCGCAGGGGTCGTAATTATTCTTTCAGTCAGTAGTTTACTGTCCAGGCTGGTTCCGGCCTCTTCTAAGATCCGTGCCATCTCCCAAACACCAAAAAAACCATCCACCTCGGGTAGTTCGGACTTCAGGTCATCCCGGTAGCGTTCAGAAAGGCAGCCCATTACAAAAAGTTTGCTGATCCTTCCAGCTTGCTTTTCACCAATGTAGTGCATGATGTTATCCACCGACTCCTCCTTGGCATCGAGGATGAAACCACAGGTATTGATGATTACAAGGTCTGCATTTTCTTCCTGCTCATCATGCATTACCCTGAAGCCGGCAGCTCTGAACTGGGATAAGAGGTGCTCTGAATCAACCAGGTTCTTGGAGCAACCCAGGGTTATGATGTTTACAGTCATGTGAAAGATTTAGTTTGGACTAGCTGAAGAGGCTGTTAACAAATTCCACCCGGTCAAATACCTGGAGATCATCCATCTTCTCTCCGATTCCAATATACTTAACTGGAATTTGAAACTGGTCGGATATACCAATCACAACACCTCCCTTGGCAGTTCCATCTAACTTCGTAAGCGCCAGTGCATTTACCTGAGTGGCTGCAGTAAATTGTTTGGCCTGTTCGAAGGCATTCTGGCCGGTTGAGCCATCCAGGACCAGAAGTATTTCATGGGGCGCATCGGGAATTACCTTTTGCATCACCCGGTTGATTTTATTCAGTTCATTCATCAGGTTTACTTTGTTGTGAAGTCGCCCTGCTGTATCAATGATGACTACATCGGCATTGCCGGAAACCGCGGAAGAAAGCGTGTCATAGGCAACGGATGCAGGATCTGATCCCATATCCTGCTTTACGATATCCACGCCCACCCGATCGGCCCAGATACTGATCTGATCCACAGCTGCAGCCCTGAAGGTATCAGCTGCCCCAAGAACAACCTTTTTTCCACCCTTCTTGAAGTGATATGCCAGCTTTCCGATGGTGGTGGTCTTTCCAACTCCGTTAACTCCAACCACCATGATTACATAGGGTTTTTTGGGAAGTGGTGCATCAAATGCAGCAACCAGACCGGAGTTATTTTCCTCCAGGAGCTCAGCAATCTCCTCCTTGAGAATGACATTTAGTTCACTTGTATTCAGATACTTATCTCGGGTAACCCTGCTCTCAATCCTCTCAATAATACGAAGTGTGGTGTCCACGCCCACGTCGGATGTAATCAATACCTCTTCCAGGTTGTCGAGAACGTCATCGTCAACCTTGGATTTACCGGCCACTGCCCTGGAAAGCTTTTTAAATACGCTCTCCTTGGTTTTTTCCAGACCTTTATCAAGGCTTTTCTTCCTGTCAGATGAAAACAGACCCATAGTTTAGTATATATAAAAAGAGCTTTCTTAATGTTTTAAGAAAGCTCTAATATTATAGGGGAAACAATGATTAATTCGCAAAGAAATCTTTGATATGATCATTGTGTACCATTTCTTCCTCGAACATATATGCTCCGGATTTGGAGGAACGCACCATTTTGATGCACTTTGTAAAAGTCCTTCCCTCTCCACTCTGCAAACTTGCAACTACTTTCTTAGCCATTTTTCAGATCCTTATTTTATTTCGCGGTGTACAGTTACTTTTTTCAATACGGGATTGTACTTCTTCTGCTCAAGTCTGTCAGGAGTATTCTTCCTGTTCTTGGTTGTTATGTAACGAGAAGTACCAGGCATTCCGCTCTCCTTGTGCTCTGTGCACTCGAGAATAACCTGCACCCTGTTTCCTTTACCTTTTTTAGCCATTTCCTACTTTAATTAATAAGATTTAAGAAATCCTTTTTTGACGGCCTTGTCCAGTGTGACTTTCAGTCCGTTCTTGTTGATGGTTCGAATTGCCTGGGCTGACAAACGAAGACTTACATACCTGTCCTCTTCTTCAAGATAAAACTTTTTATCGAAAAGGTTGGGCTGAAAAGTCCTTTTTGTCCTTCGCTTAGAGTGAGATACATTGTTTCCCACCATCATTTTCTTACCTGTTATCTGACAAATTTTTGACATTTTTCCTTTAAATTTCAGATCATTTCTTCTAACGAGGCGCAAATTACGCAATTTTTTATGGAATAATCAAACTTTTGAGCTAAAAAAGCGCTCAAATACACCCCTTTAAAGAAGATCCAGAACCAACCTTCTTAAAAGCTGCATGCCGGAGTAAGATGCCTGGTCAATAATTCTTTCCCTTGTCCCCCAAAGAGAAACTTCTCAGAATATATTTTATCCTTATAAGCTACAGATATCCAGGTTGTTCCCACAGGCTTTTCCATAGTTCCTCCATCCGGGCCTGCAATGCCTGAAGTGGCAATTCCGGTATCGCTTCCCATCACATGCATCACCCCCCTCACCATCTGTTCGACCACCTCCTTGCTCACAGCTCCATGCCTGTTGATAACTCCATTTTCAACCTTGAGAACTGAACTTTTCACTTCATTCTGATAAGCGATAACCGAACCTGAAAAATATGCCGAGCTTCCGGCAACCGAGGTGATCAGGTGTGCAATATTTCCTCCGGTACAACTCTCGGCCGTGGCCACACTTAAAGCCCTTTCCTTCAAAGTAAGGCCCAGGGCCTGCTCCAGTGAGATATCATCATAACCGAAAATATGTTGCGGTATGATTTCCAGTAGTTTATCCGTCAATTCCTCCAATACCCGTGAAGCATCACTGAGCACATTTTCCGCTAGCACTTAGCCTCAGGCGTACGATTCCCGGACGAGGAAGGTAGGCCAGCTTGATACATTCAGGAAGGCTGGACTCCCAATCCTTTATCAGGACTGCCAGGAATGATTCACCCACGCCCTGGGTCATAATGGTGCGGTGTACCACTACAGGAACACTTACCCTTTTCCTGATCCGTGGCAGCACCTCTTCCTTCATCAGGCCTTTCATTTCATAGGGAACTCCCGGCAGAGAAACAGGACACTCCCCTCCTTCTCAAACCACATGCCTGGTGCGGATCCATGATTATTAGTCAGTACCTCGGCATACTTCCGGAACCTCAGCCTGCCTGGCATTGGATTCGATCATGCTGCGACCCCTTGCCTTAAAATAGGCGGTTATTTTCTCCAGGACTTCCGGCATTATCACCATGGGGCTGTCAAAGTAGTCTGCAAGCGTTTCCTTGGTCAGATCGTCCCTGGTAGGCCCCAGTCCCCCGGTCATGATTAAAAGATCGTAGACGCCTATATAACGATCCAGGGTTTCCCTGATTTGAAGCTGGATCGTCAGAAATGCTAACCATTTCTTCAACTGCCACTCCGATCTTGTTCAATTCCTTGGCTATCCATACCACATTGGTATCAGTTACCTGACCGATAAGAATCTCATCCCCTATGGTAATTAGTGCACTACGCATCCTTGTCCCTCATATTTTTACAGGATTCCAAAATTAGACAAATAAAATGTAAATTTGTGTTTATCGCGGGAGTAGCTCAGTGGTAGAGCATCAGCTTCCCAAGCTGAGGGTCGGGAGTTCGAACCTCCTTTCCCGCTCGTTGATTATCAAGGACTTACAACACTGACTGTTGTAAGTCCTTTTTTCGATTATTTTTTATCCAAGATCACTTATCTCCTGCTTCCTCAATTTGATTACCCGGGTGTTAATCATTTTACTGATATTCACAGTGATTTTATACATCACCGGCACAATAACAAGTGTGAGAAAGGTTGCAAAGGTCAATCCAAATATGATGGTCCAGGATATGGGGCCCCAGAATATCACCATATCTCCGCCAAAATAGATGTTGGGTTTAAAATCCTGGAGCAGACCATTAAAATCAATATTCAATCCAATGGCCAGTGGAATCAAACCCAGGATGGTGGTAATCGCGGTAAGAAGCACAGGGCGTAAGCGGGTTCTGACCTCCCTCTATAACGCATTCTTTGGCTGCATAAACCGGAAGATACTCCCCTTCCTTTAGCCTCAGTTCTTTCCTTTTTTGCTTTTTCAGCAATTCAATATAATCAATCAGTACAATGGCATTGTTGACCACTACCCCGGCAAGTGATACAATTCCAATACCAGTCATGACCACCACAAAATCCATTTTGAAAGTAGCTATCCCACCAAACACACCGATGGTACTGAAAAGCACACTGGCCATAATAATTAAAGGCTTTACCAGCGAATTAAACTGGGTCACCAGGATCACCAGAATCAATGCAACTGCTATGAGCATGGCTCTGGAAAGAAATGCCATGGACTCCATTTGCTCCTGTTGCTCACCGCAAAAGACAAAACCGTATCCTTCAGGGAACTTAAATGTCGCTTAGCAATTTGGCCAGTTCCTCGTTTATTCTCGTGGCATTATAACCTTCAATGACATTGGAGGAAAGGGTGATCACCCTGTTTAAATCCTTCCTTTTCACCGCTCCGTATGTGCTCCGGTATTCCACATCAGCAATGGCAGACAGGGGAATTTGAATGGTTTCTCCATTGTCCACAAAACTCACAGCCAGGTTCAGAAGAGAGGAGGAATTATAACGGTATTCCTCTTTCAACCTCATGTTGATGGGATATTCCTCCTCTCCAACCTTGAAGTCAGAAATCTCCCTGCCAAATAAGTGCCGTTCGAAGGGTATTTGCCACCTGAAGGGTAGAAAGTCCGTAACGTCTTAATTTATCACGGTTCAGCCTGACCAGCAACTCGGGCTTACCTACTTCCAGGTCCATGCTCAGACCTGCAATCCCCTGGATATTTGACTCTTCAATCAGCCGAATCACAGAATCTGAAAGTGCAAGCAATCCCTCAAAGTCCTCTCCAATAATCTCCACACTGATGGGATCTCCTGCCGGGGGTCCGGTTTCATCTTTTTCCACAGAAAGCTTACCCCGGGATATTTGCAAGGAGCTGATCACTCATATCACGCAAAATTTCTGAGGTCATCACCCCTTTTCGAAGCTCAAACTCAACAAAAGAAACCGTAGTAAGTGCCTTGTTAGGTACACTGCCCGATTCAAACTGGTCGTTACCGACTACCTACAGTTGTGAGCACTGACTTCACAATCTCCAGCTCCCTGTAGGGTTGAATGATCTCTTCAATATCTTTCTCCAGCTCAAATACAAAGGTATTGGTGGCCGTGACGTCGGTTCCAATGGGCATCTCTGTGATCACATTGATGTAGGAGGGTTCATTTTCAGGAAAGAAAGTAATATTCACATCCCTGGCCATAAAGAATCCAATGGTAAAAATGAGCAGGAAAATGGTACCGATAAAGAAGAATATGGGATTATATTTTCTTAAGAGAAAATGTAAGAATCCGCAGATATATTCTTTCCAACCAAACAAGGAAAACCTCCTGAAACCAGAGTTCAGCATTGCTGAAAAATAAGCGCATTCAACAAACCAATCAATCCCAAATATCATGGCCAGGGATCCACCCACATTCCATTTAAGCAGGTAAAACAAACCGCCCAATCCCATGAGTATACCCGCAATGATATAACCCCGTTTTTTATTGGGCATGTTATTTTTCCGATCGGGTCCAACCCTGATAAAAGTGGCCGAAAACACAGGAATGATGATCAGTGCTACAAAAAGCGATGAAGTCAATACAATAATGAGTGTGATGGGAAGGTTTTTCATGAACTCGCCCGTGATCCCTCCCCAGAAAGCCAGGGGAGAGAAATGCTGCAAGGGTGGTTAAAGTTGAGGTGATTATGGGAAAAGCCACCTCTCCCACTGCCATACGGGCCGCTTCAAAAGGGGGATGGCCTTTATCCACATAGCGATAAATGTTTTCAACCACAACAATGGCATTATCCACAAGAAGTCCCAGTGCAAGAATCAGGGAAAACAGGACAATCAGGTTGATTTTAATGCCCAGCATACTCAGGATGATGAAGGAAAGAAACATGGAAACAGGAATGGCAAGTCCCACAAACAAAGCGTTTCGGGTTCCCAGGAAATAGAACAAGCACCAGGATGACAAAGATCACCCCCATGATCATGCTGTTCTCCAGGTTGCTTAATTGCATCCTGATCATTTCCGACTGGTCGTTGGTAAGTGTGACACTCACCTCGGAAGGAATCGCTCCGGAGGCTTGTGCTTCATCCAGGATTTCAAAGATCCGGTCAGTTGCAGCCAAAAGGTTCTGTCCACTTTTCTTGATCACCTGCACACTCACAACCGACTGATTATCAAGCCGGGTAAATGTTTTAGCCTCCTCATACCCATCTTCCACATCTGCCAGATCCTTCAGATAGACAACCGTCTGCCCCACCTGTTTAACAATGATGTTCTTAAGTTCATCAATGCTTTCGAACTCTCCAATGGTTCTCACCGACCTTCGGGTATCGCCAAGTTTAATTTCTCCTCCCGAAATGGAAACATTTTCCTGGGCAATGGCAAACTCAATATCATCAAAAGTAAGTTCGTAGGCTTCCAGCTTAAGCAGATCCACATTAACCCTGATTTCGCGCTCATCCACACCCCTGATTTCAACCTTTGAAATCTCCGGCATGGATTCAATCTTATCTTCAAGGTATTCGGCATGATTCTTTAACTCTTCAATGCTGAAGTCGCCGGACAAATTGATATTGATAATGGGGAACTCGGAAAAATCAATGTCTTCAACAAAAGGATCCTGCAAAAGGTCATTTGGCAATTCACTTTTTGCTTTATCAACAGCATCTTTCACATCCTGCAGAGCCCCTTTAATATCCTCATCTGTATTGAATTCCACAAAAATCAGTGAAGCATCCTGGCTGGATGTTGATGTAATCTCCTTTACCCCTTTTACAGCTTTCAAGCTCTTTTTCAATGGGCCTGGTAATCAGGTTCTCTATATCCAGGGGAGGATTCCCGGGATATACAGTCTGAACAAGTACAGTGGGGAGTACAATTTCAGGAAAGAGCTCCTTGGGCAGATTTTTATAGGAAAATATTCCAAATAAAATAATCACACCCGTTAACAGAAATATGGTATTCCTGTTCTTCAGTGCCAGTGTCGCGAGTTTAAACTCCCTTTTGGTTTTCGTCTCCATTGTTTCATTGTTAGAGGGTGACAATTCGTACAGGGGTGCCATCTCCCACCAGGTTGTAGCCTTTGGTAATCACCAGGTCTTCCGGGGCAAGTCCCTCATCTATCTTGGTCAGATCCTGTACAGTGATACCCCTTTCAACATATACTTTCCGGGCTTTTGAGCTTCCTTCCTCATTGGAAACGCAGAAAAGGAAGGTCCCTTTGAAATCTTGCTTTCAGTAATATGGAAGGAACCACAAGGGCATTTTTATCTTCATAATCCTGATACGAACCGATGTAAGCATGTTCGGTTTAAGTTTCTCCCCAGGGTTATCCAGTTCAACTTCAAGGGTGAATGTTCGGGTTTGCTGATCGATCACTTCACCCAATCTGCTAATGGCGCCATGATCTTCAAATCCGGATAGGCATCCACTCTGATCTGTACCAGATCACCGTCATTGAACACTACTAATATAGGCTTCTGAGACCCTGGCTGAGACCCTCATGACAGAAAGATTCACCAGGCGCAGTAAGGGCATTCCCGGTGAAGCCAGCTCACCCTCCTTTACCATAATGTCTTCGATGATTCCGCTGAAGGGGGCGGTAATACTGGCCATCTCTAATTGCTTCTCAAGTGTGGCCAGTCTGGCTTCAAGAGATTCCATTGCATTTTTGGCTTCAAGAAATTGTAGTTCACTGCCAATGTTTTGCTCCCACAAATCCTTTTGCTTTTCATATAAGAGTGCGGCAAGTTGCAGATTGGTTTTCACCTCCTCGATATTCTTTTCAGTCACTTCGGTACTGAGCTTAATAAGAAGTTGTCCCCTTTTTACCCTGGCTCCTCGCTGGATATAAACCTCCTGAATCTGTCCATTGATTTCCGGACTCAGGTTGGCATCCCTGATGGCTTCCATGACGCCGGTGACTTCAAAATACCTGGATAAAACTTCCGGAGCCATCTTTTTTATCTCAACGGGCACGGCTGTAATTTCTGAAGCAGTGGTACTTTCACCTTCCAGTTCTGCCTCCAGCGCTGCAATCTTATCATTATATTCTTCTACCTTTTTTCGATAGTCTTCCAGTTCCGCTTTTTTGCTATCCACACCACCAGGTGAACAGGATATGATAAAGGACAGGGATATTATTATTGCTAATTGTTTCATTGCTAATTCTTTAAATATTATTCATCAGTAAGTCAATCTTAATCTTGGCATTCAGGAGCTCCACCATTGAAGCTGTATAATTACCCAATACCTGGAGGTACTGGTTATTCACCTGGGTCAATTCCAGGCTGGATACCATTCCCTCATCATATTTTACTTTGGTCACCCGAACCACTTTACGTGATATTTCAAGGTTTCTTTTTACACTCCGGAATTGTTCCAGTGCATTGGCGAAATCATATTTTGATTGCATAAACTCAACCCTCAGGCCCTCTGCAGCAAAGTCCTTATTATTCTGGGCCTGCATATGAGCAATTTTCTTCTGGGAAAGGCCTGCCTTTCGAAAACCACTGCTGAAAATCGGCACATTGAATGAAAGCCCGACCATGGAGGCATCATACCAGTCACTATTTGGATCAAAAAAATCAAATTCATCACGCTGAGCTGTGTAATCAAGGGAATAAAAAGCCGAAATGGATGGGAGATATTCGCTTCGTTTCAGTTTAACATCCATGTAGGCCAAACGTTCCTGTTCGGAGAGAATCTGGTAATCAATGTTTTCTTCAATGGTAAAAGCAGCGCCAAGTGAGGCATCAATATCAATGCTGGCTACCAGGGCCTCAAGACTATCGGTCAGTACAATGTCTTTTTCACGTTCCACACCCATCTGATACTTCAGCAAGTTTTTTGAGGCCATGATCTGCCGCTCCAGAGAGAGTACTTCATTGTCAATATCAATGAGCGAAACCTCAAGTTGGTCAGCATCTATCTCTTCTGCAAATCCGGCCTCATATAATTTCCGGGTCTCCTCGTAAGGTGGTACGAACCGCGTCCCTGTTGCCAGTAAGGGCTTCCAGGGTATTCTCTCCCAACAGGACCAGGTAATAGTTCTCAATTACAGTTTGTCGAACCTGTTGTTCGGTTCTCTCTTTATTCCGCTGGGTAAACTCCTTGAAAATTTTCGCCGACTGCAGCCCAATGATGTATTCGCCACTAAATACCAGCTGGTTTACACCCAGTCCGGCAGTTGCATAGTGCTTGGTTCCAAACTGAACTTCAATTTTGTCCTCCGGATTTCCTAAAAAATCGGGAATCAATGTGGTTGCAAGGTTAATGTTGTAGTTATAATTTACACTGGCATTCACCTGGGGCAATCCGTTGGCTGCTGTTTCCCATACCCGCTGATCAGCAGCATCCACATCAAGTCGGGCATTCTCTGCATTCAGGTTATTCTCCATGGCGTACTGTATGGATTCTTCCAGGGAAAAGCACAGGCTATCAGGCTCATTACCCTGTGCGTACAAGGCCTCTGGCTGAGATCAGAAAAATAGAAATGACGATATATTTTTTCATATACATTATACTTTTTACTGTTTAAAACTGTCCCTTTCATGGCTGATTAACTTCAATCCTTGCTCATTACAGATTCCATGAAGATGGTAGATAAATACCTCCTGGATGAAATCCTTTGAAAGGCGCTCATGTTCTTCAATGATGTCATTCCCTTCAAGCATCTCAATCCTGGCGATGTGCAACCTTCCAATGATATGCTCATCGATCTCTGCACGATAGAGCCCCTCCTGCTTTCCCTTCCTGAGATTCTCAGTAATCACATTGTACATATTGGAGCGTTTGTCTTCAATCCACCTCTGGTAGATCTCAGGATTATAGCGCTTCAAATCAAAATAGAAGGTGGGGCTGTACAGGGTGCGAACAGAATGCATCCTCCGGTTTACCATAAATAGTTCCTGAACTGCATTTGAATCTGATTGCTGGACCTCCTCAAGGAAAACCCTGCTCTGCTCCATATCAAAATCAATGACACGATTAATCAGGTCATCTTTGTCCGCAAATTCCTGATAGAGCGTCTTTTTCGACATACCCAGTTCACGGGCAATATCATCCATGGTAACGCTGCGGGTTCCATAGCGCTTGAAAAGGGCGAGTACTTTTTCTAATATATTGTTTAGATCCTTCATGTTTAAAAACGATGGAAACGATAACAATTTTGATAGTTTCTAAAGTTTCCTTGAAGGGGAAAACAATGAATATTACCGATATGTTGCGGCTGGAATGTTAAGTTATTGTTAAACTTTTTATATAAAAAGTTAAACAAAAACTAAAACGATAAGATATTCTTAAAGAAGCTAGACTGAGTTAACTTTGATCGCAGAGCCCTGATTCTCTGCAAGAGCGGAGGATGAGAATAGTGAAAGAATACATAGGCCGGATGAGGTGTCAGATTGCTGAGGTTGGTTTTGGACAGAACCTTCAAGCCATTGATAAGATCCTCAGCATTATATTTTTCCCTGGCAAACCGGTCGGCCTGGTATTCATTTCGCCTTGAAATCAGGTTGGTACCCAGCCCAAGCAGCATGGATATGGGTGAATAAAGAATGCCAAAGGCAATCAGTCCCAGGTGAAAGGAGGCTTCTGTACCGCCAAGAGCCACTGCAAAGCTATCCATTCCCACAAAGAGAGAGAAAAGATAAAGGGTAAGAGCAGTCTGAAGCAAGGAGATAACCAGTCCAGTGGTGGTATGTTTTTTCTTATTGTGTCCCACTTCATGGGCCAGAACTGCCACAATTTCCTCCTCACTAAGGTCATTGACCAGGGTATCGAACAAAACGATCCGTCTTTTTCGGACCCAGTCCTGTAAAATAGGCATTGGCCTTGCTGGAACGTTTGGATCCATCCATCATATATATGTTATCCAGTTTGAAATCGGCCTTCATTGCAAATTCCTCAATCTTTGTTCCTGAGGGAGCCCTCTTCCAGGGGTTTCTGCTTATTGAACAGGGGGACAATCAGGTTTGAATAGAACATATTCATAAACACTGAAAAAAGGGTAACCACCCCCAGCACAATCAGCCAGAACCATGTTCCGGTCAGCATATAGATCCAGGTGATCAGTGCCAGTAATCCGCCCCCGATAATCGCTCCCAGCATCCAGCCCTTGAGTTTATCCAGGATAAAGTTTTTATTGTTGTCCTGTTAAAACCATACCTTTCTTCAATGACAAAGGTGCTATACAGCGCAAAGGGGGTGGTAAGAATATCACTGGCCAGGGCAAGAATGCCAAAGAATACCAGGACGAAAAGAATGTAAGAGGAAATAGAAGCGGAGAAGTAACGGTCAAGCCAGCCAAATCCACCCAGGAAAAAAATCAAGGCCATAACCAGGAGACTCAATCGTACTGCTAATAAACGAGAAACGGGTATTGTCTCTTTTATAATTCTGGCTCTTCCGGTACTCCTCCTCATCGAAGATACCCCTGCAGCTCCGGAGGTAATTCGGGCACTGTATGCTTCAGGTTCAGCCGGTCCAGCCATTGCTCCAGCAGGTAGCCAAACAATAGTACCCCGATGATCACCCAAAATATTGAATTATATTCCATACAGACTTTAATCTATTAAACTTTATACTTTGTACTTTACGGACTTATGCTATCTGACTTGTTTTATTAATTCTTTCTGATTCAGGATCCGTGTATCAATCTCATCTTTATAGGAGTTGATCAGTTCGAGGGAATCCCGCTTCAATGCCTCATGTGCCAGAGAGCTGGCCTTTTGAAGGTCATCATCCAGCTCATGGAAGATGGCCATATTATAAAAAGCCTTGGCCGCCGAGGTATTGTCCTCCCCTATACTGAGTCCCTCCCAGATTTCGTAGGCCGCATCCCAATTCCCCTGGTTCGTTAGTTTCGAAGCTTTCCTGAGTTCTTCCTCCTTACCCTTATAAAGCTTTCTGGTCGTATTTGTCCAAAGCGGAACCAGGTATCTTCCATATTTCCGGCCACTTTTATAAAAGGCCTCCGTAAGTCATCTGAGAAGTACTGAAAAGTCTTACTAATCTCACCATCCATGACTTCCGTAAAATAGAGTGTATCCACCATGGTATAGCTATCAAAGGGCCTTGGGGTCCCGGGAAGGTATATGATCCATTTCAGGATCGAGGATATCTCGTAATATTTACTTGCAGTGATGTAAGAGTCTGAGAAAGACTGAACATGCTCTTCATAGTCCAGAAAATAGGACTCAAGGCTTATAATGGCATCTACCCCATTATCCAAACACAGATCATCAACCTCACGGCGTGTAAGTATAAGGGCATCCAGCTATTGTTGTATCCTCCCTCCTGGCATCCAGAAATATGGGACGATGGAAGCGATCTATGGGTGATTCCTGAAAAACATTCAGCAAGCCCCTTTGAATACTCCTCACAATCATGGTGTCAAGGATCATCAAGTGCTTTTGCTCCAGGCCCTCCACATCCTCTTTTTCAAAGGCATCCAGGCTTATGGGTGCCCTGTTCAGCACAAGCACTTGCTGAACATCCTTGGGAATGCTAACGCTGGCCGGCTCCAGGACCTCAAACTCAACCACATTATATATACCAGCACAACTGTGCAGCAGCAGTATCAGCACTAAAAGAATAAAATTAGCTCTCGATTTGATAATCTTACTTTTATTAACCCACTAACTTACTAACCCACTTACAAGTAAGCACACTAACAGTTGCGAAGCAACTTAAACACTCATTCCACCACAAACCTGCAGGGTTTGACCTGTCATATAGGAGGATAGCTCAGAGGCAAGGAAAGTGGAGACATTGGCCACATCTTCAGGAAGCCCTCCCCTTTTCAGCGGGATGGTTTTAATCCATTCGTCCTTAACGTTTTCAGGTAATTTTCCGGTCATATCAGTTATGATGAATCCGGGAGCAATGGCATTGCATCGAACATTTCTCGCGCCCAGCTCCTTTGCTATGGACTTTGTAAATCCAAGTATACCAGCCTTGGAAGCAGAGTAGTTGGACTGTCCGGCATTTCCGTTCACCCCAACAACTGAGCTCATGTTGATAATGGATCCGCTTCGGGCCTTCAGCATATATTTCTGAACTGCTTTGGTGAAGTTGAATACTGATTTCAGGTTTACCTTGACCACCAGATCCCACATTTCCTCGTCCATCCTCATGAGCAAGGTGTCACGGGTAATTCCTGCATTATTAACCAGGATGTCAATTTTTCCAAAATCCTCAGCCACCTGGTCAGCCACCTGGTGAGCCTGCTCGTAATTACTGGCATCGCTAACATAACCCTTTCCTTTCACTCCCAGGGCCTTAAGCTCTTTCTCAAGCGATTCCATATTCTCATCCATGGAGAGATCAGTGAAAGCCACATCGGCTCCCTCTTCAGCAAATTTCAGGGCGATCATTCGACCAATTCCCCGGGCAGCGCCTGTAACAATAGCAACCTTTCCTTTCAGTAAATCCATATAGTTTTATTTAGAATATTTTTAGACAATGCAAATTTAAAATAAAAAAATAAGCACAAACTATTTGACCAGTTCGGCCATTCTTTGCCCGATTTCAGCAGGTGAAACCACTACCGATATGCCACATTCTTCCATGATCTGCATTTTTGCTTCAGCCGTATCAGCCTTTCCACCGATAATTGCTCCCGCATGGCCCATCCGCCTTCCCTTGGGCGCAGTCTGACCTGCAATAAAGCCAACCACAGGCTTGGTGCCATGGTCCTTGATCCATAGTGCAGCCTCGGCTTCCATGCTTCCACCAATCTCTCCAATCATGATAATGCCCTTGGTCTGATCGTCTTCCATCAAGAGTTGAACCGCATCTTTTGTTGTGGTTCCAATGATGGGATCGCCGCCGATTCCAATGCAGGTGGACTGTCCAAGTCCGGTTTTGGTAATCTGGTCAACTGCCTCGTAAGTAAGGGTTCCCGATCTGGATACAATTCCGATGCATCCCTCCTGGTGAATGAAGCCGGGCATAATTCCAGCTTTAGCCTGACCAGGTGTAATAATTCCGGGGCAGTTTGGACCGATAAGCCTGGTGTCCTTATGAGAGAGATATTCTTTTACCTTGATCATATCAGCGGTTGGTATTCCTTCAGTGATACAGATCACAAGGCCAATCCCTGCATCGGCCGCCTCCATGATGGCATCGGCCGCAAAGGCAGGAGGTACAAAAATTACGGAGGTATCAGCTCCTGCCTGATCTACAGCTTCCTGAACCGTGTTAAAAACGGGTTTGCCCAGGTGTTCCTGTCCTCCCTTACCCGGGGTAACACCCCCAACAACATCGGTCCCATATTCCAACATCTGGGTCGCATGAAAGGTGCCCTCGCTCCCGGTAAATCCCTGCACAATTACTTTGGAATGCTTATTTAATAGTACGCTCATAAGGTTTTCTCTTTATTTTTTGTCCCTTCAAAAGTAAAACAAAGAAGTTGAATACAAAACAAAATATTTTTACTTTTGGACGTGGAAGCAATCCTATATATTGGTATTTCCCAAACTCTTGTTGCAGGAATTCTGATTGGGCTGAAGAAACCCAGGATGATGGCCAACCAGGTTCTGGCCGCGCTGTTGCTGCTGATCTGCATTGAGATGATCATCGTTCTTGTCAATGAATCCCTGCTTAATCTCTATACCATAAGAATATTGCCTTATGCTTATGGCCCCCTGCTTTTATTGTATGCGACCTTTGTAACCAGTGAAAAACCTACTTATAATCCACGCTACCTCTGGCATTTCTTACCTTTTTTCATATTTCTGATCGTTTCCCTTATTTTTATTGACGAGCCAGTGATGGATGGCACCCATGAATTTCTTAACGGAGATCGCTTCATTTCATTCAGGATTGTCTATGCTGCCACCTTCTTTGTCTCCATCACGGCCTATTCGGTGGCTACATTTATCGTTATCAGGCGTCACCAGAAAAGACTCATGGAACTGGTCTCCTACTCATCAGCTAAAATTACACTGCAATGGTTGACAGGCCTATCCATTACTTTTTATTCGGCCTACATACTTATGTTCATATTTGGAGGAGTTGATATTATAGTCGGTTTCATGCCATTTGACCCCTATGAGACCTCCTTTATCGGGCTTACCATACTGACCTTCCTGTTTACGATTTTCGGATTTCATCAGCCCAGTATATTTGAAGAGGTTGTAAGGGAACACGAGGGAATTATTCAATTAATTCCCGATAATGGTGAGCAGAAAAAATATGCCCGTTCCGGTCTGAAAAAGAAGGATGTTGATCGCTACATTAAAAAGCTCGAGCAACACCTTGAAAAGAATAAGCCATACAGGGACAGGGAGTTGAGTATTTTTGACCTTTCAGACCAACTGCAAATTCCGCGTCACTTTCTCTCCGAGGTGATTAACGAACACCTGGGCAAAAATTTCTATACCCTGGTGAATGAATACCGGATTGAGGAAGTTAAAGAAAGAATGGTGGATCCTGCCTATAAACACCTGACCATACTGGCCATTGCCTATGATGCGGGATTTAACAGCAAGTCCAGTTTTAATACCATTTTTAAGCAGAAGACAGGTATGACGCCCAGTGAATATTTAAAATCCTTCAACGCCACAAATTCCTGAACGATTTTCCGATCACCGACCTGTATATCCTCAGGTAAAACGAGGGATAGGGTGGATATTTCAGAAACATTTCAAACCAATTATACTTATGCATGATGGTTTTTTGCTGGCTGAAGGTCTCAAAACCAGCTCTGCCGTGATAAGAACCCATTCCCGACTCCCCCACGCCCCCAAAGGGGGTATCCAGATTTAAAAATAGCAGAACCACATCATTTATCATGGCCCCTCCCGAAGGAAGTTCCCTTGCGAGTTTTTTAGCTTTTTTTACATCACCTGTAAAAAGATAAAGCATCAGGGGGGAAGCTTGCTGCTTCAGGGTTTCCACAAGCTGGTCCAGATCTGAATAGGATATCAGGGCCATGACCGGTCCGAATACCTCCTCCTGCATGATGGGGTCACCGGGCTGAACGCCATCCAGGACCGTAGGTGCAATATATAGATCACCCCTGTCGGCATCTCCTCCGGCAACTACCTTTTCCCGATCAATTAGCGCAAGGACCCTGTCAAAGTGTTTCTCATTCACGATCCTTGGAAGTGAAGGGCTCTGTCGTGGATCTTCCCCTAATATTTTTGGAAGGTACTTCTTAACCTCCTGAATGAATTCCTCCCGGATGGACTCGTGAACATAAATCTGATCGGGTGATACACAGGCCTGCCCGTTGTTATGATACTTACCCCAGGTGATTCTTTTGGCAGCCCTTTTCAGGTTGCAGCCTGGCATTATAATGGCAGGATTTTTTCCACCCAGCTCAAGGGTAAGGGGAGTCAGATGTTCAGCTGCAGCCTTCATGACCACTCTACCCACCTGAGTACTCCCGGTGAAAAATATCTTATCGAATTTCTGCTCAAGTAGCTCAGTCGTTTCCTTCACCCCACCCTCTTGCACATAAAACAACTCCCTCGGGAAGTTATTATTAATGAGTGAGGCCAGGGCCGCTGATGAATTTGCAGTAATCTCACTGGGTTTTAATATAACAGTGTTCCCGGCAGCAAGAGATGAGATGGCAGGAACCAGGGAAAGCATATATGGATAATTCCAGGGGCCGATCACAAGGCTTACCCCCAGGGGTACATTTATGGTTCTGGTTGCCGCCGGAAAGTTCGCCAGGTTGGTTCTGGCATATTTCGGGGAGGACCATCGCCTCATTTTTCTCAAATTATGATTGATTTCACCATAGGGAATACTCAATTCATTCTCGATGGTTAGCATCAGGGACTTTTGGAAGTCTTTCTGGATGGCCTCGGCAAGTATTTGCTCATTCTCAAGCAGGAGGCGATACAATTTCCGGAGGGCTTCCTTCCTGTTCTTCAGGGGTTTTGTATGTCCATCCAGGAAATATTTACGCTGGATTTGCACCAATTCTTTCATGCCTTAAAAGTAGTAAATATTACTCCCATTGGTTCAATCCAACAAGTCTGAACCTATTCGAAAGCCTAAATAGGTGCAAACCGCGAAAAACGGGCGATATTTGTTTCTCCTCAATCTACTTTTGAGTAAAAAGCGAATGAGGAAAGTGGCTGGAATTTTTTACTTAATGCTGTTATCATCTCTGATAACTTCTCAAGCCACTTCACAAGGCCTGTTTGAATCCTCCCAATCCGGGAATCACGAGACTTTAGTTAGCAGCAAACTCTCCCTGGGAGGATTCATCCGGTCTTTGGCTTATGTAGCCCAATCCCCCGAGAACCAGGAATACTATTTTCAGAGTGCCTACGCACAGGTAGGACTTTTAATGGATGCAAAAGCCGGTGATTGGGCATCTGCAAAAGCAGACATCCGCTTCAGGTATGGAACCGAATACAGGCAAAGTGTAGCCCAGGCAGAAATCCGGGAGCTATATATAGATGTATGGAAAGGCCCGGTGAGTCTGAAATTTGGAAAGCTGATTACACCCTGGGGCAAGGGAAGCTTCTTTAATCCCACCGATAAACTTACTCCCATTGACCCAACGGTACGCTCACCTCAGGAGGATGATATGAAGCTTGGGTACTGGGGCATGCAGGCGGGGATAAATCTAGGCCAGCATATGAAACTCTCAGCCACCTGGAAACCATTGTATCAAGCCAGTGTGCTTCTGATCGATCCTGTTCCCATGCCTGAGTATGTAAATTTTATGAAGCCTGAATACCCTGGAGTAGAATTGAACCAGGGAAGTTACGGCATCTCTTACAGCCTCTTTACCAGTATTATGGATGTTTCTCTGTACTGGTATGATGGTTATTCCAACTGGCCCGGAATCGCCTATAACAACTTTGTTCTGGATTCCATGACCATGGAGCCTGTCGCCCTGAACCTTTATCAAAAGGCTTACAAAATCAGGATGGCAGGCGCAGATTTTTCCGTCCCGGTGGGATCATGGATTTTCAGAGGGGAAGCCGCCTGGCAGCATACCACCGAAGCACCCGGCAGTGCAGAGTACCTTCCCCTTCATCAGCTGTCTTACACAGCAGAAATTGAAAAAAGCGGAACTCATGTAAACCTGCTGGCTGGCTACGAAGGCAAATACATCATAGATTATTTCCCCCTTGAGGCTGAACCCTCACTCAGCGGCGGACAAGAACAACTTTCCCTCATGATGCAGAGTGGCTTTGTTCCGGATGGAGAGGCCATAGATGAAATCGTCAGAGGACAGATAGGCGCATTCAACCGTCTCTATAACTACCAGGTGGAGAAATTTTATCATACGCTTTTCCTGTCTCTGAAGGTAGATCTATGGCACGATCAGCTGGAGATTAACCTTCCTGTGATTTCCTACCTCACCACAAATGAGTGGGTATTTCAACCCGGGATCACATATAAACCTGTGGATGGATTAAATATTAGCGCCGGATTCAGCTCACTTTACGGGCCTGATAATTCCCTGTTGAATATGGTAGGACCCACACTGAACGCCGGATACCTTTCTATTAAACTTTCATTTTAAACTTCAAAGCATTAAGCATGAGTCATAAAATCATAAAATACCGCTGGTGGATCATATCTTTTTCCCTGCTGATCACCCTGGGATTCTCCACCCTCCTGTTCAAACTGGAAATCGATCCGGAACTAAAAAATTACTTTCCCAAGGGAATGGAATCCATGGTTAATACAGACCGGATTGAAGAGGTCTTTGGCAACCAGGACCTGGTCATGATCATTTTCGAAACTGAGGATGTACTGAGCGAGAATACCCTGAAGCGGATTAAAAAGCTGGAAAAGGAATTTGGTCGTGTTGAGGGAGTCAGCCGGACCTCATCCCTGTTTGGATCAAACCATATTTATGGTGAAGACGGAGTCATGTACGTGGAGCCAACCGTAAAGAGAATTCCCCGTAACGAACAGCAAAGGGAGGAGCTGAGGAAAGATATTCGGGATAATAATTTGGTATATGAAGTGATGGTAAGTAATGACTTCACCGCCACATGTTTAATGCTGACTTTAGAGGAGGATGCGCTTGAAACTGCTGTGTTTGCAGAATTCTATTCCCTGCTGGACGCAAATCCGGGTGATGAGAAGGTGCATTTCGGAGGCCTGCCTTACCTGCGGCAGGCCATTGATAAGGACATTAAAAGAGATGGGCTCACCCTGATCCCCATTGCCCTTATCCTGATGCTGATATTCCTGTATTTTGTGTTCAGAGAATGGCGGGGTGTCTGGTTGCCTTTTCTGGTTGTGGTATTGTCAGCACTTCTGGGCCTTTCCCTGATCCCGATCCTGGGGTGGAAATTTTACATCATCACCCTCCTGGTGCCTGTGCTCTTAATCGCGGTCGCCAATGATTACGGGATTCATATGATCGCACGCTACCAGGAAGAGACCAGGGATGGTAAGGCTGCTTCCATGGCTGATGTGGCCGCAAGAATTACCAGCTCCCTCTGGAGGCCCATTCTGCTAACAGGCATTACCACCATCGCTGGAATCTCGGCTCTCTGGGCTCACAGCATGATTCCTGCCCGTCAAATGGCCCTGGTGGCCAGCGTTGGAATCCTGTTTGCAATCTTCTACAGCCTTGTGCTTTTGCCTGCCCTGCTTTCCCTTTTAAAACCCGGAAAGATTAAAGGCAGCCATAAAGAAAAAAGGGGAGGCACAAAATGGAACCTGCTTGGCCGTTTTGCTTTCTTTGTGGTCAGGCGATATCGCATTATTCCAGTAATTGCCCTGGGTATTACAATTATATTTTCCATCGGAATTGTTTTCCTCAGGGTCGATTCCAATGAGGAAAATTTTTTCCCGGAGAAGCATCCTGTCAAACAGGCCGCGAACCTAATCAACAGCAAATTTGGTGGGTCAGAGAATATTTCAGTCATGTTTGAAGGAGATATGCTCGATCCTGGCATTTTGAATCGCATGGAAGGCTACAGGGAAGAATTGGAAAAACTCGAAGCTGTGGATCTTTCCATCTCCTTTTCAGGAGTAATCAGGGAGATTAGCAAAGCCTTAAATGATCCCGGAGAAAAGCTCTATGACAAAATTCCACCCTCGCGGAATGCCGTAGCTCAATACATGGAAATGTATAATATGAATGGTGATCCGGAAGAGCTTGAGCAGCTCGTGGACTTTAATTATGAGCATGCCCACATGATGATTCGTATCAACGATGCAAACAATGAAACGGTGAATGGAATCATTGAAACACTCAGGGGCTACCAGGCTGAGGATCCAAGCATCACAGCCATTGGAGGGAATGGCTATATCCGGTCGGACCTGGCAAACCTGGTACTCAGGGGTACCTATCGCTCTCTGGGCATCGCCATGCTGGTCATCTTTATATTGCTTTCAATTATCTTTAAATCACTAAGGGCAGGAGTTCTGGGCACTATTCCCCTGGCGATCTCTGTTTTGCTCCTGTTTGGATTGATGGGGCTGACAGGTATCAAGCTGGATGTTGCCACTGCCCTGCTATCATCGGTCATGATTGGAGTGGGTGTTGATTACACCATACACTTTCTATGGCGCTACCGTGAAGAACGACAGCAGGATCGCTTGCCCAAGGAAGCAGTTCTGACTACCCTGAATACCACGGGAAGAGGCATCATCTTTAACGCCTTTTCTGTTATAGTCGGTTTCCTGGTTCTGATGATCTCTTCCTTTACTCCCATCCGCTTCTTTGGCGTACTGGTTGTGGTTTCCATCTTCTCCTGCCTGGCTGGGGCCCTGTTGGTTTTACCGGCCATGGTGCTACGCTTCAGGTTCGCGTTCCTTGAGCCTGGTTTTAGTCGAAAGTCCATAGAGTCTGTAAAGTCGAAAGTCGAAAGTCAAAAGATCAGGGTTGTTCGGAGGGTCGCAATGATTTTAATAATGGCGATGATGACCTTGGTAAGCGCCAGTGCGCAGAATGCAAAGGAGATCATGAAAAAAAGCATACAGCTTGTAAAAGTGGATGCTTTCGAAGCGATTTCCACGCTGACCATCTCCGACTCCAGGGGAAACGTGCGCATCAGGGAAAATTCAATGGCCTCTATGTCTGAACCCGACGGCACAGAAAAAAGAATCATAAAATTCCTTTCGCCAGCTGACGTAAAAGGAACCGGTATTCTGATCTATGACTATACGGAAAAATCCGATGACATGTGGATCTATCTGCCCGCCCTCAGGAAAACAAGGAGGATTGTTAGTAAGGAGAAAAGTAAAAGCTTTATGGGAAGTGAATTTTCCAACGCCAATATGACGGCACCCGGCCTGGATGACTTCAGCTATAGCATTGTGGGAGAGGAAGAAATGAATGGGATCGTTTGCAATCTTATTGAATCTATCCCCCTTAGTTCTGAACTGGAGGATCAGTATGGATATGTAAAATCTGTGTCATGGGTCGATAAAAAAAAGTATCTTGTATACCGGACAGATTACTTTGATTTTAACGGTGACTTATTCAAAACCATCACCAACAGGGAGTTTAAATTGCTTGATGAACCAAAAGGATCCTACATGGTTACAAATATGTATGCTTTTAATCACAGTAATAAACGCAGTTCGGAGATGATTATGACTCAGGTGGAAGTGACAAGCAGCAATCCATCCTATTTTACGGTAGCTTTTTTGGAGAAATAATGAAAAAAGTATTATTAATAGCGCTGATTATAAGCCTTTTTGGTGGCATGGAACTTTTATCGCAGGTCAAATCAGTAGCCACAGTTCAAATAACCTTCAGGGGCTTGAGAAATAATAAGGGCATCGTGGCAATAGGCTTGCACAATAGCCCCAAAGGATGGCACAAGAAACCAGAAATGGAACCCAATTGGAGCAAGGAGAATATGAAGGATGGCAAGCTTACTGTCAGGATTGAAAACCTTGAATATGGCACCTATGCATTCTCCATGATGGATGATGAGGACGCTAATCTTGAAATGGACAAATTTATGGGCCTTCCCAGGGAAGGATTTGCTTTTTCACGTAATCCCCATATCGGAATGTCAGTCCCGAATTTTGAAGACTGCTCCTTTGAGGTTGATACCAGCTTTGTTGAGCTTGTTGTAGACGTGATTTATAAAGGCAAGGGTACCTGATATGCCCTGTAGGCAATGATTAGCGATTACACCATATGTGCTCCAGCCACCCAGGGAAATGGAGCCATTGCGGTAATCCGGATTAGCGGTTCAGACAGTTTCACCATCGTTGAAAAAATATTCCATCCGGTAAGTTCCGGCAAGAATTTATCCCATCAGGCCCCCAATACCATTCACTTTGGCACCATACAGGATGGTGATAAGCTTGTGGATGAAGTATTGGTCTCTTTGTTTAAAGCACCTCACTCCTATACCGGTGAAGATTCCATTGAAATTTCCTGTCACGGTTCAAGCTATATTCAGCAAAAAATTCTGGAATTGCTGTTAGCCCATGGAGCCAGTCCTGCAAAGCCAGGCGAGTTCACACAACGAGCCTTTCTGAATGGAAAAATGGACCTTTCACAGGCAGAGGCAGTTGCAGACCTGATTGCAGCAGAATCGGAAGGCGCTCACCAGGTAGCCCTTCAGCAGCTCCGAGGTGGTTTTTCGGATAAACTGAAACTCTTGCGGGATCAGCTCCTGCATTTTATCTCCATGATCGAGCTTGAGCTTGATTTCAGTGAGGAAGAGGTTGAATTTGCCGACCGAAAGGACCTGAAAAAACTGGTAAATGAGATTGCCTCGCTGATTTCTGAATTGCTTTCATCTTTCCACTTGGGAAATGTATTAAAAAATGGTGTCCCGGTGGCCATTATTGGTCGACCCAATGTGGGAAAATCCACCCTGTTGAATGCCATACTGGATGAGGAGCGAGCCATCGTCAGCGATATTGAGGGTACTACAAGGGATGCCATAGAAGACAGCATCAACCTGGAAGGAATTAGCTTCCGCTTCATTGATACTGCAGGGATCCGGGAAACAGCCGACACCATCGAGAACCTGGGTATAAGAAAAACCTACCAGAAAATCGACCTGGCCTCCATTGTACTTTTCCTTGCAGAGGCCAGCGATGATCCTGAGATCATTCAAAAATCCCTGAAGGCCATCCGCAAGCAAATGCCCAGGGGTGATAAAAACCTGGTGGTGGTATTAAACAAATCTGACCGTATCTCTGAAAGTCAGATTCTTGGTCTTGAGAAAAAGATTTCACTTCAGGATAATGAGAAGATCATTTCCATATCTGCAGAAAAAAGGGAAAATATTCCCGCCCTGATCACCCTGCTGCTTGATATCGTCAATATAGGCAGCATTAAACACCAGGACGTGCTCATCTCCAACATCAGGCATTACAATGCCCTGAAATCGGCCGCAGAAAGCCTCACTAGGGTCTCTGAAGGACTATCCTCAACCCTTCCCTCCGATCTGCTGGCCCAGGACATACGTGAAGCTCTCCACTTTCTGGGTGAAATTACCGGCGAAGTCACCACCGACGAAATCCTGGGAAACATATTCAAGAATTTCTGTATCGGAAAGTAATCGCTACAAACTAAATCATCAATATAACTTAACAAAACCTCCTAAATACCTATTTTCAGGAGCATCTGTTGATTTAATATTTATTATTTCCTTGTATATTTTATGGGTTCACTATATTATTTTTTGTACCTTGTTTGTACCTTAAAGGATCGGGTACAAAATTGGTCTTATATTTAGCGAAATTATGGCGCTTAATTACTCTTAAATACACTTGACAGCATCTAAAGGCACAAAATGAGTTCAAATATCAGGGTACAAAGAATCTGCCAGCATTGCGGTGAGGAGTTTACGGCCCGCACCACGGTTACAAGGTTTTGCAGCGATGTTTGCGCAAAGCGGGCATATAAGGTCAAACTGCGGGAGGGCAAGATTAAACAATCTTACGATGCAACAATCATTATCAAAACCAGGCCCATTGAAGAACTCAATGCAAAACCCATTCTCAAACCCAAAGAAGCCGCCCGGCTGCTGGGCTGTTCGGTTCGGACGGTTTACAGGCTGATTGATAACAATACTATACCAGCTAAGAACCTGGGAGAACGCCTGACCAGGATAAACGCATCTGAAATCCATAAATTACTTACTGATGGCAACTAAGGTAACACTTCGCAAAAAGCCAATTTCAAAGGGTCGTTACAGCCTTTATTTAGATTTTTGGCCCCCCATCCCCCACCCCGATACAGGTGAGCAAACCCGTCGCAAGTTCTTGGGATTGTACCTTTTCATTGAAAGGAGAGAAATCAGGAAGAAGATTGAGATTAATGAAATGATGGGTAAGGATGTGAACAAGCTTAAAAGCCTATACAAAGGCTTGAATTCCCTGACATTATTCCGACAACATCACAATAGTGAGACCTTAAAAATTGCTGAAAGCATCAGGCAGAAGTATGAAAACCAGCTGAACAAGCCAGAGATTTATAGTGATTACGAAAAGAAACAGTTGCGGATTAAGGAAATCGGGGAAAGAGATTTCCTGGAATACTTTAAAGCCCTGGCAGAAACAAAGGAAGGATCTAATAGGAAAACATGGCTATCAACGCTTAATTACCTTAATACTTTTTTTAATGGAAACCTGAAATTTGAAGACCTTAAAGAATCCCCGATAAATGATTTCAGGGACTACCTGTTAAAGGCTAAAAGCAATCGGAGTAACAAAGCCACACTTTCAAAGAATACAGCAGCAGCATATTTCAATAAGTTCAAAGCCGCTCTCAGGCAAGCCCACAAAGATGAGCTGTTACAGAAGGATATAAATATGCGGATAAAGCCGATAAAGGAGACTGAGTCAAGGCGGGAATACCTGACAATAGAAGAACTCAACAGGCTGGTTCAAACACACTGTAATGACGAGCTATTGAAGCGGGCGGCCTTGTTTTCTGGTTTAACTGGATTAAGGTTTTCTGTTATTCAGAATCTGGAATGGGGAATGCTTGAATTTATCGAGGGTCAGGGCTATTCACTTAATTTCACCCGGGAAAAAACCGACGGGGTAGAATACCAGCCTATCAGTGATCAGGCGGTTCGGTTAATGGGAGATCCAGGAGAACCTTCCGAGCGGGTATTCCCAGGCCTTAAATATTCGGCATATTCAAACAAACACCTTGCACAATGGATCGGGGCGGCAGGGATCACCAAGGATATAACATTTTATTGCTTCCGGCATACTTATGCCACTCTACAGTTATTTAACGGAACCGATATTTACACAGTATCCAAGATGCTGGGGCATAAGGACCTGAAAACAACTCAGATTTATGCTAAAATAGTAGATCAGGCGAAGCGAAAAGCAGCAAATATTATTGAAATAAATATGGAAGGTTATAAATTTTAAGCATCAGGAGTCAAGCAAATTAATTAAAAGCAACCTCCTGATATTCAATCATTGTTATATTCTGAATTGGAATATAATACACCTGATTCACCCCCACACTAATATAGTTATCCAGAACTCTGTAATTGACTTTAATTCAATTATAGCGTATTTTTATTAGGCGCCTACCCTCTTGGCACGGTCATAAATATCAACATTGAAAATCCGCAACCTATGAAAAATAGAATGAAGTATGATCTCATTATTGGGCTGCTTTTTGCAGCAGTGATGCTTCCGGGTCAGGTAAAATCTCATTCCTATAAAGAGAACCCTGACCTGGATTCAAAGGTCAGGAAATTTCTTTCGGACAATGCAGGGCAATGGTATGATATGAATGTTCCTAAAGTGGATGCCCAGATGCTTTACGAGCTTGTTCTGAACGGAAATTATAAATGCGCTCTTGAGATCGGCACTTCCACTGGATATTCCGGGATTTATATAGCCTGGGCGCTAAGTAAAACCGGGGGTAAACTGATCACCATTGATATTGATGAAAGAAGGCATAAAACAGCGGTGGAGAATTTTAAAATGGCGGGGTTGTCTGAATACATTGATGCCAGGCTTGCCGATGCCCACACCCTTGTGAAAGAGCTTAATGGTCCATTTGATTTTGTTTTCAGCGATGCAGATAAGTACTGGTATAAGAACTACTTCATTGATGTTGATCCCAAACTTGAAACAGGAGGCTGTTTCACCACCCATAATATTTCGGAACGAAGGGGTGCTAATAGTCAGGATTACCTTGAATATGTCAGGAGCCTGGATAACTACGAGACGACCCTGTTTTCCGATGGAAATGGCCTGTTAATCAGCTACAAAAGAGCTGAAAAGTAAGTGATATGCTATGTCGGAAATTAAGCTGCCCAGAAAACTGGGGTATTTCTCCCTGACCAACATTGTGATTGCCAATATGATCGGGGCCGGAATCTTTACCACTTCCGGCTTGCTCCTTGGTCAATTGCATAATCCCATCCTTCTTCTGGGACTTTGGCTTGCCGGAGGAGCGATTGCACTTTGCGGAGCATTAAGCTATAGTGAACTTGGAGCCAGGTATCCCAGGGCAGGTGGCGAGTATGTTTTTCTTTCTGAGCTCTTCTCACCCCTGACAGGTTTTCTAAGCGGCTGGGTCTCATTTATAGTGGGCTTTTCTGCGCCGATAGCAGCCTCATCACTGGCCTTCAGTGAATATCTAATCCGTACTATTCCCGAGGGGGCAGGCCTGGAACATATCATACTTTTTAAAAAGGTAAGTGCAGTAGGAGTCATACTCATTTTTACACTCATTCATTATTTCGGTTTAAAATCAGGATCAAAGGTTCAGAACCTGCTTACCATGCTTAAGATTATTTTGATCTTAGGCCTGGTAAGCGCCGGTTTTGCATTTGGAGAAGGCAGTTTCGAGCACTTCAAAATTCAAGGGTCAGAAAGCACTGGATCAGCTAGCCTAAAAACCATAGGTCTCTCCCTCATGTGGATTATGTTCGCTTACAGTGGATGGAATGCAGCAACTTACGTGGGATCAGAAGTGTTAAATCCTGTAAAAAACATTCCCCGCTCACTCATTAGCGGAACGCTGCTGGTCACCCTCATTTATTTACTCTTGAATATCCTTTATATATATGCGGTCCCCGTTCCAGAATTAAAAAATGTGATTTCCGTTGGCGGAATAGCCGCTAACAAGCTATTCAACCACACCATGGATCAGTACTTCTCTCTTTTCATCGCAGTGATCCTGCTTTCATCGATCAGCTCTCTAATCATTATAGGGCCGAGAGTATATTTTGCAATGGCCCAGGCAGGTCATTTTTTCAAATTAGCTAAAAAGGTTAACCCTTCCAGGGTTCCTGGGGTTTCCATCCTCTTACAAAGTGGCCTGGCCATTCTTTTTGTTTTAACGGGAACCTTTGACCAGATCATCACCTTCTTAAGTTTTTCATTGGGGATTTTTCCCATCCTTGCTGTAGTTGGAGTTATTAAACTTAGAATGAACGATCAGTCAGTACTTAAAATACGAGGCTATCCGATCTATCAAATCTTGTTTATTTTTCTTTCGGCATCAATCCTTGTACTAGCCTTTCTTGAGCGGCCAGTGGAATCTTCCATCGCCCTCCTTATTATCCTTGTGGGAATCCCGGTCTATTATTTCCTTAAAAGAAAGCAGACCAGGAAGCTTTAATAATAATAATCCTCAAGATGACGGAAACTCTTCAAGCGGAGGTAATTTTTATTCAGACTGGCAGGCCAGTTCAAGTGCTGGGGCAGGCTATTATGAAAACAGATCTGCACCTGGCGGCCCGCTTACCTATGGCGCTCATAACTCACAACACATCACAGCAAATCGTAAGGCTTATGCCATGTGGTACATACTTGCAAGGATTGCTGGCTGGGACGGAATTTATTAACTTAACTACCCTCGGAGACTGGTAGCTGAAAGTCTGCCTCACTCAGGTTAGGACGAGAGATAACGCTCAGTACGCGCATTTCCGTAGTTTTCTCATTCACAAAATCCTCAGTGATAATTTTTCGGGGTTGCATCTTGCTCGCAAAACCATCCACAGCCTGAAAATCTGATAGGGTTACAAAGCTGGTTTTTATCCCCTCTTCATTATAAACGGTGATTTGCCGTATTCGATTGGTTTCCATTGCTATCAGTAATTCTCCCCGAGCCTCACCGGTGGCTTCTTTACTCTTCACTTCAATGGTATAGCATCTTTCACCATCCAATTCTTGCACCTGTAACATGATAAAAGCCAGATCATCAGGATTCTGACGGGTAACATTTGTCATTTGGGCTTCAGATCCAACCAATTTCATATTCTCAGGAGTGGCCTGAAGCTTACGGGTCTTTCCATTAGATGGAGTATATACTTCAATCAAGCCTGTTTCATCAGGTTTCTGGGTAAAAATGACCGTTGTTCCCTTGGCCTGTATGGGTTTTTGAAAACTCATTTTTGTTTTCTCAACATTACCAAGACGGCCTACTAAAACATCATATCCCTTTTCCTTTACCCTGCCTTTTTTATCCGTTGTACTAATCTCAAGCGCAAGTTCCATATTCTCGGTGAGAAGCTGATCCGTAGCATTCGTAAAAATATCTCTTGCTGTCTCCTGCCCTTTGAGGGTTATTTGCGAGACCACCAGGAATGCGATCAAAATTACTGACTTGACTATTTGTTTCATTTATAACTATTTGGGTTCCAGGAACCGGGGTTTAACTAAAATAACAATTGAAGGTATCAGAACCAGAGCACAAATTAAGCACGTTGTGATTGAAATTACAACCAATCCGCCAAAAAAGCGCAGGGGTTCAAAGTTTGAAAGGGTCAGTGCCGAAAAGCCAACAATCACAGAAAGCGCATTAATAATGATTCCTTTTCCGGTTGTAACCAGGGTATTAAAAGCAGCCTCTCGGTGATCAAAACCCTTGATTCGTTCGTCCTTGAAACGCCACAGAAAATGGATGGTATAGTCGATCCCCACTCCGATCATGATCGATGAGATAAGTGCTGTGGCAATATCAAGAGTAATTCCCAGGAAGCCCATCAATCCAAAGAGAACAAGAATGGCCACTGTTAATGGCAAGACAGAAAGGAATCCTGCGCCAGAAGATTTAAAAATGATTGTTAGCAATATGAAAACAATAATCATGGCAAGTGCCAGAGACTTAATTTGACCCCTCACAACCATATCAGCCAGTTCTATTTTAATCATGCTTGGCCCTGCAATAAATCTAACATCAGGATCATCCCGGGTCATATCCTGAATCTTTTTTACCAGCCGTTTACCTTCCTCGTTACTGCCATCTTTTAGTCTGACAAGGATTCGTGAATTTTCATAATAAAAATCAACGAATTGCTCCACAGCAGCCTCGTTGCCGCCCATACTGAACACCTCTATGGACTGGTATACCTCGTTAACCGTAGTCGGGATCTCATTGTATCCCTCTTCATCCTCGGCGTAAAAACCCTTGCTTAGTTCTCTTAATAATGTATTTGGAGAACTCACATTTCCAACCGCCGGATCCTTTCTCAGTTCTTTTTCATAAGCGTCCATGCGACCCAACAATTCAGGAGAAAGAACCTCCCCGGAAAAAAGTACTGAGAGATATTGAGATCCACCAAGTTTGGTATTGATTAGTTCAATTCCTTTGGCCACTTTTGATCTCCCCAGGAAATAACCTTCAATGTTGGTATCAACCTTGATAAAATAAAGTCCGGTTGCACCAATAATTGACAGAACAATTGATGCTACTACTACTTTTTTAGGATAGGTGGTTACCAATTTGCCGATCCTCTTCAATCCCTTTTCTGCAAGGGGTAATTTTTTCTTTTTAGCAATCCGGGCTTTGTCCAGTGGCTTAAAATACGAGAGCAGGGCAGGCAGGAACCAGATGCTTGCGACCAGGGCAAATCCAATACCAATGGCGGCCAATACCCCGATTTGCGCTGCAGGCACCATCGTATGGGTTAATAATCCAAGGATCCCCCCTATGGTAGTAAGTGCGGTAACAATGATCGGGCGTTTTAAATCAGTATAGATTTGTTTGCAGATCTGAACCATAGAAAGTGTTTCTTCTCCACTGGCCAGCTCCTGATAACGGGCTATCATATGAATCCCGTAATTATTGGCTATGGCTATGAGCATGATGGGTAGAAGTACACTAATGAGTGAAATCTGCCAGCCAAGAACGGCCATCACACCAAAAGAAAAGATCATGCTCATGACCACCACAGCAAAGGGCAGTAAAACTCCTTTCCATTCCTTAAAGGATACAAGTAGTATAATGATCATCAGGAGCAAGGCAATAGGTAAGAGGACAGCCAGATCCTTGTTTATATTTGCTCCTATAGAGTAACGAACAAAGGGCAAGCCGCCCAGTAAAACTTCTTCAGCTCCAGGATGAACCTGCACTACTGAATCTATTTTACTAATTATAAGGTCATCAGATGCATCAGAGTCTAACATCAACATCATGGAAACGACAGAGAAATCATCCTTCGAAAAGAAGGTTTGTGCCATGGTATTGTTAGCAATCTTAGACTTAAGTATTTCATAATCAGCTGAATTTCCAGGGATGGTCTCGAAAAGAGGATCCATGACAATAAATCCATCCTGGGTGGATATGTCCTGGGCATCAAAAGGTGAAATTACCTGTTCAATTCCGTCAAGATTGTCAAATTCATCCCTGAGTACCTCGAGCCTGGTCAGGCTTTTTTGGTTAATTACATCTTCACCATGTAACATAACCAGAACCATTTCATTCCCACCAAAAATACTATCAAGTTCTTTAAGGTGTTTCTTAATCCCAATATGATCAGACACGTACTTATCGAGGTCGGGGTCCACTTCCAGTTTCGGAAGGAAAAAGAGGGAAAGTGCCGTAACCCCAACAAATAGGATCACAATTGGGAGTCTGTATTTAATAAGCCAGAAATTCATAGATTAAAAATTCACGTAAAAATAGCATAAAATGTGAATCTAATGTTGGCTTATATCCATAAGCTACAAACACCTGAAACCAATTTAATTTTGTGCCTTATTTATTGACTCTCCTCGCAGCTTGCTGCGAGGAATCATCGATTTATTGTTTATTTTATTTATGCTCGCTACCCAGAAGTAGAACTTCGGGGAATGCGCTCGCTTAATTCAGCACAAAGATAGGTTGTCAAAGCCATAATGCAATAATCCGAAAGTGGAAGAAAAGTGGAAGAAATGGTAGACTAGCTTTTCCCAAGGTACTTATACACCGCTCCGGCTGCCATAGCTCCCAGAATAGGAATCAGAACAAATAGCCAGAGTTGTGCAAGTGCCCAGTCACCTACAAACAGAGCCTGACTGATACTCCTTGCAGGGTTAACGGAAGTATTGGTAACCGGGATGCTAATCAGGTGAATCAATGTTAGGGCCAGGCCGATGGCCAGTCCTGCAAAACCCTTGGGAGCCCTCTCGTCCGTTGCCCCCAGGATTACGATCAGGAACATGAAGGTCATCACTAATTCAGTGACCAGGGCAGCAAGCAGGCTGTATCCACCCGGAGAGTGTTCTCCGTATCCATTGGCTGCAAAACCTCCTATGGCTGAGCCATTTCCAGTGGCAATCACATATAAAACGGCAGCTGCTGCAATACCCCCCAGAATTTGTGAGATCACATAAGGAAGAATGTCCTTACCCTTAAACCTGCCTCCTACCCAAAGTCCAAAGGTAACAGCGGGATTCAGATGAGCACCTGAAATATGTCCCAGAGAATAGACTATGGTTAGTACTGTCAGTCCAAATGCCAGGGCTACCCCTAAGAGGCCAATTCCAACTTCAGGAAAACCGGCAGCCAGCACAGCACTGCCACATCCTCCAAGTACCAACCAGAAAGTTCCAATAAATTCTGCCAGATTTTTTTTCATGTCTTAAGGTGTTCGTTTAGTAATAAAAGGCTAATTTTTTATATATCGTACAGAACAACCCAAATGACAAATTGTTCCCAGCCTGATGATCCCTCCATGCCCGTCAATAATCCGAATAATCGCATTGCCATCCCCATCACCGGATGTTGTCCAGTAATGTGATTCATAGCTTATATGGCCGTAACCATCAAAACAGTAATTATAATAACCGCTGAATATTGAGTTAAAGCCTATTCCTCTTACGGGTCTTAAAAGTTCCCCGGGTGAATGCCCCCTGCTAGCAAAAAGATCAAGCTCCTCCGGCGGCATGCCCAGAAAGACCTCCAGTTCCTTCCAATCTTCATCTGAAGGCAGGTGCCAGCCTTCCGGACAGTGTTTTATTGCGGCTTCAAGGGTGTATAATCTTCCATGGTCTTTGAAGTAAGCCTCATTATTGTCATAGTAAAAGCTTCCTTCCACGGGCAGATATTTAAAATTTTCAGCCATCCACACCTGTTCTCCAATTCTAACTGTACTGTAGACAAATCCGTCCCTGGCATCTGTAAAAGTTGATACCTGGCCTGGTGAAAGGAGTTGAAAATGCTTTTTGCTTAGACCATAAATTTTAGAATCATTCATTTCAGAAATTCTGATCTGGTAATCTGAACCATCCTCCAGGCCTTCAGGGATTGTCCATGTATAGGTCCCCTTGGCCTTCGTTTCCCTAATAATGCTGGCAGAAAACTCACCATCCTGATATAAATCAATGTTTACAGGGGAGTCTGAAACCGGTTCCCACACAATTGCACAAATGGTTCCCTTTACAAAAGCTTCAGGGCCATCAGGGTAAGTGATCAAAAGCATTTTTTCTTCAGACCAGTCTTCTTTCTTACACGAGAGCAGGAAAAGACAAAAAATCGTAAGTATTATAATCCTCATAAGTTATATTTATACATTATAACTGTTCAATCCACTTTCAGACTATCAGCAGGATTGGCCGTGGCAGCCCTGTAAGCATGATAGCTTACTGTTGCCATGGCAAGAATCAGGACCACAAGGCTTACTGCAGCCAGCACCAGGAAATAAATTCCCACCTGGAAATTGATGTGGTAGGCAAAGCCCTGGAGCCATGCCCTGGCACCAAAATAGGCGGGAATAGATATCAGCGTACTGATAGCCAGAAGATTATACACCTCTTTTGATAATAGTCTCATTACTATCTGTACCGAAGCGCCCATGATTTTACGAATACCTATCTCACGGGTCCTCTGGTTGGTGGTATAGGATATAAGGCCCAGCAGCCCCAGGCAGGTAAGGAAAACACTGATTATGGAAAAGATAAGGAGAATTTTACCTGTTTGCCTCTCGGTATCATAGAGTTGATCAAACTCCTCATCCATCCAGGTGTATTCGAAGGGATATTCTATATTAAACTCGTCCCACTTGTTCTCTATGAAAGTAAGAACCTCACTGATGTCACCCTCTCCCAGTTCAACCACAATGGGGCCTTCAAAATTGCCTGGCATGAAATGTATGGCCATGGGACTGATCTCTTTTTGCAGCGATTCGAAATGGAAGTCCTTCACAACACCAATTATGGGCATAAAGCTGTCCTCCCTCCCATTGCCTCCCGGATTCACAAACCGGTTGTTCAGGGGATCATCCAATCCCAGAGCAAGCGCTGCCGCCTCATTGATTACTACAGCAGATGAATCGGATCCCATCTCCCTGTCAAAAAAACGTCCTTCCGCAAGTTCAAGGCCCATAACCTCTTCGAAGTCGATAGCTCACATAACAGGTGGCCAGGGTGAAAATCTCACTTCGGTCCCAGCCCTCCAGCCAGTGTGCATTGTCCCAGAATTGCCTTGCAGGTATGTGGGTGGTATTTGCCACACTGATCACATTGGCATGCTGCCTGATCTCTTCCTTAAAGGCATCCACTCTTTGTTTCAAAACATCGGAACGGTTAATAACCAGTACCTTATCCTTCCTGAAACCGGGATCTTTGTCCTGCATGAAATTTAATTGCCTGGTCACGATGATGGTGCCTATTAAAATAACAATGGTTACAGTGAACTGCAGGACAATTAGCAGGCTTCGCAGAAAACTCTTCCGGGATCCGAATAATTTGTCTGAACTGAAAACTGCCACCGGTCTGAAGGAGGCCAGTACAAAGGCCGGATAAGTACCAGCAGCCAGGCCGACAAAAACTGCAAAAACAATCAGCAGGGCCAACCACAATCCGCTCCCAAAGGGATTAAACTCCAGTTTTAGCTGTATCAGGTTATTATAATTGGGAAGCAAAAGGTAGACCAGGACTACAGCCACAAACAATGCAAGCAATGATAATACCACTGATTCTGTCAGGAACTGGGCAATGAGCTGTCGCCGACTGGAGCCGACTACCTTTCTTAAGCCCACCTCCCTTGCTCTTACTGTGGACCGGGCGGTTGCCAGGTTCATGAAATTAATACCCGCAACGACCAGGATCAGGATGGCTGCCACCAGGAAAATATAGACATACAACGGATTTCCATTGGATTCAATTTCATATTGCAGGTCGGAATGAAGATGAATGTCTGTGAGTTTTTGCAGTCGGTAGCCGTAGGAGTGGCCGGCACTTTCAAACTGCTCCATGTCTATACCCATAAACTGAGTTATCAGCGGGCCCACATATTTTGTAACCATTTCCTGAAGCCGCTCCTCAAAAACCTGGGGATCGGTCCCCTCCTTCAAAACCACATAGGTATAGAAATTATGGTTGACCCACATGGTAGATCTGCTTTCCCCGAGCGTACTCAGGGACCCGAGCATTTTAATGTGAAAATGTGAGGCCTGGGGGAAATCTTCCATCACTCCCGTGATCACTGACAAGTTTGTATCCTGTTCTATCTTCAGGGTCTGACCAATGGGATCTTCATCTCCAAAATATTTGGTGGCATACTCCTCTGTGAGTACAATGCTACGGGGATCACGCAGGCAGGTGGCAGGGTCGCCCTTCAGAAGACGGAAACTGAAAACATCAAAGAAGGTAGAATCAGCAAAAATAAATTCCCTGGCGGTTTCATGGAATTTCCTGTCGCCGGTGCGTACCATCCAGCCACCAGACTGTTTCAACCTGACTACCTGCTCTACCTCTGGGAAATCATTCAGCAATGCTTCAGCCATGGGTGGTGAGGTAACTGCATGTCGCATTTCTGTGGCTGGCATGCTTCCCCTGATCCAGATGCGATAGATCTGATCTGACTTCGCATGGAAGCGGTCGTAGCTCAGCTCGTTGACCACATAGAGCAGGATGAAAATACTGCTGGCCAGTCCAATGGCCAGTCCAAATATGTTTATCAGGCTATAACCCCTGTGTCTCCAGAGGTTTCTCAAGGCAACAATAAGGTAGTTTCGGAACATTTTTTATAAATTAGTGTGTTGGTAAGACGCAAAACGGCCCCATTTTGATACAAGTTACACCATGATTTCTGTTCTGCATTGGAAAAAGAGATTTTTTGATAACACCACCACCATCCATTCTGCCGATGGTGAAATCGGATATCTGAAGGAAAATCCGTGGAAGCAAGCAGCTGAAGGCAGGGTTAATAACCGGCAATATGCCTACCGAACGCGGGGTTTTTTTAATCAGGTGACCGAAATTGTAGATCCATCCACAAATAACATTGTGGGGCAGATTAAATACAATTCCTGGAAAAGCAAAGCCACGCTCACTTACCTTGACCATACCCTTTACTGGCAATACGAAAATCTCTGGCATAACAGTTGGAGCATAAAAGATGAGCGGGGATTAAATATCAGTTTTCAGGGGAACCTCCAAAGAGGAAGTATAGAAGGCGAAGATCTTAACGAATTTATCATTCTCACAGGACTCTTTGTGACCAATTATTATGTTCAGTCTACCATAGCCATCTTCGTAGCCATTTTTGTCCCAATAATCGCCACCCAAAGCCGCTAACTAACTTACTAACCTAACTACTAACCTACTAACGCTCGCGTAGCGAGCATTATAACGCGAGCCAGTTTACTGGCGAGCTACTCATACCGTAAACATGTCACCGGATTCCGATTGGCTGCATGGTATATTTTGCCTGCAATGGTGGCCACGGTAATGGAAAAAATAATCAGGACCGAGTAAATGTAGATGGCTGGCGTAAAATCAAGGTATTGCTCCCATATGCTTTCCAGTAACATCTCCGAGAGATAGTAGCCTCCCACACAACCAAACACAGAGGAGATGGCCAGGTTGATCAGGAAACCCTTACTCAGGACTAAAAAGATAAGGGAGACCGGCGAGCCCATCACTTTGCGGATGCCCACCTCCTTGGTACGGTTCAGGATGCTCAGTGATACAAGGGTATAGAGGCCGGTCATGGAGAGCAAAGTAGCCACTATGGCCAGGAAAATATACATTTGCTTGATACTTCTGTTGATATTCTTTGCCTCCTCCAGAGTATCCTCCTGGAACCTGCCGGTAAAGGGGTAATTGGGATATAGTTCTTTCCAGGTCTCTCTGAGATTTTCCAGAACTGCCGGCAGATTCTCTTCCTTTGCCCTTATGGCCATGGAATAGTATATCTCATTAGGAGGAAGCTTCATCAAAGTAGGTTCAATTTTGACCCACATTCCATTGAGGAAAAAGTCCTTCACCACACCAATCACCTCGTACTGGATCGTATCATCCTGGTATATTTGTTTTCCCACCGGGTTTTCCCAGCCAAAGTTATCCGCCATCATCTGGTTGATCACCACAGATTTCCCACGATCTGCCTCTGCCCTATCCCTGGAGAATATCCGGCCCTCAAGCACGGTCAGTCCCATGGTTTGAAGATAATCGGGCCCCACATCCATGATATTACTCTCAATCTCAGTCTGCTCATCCTCAATAGTCCTTCGATAAGATCCAAAACCAATATGCTCCTGGGTACCCGCTGCACTGAGGATCATGGGATTCTTTGTAATCGTTTCGTAGTAGGATTGGAAATTCTGAGCATGTATGGGAACCACAATAAGTTCCTTGCGGGCATAACCCAGATCGACCGTTTCCTGGTACCTGGCATTCATGCTAAAAATGATTCCCGAAACAATGGAAAGCACAGAAATGGAAAACTGGAAAGCCAGAAGAATTTTTGCCAGAGGCCCCCCCTTGCCCAGCCTTGTCCTGGATTGGAAAATAGTCAGGGGTTTAAAAGAGCTTATGTACAGAGCAGGATAGGCACCGGCAAGAAACCCGGTAAGAAGGAGCAGCAGGATGAGGAAAATCCAGAAACTCCCATACTCAGTAAAAGTGAGAATTATACTCATATAATCCCACATGCTGCTATAGGCCGGTACAAGAAAATAAGCCCCTACAATTCCCACCATCAGTGCAAGGAAACAGATAATGTAGTTTTCTATGAGGAACTGAGCCAACAGCTGCTTTCGCTCAGCCCCCACTACTTTTCGGGTCCCGATCTCCATCAGGCGCTTTCCTGCGGAGGCGATGGCCGTATTCGCAAAATTAAAGCAGGATATTAAAAGGATGGTAAGGGCCATGATCAGGGGTGCCACCACTGCTGCAGGATGCAAACCGGGCATAAGGCCACTGTTCCAGATATTCCTGGAATTATTTTTCACCTCCTTCAGGGGGACCAGGTTAAAGCCTTTCACCGGGAAGCTCTCGTTAACTTCATTTTGCACCGGGATGTAACTTTCCAGACCTTCCATAACTGTTCCAAGGGAGGAAGGATCAGGTACCTGGATAAAAAGAACTCTGGAAAAGCTCTTCCAGTTGGTCTCATCCATATTCCACATGGTGAGGAAGTTTTCAATGTTGCTCAGGACATCTATGCGGAAACTTGAATTAAGGGGAAGATCCTCATAGACTGCTCCAATGGTATAGGTAAACTCTTCATCGTTGTCATTGAATATGGAAACTGGTTTCCCAATAGCTCCCTCATCCCCGTAAAGTACATCGGCCATCTTTTCGCGAAACCATGACATAGTTGGGATTCTCAATAGATTCGCGGTTTCCGGAAACCAGTGTAAAGGAAAATATGTCCAGGAACTCGGGATCTACATAAGAAACCTGCCGGTTGAAATTTTCAATTCCCACCTTGACGGGTGAATAGGAACGCATCAAACGGGCCGATTTGGAAACCGCCGGAATATCTTCCCTCAGGTTAATACCTATGGGAACCGGAACAAGCCCGTATTCCTGGTCCCGATCCTGCATCGGCCTGTATGAGGTTACACGGTATATCTCATCGAAATTCTCATGCCAGCGATCGAAATCATAGCCAAACATCTGGTTAAAGTAGGCCACAATACAAATGGAAATGGCTATACCCAGACCCAGGATATTAATCAGGGCAAAGACCCTGTTTTTATAAAGGTTTCGGAAGGTTACAAGCAGATAGTTCTTAAACATGCTGAGGATTTTATTCGTATCTGAGTGAAGATACGGGATTCATTGAAGCGGCCTGATATACGCGAAGCAATACCGTAACTGCGGCTATGATAAAGGCCATCATGGAAGAGATTATAAAAACCATGGGTTCCATCTGGATTCTAAGTGGAAAGTCCTGCAGCCAGTTCTTCATGATGAAATATCCAAGGGGCCATGCGGCCAGTGTTGCAATGAGAATCAACCAGATATATTCCCTGGAAAGGGTTAATAAGACGTTTGTAATGGATGCACCCATGGCTTTCCGGATCCCCACCTCCTTAGTTCGTTGTGTGGCAGTGAATGAAGCAAGACCAAGAAGCCCCAGAGCAGCAATAAAAATAGCCAGTACAGAAAAAATGGAAAAAACCGTTGATGCCTTCTGATCATTGTCATAAAGTGCAGCCAGATCTTCTTCAAGAAAGGTCATGTGGATGGGTTGTTGCTCTTTAAAGGAGTTCCAGGTATTTTCAATATAGTGCAGGGTTTTTGCGGTTTCCAGACCAGAAATCCGCACAGAAAGCTTATAATGATTCATGTCATTGAATTGAATCACCAGTGGTCGCACATCCTGGTGCAGGGATTGAAAATGAAAATCCTTAACCACCCCGATGATAGGATGAGGCGTCTGATTATCATCGCCAAACTGGGTATATAGCCTATTGCTTCAGTGGATCTTCAAAGCTTAAGGCCTTTACCGCCGCTTCATTCAGAATCAGGGCTGAGGAATCGCTTGAGTTGCCTTGCTCGAACCACCTGCCCTCCACAATTTCCAATTTATAACATTCATCAAAATACCAGTCAGTCCACATATTATTAATGGCGTGAGTCTGATCGCTTTCCGCTCCTTCAGGAAGATAAGCATTGTCCCCGATAAGACCACCCGGAACTGCACTAGAGTAACTTGCCTGTAAAATTGAAGGATTCTTCAAAAGCTCCTGTCTGAATGCCTCCACCTGGTTTTCAAGCACATGTGTCCTGTCAATGATCACCAGATTCTCCTTTTCAAAACCCAGATCCTTTACCTGGAGATAGTTCATTTGCCTATTTACAATCATGGTACAGATAAACAAGACAATGGTAACAATGAACTGGAAAGTTACCAGTACCTTTCGTAGTCCTGCCCCCCGTATCCCCCGCATGGAACCGCTTTTCAAAACATCCACAGGTTTAAAGGATGAAAGGAATAAGGCGGGATAAGAGCCTGAGATAAATCCCACAAAAAGCCCGATCATCAAAAGCCCGAAAAAAAGCTTAAGAGATCCTATGGAATTTAAGGCCAGGCTTTTGTCTGCCAAATTATTGAAGCCGGGAAGGAAAAGCTCCACAAAAACAATGGCCAGAATAAGTGCCAGAATGGTAATCAGGAAAGACTCTGAAAGAAACTGCCATACCAGGCGTTGTTTATCTGCACCGGCGACTTTTCGGATCCCCACTTCGGTGGCTCTCTTGGCCGCACTGGCAGTGGCCAGGTTCATGAAATTTATGGATGCAATAATAATCAGGAAGATGGCTATGACTGAAAAAATGATCACTGAAGATTGACTTCCCCCCGGATTGATCTCAAACTGAAGATCTGATTTTAAATGTATATCCTTCAGGGGCTGCAGAAAATAACCATAGCTGTTACCACTGGCAAAAAACTCCTCCATGGTGAGACCCAGGATCTCCTCAAGCTCGGTTCCCATATGCTGCGCCACCAGATCGGGAAATTTAGTCTCAAGCACATCCGGATCCTTACCTTCCCGGAGTATGATATAGGTGTAGTTATTGTTTCCCAACCACCGGGTCACATCTGCCAGGTAGATAGACGTCATGGATCCAAGCATGTTAAACCTGAAGTGGGAGTTTTCCGGGAAGCCTTTTACAACTCCACTGACCTCATACTGTTCTTCCCGCTCCCCGACAATAAGCATTTTACCAACGGGGTCTTCATTTCCGAAGTATTTTCTGGCCGTCTCTTCCGTGAGAACAAGGGTATTGGGCCGATTCAGCATGCCTGCAGGATCTCCAAATACCACGGGAGCAGTAAAGACTTCAAAAAAAGTGGAATCGGCGTAGTAAAAATCCTCCTCGATAAAAACCTCATCTCCATATCGAACAATCGGGTCGCCATCAAAGGTATACAGCCTTGTGTAGTTCTCAACTTCGGGAAAATCGGAGCTTAAGGTGGCTCCCATGGGGGCATTGGAAAGGGCAGCTTCGATCTCATTTCCCTGAATTTTACCGCGAATGGCAAGTCGGTAAATCTCCTTAAAATGCTCGTTATGACGATCATAACTCAGCTCATCCAGGACAAAGAGCAAAATGATAATGGAACTTGCGATGCCAATGGCAAGTCCCAACAGGTTAATCAGGAAATAGACCTTATTGCGCCAGGCGTTCCGTAGAGCAATAAGCAGATAATTCAAAATCATAGACAGCTCATATTTTTAACGGGCCATCTTTTTAGGCTTAGGTGGTAATTCAGGAATGTTTCCTAAATTGTTATCCAAAATAGTCATTTTCGCTAATATGTAAGCTAAAAACTTTCAAATGATGACAAAACTTACGCTACTGAGAGCCACATTAGTGGCTTTATTTTTAATGGCAGCATCCGATTCCCATACCTGCACCATCATTGCAGTTGGCAAAAAGGCTTCTGCCGATGGCTCCGTAATCATTTCACATACCGATGCCGGGGCAGACAGCCGGATCAGGGTCGTGCATGGCCGGACTTTCAATACAGGTGATATGGCCCCTGTTTACTGGGGAATACAGGATATACACAGAGCTCTGGATGATTTTGGCGATGTTCTCGGGGAGATTCCGCAGGTGAAACGCACCTATAGCTATTTCCATTCAGCCTATCCTCAAATGAATGAACACCAACTGGCCATCGGCGAAAGCACCACCAGCCAGCGTGAAGAACTGAAAGTGGATATGGCTGTTTGTAAGCAGATTATGACTGTCGAACAGGCCCAGATGTTTGCCCTTCAACGTTATACTTCAGCCCGTGAAGCCACAGCCTTCATCGGTCAGTCTGATGAGCAAGTATGGCTTCCTCCCATCCTGCGTCGGAGAATCGGAAACACTGGTGATCGGTGATACCGAAGAAATCTGGATCATCGAGATTTTCAGTGTTGGCAGTGACTGGGACCCTGAAAGTGGTGAAGAAGGAGCCATCTGGGTGGCCCAGCGGGTACCCGATGACCATGCGCTTGTGGTAGCCAACTGGAGCATCATCAAGGAGGTGGATGAAGAAGACACGGAAAACTTCATGTTTTCAAAAAATTACAAGCAATTTGCCATAAACAAAGGGTGGTACGATCCCAATGGAAGCAAACCTTTCGTTTGGAATGAAGTTTATGCCCCCATACTTCGTGAGTGGGCCACCAACCGCATGTGGCTCTTTTACAGCACCTATGCTCCCGGCTATGCCGACTGGCCGGAAAGAAGCCTGGAGGATGGACATATGATGGGCTACAACCAGTACATCCAGTATGTGGAACCACTTTCCCTCTACCCCACCTCGGTAAAGCCTGAACGCAAGATTTCTGTACAGGATGTGATGGCCTTCCAGCGCTCAACTTTTGAGGGAACCATTTACGATAAAACCGAAGATTATGACTGGTATGTACCTGACGGAAAGGGCGGAATGAAGAAAAGTCCACTTGCCACCCCCTTCCCCAGCAAGGATATGCGCGAGTTACTGGATATTAATAACCGCCGAAATGTGGCACGGCCCCAGGGTTTTTATGGTATGATTGCCCAGCTCAGGGCCTGGCTCCCGGATCCAATTGGGGGCATATACTGGGTATTCCTTGACAATGCCTATACCAGTCCCTATGTGCCCATCTATGCAGGAACTCAGGAAATAGCAGAATGCTACAAGAATTTCGACCCTACCACCTACAATTCTCAGTCGGCTTGCTGGGCCATTGACTTTGTGGATAACCTGCTCTATTTGAAGTGGCAGGAGGCCATTAAGGATGTATGGAAGGTTCGGAATCCTTATGAGGAGGCACTATTTACCGAGCGTGATTCCATTGATAATGAAGCACTTGCCCTCTACAATAAAAACCAGGACAAAGCACTGGATTACCTGACAAGTTATACCAAGGGAAAGATGGAAACCGTGCTGGAAATGTATAACAGGCTGCACGATGAATTGATCGTAAAATACAGCAACAGCCATTAAAGTCGCAAGTCATAAAGTCTTAAAGCTTAAAGAGAATCGTCTACTGTATGAATAAACTGATTCAGATCATACTCTGTCATGAATGCGGATGCTCCTTTGAGCGGGACATGGTCTATCGTTCCTGCGGCAACTGTTTTGCATGTACGGCCTGCGAGATTTATATCTGTCCTGAGTGTGCCACTGAGATTATTGTAAACCCCAAAAAGGAAGATTCGAATCCATCTTTTCCATAATAATTGTTTAATGGACCACGATTGCTTCGGCACTTGCAGTTCCGCTGGCTCTTCTGTATCTTGGCCGCTGGCTGGATGATTATGCCGTACGTATCCTTCCCCTTAACCAAAATAAAACCCAAGGTGAAAAAATTTGCTTGTTCTCTGGCCATAATCCTGTTTTATAGTACACTCAATGCTCAGTTTGAGCAGGGCTCAGATACTTCACATATGCGTCTGGCCTCCTGTCAGTTCCCAATTTCTGATCAAATCTGTGAGAATGCGGACTGGATTATCAGGCAGATGCATAAGGCAGCAGATTCAGGAGCCCGGGTGGTTCATTTTCCCGAGTGTGCGCCAACAGGGTATCCGGGAGTGGACATGCCATCATTGGAAGGTAAGCTATCATCCGGGGACGCACCCGACGATCCCAGGTATTCAAACCGAAATGCTTTATGATGAGCAACTATCTGGGTGAAATAGCTGCCCTGCTGACAGCCGTATGCTGGACGGTCACTGCCATGGCCTTTGAATCGGCTGGCAAAACGGGTTGGTGCACTTTCCCTGAACCTGATTCGCCTGGTCATAGGACTCGTTTTTCTTTCCATCTACAATACCATTGTAAATGGTGAGTTTTTTCCCACTGCCACATCATACCAGTGGTTCTGGCTTGCCCTTTCAGGCCTTATTGGTTTTGTCCTGGGCGATCTTTTTCTCTTCCGCGCCTTCATTATAATCGGGGCCCGAATATCCATGCTCATCATGGCGCTGGTCCCTCCCATTGCTGCTCTCATTGGCTGGATTACCCTGGGTGAAAGACTTTCAGGTATGGAATTTCTGGGCATGGGTATCACCCTATCCGGAATCGTACTGGTCATGTCTTCCAAGCTGGAAATAAAAAAGAGCTCATTTGGAAAAACACTCAAAATGGGTCCCCTGGTACTGGGAAGCCTGCTTGCCCTGGGAGGAGCCGTCGGACAGGCAGCAGGACTGGTTCTCAGCAAGAAGGGGATGCAGGATATGGATCCATTCTCTGCCACACAGATCAGGATCATGACAGGGGTGATCGGTTTTGCCATTGTGATCACCCTTTTCAAAAGATGGAAGCACCTCTTCGGAGCTCTTAGAGATCTTAGAGCAATGAAATTTATGACCCTGGGCTCCTTCACTGGCCCCTTCCTTGGCGTAAGCCTGTCCCTGCTTGCTGTTCAGCATACCGATACCGGTATCGCGGCCACACTAATGGCACTGACGCCAGTAATGATCATTCCGGCTGCTATTATGATGAAAAAAGAGAAAATAAGCGCTATTGAAATAATCGGGGCTCTTATTTCCGTGGGTGGTGTTGCCCTGTTCTTTCTCTGATCAGGTCAGGCTGTCAACCCCGTTTCCCTTCTCCTTCTGGTGGATGCGCTGCCTGCCCTCGGTATACATGTGTAAAAGGTTTGAGATCAGGATCACCATGGATGCCACTCCTGCCAGTGCAAGCACAAAAACCAGTACCATTCCGTATGGGACCAGGAAATAGAATACCACAATGATCAGTGTAACCCATACTCCTGCACACCAGGGGCAGGTAACTATGGAAGAGAGTGTGCCGATTACGTATAAGTCTTCTCTCTTCTTCAGTGCATTACGAAAATATTTGAATATTTTCTCAAACACCAGGATTCGTGTCATTCTGTAGGAAGCAAGTACGATTACCGCAGCCTCCTTGAAGGTAAGGTTTTGGATTTCAACACCTTTATTCTCGAATAGGTAGCCAACCAGTCCCACTGCTCCAAAAAAAACAAAGACTGACCAGAAGTTCCAGGCCTGGTGTTTGCGCTCACTCATCATAGTCTTTAAGTGTTTGATAACAGAGCAATATACAAAACTATTCTTTTATTGGAATCTTTGACATGGCTCTCTCTGCCATTGCTGTAATCGTAAGTGAAGGATTAACGCCCGGATTGGCCGATACTGCACTGCCGTCGCACACATAAAGGTTTTTATAGGCAAAAACCTGATGATGCTTATTAATAACACCGCTTTCTGAACTTTCTCCAATCACCGCGCCTCCCAGAATATGAGCTGTTAGAGGTGTGCCCAGCAGGGCCTCGGACACCATGACAAAAGGAGCGCCATCCACCTCACGGGCAGTGGCATCTGCAAGCTGCTTTGCCAGTGGCATAAAGGCCGATGGAGCCGGGCCGGAAGAAAGCACACTCCTCATATTCAGCAGGCCCCTTTTGAGTTTCAGCGTACTGTCGATGTGTTGCATAAATAAGAGGATAACAGATTCTTTGGCAAAATCCTTACTGAACCATACCCTGAACCATTTTCCCGGATGACTGATGAAACTCCAAATAAGCTTCAGGATGCGCCCCAGCATGGTCCGACCATGAGTAAGCGGTACGCCCAGTAACTTCCAGAAACCAGAACCACTGCCGTAGCGGACCGGTTCCAGGTGGGTGTCCTTGTCGGGAGGGAAAATGGATCCGATGGCCACACCCTTTGAAAAATCCTTCTCCTTATTTCGAGAGTGCACCAGTGCCAGGCTTTCATTGTTGGTCCTGATCCCTGCTCCTACCTGTTCGCTCAGACCAGGCAGATAACTTTTTTTCATATTCAACAGAAGCCTTACTGTTCCAAGCACTCCGCCAGCAAGAATAACCCCCCTTGCACTAAGTGTACGGCGGCGCCTATAAAGACCTGAAGAATCCTTAAGCAGAAGCCGATATCCTTCCTCTCCACCGTTATTCCCAAGAGGCTCCACGCGTATGACTTTTTTTTCAGCGAGAATTTCCGCTCCTCCCTTCTCTGCCAGATAGAGATAGTTTTTATCGAGCGTATTTTTAGCATTATACCTGCAGCCAGTCATACAGGAACCACAAAAATTGCAACCCGAGCGCCTGGGCCCCCTGCCTTCAAAATATGGATCGGCAACCTCCTGGTCAGCCTCGCCAAAGAAAACGGCCACCCTTGTGGGTTCAAACTGAGCTTCCTTGCCAATTCCTGCGGCCACTGCCCGCAAAGCCTCATCCGAATCATAAAGACCAGGATTCTCAGTGGCTCCCAACATCCTTTCGGCTTCACTGTAATGAGGGGCTAATTCTTCCTTCCAGTCAGCCAGTCCGGCCCAGCTGCCTGTGTCATAGAAATTTTGACTGGGTCGCGGAAGCGTATTGGCATACATCAGGGATCCACCCCCAACCCCAACTCCGCTGAGGATGCCCACATGCCGCATGATGGTCATTTTAAAAATCCCCTGAAAACGAAACAGAGGCAGCCATAGCCAGCGTTTCAGGTTCCAGTTAGTTTCAGGAAAGTCGGCTGGATCCCAGCGCTTACCCTTTTCCACCACCAGCACCCTGTAGCCCTTTTCAGTAAGTCTGAGGGCGGAAACAGAACCACCGAATCCGGAGCCCACTATGATATAGTCATAATCATATTGCATGCCCGAATATATACAGAATTCAGTAAATTGCGTGTGAAGAGGAAATCATGTATAGTAAGGAAGAAGCAAAACAACTCCGCGAAGAGTTCTGGAATCAGTTCAAAACCCTTTCAATCCGAAGGCGAAAAGCCAAAAGCCTGCCGGGAGACTGGTTGCTGACCAACACAGGTGTAAAGGCGCTGAACCTCCGCTTCCATGTGGACAGGGAGGTGGCCCAGGTGGGCATAGATCTGGAGACCAGGAATATGGATAGGCGTCTTGAGCTGTTTGAGAAATTGGAAGCCGTAAAAAAGGTACTTGAGGAGGCCATGAAGTCACCCCTTGTATGGGAATTGGATTATATACGGGAAAACGGGAAATCGGTAAGTCGGATCTATATTCAAAAGGAAGGGGTTGACATCTACAATCAAGAAACCTGGCCTGCAGCTCACCAGTTTATGTACGATTATATGTTGAGGCTGGAATCATTCTACCGGGAATATAAAGATTACTTTAAATACAGCTGAGCTGGAATCTAACATGGTAAAGAAGGGACTTAAGCTGTCGATTTTTATCTGTATACTGCTCATATACAGTCATTTTACAGGAGCCCAGAGTCTTTCTCCTCAGGTGGACCGAAAGCCTGGCTTTGCTGGCTCCTTCTACCCGGCTCAAAAACCAGCCCTGGAATCCCAGCTCGGGTCGCTATTCTCAGAGGCAATACCCATTGATGCCGGAGGTATCGTTCAAACCTTGATCGTTCCTCACGCCGGATATGATTATTCAGGCATCGTGGCTGCTTCAGGCTATAAAAGCATCCCATCGGATGCCCGCTACGACAATATTTTTATCATAGCTTCCTCACGTCGGGAACAATTCAGCGGTGTTTCGGTATATGCAGCGGGGGACTACCTCACGCCACTTGGCAGAGCGAAAGTAAACAGGGAGCTTGCCCAGGCCCTTATTCAGGGAAACGATAACATTAAGTTTCTTCCTGAAGCGCACGACCGGGAACACAGCATCGAGGTGCAGATTCCCTTTCTCCAGTATTACTTCGCTGAACTTCCCCCTATTGTACCTCTGGTCATGGGATCATCTTCACTTTCTGCGGCCCGTGATCTTGCGAGCGCCCTGCTGCCATGGTTCACTCCGAATAACCTGTTCATTATCTCATCAAATTTTTCTCATTATCCCAGTTACGAAGAGGCCATTGAAATTGATAAAATCACCGGAGAGGCCATCCTCACCGGGGATCCGGAAATCTTCTATAATGCCCTCAGAACCAGCAGTGATAAATCTGTTGCAAACCTGTCGACACCCAGCAATGGATGGAGTTCCATCCTGAGCATGCTTTACATGGCGGACAGGTCAGACAAGCTTAAGATTTCACCAGTACTCTATCGCAACTCAGGAGATTCAAAAATTGGTAACAAAGAAAGGGTGATCGGGTACTGGGCCATAGCGGGATCTCATAGCCCACCCGAAGAAAAGGCTATTGAACTCAGCGAGCAGGAAAAGAATAAGCTTTTAAAAATCTCCCGATCAACGCTTGAAAGTTTTATCAGGACTGGCGAATTACCTGAAATCGACCTCAAATCCCTGAGCCCTGTTTTGAAAGAGCATGCCGGGGCCTTTGTAACGCTTCACATGGGTGGCAGGTTGAGGGGGAGAATAGGAACCTTTACCCCAAGAAATCCCCTTTACGCAGTGGTGGAGGAAATGACTCTGGCTGCTGCCATCAACGATGGTCGCTTTGCCCCGGTTGAAGAGCCTGAACTCGAATACATTAAAATAGAAATATCGGTACTGACACCCTTGCAGAAGATTTCTTCCATTGAAGAGTTTGAGCTGGGCAGGCATGGCATATATATGCTTAAGGATGGCCAGTCGGGAAGCTTTCTACCCCAGGTGGCTGAAGAAACAGGATGGACCACCGAGGAATTTATGGGTCATTGCGCCAGGGATATTGCTGGTATAGGATGGGATGAATGGAAAGAGGCAGAACTCTATATTTTCGAAGCCATCATATTCAGTGAATAACAGGGAGAATGAGTAAGAGCCAACGGCATTCCCGATGAACCCTTCAGGGGAGATGTTGTTATTCTTATAAATCATATATCAATGAAAGCAATAATCATCTGCTGTTTTCTGGGCATATTTACCTTTAGCTCTGCCCAGGACAGCATCCAAAATAAGAAAGCTGTGGAATATAATGAACTTACAGAATTTGAGACCTTTGTAATTGTTAATAAAGGGACGGAAAGGCCATGGACAGGGGAATATGTGGAACATAATGAAAGCGGAGTATATGTGTGTAAAAGGTGTAACGCTCCCCTCTACCGGTCAGATGACAAATTCGACGGTCATTGCGGATGGCCCAGTTTTGACGATGAGATCGAAGGGGCAGTGGATAAGCAGACTGATGCAGACGGACGAAGGACAGAGATCCTTTGTACCAATTGCGGGGGGCACCTTGGGCACCTTTTTATTGGAGAAGGCTTTACGGAGAAAAACAAAAGGCATTGTGTAAATTCTGTATCTCTCAATTTCATCCCTGCAGAGTAAGCCCGGTTGGATAGGCGCTTCTTTTTTTGTATATTCACGATCCAACACTAACACAACAAACATGGGAAAAGGTGATAAAAAAACCCGAAGGGGTAAACTATTCAGTGGAAGTTATGGCGTACTCAGGACCCGCAAAAAAAAGCCAGGTCTTAGCGTTGTTGCTTCAACTAAAAAAGCAGCTCCGAGAAAGGTAAGCCCGCCGGTCGAAGAAGTAAAGCCGGAAGCAAAAGAGGTCAAAGCAAAAGTAGCTGCCCCGGAACCAGTCCCTGAGACTCCCCCTGCCGCTGAAAAGCCTGCCGCTGAAAAGCCTGTTGCAGAGAAACCTGCTGCAAAAAAGCCTGCTAGCAAAGAAGACTGCTACAAAAAAGGAAGCCCCTAAAAAAGAGGCAGCCAAGAAAAAAGCTCCTAAGAAGGAAGAACCCAAAAAGGAAGAATCCAAAAAGGAAGAGTAATTCAGGAATGAGGAGGGGGAGAATGTGCGATGTTTGCCATACTAGACATTGAAACCACCGGGGGAAGTCCAAAAGCAGAAAAAATAACGGAAATCGCCATTTATTTTCATGATGGCAAAAAGATTGTGGATGAGTGGAGTACTCTGATCAATCCTGAAAAGACTATCCCCTACTTCATTACAGGTCTCACCGGGATTACCAATGAAATGGTAGCCAATGCCCCCCGCTTTTTTGAAGTTGCCAGGGAAATTGTCCATCGCACTGAAGATCATATTATTGTTGGTCATAACGTGGCCTTCGATTACTCCTTCATTAAAAGTGAATTTAAGCAGCTGGGCTTTGATTACAACAGGGAAACCATGTGTACGGTCAAACTGAGTCGAAAAATAATTCCCGGCCATAAATCCTACAGCCTTGGCAAGATTTGCAAAGACCTGGGAATCGAAATCAACGACAGGCACCGTGCAGCTGGTGATGCCCTTGCCACAGTCAAATTGTTTGAGCTTTTAAAGGAGCGTCAGAATGGAGATGGAGAATTCAGTCAGCTTTCAGAACCCACTGGTAGATATAAGAACCTGAATGAACACCTTACCGTTGACGATATTGAAAGTCTTCCCGAAGAATGTGGCACCTACTATTTCTATGATGAGAATAAGCAGCTGATCTATATCGGAAAAAGCAAGGATATTCGTCACCGTGTTCTCTCTCATTTAGGAAATACTACTACTAAAAAGGGACTGGAGATGAAAAAGAGGATACACTCTATTTCCTTTGAACTCACTGGAAGTGAATTGGTTGCGCTTCTAAAAGAATCCGGAGAGATTAAGCAGCAAAAGCCCATATTTAACAGGGCCCAGAAGCGCTCCACCTTTTACTGGGGACTTTATGAATCAAAGGATGATTATGGCTACATTACTTTTCGGCTTCAGAAAATTTCAGAATCACCCTATGATCCGATTACCAGCTATAACAACAAAGAGGAGGCCAGGCAGGCCCTGACCAGGATGGTGGAGCAAAACTGGTTATGTCAGAAGCTTAGCGGACTTTACCAGACTGATGGTGCATGTTTTCATCATTCGATACGCCAGTGTAATGGCGCCTGCGTTCAGGCGGAAGCGGTATCGACCTATAATAAAAGGGCCGAAAGCCTTATGAATAGCCTGAAACTTGACCGGGGGAATGTTCTGATTATTGATCGCGGGAGGTCGGAGGATGAGAGAAGCCTTGTTCGAATTGAAAAAGGGATGTATATGGGCTATGGCTATATTTCAGTTAATGATACCTACCTTGGTATAGACCAGATGCTTGACTGCATTAAGCCGGGACTTGATAACAGAGATATCAGGCAGATCCTGAAATCCTGGTTAAAGAACAATAAGGTAGAAAAGATGCTTTACTATTAAGGGCGTTCCTTCAAATCATCCAGATTTTCCATTCCGGGTATGTCAAGACCGGAGGCAATGCTCGAAAGACTTTCAAGATCTATGTCGCCAGTAATGGCAATTAAAACATCATCGGAACCTCCGCTTACGATCAAAAGAAATTCCGTAATCTTTCCGCCGGACTCCCTGGCAAGGAAAAGAACCTCCTCGTCCTGGTCTTTCACAGTCATCATTTCCTGGTACTCAGACCTGGGAAGCATGTCCAGTAACTCCTTGCCAAAAGCTTCGGAATTACCCCCGTCCTGAGTAAGAATCTTGATGGAAGAAATTCCCGATGTGGCCTTCTTAAACTCATTATATTCAGGATCATCCGACTCAATACTGCTTAGCATATTGAACATAAAGCTTGAAATATGGACTGTGGTATACCCGTCCTTTCCGCTATATTTTTCAAATACTTTGTCTACAGCTGATTGCTGACCGAATGCACCCATTCCAAGCAGGAACATTGTGCACATTATAACTATCCGTTTCATGATTTTATATTTTATTTTTTCATTTTCCCTAACTCACTAACAACTAACTCACTAACAACTAACTCACTAACAACTAACTCACTAACTACTAACCACTAACCTATTAACCTATTAACCTATTAACCTATTAACTCAATAACTTGCTAACCTTTTTAATTTTCTATTTCTCTTACTCTCTGCAACTCACCCAAAAGAACCAGCTCACGACTGCCCTTGTTAATTTTTGATAATGATCTCAGTGGATCGGATGTTGATTTTGTTAGTTGCTGTACGTGCTTCATTTCGCTGGTACCTGCATTTAATTTTACCGAAACATAGGCAAGTGTCTTTTTAGCCTCCTCATAGGCATCCATGGGATCCTCATAGGTATCAAGGTTCTCCTGGGCTGAGAATAGAACAGGGGTATCAGCCTTGAGGAAAAATACATACACTGCAACCAGTGCAAGTAAGCCGGCTGCCAGTCCGGAAAGAGAGTAGAGGCTTACACGCCGGGTTCTTTGCGCTCTTTTTTCTTCACGGTCCAGGCTGTTCAATATTTTTTCATTCAGATCTACTGGAACAGGAATGGAGTCTTCTTTTTGCTCGAAAGCCATAAATAGCTCCTGATCGGCTAATAACTCCTCCGGAACGGTGGTGGAAGAGAAATAGTCCTGCAGCCACTTCTCCTCCTCCAGGGAGGTTTCCCCCTGGTAAAACCGCTCAAGTATCTTACGTACTTTTTCTATGCTTTCCATGTCGCATATTTTTTGTCCAAAATTTCTCTCATCTGCTTCCTGGCTCTGGAAATACTCACGCGTATGGCGTTCACATTCATATTAACCATGGAAGCAATTTCATCATAATCTTTTCCTTCAATGTGCCTCAGGTGCACCAGCGACCGCTGTGGTTCAGGCAGCGCTTCGATCAGTGAGAGCACAATCTCATTCTCTTCTTTATTCTCAAGACTGTCCTCCGGAGTTTCTGAGTGGACATCTTCCCATCTTTTCTTTTCAGAATCCATGGCATTCTGTCTCGTTTTTCTTCTCCTCAGAATATCCAGGCACAAATTCCGCGTAATCCGGATGGAAAGGGCTTCGATGCTGTCATATTTATCCAGCCCGTTTCGCATACTCCATAATTTCAAATACACCTCCTGCACAACATCCTCTGCTTCCTCAGGGTTGCCCATGAGCCGGTATGCCATCCGGTAGATCCGGTCACTGTATGGCATAACCCGCATTTTAAATTCAGAGGACTTCATCGAATCTAAATCTTCTTAGAACTTAAAGGTAAGTAAAACTACATATCAATATCCAGATCCTGATCAAAGGATTGTGCCAATCCTTCCAGGTCTTTCATATTGAAATTACCCGTAATATAAATCAGCACATTATCATCTCCCCCAACTATCAGAAGAAACTCCAAAACTGCTTCTTTTTCAGCCTTCATCCACATGCGCACGGTCTCTCCCCCGTCCACAACTGTCATTATCTCTGCAAAGTCATCGGTTTTTAATTCACCTTTAATCTCTTCATAGAAGTTAACATCCTTGTATTTTTCCTCGTCCTCAATGGTCAGGATCTTTACACTTGCCACTTTGTCAAAGGGAATCTCACTGTTATCCAGATCATCAATCTCCAATGCATTCATAATCTGAAACAACTCAGGACTGATTTGAACGGTAGTAACGCCGTCCTTACCTTTATAACTGTCAAATAGCTTGTCTACTGCACTGTTCTGGGCGATCATTAATGCCGGAAGTGCCACTGCAACTAAAATTAAAATTACTCTTTTCATGATTATCTGTTTTGGTTTGAACTTCATCATTATTCTGATTTCTAAATGGAAGACGAAGCTCCCCTAAATTCATTACAGGAAAAGTGCTTTTATTGAAAGAAAAAAGTCTTTGCATTAAATATTTTTATTCCTATCTTTGCCACCGCTTTTTAAGCATTTGACAGGATGACTCAGTAGCTCAGCTGGTAGAGCACATCCCTTTTAAGGATGGGGTCCTGAGTTCGAACCTCAGCTGAGTCACCACCAAGCAAAAACCCCGATCAGCTTTGGTCGGGGTTTTTTAATGCCTACATGTTATGGCGATAATATTGCGATTTGATATTTTTAGTACCTGTGCCCCAATAATATCAAAAGATTTTGCCAGAAAAGGCAAAAAAGTAATCGAATCTAGGTTCTTCTGGATAACCTGTAAAGGGTCCTGGCCACCGGGGTAAAAAGGCCGGTGCGGGCCAGTAATAATAAAAGCATTGTCCTGAAAGAGGGATTAAATGGCAATTTCATTAACTCGGGCCAAAGATTTAAAATAATCTGCCTGTGAAGTTTCTTGTCAGGCTCATTATTATATTTGAGGGGTATGGACAGGTATAGCTCATTCAGAACTCTGGAATTCAGTGGATTAACTTCTTCCTGAGCAATGTCCTTATCTATTGAAACCTGATTACCCCAATTGTTAATCCTTTCCTCCCAGTAGAATAGATTAATCACATTCAGACCGCAATTATTACACAAATTATTGACACCAGACATCCATTGATGATAGTACTCATGTGCATACTCAAATTGAGGAACCTCATAGAAATCAATTATTTCATTGATAGTTACTTTCCTCCTGTCCATTTGATATACCCCCCAGGGGGCAGAGGCAATGTGTCCGGGCAGGTTTATCTTATCCTGAAAATGGAGGTAATAATTATAAATATGAGGGAGGAAGAAATTCGAAGCCAGTGGATTGTTATCAAAATATATCTTCTTAAACTCTGGATCAATTTCAGTGGTCAAGGGAAGAACATTAAAATCCATGCCTAACTTTCGAAACAATTTCTTTGAGGTTTTAATATCCCTGTCTTCTGACCTGGAGTGTACAATTTGATTGATATAATATAAAACATCTCCACGGAACGCTTTGGTTGCAGACATGAGCAACCTGGAATCACTGCCACCTGTAACCGGTAACATAATGTCATAGCGCTTTGAGATACTGGTTAAATGGCCGGAAAGGATATGGGTGCATTTATCTGCCACCTCCTTAAAAGTAAGCCTGGGCAAGGGATGCAGAGGCCAGTAACGGGCAACGGACCTGGATCTTACATCGAAATAATGATTTGACATCATTTGTGATATCTCGTCGTAATAGGTGGTATTTCCCAGGTCGGAATTGTTAAGCTCCGGAAAGAAGTCGGAGCCATAAAACGCTAATTTAGATGGGTTTTCTGTTCTGGAGATTCCCATTACTTTCGCAAGCAGGTGTTGTTGGGAGCTGAACCACATGGCCCCATTCCGCTCTGAAAAAAATACTTTCCTGGCTGCTGTAGCATCATGCAGTATGATGAAGCGGTCCATCTCAAAGAGGATCAAAACAAACCTACCCGCAAAATCCCCAATTCTCTCAAGCAAGGCACTGAATTCTAATTTTACCAGATCATTGAGAATCTGCTCATTGTTATTTGCTGGTTCCTGGTAATCAAACATGTCACCCAGCAATATGATCAACTTTCCATTACTATTGATTTGGGTAAGCCCTAAATCCGGATGCTGATAGAGCCAATAATCATTCCCAATTTTAATAGAATTATTATTAAATGGACAAACTATCTCCTCGGGAAGCAGCAAGTACTGCCTTCTGAAAACCAGATTATTTCTTTCCTTTTTATCCATTACTTGCAGTGATGTGTTAAAAAATATATTCTTTAAGTAGTTTATACTGTAAAACTTTACAAAAAGTTATCTCTGCAAGCCAATCAGCGACCTAAGGAGGTACATTATTTCAGGAAACGGATCACTGAATATATAAGATAACTGGCTATCCTTGAACTTAACCGGATATTTTCTTCCCGAAAACATGTTCTTAATAATTGTTTTTGCAGCCGTGGAGGAAAAATAATAATATCCGGTCCGGTAATCCATTGTTTTTACAGTCTCCCCCTGAGTTACCCATAAAAATACCAGATAAGGGAAATTTATACCCATGGCTCTGGATCCCTGCACGGAACTCCAATACCGGGAATTATAATCTATTAGTATATATTGTTTTTTTTCCTCACTGTATCTGAAATCAAGGTGGGCAATTCCAGTATATCCGAGCTTGTCAATCATCCTGGAAACCAGTAATAAAAGATCCTCATTTTTAACAAATTTAATCCCCTTTGAGTACTCCATTCCTTCTGAAATAAGCCCCTTCTGCATGGTGTGATAAATGATCTTTCCTTTATTAGCAAAAAAGCTTACATCAATATCGTATCCCTCAATGTATTCCTGGAGTATGAAATCCTTCTTGTTAAGATTATCGTTTTTGAGAAGCTTTTGCATTTCTGCCGAACTTTCCACCAGACGTATTCCCTTTCCTCCGATTCCATATACAGGCTTAAGCAATACCGGGTAGCCCCCACTCCACTCGTTAAGGTTTTCAGAACACACAGAAAAAGGAAATCCATTAGCAATCAGCCATTGGTTAAGATTCCATTTTGATTCTGTGACTTCAATGGTATATGCATCAGGAAGTGGTTGAAGTTTAACAAATTTGCTTAGTTGTACTTTGTGATTGATTAGCAAAACTGTAATCCACTCTCTTGTAGGAATTAGAATATCTGAACCGAAACTCGATACCACATCGGCAATAATGGTCTCAATATTTTTGTCTTTAAGCTTATCTACCCTGCGAATTCTTCCAAGAAACCTGGAATATCTGAAATGAGAAGGTTTCTCAGTGGATGAAAGTAAAATGTCAATATGAATGTTTTTATAACCTGAAAAGCTTCTTATAAGTGGCAGTACAAATGGAGAGTTATCATCAATAACCAGAATCCTGGTAACGGAAGTATCAGGTTCATCATGCAAATCAGGATTATTCATTGGATTATTATGGATGTATTAAAAGTAGCTACATTTTTTTGGATCTTTTCTATAGCCGCAATTATCTTAATTCAGGATCCTATGCAGGTTTTCTCAGTACTTCTAATACTGCTTCGTCAATATCTTATAACTTGCTAATATTGAGTCGATTTTATCGATTCATATTTTTTTCGATTTCCTTTAGGATATGTGTATAACTTTCCAGGTGGCACAAAAAATAAAGGCATCGGTTTTTTTAGCAAGCATATTGGCATATAGTTTGTAGATCAAAATAAACACTCATTCTATTAGTTATAAACCATAAATTTGTCAATTCAACCATTTACCCCGTAATGCAAACAAGAGGCCTTTTATATATTCTGCTGATTGCAGCAACTTTGTCCATCTCTTCATGTGAAAAGAAGGATCCCTTTGATCCAAACAAACCCATCCTTTCCGATGAGGTTCTGATGCTGAATAAGTGGATATGGAAAGAGATGAATGATATTTATCTGTGGAACGATTTCTTGCCAAACCTTGACCCGGAATACCAGGAAGACCCTCATAAATATTTTTACGATTTGCGGTATAGCGGCGACCGGGAATCATGGATCGTGGATGACTTCGACGAACTGAGAGCCATGTTTAGCGGAGTCAGCCTTTCTACCGGGATGTCGGCCCGTCCTGGATTAATAGACAGTGTCAGGGTAATCAGTATCGTGGAATATGTCACACCCAATTCACCTGCAGAACAGGCTGGGGTAGAAAGAGGGGATATTATCATAAGCATTGATGGACAATCATTGAATCCAGATAACTACTACCCGCTTTACAATCAGACAACAGCAAGCTTCGAATTTGCTGACTGGGATGGAAACCAACTTGTACCCCTGAACGAGGAAGTAAAACTTACGGCCATTGAGCTGAATAAAAATCCTGTGATACACCATGAGGTGATTGAGTACATGGGTAAAAAGGTGGCTTACATCGTCTATACCCAATTTACCACCGGAAAAGACAATGAATGGCTGGCGGAACTAAACAGCGTTTTTGAGGAATTCAAAAATGCAGGAATAACAGATATGGTCTTCGACCTTCGGTATAATCCCGGTGGCAGCCTGGGCCTTTCTGCATATATTGCCAGTACCCTGGCCCCTGCATCAGCCGTAAATAATGAAGATGTATTTGTCAATATGCTCTGGAACGAGCGCTACACGCAGCTTTGGAAGGAATACGACTTTGACAGGGACGGGACAGCCGATGGAGAAGATTCACCACAACTGCTAGTAAGGCTGAGCGAACCCGAATTTAACCTGAACCTCTCGCAGGTATTCTTTCTGACAACCGATGGCACTGCATCCGCAAGTGAGTCCCTGATGGCAGGCTTATACCCCTACATGGATGTGGTTCAAATTGGGACCACAACCCATGGGAAACCCTATGGTTCTGTAACTATTGACGACAATACCGAACCCAAACGTCATAACTGGGCCATGCAGCCCATTGTACTGAAATGGGCCAACAAAGATGGTTTTACTGACTTTGTCAATGGAATCGATCCCGACTCCCAGGTGGAAGAGCGTCTGCTTTACCTGGAACCCTTTGGCAGTTTTAATGATCCCCTGCTGGCCAAAGCGCTTGAGCAAATTTCAGGTGTTTATCCTTCAAGCAAGGGATTGCAGGTGTTTGATGATGCTTTCAGTCCCCTGCCGGTGCAACCCTTGAGGATGGTGGAAATGCATATTGAACTCAACAGGGAATAGGATTTCAGGCCTGCTTTATTTTCTTCAGGATGGCTTTGTTAATCTTCTTTGCCAGGCCAGGTCCTTCATAAATAAACCCAGTATAGAGCTGGATCAGTGTGGCGCCGGCCTCAAGCATATTGATGGCATCTTTGGGACTCATGATCCCTCCCACTGCTATGATGGGAAGTTTACCCTCCGTCTTCTTACTCACATATTTAACTACCTCAAGGCTGCGGCGGGTAATGGGGGCACCGGACATACCTCCGTTTTTAATGGCTTTCACTTTTTCCGGACTTGTCTTCAGCCCCTGGCGACTTACTGTGGTATTGGTGGCCACCAAACCATCAATGCCCAGGCGTTTTACAATTTCAAGGGTTTCATCAAGCTGTTTCTCATTTAAATCGGGAGAAATTTTAAGTAATACCGGCTTTTGATCCGCCATTTCGTTCCTGATTTTCAGGATTCTCCCCAGAATGGCCTCCAGTGAGTCCTGGTCCTGCAGCTTGTGGAGATCTGTAATGTTGGGACAGCTCACATTTACAACAAAATAATCAACCCCATTATAGATCGCCTTGAATACCGCCTCATAATCCGCTACAGCATCCTCATTGGGGGTAGCGGTATTCTTACCCAGGTTTCCGCCCAGAATAAGCCCCTTTGGCCGTTTAACAGCCAGATTTTCAGCTGCTTTATCAGCTCCATGGTTATTAAAGCCCATGCGATTAATTAATCCCCGGTCGGCTTTAGCCTGAAACTGCGGGGTTTAGGATTACCGGGCTGTCCCAGGGGGGTAACTGTCCCAACCTCGATAAATGAAAAGCCAAAGGCAGAAAACTCACGAAATATTTCAGCATTTTTGTCAAATCCAGCCGCAAGTCCCACCGGGTTTGAGAATTTCATCCCCAGAAATTCAGTCTCTAAAGCCGGATCCTTCACATGATATAAACTACCTGTCAGGGCCTTAATCCCAGGAATGGCAAACAGGACCTTTAGAAATCGAATCAGAAGATGATGAATGGTTTCGGGGGGAAAAAGAAATAGAAGAGGTCTAATAATAAGGCGATACATCCGATTTTTGCTGCAAATATAAGCAGTTTTCTATTGAGAAGGCTTGTATGTAACAAAGGTATTGTCATCAAAAAACAGCATAACCTGGGTTACCTTACGCTGATCAGGGGCAGTATCTTCGGAAAAAGTCTGATTATCTAAAGCTTCAACAGGTGCTTCTTCTTTTCTTATTTCCTCATAATCAGGCTGTTTATCTTGTTCTTTGGGTGAACTCTCAGATATATCAGGAATAGCCTGACTAAAGAGATCAGCTCCTTCCCGTCCCATCTGCTCATACATAGGCCCCTCACCCAGCATAAGCCATTCAGCTTTTAATCCTGGAAATGTTTTTAAGGTTTTCTGAAGAAAATCATAGCTGGGCTTGTTTCTGTCAGATAATATATGAGAAACACTGCTTCGTTGAACCCCAATAAGATCTGCAAATTTCGATGGTGTCAGATGCTCCAGGTCCAATAGCTGTAAAAGACGCTCTTTCATGCCCAAATAGTTAGATTACAAATGTAATCATAATATTAATTACTTATGTAACCTACTGCTTCGTTACATTTGTAAATTAGCTATAAATATAATAGAAATAGCTTATTCCAGAGAGAGCATTTATCTATAAATATCAATTAAAACACATTGCATTCAGGCATATTATAAGGAATATATATTATATATCTATCCATCCTATTGTTTACAGCACTTTCAGCGATTATATGGCCAAAAAACACCATTGCGAAGGGGCCTATGTCGTAATAGTGAGGGGTACTTCGCTGTAAAAATGGCCGTTTTTCGTGTATTTTTGACAATTACCTTAAGTATTACATAATATAAATCCATTAAATTAGCTGGTTATGAGACTAATAAGATACAATTATTACAATATGAAGCCACTTTTAGAACCAATTACGGGCTTTTTAGCTATTCTTTACTTTATGTAACAACTATATATACACTGATATATAGTGTATTATGACGTATATCTTACAGATTGTAATCAAGCTATTACCTGTTGACAAATGTAACTGGTGTTTATCCTGTATTTGTATTCATTTGTCATCATTTTATTGCTTTTCCTTCTGTTGACATTTGTAATTCCATTCAAAATAGTGACATATGTAACATCTATACGCTTCTATTTTGAAGCTGGATTTGAAGCCACTCCTGCTAAGAAATATTGCTTTTCATATAAGAATAAGGAATGATTCCTGCTTAAGAAAGACCTTCCCTACCCTGTCATTGAACGATCTCCTGAAATGAGGATATGGGTCATGTTTTTGCCTTACGTGCTTAAAATCGGGCCAAAGGTGCCATCAGAGGTAAAAATATACCTCTACCTACCCGACTATAAGTGAATTTTGGATTCTAAAGGACTTATGGATGCTGAAAATCTGTCTTAAATTGTTCTAATAGAGCTAGAAAGGAGACGATTTGCTGATTTTGTGGGTCATTCAATCCAGGTAAAAAGAAAGGGATTCTCGCTAAAATATGTAAAAGCTAAAGCATCAGCCCAATTCTCCCTCTGAACTGGCTACGATTGAGGCAACCGTTGAATCTCCAGCTATATTCACTGCAGTCCGCAACATGTCCAGGGGTCGGTCCACACCCAGGATCAGGGCAAGGCCTTCCACAGGCAAGCCCACCGAGTTGAGTACAATAATAAGCATCACGATTGATCCGCTGGGTATGCCTGGTGATCCGATGGAAGCCAGTGTGGCCGTTAGTACAATGGTGAGCTGTTGGACAAGAGTAAGGTCAATACCAAATACCTGGGCAATAAAAACTGCTGCAATTGCCTGGTAGCAACTTGTACCATCCATGTTTATGGTCACCCCCACCGGCAAAACAAAATTGGCGATGGGTTTGGATACCTTCAGCTCATTGGTCACCTGTTTCAAAGTCACCGGTAGAGTGGCTGCACTGGAACTGGTTGTGAATCCCACCAACTGCGCAGGTAATATTCCCTTTAAAAAAGTCTTTATACCCATTTTGGTAAAAATGCGCATCAGGGCGGGATAAAATCCAACGATCAGAAACATCAAGGCGATTACCACAGTCAGCATATACATACCGAGTGCTGTAAAAATATCTCCGTCCCCTGAAAAGTCCACAACCAGAGCGGCCATCAAGGCAAGAACACCAAAGGGCGCAAAACGCATTATGATGTCAACGATCTTCAGGATAACATCATTTAGGCCATCGAAAAAATCCTTGACTACCTGGGTATTGTCTCCGGGAACCAGGACAAGGGCTATGCTGAACAAAATAGCAAAGAAGATGATCTGTAGCATTTTAGAGTTATCCCCGGCTGCCCTGAAAAAGTTATCGGGTACCATGTCTACGAAAAAACGCAAGGGCGATTCATCCTTAAGCTCGGCAGCCGATTCCTGGCGCATTTCAATTTGTCCGCCAAACTTTTGGCGGTATTGCTCCTGTTTTTCCTCGGGAAATACATCCCCCGGTTTAATAATGTTCACCATAACCAGACCAACAGTTGTGGCAAAAATCGTGGTAAGCAGATATATAGCTACGGTTTTATAGCCAATACGGGATAATTTTGTAATATCAGTCAGACTGGAGATTCCCTTGACAAGGGATACAAAAATCAGGGGAACCGCAATGAGTTTCAAGAGTTTCAGAAAGATGGTACCCCAGGGTTCTACCCAGTTAATGGTAAATTTTTCCCATCCAAGCCATACAGATACCAGTCCCCAGAGGATTCCAATCCCCATACCTATAAATATCTTTACCCAGAGTGGTAGTTTCTTCAACATGAAGATTCAGTTTAAGAGTTTCTATTTCAAAGCATTATATAATATTTCCACAGGATGCAGGGCTATGGTTCCGGTGCCATCCTTGATCTGATGTCTGCAACTTGTACCTGGTGCAGCGATCAGGGTATCCTCAGAAGCCTCCCGGACAGCCGGAAAAAGAACCAGTTCACCCACTTTCAAGGAAAGGTCATAATGCTCCTTTTCATAGCCAAAGGAACCAGCCATCCCGCAACATCCGGAAGGAATCTCCTTAACCTCATAATTCTTTGGGATGGAAAGCAGTTTTAGAGTAGACTGGGTACTGGCAATGGCTTTCTGCTGGCAGTGTCCATGCAATTTAAGTTCTCTGCTGTTTTCCTCAAAAAGTGCACTGTCAAATAATCCTTTCTCAAAGGCTGATACCAGGTATTCCTCCATGGTATAGCTGTTTGCTGCCAGCTTATTAGCCTGAGAAACAAGCGCTTTATCTACCAGTTCAGGGAATTCATCACGGAAGCCAAGTATGGCAGATGGCTCAATTCCAACAAGTGGCCGGTCTTCCGAAACAAGCGGAGCAAGTATGCTTACATTCTTTCCGGCAATGAGCTTTGCTTTTTTAAGTAATCCCTTGGATATAAAGGTTCGTGCGCTAACGGGGTGATTGATCATTAACACTCTTATACCCAGCTTATTAAGCAGACTTATGGCAGTGATTCCAAGGGTAGTGTCATTAAAATTGGTAAACTCGTCCATATAGAGCAGCACTTCCGGGGCATCTTCTGAAAGGCTATTATTCAGGGTCTCCAGTTTTTTATTTGCCCAGCTCCTCACACTTTGTTTTCCGAGGCTTGGTATGCTTCGATCAAGGGCAAATCCCAGTATCCCTTTTATGGGACGGCCAAATAAGGTACTGTTAACTAAGCTATTGAATAAACCCGGAGCAAGCATTCCCAGGCGATTCACCCCAGTAATATTAGCGATGAGTTTTGTGCGCATGGGCACCCTGTGATGCTCATACCAGTGCTGCATAAATTCAGCCTTCAGTTTGGCCATATCCACACTGGAAGGACACTCCGATTTGCAGGCCTTACAGGAAAGACAAAGGTCCAGGATCTTATATACATCCGGCTGGTTGAAAGGTTCTTTTTGTCCTGGTTTGGACAGCATCTCACGAAGCACATTTGCCCTTGCACGGGTTGTAGTCATCTCATCCCTGGAAGCCATATAGCTGGGACACATGGTCCCGCCGACAATCTCAGTTTTCCTGCAATCGCCTGATCCATTGCACTTTTCGATGAGCTTCATGAAGCCACCTTCCCGGGTATAATCGAAAAAGGTTTCAAATTCCGGAGCAGTGTAGCCTGGTTCAAAGCGCAGGAAGGTGTTCATTGGTGGCGTATCCGTAATCTTGCCCAGATTGAACCTTCCCTCCGGATCGAATATCCTTTTTACCCGGCGAAGAAGTTCATAATTCTTCTCGCCCACCATCAGCTGAATAAATTCCCCGCGCAATCTGCCATCCCCATGCTCGCCACTCAGGGAACCCCGGTACTTTTTCACCAGTCGGGCCGTATCCAGGGCAATGTCATGGAATATCTGAACATCTTTCGGATCCTTCAGGTTCAGTACAGGACGGAGATGAAGCTCGCCCACTGAAATATGAGCATGATAGACACATTTGAGTCCATAACCATCCAGGATTTCATTAAAATCTGTAATATAAGCTTCCAGTACTTCCACATTCACACTGGTATCCTCAATAACGGAAACCGGTCTTCCATCTCCCGGAACATTGGCCAACACACCCAGGCCGGCTTTTCGTAAAGCCCATACTTTGGAAATGTCCCCTCCCTTCATGATCGGATAGTGGTAGCCAAGGCCTTCCTTTTTCATATCCGCGATCATTAAGCTGATCCGCTCATCCAGCTTTTTGGGATCCTCATCCACCAATTCAACCATCAATACTGCTCCCGGATCACCATCCAGGAAAAAGCGGTTTTTTCTCTGGGTATGGTTCTCTTTTGTACAGTCCAGGATGGTTTTATCCATCAGCTCAACGGCTGTGGGTTTGTGACGCAAGGCCACAAGATTACCACGAATAGCCTCCATAATAGTCTGAAAATGAACAGGTACCAAAGCTCTGTTGGGAGGCGGTACTGGAAGAAGGTTCAATTTAGCCTCGGTCATAAATAAAAGTGTACCCTCGGAACCAGAAATAAGGCGACAAAGATTAAAGTCGTCATATTTTGCATCCTTACCTAAAAAAGGTTCACTGTTCAATAGCTCGTCCAGGGCATAACCGGTATTTCGTCTGACGACCCCCGGATCGGGAAATTGGTCGATAATCTCTTTTTGATTCTCAGGATCCTTAAGAATTTTATGGAGCTCTCGATAGATATCCCCTTCCATACCCCCGATTTCGAGCTTTTCATTCAGCATTCCATTTTTAAGGGGTCCGAATTCTGCAATGGAGCCATCAGATAATACAGTCTTCAGGGAAATGGTGTGGTCCCTGGTAGTACCATGAACAATGGAGTGTAGTCCACAACTGTTGTTTCCAATCATCCCCCCTATCATACTTCGGTTCGAAGTTGAAGTTTCAGGACTAAAAAAGAGGCCTGTATGCTTCAGGGCTACATTCAATTCGTCAAGGACAACGCCTGGCTGCACCCTTACCCAACGCTCCTTTTCATTGATTTCCAGTATTTTATTCATGTAATGGGAAACATCAACCACAACCCCACTTCCTACCACCTGGCCGGCCAGTGAGGTGCCGGCAGTCCGGGGAATCAGTGTGATTTTCTCAGTATTGGCAAAGCTGATTAGTTCACGGATATCGGACTCATGTTTTGGATAAACAACAGCCATTGGCCGTTCCCGGTAATCGGATGCATCCGTTGAATACATGGTCAGGCGGATATTGTCGGTAAATACTTCACCGTCTATCCTGGCCCTCAGCTGATTAAATATCTCCTTCCCTGTTGTGCTTTTCGTTTTTATGCTCATCTCCTGAAATTGATAAGCAAATATAACAGAAAGCTTGAGGAAAGAAGAGAAGCCTGCCAGAGAGATTTCAACTCATTTTACAAGTCGCATGAGATCACTGAAGTAAAGGTGCATCTGCTTCACATAAACCATAAAGGCGTTTATTCCTTTATCTGTAATCTGTAAAACGGTCAGTGTACGCTTATTCGAAATCATCTTTTCTGACTTTATATAGCCTTCTGATTCAAGCTTATATAGGTGGGAAGAGAGATTTCCCTGTGTCATTCCGGTCTCCCTTTTAAGGTAGGTAAAATCAAGCTTTTCAGCGCTGTAAAGGTAAAGTAAAAGAAGCTGCCTTGCAGGTTCATGAATGGTACGGTTTACTTCCTTAATCATAGCTTCATGTAAATAAAGTAATACTACTGGTTATCTGGCTTATACTTCCTCATGAATATCATGAAAAGCCAGAGGCCGGTGGTGATCATAATTCCACCGGATAGCATGCCCGCAAATGGAATACCATGATGGGGAAGTTTACCCTCAAGGAAAAGGTGCTCAGATCCCACGAAACTAAGGAAAACCAGGATGCCATATAAAAGAAAGCGCGGTGCCCTGATCATCACTCCACTTACGCTTAACATAAGCATGAAGGCCAGACCCAGCAAAATGGAAAGCTGGAGAGGTCCAAGCAGGTCACCAAGGCCCAGGTCAAAGACGTAATTTGCCACAAAAAAGCTGAAAACACCTAGATTTAACAACAAGAGAATTAAAGAAATCTTTCTGCGGCTGGATCGGGAAATATGCACCAGACCTGCTCTGGGTAAGGTAATTCGTTTCTTAAGCATCAGCACTCCTCCAAGCTCAATTCCATATAAGCTAAGAAAAACCACCTGCCTGAGGCCAGCTCCCATTCCACTTTCATCCAGCAAAGGAATGATGCAGAAAGTAATGACTATCAGACCGGCCAGAACATCGAGTAATCCATCCTGGTGCAAGGAAAGCAAGAGTCGCTTGCTTATTTGCTTTGTGGGAGATGTGGAATCAAAAATCATATGCTTATGGTTTGTAGTGCAGTTTAGTCTGCAATACAAACTTAAATCATTTCAACGCCAATGTCAAGCCCCCGTTAAGCTTTACAGACTTTCAGCTTTATGTTTTACGAAAATCAGTGCTTTCGAAAATTTTATCAGCTGATCCTGCAATAAAGCCACTGAAAAGCTTGCCACTGGCATCAGGATAGCGCTTGGCAAACTCGTAGTAACAGGCTGGAACAGTGAAGATTCCTTCTTCAAATTTTACGTCCACCTTATCGGCAAGGGTGGATGATTGTTCCAGCAGCTGGGCGGGTGTTCCCTTCACCTCTCCTCCCGAGCTGTTCAATGGGTAGCCCGCATCTTTCAAAAAGCCATTCACCTCCTCAATATCCTCATAATCTGACAGATAATTAATGCTAACCGTGAAGTGATTGGCCCTGAATCCGAAAACATAAAGCCATGCGGCATATTCAGACTCCTCTCTCAGCCGGGTATAGATTTTGTAACTCAATGGCTTGAAAATACTGCCCTGGAAGATAAGGTCAGGTGAAGCCAGCAGCTCCTTGGGAATCCGGTTCAGCTCTTCACTGATACTTGTCTGCAGAAATGGTGAAAACTCCTCCAGCAAAAGTTCACTGATGAAAACCCTTGGTGATTCAGGGGACTCGGGAAGCTCATAGTGCCTGGCCTTGAGTTTTTTAGCTTCAAAGTAATAATCTTCCTTTGGCTCATAGCCCGCATCAAGAAAGGGTTTAGCCAGTACATCGATGTTTACCCGGGGATCGTTAAATGTACGGAATGCCACATGGTCATTGATCACCGGCTGGCCTTCAGTGCTAAAAAGTCCATGAATTTTGCCGGCACTGGGATTATCACGGCTATACTGTTCCCATAATTTGTCAAAAATGATTTTAGATTTCATAATATTCTGCTTTAGCATTCCAAATTACTGAAAAGAAGCTAAAGTGTTTAAAAAGATGTTTTAAAACGTCATTTTTTGTATAACTTTGATAGCAAATTAATAATTTATTCAAATCACTGATTATCAATGGATTTAATTGAAAGAATACGACAGAATGCTCGTCTGGATTGTCAGAGAATAGTGCTGCCCGAAGGAGATGAGGACAGAACTGTCATGGCAGCCGATACCATTATTCGGGAAAAACTATGCTATGTGATACTCATTGCAGATCCGGTTGAACTTGAAAAGAAGGTTCATCTTTACGGACTGAAGAATATTGAAAAAGCGAGTATTATCAACCCAAAGGACCATCCTAAAAAGCAGGAATACACAGAGTTGCTTTATGAACTCAGAAAGGATAAGGGGCTTAGTATGGAAGAAGCCGCAAAGCTTGTGGAAGATCCGCTCTACCTGGGGACGCTTATGATCAAGGCTGGGGACGCAGATGGTGAGGTAGCCGGTGCAAGAAATTCCACTGGTGACGTACTCAGGCCTGCATTTCAGATTGTTAAAACCATGCCAGGGATCAGTATAGTATCTGGTGCCTTCATCATGATTCTCAAAGATCAAAGCTTTGGCGAGAACGGAATCATCGTATTTGCCGATGGGGCTGTCCATCCGGATCCTGATGAAAATCAACTTGCCGAAATTGCAGTTGCAACTGGAGCAACCACCCGATCCATTCTGGGTTTTGAACCTCGGATTGCTATGATGAGTTTCTCCACAAAGGGTAGTGCAAAACACCCCATGGTGGACAAGGTGGTTAATGCAACCCGCATTGCAAAAGAGATGGATCCCACCCTTGTGATTGATGGTGAACTTCAGGCCGATGCAGCCCTGATCGAGTCCATTGCCAGCAGTAAAGCCCCCGATAGCCCCATACAGGGTAATGCTAATGTGTTGATTTTCCCGGATCTTAATGTGGGAAATGTTGCCTATAAGCTGGTTCAGCGTCTGGCAAAAGCCGAGGCGATTGGTCCGGTCCTGCAGGGCATGGCTGCTCCCATCAATGATCTCTCACGCGGATGTTCGGTAAGTGACATCGTCAACCTGGTTGCCATAACATCCAACCAGGCAGCAGGTCTTAAGAAACAGTAATAAAAACCCTCAACTATAACAGACTTATTAGATGATCATATTAGTATTAAACTGCGGAAGTTCCTCCATTAAATACCAACTTTTTAACATGGGCGAGAAAGCCGATGTGATTGCCAAGGGCATGGTGGAACGTATTGGATTTACGGATGCCATTATCTCTCACAAACCCACTGGCAAGGACAAGTATAAGCAGATCACCCCCATTATGGACCATACTGTGGGCATCAACATGATCATGGATGCTCTGACTGATAAGGAACATGGTGTAATCGGCAGCATCAGTGAGATTGTTTCTGTGGGCCACAGGGTGGTTCAGGGTGGTGAAAAATATAAGGAAAGCGTTCTGATTAACAAGGAGGTAATTCATGACATTGAAGCCTGTATTGAGCTGGCACCCTTGCATAACCCTGCCAATTTGAAGGGGATTCTCTCGATTGATCACCTGATTCCAGGTATTCCCCAGATAGCGGTCTTCGATACCTCCTTCCATCAGAGCATGCCGCCTCATGCCTTCATGTATGCCATACCCAGGGAGTATTATGAGAAATACGGGATACGGAAATACGGATATCACGGAACCAGTCACAAATTTGTTTATAAAAGAACCAGTGAAATTCTGAATAAAGATACCAGGGACATGAAGGTGGTATCCTGTCACCTTGGTAACGGAGCCTCTGTAACGGCCATTGAGCATGGAAAATCAATGGATACTTCCATGGGATTCACACCTGTTGACGGTCTGATCATGGGAACACGTACAGGTGATATTGACCCCGGGGTTCTTTTATTTCTTGCTGACAAAGAGCACCTTAGCCTTAAGGGTGTAAGTAGCATGATCAACAAGAAGAGTGGAATGGTTGGGATTTCTGAAATATCCTCCGATATGAGGGATCTTGAACTGGCCTATTACGAAGGCAATGAAAGGGCTAACCTGGCATTGACCATGTATGCATACAGGGTTAAAAAGTTTATCGGCGCCTACGCTGCCATCATGAATGGTCTCGATTGTCTGATCTTTACAGGTGGAATTGGTGAAAATGATTTCAACATCCGGAGAATGATCTGTCAGAATATGGAATACCTTGGGCTTGATTTCGATGAACCGGGTAATCACGGAGTCAAAGGAGAGGATAAGGTCATATCCAAACCCGATTCAAGGGTAACAGCCCTTGTAGTCAGGACTAATGAGGAGCTGGTAATTGCCACTGATACATATAAGATTCTTGAGAAGTGTTTTTAGAGAAGCAAATGTGTTGAACATCATAGACCTATACCCGGTTTGCACCGGGTATTTTTTTTCTTTGTGTTAAATTTTAATTGAACGCTTATGTTAACTAAGTTATCGCAGCTGCTGGAGTTGATTGATAAAAGCACTGAACCCAAAAGGTTGGTCCTGGCTGCATCTGAAGATGCACATTCGCTAACTGCAGTAGTTGAAGCAGCCCATAAAAAAATCGTAAGGCCCATCCTTGTGGGTGACTCTGAAAAAACCAGGGGGATAGCCGAAATCATGAAGCTGGACATCAGTGCCTTTGAAATGATCGAGGCCACTAACCCGGTTGAAGCAACAGCAAAAGCTGTAAGAATGATCCATGACAAGGAGGGGGATATTCTCATGAAGGGAAAGGTGGGTACATCTGATATGCTCAGCAGTGTTCTGAACCGGGAATATGGCCTGCGTACTGGAAAATTACTCTCCCACTTTGCATATTTCGAGGTAGAGAATTATCATAAGCTAATTGCACTAACGGATGTAGCAATGAATATTGCTCCCAATCTCACTGAAAAAATCGCCATTCTCAACAATGCAGTAAATGTGCTTAATATGTTAGGAATTGAAAAACCTAAGGTGGCCGTGCTTGGTGCTGTGGAGAAGGTGAATACTGAAATGAATGCAACCCTGGATGCTGCCCTTCTTTCAAAGATGAACCAGAGGGACCAGATCCTTAACTGCATTGTAGACGGACCACTGGCATTTGATAATGCGGTCTCCCTGGAAAGTGCGAGACACAAGGAGATTAAAAGTGAGGTTGCAGGAGATGTCGACCTGCTCCTTATGCCAGATATTGAAGTGGGAAATGTACTCTATAAGAGTTTGGTCTTTTTCGCAAATGCAAAAGTTGCCTCTATGATAGTGGGTGCCTCTGCTCCCATTGTACTCACCTCCAGATCTGATTCTGACCAGGCGAAATTCGACTCTATACTTCTTGCTGCGGTGATTGCTGCAAAACAATAGAACGTGGATAAACAGGGCTAAAACAGGGCTGTAAATGGATGCTGACTACATATTAGCAATAAACCCGGGGGCTACTTCAACCAAAATTGCGGTTTACCGGACCAATAAATTTGTATTCCTCAAAACAATAAGGCACGAATACGATGAGCTCAGAGAGCTTCAAAAGAAGCGTCGATCAGCTTGATTTAAGGCTGAAACTGGTACTGAAGGAAGTGGAAGACAACCATGTTCCCTTCAATCAGGTGGGCCTCATCATAGCGCGTGGAGGATTAATCCGGCCCATTGAGTCGGGGGTATATGAGGTAAATGAAGCCATGATCAGTGATCTTGCCGATGGTATAATGGGCGATCATGCCAGCAATCTGGGAGGAATGATTGCCCACAGGCTCGGAGATCAGTTTCCAAATGCCCGGGCCTATATCGCTGACCCGGTCGTGGTGGACGAATTGCAGGACGTGGCCAGGATCAGTGGTCACCCCAAATTTCCAAGATCCTCGATCTTCCACGCATTAAATCAAAAATCCACTGCCAGAACTTATGCGCATTCAAGGGGAATGGAGTATGAGGACCTGAATCTGATCATCGCTCACCTTGGTAGCGGAATCTCTGTGGGAGCCCATAAAAAGGGGCGGGTCATCGATGTGAATAACGGTCTGGATGGTGAAGGGCCCTTCGGACCCGAAAGATCAGGCACCCTGCCAACAGGAGCTCTGGTAAAATATTGCTTTGACTCCGGGAAGTCTCTTGATGAGGTAAAAATGATGCTTGCGGGTCAGGGTGGTCTCTTTGCCTACCTGGGATACAAGGATGCTTCCCGGGTGGAGAAACTTGCCAGAGAGGGGAATGAAAAGGCCAGGCTTTTACAGAATGCAATGGCCTATCAGATCAGCAAGGAGATCGGTGCCATGGCCGCTGTTCTGGGCGGGGAGGTGCACGCCATCATCATCACCGGCGGAATCGCCCACAACCCGGACCTCACTTCCTATATAAAAGAGCATATTGGTTTTATCGCTCCAGTTTTCATTTACCCCGGAGAGGACGAGATGAGAGCACTGGCTCAGAATGGAGCATTGCTGCTCAGAGGACTGATCAAAGCAAAGGAGTATACACGCGAGAATATTGTGAAGGGACTTGACCTCGATTCAATGGAATAATCAGGGTGTTGACAGGGAAACCGGTAGAACCTTACCCCTGAAATATCGACAGCCTTCAAGCACAAACCACTTCATAAATTCAGCCATTTGCTCCGGATCCATGGGCGCTTTCAGGCCCGGGAAAGCCTGGGCAAGCATTTCTGTCTGGACGGATCCAATAGCCAGGGCATTTACATTAACACCATCCTCCTTCAATTCCTCCGCCAGGCATTCTGTGAGACTTCCAAGCGCAGCTTTACTTGCACTGTAGTAAGATAAACCTGAGAATTTACTGGCTCCCTGAAATCCGGCCATACTTGTAATATTCACAATGTGCTTCAGCTCTGATTGCTCCATAAGGGGAAGGCAAATTCGTAATAACTGAGCAGGGGCAAAAAAATTGGCATCAAACAGTGCCCTGGCCTCATCCAGCTCTGTGGATTCAAAGGGTTTTTTGATCAGTTGCCCTGCATTGTTTACAATGGCATCCAGTTTTTCGCTGATTCCCCTTACCTGGGATAGAAACTCCTCCGACAAATCTGACAGATCTGTCAGATCAAAGGGGATAATGTGGGCAAGAACCGAGCCTGCAGCCTCATTACACTCCTCCATCACCTTTTCTAGATTACTCCTGTTCCTGGATACCATTAAAACGCTGTGTCCGGCATCCGTCATTGCCCTGGCAAGTGAAGCTCCGATACCCCTGCTTGCTCCTGTTATCAAGATCACCATCTTAGTCAGTTTTAACAGTAAAAATAACTTCTTTCCATCTCAATCAGCCACAAAATATATAATATTGCAGCGGAATATAATACTCTGCATGAAACGTCGCATTCTTTTATTAGGACTTTTGGGCATCCTGCTGACCCCTGCATGGGGACAACAGGAGAGGCAGAGGAGGGAGATGGAGGATGAGATGCCCCGGAAAAAGGGGAAATTCTTCCTGGTTCCCGAGTTCTGGCTATCCTTTGGTTCTTCCACCTACATCGAGGTTGCCCCAATGATCGGCTACCATGCCCTGGAACGCCTGGTTGTCGGAGCCGGACCGCACTATACCTACCAGTCAGTTAAAATTACACCTGTAACTCCATATGCTTACGAAACTCATGCATTCGGGCTGAAGGGATTCGGCAGATTTGCCCTGATCACCAATGCAGATCAGTTTCTTCCGATCAATCTCTTCAGTGATATTTTTGTCCATTTTGAATATGAAGGCATGAGCCTGGAAAAAAATGTCTACTTTCAAGCCACTGACGAGGGAAGGTTCATCTACCACGGCATCCTGCTGGGAGGAGGAGTCAACCAGAGGATAGGCGTTTACAATTCAGTTTCTTTCATGGTCCTTTGGAATGTAAATGAGTCTGCCTTTTCGCCTTATTCAAACCCGGTATTCAGAGTCGGTTTTAACGCCTATTTTTAATGGAACAGCTAATCTTCCTAAGTTCAGGTTCTCCCTTCTCCACCAATATCATGGTGATCGTGGGATCTCTTATTATCATTATATCTTACCTGTTTAACCTGGTAGCCAAGCGTTACAGCATTCCAAGTGTTTTGCTGCTGATTGTTCTGGGCATTGCCCTCCATGGACTGGTTGCCGGTACAGGCATAGAGCCTCCCGACCTTACCCCCATACTGGAGGTGCTGGGCACAGTGGGACTGATCATGATCGTACTGGAAGCCTCATTGGATCTGGAGCTTACAGGAGGAGAAAAGAAAGCTGATTTCAAGGGCCTTTTTCACTGCCCTGATATCCCTGATTTTAACCTCCCTGCTTATCTCCGGAGTGATGATACTTTATTTGAAAGTTGATCTAACCACGGGTCTGCTTTACGCTGTACCCCTCTCCATTATGAGTTCAGCCATTATCATTCCAAGTATCGGATCCCTGAACAAGGAGCAGCAGGAATTTATGATCTATGAAAGCACATTCTCGGATATCCTTGGGATTATGCTTTTTTATTTCCTGATCAGCAGCCTTGAAGCAAGCAGTTTTGGAGAAATGAGTCTTTCTGCTCTTCTGAATCTTTCCCTGACTGTCCTGGTCTCGGTGGCAGCCAGCTATTTCCTGATTTTTCTCTTTCAGAAGATCCGCACAGAATTAAAGCTATTCCTGCTAATCGCAGTTTTGATCCTGCTTTATTCGATTAGCAAGATTTTTCACCTGTCCAGCCTGCTGATCATTCTGGTATTTGGGATGATTCTTTCCAACCGGCAGCTTTTTTTCCCGGGAAAAATGAGAAAATATCTGGATGAGCAGCACCTGAAAAACATCTTTGTGAATTTCAAAATGATCACCCTTGAAACTTCTTTTGTGGTGAGAACATTTTTCTTTGTCATTTTTGGATTCACCATCGTACTTGCCACCCTTCTGGATTTGAAGGTCTGGCTGGTAGCCCTGGCTGCCCTAATTGCGATTTATGGCATTAGATTCCTCTGGTTCCGGATTTTCTTCAGGAAGCACATATTTCCAAATGTATGGCTTGCTCCCCGCGGACTCATCACAATTTTATTGTTTTACTCCATACCAGAGACACTTGTGGTCCAGGAATTTAATCAGGGTATATTGCTCCTTGTTATCCTTATTTCCAGCATCGCCATGGCCTTTGCCCTGATTCGGCAACGAAAATTAGGCTCGACAGGGCCTGATTCCCAGGTAACTGAGCAAATAGTTGAGCAAGGAATTGAACGGGAGACCGGGCAGGCAATTGAGCAGGAGCTTGAAGATCTTCTGGCCAGATGATACTAATTCTGGACTGGCTGAGTAGCTAAATTTACTGTTAAAAAGCCCCGGGTGTTTATTTCTCCCTTCATAATGAGAGAAATATTTGTTTTCTTTGTGCCTTTAAAATTATATAAGACATGATAGCAGAGAAAAATAGTGTAGTTTCCATCGTATATGAACTTCGTTCCGGATCAAAAGAGGGTGAGATTGTTGAGGCTCTGACTCCTGAAAATCCCCTTACCTTCCTTTTTGGAACAGGTGGTCTACTCCCCAAGTTTGAAGAGAATCTGAGTGGACTCAACTCCGGAGACAGTTTTGAGTTCCTGCTAAATTCTGAAGACGCCTATGGTCCGGTTGTGGAATCGGCAGTTGTAAACGTACCCAAAAGTATCTTCATGGTTGATGGTCAGATTGACGAGAACCTTTTGAAGCTGGGCAATACTGTACCCATGATGGATGCAGAAGGCAGAAGAATGAACGGTAAGATTCTGTCCATTGATGAAGAGGCTGTTCAGATGGATTTTAATCATCCCATGGCCGGAAACGATCTTTTTTTCAAGGGACAGGTAACAGAAATACGAGAAGCCACCGAGGAAGAACTCAGTCACGGACACATCCACGCAGGCGGAGGTTGCGGATGCGGAAGTGGTGAAGGATCATGCAATGACGGATCATGCGACGACAAAGGAGGCAGCTGTGATGATGGAGGCCAGGGCGGCGGATGTGGTTGTGGTTGCTAAAAAAAGTATTCAGAAGCTATAGCAGCTTAAAATTATCAGCATCGTTTAAGACAGGGAATTTCTCACGAAATTCCCTGATCTTTTTTCAGATCAATACTCGAAATTCAAAATACCGGGTTCCTTTCCCATGAATGTGTTCAATTCTGCCCAGTGGATCCACCACACAACTGCCTCCCAGGTGATCTACCCCCATCCCATCCACTCCAGACGACTAACACCAATGACATAGGCCTGATTTTCAATGGCCCGGGCCCTTAGCAGGGTCTCCCAAACCAGGTGCCTTGGAGCGGGCCAGTTGGCCACGTAAAACAGAATATCATAGTCCTTTCTATTCCTGGCAAAAACAGGGAAACGAAGGTCGTAACAGATTTGCGGTAGCAAGCGGAATTCTCCCCAGTTCAATACTACCCTGGACTCACCAGGGGTAAATTGCTCATCCTCGCGGCCCATCCTGAAAAGATGCCGTTTATCATATTGTCCGACAATCCCACTGGGATCTATCCAATAGAGCCTGTTATAGATGCGCTTACCTTCCCTGAGAATCAAGCTGCCGGTAACACAGATATCATTATCCCTGGCAAGATTCTGCATCCAGGAGACAGCCATTCCATTTTCACCTTCAGCAAAAAGATTTGCCCGCATGGTAAACCCGGTGGAAAAGGTTTCCGGTAAAATAAGCAGGTCGGTATTTTCCAGGATTCCCTCAAGCATGGAATCCAGCATTTTCAGGTTCTGCGCTACCTCCTCCCAGATAATATCGGGCTGTACAAGTGTGATCTTAATATGATCCTTCATAGCATCGATTATGTAAATCACAATGTATGATAAAAAATATTGAAAAATCCTTAAGTTTATGTATAGATAACATTAGGTTTAAATTAAGTTAACGTTAATTTAATATTGCCATTTCAACAATAGGCCTATTTTTGCTCAGAACCTTAACAACTACATTTCATGGAATCCTATTACATTCTGATAGTCGCTGTTCTTTTTCTATTGGCCATTTCGGACCTGATTGTGGGTGTTAGTAATGACGCAGTAAATTTCCTCAATTCTGCCATCGGCTCAAAGGCGGCACCCTTTAAAATCATTCTGGGCATTGCTGCTGCAGGTGTACTTGTGGGGGCTGTATTTTCCAACGGAATGATGGAGGTGGCCAGAAAGGGAATCTTCAATCCCCAGTTTTTTGCATTCAATGAGATCATGGTCATCTTCCTGGCTGTGATGATCACAGATATACTTCTGCTGGACTTTTTTAACACCATTGGTCTTCCCACGTCAACCACAGTATCCATTGTATTTGAAATCCTTGGAGCCGCTGTTGCTGTGGCTATTTTTAAAGTAAGCAGCGCAGTAGATTCCCTCTATAAGGTAAGTGACTACATCAATGTGGAAAGGTCGGTGCTGATTATTGTGGGCATATTCCTGTCCGTGGTTGTGGCTTTTTCCGTGGGGATGATCATTCAATGGTTTGTCAGGCTTGCCTTTTCCTTCAATACAAAAAAAACCTTCAAATACTGGACCGGGCTCTGGGGTGGTTTTGCCATCACAGCCATTCTCTATTTCCTTCTAATCAAAGGAGCTAAAGGATCAACCCTGATTTCAGCAGATATGCTCATCTCTATCAAGGAACACACGGGCCGTATCATGCTTTTCAGCTTTGTTGGCTGGACCCTGATATTCCAGCTGTTTGATCATGTTCACCAAGGTCAACGTAATGAAAATTACAGTTCTGGTGGGTACTTTTGCCCTGGCCATGGCCTTTGCCGGGAACGACCTTGTAAACTTCATTGGGGTACCCCTTGCAGGTTTTGAGTCTTTCAAAGCTTTCATGGCATCAGGTAATGCTGATCCTTCATCATTTATGATGACAGCCCTGCAGGAAAAAGTAAATACTCCGGTCTACTTTCTGATAGCTGCAGGAACAATCATGGTGCTGACCCTTCGTTTCTCGAAAAAGGCCAAATCTGTGACGGCCACAACCATAGATCTTAGCCGGCAGGGTGAAGGTACTGAACGCTTTAATTCCTCTTCACTGGCCCGCTTTCTGGTAAGAAGGGCAGTGGACACAAGTAATGCTGTTGGGCGGATGGCGCCACAAGCAATCACTCGTTTTGTAGGATCAAGATTTGATGCCGAACAGGCACGAGATCAAAAAGAACAGGGGCTTGCCTTTGACCTGGTCAGGGCCTCTGTGAACCTTGTGGTAGCCAGTATCCTGATTGCCATTGGAACCTCCCTGAAACTGCCTCTGTCCACCACCTATGTTACCTTCATGGTAGCTATGGGTACCTCTCTGGCAGATGGAGCCTGGGGCAGAGAAAGCGCTGTTTATCGCATCACCGGAGTCCTGACGGTTATAGGGGGATGGTTCTTTACTGCCTTTATTGCCTTTCTGGCATCCTTCGTGATTGCCTCACTTGTATTCTTTGGAAAGTTGCCGGTGATATTAATCCTGCTGGTACTTGCCATTTTCATCCTCCTGAGGACACATGCCTTCCATAAAAGAAGGGCAGAAAAGAAGGAAAAGATTGATAGTGAAATTATTACAGCCTCAAGCCAGGTCCTGAGCAGCTGTGATGAAGAAGTGAAGAAATCGATTGTGAACGTTTCCAAGATACTCTATCTGTCCTACTCCAATTTCTTTAAGGAAAAACATAAGGAGCTGAAGAAGCTAAGAAAAGATGCCAAGCATCTGAATAAATCCATCAGGAAAATACAGGAAAGTATTCCTGCAACTCTTCAGAAATTTAAGGAGACCGAACTTGAAAGCGGACACTTTTATGTGCAGGTAGTGGCCTATATGAAGGAGATGAGTAATTCGCTGGTACACATCATACAACCCGCCTATGATCACCTGGATAACAATCACGCCCTGGATAAGGAACAGACCGAATCACTTAAGCAATTCAATGAGAAAGCAAGTGAGTTCTTCAACTTTGCGCTTAACATTCTGCAAAACAAGAATTACAAAAGCATGGAAGAGCTAAGTGCCCGAAGGGATGAAATGATTAACATGATCAATGATATTTTGCGGCACCGGATTAAAATTCTCAAAAAGACCCAGAAGGGCGTAAAGCTTAGCGTAACCTACATGGAGATGCTTAACGAAACCAAAAATCTCTTCCTCAATGTGACACACCTGGTTAAGGCTGAGGCTCAGCTTCAGGAGTCCCTTGTTAGCGGCCCAAAGGATATTGATACGGGTTTACTGGATTAGCGAGCCCTGATTGAATTAGCTCAGAACATATTTATAGCCGATTCCCTTTACGGTAATGATATATTTCATACCGAGCTTTTCACGTAGTTTCCGGATGTGAACATCTATGGTTCGGTCGCCCACGATAATGTTATCGCCCCAAATGGCGGAGAATATCTCCTCCCGGGTGAAGACCTTTTCGGGCCTGGAGATAAGCAGCGAAAGAAGCTCAAACTCTTTTCTGGGGAAGGTAATTTCTTTTCCCTTTTTTATGACCTGGTAGCGCTCCCTGTCTATGATCAGGTCGCCGGATACAATTCGCGCTGTCGTATCGTTTTCCATTTTAGCCTGAATCAGGTTTCTGCGTTTGAGCAGCGCCTTTGATGCGACTTACCAGCACCTTGGGTTTGATGGGTTTGGTAATGTAGTCATCTCCACCCGCTTCAAAACCCGCAATCTGGGAATAATCCTCACCCCTTGCAGTCAGAAAAGCAATCAGTGTATTTTCGATGTCCCTGTTTGCACGGATTTCCTCACATGCAGCAATGCCATCCATCACCGGCATCATTACATCCAGTAAAACCAGGTGGGGTTTTAATTCCATCGTCTTTGTGACAGCCTCGCGTCCGTTACTGGCGGTAAATATCTCAAATCCCTCATTACGAAGATTATAGCTTAGAAATTCCAGGATATCTGCCTCATCATCGACCAGTAAAATACGGTAATCATTCCAATTCATCACTGATGCTCCTCTCTGAGTAAATCGAAAACGGTTTTTACCGGAGAAAAGGTTTCAACAGGGACGTCTACAAAAAGTGTGAGCCAACCAGCCATGGCGCCATTCCAGAGCCCTGGAAGTTCCAGAGCTTTCAGAGGCTTCCCTCCCACCGACTTACTGGAAATGAAGCCGGTATTGTGATCCACAAAAAGATTCAGGTTGAATTTATTCCCTTTGAAATCTCGGATACTGCAGACCAGGTCAACGGGATTAAAATGAGTTGATTCCCCAAATACTGCCGCCTGGTGAGGGTTTTCCAGGTCTATTTGTGATGATTCCACAATTTGCAGGCTCACCTCGCCGGAATCTGAACGCACATAGAAGGGGCCGCCCCCCGGTTCTCCCTCATTTTTTACCATGCCACATACCCGAATGGGTCGGTTCATGCGTTCCATCAGCCAAAACCTCAATTCAGGAGTACTCCAATCGGGAAGTCCCTCCGGTATGGCGACACCCAGTCCATCATGAATAAAGCTAAGCATGGAGTCAAGGCGTCTTTTCTCAAGTCTCTCACCTGAAGAAAGCAGCTGTAAATAATAGAATATCTTGGACCTGAACTCCAGCAAAATACCCCCCAGAATCTGCTTATAGCGAATACGAGCTTCTTTATTGCGATCCGGGGCTACATTATCAATATTGCTGATGAAAATCATATCTGAGTCCAGTGCATCCAGGTTTTTGATTAGTGCTCCGTGACCTCCGGGCCTGAACAAGAGGGATCCATCCGGGTTTCTGAAGGGTTCGTTGGAAAGATCAACTGCAATGGTATCAGTTTCCTGTTTCTGAAAGGAAAATGAAAGGTCAAACTGCACTCCGCTTTCTTCCTCAATCCTGGGTATAACCCTGGCTGCTTCCTCCTCAAAACCCTTCAGATGATCCTCGGAAACAGTCATATGAACCCTCACAATCTGATTACGGTTCGCACAGTATTTGACAGCCTCAAGCAGATGCTCATGGAAGGAAGTTCTGCGGTCTTCAGTACTGTATTTATGAAATTTTAACAGCCCCTTGGGTTTAGAGGCATAAGCAAGGCCCCCATCTTCAAGTAAGGCCTTCAGAATACCTGATGGCAAAACATCATCAGCAAGTTCCAGGTCCTCGTAAAAGGGATAGTCCTCAAGTTTTTTGATAAAATTCCTGATCTCCTCATGTTCTGCAATCCATACTTCCTGCTCCTCCTTTGACTTAGCTTCCAATTCTCCAAGCGCCTCATAAAGAGATTTAAACATCCTGGTCGCAGCTCCTGATGCCGGGATAAACCTGGTAATATGAAAATCCGGACTATTATTCAGGAATACATCCCTGTAGTGTCGTTCATCACCCTCCGATAAAACGATGATCCCTTTTCCAGGAGTCGCAGTCATGCTGATATCCGCTGGAGGAAATCCATTTTGAAAATAGCTTATCTGCCTGTTGATTTCATCGAGCTGAATCCCCTTATCGGCTATTTGGTGAAGGTCTTTCTGTGAAAACATATAACTGATTTTAGCCTAATATACTGCATTTCTTCCAGCTTCCAGAGCAGAGATATTAAGCTTTACCATCTCTTCTCCTTTTCTGCCAAAAAGGGAAACCAGCGCAGACCTAAGACTTTCAGGGGAGAGGCCCAGCTGTCGGGATGCAGCACCAAGCATAACAATATTTAAAACTTTTTGGGAACCAAGATCCTTTGCAATGGAAAAGGCGTCAATTATACGATGATTTTTTATCTTCCGGATCTCTACAAAAATATCTTCCAGATCGGGATAATCCTTAATGTTCTCAAATGCCTTACTGCTGGTCATCAGCCAGCCATCGGGAGCCAGAAAATGCAGGTAGCGCAAAGCTTCCATGGGTTCCACTGAAAGAATCAAATCACACTTCCCCTGGGGAATCAGGTCAGAGGATATGGACTGATCCGAAATCCGCAGGTGGGACTGAACAGCCCCTCCACGCTGACTCATGCCATGAACTTCGGCCTGTTTGATATGTAATCCCGATTCAACTGCCGCCACCCCTATTACCGCTGCAATGGAGAGAATTCCCTGTCCACCAACCCCTGCTAATATTATATCCCTTTTCATACTTTCGACTTTAGACTTTACTCAGCTTCGCTTTCGTGAGCTCGGCTTCGCCTCGGTTAGACTTTACAGACTTTCTCGCCGTTTGAATACACTCTCTCTGGGCAATGATCACCGAAACCCCATCATATTCCAATTCCCTGGAAATCATATCCCTGTTTTCCTCATGGTTTTTCCTCAGAGGATTTAAAAGGCAAATATGCTCCGGGGCCACCCCTATTCCTTTACAAATATCAGCCAGCCGGTTTGTGGCATGGGATTTTTGTCCCCCGGTCATCCCAGTTGTGGAGTTATCCGAAATGATGAGTGTTAAAGGCGTTTCTTCAATTACCGCATCCAGTAAACCGGTCATTCCCGAGTGGGTAAAGGTGGAATCACCTATGACTGCCACGGATGGCCTAAGGCCCGCATCTGAAGCCCCCTTGGCCATGGTAATTGAAGCACCCATGTCCACACAGGAATTAATGGCATCATAGGGAGGCAGAGCCCCCAGGGTATAACAACCAATATCGGAAAAAACACGTCCGGGACCATAGGGCTCCAGGGCTTCATTCAGGGCATTGTACACATCAATGTGGCCACAGCCCTTACAAAGAGCCGGTGGACGATTTTTACAATCTCAGGGACCTCACGGGTGGCTTCCACCGGAAGGGACAGCGCCTTTCTTACTAAAAGAGGATTCAGCTCGCCGTCCCTGGGAAGTGTTCCATCAAGCCTTCCCCTGATGCTGTAAGGGCTATCCAGGACACCCCTCAGGCTTTCCTCCAGCATGGGAGCACCCTCCTCCATAAGCAAGACCTCATCAACCGACTTCACAAAATCCTTTAGAAGATCAGGTGATATGGGATACTGGGAGATTTTCAGAACCGGATAAGCAAGCCCGGCTTCCAAAGCAAGTTCCATGTAATAGTTATATGCCAGTCCGCATGCAATAATCCCCCTGGAAAGATCCGAACCGGCCTCTACCCTGTTCAATCCCGAGTGTTTGCTCTCCTCCTCAAGTTTATATTGAACTGAAAGCAGGCCCTTATATCGTTTTCTGGCCAATGAAGGCAGTAAAATGAACTGTTTGAGATCTGAGGGCAGCTTCAGCTCATTTTCAGGTAATATTTCAGATCGGCTCACAGAGGACCTGGAATGGGCCAGCCTTGTGGTTATTCTGAGCATAACCGGCAGGGAAAATTTTTCAGAGACTTCGAAGGCATAACGGGTCATATCATAAGCCTCTTGCTGGGAAGCGGGTTCTAAAACCGGAACCATGGAAAATTTTCCATAAAACCTGGAGTCCTGTTCATTTTGTGAAGAGTGCATGGATGGATCATCTGCCACAACGACGACTAGTCCTCCGTTTGTTCCGGTCATTCCCGCATTTACAAATGCATCTGCGGCCACATTCAGGCCCACATGTTTCATGCAAACCATGGCTCTTTTCCCGGCATAAGACATGCCCAGGGCCGTTTCCATGGCGGTCTTCTCATTGGCCGACCATTCGGAATGTACCTTCCGTTCCCGGGCCTCGGCAGATTTCTGAATAAATTCGGTGATTTCGGTGGAAGGAGTACCCGGATATGCATAAACACCAGAAAGTCCGGCATCCAATGCGCCCTGGCCAATGGCTTCATCTCCCAGCAATACTGATTTTGTCATGAACAAGAGCTTTAATGTTGCTCAAAATTATAGAAAATAAGGACGGAGCCCAGCTATTCTATAACATGATCATAAAACAGGTTTTGCCCTGTTTTTCAAACATGATTATTGCCATGAAAAATGCTTTGGATTCTTTTTAGTCCACAGAATCAAAGCGATACCTGCTATAATAAAAGGAAGGCTTAACAGCTGCCCCATATTGAAAGTCAATCCTGCTTCAAATCCGACCTGGTCATTTTTAATAAATTCGATTAAGAACCTGGCACTAAACTGAGCAATCATTGAGACAGCGAAAATGAGCCCATCCCGAATTTCCATATTCTTTTTCCGATAAAAAATAAATGTTACAATGAAAATCAAAATGTAACATAGTGCTTCGTATAATTGAGTTGGATGCCTTGCAACAGTTGGGAGTAGTTCACCCGTGGTGCTATCATAAAGCCTGTCCCTGACAAAGACCACAGCCCACGGCAGGGAGCTTGGGCCTCCATATATTTCGGAGTTGAAGAAATTCCCCATCCGAATGAATGCATTCGCTAATGCCACTGGAATTGCAATCCTGTCCATAAGCCAGAGGAAGGGAATTTTATATTTTCTTATATACAGCCAGAGAGCGAGTAAAAGTCCTATGATCCCGCCATGGCTCGCAAGTCCCCCTTTCCATATAAACAAAATCTGCAGGGGATGTCGAAGGAAGTAATCAGGTTCATAAAAAAGGCAATGACCAAGCCTTGCACCAACAATTGCACCAACTGCAATATAAATTAATAAACTATCGACCATCTCCGGCGTGAGTTTGTCACCATGCAGATATCTCTTAAAAATCGAGAAACCTATGTAAAACGCCAAAGCAAACATTACACCATACCATCTGATTGCATGCTTACCTATGGAGAAAATTTCGGGATCAAAATCCCAGGTTATTTCGCCAAAAATCATTGTTCTATAATAGTTTAAGAATCAAATTGTAAGGTACTTAATATAATCAACAAATGCTCGGGAGGTAATGGTGACCACCAGCCTACTTGATCCTCCAGAATTGCGGAATTCGCCCAGGTGATTGGTTATTGGGATTGTTAATTCAGCTCCGAATAGTTATACTATTTTAATATATAGAATGACATTAATCCAGTATGATACAAATGGAACTCTGATTATAAACCTGTATTTTGGTAACATTAATTCAACTAATAATGAACTCATTATCTGAAACACAATGAAAAAAGTATTAATTCTAATTAATGACGCTCCATACGGAACAGAAAAAGCATACAATGGTTTACGTCTGGCTATGCAAATTCAAAAAGATTACGAAGGTACAGAAGTATGCGTATTTCTTATGGCAGATGCAGTAAGCTGTGCATTACCAAATCAGAATACTCCAAATGGCTATTATAATATTGAAAGAATGTTGAAAGGAGTTTTAATTAAGAAAGGAACGGTTAAACTGTGCGGGTCATGCGCAGAGGCTCGTGGGATTAAAGAGATGAAACTTGTCGAAGGTGCGGAGTTAAGCACTATGAAAGAATTAACTCAGTTAACAATGGAATGTGATAAGATGATTACATTCTAAATAAAATACTCCCTGAATCCTTAACCAGAGTTATTAGTATAATCTACATTTAATACACTAACTGA
>CAVQMZ010000025.1:0-35561 GCA_963713725.1 uncultured Bacteroidota bacterium
TCAACAGCTTCCTTTACGGGCGTGGTGGAAACCCCTGTAATCTGGATGGGGAACCATCCCTGCTCGGCTATACCGTCCGTGGTAATGCCCACAAAGGGATCGTCCAGGTAAGTTTTCTCTTCAGGCGAATTTGCACGGAAAACAGCAATGGGAGGTGAAGGTTGGATACGTGGTGTATCTTCAATGGCAGTTTCGCTGTTGTTTGTTCCGGAGCCGCATCCCTGGAGGATTGCAAGAGCAATCAATATTAAGCTCAAACGATAAAGTATTTTTTGAAACATGAGATGGAGTTTTAGTGTGGTACATCTATAACCTGAATAGGTCTATTTTGTTCTTTATTAAGGTGTTAAGAATATCATAAAATCGATCCGCCTCCCCTGATCATGCCTGTCGATTAAATATTCATATATTAGCTATGGTTTATTTAGAAATTCTTTAGCGAACATAATCTATGTCGAAGGACTTCATGGATAATATCGAGCAGATTGTGCTTTCAAACCTTGGAATTGAAGGTTTTGGCGTAAGTGAGCTCTCCCACGAGCTTGGTCTGAGCCGTTCCAGTTTATCCGAAAAGTTAAGGCATCCACAGGTAAATCAGTCAACCTGCTGATCCGGGAAATAAGATTGCGTGAAGCTGCCAAACTGATTCAGGAAAGTGACTTTACGGCAGCGGAAATAGCATACAAAGTTGGATTCAGCAGTCCTTCTTATTTCAATAAATGCTTTCATGAATATTTTGCCTGCACACCCGGAGATTTTAAAAGGAAATCAGTTGATGACAAAATGATTCGGGGGGCACTGCCAAAAAGGAAAGACCAAAAAAATCGGGCAAATTGTGCCCTTTTGCGTTCGCAGCTGCTCTGATGGTGCTTGTTGCCCTGTCACTGACTTTCAGGGACAAACTCTTTCAGAACAAAGGAAGCCAGGTTGCGCGATTCCCCATCCATCATTATGCTTCCTTTTGTAGCATCTTCAGGAAGATCGAGAACCTAGAGATATCTGGCCAATGAGATTGCCGGAAGAAGGTATTCCCCTGGAATTGTTCTTCTTCGAGCAGATGACTCGTGATTTACACTCGCCATGGAAGTGAGAGATCCGCTCTTCTGATCTGCAGAACCAACTGGACATGGATTTCCTCCTGGAGGGATGGGTTTGCACCACAATGCCAACAGCCTGAGGTAGTGATTCGTAATAAACCTTTCCCAAAGAGCTTGACGGCTGACAGCTATGATCAGAAATATGTTGACCTACTGGCACTGGTCAAAAAAATATCCAACCAGATTGCCAGCGAGGTGAACCTGGCTGTGAAACCGGAAGCAAGCATTTCCAGCTTATATCAACCGGATCCCGGGGCCCTGGATCTGTACCCTGAGGGGGCGTCATTTATGGTATCAGCAAAATCCAGGATCCGTTCATGCCGCATTGAGCTATCTAACGGAATGCATTCAAATTGATTCCGGCTATGCACCAGCTTATGCCACCCTGGCCGAGGCATTATATCTCACTGAACAAGCTGATCCGCGACAACGAAGAAAAACTAAGGCACCGGGAACTGGCCCGTGCAGCCATCGCCAAAGCCCTTGAGCTTGACCCCCTGTTGGCTGCAGCTTATTTTCAAGTTGGGAATATTGCAGGTAAATTTGACTGGGATTGGGAAGAAATGAAACAATTGGCTGAAAAAGGACTGTCCATTGACCCGAACAATGCCTTTGGCTATATCCTCCTGTCGGATTATTACCTTATCAGGGGAAAGCCTGATAAGGCGCTTGAAATGGCAATACTTTCAGAAAAACTCGATCCCATGAACTGCCAGAACCGGCTGCCTTGTTCGCCAACGTTATTATTTAAGCGGTAATTATCAACGTTCCATCCGACAATACAAACATGTCCTGGAACTGTATCCTGCTTACGGATTTGCCTGGGATGGAATTGGCTATGCCTATTTTATGAGCGGAGACAGGGAGGAGGCCATGAAATCGTGGCGGGAGATACACCTGATCATGGGAAATGATTCTTCCGCCAGCATCTCCGCAACTGAACCCATTATGTGGCTTTAAATTTCTAGTTAAAAACAGAAAAGTGAAGCTCCTAGTATTGTTCAAATCCCACCATCTTTGCCATGGCACATATATTTGTCGATGACCCGCTTAGTGCTGAATCCTTGGATATTGCCTACAAATATAAAAGTGGGGATTTACCAACCATGATGTTGCGGCCGCACTGGAAGGCCATATATGATGAACCAAGGTTCCTGGAGCTAGCAGAAAATATGAATGTTGCCATCTCTTATTAGTCAAGGCTTCATTATTACCATCCATGCAGCGATATTGCCAGTATTCGCTCCATGATTGATATGTTATAAGTGCCTCAAAATATGACTTTTACATTGTAACCAAAATCAATGTATTATGAAAACATTAAAATCAATCCTTGCTTTATTAAATGTAGGAGGCTTTTTTCCATGACTGCAATGGCCCAGAATAATGGAAAATCCTCACAGGAAACATGGGGATCAGAAGCAGAACCTTTTTGTTTCTGGTGCCCCTGCGCCAACGACGGGCTTGGTGAATTCCTTTGCGGCATCATTGAAGTCAAAGTGGTTGGGAACTCAAAAACCGAACACTGGAATATAAAAGGGAAAAAATTAGTGGGATCGGAGAGTGGAAAAATTTACAGATTCAGCAGGACAGAAAACATTAAGTTAGAAACCGGAGAAATTATTATTACGGTCAGGACCACAGGTGAAAACGGGCTTGTCACTTACTATCAGCTTGTGGCCAACAATGAACAAGAAACCTTCTTTTGCAGATAATTTAACCTAAAAATCAAAGTCATGAAATTGTTCACATTTTTTGTCATTTGCATTACTGGCCTTACCACTTCCTTCGGACAGGACAAATTCAGCGTCCCTGAGTTAAGCCAGGAACAGGTTCAGCAGGTTTTATACAACCATGTGGCTGCCTATGCAACCTCGGGAATCAGTTATGCGAAAAGCATGGGGAAAACACCGGAAAGCTATGGGCGCTATGTGGGGGATTTATTTACCCCTTTCTGGGATCCGACCGCTGGCCTGCCGGGTTTTGCCAATCAGATTATGTTCATCCTTGCCGGCATTCATTATACCGGTGAAATGAAAATTGTGGAACAGGATGAACATTCAATCAGGATCCGGATGACGAATGTGGATATGCCTTTTAAACAGGGACCCATGCTCGGAGTAACATACGAGGAATATCTTGAATTCTCCTATGGAGTCCTGGTTGTACTGGCCGATTTCATGAAACTGGATTTCAGCCATGCCGTGGTCGATGATGGCTGGTATGAAATAAGCATTGCGAGTAAATAGCACCTATGCAGATTATCGACTTTGAACCTGCCGGGATGATCTTTCCCGGCAGGTTCATTTATTTTATCTACCAGACTTATTCCAGAAAACCAGGTGGCATTTCCTTCCTTTTTTTGTAACTTACTCAATGTAAAAGTTTCGCAGTCAATAATTTGACAACCTCCTTCATGACTGAAATAGAAAAGCTGGACCGAATTGCCATCAATGTGAGATCACACAAGTTGCTCAGGCAGCTACTCACAGAAAATCCCATCCTGGAAGAGATTCTCCGCAACTCGAAGAATGAAACCGAGGTAGTGGTTGGGGTCAGGGAATGGATTGAAAAAAGCCTGAAGGACCGGGAGAATGCCTTTCGATTCTATCATGCAAGGCATGCCCGCCGGGAACTTTTTGAGAAGCTGGAGTGGCATGATTATGCCATTATCCGGATCCTGGACTACATCGATCATGCCGGAAAGGAATACCCTGACAAGAATCTGCATGATGAAATTGCCGTAAGTAATCCCCTCAGGCTGATATGGCTTGCAGTCACACGAGGAACCGGCGGGGCAAAGCCGGACTTTTTCATCGATATGATTATGCTGTTCCGGCAACTCAGGGGTGACAGCCAGTCAGCGGAATTCTCTCCGGAACGCGTTCATGAATGGATGGAGCGCTTTCCATCCGGACTGGATCCCAGGATCGTGAAACTCCGCGAGGAGAATAAGCAAAGGATTATGTTGATCCTCAAGGACCGGATTGGCAGCGATAAGGTCAACAGCCGTCGCTATTTTTTCGAGAAGGGAATGTCGGAGGATGAAAAAATGGAGAAGATGCATCAATGGTGGGAGGATTACCATTTCCACCTGCGCTTCGCCGTACGGTCACCCGATTTACTTAACAGGATGCTCGATCATTCCCTGGACCCTGATACCATGAAGATCTTAAAGGATGCTGAAAAGGCAGGGATCCCCTTCTTTGTAAATCCCTACTACCTTTCATTGCTGCATGTAAGGGTCCCCTATTTTGCTGTGGGTGCCGACCTGGCCATACGCTATTACATCCTCTACAGTCAGCAACTGGTGGATGAGTTCGGCAAAATCGTTGCCTGGGAAAAAGAAGACCAGGTGGTGGATGGAAAACCCAACGCTGCTGGATGGATCCTTCCTGAAGGGCATAACATCCACAGGCGTTACCCGGAGGTGGCTATCCTGATTCCTGACACCATGGGCCGGGCCTGCGCAGGCCTGTGTTCCTCCTGCCAGCGCATGTATAATTTTCAGAATGGCCAATTGAATTTCAACCTGGAAAAGCTGGCTCCCGGGGAGGGGTGGAACCATAAACTGAAGGAACTGATGCGTTACTTCGAAGAGGACTCCCAGCTCAGGGACATCCTGATAACCGGAGGTGACGGACTGATGAGTTCCGACAAAGCCCTTCAGCTTATCCTGGATGAGATCATCCTGATGGCAAGACGAAAAGCAGAAAAAAACAGCAAGCTGCCCGAAGGAAAAAAATTAGCCGAGCTGGTCAGGGTAAGGATCGGAACCCGGCTTCCGGTATACCTCCCCCAGCGCATTTCCCTGAAACTTGTACAGATTCTTAAAAACTTCCGGGAAAGAGCATCGGAAGTGGGAGTTCGACAGTTCCTCATACAAACGCATTTTGTTTCTCCCATGGAGTTAACCCCGGAAGCCAACATTTCCATACAGCGACTCATTGCAGCCGGATGGACCATTACCAACCAACAGGTATTCACGGCAGCTGCATCCAGGAGAGGACACTCGGCTAAACTTCGCAAAGTGCTGAACGATGTGGGTGTTCTTCCCTATTACACATTTACGGTGAAGGGCTACATGGAAAACAATGCAGGCTTTGCCCCAAATGCCCGGGTGGTGCAGGAGCAGCTTGAAGAAAAGGTGGTTGGGAAGATCGAAGAACAATACCATGAAACAATTCGTGAATTCCCGGATGAGGCCAAACTGATGGTTGAAAATATCGAAGCCCTGAGGCGTTACTCTGGTTTGCCATTCCTGGCCACAGACCGCAATGTACTGAACCTTCCGGGGGTGGGCAAAAGTTTAACTTTCAGGGTAATCGGAATTACCCGCTATGGCAGGAGAATCCTGAAGTTTGACCATGATGAAACGCGTCGCCACAGCCCCATCATCCATAAAATGGGCAAAGTGGTCATCATTGAGTCCAAGTCGATTCATGAATACATGAATCAGCTGGAAGAAATGGGCGAGGAGCGGGATCACTATGAAGGCCTGTATGGCTATTCCCTGGGGCAGACTGAACCTCGCATCCCCGTGTTTGACTACCCGGAACCGGATTTCCAGATTTCAGAAGAAATGAGCAATTTGCAGCTCTGAGAAACTGAAGCATGACGAAAGCGATATTATTCGTAATTTATGGTCATGAAACTTATCATGGTAAGTCCACAAGACAAATAAAATAAACCGCTACTTGTGAAAACGCTGAAATCCGAAACAGTCAAACTGAAGGCCAAAAGAACCTTCATGAAAAAGGGATCCTGCTCCCGCACCTTTTTTTATCTGCTGGACCGGGAGTTCGGTTTTCCGCGTGATGAAGAGGAAAAGGCAATTGACCCCATGGCAGGAGGGATACTGCAACAGGGCTACCAGTGCGGAATGCTCTGGGGGGCATCCATGGCTGTGGGGGCGGAATCTTTTCGCAGAAACAAGACCGCGGGCGAATCCACTGCCATCACAATCCTGGCCACCCGGCACGTAATGAAATCTTTTGCCGACCGGACCGGCAGCATCGAATGTGAGGAGATCACCCAGTGTGATTTCACCAACAAAAAGAGCTTTCTGAAGTATATGCTTTCAGGAAAATTTGTGGGCTGCTTTAAGCTTGCCGGGAAATGGGCTCCCGAGGCTTTGCAGGCTGCAAGAGAAGGATTGGCCACAAATGGCAACGAACAGCCACAGGAGACCCTGAGTTGTGCATCGGAGGTGGTCCGGCTTATGGGTGGCAATGAGGAAGAGATGGCCATGGTTGCAGGTTTTGCCGGTGGACTTGGACTGAGTGGCAATGGCTGTGGAGCTCTGGCTGCAGCCGTCTGGATGAATGCCCTGATCCATAACCGGAAAAATCCCGGAAAACCAACCCCCTATGACCCGGAAAGCAATGACACCCTGAAGATTTTTTACGAGGAGACCGGTTACGAAATGATGTGCGACAAGCTATGCGGGCAACGATTCAACACGGTGGATGAGCACACTGAATTCTTAAATAAAGGCGGCTGCAAAAAACTAATAGGAATACTTGCAGGCACCGTGAGGCTCAATTAGTATCAAAAAAACCACAAATTCCCTTTAACTTATCTTAGCTATTTTTTCCCTGTAAAGCAGTCGCTCAGCTATTTGAGGCCTTCTGCGGTAGATCCAGGTAATGATTCTCCCTTCCAGGGTTAACACCACGTCCCTTCTTTTGGAAGCGATACCGGCCACCACTTCGCGGGCCACCTTTTCCGAGGACATAAGCTTCTCTTCGTCCAGGTGAGACTCGTCGTGGGGCTCACCAATCTTATTCAGGGCCACACGCCGGATATTGGAACTCGTATAACCCGGATGAACCAGCATAATGTGCAATCCGGTTTTCCTGTTTTCGAGCCTCAAGGATTCCAGGAAACCATCCAGGGCATGCTTGGAGGCGGAGTAGCCCGATCTTCCGGGCAAAGGGGTTACCCCGCATATGGACGATATACCCACTATACTGCCACCTGTCTGGAGAATATGGGGCAGAGCATACCTGGCACAATAGACAGAACCCCAGAAATTTGTATCCATAACCTGACGTAATACTGCCATATCCACATCGCTGAAATTTGCCCGCATGGAAATTCCTGCATTATTAATCAGGTAATCAATTTTTTGAAAACGCTTGCAGGTGGTCTCTACCAGCTCCCGGCAAAGGGACTCATCCCTTACATCAATCACAAAATGTGAAGCAACCCCTCCATTGTTCTCGATCTCCTGCCGTACAGCAATAAGATTTTCCTCTGTCCTGGAGGCCAGCATCACGCTCACGCCCCTGTACGACAACTCAAGGGCGATGGCCCGGCCTATTCCGGATGAAGCACCAGTAATAATGGCTACTTTGCCATGAAAGGGATCAAATATATCAGGAAGCCTGTTTCTCTGCTTCTTTTGAACTTTTTGCCGCGAAATCAGGAAATCCGGGAAGCTCCCAGTGGAAATTAAATTTCGACCTGTATAAAAAGCTTTTCATCTCTGCTGATATTATTTGTTCTTCAACAATCCCACCCCGGCCCAGCTTTTCAAGAAGCATGCCAATCCAAGTCAAATATATAACATTAAATACAATGTGTCATTTTTCATTTATTTTATGCTTGACGATAGTGAAAAAATGTCAATATGACATATACGAATCAATCCTTCTTATGCTGAATCAGGGTGACATTCCCCTTCAGATTGAAGGCTTCCCCATTGAGGAAATAGCCGGTGCATATCTACACATACACATCCTGGTCACATAGCACTCCATTCTAATAGCCATCCCCATCCTATATTCACATCGTCATTGGTAAAAATCCGCTCAGCCCATTGTGTGAAGATTTCAAGGTGGTAAATGTCTACTCCCTTCCACAGGGGATGGAATATTTTATTGGTCTCCCTGTCGTTAAGGTTGTAATAACCACCATTGCCGCCATCCAAGAGGGGTTTAAAGGCATTGGGGAAGATGATGGAACCTTCACCCTTTACTGTAACAATCTCGGGTTTCAAAATTCTGTCGGTGCATCCATACTCGGTCCATACATCCAGCGAGATATCATACAAGTACCTATCGTATAGATGTGAGGGATTCTCCTCGGTGGAAATGTGGCCATCGCCAAAGTCCCACAAATAGCTGGACCCGTATTTTGACAGGTTATAGAGCCATACATGGTCATCGGGCAGCATAACAACATCATGCGATACCCTGAAATCCACCAGGGGCATCCTGTAAACCTCCACCTGGCGGTAGGTATATTCTTCCCACCCTGCCCTGTGACAGTCAGCTTGACATTGTACAGGCCATAACGTTCATAGGTGTGTTGCGGCTCAAATTCTGTTGAGGTATTTCCATCTCCAAATTCCCACAGATAACTTTCTCCGTACACAGAATGGTTAGTAAACTGCACCGTATGTGGTTCACGGCCACCTTCTATTGAGTCAAAGACGGGTATGGGTGTGGCGGCAAGGACACGAATGCTGTGCTCCACAAGAATCGGAACAGTAGGGTGTCGAAGCACTCAGCCAGATCCGGTATTCTCCCCAGCTTGCATAAATATGTGCAGCCGGATCCTCGAGCATTGCTGTTCTCTGTGCCGTCTCCCATGTCCCAGTGATAGTCCCAAGTAACCTTCGTTGGTCATATTGGTGAAATCCACGGTCGATTCAGGATAGTTTTGGTCGGTGGATGACGTAAACCCCACATTGGGCTGGGCATATACATCAATGGAATCGGTATGGGAATCCACACAGCCATGCTGGGTGGTGGAAGTAAGGGTCACATGATTAAACAGTATCATTCCCCGAGAGGTTGAATCGAGGTTTGAAGGATCTGTGGTGGAGGCCGAGGTTCCGTCTCCGAAGTCCCACATATAGGTTTCACCCCTTGTGGATTCGTTCACAAAATAGGCGTAAAAAGGACTGCAGTGGGCGTGATTTACCGTAAAGTCGGCAATGGACCTGGGTACACATAAATATCCTGCTGAACCGTATCGAGGCAACCAAAATCGGTGGTGGCAGTCATGGTGATTTCATAGGTGGCAATCTCCGCGCTCATATTTTCAAAAATGTGGCTGAAAGGGGCAAAGGAGCGGGTATCGATCAGGGTATCGCCACCAAGGTCCCAGCGGTACTGGTCGGCATTCAGGCTGGTATTGGTAAAGGGAACCTCAAAGGGTGCACAGTCAATAATCCTTTCGGTCTCAAAACGTGCCACCGGTTTCGGGTGAATGGTAATCTCAGCCGTGATTTCACTTGTACAGTTGAATTGTGAAGTGGCCAGAAGATGAACCTGCCTGGTTAAGGAGATACGGTAAAATTTGTAAAGGTGTGAACCGGACCATCTGCCTCACTTGAGGCTCCGTCCCCGAATTCCCAGGAATAGATGTTCGCACCACTGGAAATATTCGTAAAATCGACCTCCAGCGGGTGACAGCCCTCTACCACACTGCTCGTGAATTGCGCGTTTATGGCAGGATATACTTCCACAGTTTTGGTGACTGAATCAGCACATCCTGCTCCATTTTCTGCAGAAGGGTCACCTGGTAGGATGCATTATTCACAAAGCTGGCATTGATGAAGGAATGGTATACCGGGTCCTGGTTACGGGTGATTGTATCTGATCCATCCCCGAAGCTCCAGGTATAGGTGCTTCCTCCAATGGAGGCGTTTTGCAACTGCACCGGAGAAGGCGTACAGGCAATATTTTCCTGGAAGGTAAAATCGGCTGTGATGGAGGATTACGCACAATATCAACATACATGGAATCCCGGCAAAGCAGATTGGATGCGGTTCCATAGAGCCAGACCCGATAGGTGACATCCGATATACCCAGGTTGTTAAAGGTCTGGGTGGAAAAACCTTCTGGGAGGTGGTTCCGTTCCCAAAGTCCCACAGAAAGTGCTCTGCTCCGTTGGAAAGGTTTGCAAAATCCACCGTAAGCGGATGACATCCCTGCAGCTGGCTGGGTGCAAAATCCACCTGGATGGCAGGTTCTACGGTAATGGTTCTGGAGATCTCATCGGTGCACCCCGCGAAATTCTCTGCCACAAGGGTAATTTCATAATCCTGCTGGCTGGAAAAATCATTATTAACAAACTGGTGGGAGATGGGATTGGTATTAAAAGTGGTGGTATCATTACCGTTGCCGAAGTCCCATCTGAATATGGAGGCATGAATGGATGAATTGATAATCTCAACCTCAAAGGGATTGCAATCCAGCATATCCGGCATGGTGAAATTGGCCTGTAAATAGGGATGAACCGTGATATCCACAAAGAATGAATCGGAACAGATATTGTTGGGGGCAAGGGATAACAAATTTTACAGTAAATATGGAATCGACAGTCCCCGTATTGGTAAATATATGCCCCGGATTTTCAAGGTTGGATGTGGCCCCGTCTCCAAACTCCCAAACATAGGTGGATCCCACCATCGGTATGGTTGGTGAAATTTACGCTGAGCGGGTGACACCCTTCGGTGGTGGAGCTTCAGGAATCCTGCATCAATGCCCGGGTAAACGGTCACTGTTTTTACAATTTCACTCACACATCCATAATCATTTTCTGCGTGCAATATCACATCAAAATCCTGTGGAGAAGTGAAGTTGGTATTTACAAAGGTATGGGTCTGGGGCTCCGGAAGCAGTGTGTTGATCACGGTTCCGTCCCCGAAGTCCCAGGTAAAGTTTGTACCGCCAATGGTAAGGTTTTCAAAAGTAACTTCAAAGGGTCCGCAACCCTGGGCATAGGGGAAGGTGAACTCGGCAATGATCTGTGGAAGCACGGTTATGGGCCAGGATACTGACTTCACACATTCCCCGTCAGCTGTGGAAGTTGTCAGTGTCACAAGGTAGGTCGTGTCAGAGGACCCAAAATTGCTAAAGGTGTGCACCGGGGAGTGCTCTACCGAGGCGGCACCATCTCCAAAATCCCAGAGGTAGTTGACCGCATTGACAGAAAGATCGGTGAAAGTTACCGTCAGTGGATGGCAGCCCTGCAAACCATCGGTGGAAAAACTTGCGGTAATCTCCGGGTGAACCGTGATGTTCCTGACAAGGGTATCCGAGCAGCCCTCATCATTAAAAACAATGAGCTGGAGGGGATACACCACACTGCTACTGCCTGTGTTCAGGTAGACATGTGACAGAACTGCATCGGAAGCATTGCTCACAGGTGTACCATCACCAAAGTCCCAGAAGTACTGATCCACCCCAATGGATTCATTGTTGATGTCCACCGGGAAGGGGTGGCAGCCCACCACATCCTCCACGGTAAAAGCCGCTTCAATGTAGGGGTGGATTACCACATCGAAGGTGGCCGTATCCCGGCAGAATTCATCGGAGGTGGCCACCAGCATGACTGTAAATACCGTATCATGCCTGAGTAAATTCCGGTCGTAGCGATGAATGGGGTTTTCCTCGGTGGAGCTTCCCCCATCCCCAAATTCCCAAAAATAAGTGGCTGCACCTGTGGAATTATTCTGGAATATCATCTCCGCAGGGGAACAGGCCTCCTGGGGAAACACGTCAAAAGCCGCCTCAACTTCAGGATATACAGTAACCTCCCTCTGGATCTCATGAAAACAGCCCTGGAAATTATCCACCCTGAGGGAGATTGTATAAGTTTGCGGAACCGGTGTGCTATTTACATAGGTGTGCCTGAGTACAGGCCCGGATGAGTTACTGGTGGTCCCATCCCCAAAATTCCAGGCGTATATATCTGCCCCATAGGACTGATCGGTAATTATGATCTCGTGGGGGGAACACTCAGCCACGGTATCGTAGGCAAAGCTGGCCTCAATAAAGGGGCTGACCGTTATGGGATGGGAAGAGGTATCATGACAGTTGAAGGGTGAAATAGCAATCAGTCGTGCATCAAATACTATATCCCCCGGACCGAAGAGGTTCCTGTATTCATGAACCGGGTTTTCTTCCACAGATGAACCCCCGTCACCGAATTCCCATAACCAGGTATTTGTATCACCTGAAGAATTATTTGAAAAGCTTACCTCCAGGGGCTCACAGCCCTCATCCCTGTCCACCGAAAAATCAGACTGGATTTCAGGAAAAACAGTAATGGTTTTGGTCAGGATCTCGGAACAACCACTTTCATTTTTTGCCAGCAGGGTAATTTCATAATTCAATGGGCTGATCCGTGGTATTGGTATATACTTTGTTAAATACAAAAGGATCCGGGGGAGGCGGATAGGGCGTTGCCGGATCATTGTCATAGCGGAGCAGGGGGGTTCCATCACCCAGGTCATACTGCCAGGAATAGGTGCCCTCTGACTGATCCTCAAAACTTATCTCCAAGGGTGAACAGCCGGAAACCACATTGGTTTCAAAGTGGGCCACCACCGGTGTGGACACAAGCACAGTCAGGGGAATGGTACCGGAACCACAGGCTCCTGATACCTCCACGGTGTAGTCATGGGGACCGGGGGGCAGGTTAATTGCAGTGGGAAGATTGATGTTGGCATCATCCAGGTAGGTATCAGGTGTCCACTGATAATTGGTTCCCCCGAAGGCATACAGTTGTACGGAATCCCCGTAGCAGGCACGGACCACCGATGAGTTTGTCCCTGCCACTGTGGCCCCCACATTCAGTCCGCCAAAATCAGAATAGTAGCCATAATAAAGTCCACCCTGGCCTGCGCCCGGGAAGCCATTGATGATCGCCAGGTGGAAGATGCCACCCGTATTTTCCACCAGGTGCTGACCGATGGGCAGGACATTGGCATTAATGGAGTTTGTCAGCAGGGCCACCCAACCGTCACTGCCCTGGATTTCAGTAAAGGCCCCCGGATCGATGATGGTGGGCTCGGCATTTCCATCAATCAAAAATTTGTCCTCATTCCCCTTCTCTGTAATCAGGAAAAAATAAAAAATATTCTCTCCCTGCCTGGCCCGGGTAAAAGCCAGCTGTGTATTACCCGTACAACCAATGGCCGGAACCAGGGCCCCGCCCCGGGTCTGGTTTGAAAGGGCATGCTGATAGACATAAATCGGTTTGGTCGCATCACCCGGGTTGGCCCTGGAGGTGATCCTGGCATACTTTGAACCATTGGGAACCACAATCAGTCCCTGTTCACCCTGGTTCAGGGTGGTATAGGGGGTGGAACCAATGGGCAGGCCGTCGGAATTGGTCACATAGATATTTGTATTATCCTCCGTGGCAACCACATAAATATGGTTGGGATTTTTTATGTCCGGTACAATATAATTATCTCCGATGATGTTCACCGGTACCAGCTGGTCGCCCGTCACGGGCTGTCCCTGGGATCCCGTATTCAGTGCATCATCCTTTATACAAACACTGATGGGCTTGGTGGATTCGATCCGTGTACCGGCAAGGCGATCGGCTGCCAATATGCTGTAGTTTCGTGGGAAGAGTGAGAAGGTCTGTCCCCGGTTCAGGGTAAGCACATGGGTGCCGCCGGGAAATACGGGCGTAACATTTGAGCCATAACTGGCGCCCTTTCCTGCTGGCAGGGTGAAGGTCACCTGGGTATTATCCTCCGTGGCTACAATGTCGATGGCAGAATAGGTGCGTGGTGTCAGGTTCCGGTTCGGGTAAGTGGTCTGGAAAGGCGTATAAAACAGGGTTCCCATACCATTGCCTCCCTTGAGGGTCCATAGATCGGAACCATAATCGTAGTTCACCTCCCAGTAAACATTGATCACATTGGTGGAGGTGATGTGCAAACCAAAATCGTTGATCCCATCCGGGGTCAGGGGTTTATTTTCCAGCAAATTCCTGTTGGGATTGGCCGCATCATCCAGCAGGTGGGAAAGGTCGACCTCTGCTGCCGAATTGGCAGCTATGTCCACGATAATTTCCTGAAAACCGGTGGGATTGAGTGTGGCATGATAGGGATTTGCAGGCATGGTAATGGAGACCGTGGCCTCAAGTTCCAGGGTGGCAATTCTGAGCCTTCCCGGAGTACCACCGGTATTTCCACGATGGGAAAGTTCCGGAACCACAAACCAGAAATCGGTGTCCACCTGGGCATAAAGACCTGACGCAGAGCCACCCAGCAAGGATGACAAATAGCTACCCAGTTAGGAAACAAATTAAAAAAAATACGGCCCTTATTTATCATCAAGCGGACTTCTTTCAAAACTATTTAAGCAACTATACGTAGAAACTCTTAGTTAAGTTATAAGGTTGCTTCAAATTATATAAACTGATGAAATTATATAAACCCTGTCTATCCCTCTTAATTAGTTTATTAACCCTTCCGGGAATCTCCCAGGTTTACCTGAGTGAAAGTTTTGAAACGGGATCAAAACCCGAAGGCTGGACCGAAGAGGGCGTTTATGGAAACGAACCCTGGAGATACAGGAACGGGGGTCACAGCCCCAATGACAACAACTGGCAGGAACCTGCCGATATTATTGACATTACCCGGAACCCTCCGGCTGCATATGAAGGGACCTACAACGCCATTTTCTTCAAACAGGGAGATAACAATGAACGCACCAAGCTAATCACTCAGGAGCTTAATATGCTGGGGGCCACCTCGGTTGAACTGACTTTCTGGCTGTGCCAGATTCCATGGACCTTCGAAGGGGCTTCGGGATGGGATGTGCTGAGGGTGTATTATAAGGTGTCGGCGGAAGATCCCTGGATTTTGCTACATGAATACCTGGATCCGGTCCTGGAATGGGAGGAGCAGAAACTGAACCTTCCAAATCCTTCGGGTTCCTACTATGTGGCCTTTGAGGGACAAACCCGGTGGGGATACGGAACCTGCCTGGATAAAATTTCCATTGAAGAGACCGGATCCCAGCCCATGTTCATCGGGGAAATCGACTTTCAACAGCCCTTTAACAATTTTGTGCCCTCCGGATCCCCCGATGTGCCCATCATGCGCGTGGACTTCAAGGTATTTGGAAATACCGATTCGGTTGTGCTTGACTATATCCACTTCAATTCCTTGAATACTTCCGATGATGATATCCAGAGCAATGGTCTGAAAATTTACACCACTTCCACCCAGACCTTTGATAAAAACAATCCCCTGGGTTCGGCCACCGGCTTTTCTTCCGGAGTGGCCAGCTTTACAGGCCTCAATCACACACTGCCGGCCGGACAATCCTACCTCTGGCTGACCTGCGATGTGGAGGCGGATGCGGGTCATTCAAACATTATTGACGTAATGGTGGCTGCAAACGGGATCAGGGCCAATGGCTCCTTGTATCCGTCATCTGATCAATCTCCGGATGGTTACAGGGAGGTTTTTGAAACCCGCTACAGTGAAGATTTTGAAGGAAGCCACAACTGGTCCCTTACCGGAGAATTTGAAGTGGACAGCCCCAATGGAATGGGGGGCATTCCAGGCAACCCAAATCCCGCTGAAGCATTCAGCGGTACCCGTATCCTGGGTACTGACCTGACCGGGCTGGGCGCAAATCCCTATAATTATGAACCCGGTTTAAGCGAGGCAGCATCCTACCTGGCCACCTCCCCCAATGTGGATGCCCTCTATTACAAAAACCTGAACCTCTTTTTCTCCCGTTACCTGAATATCGAGGTATGGGACCAGGCCGCCATTGAGATCAGTACCGATAATGGCTCTACCTGGAATCCAATCTGGGAGAATAATTCATATCTAAGTGATTTTCAATGGTTTCAAACACGCCTATCTATACCTGATGAATATTCAAGATCGGATATGCTGAAAATCCGCTTTAAGCTGGGACCCAGCGATGGCTTTAATAATTATTCGGGCTGGAATATTGATGACATCTACCTGACCGGAGAATTTATTTCCAGGGATGTTGAGGTCTTCGCGAATGGATCAGTCCCCAGAGTGGAAGCGGCCATTCGTCCAGTGAAACTGTGACCGTGGAGATTCGGAATTACGGGGGTGCCGAAATCGTAGATCCGGTACCGGTGGCCTACTCCTTCGATGGGGGTGCAAACTGGACCATCGACCATATGAATCAAAACATTCCCGTTGGAGGAGCTGTGGAATTTACCTTTCCTTCAACAGCCGACCTTTCCCAACCTGGCTACAGACCATCAGTGCTGGCGAAAACCACCATGCCCGGCGATCAATTTACCGGTAACGACCAGCTGGAAACGGAGATTTATGTCATACCCACCTTTGTCCCTCCCTATATGGAGAACTTCGAAGACGGAAATGGATCCTGGAGATCCACGGGCAATGGCATATGGGCCTATGGAAACCCGGCAGGGAACACCATCAATGAAGCCGCATCAGGATCGGGTGCCTGGGTCACAGGCCTGTCTGACCGATATGGCAATATTCTCGCACTCAGGGACCAGGTGGTTTTTGAAGATGATTTTGAAACAGAAAAAGGATGGTCCTTTACCGGGGAATTTGAACGAGGCGTACCCAGCAACATGCACCAGCCCTACTTTGCCAATTCCGGATACTATTCCATAGGAACCGACCTGACCGGGCTGGGATCGCAGCTTCATCGTTATGAAAACGGGATCACGGAGGGCTCTGCCTACAGCGCAACTTCTCCCGCCATGGATGTAAGCCGCTTTACAAGCCTGAAGGTGCATTTCGCCAGCTGGATCACCATCCTGAATGGTGATTCCATCAGGCTGGAGCTAAGCTCCGACAATGGGGTAAGCTGGCATCCGCGCTGGAAAAACAACGAAGGAGAAATCTGGGAATTTGGCTTTGCGGAGCGGGTGATTGACGTGCCTGAAGCGTATACTTCTTCCACTGCATTGCGTTTCCGATTCTCCCTTTTCCATTCATCAGCCGCCGGAGCAGTTGCCGAGGGCTGGCACATTGATGATTTCAGTGTCAGCGGAGACCTGGTTGAGGATGTACCCGGATACCTGAACTCACCCAGTTTTGACCTGACCGGCATCTCCCGGCCTGTACTGATGGCCAGACTATGGCTTGATACAGAGCAGGATGTGGATGGAGGAACCTCAGCTACTCGCTTGATGATGGTGATACATGGACTTATTTAAATAACGCATCCGGATATGATGTTTACTGGAACTGGTAACCGGGAACCCGGTAATGGCCCTTGGCCAGAATGGATGGAGTGGCCAGAGCAATGGCTGGATAAATGTAAAACACCTCCTTCCTGCTGCACTGATTAACCAGGCAAATGTTCAGTTCAGGTTTAATTTTGCCGCTGATAAAGCCAACAATAATTTTGACGGAATAGGGGTTGATGATATTGAAATCATGGAGGCCCCCGTGGATATCGACATGCTGCAGATCCTGGCTCCGGTCTCTGCTGTGGCCTTTCAGCCGCTCAGACTTTTACACTGAGGATGCGAAATAACGGTCTTTCCACAATCCAGGCGGGCGATTCCCTGCAATTCGGATACCAGGTACTGCGTTCGGGTGATATCCAGACTGCCACGGAAACATTGATTGTAACCCAGTCCTGGCCTGCAGGTACGACAAGGGATATTCCCATGTCCCAGGCCCTGGATTTCAGTTTGAGCGGAAACTATGAGGCCACGGTATTCTTTGAATCCTTTGATCCCCATTTCTACAGTAATCTTTCAAATGATACGGTAAGCAGCTTCATCGAAGTAAATAAGCCTGCCGTGGAACTGGGAGAGGATATTTCCACGGTACGGCCCGATACGGTTCTTTTAAAGGCTTATTCGGGAGTTCCCGGACAAACTTACCTCTGGCAGGATGGGTCAGTGGACTCAACTTTCCAGGTGAGCACCGACGGGAAATACCATGTAAGGGTAAGCAACGGATTGGGCTGTATCGCTTCAGATACCATACAGGTCCTTCAGCTGATTACCGATGTGGGTGTGAATGTATACCTTGGCCCGCAGTCTGCCTGTGAGCTGGCCGACCAGCTGAGCCTGAAGGTCACTGTCACAAACCTGGGAACCGACACCATTGAGACAGGAGAAAGCATCTTTGTGGAAGGGCTGATCAATGAAAGCGAAAGCTTCTCCGACCAGAAAGTGCTGACCCAACGCTTTAAGCCAGGTGAATCCTTCGACCTCACCTATTCACGGAACTTTAATTTCTCTGCACCGGGCGAATACCACATGAAACTGTTCACCCGAATGAGTGGAGACATGGTTCAGGATAACGATACCCTTTTTAATACCCTGCAGGTATACGGTTACCCCGATGCAGATCTGGGTCCTGACACCACAGTCCTGGGAGCAGACTATCTCCTGAGTCCCGCTCCGGGGTATTTCCACTACCTGTGGCAGGATTAATCCACTGCAGAAAGCTTCCTTGTGAACGAGCCTGGATTGGGCTTTTACCATGTGACCATCAGCGATGAGCATATGTGTACAAGCTCTGACACGGTCCTGGTAACCCTGAATGTAATGGACCTTGCCCTGGAAGAGCTGCTTTCACCGGCCACATCCTGTGCCCTGTCCGAGTCAATTACCATATCGGCCCGCGTGAGGAACGCAGGAAACAGGGCCATTCCTTCCGGTGAAACCATTCAAATGGGATACCAGATTGACGGAGGGGCCATTGTAGTGGATCAGATGGTTCTCACACAGAACCTCCTGGCGGGCCATACACTGGATTTCACTTTCTCCAACAGTGAGACCGTGCAGACCGGTCAGTGGTACGATTTTACCGTATTCTCCGACTATGACATCGATGCAAAACGACTGAACGACACCATCATTACCTCGGTGGGTGTATTTGAAACACCTGACATGGATCTGGGAGATGAATTCCAGGTAATTCCGGGCTTTGAGCATACCCTGGATGCCGGTCCGGGATTTGTTTCCTACGAATGGCAGGATGGAAGTACAGACCAGACCTATACCATCACAACTCCCGGGGTTGGAAAGTACAGTGTGACTGTAACTGACCTGAACGGGTGTACAGCTTATGATGAGGCAGATGTGATGCTTGCCGTACCCGATGTTGGCATCCTGGAGCTGAGTTTTCCTGTCACCACCTGTCACCTCGAGAATGAGGAACATGTGGAGGTGATTGTTAAAAACTTCGGGAACTGGGATATTGAGTCCGGTGCCACCATTCCTGTTACCTACTCCATTAACGGAGCTGAGGAGGTAAGTGAAAGCCTTGTACTGGAAGAGGATTTTGAAAACGGCGCAGAGCTGAGCTATATCTTCAGCCAGGTGGAAGACTTCAGTGAACCCGGTCGTTATGATATCATGGCCTATACAAGCTATGAGTCAGACCTGGTTCCATCCAACGACATCATCCTTGTGAGTGTGGATCATTTTGGCAGCCCCATTGTGGATATTGGAATGGGATCAGACACCATGCTGATTTTTGAACCAATCACCCTTGAAGCAACTCCGGGCTATGCCTCCTACCAGTGGCAGGATGGCAGTACAGAAAGCGATTACCCCATCACAGATCCCACTGCGGGGTGGTACAGGGTGATTGTCACAGGTGAAAACGGATGTGCCACTCATGACAGTGTTTATGTGGCCTATGACAGGCCCGACCTGGCCATAGCCAGCATTGCCTCACCCGCATCATCCTGTGAAACAGATGCCCCTGCACTTGTATCCATGGAGATCATTAACAATGGTTATTACCGGATCTCCACCAGTGATACCCTTACCATTACATATTCGGTGGACGGCGGATCCTCCTTCATTGAACAAATTCAGCTGGACAATGAACTTCCACTTGGTGAATCAAGGATTCTGACCTTTACCGAAGCCTATGACTTCTCAAGTCCCGGGACCTACCAGATGCAGGTCAGCCTGATCTGGGGTTCGGACCAGAATATGGCCAACAATCTGCTTACGGGTAGTGTCACTACCTGGGAAAACCCGGAAGTTGCCATCAATGACGGAGCCGATACCCTGATTACAAATCTGCCTGCAACGCTGGAAGCCAGCCCCGGCTTTGCCTCCTATCAATGGCAGGACCAGTCAGCGGGATCCGCATACCAGGCCACACGATACGGGACATTCTGGCTTACTGCCACAGACGATCATGGTTGCTCTGGTGGTGATACAGTGGTACTGGTTTCTCTTACCTCCGCCGGATCAGGCATGGCAGCGGCGGGAGCCGTGAAAATTTACCCGAATCCTGTGAAGGAGCGCCTGCATGTGTCCATCGATCTGGATGTGGAAAAGCAGGTAAGTATAGAGCTTTATTCCATTACAAATGCCCTGATCTACCGGGAGGATGTGAAACAGGCCATGGTAAGTGAAAGACAGATTGATGTTCAGGACCTTCCCCCGGGGACTTATTACCTGAGGGTCATGACGGATTCACAAGCTCATAACTTCCTGGTGATTGTGGAATAATGTTCAGCTGATATCGGCGATAACAGTGTACTGGGTTTTGCTTAACGATCTGGAATGCCTGAACAGCTTCAGAAAGTGGGGTTGGATATCCGGATCCTCGAAATAGGACCATTCTCCTCTTATACTGAATGCGGGGTGGTAAGATTCCAGGTCACCGGCCTGTTTGACTCCAAACTGATAATGGTCTCCGGCTGTGGTTCCGGCTCCCCTGCGCATCTTCCTCTCCACCATCTTCTTGCGAAATCCCCGGGTGTATTTCTCATGAACCACCTCCATAACGAGCCTGGATTGACTGAAGGATTCGGCCATCCGTTTAAGTGTTTGCACCACCTGTTCTTTTGGGAGATACATAAACAGGCCCTCGGCAATGAAAAGCACCTGTTTTGACTGAAGCTTCTTAATCTCTGAAATCCAGGCCTCTTCCAGCACTGATTCAGCGAGAAGCCTGTAGCTAATATTACCACCCAGCAGATCCTGCTTGATCTTAATAACAGGCGGAAGATCCAGTTCCATATAATTGAGGTCAGCGCCCCCAAGCCTCCAGAAACGGGTATCCAAACCGCAGCCAAGGCTTACAATAAGCCCCTCAGGAAATTCAGCCAGAAAATCTTTGCATAGCACATCATACTTCCTGGCCCTGAGGGAAATATGCCTGGTGAGCATGGGTGAAAGCCTGGCGCTTAAAATCCGATTTCGGGAGTCTCCGGGAAGTGACTCCAGGAGCTTCCCGAGCAAGACCTCACCCATGGGATCCTTCAAAAGTGGCTTCGGCTTTCGGGACTCATAAACCCTTGACCGAAGGGTGATCAGGGCTGTTTCTGAAACTTCACTGAGTGGATACATTTCAAAGAATATCTACTGTAATTTACAAAAATTGATGGGTTCGGCTCTTTGAACTATATTTATTGCCTGGCTATTCCATATGAAAGAAATAGAAGACATTGTTAATTCCATTTATCCGGTATCCGGCCATTCATTGAAGCAGATCTCTGATTTAATTGAATTCCAGGAATACAGGAAAGGAAACTGTTTCATAGAAAAGGGGACCCATAATTACCATGAATATTTTCTAATTGAGGGTGTTTGCAGAAGCTTTGTTCTAAATCCTGAAGGGGAAGAAATAAGCATCGCATTTTTTAATCCGGGTACTGTTCTATCCCCTTACGTAACACGAACCATAGAAGGCATCTCAAATCTGAACTTTCAGGCCCTTACCGACATCAGGGTCGGGACGATGGATGCTTCAAAATTCCTGGACCTGATGGTCAATCATATGGACACCAGGGAATTCGGGAACATGGTATTAAAAATTGAACTGCAAAACAAAGTTGATAAAGAAATCGGACATGCTTCCCTTACAGCCAGAGAAAGGCTTCTGAAATTCAGGGAACAGTATTCCCTGCTGGAAAACCTGGTCCCTCATACCACCATTGCAACTTACCTGGGCATTACAAATATCTCCCTGAGCAGGCTCAGGAAAAAACTTATTACTTAGAGCCTCTTTTTATCATTTGTTAATGGATATCGCTTCCTGATGCCTGAGCTTTGTATCAGACATTAAAAGCAAAGCGATGAAAACACAAATTCAAAAAAGCATCAAACCATTCTGGTATTTAGCTGCAGGAATTATCACAATGACTGCCTCCCATTTTTCATTTAACATTGATTTGATGGGGTGGGTGGCCATGGTTCCCTTCCTTATTTACCTCAGCCTGACAACAGGGTGGAAATCAAGGGTGCTTTTTTCAGTAACACTCATGCTTACCTGGTCGGTGATTGTATCAAAAATTATCACTGATCCCATCCCCTATTTTATAATTCCATTATATGCAATACCCATTACCCTGTTCCATCTGCCCGGATATCTTTTATATGATAAATTCAGGAAGCTAAAATGGTCAGGATTGATTTTCCCGGCCACCATGGTTGTTTCCGAATGGATCCAATATACTTTTACTCCCTTTGGCAGCTGGGGTGTTGCCGCCTATACCCAGGCCAACAGCATTCATATACTGCAATCCTTATCCCTCTTTGGCCTGGCCGGCTTAAGCTTTATCATTTACTGGATGAATGCTGCCATGGCAAATGCCCTGGTCAATCAAAAGGTCGACCCCGGCCTCTTGATCCCCATGTCCCTTATTGCTCTCATGCTCGTTTTCGGCTCCCTGAGGATTGACCTGGGTAATTCCCAGGGAAAAGAAACCATCAGTATGGCTGCCGTGGGCACCGATTCAGAGATCAGCGGATTACCGCTTCCTTCCAGGGAATCCAACGAGGAAGTCATTCATGCCATCTTCAAACGAACAGCGAAAGCTGCTGAATTTGGAGCAGAACTGGTGGTATGGAATGAGGCTGCATTTTTCCTTGAAAAGGCGTATGAAAAACAATGGCTTGATTCAATCGGCATGCTTGCCAGGCACAATAGTGTATCGATTGTGGCTTCGTATGTGGTCCCCATCTCGGAATCTCCCTTCCGATATGAAAATAAATTCCAGTTTTTTAATCCCGATGGTACTGTGGAATTTGAATACTTTAAACATCAACCCGTGCCCGGGGAGCCTGCCGTGAAGGGTACAGCTCCTCAAAGAGTTAAAAAAGTTTCCGGATCAAACATTGGAGGTGCAATCTGTTACGATTATGACTTTCCCTACCTCGCAAAGGGGAATCGGAGAGCAGGTGCTGATATTGTTGCTTTACCCTCATCCGACTGGAGGGGGATTGATCCCCTGCACTCGAAAATGGCTGCGTTCAGGGCCATTGAGCAGGGTCATTCCATATTAAGGTCCACAAGATTTGGTCTTTCAGCCGCAATTACCCCCTATGGAGAGATGAAGGCTCAAATGAGCAGTTTTGATGATAATGATAAGATCATGATGGCCCGCCTGCCGGCGAAAGGCATCGGCACAATGTATGCTAAAATTGGGGATGTTCTGGTTTATCTCTGTATTGCCTATCTCCTGTTCATCGCAGGCCTTGTTCTTCTCAGAAAGAAGGACTAGACAAGACCCTCCCTTTTTGATTTGGGCAGGCTTTCAACTACAATCTGATAGGAATGATCAATCCACTCCTTCAGCTGCTTATCGCTGATACTGCCCTTAAGATTAACCCCGTTCCAGTGCTGCTTGTTAAAGTGCCAGGCCGGGGTGACCTCGGGATGCCTGGCGCGTAGTTCGATGGCCCGCTCGGGGTTGCATTTCAGGCTGATGCCTCGGCTGTCTTCTGAGAGATCCAGCAGGGCGAACATCTTATTCATCACCTTAAATACAAGGGCTGTATCATTAAACGGTAGGCCTTCGGTAACGCCCGGTTTGGCGAGGCAGTATTCGCGGATTTCTTCGTTGTTCATGAGCCAAAAAATTGTTTCATAAAATACAATAATCTGCGAATATTTCGATCTGCATTGATATTACCTGATGAAATACAACAATATTGTGGAGTAAAATTCCTTCTGTTTGATCAATCCATGATGGACTGGAAAGAGCTTACACAATCTGTGATAACATATGTGCACCCTCAGTACCAACAACTGCTATTTCCTCTTCAATATATCAGGGATACTGAGATCTTTGCAAATCTTCCTGCAAAGATTCTCTTTAATATCTGAGTGTCTGGGAACAGTAGATATCTCTCCGGTACTTGTGTTTTTGTACAATGAGTGTCGGCCGCCTTCTCTTAATAACATGCAATTGTTCTGCTCAAGATATTTTATGAATTTGTTTCGTTTCACTACAAACTAAAGGAGAGTGTTTGAGTAATCAGCTTTTTTACACTTCTATTCTGGTTAGCCTTTTGACTATCTCGTCTTTCTTCAAACATAAGATTAATCGCATCTGTCAAGTTTTCCTTGGCTTCTTCAATTGTTTCTCCCTGACTATTAATTCCTGGAATTTCCTCAATATATGCAAGGTAGCCACCTTCTTCGCAGGGTTCAAATATAGCTGTCATTTCAATACTGCTCATGATATTTTCCTTTTGAACAAAGTTACAACCTTTTCGACAACTAGTCTCTAGTTGTATGTAAACAAATATGGTGCCCAGTTACAGTATAAAATAATTATACAATGACCTAATTCATATGCCAGCCAGGCCGGATGTCCTGTTTGTTCATGAGTATAGCATATTTGGACCACCCAAACAAAAGCATTTCGCGCTTGATGCCTACATTTAGATAATGTAACCTGAAACAGATTATGGACGAACTAACATTGTCGCTTTATTTTGGAAAAAGAAAAAAAACGAAAGAAAGTGGATCGAGGGCGCATACGGCCACTTTGCATGAACCGATTGCTCCGCTTATTATTTCACTTAAGAGGGAAGGGCGGTTCCATTATTTCATGATCAGGGTGAAAGAGGGTCAGGCTGCGGATGTCACCGAACAGTTAAGCAGTAAATAGGAGCGGATCATCCCGGAAGTTCCTTTCGAATGCAGCTACCTGGAAGATATGGATGATACTGGATACCTGAATGAAAAAAGACAGGCAACCCTAATGCTGCTATTCACGATTCTGGCAATGCTGATTGCCTGTCCATTGCCTTTTATGCCATTATCCGGTGGCTGCAATATTTCGCGTATAAAACCCATATGAGCCGGAGGGTCTTTATGCTTGCCGGGGTAACAGCCATCGTAGTAACCATCCTGACGGTGAGCTGGCAAACCATAAAGGCTGCCAGGAGGAATCCTGTAGATGCGCTTCATTATGAATAATTTCTATCTGGAAGAGCTTTTTCATCTCCCGGATGAACTATATTTGCTCACTTTTTTAAGCCATGGCAAAGCTTTTCCAACCCAAATTGTTTTCTCTCATTCGGTCCGGAATAGGGAAAGAACAGCTTACCAATGATATTTTCGCCGGAATCGTAGTAGGGATTGTGGCCCTTCCCCTGTCAATCGCTTTTGCAGTCGCATCAGGTGTATCGCCTGAAAGAGGATTGATCACGGCCATTGTGGCAGGTTTTGTGATCTCCCTCCTTGGCGGGAGCAGGGTTCAAATCGGAGGGCCCACAGGGGCCTTTGTCATCCTTATCTTCGGAATAGTCAACCAGTATGGCATCAACGGCCTGATTATTTCCACCATGATGGCCGGGCTGCTCCTCATGCTTTTCGGAATCTTAAAACTGGGAACACTTCTCAAATACTTTCCCCATCCCCTGATTGTGGGATTCACCAGTGGCATAGCTCTTGTAATCTTTTCCACGCAGGTCAGGGACGCCCTGGGCTTGCCAATTGAACAGGTTCCGACCGGTTTCCTTGAGAAATGGAAGGTCTATTTGGATCATATTGATCAGATCAACCCTGCTGCCCTGGCCATCACCGCAGGCACCATATTGATCACGTTGCTCTCAAAAAAGTTAATCCCCCGTATCCCGGGTTCAATCATAGCCATCATCTTATTCACATTAATTGTAAAATTGTTTCACCTGCCTGTCCCCAGTATCGAGACCTTCTTCGGGACCATACCGAAAACGGTACAGTTGAGCCTCCCCGAAATCCATTTCCATGAGTTGGGTAAGTATTTTTCACCTGCTCTGGCCATTGCCCTGCTTGGTGGAATTGAATCCCTGCTTTCGGCGGTGGTGTCTGACGGTATGATCGGTGGCAAACACCGGTCGAATACGGAACTGATCGCCCAGGGAATTGCCAACCTGCTGACACCCGTTTTCGGAGGCCTGCCCGCAACAGGTGCTCTTGCCCGGACTGCCACCAATGTCAGGAACGGGGGAAGGACTCCCCTGGCAGGTATCACCCATTCCATTACCCTGTTGCTGATCATGTTGTTATTCGGTCAATGGGCCAAATGGATTCCAATGTCCTGCCTTGCAGGTGTCCTGATCGTGGTGGCATACAACATGAGCGAATGGCGTTCGTTCAGATCCATTCTGAAAGGCAACTATTTTGATATTCTTATTTTGCTGACAACCTTTTTTCTTACCGTTCTTTACGACCTGACAATCGCCATAGAAATCGGTGTTGTGCTTTCCGCTTTGCTTTTTATGAAGAGGATGGCAGACATAAGTGATAAAAGAATCCTCAATATCCTGGATACAGATGTCATTGAAGATTATAAGACGATCCCGGATGGCATTTCCATATTCGAGATCAGCGGTCCACTGTTTTTTGCCTCGGCCCGCAGGTACTCGGAAGTAATTGAGGAGATCGGTCTAAGCAGCAGGATACTCATCATCCGGATGAGACATGTTTCCTTCATTGACGAGACCGGTCTGAAAAACCTTCATGATGCCATAAAAATACTCAGGGCAAAGCAAATCACTATAATCCTTTCCGGGGTAGCCCCGGAGGTCAGGAAAAACATCAACAAATTAAACGATGCCGGGCTGAATGATGACTTCATATGCGATTCCTTTAAAGAGGCCCTTGGAAAGGCAAATGCGGAATTGCGGATGATTATTTGATATTAAAATATTTGCTTTCTAATTCATTAACTGCCAGCTATATAATCAAAATAAACGTGTCCTTTAAAAAACTAATTTCAAATTCATCAAAATAAAATATCCGCAGCGTGTTTTTGAATTCAAAATATTCTTAATATTGCGGAAAATTATACCATTATTTTAGCGACAAAACAGACAGGCATTATCGTAGATAAATGAAATCGCCAAGATCGCAGTCATTGGCCTTCTCCACGCAGGAGGACGATGAAACATTTTCTCCGGCAGCTGAACCTCCATCCGGCAGTGAAATCCCCAGAAAGTCCTTAGAGAAAGATACTTTTTCATCCAGTCAAAGTAGTGACAGGACAAAGCGTTTCAGGAATAGGTATTACCATGATGTGGGCGACCAGGACTGGAACAGCTGGGCCTGGCAGCTGGGCCATAGTCTTAACTCCTGGGATCAGCTCCAGAGATTCATCAAGCTATCTCCGGACGAACTGCATTCGGCAGAACTGAAAAAGAAGCTTCCTATCAGGATTACTCCCTATTATGCAAGCCTGATGGATCCGGAGGATTCTTTGCAACCCATCCGCCGGACCATGGTGCCCGTTTATAACGAATTGGTCCTATCGCCGGAAGAGATGGCCGATCCCCTGGGGGAGGAAAACCAGAGTCCTGTACCCCAGCTGGTGCACCGTTATCCCGACAGGGTGTTGTTTCTCACCACCGGTGTTTGTGCAGCTTATTGCCGTTACTGCACCCGCTCCCATATGGTTTCAAAAAAGGACAAGGTTCATGCCCGGATTGCACAATGGGATGCTGCCCTTGACTACATCCGGATGCATCCGGAAATAAGGGACGTACTTCTTTCCGGGGGTGATCCCCTGACCCTGACCAATGCAAGGCTTGAATACCTTCTCTCGAATCTGCGCGCCATTCCGCATGTGGAGATCATCCGGATTGGCACCAAGGTTCCGGTGGTACTTCCTCAGCGCATCAGCCCTTCGCTGGTGAGAATGCTTAAGAAATATCACCCCCTCTTCATGAGCATACATTTCACTCATCCCGAGGAGATTACGCCCGAAGTACAATATGCCTGCAATATGCTTGCCGATGCGGGCATTCCGCTGGGGAGCCAGACCGTGCTGATGAAAGGGATCAACGACCAGGCGGAGATCATGAAAAACATGTATCATCTTCTTCTAAAAATCAGGGTCAGGCCTTATTATCTCTATCAGTGCGATCCCATACCGGGATCTGCACATTTCAGAACTCCTGTAGAGAAGGGGCTTGAAATCATCAGGGGCCTGAGGGGCTTCACCTCCGGATATGCCATTCCGCACCTGGTGATTGATGCCCCGGGTGGCGGCGGGAAAATACCCATCCTGCCTGACTATATTGAGGAAAGGAATGACGAGGGATACGTTCTGAGGAATTACCAGGGAAAACGTTTCCTGTATAAAGAGCCAAGGGCTGAAAAATAATCAGATATGTTAATCATCAGAAGGATCTCGGACGGTTCAATGCCCGTGGATCAAATAGCAATTGAACAGGTACAGCAAATTTTGAAAACGAGGTTTCCGGACCTGCGGAATGAGGAAATAGACCTGATTCCGGAACATTTAAAGAATCCCCTGAAATTCCGTTTTCGATCCACCCTCCTGGTGGCTGAAAACCGCAATGGAACTGTACAGGGCTTTGCCATGGTTCTGTATGCCCCGGACCTGAACTTTTGTTTACTGGATTATGTGGCTTCAAAAAAGGGTATAGTGGTAAGCGGAATCGGCAGTTCCCTCTATGAAAGTGTAAGAGAATTTGCCCGTGAACTGAAGGCTACAGGTGTATTCTTTGAATGTCTGCCCGACGAGCCCCTTGTGTGCAAGAACGGGTCTCTCATAGAGCAAAACAGGCAAAGGCTGAAGTTTTATGAGCGGTTTGGAGCATTTCCCATAGTTAATACCCTGTATGAGACTCCAGTAAGCCCGGAACAGGACGAATGCCCTCCCTACCTGGTGTGTGACCTGTTATTTCCAGGCTCTACACTGTCCAGAAAAAATGCGAAGAAGATTATCAGGGCTATCCTGGAAAGAAAATATGCCTATTTATGTCCGGAAGATTATGTAAGGGGAGTGGTGGATTCTGTATCGGACGACCCTGTTCAATTCAGGGCGCCAAGGTATATCAAGAATTATTCTCCTGCCCCCGCCAGCTCCAATGGCAGGAATGATAAAACCATCACCCTGATCGTCAATGATAAACACGCCATCCACCACGTTCGTGAACGTGGGTATGTGGAGTCGCCGGTACGAATTTCATCCATACTTACCGAACTTCAGAAAAGCGGCTTGTTTCGCGAAATTCCGGTCACCACGTTCTCGGAGGACCACATCCGCGAGGTTCATGAAAGGAAATACATCAATTATTTTAAAAGGGTTTGTGAAAAACTTCCGGAGGGAAAATCTATTTATCCCTATGTGTTTCCTGTCAGGAACAATACCCAGCGCCCCTGCTGATGATTCTGTTCTGGCCGGATATTATTGCATTGATACCTTCACGCCTATCAACAGAAATGCATTTCTGGCAGCCAAACGTGCAGTGGATTGCTGCCTGACAGGTGCCACAAAGTCTGTTGAAGGGCAGCGGTGCCGTCTATGCCCTGGTTCGTCCTCCCGGCCATCATGCAGAAAAGAAGGTGTTCGGCGGATTCTGTTACTTCAATTCTGCCGCAATAGCCGCCAATTTCCTGAGCCGTTATGGAAAAGTAGCCATGCTGGATGTTGACTACCATCATGGGAACGGTCAACAGGATATATTTTACGACAGAAAGGATGTGCTTACAGTGAGCATCCATGGTCATCCTTCTTTCGCCTATCCCTATTTCTGCGGGTTTTCGGAGGAAAAGGGAGAAGGAGAAGGCCTCGGTTTCAATGTGAATTATCCCATGAAGGAACAGCTGACAGGGGAAGAATACTATAAGGTGCTTGAAAAGGCCCTGGCCCGGATAAAGCGGTTCCAGCCCTCCTACCTTGTACTGCTTCTCGGGCTGGATACTGCAAAGGGAGATCCTACCGGAACCTGGAGTCTGACATCAAAAGACTTTTACCGGAACGGAGATCTAATTGGAGGACTTAATATCCCAACCCTGGTCGTACAGGAAGGCGGATACAGGAACCGGGTACTGGGAACAAATGCCACGCCACTTTTTCCAGGGCTTTTATGATGCCATTAATTATAAAAAGAATGACTTGCATGTTAATAGGACTCACATACGACCTTCGGGATGAATACCTGCAAATGGGATTCAGCGAAGATGAAACCGCAGAATTTGACCGGGAGGACACCATCTCTTCCATCGAGAATACCCTCGCAGAGCTGGGGTATAAAACTCAGCGGATCGGGCATATTAAAAATCTTGTCAGCCGCCTGAACCAGGGAGACCGATGGGACCTTGTCTTCAACATTGCAGAAGGAATGTATGGAGCAGGAAGAGAGGCCCAGGTGCCTGCCCTGCTGGATGCCTACAGGATCCCCTACGTGTTTTCCGGTCCGCTGGTACTGGCGCTGACCCTGGACAAGGCTCTGACAAAAATTATCGTGAAGGATGCAGGAGTGGCTACACCCGACCATGCAGTTGTTTATGACAGGGCTGACATTCAGAAGGTAAAGCTTCCTTATCCACTGTTCGTAAAACCCCTTGCCGAAGGTACAGGCAAAGGAATAGATCCTGAGTCGGTGATTTCTGGCCCGGAGCAACTGGAAAAGAAATGTGCTGAACTGTTTAGACCGTTACCAGCAACCGGTACTCGTGGAAACATACCTGAGCGGACGGGAATTTACCGCCGGAATCGTGGGAACGGGTGAGGATGCAAGATGCATCGGGGTGATTGAGATCATTCTGAAAGACAATGCTGAAAAAGGTGTATACTCCTATGTCAATAAGGAAGAGTGTGAGGAACGGATCATTTACAGCCTGACCGACCAGGATGCCGTGGATGCATGTTCAGCGCTTGCCTTAAAGGCCTGGAAATGCCTGCGTGCGGAAGATGGCGGCAGGGTGGATATCCGTTTCGATCACAATGGGTAATCCTCATTTCCTCGAAATCAACCCGCTGGCAGGCATGCACCCCGAACACTCCGATCTGCCTATCCTGGCCGGACTGTACGGAATTCCATATCGCGAACTGATGAGGATGATCATGGATTCGGCAGTCAAAAAAATCAAAAATGACATGTATGAGAGATCTGCTCATTTTAACTAATTCAATATCTGATCAGGCCTCGGAGGATGAACTGGATGTACTGGTGCAGGCTGAAGCTGTTGAACGGGCCGCAAAGGAGCTTGGGACTCAGGCCAAGACGGGCATCATTTGGCCTGAATCTTGAACCAGTGGCTCAAATCCTTGAGTGTCATCGACCCGATCTGGTTTTCAACCTGGTTGAAACAGTGGGTGAAAAAGGAGCCTTGATCCATCTTTGTCCATCCCTGCTGGATGCGTATGGAATTCCCTTTACAGGTTCCGGTACCTATGCACTGGTTGCTACCACCGACAAAATCAGGACAAAACAAATCCTGAAGGATCATGGAATTCCCACTCCCGAGTGGATTCAGCCGGGCCAGAAACGAATGCCGGCAAGGAACAAAAAATATATCCTGAAACCTATCTGGGAGGATGGCTCTGCCGGGATTACTGATGAATCCGTTATTGATGGGAAAACCATGGACCTCAACCGCATTTCGAGGGATGGACTCCTGAAAGATGCCTTCCTGGAAGAGTATATTGATGGACGGGAATTTAATCTCTCTATGCTTTCAGACAGTCAGGGGCACGCAGTCATGCCGGTTGCAGAAATGTTGTACATGGATTACCCGGCAGGAAAACCAAAAATACTGAATTATGCTTCCAAGTGGGACGAGTCATCATTTGAGTATCATAAAACCATCCGTACATTCGATCTTTCCCCGGCGGACGAGACGCTTATTGAAAAGATGTCAGAAATCAGTCTGCAGTGCTGGAAAATATTCGATATGAACGGATACATCAGGGTGGATTTCAGGGTCGATGATCAAAACCGGCCCTGGGTTCTTGAGGTGAATGCAAATCCGTGCCTGTCACCCGACGCAGGATTTGTGGCTGCCTGCCATCGGGGTGGAATTAATTACAAAGACATGGTTAACAGGATTATATCTGCTGCCAGATGAAGAAACCAGATCACATCATTCTGCGAGGGGAAGTATACCCCGGAGACCAGGATCAGCGTAAAAGCTGTCGTAACTTCAACCGGGTTTTTCAGGGAGGATGAAGTCCTTGTAGCAGCCGAACTTGTGGAGGAACGCCTTGAAAAAGGGGCCGCCAGCGGATATGAATTTCTATTCGCGGAAAGGGATGGTGAGATCCTTGCTTACAGTTGTTTTGGACTGATCCCATGCACCCTGCATAGCTACGATCTCTACTGGATTGCTACCCACAGGGATTACATGAACCGGGGCATCGGAAAGTACCTGCTGCAGGAAAGCGAGAAAGCAATCTTTGCCCTAGGCGGCCAGGGAATTTATGTGGAAACCTCTTCACAGGATCAGTATGCGCCAACCAGGGCCTTCTATGAAAAGAACAAGTATTTGCTTAAGGCCAGGTTTGAAAATTTTTATGCCCCGGGCGATGATAAGTTGGTTTACGTGAAAATCTTTCACGGCCAGGAACAAAATATATAAGGGAAACAGGGATCCTGTATTTTTAAGGCTATTCCGGTGCATAGAGCTGCCATTCCGCCATGCCTGGAGGACCCGCTTCCCGTTCCACATGCAACCTGACCCGGCTGGTCTGGACGGGATTGAATCTTCTGACCAGGCCATGCCCCCTGGTTTCGGCTGAGAAAAGCTCCAGCCAGGCCCCCATAGCCTGCAATCTCTCCACACGGGGCCCGGGAAACTAACCTTCGGCAGTTGGGCCCATATTCAATAAAAAGTTACCCCCTTTTGATTGGTGATGATATTGGGTCTGATCTCGGGCGCTTCCACAAAGGGCCGGGTCCGCTCCTCATTCATCCAGGTGGGCGTATCCCACCAGAGGATATCCAGGGGATAGCGTGGATGCCAAAAGCACCTCCGGCACGGTACAGATTCAGCTAAGTGTGGAGGGAAAAAAGGCAGAGGAAGTATGACGCAACAAACGCTTCTGGAATTTGCTGGGGGGGCCTGGTGCGTCTGCCCCTTTCACCAGGTTATCATACAGTCTCATGGAATGCCAGTGGATGTAAACCCGGAATTTTCTTATATCATATTCAAAGTAATCTGACACTAAAAAGCCAATAATATCAAAGACCTTTAAAAGTTCATATCCGGAGCACTCATTTATTGTGATAACTCCAGACAATCTCTTTCAGCTATTCAATATGCAAACCTGAATACAACGCCCGGTCCTGTTTAAAATACTTCATCCGGGATTCTCAAATTATCATTATATTAGCAGCACTTAACGTACATTATACATTAATTAATCCCGGATCAAGACATGAAAAGAAGAGATTTTTTTGCTAGTTCAGCTATTGTCGGCGCAGCATTACCCTGGGAGTGGCCCCTCTGATGAGCTCATGCAGTGGAAATGAAAATAAAAGTAGAAGTAAGGCCAGCTTTAGCCCTGAGCAACTGGGTATGCCTTCTTTTGCAAAACAGGCGCCCGAGGGAAAACCCTTAAAAGCTGCCCTGATTGGATGTGGCAGCCGTGGAACCGGTGCTGCAGTTCAGTTCCTGAATGCAGGAAATGACCTCTCCATTGTTGCCCTGGCTGACGTGCTGGAAGACAGGCAGCAACAATGCCGCAGCATCCTGATGGAGAAAAAGAATAACAAGGTTGAAGACAGCATGTGTTTTCTTGGATTTGACGCTTATAAGAAAGTGCTGGATCTGGATGTAGACGTGGTCCTGATCGCCACACCCACTCACTTTCACCCGGATCAGTTCAAAGCTGCTGTGGCAGCCGGAAAGCATATCTTCATGGAGAAGCCTGCAGGTGTGGATCCGGTGGGTATCCGCACGGTACTGGTTGCTGCCAAACAGGCAGAGGCCAAGGGACTCACCGTGGTAACCGGAAACCAACGCCGTAACCAGCGTGATTACTGGGAAGCATATTTGCAGATCAAAAACGGGGGTGTCGGAGATGTGCTCTCGGCCACCGCGCATTGGAACCAGGGAGCATGGTGGAACAAGCTCAAACGACCTGAATGGTCTGATATGGAATACAATATTCGTAACTGGTTTAATATAAAATGGTTAAGTGGTGATCACCTTCTCGACCAGGGGGTGCATAACATCGACGTGGCCACATGGTTTACCGGCTGGGTTCCGGAAAAGGCTGTGGGCTATGGGGGAAGGGCCAGGCGTATGACCGGTGACATATTCGACTTTTTCAGTGTGGATTACCGCTATGCCAATAACAAACGGATGATGGCAACGGCCCGTCAGATTGATGGCTGTGACACGAACGTATCCGAATCGGTTATGGGAACCGAAGGTGTACTTTATACAGGGGGGCAGAACATGCGGATCGAGAACTATGAAGGTGAGGTTCTATGGCAATATGATTATGAAAACAACCCGGTCGTCGGGGGCCACGATCAGGAGCATGTCCATTTCGTAGAATCCATTCGCCTGAACCAGAAGGTCAATCAGGCTGAAGATATCGCCATTTCCACACTGGTTTCAATCATGGGCCGGGAGGCTGCCTATACCGGCAGGGAAATTACCTGGGAGGAAATCATGGCTTCCGACCTGAGATACGGTCCCACTGAATATGCCATGGGACCCCTGCCGGACTACAGGGAGGGTGTGGCACCTGTTCCCGGCCGTGATCCAAAAGCTCCTCTATAGAACTATGACCAAAAAAGCAGGGAAATTTAGGTGGAGGTGGATCTTGCTCATAGCCGGACTCATTATGGGGGCCGGAATGATAATCGGAGTAAACAGGGTCGTACAACATACAAGCACCGACGAGTATTGCCAATCCTGTCATATACATACCGGGGCGGATGAGGCATGGACCAAATCAACACATTTCACCAATGAAAGCGGGGTTCGGGTAGGCTGTGCGGAATGCCACCTTCCACCCCATGGTAGTTTCACGCATTTCCGCACCAAGGTCCGAACAGGACTCCACGACCTTTATGCCTATCATTTCAAAGACCATGAGTCCTTTGACTGGGAGAGAAAGCAGCAGCTGGAGTATGCAGTGAACATCGTTTATAATGAATCCTGCGAGAAGTGTCATCAGAACCTGTATCCGGATGGCCTATCCGATGATGGGGGGAAGGCCCACCTTTATTATGAGATGAATGCCGAAAAGCTGGAACTGCACTGCATAAACTGTCACCTGGATGTTGGACATCATCTTCCTGGCTACGAGCATAAGCAGATGACTGGGATTCCCGTATCAGATCAGGGTATGAAGGAAGTATTTTCAGAAGCGGCCATTGTCACCGAATTTGAGGACTTCACCGAGTTTATACCCAACACTTCGGTTTCCTTTAATATGAAGGCCATACAGGGCGGTACCTTCCAGATGGGAAGTCCTGATGACGAGCCCTTACGGAATAAAAACGAGGGTCCCGTCCGGACGGTAACTATCAGTCCTTTCTTCATGGCAGAAGTTGAGGTTAGCTGGGATGAGTACTGGACCTTCTATAGCCAGACTATGTCCGAAGGCAGGCTGGCTCCGGAAACAGTTTATGCTAACAATGCAAGCAATCTGGATGCAATCAGCGGACCAACGCCTCCTTTCGGAAATCCTGGACAGGGCTGGGGAAGCGGGGACCGTCCCGCCATAACCATGTCCCATTATGCAGCCGTAA
>CAVQMZ010000026.1:0-7694 GCA_963713725.1 uncultured Bacteroidota bacterium
CCCGGGAAATCCATTCTTTGACCGTCTCAAAAAGAAGGTCATCAAGGCCCTGAGCCACTACACTTGCCCTTACCCACATGCTAATGTCAGCATCAAAATCGCCTCTGCTGGTGGGATTGATATACAGGCAGCCCAGTACAATACTTTCATCCGGGCTCACCACCGTATAGGCAAAGGACCTCCTCATTTGAAATTCCTTCTGATGCCATCCCAGGTCAATGAGGTCCTGCTCAAAAGTCAGATCTTCGGAAGGCCAGCCGGAGGTGGGGAACATTTCATTCAGGTGGGCAATGCTGCTCATTACCGCATCATAGTCTTTTACGACATCATTCACAGAGAGCATCCTGATTCTGAAATGTTCATTTTCCAGTGTATCGGGAACACTGAAATCATAGGGAACGAAGGGGCTAGATTGTGCAGCGCTCATAAAAGGAAGTAGGTTTAGTATGAACAGAAGTATAAAGATGCAATGTTTTTTCATGCCTGCTATAAAAAGGAGTAAAACAACAACTTTTACTAAAATAAAAAAATGCTAGCTTAGCTTTGAAAAAAAAGTGATGAAAAAAATATTGCTAATAGTGGCCCTTCTGTCACTAATCCTCTTCCTTATAACAGTTTTTGCAGAGCAAATAGCTCCCCTTAAACCTTTGTTAATCATTGGTTTTGCATCTTTCGCCCTGGCCGCCGGCAAGATTGGAAAGCTAAAGGGATTTGCCTATTCCTTCTGGATCGTGACTGCCGTTTGTGCCTCAATGAGTTATCCCGGGATTTTTCTCGGAGTAGGAGATTTTAAATTCAAAGCTCTGATTGTTCCCCTGCTCCAGATTATCATGTTCGGCATGGGATCTCAGATGAGCCTCAAAGATTTTGCAGGCGTAATCAAAATGCCCAAAGGGGTAGTTGTTGGGGTGATTTGCCAGTTTACGATTATGCCCATTGTTGGAATTACAATTGCCACAGTTTTTAATTTTCCACCTGAAATTGCTGCCGGTATTGTATTGGTCGGATCCTCTCCCAGCGGAATGGCATCAAACGTAATGTCATTTATTGCCAAGGCGAATCTTGCCCTGTCGGTTACGCTTACAGCCTTCGCTACCCTGTTGTCGCCACTATTGACACCACTTTTAATGAAAGTTTTTGCTGGTCAGCTCATCGAGATAAATTTCTGGAGCATGATGGTGGGAATATTCAATATGGTAATCCTGCCCATATGTGCCGGGCTAATTTTTAATCTGTTCTCCAATGCAATCAAATCCAGAAGGAATGCGATAATCCAGCTGGCATCCTATTTACTGATTATGTTCCTGAAGAATTTTATTGCCCTCCAAACTACAGAAATGGCAACTATGGCCTTCCTCTCAAAGCTGGCAACCGATATCCTTATTTTTGGATTATTGCCAATTCTCGGTGTTTACATTTTTAAGTATTTTGCCAAAGGCGACAAAAAAGTTCTGGATAAATTATTATCGCTTGTTTCCATGCTGGGTATCGGGGTTATTATTACCATCATTACCGCTGCAGGGCGTGATAGCCTGATGGAAGTGGGACTATTGCTCATTCTCGCCTGCTTCCTTCATAATATGTTTGGATATTCGCTGGGCTATGGAATTAGTAAGCTGCTCCGTATGAATGAGCAGGATTGCCGTACCATCGCCCTGGAAGTAGGTATGCAAAACGGGGGATTGGCATCAGGACTTGCCCTGCAAATGGGCAAGGTTGCCACGGTTGGACTGGCTCCGGCGGTATTTGGGCCCATGATGAATATAACCGGCTCCTCCCTGGCTACCTGGTGGCGGGGAAGGCTACCAAAAGAGTCGCGGTAGTGTCAGCTTCCCGGTCCCTCGGCTATTTGAAAGTTTTAAAAAATACAAACCTGAGAGTGAAAAACATATCACTGGTAACAATCAGTATTCTATTCCTCATTTTTCCAGTATTTTTTGCCTGTAGCGAAGAGGAATCAGTCAGGCTTACAGGCTTAAGTTGTGAATACCTGACGAATCCCGAGGGGATTGATGAGGTGAACCCTGAATTAAGCTGGCAATTGCTATCAGCTCAACACGGGCAGAAACAGACTGCATTTCATATTCTGGTTTCAAGTTCAAAAGATAAATTAGCTAAGAATGAAGGAGACCTGTGGGATTCAGGCAAAATAGACTCAGATCAATCCAGGCAGATTACATATGGCGGGAAGGCCCTTCAGTCTCGTAAGCGATGCTACTGGAAAGTGAGGATCTGGGATAAAAATGGAAATCCTTCATCCTGGAGCAAATCTGCGAATTGGTCCATGGGTTTGCTGGACAAAAACGACTGGTCTGCACAATGGATCGGATCACCAGATGCGGTCACCGCGCCCTATTACCGGCATTCATTTACATTGGAAGAAGTGCCCGTGAGTGCCCCTGTTTATATTGCCTCGCTGGGTTATTTTCAGCTTTTCATAAATGGCGAAAAAGTGGATAAGGGAGTCCTGGTACCTGCGGTCTCAAATTTTAGCAAACGCAGCTACTATCAAACATACGATGTGGCCAGTTACCTGAAAAAAGGAAGGAACAGTTTTGGGATCTGGATGGGAACAGGCTGGTATTCTCCCGGATTGCCAGGAGTTAAACACAATAGCCCTGTGGTGCGGGCTCAACTTGAAATTCCAAACCAGCAAACAGTGATAAGTGACACCACATGGGAAACCAAAGCAAGTGAACGATCTCTTATTGGTGAATGGCGTTGGGGAAAGTTCGGTGGTGAAAGGGTGGATGCTCGTTTAAGAGATGAGCAATGGTGGAATGCTGAAAACTCTGTACAGGGCTGGAAAGCTGTGGTAAACGTTGAAACAGAAGATGTTCCAAGCACTGCGCAGAAATGTAGGAATAACCTTCGCCTGGATGAAATTGCTCCGGTATCACTTGAACAACTTGATGACACAACTGTGTTGGTCGATTTTGGCACCAACCTGACCGGTATGTTTAGAATGAAATTCCACCATCTGAATGCGGGGCAAAAAATCACCCTTCACTATGCTGATCTGGATGGTCGGGATCCTGAAGAAGCCTGGCGGGTAAAAATGGGGCACAGGGGATTTGCCACGTATAATCAAAGGGATGAATTTATATCTGCTGGCTCGGCAGAAGAACACTTTTATAATGTGTTCAATTATCATGGCTATCGATATGCCCTGATTGAGGGTTTGGACTATATCCCCGAGAAAGAAGACCTGGCAGCAATTCCTGTAGAAACAGAAGTTCCTGTAGTGGGGGTTTTCTCCTGTTCCAATGAGCTATACAATCGCATACATAAAATGACCCGATGGACCTACAGGGCACTTAACCTGGGAGGTCAGACGGTTGATTGTCCCCATCGCGAAAGAGTGGGTTATGGTGACGGACAAACAGCCATGGATCTGGGTTGTTACAACTTCGATGCTTCCACCCTATACACGAAGTGGTCAGAAAACTGGTGGGACGAGCAGAAAGAAGATGGCTTTGTTCCTTTTATTGCACCTTCCCTATCCCACCTGACCGGCGGGGGACCTGCCTGGGGAGCAATGAGCATTGTGGTTCCCTGGAAAACCTTCCTGTTCTATGGAGACTACCAACTTCTTGAGAAAGGGTACCCATTTATGAAGAAGTACATTAAATACCTGGAGCGACATAGTGAAAATGGCCTGCTCAAGGATGCTTTTCCAGGAGAGAAATGGCATAACCTGGGGGATTGGGTTCCGCCGGGAAAAGGAATGGATAAAACCGAATGGGTGGATGATAATTCCCGCAGGTTCTTTAATAATTGCTACAGGGCCTATTTGCTGCAGATTATGATAGAAACAGGAATTCTACTGGATAAAAGTGAGGATGTTGAAGCTTATAAAAAAGAATTATCCATGGCAAGGCAAGCGGTGCACAAGCACTGGTTCAATCCAAAGGATTCCACCTATGCCAACGGTGAACAAGCTTATTTAATCTTCCCGCTGAAAACCGGAATTACCCCAAAAGATCTGAGCGACGAGGTATTTGAGAAGTTTATCCATACGATGTTGGTGAAGGACAAAGGCCATCTGAACACCGGAATGATAGGCACACAGATTGTTTTTGATTACCTGGTGGAAATAAACAGACATGACCTTATCGATATTATGGTGAATAAAAAGACCTATCCGGGCTGGGGTTATATGGTGGAAAAAGGTGCGACTACCTGCTGGGAACAATGGAATGGATACTATTCACAAATTCACTCCTGCTTCCCCTATATTGGAGGGTGGTTCTATCGGGGCCCTGGAGGAATTCAATGGGATCCTGAGAATCCAGGTTTTAAAAACTTCCTCTTACGTCCAGCACTGGTTGCAAGTGTGGATTGGGTGGATTGCAGCTATAAATCTGCCTATGGAGAAATCAGCAGCAACTGGAAGACAGAGAACGGAAAATTTACATGGAAGGTCAGCATCCCTGCAAATTCCACGGCAACAATATATATACCAGGACAAGATATTAGGGTCGACGGAGCAGAAATATCTGTATCCGAAGATCTTCGGTTTATTCAGCAGGAAGCTGAGTCCCTTGTTTTTAAAATAGAATCCGGAACATATAGAATCACCAGTACCCTGTAAAGAGCATTCCTTTTAGATGTATGCCTGCCTGTTATGATATTTGGTGTAGTTATACTCCAGTAATACCTGGGTGATATTTCCGCATATCGATATATAATATTTACGGCTAACCATAAATATTAGCGTTAATTTTTATGCTTTAGCAGATGTATTTACGTTTTTGTTCTATGTGGATTAAAAGATACTTGAGAAAGAAGATTGCGGATGAATTGATAAAGGGTCAGAAACTTGTTGTTTTATATGGTGCCAGACAGACAGGTAAAACCTCTTTACTGAGAAGTATTACCGACGAACTACCCTATAAGGCAGATGTTCAATTATTGAACCAGGAGAACTACCTGGATTTTATAAAATGACAAGACATATACGTAAAGGACCGATCGATGGGCCTGCAATGAAGCCTTTCTGGTTCCGGAAAACTTTACTACAATCCGGGATGCATTCCATAGGATCTAAGTTTCTCTGCTGTCGGTGTTTCTTATAGTGACTACACCTGAATTCTAAGTTGAGAGAGGTTTTGATGCTTTCTTAGCTTGAATACAAGTCCTTATCCTTTCAGTTATATCCTGCGGAATCTTGCTATATTGGTACAGATTCCGCAATATATAACTTTAAAATATGATAGGGCGAACAAAAGAGATTGACCTTTTAAAGCGGGACAACCTGAAAAAAATGTAAAAACCCGTATCCTCCCGGCCAGGCCCTCCGGCTACTTGGTGCCGGGGTTTGCTTATACGCTGATTTTCTCAGTAATTATCTACAAAATAGTGAATGTAGTCAGGGATTTTGGAACCTAAAAAATAAGGCAAATTCATAAGCAGATAATGTGTTCCTCCCGGCGTTCTGGATTCATTAATCGCAAACTCCCCCGCATAAATGCGTACTGCATAGGGATGGTTCGTACGCTCAACAAATTGGTGCAATGATCGCAATGTCCCAACTTTACCTGATTTAATTTCTATGGGAATTACCTTATCCTGAATGGTATAAACAAGGTCCACTTCCGAGGACGATTGCTTTTTATCCCGGATCCAAAAGTTAGGGATTCTATTAGCAGTAGTGAAAATGGAAATCAATTCCTGTGTGATTAAATGAGGTATAATAGCTCCTTTATAAGACTGACTTAAATCAGCCAGGGCCAACATATCAGCCTGTATTCCTAATTCATTATTTATTAAACCCGTATCCAGAAACTGTAATCGGGGCGATTTTCTTATATCGGGCTTTACAGGAGGTTCAATATCTGTCGTGGGGTATAGAAGACGAATGACTTTTGCATCATTCAAAGCTCGAAATGCTTCACCAACTTCCCGGGACCTGTAGTTCGATTGCCCGAAGTTCTGAAATTTAATTCGTTGATCAACATAAAGGTACGCCGTTGATATCAAATACTTAATGACTTTCCTCTCTGTATCATTAGCCGCATATTTCTCCACATCATTTCTGTAAGATTCCCGGATGCTCTCATAGACAGCAGGTAGTTCAGTATAGCTTTCCTTTTCGATATAGCTGCTAATGACTTCAGGCATTCCGCCGACAATTGCATATTGATTAAACAGATCAAGCAGGATTTTATGTGCAAATGAATCGAAAGGAATTTTATCTATCTGTTCTAAAGCCGCCATATGATCTTTTGCCATCAGAAATTCTCTGAAATTCAATGGGTGCATATATAAATATTCCACCCTACCTACTGGAAAACTTTTTACTTTTCGCATTGCAAATTCCAATAGTGATCCAGCAGCTATTACGTGCAGTTCAGGGAAATCCTCATAAAAATAACGGAGCATTTGAATCGCATTGGGGGATTCCTGAATCTCATCAATGAACAACAGCGTTTCATCTATTTCTTCAATGGAAATGTTATTGGTCAAAAACAGTGATTCTAACAGGGAGCGGACCTGTGTATACCTGCTAAAATAATCCAGGTCTGATGATTTATCCAGGTTCAATAGAATAAAATACTTATATGATCTTGCAAATTCCTTAACCAAAGTGGTTTTGCCAACTTGCCTGGCCCCTCTAATAATTAGAGGTTTGCGATTACTTTTGCTTTTCCAAACCTCAAGGTCCTTCAGTGTATTTCTTTTGAATATCATGTCAGCTTAATAGGCTTTTTGTAATATTGTCAGGGTAAATTTACGTCATTCCCGGCCTATTGTCAAGGTTATTTGTCAGTCTTTCTGTAACATTGTCAATGATATGAAGATTGTAAGACCACTACATTTAAAGGAAATTGTATTGACGCCGAATACAGTGGAGGTGTTTTACTTTTTGCATGCTCGGAAACTATGCATGCAAAAGGTAAAGTAATAAAATCAAAAGAGTGAAGGCAAAGAGATTAAGGGAAAGCGGGGAGGGTAAAATGAAGGAACTTCCCTTGGAATTGGACGGAAGTCCTATAGTGTCGGGGTAGACAGATTACTCGGCACTTTGTGCCTCGTGAACTTTGGGGGGGGTAAGACCAGAATAATATAAGCCTGAGGCTTCGCCTCATGGTCTTTATTTTTGGTCTGCTTATGAATGCAAGCATTCAGCGCAGCCAAAAAATAAAGCCCGGCAAAAATGCCAGGCTTATTTTCTTTTGTCGGGGTAGCAGGATTCGAACCTGCGACCCCCTGCTCCCAAAGCAGGTGCGCTAACCGGACTGCGCTATACCCCGAATTCGGGTGCAAATGTAATTATTTTTGGCAAACAATCACCAGCACATCCTTGTTATCAAAGAAAAAGCTTATGAAAAAAATTTACACCATTATTTTATTAGGTTCACTGATCTTCTCTGGTTTGGTGGCAAAGAACCAGGAAACAGAAGTTTATCCCACAAAAGGATAACAGCCTGTTTGAAGAAGGATAACTAAGTAATGGTGCTGATTTACACCTGTTTACGGGAGTTACGAATAATAATCACAGGCGCCGGGCCCTCATACAATTTGACCTGCAGGAAATACTTCCTGAGGGCGCTACAGTGGACAGTGCACAACTGATTATTTCACCCACCCTGGTAAAAACAGCAGGAACAAAAGTGGGTATTTACAAAGTGACAACTGAATGGGGAGAAGGAGATTCCGATGCCGAGGGGCATTAATACTCTCAGCTCAAT
>CAVQMZ010000027.1:0-12135 GCA_963713725.1 uncultured Bacteroidota bacterium
TTTAAGACTATACTACTTGAAAGAAATTGAAAGAGAACTACCTAAAATGCTTTCAATACAACAAACAAAAAGGCTAATGCGAACCCGCAAAAAGTATGCTTTATTAGTAGGTGAAAACATGCACTTAACCAACGAACCTGAAATACTATACATTAAAAAGTATTTTTTTAGTAAACTATCAAAAACAACATTAATCATATTAAATTAATTATCATGAAATTTAAACAAAATCAATAGAATTAAACTTTAAAGAGTGGCACGATAAGAAAAACGGTAATACATATTTTTCAGGTACTATCAATATAGATAACAAAGAAACAATGAAGTGCCTTTTCAATACGGAAACGGGGATAGCTATTTGCATGAAAGCAAAGCAATACTACATGAATACAATTATATTTCTTGTGAATACGGCGAAAGCATTAAGCAATTTTGCCAAAGAAATAATATAAACTATATACAGACCTTTAAAATAGGGTGTAAAAAAAATGAACTTAAATAAATAAACAAACAAACATGGAAACAATAGAAAGAAAGAACTGTCAAAACGCCAAACTATCTTATATTACTTTAGAGGTACTTAATTTACCTAATTATAACAAGTATTTTAAAGAGGCTAAAAATAACGTTATTTATTACTATGAAAGACAAAAAGAAAAACTACTTGAAATATCATGGGAAAAAATAGAGGATTGTAATTATTTGCACCATATAGAAAGCGAGGCGGACAAATTAGAAAAAAGAAAATATATTGATAGCCTTATAAAAAATAGTATCGGTATTGAAAAACATATCTTTGCCCCTGAACTTAACAAACTATTAATAGGGGGTATAAAAGGCGGGTATATTAGCACGCCATCATGTTGCACTAATGTAGAGGTATTTAACTTTTTACTAAAGAAAAGTAGAGTTCAGTTAAGTATCTCTCAAGAATATTCTCCCCGTCCCTGATAAAATCACCCATTAAAGATCTATGGGCCATAAATACAGGAAATCACATCATTTACCTGACAGTCAGCATGTTCATTTTTATATTGATAGAATGGCTGCAAAGAGAAAAGCAACACGGACTTGAACTAGATGAAGAAAAGGTCCCTCTCTTCCTAAGGAGGAGTATATATTATGTAGTGATCATCGCCTGCTATATGATGAATGGCGTACAACAGGAATTCATATATTTCCAATTTTAATGTAAATGAGAAAGTTCCTTAAAAATATTGGCCTTATTTCCATCCCCCTGGTTATCTATTTAATCTGCATAGCTTTGGTGGATCCTTTCAATTATCTGAACCTGTCAACGCTAATTGACCAAGCAGATAAAAAGCCCATCTCTGAGGAGGTAGCCCCTCACATGTACAAATTGCTTGATCTTAAAAATAATCCACGGGGAAATATTGTCCTGGGAGATTCAAGGTCAGGTTCCCTATACCAAGGCATGGATGATTCAAGGTGGGCAGATATGGCCTACGGTGGAGGTAGTTTGAAAGAGATGGTTCAAACATTTTGGTGGATGGTTGAAAATCAGGAGCTAGATACGGTGGTCATGGGAATTGATTTGAATTTGTATAACAAATACAACAAACGATTCTATGTAGAGCAAACCATAGAGGCGCTCAAGAATTACATCTCTTATGCATCCAATAAAAATGTATTCAAGTCTTCTTACCTGATTGTTAAATCAGAATTTAGCAAGGAAGAAATCCAATTGAACAAGACAACGCTATCTAAAGATGAGTTTTGGGATTACCAGTTGAATGTAACTTCTGAAAAATTCTATAAAAAAATAGTCTACCCGGAAAACTATCACTCAGATTTAGTGGAGATCTCGGACTATTGCAAGCGAAACGATATCAAACTGATTTTATGGATACCACCCACCCATACAGATTTTCAGAATGCTATTAAAAAATACAACGTGGAAGATAAGAATGAACGTTTCAAAAGTGATTTAATATCCATTGGAGAAGTTTACGATTACAACTTTCCAAACATGCTCACAGAAGATCGGGAGAATTTTAGGGATCCCCTACACTTTACTCATGAAATCGCCGTTCTAATTCGAGATGAATTAACAAAGGGGAAGATTTATTGCGCCAGGCATTATGAAGATAATAATGCACCATAGTCTGATATCAATATAAGGAACAATTGAAGTCGATAAACGTATATAGTACATATACGAAAAGGAAATATTGTGCGGAGTAAAGGCAAGCATGCGATTCCCGGTGAAAACTAGGCATTGAAATTGGGGAAGGGTCTCAGGAAGAATATACTGTTCCTGATGCTTAACATGGCTTATTTATGTGCTTTTGCTCAAAGTGAACCCAATCCATATGAAATGCAGATTCAGGAAAATGGCATTGGACTAGTGATCAGCTGGGCATCTTCAATCTCAAAATTAAGAGCTATCTCGACGGGGGGCTTGTGGATGAAGAGAGTACCATCCTTAAGGTTGATGAAAAGATATCAGGAGAAGATTACATCTTACTCACTGTTGGAAATTCATTAACAACCAGCGGATTTGGCTTCCAGAAACAGCAGATTTCCACCGACCTGGACTTTACATAAATACCACTGGAACACATGGGACTTTGGTTAAACATGAAGGGCATTCGGGACGGGAATTTAAGACCTTCCTGGGCAGTGAATCACCCTTTTATTTCGATGGCACCATCGATCCTGATCAGTACATTTCATCCAATGGACTGGAGACTCCGGATATTGTTAGAATATCATTGGGGATTAATGATTGCTTCCTTTCGCAAAGCATGGATTATATTACCCAAAACGCGGATATCCTGATTAATGCTTTCCTGGACGCTTTCCCTGAGGCATTGGTTTTTATTGCAATGCCCACCCTGTGTGAAAATTCCGGAACAGGATGGCTGGTCAGCTATGGCCCACTAGATAATTACGAGCCTTATCATCTGAGAATCAGAGAATATTGGTAATATGTTCTTGGTGCCTATGGGAGTGGTACTAAATCGAGCAGGGTTTATGTGAGCTATGATGGATTATGCATCGATAGAAATTACGGTTATCCCCTGGATGGAGAAGGGATTCATACAGACGGGGTGCATCCTAATCCAACCGGGCATCATCAGCTTTCAAGAGGCTTCTCCAATGTAGTTAATCACTATGCTGACGAATTTGGATAACGAGGCTCAAACAGTACCCACCGGACTCCAGATCGTGGGCGTGAACGAATCATCAATATCCATAACCTGGAATCCCTCAAGCGATAATGTAAAAGTTGGTGGTTATAAAATATTTGTAAATAGAAAAATTAATGATTCAACAATCTCCTCCACTTACATCAGCACAGGTTTGCAGATGAGCACTACATATTCAGCTACAGTTTCTGCTTTTGATGAAACTGGCGATGAAAGCACTCAATTCCTTGAGCCTGCAAATCTTCGAATTGCAAATCTTTCCGGACAGGTGGTTTATTCACAGAAAATCGCAGGTTCAGACACTTTGTTCCCAAGTGAAATCCAATTAGATCTCACTAATCAACTGAATAGTTTGATTTCAACATAGAAGTGGGTTAGAATTTGAGAGACTGGAGGTGTTCTATGCTGGTGTGGGCCACAGCTTCCTGGTCGGGTCCAGGCTGGTCATTTTCCACAACCAGGTGCTTAAACCCACCCACATTCCGGTAGGAAAACAGGTCGGCAAAATCAAGAATGCCATTACCCACCGGGGCAAAACTCTCCCGGTCTGGGGAATCATAGCTGTCCTTAACATGTACAATCTCAAAGCGGCCCGGTATTTTCAAGTATATAGTCGTAAAGAACAATTCCCTGATCCTCCTTAAACTCCTGGTCATGGTTGTGGTAGGCAAAGTGTAAACCCTGTTCATTACAAACCATGCCCATACGATTACACTCATCCACAGCAAACTTAACTTCTTCAAATGTGGGACTGTTACCATCATCCATCCACGGCCAGTAACACACCAGGTACTTTTTATCCATCTCCAGGCAGGCATCAATATTTTCCTGAAGGCCCTCTCCCATTAAGCCTCCAATACTGGTCCCACCCGCCAGGGGTATCAGGCCAATCTGATCCATGAAAGCTTTCAGCTCTGAAGCTTTCTCCCCGTATGTCCCCCCAAACTCCAGATATTTGTAGCCCATGTCTGCAAGCATTTTCATACATGCCCGGTGATCCTCCTCCATCAGGTCCTTCACCACATTGGTAATATAGCCATAACAGACCGATGACCATCCAATGTATTCGGACATTGTCCTTTTATTTTATTCACTTGCACCTCCGTTGGCAGCTTAAGTGGATATTTTGCTATTTTTAAAGTTCTACTCACAAAAAAGCTTGGAGCTATGTCCAAATCATCACTTCCCAGGAGATACTTTCTAAAGACTGCCGCTGCATCAGCCGCCGCAATTACCATTGTTCCAAGCCACGTTTTGGGTGGCCGACTGGGACACATTGCGCCGAGTGACAAACTGAATATAGCGGGTATTGGCGTGGGTGGGAAAGGCCGAGTCAACCTTAGAGCAATGAGCACAGAGAATATCGTGGCCCTTTGTGATGTGGACTGGAAATATGCTAAAGGTTGTTTCGATGAGTATCCAAATGCAAAACAATACTGGGACTGGCGAAAGATGTTCGATGAAATGGGCGACTCCATTGATGCAGTGATGATCGCCACTTCGGATCATACCCATGCTGCCATTGCTGCAACTGCCATCAAAGCAGGAAAGCATGTCTATTGTCAGAAGCCCCTCACCCATTCAGTTTATGAGTCCAGACTGCTCACAAGACTGGCAAAAGAATACAAGGTCGCTACTCAGATGGGAAACCAGGGAAATTCAGCCCCTGAGGCACGTACTGTGGAGGAGTGGATCTGGTCAGGAGAAATAGGTGAAGTAAAAGAGGTTCATGCCTGGACCAACCGTCCCATCTGGCCCCAGGGGCTTGAACGTCCTACTGAAATTCAGAGCCCTCCCAATACCTTAAATTGGGATCTTTTCATAGGCCCCGCACCCATGCGACCCTTTCATGAAATTTATACTCCCTGGAATTGGAGGGGCTGGTGGGATTTTGGAACCGGCGCACTGGGCGATATGGCCTGCCACATTCTTAACCCGGTTTTTAATGCACTGAAATTGAAGTACCCCACAAAGGTCCAGGGATCCTCCACACAGGTAAATACAGAATCCGCCCCACAGGCTGAGGTTGTGGAATATACCTTCCCGGAAAGGAAACTTTTGTCCAAAGCTGTAAAAGTAGCAATGCCGGAGGTCAAGGTCTTTTGGTATGATGGTGGCATGATGCCATCCCGGCCAGAGGAACTGATTGATGGTGATCCCATCATGGAGGATGGTATGGGTGGTTGCATTTTTGTGGGAAGTAAGGATAAGCTCATTTGCAATTTAGGGGGAATTCACCCCAGGCTTCTCTCGGGGAGGAAACCCATGGTAGCCGAAACCCTTCGAAGGGTGGAATACTATCCCGTGGGCGGGATTATGGACGGGCCCCACGAGCAGGACTGGATCCGCGCCTGTAAAGAAAATCCTGAAAACCGGGTTCAGCCCATGTCGAATTTTGACCAGGCAGGTCCATTCAACGAAATGGTGGTTATGGGCGTACTGGCTGTTCGCCTGCAAAGCCTGGACAGGGAATTGAGATGGGACGGTCCCAATATGAAGTTCAGCAATATATCAGCAACAGATCAATTGAAGGTTGTAAAATCAGATGCATTCAGTGTAATTGAGGGCCACCCCCACTTCAACACGCAATATGTGACATTGCCCGCACTTGAAACAGTTGAAGAATATATCCGGCACAATTACCGTGAGGGCTGGAATCTTCCGGAATAATTAAATACAAGAATTATAATGAAGGGCAGGGCCTATCTTTATTTCATCAGCCTGGTGGCAACCCTTGGAGGGCTGATGTTTGGATTCGATGTGGGTATAATCTCGGGTGCCATTCCCTTCATCCAACCTTACTTTGGATGGGAAGAACTTCAGCTGGGCTGGGGTGTCAGTTCCATTTTGCTTGGCTGTATTATAGGTGCATTTGGTACCGGAACCCTTACCGAACGCTATGGCAGAAAAAGCTTATTGATTACGGTCGCACTTTTCTTTGCCATCTCCTGTGCTGGAATGGCTCTGGCCCATTCACAGACCTTCTTCATTTTATTCAGGGTTTTGGGCGGACTGGCTGTGGGATCCGTATCGGTCCTTTCACCCATGTATGTAGCCGAAGTTGCACCCCCGAAAGTCAGGGGAACCCTGATCACTGCCTACCAGCTGGCCATTACCATGGGTATTCTCATATCCTACGTGGTGAATTTTGCCCTGCATGAAGTGGATAACAACTGGCGATGGATGTTTGCCACCGGACTGCTTCCCTCAGTCCTCTTTTTTATTGGCCTGATGTTTATCCCCGAGAGTCCCAGGTGGCTGATGAAGGCCGGGTTCCGGGATAAGGCACGGGTGGTTATGGAGCGAATTGGTGGAAGGGAGTTTGCCGACTCGGGCCTGAAGGAAATAGAGCTCAGCCTTGCGGATGAAGGTCCCGGTTCCAGTTTTCGCCTGCTTTTCAAAAAAAGATACCGCAAGGTGATTATCCTGGGTCTCCTGCTTTCGGTATTTGTCCAGATTACAGGGATCAATACCGTGGTGGACTATGCCCCAAAGATCCTGATGACGGCCGGAGTGGAAATCCGGAATGCCCTTTTACAGACCTCACTCATCGGACTGGTTAATTTTACCTTCACCTTTTTTGCCATTTTCCTCATTGACCGCCTGGGGAGAAAGACCTTTTACATTATAGGTTCCTCGGGGATGGCAGTGAGCCTGCTGATGATTGCTGCAGCCTTCCACTTTGAAATGAATCCCATATTCACCACCGTATTCATCATGCTCTTCATCGCATTTTTCGCTTCCTGCATCGGACCGGCTTTCTGGACCATGGTGGCAGAGATGTTTCCCAACCGGATCAGGGGTCAGGCCGTTGCCCTGGCCTCATTTACCCAGTGGGTATTTAACTTCCTGGTGGTGCTGTTTTTCCCCCATGTGCTGGATGCAATCGGGGGGCGGTCACCTTCCTCTTCCTTTCACTCATGTCGGGAATACAGCTGGTTATCGTTATCTTCCTTTTGAAAGAAACCAAAGGAAAGACCCTGGAAGAGATTGAACTGCTCTGGAAATAAGGGAACTGAAAACTGATTTGAAAGCACTACAGATCTGCCACACGCTTGACCATATCCGGGAAATCGGGTAAGGGTGCACTGGGTACTGCCTCATACCAGAAGGTGGCAGAACTCCAGTCATCCTGACGCTCGTAAAGTGCTGTTCCCGTGCTTTCAATTCTGGAATGATCATAGCCGATCTGTTGGATGGTAATGCGACATTCCTCCTTCCAGTAAATGGGATCAGGCATGTGCCAGCGATACATGGAGATATAACCGTCCTGGTTAAAACTGCATCCATGGTATAAATATGGAGTTTGTTGCATGCCATAGGAAAGACCAACATAGTCTTCACTTCCGGTCCCGCAGATGGTGGGAAACTCAGTATCCCCATCCATATAAATTTTGATTTCCCCTTCTCCCCACCAGTTGCCCTCCAGGATGCGAATGCCAAGTACCGCTCCGAGGAAGCAGCCCTTCCCACTCCTTTTAGGCAGCATTTCAAAATCATCCTTTAACTTCGTTGGGTTCGATCTTCTGAAACAAACATGCAAACTTCCCAATTCATCGGGATGCTCATCACCAATGGTATAATCCACCTGGTAAAAAACGGTAATGGCAGTTTCCGCCCTCATTACTGAGTGTAATTTTTGCTGCCTCCATAAAAGGCATGGGAAGCCAGATATTCAATGCCGCATTAACGCCGGTGGAATGCACAGCCGACTGGTAGGCGGAGATTCGGGCATTGGCTGCTCCCATAAAATCCCCCAGGGGACATTCTATACTGGGATGTTCCTGTTTGTCCCAGTAGGCACGCACCACCATGTTTCTGAGTGCAAGGGGATTGTCCTTAAAACTTCCTGTCATCCAGATATGCCGGATGGTTCCGGGAGCATTTACATCACATAGTACCACTGTTTCGCCTGCAGCAATTTCTTTTGCTGGAAATCCCTTCCTGCCAATGCCCAGTTTACTGGCCGCCTGACCACCCGAACCCTTTGCCCCGGTTGGATTCTCAAAGGAAGCCGATCTGGATTCAATGTTAGTCCCCAGGTCATATAGTGACACCCGTGCTTCCTTCATTATCCGAATCGCAGGACCAAACAAAAACGAGCAAAAATGAAAAAATGCTCAGCAATTTTGGCGTTGAAATAAATTTGCTTTCATATTTATTGATTTTGAGGAAGAGTCTGCTTAGAAATCGGTATCGGCTTCTCCAGATCCAGTTCCTTGATCCAGATATTGCGGTAGAGTACATCATGGCCTTCGGCCTGAAGTTTCAGGCCCTGGGGTGAATCGGTAATCCCTTTACCCCCATCATTGCCACCATCTATTCCTGAATTGGGGCCTCCCCAGACCTGGTTGATGCCTATATTGGAATACACTTTAATACCATTGAAATAGTTGGTCACCATGGCCTTCTCCACACGCTCGCCATCCTTGAACCTGGCAGCCCTGAATACAATATCATAGGAATTCCACTTCCCCACCCCATTATAAGCATAGTAGGGCGATTCGGACTCATTGATCACAGCAGCCATGCCATGTTTTGTGGAGTCGCCGTCCAGCACCTGTATCTCATAGCGGTTCTGCAGGTATACCCCCGAATTCCCTCCGGGCTTTTCTATAAGGAACTCCACATGCAGGCGAAAATCCCGGTAAGCCTTTTTTGTTACAATATCAGCTGATCCGTACAGGCCCCCTTCCGCCGCCGGATCGTTGCTGTTCATCACGGTACCTGCATCCACCGGATCATCCACTATGGCCCAGGATATGGGCATTTCTGCCGAGAAGCGGGGGCCCTCCCAGTAAATCCAGTTCTCATCCAGGGAGCTCCCGGCTTCCATCAAAGAGCACTTCGGCACCCCCGGGTGCCTTTGCACCCACTCCCATCCTTTCCTGGAGAACAGGAAGAACATACAAATAAGGCCAGAGTCAGGGTAATCATACTGATAGCTTTCATAGTTATTTTTTGTCTAATGGTGATATCTTATCTTCCAATGTTATCGGGCAGCCCGGCATAGTGACGAAATCCTTCTATGGGGACTCCATCCCTGTATATCAACCATCTTTTCAGATTCTCCTTCATCGCCGCCTCTTCTTCCGGAGATAAATCCGGCCCCTTATAATCGGACCAGCCGGAACTGAACTGGCTTACATATTTTGAAAGAGCATCCACTTTTCGTTCCTCCCACCCTGTGATATCCACCCAGGTATTTTTGTCCTTCTCCGCCGAATCGAAGAGCATATACTCGGGCACGGTATGGGCTTCCAGCCCCTCCAGGGTAATCTGTCCCTGGAACATCAGGGGCCACATGGCTGCCCTGGCTGCATCGGCTGTTAAATAGGCCGATGCCCGATGGTCTGCCTTATGCCAGCGTTGCTCCCCTTTTCCGGGATCAAAGGTAAAAAGCACATCGGGTTTGATTTTCCGGATCAGCCTAACTAATTTGGCTACCACCTCTTTTTTATCTTCATATTCCAGCATGCCATCGTCGTATCCCAGATTGATGTAATGGTCGGTAGGAATACCCATGGTAGCCAGGGCGGCCTGCTCCTCCTGCTTGCGAATCAGGGCCAGGTCCTTCATTCCCAGCTTGGGATCCAGTGTACCCACATTGCCTGTGGTCAGGATGGCTATATAAACTTCATTTCCATTGGCATTCAGCATGCCCAGGGTTCCCATGGAATAAGAATCATCGTCGGGATGAGCCCCGATAAGGAGGATGGTTTTTCCAGTCCATTTTTCCACCGGAACTTCAGGCTGAGCAATGGAACATAGAGGAATCGCCACCAGAAGGATGGTGTAAATAATGTGTTTCATGATTGTAATTGGTTAAAGGTGAAGCCACAAGTTAGTGATTTGCCTAATCAAAATCCACCATGGCCTTCATCACTCCATCCTTATATCCGGCAACCAGGTCAAAGGCAGCTTTTGTATCCTCAAAACTGAAGCGGTGGGTGGCCATGGCATCCACAGAAATTTCTCCTTTCTCCATCATATCCAGTGCGGGCAAAACGGCCTCATTCTGGCGACGTACGTTTTGAATGGTGAGCTCCTTGTGCCTGGATTTATCCACCGGAAAGGACCAGCGCTCAAATTCCGGGATGCCAATGATCATGAGCTTTCCTCCGGGTTTTAACAGATCCACCGCATTATCGATTGCTTCCTGCTGCCCACAGCATTCAAACACCACATCCAGTAGCTCGGGGACTTCATTTGTAATTTTCTCAACCACATCTTCCTTATCGGGATTTGCCGTCAAAACTGCTCCGCTCTTACGTGCAATTTCAAGCCGCTCATCAATCTTGTCGGTCACATAAACCTCACTTGCCCCCATGGCCAGGGCAGGTAATAATACACTCATTCCGATGGGACCAAATCCCAGGATTCCCACCCTGGCACCTTCCATGGGGATGGACTGTTTGACCGCATACACCCCAATGGCCAAAGGCTCAGATATGGCAGCCTGGTCATAAGACATGGTATCGGGTATCTTAATGCAACTTGTCTCCGGCATCACAATAAATTCAGATAGAGAACCCTCAGCCTGGCCTGGGCAGCCCAAAAAGCGCAATTTCCGGCAGGTGTGAGGCCTTCCCGCCTTGCATTGATCACATTCCCAGCAGGGCATGGCCGGTTCTATGGCGATCCTGTCTCCAGGCTTCAGGCTCTTCACTCCTTTACCTACTTTCTCAACCAGGCCGGCACACTCATGTCCGACTGTAAAGGGGTATTCTACCACCTGGCTTCCAATTTTTCCGGACACATAATAGTGAATATCGGATCCGCAAACACCCAGGGTCTTCATTTTTACCAGAACATCAGTATCTTTTTGTATTAAAGGCGCAGGCACCTCCAGCATCTCCATCTCACGTATGCCGGTTAACATCATTGCTTTCATAAATCGGTCATTTTGGGAATGACTAAAAATAGCCAATTGTTATGGATATTGCTTAACTTAGAATAAAATAAAGGTTTACTCTTTTCGCATGAAAGTATTGTTTATAGGCGGCACAGGGAATATCTCCACCGCAAGCTCCAGGCTGGTCCTGGAAAGGGGAGTTGAACTCTTCCTTCTGAACCGTGGAAATAAAAAAAGACCAGGGCTGGATTCAGCAAAGTACCTGACAGCTGATATAAACCAGCCTGAACAGGTTAAGGCTGTGCTGAAGAAGCATCACTTTGATGTGGTGGTTAACTTCATCGCCTTTACCCGGGCTGAAGTGGAAAGGGACATCAGGCTGTTTTCTGAAAACTGCGACCAATATATTTTCATCAGTTCTGCTTCTGCCTACCAGAAGCCTCCCACCCATCCGGTAATCACAGAATCCACCCCCCTGTATAATCCCTTCTGGGATTATTCAAGGGATAAAATAGCCTGCGAGGAAGCACTGATGAAGGCATACCGCGAAAAGGGTTTCCCGGTGACCATTGTCAGGCCCTCTCACACCTACGATATGGTGATTCCTGCTGCCATCGGCAGCTGGGAGGATTTCACACTCATCGATCGGATGAGAAAGGGGAAAGAAGTGGTGATTCCGGGAGACGGAACCTCCCTCTGGACTTTGACCCACTCGGATGATTTCGCCATTGCTTTTACGGGTCTGCTTGGAAACCGGCAGGCCATTGGACACAGTTTTCATATTACTTCAGATGAGTCCCTTACCTGGAATCAGATCTATGAAATGATGGCTTTTGCTGCAGGAGCTCAGCTAAAGGCAGTCCATATTCCATCGGACTTCATCTGTGAAGTGGCTGATGAGCTGGGACAGGAATGGATGAGAGGGAATCTGCATGGAGATAAGGCAAACTCGGTCATTTTTGATAATACAAAAATTAAAAGCTTCGTCCCCGGCTACGTGGCCACTATCCCCTTCAGCGAAGGGTTTAAAAGGACCATAAACTGGTTTGATGCCGATCCAGACAGAATCTGGATTGATGAGCCCGCCAATGAGCTAATGGATGAGAT
>CAVQMZ010000028.1:0-75154 GCA_963713725.1 uncultured Bacteroidota bacterium
TAAAATTGACCTGGATGTCCAGGCAAGATGAGCCAGGTATCTACTATTTTAGACTTTCGAATGAAGAAGAGAATCAAGAATCCGGGGGAAGTTTCTAGTAGAATAAGGATGAGCTATTTGTCAATAATTATGACTGAAAGACGTATAAATTTATATTCTAAAACCCAACAATGATGAAATCAATCTTTATTACACTTTTGCTGTGTATAGTTGGAATTTGCTATCTGCATGGTCAACAATTATGCGCCAGTTATGATGTTAATTTTGAAGACGATGGTAGTTGGTGTAATGTAATCTTTCAAGTAGATACAATTTCTAATCCAATTAATATCTGGGAAATAGGTAGTCCAAACAAAACAGGATTCGATAGCGCGTATTCATATCCTAATGTCATTATAACTGATCGGTTGAAGCCTGATCCAGCCAATGACATACTAGCTTCATTATAAGGAGCCGAGCAGAAGAAGGGTTTGAACAACCTCGCACTGCTATGATTTTTGGAAAATATTGGGTTGATTCGGATTCACTAAACGACTATGGGATAATAGAATTCTCACCCGATAATGGTAATAGATGGATTAACCTATTAAGTGATTCACTTGATGGGGTTGTATATTGGTGGAACAATGAGAAACCTGTACTAACTGGAAATTCAAATGGCTGGAAGTCATATGGGCGTATTTATGGTCCCTACTTGCGGAATTCTTTATAGATTACGGAGACACAATAGCTTTTCGATATACTTTTATTAGTGACAATATTGAAGAAACCGAGGTGGGATGATGTTTGACAACCTTTCTGTTTTGGATGAGTATGAAGGAATAGAAGAATCTGGTTATCAAAAGATCAATTCAATTGTATACCCTAATCCAGCTAAAAGCAGTCTAATTATCGAGTTTGATAATCCCGAATACAAATCATATCAGCTAACGATTTATGACAACCTCGGAAGGCAAGTATTGACAATGGAAGATCTAATTGAAATCCAGGTTGAACTTAATGTAGAGATGTACCAGCCAGGAATTTACTATTACAAGCTTCTAAATGAGGAGGAGAGGACTGGATCTTGGGGGAAGTTTCTGGTTGAGTGAGCTGGATACTTTCTTAGAACTAATCTCCCAACTGTTGATATTCAGCTATTGGATTACCTGATAATTAACAAGGATGAGGAGATTGCAACCATTGATGATTGTAGATTATAAATCCAAAAACCCAACAATGACTTTGCTTATAATTAAGATCGGAATTCCACTCTGGAGGAATACAGCTTCGTTAATATTACTTTTCCTAGTACTGCAATCATGCGAAAAGAAGAATATTGAACCAACTATTGACTCATACCCAATGAATCAGGGTTCGGAATGGCACTACCAACGTACCTTTTATCACATGACGTACCAATCAGGTAGTTCAGATAATGTGGTGGATGTAGATACGTTTTATAACTCTTACAAGATATGGGTAGCAAAGGACACTGTCCTAAACGATACGATGTATGTAACCGTATTTGAATCTTTTGAGAAAGAAAATGTCAATTATAAGGGCCAGCAGTTCTACTACATGGATGAGGAGGGCCTTAAGCTTTATGCAACGAAGGAAGTACAGCGCCAATTGTCTTAGGGAAATCTGCAACAGAGCTCAATAGCGGTTCTGCATTCTCGATGGGCGGGTTTCTGGAAGGTCTTCTTTCTGATCAAAATAGTGAATTGCACTATTTAATTCCACCTAGATTTAGCCTGCAACTTCCTCTAAAAGAATACAGTTACTGGACCTGTATAGAAGGTAGTTCCTCTAGAGTCGGCGGATAGATAAGAAGGTGGTAGGAAGAGATGTGCTCAAAATCGGAGGAACTGAATATTCCTGCTTCCGCGTTGAATGGTTGTATTTTAATTTTGTTGATAACGCAGATATCCATGCAACTGAATGGATCGCAGAAGAAGGATTAATCCAACGTATAGTAGAAGTCAGCCGGCAAGATCTTATTAGTCCCGATGGGACATTCTTGTCCAATGTTGAATCAAAGGAGGTCCTGCAGCTCGTTGATATTCATCTGAAATGAAATTACAAGTAGGTTTGAATCAGTCATTCTCCACACCCACACTCCCATATTCCCAGCACTTTTCACACAACCCATTTCCCTGCTTCATATATATAAATAGCTTACATTCAGCTAGTTGTATTTACACAAATGTATAAACACTTGATTTAAAGCCTGTTAGTCCTCCATATGACGACGATCTATGGTTCGCTAGTGGTAGAGACTAGTCAGAGGAGAAAGTCCTTGTATGGGGCTAAAAAGGGCCTTAAACGGCATGTGTGAATTATGTAAGTAATTGAGAGTCAATTTGTAAGGTGGGGTCGGGTGGTTTGAGACTGGGGATTTGGGAATGGTGATATAGGGAAGCGTGACAGGCAGTATGGAATTTACATTGTTAGGCTTTCGTGCTTCAATTCAAAACTTCTTACCCCGTTCCTGCATCCCAACATGAGATACATAGTCCAATACCGTTATCTCCTAATCGCTTCATTCTGATCGGATCAAATTCAAGATTGCATTGCTGGTCATATTCGTAGAGCATCCATATTGTGATATCTTTCCTCTCGATCCCTATTGTTGCCAATAATTCATACTTCCCTTCCATGAGATCCAGAAATTCGTTTATGAAATCATAATATGGATCATCTTCACTAACAACTACCTTATAACTCCAGCTATTTGGTGCTTTTGATTTCTCATTAACTGCGCCAGAATATGTTGGTTTTGCACCCAGGATTTCGGACAAAGAATTGATTGTTTCAGTACTACTGATAAGACTTATCTCAAGTCGATATTCTACTCTCATATGTTTTTCTTAGCATTACACCCAACGGTCAGTGCAAACGATGTAGGGTAATGGCGCTTGTTTTGCTATTGTTCGTATCATCTTACTGAACTTTATGTTACTGATCGCAAAACACGTGCCTTGCCGCATGGAGTTTGCATTGTTAGCGCAAGTTATTCTTAATATTATAAATTCTAGATTAAATGAAAATGCATATCAATTCGCAAAAACCATCAGATTAGATCCAACAAAAATTATAAAAGAAGATATGAAATACGATATGTAATACATTGACCTTTGGCCTTTTTGCTTAGTTGATTCGTCATCATAGTAATCCCTTATCTCTGAATACTTTCTTATTTTTTTGTATCGATAGAAGTTGAGTAAAAGTAGTCCTGCCAAAATACCAAAGAAAAGAATAATAGAATCAATCTTTCCAGATATTATAATGACAACGGATAAAACATTCAGCCATTGAATGATACTTACAATTCCAATTGGATACAAATCATCATAATAGTCAAATTTTGATTGATAGACATTTGCTAATCGAAAAAATATATAATCAAAAGGTTTATATAGATTCACAGAAATATGATATTATAATTTGCGCTTTGTCATATGTAGCTCTATAAACTCCAGCCAGCGGTTATTGTAAGCAATTGAATATTCAACTCATCAATATAAATCAGAACCCCGTCTAATTGCTAATACCAGTAATTGTAACAACACACATTATTTCTTGATATAAGGTGTTAGCTATAATTTTATCAGTTTCTGCCCCTTCATCATCCCCAAGCAGACTTTTAATTTCTGATCTGGCTTGAAATAGCTCAAAATCATAAGGATTGAACTCGATTTCTTTGTTATATAATTTTAGTGCTTTCTCATACTTCTCTCGCTTAATGTGCTTTTGAGCTGCTTTATAATAGTTTGGCGGTGGCGAACCTCTGTAAATCATATGGCTGAAGACTATTCGATAAGTTTTATCAATCGGTTTTCCATCCGTAAAAGCTGGATTCCATTTTCCCTTAATAATTTGAAAGGCTTCAGTACAGCTATTTGTTAAAATTATATCAGGGGATTCGATGAATTTCGCATCTATAATATCTCCATCCTTCGAAATACAAATATGTAGTATCACATGACCTTCGATATTCTGCGCAAAGGCCTCTGTTGGGTATGTTAGATTTTGAGCAAGTATGGCTCTTACATCTCCATCTTGATAAGAGGCTTTTGTAATTGAATCACTACCTGAATCTTGGCTGTATAAACCTGGAGATATGGAAAACAGATAACAAAATAATACAACGCGTATAGGTAAATCTCTCATTTTTAAATTAGTATTGTGTTTTAAATGAATCATAATCAATTAGGTATACAAATTATTCTATATGAATATGCAATAGATTAGCGCCCTTATTCTCAAAATTTTATTGGCAGTTTATATTTGACAGGTACAAGTTCCCCATTTTGAAGGCTTGGAATCCAATCCGGCATATTATTAACAATATCTAATGCTACCTCATCGCATCCATGCCCAAGACTTTGGAGAATTGCTGGATCTTTGACCTGTCCATCTACATCAACCGTAAATTCAATAACGACTTTACCGGTAATTCCACTCTTTTGGGCTTCCCCAGGGTAAATAAATCGTGACTCAATGTACTCCAAGAGAAATTCATTGCCGCCTGGGAATCCTCCCTGAGCTTGTATGATAGAGGATCCGGAATTCTTGAACTGCTCTTCCCAGCCTTGGGTGAAGATGCTGTGTAGTCTTGGATAATCACGTTTCCTATAGAAAGATGAAATTTGAAGTTGTTCCAGAATTGTGAAGTATTCATATTCCACAATGTATCCTAAAAGCCTTGGCGACCTGGATATATAATAACGACCACTCTCCTTACCAGAAATAAAATCACCTCTCTTGTACTTCTCAGTTAGCTTCACCCCATCGGAATCAAGGGACCATTCTCCATTCATGTGATAATCCTTCACTTTGCCTTCTAGTACAGCATTATCGAATTCCTTAACAAAACTGCCATCTCCATTCATTATCAAAGGATTTCCATTAGAATCAAAGCATTGCAATATTTCAAGGTTGCTCTTATAAACCTTCAGTGAATAGGCTGTATCCCCGTTAGGATAGTAATAGCTCCAATGGTTAAAAGGTATATTACTCTCAAAGGCGATCTCTTTTATGAGTGTTCCTTTGTCATTATAAAATCGGAAATCACCATTCTTACCTTCTTCTGAGTATGAACCAGTTGCAATAACCTGACCTGTAATTTTTTGGTAATCAACAAAGCTCCCTTCAGGATTGCCAGTTTCAGTATTGTATTTACATACACGAAAGATTGATGCGAATTCCTTTATGGATACCAAGCCATCCGAGTTAAAGTAAACCGTATCATTTTGACTAAAAGAATTTATGCTGGTTGTGAGCAAAATTACTGTAATTGCGAATCTCATAAGTGAGTTAGAATTTTTTATTAGCATTCAGGATATGTTATCATGTGCCAGGTTCTGATCTATCTGATTACTATTATTTCTTTTGTTTTTAGCGACCCAGACCCGTCATCGCCAGGTGTAAATGGAAGAAAACGACCAATGTCTATAAGCTTGTTCTGATCATTGGTTAGGCCTACAATAAATATGGATTCCATATTACCCTGCTTATCAACTGTAATTATCACAGGAGTTTGTTGAGTAATTTTAATATTGTTTCGCCTTAGTTCTTTACCAATATCAGAGCTCAGCATCGAAATTGACTGAGCGGGATTCTTAGTTTTTGAATAATAAGCCGGATTCTCAATACTATGATTAAAATAGTAGCCCCCATTAAGTTCTTTTTGAGTTACTCTATCTCCTAGCATTGTAACTGCTTCAGATTTATATCTCCAACCACCCTTGTCAACTGGTTTAACATGAAGATTTGTCTCGTAGGATTTGTTGGGAGTATTTGAGGCAATGATTTTGATAATAGCCAACAATTCATTCTCTAGATTATCAGAATAATCCCAAGGTCCTAATGACAAATTCCCACTTTCACTTACTAGAACAATGTCCTCATATTGAAGCCAATACTCTGCAATACTTACCTTACCTTTTACAGTGCCTAATTTCAGTTTTAGCTCGTTCACACCCCCATCCTTATTTGCCACACTAAAACTGCCAGCGCTTAAATCAGCAAGAGGTATCTCATATAAGAAACTATAGAAATGTCGCTTCTTATCAGAGGGTCTTTGATGTACTTCTTCTATGACGAGTCTCAGGTTAAGGCTATCGAAATTGAAATAGTATTTCTTTTCAATATCGAAATCAGGTGCTCTTTCTTTCTGAGTTGGAGGAAGTGAGTTTAACCTGTCCACAATGGATTGACCGCTCACTGACATACTTGCGAGTATAATCATAGTGATTAATAGGGCTTTCGATTTGGGTATGTTTTTATTCATTGAGTAAGAATAATTTCCATGGAATAAATAATGCCACTGCCTAATGTGGTATATAGTAGCTATTGTGCACACCTAGTATCCCCAATATCCATTAATATTTAATAAAGGGGATTCGAGATGCCTGTTTAATACATGGCTCATGAAGTTGTTGAGCTCCATTACATATAATCTTATAGAATAATTGAACTTCCTTGGATAATTTTTTTCAGGATTTATTCTTCCTGGTTTTCATTATTGGTTGAAATTCACTGAACGAATCCCTTTTTAATAAGGCAATTAGTCCTTTTCATAAACTTTCACATTGTGATTGTAGAAATCAACGGCAAAAAGATTATCATTTTGATCGATATCGATCCCCATTGCAAGATTAATGTCATTTCTACCAATTATTGAAATTATTTTTTTTGCTCTATCCACCTTTAATATTTTACCTTCAGATGCAAAATAGAAATAGTCATTCTTTTCGAAGATGTATTCTATTTTCGTATCAAAAGCCCATTTCTCAATTAAATCTCCTGTTTTAGTAAAAAACCATACATAATCTGAATCCGATACAATTACTTCATCATTATACAACTCAAGCCCTACTGGTCTGTTAAATGGATATTCAATATTACCATCTACGCCCCAGGAAAGTAAAAGCGTTGTATCCGAATTATATTTCTTTATCATGTTCAATGCATAGTCGACGAGATAAATATCTCCATTATCATCAAATTCAATTTCATACGGATTCTCAAAACTACCAGTCCAGGTATCCACTAAATCCCCATTGGTGCTGCATGTGTAGATTTGCTCCCCAGAAGTTATCATAAGATTTTCCTCAGGAGTCCAACACAAGGATTTGGGCCAATGATAGCTTTGCGGATGAAATAGCTCTATAAATTCTCCATTATTTGAGAAGTATTTTATATAATGGTTTGAGCCGACCACATAAAAGCAGTTTTTATCATCCAATACTATGGATCTTGGAAATGAAAGCTGTTCGGGATCTGGACCTCTCTCTGAAATTGTCCTTATGAGCTTGTATTTTTCCAAAATATATGCACTTTCTACTTCTGAAAAGTTATTGTAACCAAGCTTCCCATTGTGTGCCCTAATTTTGTAGTAGTAGTCTTCTAAAATTTCACAATCTTCATCAATAAATGTCGTACTGGATGTTGATGATAAATGTTCGAAATTTAGTGTATCATCTGGTGAGCGGTAGATCTCATATTTTTCTGCTCCAATTAAGGTATCCCATTCCATATATATATAATCGACATCCCATCCATGAACAACGGTAAGGTTTGAGACAACTAAAAATGAATCAACATAACCAATGCTAACATCACTAAATTGGCTAAACTCCTCCTTAGAATTATAAGCCTTTATTTTATAGAAGTAATCTTTATTAGGTATTAGGTTACTTGAATCAATGTATTTGTTTGATTCGCTTTCTCCAATTCGCTGGAATTCACCAGCGTTATCCACAAACTTATAAATATGAAAATGATTTTCTAAAGGTGTGCTTTCCCATGATATTTCTATTCGATCAACAAATCCCCCTCGTGAGGCAGATACATAAATCGGTCTGTCCAGAACAGGCTCGATATCTTCACAACTTGAGGTAATTAGGATGACCAAAAGAATAACAAGTGTACGAATCAGTTTATTAATTTTAATGCAGATACCGCTAATATGGAATTGTTTTAGTTTTGTCTGCGAAACTTGTACTGTGCTAAAATCCAAGACTGTTTTATAATTTTCTAATACCATATTGACTCGATCATTAATCTGATTATCGTTTATCGCAATGCTATATTGATTGCAAAAGATATTGCACACCTAGTATCCCCTCTATCCCTTAATACGTTAAAAAAGGGATAGAGGATACAGGTTTTAATAAATAGCACATGAAGTTGTTGGGGTCCATGGCGTGATAAATCTAATGATAATCAACTAATTGCAATTGCTAGTAATTAACAGATGCATCTGGGCTAGGAATCGGAGCAGAAAAACGACTTCATATAAAGCCTTAGATGGATTATCTCAACACCCTCAATATAAGGTGTGCCTGGGGAGAATTGCCTTAGATGGAGCTTATTTGAGTTCCGTTAAACTAGAAGGGGTAAATCAAAGTATTGTTTTCGCTATGTTTTCGGAGAGATATGAAAAAAGGCGCAAACACTTGTCATTAGGTGATTGCGTCCTTTAGTCCTTGTGGGATGTACTGGAATCGAACCAGTGACCTCTTGCCTGTCAAGCAAGCGCTCTAAACCAACTGAGCTAACACCCCTGCTGCATGCAAAAATAGGAAAAATATGTAATCCTGGACCTCCTTTTGTTTTGTTTTAATTTTCGACTTCGGAGTTGACCGGATGTATTACTTACAGTCCTAAGTATGTTCCTTTTTCTATAGCTGGGCAGACTTGTTATAATCAGATCTTTCCATCATTTTCTTGATCTGCTTATTGTTAAGCATGATGCCCACGGATATGTACCAGATACCTGTGGATTTAAACTGGGAGTAATCCACATCATGTCCGAAATCTGTACCCCTGAAATCGGTATTCAGGAAGTCCTTCATGTAGTATCTGAATTTCAGGTTAACACCTCCGGGGAATTGCAAACCTGCAAAAAGGGAGGGAACCAAATGGATTCACCCGGTGCTGAAACCATTCCACGTATTTGGTCTTATTATCGTCAATGAATTGCTTTTGCTTGTAAGCGAACATCCATTCGTACTCTCCGCCGGCATAAAAGAAAAAGTTCTTATCAAAGTCTCCAACCTTAATACCCAGAGGAACACCCAGGGCATAACTACGGCGTTTGATCTTGGTGTTTTTATTCCAGTTGGGATCATCGGGCTGAATGCCGCTGAATCCCACATTCTGGTAAAGATCTTCAACAATAAAACCGATGTTCCTGAGGGAACCTCCTGCAAGAAATCCAAAGTTGTTAGTGATATCAAAGTTGGCCCACTGCTGAATGTGTAAAAAGAGGGTAAAACGGGTGTTGGTGTTCACATCTACAACACTGCTGCCGTTGTCAAACTGGACGTCAGCACCCGAGAAAATAATTTCCCCACCACCCGAGCGGTAGATATCCACCTGTGCGGAGCTTGAGATGGAAACAAGGGCAAGCAGGAAAACAGCAGCAATTGAAAGTTTTATTCTTGACATGATTTCTTAGTTATAATTTATAATGTATCGAATTTAGACAATAGTCTCGAGATTTTTGTTCATAAGGGATTCAAATCTTTCCATAATCGTTCTTACCGCAGGGTGATCGGCCCTGAATTGAAGATTATCAATCTGCCAGACCGGGAGTACCTTGGGGGAGGTGCCTGAAATAAAACAGGCCTCCAGTGTGCCCAACTCACGGATAGAGACCAGTCTCTCCTCTATGGGAATTTTTTCTTCCCTGCAGATTTGAAGCACGTATTTCCGGGTGATTCCGGGCAATATGTTTTTCTCCGGAGGGGTAATGAGACGATTTTGTTCATCAATGAAAAAAACATTGGACCGGCTGCCTTCAGTAATCTCGGCCTGCTTATTTAATAAAAGGGCCTCGTAGACCCCGTGTTCACGGATTTGAATTTTGACATTGGTCCTGAACCTGTCATCCCATTTCTTAATGCCCGGATTGGGCCTTTCGTGAGCATAGGTGATGAGCTGAACACCGCTCAGATAGGTACATTCATCGGGATATACCCAGGGAACAAAATAGCAAAGCAAATCCGGATCGGGAGTTGCGGCTTTCTGAATGCAGATGCGAATATTGGCATCCTGAAAATGGTTTTCCTTCAGCAGGGTTTTCAGGCTCTCCCTTATGGCGTCTTCTCCCGGGAAAGCAAGCCCTGAATTCCTGAGTGAATTCCTGAGTCTGAGCAAGTGATCATTCAGGAAGAGGAATTTTCCCCCAATGATGCGGATTACCTCATAATAAATATCGGTCGACATGTCGGGATGAAAAGCTGACACCTCGGCCGATATTCCGTTAATGATATATTTTTCTCCTAAAATCGGCTTTGTTGTCATTCTGCCCTGATGGAGGATGCCGGATTCATCCTGGAAACTTTAAGTGATTGCCAGCTTACAGTGATCACGGCGATTGTTAATGATAACAACAAAGATAGAATAAAGGTCCAGAAAGGAAACTCTATCCTGTAGGTGAAGTTTTGCAGCCAGTTTTTCATTACAAAAAATGCCAGGGGCCATGCAATCACGTTGGATATGATCACCCACCTGGAAAACTGTAAAAGGAAAAGGGAGAGAATCTGGTTCTGGGAAGCCCCCATTACCCTTCGAATGCCAGTTTCCCGGGTTCGCTTGGCGGTCATGAATGCACTCAGGGCAAGAAGGCCCAGTGATGAAAGGAAAATAATCAGGGCTGTGAAGGAGAGGACCAGGGCAAAAATGATTCTTTCTTCTCCGTAAAGTGCTTCAAGTTCATCCGACAGGTAAGAGTATTGTATGGGGTAGGCCGGATTAAAAGCTTCTCTTTGTTCTTCGATCCAGGGAAGTACTTCTTCCATCTGATTCCCGGACACCCTCACAGAAAGGGTGCGCATAAAGTTGGCATTATCCTGGCAGGCCATTACTAATGGTTCAACCGGGTTGTGAAGGGATCCGTAATTGTAATTTTTTATCACTCCGATGATTTCACCCTCCGGATTATTGGCCCCCTGGATATTTACGCCTCTTATGAATTTTTTTCCTATGGCCTCATCCCCCCATTGCATTTCCTCCACCAGTGCTTCATTCACCACAAAGGCATTGGTCATATCGGATCCAAATTCCCTGTCATAGAATCGCCCCTTTACAAGGCTTAATCCCATGGTATTCATATAGTCAAAATTTACAAAGCACTGGTTGAAGGCCTTTTCAATCATTTCCCCATTGTTCTGTTCGGCAGTCATCACCTGCTTACCGTAGAAACGTCCGGGTGCAGTGGTTGATATGGCGCATTCTTCCACTGCCGGATGCCTCTCAATCTCTTCCATGAAGGCATTCACATTATTAATAATTACAGTGTCGTTAAGGGTAAGCATGAGGATCTGCTCACGGTCAAATCCCAGATCTTTTTTCTGTATGAAATTCATCTGCATGGCCACTACCACCGCACCGATGATCATAACGGCCGATATAAGAAACTGGATAATTACCAGTCCTCGCCTTATCCAGCCGCGATCCTTTTCACTAATACCATTTCCTTTCAGAATAGATACCGGATTAAATGATGCCAGGTAGGTGGCGGGATAAATCCCGGATAAAATTCCGGTTATTATGGAGAGCCCCAGAATGAAGCTTATGATGGTGGGCTGAAGCAGTACCTGCCAGTTAAAAGAATTACCCGAAAGCGTATTAAACAGGGGAAGTATCAGTGCGGTCATGGCTGTGGCAACTAGTCCCGCTACGATAGCGGTGGTCACAGATTCTCCAAGGAATTGAGAGCGCAGGTTTCCTTTGCTGGCACCTCCAACTTTTCTAACCCCGATTTCTTTACTCCTGCTGGTGGCACGGGCCGTAGTCAGGTTCGTATAATTAATACTGGCAATCACAATAAGCAATACGCCAATAACGGCCATGATGTAGACATAATTCATGTTTCCTTTTGGCAGGTCCCAGGTGAGCTCATCTTTCTGAAAATGCACCTCTTTCAGGGGAGTAATTCTCAGTTTGAAGGAGGCGTTGATTTGTTCGCCAAGCTCTTTCATATATTTGTCATAGAAGTCTGGAAATTTTTCCAGCACCATATCCGGTCTGGTGTTTTCTGCCATCAGGACATAGGTGTAGGTGGCCACATTCCAAAATGAGTTTGCACTCCGGTCGTTAAATCGTTCGCTTCCAACTAGCTCTTCAATGGTGGCAGTAGATAGCAGGCCATTGAAATTCATATGGACATTGCCTGGCAGGTTTTCAAAGACACCAACAATGGTGTAGATGCTCTCATCCAGTGATTCCAGGCTTTCCCCCAGAACCTCTGTAGTTCCAAAGTATTTCATGGCCAGGGTTTCGCTGATAACTACGGTAGAAGGTTGACTCAAAGCAGTTTCCGGATCTCCTGCAATAAAAGGCAAACTGAATATTTTAAAAATGGTTGAGTCTGCCCACATGATGCTATCCTCTTTGAAGGTGTTTTCATCCTTTTTTATATAAAGGTCTCCTCCTGCAAAATTTCGGTAATTTACCAGCCTGGCCTGCTCTTCAATTTCAGGATATTCATCTTTCAGGGTAGGGCCCAGGGGAATCTGGGTAATTGCCGTGAGATCCTGTTTCTCACTGATGAAGAAATCTCCCTCAAGCCTGTATATCCGCTCAAAATTTTCATTGTGAGCATCATAGTTTACCTGATCCTGTATGTAAATGAAAATCAGGATGGCCGCAGTAATACCTACTGCAAGCCCCAGCATATTTAAAAGCGTAAAGTATTTGTCCCTGACAGCATTTCGCATCAGGGAGCGGACATAGTTTTTGAATAGTGACATCGGAGGACGCAGTTAAGGGTTCAAATCAATTATAAATCAATCATAATGCCAAAGCATGTAATGCTCAAATAATCAGCTATATGTTTGATTATAAGCTGATATTTATTGTTCAGATGCGGACAAATGGGTGTGCATTTTCGGACGGGTATTTTGCATTTTATACTTAGAATATAATTGCTACTTTTGCACTTAATCGCCAATGCGAACTGATCTGCATGAGTAAGAAAATTTTTTTTGTTGACGATGATAAAATGATTCTGAATCTCCTGGAATATACTTTTCAGAGCAGACAGGATTATCATGTGGTTACCTTTCGGAGCGGTGAGGATTGTCTGGCTAATCTTGATCAGGAGCCTGAGCTTATTGTACTCGATCATATCCTCGCCGGGCCAGGTGAGAAGCTTCTGAGCGGACTTGAAACTCTCAAAGAACTTCGTAAGATAAACCAGGATATTCCAGTGGTTATTCTTACAGGACAGGGTGATGACGCCTTGCTTTCCGAGTTTATGGATAATGGTGCCAACCGTTATCTGACTAAAGATGATTTTTTTATCGATTCCCTGATAGAGACCATTCAACAGATGATTCCCTGATCATTCTTTCTTTTAATCCGCTAGAACTCATTAATTAATGCGGCGGATTTGTTTTTTTATATAAGATAAATTTATACTTTTGCACACCCAAATTGAAGAAGAGTGAGCAGGAGGGATTTATATACGGTCCGGGTATCGGGATTAGTAGAGGGAGAGCACGATTTTTCATTTGAATTGGATCATAAGTTCTTTGCTTCGCTGGAGGAGTCAGAAATTGAGAATGGCAATGTAAGGGCAAAGGTTGTCCTTGAAAAAAAAGTTGGACTTCTGGCACTCCATTTTCATCTGGAAGGAGAGGTTGAGGTTCTTTGTGACCGCTGCCTGGAGCCCTTTACTGAAGAGATCGATACAGAGCAGAAGATCTTTGTAAAACTTGGGGATAGCCAGAGTGAAATTGAAGATGATGTTATCATGATCCACCGGGATGATCATGAGATTGAGATCGCACAGCATTTATACGAATTTATTTTGCTGGGGCTTCCCTTTCAGAGAATACATCCCGATGATGAAAATGGTGTTCCGGAATGTGATCCGGAAATGCTCAGAAGACTTGAGCAACACCGGGCACCGGAAGGAAAAAATGGCGATACAGATCCCAGGTGGGATTCTTTAAAAGGAATAATTGAAAAATAGACAATAGATATGGCACATCCAAAAAGAAAGACGTCTAAGCAGAGAAGGGACAAAAGAAGGACCCATTACAAGGCCGAAGCCCCGACGCTTTCCACTTGTTCCACAACCGGAACAGTACATGAGCGCCATCGTGCATATTATGTAGATGGCAACCTTTATTATAAAGGTAAATTAGTGATTGATTCTGAAGCTCAGGTAGTTTAAGTGAGGTGCCTCCTGGAGGCAATTTCTACCAATGCGAATTGGAATTGACACGATGGGGGGCGATTTTGCCCCTGGTTCCACCATTCGTGGTTCCATACTTGCCCGCGAAGAATTCCCGGAAGATGTAGAGATTTTCCTGATCGGAGATCGGGATATTATCAATCGTTATTCAGATGATAATAATCTGGATATAAGCGGATTGACTATTGTTCATACCCCCCATGCTGTCGCCATGGGGGACCATCCCCTTAAGTCTTTTAAAGAGAAACCCGATTCCTCAATTTTTATGGGTCAGAAATTGATTGTTAATGGTACAATCGATGGTTTCTGTAGTGCTGGCAATACCGGCGCAATGATGGTCGGGGCGATGCAAATTATTACTTCCATTCCTGGGATTATACGTCCCGCCATTGGAGCTCCCATTCCACATATTAACGGACATCATGCCCTGCTGCTTGATGTGGGACTGAATCCTGATGCCCGCCCTGATGTTTTATACCAGTATGGCACCATTGGTACCATTTACTCCAAATTGGTTCACGAAATTGAAGAACCAAAAGTAGCTTTGTTGAATATTGGACTGGAGGAGGAAAAGGGAAATATGGTTGCCAGGAGCGCTTATCAGACTATGAAGGATTCCCTGGAGTTTGATTTTGTCGGTAATTTTGAGGCCAATGAACTTTTTGTTTCCGATCGGGCAAATGTGATTGTGACAGATGGTTTTGTTGGAAACATGATTTTGAAAGAGGCTGAAGCATTTTACAAGGTCGTTGCTATGAAGGGTGTTGGAAACGGTTATTTTGAAATGTTTAATTTTGAAAATTCAGGAGGGACTCCGGTTTTGGGAATTAATGGCCCGCTTATTATCGGACACGGGATCTCCAATGAAAAAGCGATTAAAAGCATGCTTCGACATACTGTAGAAGTGGTTGGAGCAGGTCTTGTTAACAGGATAAAAGAAGAATTGAACAGATGAGCAAAATAGAGGCAGGCATTACAGGGATACATGGGTTTCTTCCGGAATACAGGTTGACCAATGATGAGCTGAGCACCATGGTAGAGACCACCGATGAGTGGATCATGCAAAGAATCGGGATTAAAGAAAGAAGAATTCTGAAGGAAGGTGCAACCTCTGATATGGGTACTGAAGCAGTTAAGGGTCTGCTTGAAAAAACCGGTACCAAGCCAGAAGAAATTGATTTACTTATTTGTGCTACCATTACCTCAGACTATCATTTTCCCTCTACCGCCAACCTGATCAGTGATAAGGCGGGCTTAAATAATGTTTGGAGCTTTGATATTTCAGCGGCATGTTCCGGTTTTGTATACGGAATTCAGACGGCCGCTGCCTTTGTGCAGTCGGGTCGTTACAAGAAAGTTATCCTTGTGGGTGCTGATATGATGTCCTCCATTACCGATTACACAGACAGAACCACCTGCCCCCTCTTTGGTGATGCGGCCGCTGCTGTACTTAGTCGAGCCGGTTGAAGAGGGGTTTGGTATCAGGGACTCAATTCTGCAGTCTGATGGAAGTGGTGTACATCACTTAAAGATGAAATCGGGTGGCTCACTCCGTCCGCCTTCACACGAAACTGTGGATAACCGGGAGCATTTTGTTTACCAGGAGGGACAGGCGGTATTTAAAGTGGCCGTGTCCAAGATGGCGGATGTTTCTGTGGAGATTATGGAGAAAAACGGATTGGCACCGGATGATCTTTCGTGGCTGGTTCCTCACCAGGCAAATATGAGAATCATTGAGGCAGTTGCCAGGCGTATGGGTATCCCCAAGGAAAAGGTGATGATCAATATTGAAAAGTATGGCAATACTACAGCAGCCACCATCCCACTCTGTCTCTGGGAATGGGAACCAAAACTTAAGAAGGGAGATAACATCATCCTTTCTGCTTTTGGAGGAGGATTTACCTGGGGGTCGGTTTATCTTAAGTGGGCCTACGACGGTAAATCAGAATAATGTTTAAATTTGCAAACAAAAGAGCAGCAAATGGCAAAAATGGCAGAAGCAGAGAATACCAATAAGATCAATATGATCGGAGTAGGTACAACCATTGAGGGTAATATTTCTTCAAGCGAGAATATCCGTTTTGACGGCAACCTCATTGGTAATCTTAACACAAAAGGAAAGGTTTTTGTCGGACAATCCGGTAAAGTTACCGGAGAAATCAGGTGCAAAAATTGTGAGGTTGAAGGTGTTGTTGACGGAAGGGTTGTTGTGGAAGAATTATTGTCACTCCGCTCAATGTCAAAACTTTATGGTGAGATCAAAACCGGAAAACTGGCCATAGAGCCTGGAGCAACATTCACCGGTAAATGCGATATGGGTGCAAAAAAAGAAGAAGCCAGCGGATCCGAAGCAAAACCCAAAACGGGACAATAAGTCATCTTCCGGTTTGAACTCCTTTACCCGTTATTCGGGTTTGGGAATTCAGATGGTTCTAATCATACTTGTGTTCTACTGGGCAGGATCAAAACTGGATGAGCGTGTAGCAAATGAGAAACCGGTTTATACTGCAATCCTTGCCCTGCTTGGCGTTTTTGCTGCTCTGTATATTAGCCTGAAAGATTTTATTAAAAAGAAGGATGACTGAACACCTCAGGTACATCTGGCAATTGCTTGTACTTTACTCAGTTTTGCTACTCTACAGGTATTTTCCTGATTCCCCGACTGGGGATTAATCTTGAGATTAATCATTTCCTCATTACGCTTTTTTCCCTGTACTGTAATTAACCTGCTTGCCTGGTTCATTATGACCAGGGGAGTGAAAAAGAATAATCGTGACGGGGCCCTTGTTTTGATTGCCGGGATTTCCGGAAAATTTCTGCTTTATCTTCTCTATATTCTGGTATTCTGGTTGCTCACAAAAAATATAAGTAAAGCATTTATCATTTCGTTTTTTACACTATATTTAGTCTTCACTTTTTTACTGGCAGGAAATCTTCTTAAGCTGCTGAAGAACAAATAATTAGAATCAACGTGAAAGCGAAATTATTAGCTATTACCACTACACTTTTATTGGGATTTTGCTTATTTTCTGCCAACCTGGATTTATATGCTCAGGAAGGACATGAACAGGAGCATTCTCAAGCTGTGTCTGAAGTGCATCAGGACAGTCATTCCACGGAGGCCCATGGAGAAACTCACGGTGAAGCAGTTGAGGAGGAATTTAATCCCAGTACATTTGCGCTTGACCACATTAAGGATTCACATGAATGGCATATTCTTACCAAAAAGAACGGTGAACATGTAAGTGTGCCGCTTCTGGTAATTGTATACAGCAAAAATTCGGGCTTACATGCCTTTTCCTCGAAGAAAATTGCTCACGGTCACTCTCATGAAGGTTTCCAGATGGGACATGGGTACAATGACGCATGTAAATAAAAAGGGAGAGAGCATTGAGAAAAGCCTGGAAGGAAAGATCGTAGAAGTGGATAGCCATGGTGAAATGCTCGAAACAGGACTTCCACTGGATTTCTCTGTTACCAAGAATGTTTTCATGATGTTTTTGTCTGTTCTGGTTCTGCTTTTTGTTTTCCTTAGCCTTGCTAAATCTTATAAAAAAGTTGGTGTTAGCGCACCCAAAGGCCTGATGGGTTTTATAGAGCCCCTGATTGTATTTATTGAGGAGGATGTAGCCATTCCTAATATCGGTGAAGATAAATATGCGCGATTTATGCCCTACCTGCTTACGGTATTCTTTTTCATCCTGATCAATAACCTCATGGGATTGATTCCTTTCTTTCCATTCGGAGCCAACGTAACAGGAAATATCGCTGTGACCTTTGTACTGGCCACAATTACTTTCATTATTACAACCTTCAGTGGTAATAAAGCATACTGGGGGCATGTTTTTAATACTCCTGGTGTGCCGAAATTGCTTGCCCCCATCATGATCCCCGTGGAGATCATCGGCTTGTTCACCAAGCCCTTTGCCCTGATGATCAGGCTTTTTGCAAACATCACTGCCGGGCACATCATTATTTTGAGCCTGGTTTCTCTGATATTTATTTTCAAGTCGGTATTTTTAGCTGTTCCATCGCTTATTATGGTGATATTTATGGATTTCATCGAGTTACTGGTGGCTTTCCTACAGGCTTATATTTTCACATTATTGTCCGCATTATTTATTGGAATGGCGATGCCTGAGCATCACCATGATTGATTATTCATTTAATATTTTTTTATTATGACTGGTACATTAGCAGGAATCGGAGCAGGACTCGCCGTTATCGGTGCAGGTCTTGGGATTGGTAGAATCGGTGGATCAGCAATGGATGCCATTGCTCGTCAGCCTGAAGCTACAGGTAAGATCCAGACTGCAATGATTATTGCAGCAGCCCTGATTGAGGGTGCAGCACTGTTTGCCATCGTGGTTGCCATGATGAGCTAAAGTGAATTGAAAGGGCCTGTAACGGTTGGTTACAGGCCCTTCTTTGAAAAACAATTTAATACAATATATAATGGATTTAGTAACGCCGGGAATAGGTCTCATATTCTGGACCACTTTGTTTTTCCTTATTCTGCTTTTCATACTTGGTAAGTTCGCATGGCCTGCCATTTTAACAGCCATAAAAGCGAGAAATGAGAGTATCAGCCAGGCGCTTGATGCTGCGGAAAAAGCAAAGGAGGAGATGGCAAAACTGCAGTCCGACAATCAAAAAATCCTTGCCGAAGCAAAAGCTGAAAGGGATGCCATGATGAAGGAGGCCAAACAGTTGAAGGACAAACTTATTGCTGAGGCCAAAGAGCAGGCTTCTGAAGAAGGCAGGAAGCTTGTGGCCAATGCCAGGGCGTCCATCCAGGCCGAAAAAAAGGCTGCCATTGAAGATCTGAAGAGTCAGGTGGCCAATCTTTCACTGGATATTGCTGAGAAGATTCTGAGGAAAAAGCTGGAAGACAGCAAAGCGCAGAATGAGCTGATTTCTACCCTGATCAAAGAAGCTGACCTGAATTAATATCAATATGAACGAGAGTCAGATATCTGTTAGATACGCAAAGGCATTGTTCCAGAGTGCTTCTGAAAAGGAGATACTGGAGCAGGTTTATAATGATATGGAGCTGCTTGCCCTGACCTGTAAGCAGGAAGAGTTCCAGTATATGCTGGTTGTTCCAACTTTGAAACCCAGTCAGAAAGCCAAATTGATGGGAGCAATCTTTAAATCGAAAATTAGTGAGACTTCCATGTCTCTCATCAATCTGGTCGTTCAAAATAAGCGGGATATTTATCTTCCAGGGATAGCAAGAAATTTCAGAGACCTGTACAGAAAGGCCATGAAAATTAGTGCCGCCTCACTGCAAACCGTCGAGCCCTTGGAAGATAAGGCATTGGAAAGTATAAAAAAGATGCTTGCGGGAGTTTATGACTCCAATGTGGAATTAAGTACCAATTTGGATGAAAGCCTCATCGGTGGATTTGTATTGACCATTGAGAATATGCAGTACGATGCCAGTGTAGCCACCAGCCTTAAAAAATTCAGAAAACAATTACTTCACACACGATAGAAAATTTGTAGTTATATGTCGCAGATTAAACCATCCGAAGTATCGGAAATACTAAAACAGCAGATTGACGGGTTCAAAAGTGGTGTCGAACTCGAAGAGGTGGGAACGGTTCTCCAGGTTGGAGATGGAATTGCCCGAATTTATGGATTAAATTCATGTCCAGTCCAATGAGCTGATCGAATTTGACAGCGGAGTAATGGGTATTGTGCTGAACCTGGAAGAGGACAACGTAGGTGCTGTTTTGCTGGGTTCTTCGGAACTGATCAAAGAGGGTGATTCGGTGAAACGCACCAATAAAATTGCATCCATTGGTGTGGGTGAAAGTCTGCTGGGAAGGGTTATCTCTACCCTGGGTGAGCCAATCGACGGCAAAGGACCCATTTCCGGAAAACTGATGGATTTGCCCCTCGAGCGTAAAGCTCCGGGTGTAATTTACAGGCAACCGGTGAGTGAACCCCTGCAAACGGGCCTGAAGCCCATTGATGCTATGATCCCCATCGGAAGGGGTCAGCGTGAGCTGATCATCGGAGACCGGCAAACAGGAAAGACCGCCATTGCCATTGATACCATCATCAACCAGAAGGAATTTTACGAAAAAGGAGAACCGGTTTACTGCATCTATGTGGCCATAGGACAGAAGGGTTCCACAGTGGCAAATATTCAGAAGACACTGGAAGAGGCAGGAGCCATGGCCTATACGGTAATTGTTTCGGCTACTGCTGCAGAACCAGCCGCTCTTCAGTATTATGCACCCTTTGCGGGTTGTACCATTGGAGAGTATTTCAGGGACACCGGCAGGGCTGCCCTGATTATTTATGATGACCTTTCAAAACAGGCCGTATCCTACAGGGAAGTATCACTCTTACTCAGGAGGCCCCCGGGACGCGAAGCTTATCCAGGTGATGTTTTCTACCTGCACTCAAGATTGCTGGAACGTGCTGCAAAGATTATCCAGTCCGATGAAATTGCCCGTGAGATGAACGACCTTCCGGATGCCCTTAAACCCTTGGTTAAAGGGGGTGGATCACTAACTGCCCTGCCTATTATTGAGACACAGGCCGGTGACGTATCTGCTTACATTCCAACCAACGTAATCTCTATCACCGATGGACAGATCTTCCTTGAGTCGAACCTGTTTAATGCCGGTGTTCGACCTGCTATCAATGTGGGTATATCTGTATCGAGGGTGGGAGGAAATGCCCAGATTAAGTCCATGAAAAAGATTTCGGGAACCCTGAAACTTGATCAGGCTCAATTTCGTGAGCTGGAAGCTTTTTCAAAGTTTGGCTCAGACCTGGATCCGGCTACCCTTGCGGTATTGGATAAGGGTCGAAAAAATGTTGAAATTCTGAAGCAGGCCCAGTATTCACCTATGTCTGTTGAGAAGCAGATTGCAATTATCTATTGTGGTACAAATGGCTTACTTTCAAATATCCCTGAAAGCAGTGTAACAGAGTTCGAGACCGAATTTCTGGAATTCCTGGAACTGAAGCATAAGGATATTCTGGCTGAGCTTGCACTGGGTAAGCTTTCAGACGAGATCACCTCTACCCTTGAGAAGGTAGCTAAGGAAATTGCTGAGAAATATACTTAGACTTCATGGCGAATTTAAAGGAGATACGAGAAAGAAAGGCCTCTGTGGCCTCAACCAGGCAGATTACCAGTGCCATGAAAATGGTATCGGCTGCCAAGCTGAAAAAAGCTCAGGATGCCATCGTACGGTTCAGGCCCTATGCTGATAAGCTGAAGGAGATTTTGGCCAGCGTTGGCGACAGCATAAGAGATGATGATGACAATCAGTATGCTGTGCAGCGCGACCAGGAAAGGATTTTGCTGGTTCTTATCACCTCAAACAGGGGCCTTTGCGGGGCATTCAACGCCAATGTCATTAAGGCAAGCATTCAGCGTGCCCTGACCAAATATGACCACCAGATGATCGCCCGCCAGGTGGACTTTATTGCCATTGGAAAGAAGGGTGCGGATTTTCTGAGGAAGAAAAAATACAATGTTATCCTTGATGGCAGTGAACTTTTCGACAATTTAAGCTTTGCCGGAGTTTCTGATATTGCAGAGAAGGTTATGAAACTTTTTACCGAGGGGGAATATGACCAGGTAGATATCATCTACAATGCTTTTAAGAATGCAGCCACCCAGATTCTTACGGAAGAGCAGTTTTTGCCCATCCAGGTTGAAGATCTGGCAACAGATAAATCAGCCAGTAAGTCCAACGTGGATTATATTTTTGAACCCACCAAGGAGTATATCGTGCAGGAGCTGATTCCGCGTTCACTGAAGCTTCAGTTCTACAAAGCTATCCTGGACTCACATGCATCCGAACACGGCGCCAGGATGACAGCCATGCATAAGGCCACTGATAATGCCACTGAACTTCTGAAGGAACTGAATCTGCAATTTAATAAGGCTCGCCAGGCATCCATCACCAACGAGATCCTCGAGATTGTAAGTGGGGCAGAAGCCCTGAAGGGGTAGACAAGCCTTTCTATTGAACCGGTCTTTGGCTGGCAAAGATGAGTAGTGGACTTTTGTCCTCCCTTTCTCCTATATAAAAATCCTGTTATAGCCATTCAGTATATGGCATGGAGGAGCCTTGGCCAGCCGCAGGCTGGGCGCAGCGACGATATGCCATATACTGAATGAGCAAAAGAGGTTATTTATACTCGTCCCAGCTTTTTATGGCAATATCATCCATGCTCATTTTACAGATTGCGTAGATGAATGCAGATGCCAGCCTTGCGTTGGTGATTAGTGGGATATTGAAGTCCACTGCACCACGCCTGATACTGTAATCATTGGATAATTCATGAGAGGAGAGGTCCTTGGGTATATTTACCACCAGGTCGATCTCTTTGGACCGCAGATAATCCATGACATTGGGTTTTGAATCTTCATCCGGCCATGCCAGGTCGAAGGATTCAATGCCGTTCAGCCTGAGAAATTCGTGAGTTCCATGTGTTGCGTATAGGTTATATCCCTTCTCCACAAGCATTCTGCATGAATTGACAAGCTCAACCTTGGATCGCATGCCCCCGGTTGAGAGAAGAATGTTCTTCTTGGGAATCGTATAGCCCACCGAAATCATGGATTTCAGGATGGCTTCATAGTAGTTGTCCCCTATGCAGCCCACTTCTCCTGTGGAGGACATATCCACACCCAGCACGGGGTCGGCCATTTTAAGCCTTGAGAAGGAGAACTGTGGAGCTTTGCAACCAATGTAATCCAGGTCGAATATCGATGCGCTGGGTTTTTCCACAGGTAACCTTAAGCATGATCTTTGGTGGCCTGGTCGATGAAGTTTGACTTCAGAACCTTTGAAACAAAAGGCATGCTCCTGGAAGCCCTAAGGTTGCATTCGATTACTTTGATGTCATTGTCTTTGGCCAGAAACTGCATGTTGAAGGGTCCTGAAATTTCAAGGGCTTCAGCCATCTGACGGGCTATCTTTTTAATCCTGCGAACAGTTTCAAAATAGATCTTTTGAGGGGGTAAAACCATGGTGGCATCTCCCGAATGAACGCCTGCAAATTCCACGTGTTCCGATATGGCATAGGAGAAGAGTTCTCCATCGCGGGCCACTGCATCAATTTCGATCTCCTTGGCCTGTTCGATAAACTCCGAAACCACAACCGGATACTGTTTGGATACCTTTGTTGCAAGCGTTAGAAATCCCTCCATCTCCTCTTTATTGGAGACCACATTCATGGCAGCACCGGAAAGGACATACGAAGGTCTTATGAGCAGCGGGAAACCCACCACATCTACAAATTCATAAATCTCATCCAGGCTGGTCATCTCCTGCCAGCGGGGCTGATCAATTTTAAGCCGGTCGAGCATCATGGAGAATTTGTGCCTGTTTTCGGCTCTGTCGATGTTCTCCGGTGAAGTTCCTAGGATGTGCACCTTCTGCTCATGCAGGCGCATGGCCAGGTTGTTGGGAATCTGTCCCCCCACGGAGACAATCACCCCTTTGGGCATCTCGAGGTCATGGATGTCCATTACCCTTTCGAAGGAGAGTTCATCAAAATAGAGCCGGTCGCACATATCATAATCGGTGGATACGGTCTCCGGATTGTAGTTGATCATGATGGAGCGATAACCCTCATCGTTAACAGTCTTCAGTGCATTCACACTGCACCAGTCAAATTCCACACTGGAGCCAATCCGGTAGGCTCCCGATCCCATGACGATCACCGATCGCTGATCGTGCAGAAACTCTATATCGTGTTCACTTCCACTGTAAGTAAGATAGAGGTAGTTTGTTTTTGCCGGATATTCAGCTGCAAGGGTGTCGATTTGTTTTACGCTTGGAAGAATATTCCTTTTTTTACGGTGCTCCCTAACCTTAAGCAGGTTTTTGGAAACATCTCCCTCCATCACCAGTCTGGCCACCTGGAAGTCACTGAATCCTGACTTTTTGGACCGGAGTAGAAGTTCGTCATCCAGCTGCTCAAGGCCATTCACCTTTTCAAGTTTTAGTTTCAGGTCAAAAATATTCCTGAGCTTCACCAGGAACCACTTGTCAATTTTAGTCAGTTCATGAATCTGGTCAATGGTATAGCCCTGGTCAAAGGCCTTTTCAATGACAACAATTCTCATATCGGTGGGTTCCGATAGCTCCTTGTCAATATCCTCGATCTCCATCTCGGTATTTCCCACAAAGCCATGCATTCCCTGTCCGATCATTCGGATCCCTTTTTGTATGGCCTCTTCAAAGGTCCGTCCAATGGCCATTACCTCACCCACCGATTTCATACTTGAATCGATCAGTTTGGATACGCCTGCGAATTTATTCAGGTCCCAGCGGGGAATCTTACAAACAATATAATCCAGGGCCGGCTCAAAGAAAGCCGAAGTTGTTTTTGTAATGGAGTTGCGTAACTGGTGAAGGCCATAGCCCAGGGCCAGTTTTGCGGCCACAAAAGCCAGCGGATATCCGGTGGCCTTACTTGCAAGAGCCGATGATCTGGACAGCCTGGCATTAACCTCAATAACCCTGTAATCTTCCGATTCCGGATCAAGTGCATACTGGACATTACATTCTCCAACGATTCCAATGTGCCTGATAATGTCGATGGATAATTTTCTCAGCTTATGGTATTCGCTGTTGGTCAGGGTCTGGGATGGAGCCACTACAATACTCTCTCCGGTATGAATTCCCAGGGGATCGAAGTTTTCCATGTTACAGACCGTGATGCAATTGTCAAAGCGGTCCCTGACCACTTCATACTCCACCTCTTTCCAACCCTTCAGAGACTCTTCCACCAGGATCTGGGGCGAGTAGGAAAAGGCTTTTTTCGCCAGTTTATCAATATCTTCGTGGTTGTAACAGAATCCGCTTCCCTGTCCGCCCAGTGTATAGGCTGCCCTGACAATGATTGGAAAGCCCAGGTCCTCTGCAGCCTGATGCGCATCTTCCACGGAGGTGACTGCCATGCTTCGGGCGGTAATGACATTGATTTCATCCAGCTTGTTCACAAAAAGCTCCCGGTCCTCTGTGTCCATGATCGACTGAACAGGGGTTCCCAGAACCTGAACATTATTCTTCTTCAAGAATCCCTGCTTCGAATAAGGCTACTCCGCAATTCAGTGCAGTTTGTCCACCGAATGCCAGCAAAATTCCATCGGGCTTTTCCTTTTCGATGACCTTTTCAACAAAGTAAGGGGTAACGGGCAGGAAGTAGATCTTGTCAGCCACCTCCTCGGAGGTCTGAACCGTGGCGATGTTTGGATTGATCAAAATGGTGGATACACCTTCCTCCCTTAATGCCTTAAGGGCCTGTGATCCTGAATAATCAAACTCTCCGGCTTCACCAATTTTCAGGGCTCCTGATCCCAGGACTATAACTTTTTTGATTTGATCGTTTATCATAATGATGCGAATTGTTGCTGATAAAGGGGTCAGGATGACCCCTTTGAAAGGATCCGGACTCCATAGTTTCCGGGGTGTAAAATTAGAAAAAAAGCGCGGATAATTGCATACTTCTCAATAAAATGTATAAATTTGCACACAGAAATGTATAAAAATACATAAATATTTCAGCGCTGTGAAAAACAGGAATGAAAGGTTAATGGAGATCAGGCGTTTAATTGCCAATACGAATATCTCGAGTCAGGATGAGTTAATGAAACTCCTGGGAAAAAAAGGATATGAGCTTACCCAGGCTACCCTTTCCAGGGATTTAAAGTACCTGAGGGTTGCCAAAATGCCCAGTGACAGGGAAGGATATGTATACATCCTTCCGGATAAGGAGCAAGCTGTCGATGAGCCCGAAATGGCAGCCAGTTCTTTCGGGGTTCTGGTTTCCATCGATTTTGCACAGGGAATGGCTATTCTGAAGACCCTTCCGGGCCATGCAGGCAGTATTGCCTACAACATCGATCATCTGAATGCCTATGAAGTTGGAGGTACAATAGCCGGAGATGATACCATCTTATTGATTCCCAGGGATGGAGTTTCCAAAAGTGACCTGATAAATATGCTAAAAATGAGAATGCCCGGTTTAATACGGGAGCAGGTACATTGAATGCCTGATTTAATAAGATAAACATGAGTCTCGATATAATTATTACCATAGCCTCCGAGCAGCATCTTTCAATGATTCCACAGATTGAGGAAGGATTGTTTAAGGCATCCCAGCAGAAGGGCACCGGTATTGCCGTGCGAAGCAAGGAATACCTTACGGAGAAGATCATTCAGGGCAAGGCCATCATTGCTTACAGCGATAAGGGTGTGTGGGCTGGATTTTGCTACATAGAATCATGGGGTCACAATAAGTATGTGGCCAACAGTGGTTTAATTGTCTCTCCCGATTTCAGGGGGATAGGCCTGGCTGGAGAAATTAAGAAAAGGGCTCTGGAAAGATCATCACAGCTATTCCCGGGAGCCAAATTGTTTGGCCTGACCACCAGCCTGGCTGTAATGAAGATCAACAGTACACTTGGATACCGTCCGGTGACTTTCTCTGAACTTACCGACGATGACCAGTTCTGGAAGGGTTGTGAGACCTGTCCCTATTATGATATACTGGTGCGTACCAAGAGAGATGACTGCCTTTGCACAGCCATGATCATGGACCCCGGTAAAAAGAAGGGTGTAAATGGTAAAGCACAAACGGCGGCCCTCAAAATAAATATCAATCATACCTGAATCAATCAACATGAAAAAGGATAAAGTTTTATTGGCCTTCAGTGGAGGTTTGGATACCACTTTTTGCGCTATCTACCTGGCCAAGGAGAAAAATCTTGAAGTACATTCTGCCCTGGTGAATACGGGCGGATTTTCGGAGGAGGAGCTGAAGAAAACCGAGGAGCATGCTGGCCGCCTGGGACTGGTGTCTCATGTGGCTCTCGATGTTGCGGCCGAATATTATAACAAGTGTGTTCGTTATATGATCTATGGAAATGTGCTCCGAAACAGAAGCTATCCGCTTTCGGTTAGTTCAGAAAGAACATTCCAGGCCATTGCCCTGGTGAATTATGCAAAAAAGCATGGTTTTAAGAAAATTGCCCATGGTTCCACGGCTGCTGGAAATGACCAGGTTCGCTTCGATCTAGTGATCCAGGTACTGGCTCCGGAAATAGAAATTCTCACGCCCATTCGTGAGTTGCAGATATCCAGGGAAGATGAAATAGCCTACCTCCAGAAAGCCGGGGTGGAGATGAGCTTGAGCAAGGTTCAATATTCCATCAATCAGGGCGTCTGGGGAACCAGTGTGGGTGGAAAAGAAACCCTTGTTTCAGATGGAGAATTGCCGGAAGAGGCATATCCGACCAAGCTTGAAAAATCCGGAACCGAAACCATAAGCATCGAATTTGACCAGGGTGAACCTGTGGGTCTTGATGGCCAGAGCTATGAACCCCTGGCCTTGATCAAAGAGCTGGAGAAAAGAGCTGGTGCCTGGGGAGTGGGCCGGGATGTTCACGTGGGGGATACCATCATTGGGATTAAAGGTCGCGTTGGCTTCGAGGCTGCAGCGGCAAGGGTGATCATTGATGCACATCTGGCACTGGAGAAGCATGTACTTACCCGGTGGCAGCTGCATTGGAAAGAGCAAATCGGACAATGGTATGGAATGTTTGTGCATGAAGCCCAATACCTGGAACCGGTGATGAGAGATCTGGAGGCCTTTCTCGGGTCCTCCCAGAAAAATGTTTCCGGTAAGGTAAATATCCGGTTCAGACCCTACAGTTTTGTGGCCACCGGCGTCGAGAGCCCCTTCGATCTGATGAATCCTGCCTTTGCCTCTTACGGGGAGATGAATAAGGCATGGACTGCCGAGGAGGTTGACGGTTTCACCCGGATACTGGGTAATCAACAGAGAATCTGGTTTTCGGTGAACGGATCGGATGATTCAATAATAGATTAAGAATCTGAACAATATGATCATGAAAAAGATAGGAATTATTGGTGCCGGTAATTTGGGCTGTGCCATTGCGAAGGGTTTTATTACGCACGGAAAAATCTCTCCTTCGGAGATATATCTTTCCCGGAGAAGAAACGGATTGCTGGTGGATAAAATAAAGGAGGGTTATGTCGTTACCGACAACCTGAATCTTGTGAAAGAATGTGATATTATCATACTGGCGGTTCTTCCCGGTCAGGCCTCTGAAGTGGTTCAGGAAATCAGGGATGAGCTGGCTTCGGGATCAAAAATTTTGGTCAGCGTGGTTTCGGCCGTAAGTATCAATGAGCTGAATGAGTGGACGTCGAAAGGGATCAAAATCGTGAGGGTCATGCCCAACACAGCCATTGAGTATGGGGCGAGTATGACATGCATTGCGGGTGAGGAGGAAGCTTCCGTTGAAGAGATAAAGGAGCTCTTTGATCCGCTGGGTCAGACCATGGTCATCAAAGAACAGCTGATGCCTGCGGCAACGATACTGGCTGCTTGCGGCATTGCATTCTTTCTTCGTTTTATCAGGGCTGTATCCCAGGGTGGAATACAGATTGGCTTTCATGCCGATGAGGCTGGTGAAATTGCTGCCCAGACCGCAAGGGGTGCTGCCGAGCTATTGCTGCAGACACATAACCATCCGGAAACTGAAATTGACAGGGTAACAACCCCCATGGGATGTACCATATCAGGTTTGAATGAGATGGAGCATTTTGGCCTTTCTTCGGCCATGATTAAAGGCATCGTAAAATCCTATTCAGGAATCAGTGATTTGAAATGAGTGTCAAAGTACCATATAGTGACCTGCTGAAAGAGATGATCTCCATTCCTGCGATCAGCAGAGATGAGGAGAAGCGTGCGGATTTCCTGGAGGATTTCCTGAAGGGAATGGGCCACAGGGTGACGCGGATCCATAATAATCTGCTCATGGGTGATTCTGAGATGAACCCGGAGAAACCCGGCTTTTTACTGAATTCACATATGGATACAGTGAAGCCGGTTGCTGGTTGGAAATCCGATCCCTTTGAAGCCCTTGTAGAAGGCGACCGGATCACCGGTTTAGGAAGCAATGATGCTGGTGCTTCAGTGGTTTCATTGATTGCCGCCTACCATGAAATGGCTCCCAGAGTAAAGGATAAGCTAAACCTCTTATTACTGATCAGTGCGGAGGAAGAAATTTCAGGAGCAAGGGGGATGGAAGCTGTGATTTCGGAATTTAAGAATCTCACAGGAGTCATTGTAGGTGAACCCACAGAAATGCAGCCAGCAGTTGCTGAGCGAGGTTTAATGGTGCTGGATGTGAGCGTGAAGGGAGTTGCCGGCCATGCAGCCAGGCAGGAGGGGGTAAATGCCATCTACAAGGCCATGGAAGATGTGAAGGCCATCGCATCCCTTTCTTTCGAGGAGAAGTCGGAATGGCTGCCTCCTGCAGGAGCCCAGGTTACCTTAATCTCTGCCGGAACGGGGCATAATGTGGTTCCGGATCTTTGTACCTTCATTGTGGATGTAAGAAGCAATGACCGTTACGGAAACGAGCGCATGCTGGATATGATATCCTATGTTTGTCAGTCAAAGGTAAAGGCCCGCTCCACCCGCCTGAGACCTTCCATCTTGCCCCATGATCACCTTTTTATGCAGGCCATACGCGACTGTGATCTGATACCCTTTGGTTCCTCTACCTTATCGGATATGGCATTAATTCCCTTTCCTTCAATAAAAATGGGCCCTGGCAATTCAGCCAGGTCGCATACCGCTGGAGAATATATTCTGGAATCAGAACTGGATCAGGGTGTAAAGGGATATTGTGATTTTTTAGAGACAATCCAAAGGCTTTTAAAGTAGCGCATTTAATACTGAATAGCATGAAACTCTGGGACAAAAATATTTCCACTGAAGATAAGATACTTTCATTCACAACGGGGATGGATCCGGTTTTTGATCTGGAGCTGGCACCCTACGATGTGATGGGATCAATGGCTCATGCAATCATGCTTGCTGAGGTGGGCTTAATCGGGAGAGAAGAAGCCGCCAGCCTGGTGGAGCAGCTTTCTGAGATCTACAAGGATGCGAAGAATGGAAAGGTGAAGCTTGATCCCGGCGTGGAGGATATTCATTCCCAGGTGGAGATGATGCTCACCGCCTCGCTGGGTGATCTGGGGAAACGAATTCATACAGGGCGTTCCAGAAACGACCAGGTAATGGTGGACATCAAACTTTTTCTGAGGGAGGAAATACAGGAAATTGTGGGTGCAGTAAAAAAGCTGTCTCTTACATTGATCTCACAGGCTGAGCGATTTAAGGATGTATTGCTTCCCGGATATACGCACATGCAGGTAGCCATGCCCTCGTCCTTTGGTTTGTGGTTTGGTGCCTATGCTGAAGCCCTGGCCGATGACCTGACCTTCCTTAAGGGTGTTTACTCAGTGGTGAATCAGAATCCACTGGGATCGGCAGCTGGTTTCGGATCGTCCTTCCAGATAGACAGGGAGATGACCACCAGTCTTCTGGCCTTTGGATCGCCCCATATTAATTCTGTAAATGCCCAGCTAAACAGGGGTAAAACGGAATGGTATCTTGCATGTGGGCTTAGTGCCATTTCTTCCACTATTGCCCGTTTGGCAATGGATTCAGTATTGTACATGGGTCAGAATTTTTCATTTCTTACCCTTCCGGGCGAACTGACAACCGGATCAAGTATTATGCCCCACAAAAAAAATCCCGATGTACTTGAGCTACTTCGGGCCAGATGCAACCGCCTGGTGAATACTCCGGCGGAAGTTTCAGCGGTGACATGCAATCTGATCTCAGGATATCATCGCGATTTCCAGGTTTTAAAGGAGATAATCCATCCTGCCCTTGCAGAAGTGAAGAATTGTCTGCACATGATGGAATATGTGATTCAGAATGTGGAGGTAAATGATAATATTCTGGATGATGAGACCTATCGGTACCTCTATTCGGTAGAAGAGGTAAACAGCAAAGTGAAGACAGGAATGCCCTTCAGGGATGCCTATAAGGAGGTTGCGAGGGAGATAGACAGTGGGCGTTACAGGCCCAGCCGGGACCATAGCTATACCCATCTGGGCAGCATTGGCAATCCCGGCAACGAGCAGATAAAAGCAAAACTGAATCAGGCTTATGAAAGTTTTGCTTTTGTGGAGAGAGAGGAAGTGGTTGAATCCCTGGTAAACTATTTTAAAAAGTCATGACACACAGAAAATATTTAAAGGATAAAAAGCGAATCGTAGTCAAGGTGGGGACAAGTACCCTGGCCTACGACAATGGAAAAATTAATTATCAACGCATGGAACGCCTTGCCATGGTACTGTCTGATCTGCAGAACAGAGGTAAGGAGATCATCCTGGTTTCATCGGGAGCCGTGGGTGTTGGCGTTGGCATGATCGGACTGGAGGAGAGGCCAACGGATCTGGTGAAGAAACAGGCCCTTGCAGCAATCGGACAGGTTGGGCTCATTCGTCTGTATCAGAAGTTCTTTGATGAGTACAGTAAAACCGTTGCCCAGGTATTGCTGACCCGGGATGGGATCGAGAACAGCCTGCGCAGAAAAAATGCCAGAAATACCCTCCTGGAGTTGTTGGATATGAAGATTATTCCCATAGTGAACGAGAATGATACGGTAATCACCGATGAGATTGAATTTGGAGATAATGATACCCTGTCGGCAGCTGTGGCGACCCTTGTGCAGGCCGATTTGCTGCTGATTCTTACCAATACGGATGGAGTATTTACGGCCGATCCACACATTCATCATTCCGCAAAAAAGGTCCCCAAGGTGATGAAAGCCAGCAATGATCTGAAAGATGTGGATTTGAATGGCTCATCAAAAATGGGCAAGGGCGGAATGGCATCAAAAATTGCGGCCGCAGAACTCTGCCGGGAGCACAATGTGGATGTGGTCATCGCCGACGGCAACGACCCACATACCATCCTCGATGTATTGGAAGGAAAGGATCTGGGTACCTTCTTTGTAAGCGATGCCACCAGTCAGATGGCGGGTTAGTGCATAGAAAATATAAAATGTAGCATATGGAAGAGTTAAATATAATTGGGCAAAAGGCAAAAAAAGCAGCCAGCCAGCTGGCCCATTTAAATACAGAGAAGAAGAACCGGGTTTTATCCCTGGTTGCCGATCTGCTGGAAGAAAATACCGAAGGAATTCTGGAAGCCAACGAAGTTGATCTGGAACAGGCAAAGGATATGGGGCTTAAAGGAGCCATTATGGACAGACTAAGTCTGACAAAGGAAAGGATATCCGGAATAGCTGAGGGTCTTAGGGAGATTGTACAGCTGGATGATCCCATCGGTGAGATAGAGGAAATGAAGAAGAGGCCCAACGGTTTACTGATCGGGAAGAAAAGGGTGCCACTGGGTGTTGTGGGTGTGATTTATGAATCCAGGCCCAATGTTACGGCCGATGTGGCAGGACTTTGCATTAAGACCGGAAATGTATGTGTATTGCGCGGGGGGAAAGAAGCTTTTCATTCCAACAACATCATTGTAAATATTTTTCATGAAGCCATTCAGGCCTGTGACCTGGATCCGAATATGGTGCAGCTGGTTCAGAATACCAGTCGCGATAGTGCTGTGGCCATGATGAAACTGAATAAATACCTGGACATACTGATTCCCCGCGGTGGAGCCGGACTGATCCAGTCCGTCGTGCAGAACAGCACAGTCCCTGTCATTGAAACGGGTGTTGGCAACTGCCACATTTATGTGGATGATTTTGCCGATCTGGAAAAGGCAGTACCCATCGTATTTAATGCAAAGACCCATCGTCCCGGTGTTTGTAATGCAGCTGAAAGTTTACTGGTTCATGAGAAAGTAGCCGCCCAGGTTTTACCGGAAATTGCCAGGGTTTTATTTGAAGCAGGAGTGGAAATCAGGGGCGATGAAATCACCTGTAGTCTGATTCCGGGGGCCAAAGCTGCCGAGGAAGAGGACTGGTCCACCGAATATCTTGATATGATCATCTCCTCCAAAGTGGTGGGCTCCCTTGAAGAGGCAGTGGAGCATATCAATGAATACGGATCCAAACATTCGGAGAGCATCGTAAGTGAGAATTACAGTCATGCCCAGTATTTTCTGGACCGGGTTGATGCAGCAGCTGTTTATGTAAATGCATCCACAAGGTTTACGGATGGATTTGAATTTGGCTATGGAGCCGAAATTGGAATCAGCACTCAGAAATTGCATGCCCGCGGTCCCATGGGACTGAAGGAACTGACCACCAACAAATATGTGATCTACGGATCCGGACAAATCAGACAATAAGTCGAAAGCCGAAAGTTTTTAAAGTCATAAGATCAATCTTTACGGACTTACGACTTTAAGCTTTGGACTTTTTGATGTTTTCCAGGAAAACATCAAAAAGAAAAGCTGTATCTGTTGGTCCTCCTGAAGCTTCCGGGTGAAACTGTGTGGAGAAAAAAGGTTTATCCAGGTGTTTCATTCCCTCGTTGGTGTTGTCGTTGAGGTTGATGAAAAGGGGCTCCCATCCCTCGGGAAGGGTGTCATTATTGATGGCGTAGCCATGATTCTGGGAGGTGATATAAGCCTTGTCGGTGCCCACCTCCAGGACGGGCTGGTTATGGCTGCGATGTCCGTACTTCAATTTGTAGGTATCTGCGCCGGCAGCAAGAGCCATTAACTGGTTCCCCAGGCAGATTCCGAAAATGGGGGTATCCGCCTGATAGGCTTTTGAAAGACTTGAAATGGTGACGGCACACTGCTTTGGATCGCCAGGGCCATTGGAAATAAAAAGTCCATCGTATTCTTCCTTGCTAATGTCATGGTCCCAGGGTACCCTGATCACTGTGGTATCCCTGTCCAGCAGATAGCGGATGATATTGTACTTGACCCCACAGTCCATCAGGAGGATGCGGTATTTTCCGCTTCCATAGACCTTCTTTTCCCCAATGCTCACATTTGCCACCAGGTTATGCTGATTGGGATCATAGCTTTCGGGTTCAGATCCGTCAAAGACAATCTTTCCCAGCATGGAACCCTTCTCCCTCAGAATCTTGGTAATGCGCCTGGTATCCACATCGAATATGCCGGGAATTTTGTGTTGTTTCAGCCAGTCTCCCAGGCTCTTTTCAGCGTTCCAGTGTGAGTACTCAAAGGAATAATCGGAGATGATAAGGGCCGAGATATGCAGCTGATCCGATTCGAAAAATTTATAAAGTTCATTTTCTGAATCATCTTTTGGAACACCATAGTTGCCCACCAGTGGATAGGTAAGAACCAGAAGCTGGCCCTTATAAGATGGATCGGTAAGACTTTCGGGGTAGCCCGTCATAGCCGTATTAAATACTACCTCTCCGGCTATGCTGCCTTCGTATCCGAATGATTTTCCTTCGAACTCTGTACCGTCTTCAAGGATTAGTTTAATGGGTTTGGCTTCCATATGTTATGCTTAATTTTTTGATTCGATGGCAATCAGGTTATTGATGATCTGTTCTGCCTGTTCGGGGGTAATCCGTTTGGCAACAATTTTTTTATCTCTGTCCAGTATAAATAGCTGGGGGTAACTCTGGAGGTTATATAAAACCCTGAAATCGTTGCTGTAAGGGCTCCAGCAATTGACCCAGTCATAAAGGCCATGTTCGTTTACAAAATCAACCCAGATTTCCTTTCCTTCGATGGTATTAATCACATGGGCTGCGAGTACTTCAACATTCTTCTCTTTGAGTCTTGTATAGACTTCATAGAGTGCGGGAGTGGACTTTTTGCAATGACCACAATCGGCTTCCCAAAAATATAGAATGGTATAATCGGCATCTATATCGGATATGAAGAAATCCTCCCCGATATGAGGGTCCTTTTTGATGGCAGTATCCTGGGTGGCCATTTGAAAATGGTCGGCAGGGATCCGGCGCAGGGCCAGGTTGGGGGCTGTTTGCCCGATCAGGGTAGGTTTATTTTTATCCAGGTTTTCCTGGAGTTTATTAATGAAGTCCTGGCTGCTCCAGCTGGCGTCGGGGATATAATAATATTCGGCAATGTGGAAATAGACCACATCCATGCCCATAAATTTACTCTCGGCAAAGTGATTGAAGAGTGTGATAAGCATATAACGATAGAGCTCCTCTTCAGACTTGGATCCTTTCAGAAGATAGTCCACTGCCACAATCAGTGAATCGGGGTGCTGGGGTACGATACTTCCTATGTAAGTCTTGATTTTACCTTCATAGATGGGTGTGTGAAGTAAGCGTACATCGAAGGGATCAAAGCGATCCAGGTAGTGAGCTTTGCGGTAAAAAAAACGGACAGAGTCGTCATGTCGACGATCTCCGTTGAGCAGGTTTTCGGGAGGAACAGGCTCCCTGGTGGCACCGATGAATGTGCTGACAAAGAGCGTGGGATGCGCCTTCTCAATCTCATCCATATATGCTTCCATTTCATGGTTAATTTCCTTTACCCGCTCACGGGCCATGGCCGAGTCAGCTGCAGTTGAAGATGCTGAAATCTGCTTTTGGGTTTCATCCAGCTGTCCCCTTTTTTCATTCAGAAAGAGCTTGTAGTCCAGGAAAAGCGCATTATCTTCTGAACCCATAAATTCTATACTTCCTGCAAGGTCGGCCGTATCCGATTTAATGGAGAAATGCTGATCGTCACCCATGATAAAATCAAAGTATTTATCAGGCGAGAAGTAGATCAGGTAGAGGCCGCCCCGGAAGGGGGTTTTCCCCTGAAAAATCCCGGCCCCGTTTTTTTGTAGAACCAGGGTGTCCTTGGGTACCATTCGGGAGGTGAAATATTCGCCCAGTATCAGGGTGTCAGCTGAAAGCCCGGAAATTTCTACTTCAATTCGGTATCCCTGTCCGCTCAGCCCTGCGGAATGCAAGAGTATGAAGGATGAAATCAGGGAAAATACTAAGAGGTGAAGACGCATAAATACTACTTTTTCGAATCGGACAAAGTTAGTGATTCTATTTTAAAATGAATTGTTCAATCATCGTGCCATGGATTTCAAAATTCACTACCTTGTTTTATATTTTTTGTCTGAAAAAAGGAAACACCATGTACACCCTAAGTGAAGCCAGGAATTTAGTTGAAAAACATATTGAGGCTTTTTCCATCCCTGATACACCTGCCCAGTTATATGAACCTGTGAGATATGTCTTGTCCCTGGGGGGAAAGCGGATCAGGCCTGCGCTGGTCTTACTGGCCTGTGATATGTTTGCAGGAGCAGTAGACTCTGCGATGATGCCTGCCCTGGCCATAGAAGTCTTTCATAATTTTACCCTGCTGCATGACGATATCATGGACCATTCCGATTTGCGCAGAGGCCATCCCACGGTGCATGTGAAGTATAGTGAAAATGTGGCCATCCTTTCAGGCGATGTGATGTCCATTCTTGCAAGCAGGCTGATGAATCAGTCCCCCCCTGTTGTATTGCATACCGTTCAGGATATTTTTACCCGAACTGCCATGCAGGTTTGTGAGGGACAGCAATATGATATGAATTACGAAGAGTCCCTGACGGTGAGCGAGGAGGAATACCTGAATATGATTGAATTAAAAACAGCTGTTCTGATCGCAGCCAGTTTGAAAATTGGCGCCATTCTCGGAGGAGCCTCTGAGAAGGACGCTGAAGATCTTTATGAATTTGGCCGGAATCTGGGCCTTGCCTTTCAGTTACAGGATGATTTGCTCGACACATTTGGCGAGACGGAAGTGATCGGAAAAAAGAGGGGTACAGACATCCTCGATAATAAGAAAACATTTTTGATGATTCATGCCCTTGAGACTGCCTCACCTTCCGAAAAGGAGGCCCTCTGTGAATGGTTGAAAAGGAAGGATTTCGATCCGGAGGAAAAGATAGCTGCTGTAACTGCAATATTTGAGAAGCTCAATATCAGGGAACTTACCAGCGTTCGAATCAAGGATTTTTACGAGCTGGCGATAGCAAGCCTTGAGAATCTGAACCGGCCCGAGGAGAGTAAAAAGGAACTTTTTGACTTTGCCTCTTACCTGCTTCATCGTCAGAAATAACCCTAAGCCAGTCCCAGTTCCAGCATTAAATCCCTTTGTTCGAACTTCTGCAGGAGGATGCTAAGCTCTTCCATCTGAAAAATCACCTCGTTGATTTCCCTCTGGATTGAATTTTTGTGCTGCTGTTTCATGGAATTGAGATAGAGATATTTCTCCGACAGAGTAATATAGTGTTCCTTAAGGATGGCATTTGCCTTTTCAGTCTCGCCACACATGTAATAGGCCTCAATGACTCCCTCGTAGTGAATCACTCCACCTTCCCGGTCCGGAATGGTGATGCCGGAAACATACTGATCAAAGGGCAATACCCTTGAAGGCGCAAGCTCCATGCAACGATCAAGTACATTAACAGCCTTCTCATTCTTTCCCTCTTTTAGTAATTCAAGGGCCAGGCGGGTGTGGAGGCTGCGGAACCTGATCACCGAAAGGGTACGGATGGTGTAATAGTCCAGAATCACATCCTCCTCATTCATTCTACCCCACTCGAAGGTGTTCATCAGGCGGTGATAGAGACTATCGGTGTCGATGCTACCCATCTCGAGGATGCTCTGGTAGGGTGTTTCCACAGGAACGACCCTGTAGGCAAGGCCCTCAATTCTGTAATAGCGTTCCAATCCCAGCGATCCGTCAAAGCCACCGGATGTATAATAAACAGGACGCTCCCAATTATTGCTTCCCAGCACATCAAGCTGGGCCAGGCTTCCCTTCATAATCTGTTCATTGGGCTTAAGCGTGAACCTGAGATCAGGAAGCATGGCTTCTTCATTTCCAGGACGGACTGCCCCGCTAGACAGGGCATTGGCTGAATCTACCGGGAAAATCAGTTTCTGTGTAGGAATATAGTCCACTTTGTCGCCCGAACGCAGGGGGAGTTTTGTTCGAGGGTCGTCACTCTTTACAAAGGTCAGAATGTAGTCCAGCGGGGCCCAGCCTTCATTTTCCCTCACATAAATGGAATTATTGGTTCCGTTTCTGTATTTGCTCTCAGGCAGGGTAAACTTCAGTGGCTCGGAAGTATAATTTTTCCAGCGCATCTGATCCACATACCAGTCCATATTAAAAAGCATCATGTTTACGATCCGGACATCTTCTCGGACCCCCTCCACATCCTGTACATACCACAGGGGGAAAGTGTCATTGTCACCCACGGTGAAAAGGATTGCATCCTTGTCGCAGGAATTCAGGTAGTTTCTCGCAATATCCCTGGCGGTATATCTGCCGGAACGATCGTGATCATCCCAGTTTTCCATGGCCATGATGGTGGGAACAGCTACAAGGGAAATTCCAATGGAAAGTATGGCGGCCAGATTTTCACGGAGTTTTGCTTGCAGAACCCGGAATAAACCCGCCACTCCGATTCCGATCCAGATGGAAAAGGCATAGAAGGATCCCGCATAGGCATAGTCCCTCTCCCTTGGCTGGTAGGGTGTCTGATTAAGATATACCACAATGGCCAGGCCGGTCAGGATAAAAAGGCTCATGGTCACCCAGAAATCCTTTGCATTTTTATCCAGCTGGAAAAACAATCCCATTAAGCCCAGCAGGAGGGGAAGAAGAAAGTAACGGTTTCGGGCAGGATGATCCTTCATTTCTGCCGGAAGGTTTTTCTGTGGGCCAATGCGGGAGTCAATAATGGGAATTCCACTGATCCAGTTTCCATTCAATACGTTCCCGTGCCCCTGTATATCATTTTGTCTTCCTGCAAAATTCCACATGAAATAGCGCAGGTACATATGGCCCACCTGGTAGCGGATAAAAAATTCAATGTTATCCAGGTAAGATGGATTTGCCGGATCCTGGATGGTTCCGAATTCCTGGTAGGCCTGCCTGTGATTGGCTTCCCGGCTGTACATTCTTGGAAGAAGCACCTTCCCTCCTTCCATTTCCAACTCGGCCTTGCGATAAGCCACTTCGTAACGATTCTTCTCCTTGTCCAGGATGTACACGGGTTTTTTGTAGGTCACATCCTTTACCTCCGCATTGTAAAGGTGCCCCATTATCAGGGGCCTGTCGCCATACTGCTCCCGATTCAGGTAGGATAGCAGTGCAAACACATTCTCGGGTCTGTTTTCATTCATTGGAGGGGCGGCCAAAGACCTGACCATGATCATGGCGTAAGAGGAGTAACCGATGATAATTACGGTGATGCAGACCAGGGCTGTATTCCAGAGTACATTTTTCTTCACATACTGGGTCCTGTAAATTCCAAAAATCAGGGCTCCGAGCAGAAGTACCAGGTATACCACAAAACCTACATTATAATGTATACCAAAGGAGTTGGTAAACAGTTTTTCCACGACAGTGCCTACTTTTACAATACCGGGAATGATCCCGTACATAATCAGTAGCAGTATGGCCAGGGAAATCCCAAGTGCATAAATAAGTCCCTTTCGGCTGGGCTCATATTTTTTAAAGTAGTAAACCAGGACGATGGCTGGTATGGCAAGCAGGTTTAACAGGTGAACTCCTATGGAAAGACCTATCAGGTAGGCAATCAAAATCAGCCAGCGGTTAGCTCCAGGCTTATCGGCAACATTCTCCCATTTCAGAATTGCCCAGAATACCACAGCGGTAAACAAGGAGGAGGTGGCGTAAACTTCTCCTTCCACTGCTGAAAACCAGAATGAATCAGAGAAGGTATAGGCCATGGCTCCTACAAAGGCGCCTCCCAGAATGACGAGCTTGTTTAATTTCATTTTCACCAGGAAGTGAGAAATGGTCCAGAAGAGAAACAGGATGGTAAAGGCAGAGGCAAAGGCCGAAACCGCATTAATCATTTTTGCAACCTGTTCGGTATCAGAGGCGAAAAGAGAGAATATGCGCCCAATCATCATAAAGAGGGGTGCTCCCGGGGGGTGTCCTACCTGTAGTTTATAGGAACTGGCAATGAATTCTCCGCAATCCCAGAGGCTTACCGTTGGCTCCAGTGTGAGAAGGTATACGACGAGAGCTATGAGGAAGCTGGCCCAGCCCAGGATAAGGTTTTGTTGTTTGAATTGCATAGGTTCTGCTTGATCACATGAATTAGATTGGGACGAATTTAAAGCTTTTTTATTTGAATATATTGACAGAATCAAAAATGGAGTCTATATTTGGGGTTCACAAAATCGGACCTCATGAGTGATAAAGCTATTGAATGATCTCGATCAAATCCTCTACACCGACTATCCTGAGTTTGAATATGAGTATGCCAATGTTCGGGAGCCTAATACCTTAACTCCTGAAAATCAAGTCTTGTGGTTGGCCTTGACAAGCGAAAAATGGATGGTGCTCCCATCACTTACATCACCGGCTTTATTGGACAGGCGCATCGATTTACGGAAAATCGAGGATGCCTTGCAGGGTGTTTGCCATACTTGCGGTAGCTCAAAAATGTATGATATCATGCTTAAACGGAGATGTACGCAAACGAGCTTATGTTTATCTGCGTTCAAAAGGTTACCAGGTTAAATTTGCTGAAAACTAAGCAATCCACATATATTTTTTTGTGCAAAAGCAGGATGGCTTTCATCCTGCTTTTGTTTCTTCCTGTGGTATCCAGGGGCAGTTTTACGAATATGGCCAGGATGCCGGAAAGCTTCGTTGGTACCAGTTTGAAACCCCCAATTACAAAGTAATATTTCCCGAGGGGGTGGATAGCCTGGCTCAGGCTTATGCAAAAAGAATGGAATCCTACTATCCCCTTCTGGGCAAGGCCCTGGACCACAATCACAGCCGGATGCCCGTAATTGTGCACAACGAGTCCAGTTTTTCAAATGGCGTTTTTGTATGGGCCCCAAAGCGGCTGGAGATTTTCAGCAATCCGGATCCAAATGGTTATAACCAGGACTGGCTTACCCAGCTTGCCATCCACGAAGGCAGGCATGCGGTTCAGATTGATAAACTTGACCAGGGCTTCACCAGGGGTCTTTATTACCTGGGTGGACAACAAATGGTGGGAGCCATGGCCATTTTTCTGCCCCTCTGGTACCTTGAAGGTGATGCGGTTGATTCGGAAACACGACTGTCCACCAGCGGAAGGGGAAGACAACCCTCCTTTGAGATGGAGCTGAAAGCTCAGATGCTTGAGGCAGGACGCACCTATTCCTTTTCAAAGGCCGCCATGGGTTCCTACAGGCATTATATCCCGGATCATTATCAGCTGGGTTACCTGATGGTCAGGCACGGACGCAGGAATTACGGAGATGGTTTCTGGATTGATTTTCAGAATTATGCTGCCCGTAAACCCTTTCTTTCTGGATCCCACACTGATCAGTATGCGGAAATACGGACTGCGCAGCAAAAAGCAGTTTTACCAGAATGCCCTGGCAGAATATCGCAAACACTGGACAGGGACTGAAATGAGCCGGATTCAAACACCCCTATATTCAATGGGGAAGTCAGGAAAAGGGCCGGGAAGGAAAACAATATACCAGCTACAGATATCCCCATATGATATCGGATTCCGTAATGTTTGCCTATAAGAGCGGAATGGATCAGATTCCCGAGTTTATTTTAATGGACCGGGACGGGAAAGGAAAAATCATCTATTCAGACCAGGCTACCTGAGCTCGGGACGGGTGAGTGTTTCAGAAACTCATGTGGTTTGGGATGAGTTTGTGCCTGATACCCGATGGAGCAACAGGAATTATTCTGTGATCAGGTCCTATGATCTGTCCACCGGGAAAACAAAACGCCTGGGCAGGAAAACCCGGTTTTACTCGCCCGGTTTTTCCGGTGATGGATCGCAGGGTGGCGGTCATCGAGCAATCCGAACTGCAGAAATTCAGCCTGGTGATTCTGGATCTGGAAGGAAATGAAATGCTCAGGGTTCCTTCACCGGGGAACCGTTTTATTCAACATCCTGCCTGGATGGAAGGGGATACTTCCCTTGTGGTGATTATGTCGGATCACACCAGTAAATAGCCTTGTGAGCTATCATCCGGAAAAGGGGAACTGGGAATACCTGCTTAAAGTGGAAGGAGATGATATTTCCAATCCCGTGGTAGCCGGGGACCGGATTTATTTCAGTGCAACTTTTTCCGGGATTGACAATATATACTGCTTTCATGTTTCCCTGAATGAAATATTCCAGGTCACCTCTTCCAGGTTTGGGGCTTTTCAACCCTATATTTCAGCCGATGGGAAAAAGCTTTGCTATTCAAATCTATACTGCCCAGGGTTATAAAATAGCCGAACTCTCACTGGATGATGCCTCATGGAAACCGCTGAGCTGAAGTGCAGGGATCATTCTGAACAGCTGGATTATGATCTGATCACTGAAGGGGGCTGAAGAAGCAGGGACGGCAATCGGAACAGGATAGCACGGTATATGCGGTAAAGAAGTACTCAAAGATTGGGTCACCTGTTTAATGTGCATTCCTGGTTGCCTTTCTATGTGGATTACCTGAATCCCGAATCTGACACTTTCCACCGAAGATATACCCATTAGCCTGGGGGTATCCCTGATCTCCCAAAACCAGCTCAGTACTGCCGTGAGCCAGATTGGATATGAATACAAAGACGGTTATCATATGTTTCATTCGGGCATTCAGCTAAAGGGTCGCTACCCGGTGTTTAATTTCTATTTTGATTATGGAGGGAAGCCCAATGTACTGTTGATGAACGAGGAAGCTGATACAGCAATGGCCCTGCCCCAGGATATGAGCTTTACAGCTCAAAGCTATATCCCCTTTCGCCTGAACACCGGGAAATTTATTACCCTGATTCAGCCCCGGGATCGATTACCAGTACCGGCGGGAGTTGCAATACATTGAGGAGGAGGGTGAATACCGGACCGGTACCCATTATTTCTATTATAACCTTTATGCCACCTCTTATTTGAGAAGGGGTGTCCGGGATATTCTGCCCAGGATCGGTTTTACTGTCTCAGGCGGGTATTACCATGCCCCCTTCGATAACCGGGTATATGGTGCCGTTTCCATTCTTGGGATTAACTGCCTATGCTCCCGGATTTCTGAAACATCAGACCCTCAAATTGTCCATGCAGCACCAGGTGCAGTATCCCCTTGATCCCTCAAGACCTGCCTTTATCAACCTGATGACCCTGCCCCGCGGATTATCATGGTATTTATGGAAGGGTACTGACCCGGTACAGTGCCGACTATGTTTTTCCGATCGTTTATCCCGACTGGGAGCTTAGTTCGCTTCTCTATCTGAAAAGAATCAGGGGAGGGCTCTGGGTGGATTATATGAAGGGAACCGATGTGGTCATCAGGGAGCCTTCGGCCCATTACGAAGATCAGAACTATACGACACTGGGGGCTGATCTGCTAACCGATCTTAACTTGCTCCGGATTCCCTTTCCCCTTTCCGTGGGTGTAAGGTATATCTATGAGCCTGAAAACAGGCATTCCATGTTCCAGTGGCTCTTTTCCATTGACGATCAGATAAATTCCTAATTTTGCAGCAGCATGGAGGAACTTTTTTCATATGGCCCTGGGGGGATCAAACAGTTTTTCAAGAAGAACCGGAATTCCATCCTCTATACCATCATCTTTCATCTTCTGGTTCTGATCGTTTTAATCTTCGCCAGAGTAGATGTTATGAAAAGGGGTCATGAACTGGGGATCAAACTTGAACTGGACAAGCTTACCGTCGAGGATTTGATAGAAGAGGAGGAGATGGAAGTTCCTGCCGAGTGGCTGGAGGAGCTCATGCGCCAGCGGGAAGCGGCAAGCAATCGTGCTGTAAACCTGAGGGCTGAGTCAGGCTTCGATCAGGATATCTCCACCGATGATTACGTAAATGACCTGCTGGAGCAGATCGAAGAGGCTCGTAATGAGGCGGACCGCGAAAAGCTTGAGGAGTTACAGGCCATACTGGCAACGGCCGATTATGTACCTCCGGCAGAAGAGTCTCCCGAGGAGGATGAGGGAGAGTATACCGGTCCAACCACCATTACCTATGAATTTCTCAGCGAACCCGTTCAGCGAAAGAAGGTGGATCTGACCATTCCTGTCTACCGCTGTCAAGGCTCCGGCCTGGTCAGGGTGGAGATTACGGTTGCTCAGGATGGTGGTGTGATCAGTGCCAATATTAAGGGGCCCGTTGAAGGTAATGACAGGGTATGCTTTGAAGAGGCGGCGCTTGCTGCAGCGCTGTCCTCCCGATTCAGAGTGGATGTTAAGGCCCCTGCACGTCATCGGGCTATTCTGACTTATTCTTTCAGGGCACAATAGGAGACTCAGGTCTGGCTGGAGAAAAGTGCTTCGGCTTTTGCAGCAATACCTTCAAGGTCCTGATTCAGCATACATTTGAAGTGTTTTTTAGGACAGGCCTGATGACCGATTTTTGAGCATGGCCTGCACTTAAGCCCCTGGATCTCAAACATAACTGATTCAGGATCCGGCCTGTAAGGATACATTCCAAATTCGGGAACCGTGTTTCCCCAGATGCTGATAATTTTTTTCTGAAATGCTGCTCCAATGTGCATCAAACCAGTATCATGCGTAATCAGGGCCCTGGACTGCTGAACAAGTGAGGCCGACTGGTGGATGGAATAGTCCCCGCAGGCATTCAGAATTTTCTTCCCTGGCAAGGCCTCTACAATGGATGTGCCCACCTCCCGATCACCGGGACCACCCAAAATAATTACCGGGACACTTAATTTCTCACAGAGCTCTATGAGGGAGGCAAGGGGAAGTTTTTTGGTTTCATGCTGGGCTCCAATTGCCAGGGCCAGGTAGCCATCTTGAAAATCCACTGGCAGGCTTTTAAGGTCGACTTTTTCCTGGTCCGGAATGAAGTAATCCAGTCCTTTTCCATCATCTTCCTGCGTGAAAAGCTTTATTGTATCCAGGTTTCTGTCCACCATATGAACCCGGGGTAAGCGATTCACGTGGAGATTTACATACAACCATTTCAGGACATTCAGTTTTTTGACCGAGAAATCCATCCTCTTCAGGCCCATCTTTATGCGGGCGGTGCGGATGTTATGGTGCAGGTCGATAATATAATCGTATTCGCCCAGTTTCAGGGTGCGGAGGCAGGCTTTCATATCTCCGTCGAAGGCAAGCACTTTATCCACATAGGGATTAGCTTCCAGCAGGGATGCGTAGGTTTTTTTTGTAAGGAAGTCTACCTGTGAGTCCTCTACCTGCTTCTTAAGGTGGCGCATCACCGGTGTAGTAAGCACGATATCCCCGATGGAACTGAAGCGGACAATCAGAAATTTTACCATCTATATCAAGTCCTTGAAGAACAGCAAAAGGGCAAGCCAGTATTCGGAAGAGTTTTCATTCTTGCTACTGAGAGAGAGAGTTCCCCTTGCACCTTCACCCATCTCAGGCTTAAAAACCTGAACGTACTCCTCTGAAACACCGGATACAATCTCTTCCACATAGGGTGTGTCGGCCAGACTGGAGCTTACAAATACGGGCTTCCTTAAACCAGAAATGGTATCGCGAATGCTGATATTGGGAAGGAAGTATTCTCCGGGGCTTAAGGCAATTACTGCCCTGACATTGTCATTCTCCTTAGCTATTTTAAGGCAAAGAGAAGCATTCGCACTACTACCAAAAAGGACCACAGGTTTATTTGATTTGGCATGGGCATAATCAATGGAAGCGAGGATATCCTTTTCAATATCTGAAACCGTGGTGGAGCACCTGCTCTCCTTGCAGCGTTTGAAGGTTTCGTTGGATACTCTGTTGTCACTTCCGCCGTTGCGAATATCAACTGCCAGGCAGTTGTAATCCATATTACAAAGTTTACGGGCTATGGTCAAATATTCTCCCCGGCTTGATTGCTGCTGGTGGAAAAGCAAAATATAGGGATTCTCCTTTTCACTGATGTACTCATCTGCAGTGATCAGTAACAGATCAGATGATTTGAAGGTTACGGTTTTCTTCGAGGTCACATTAAATGCCGACAGAGCAGTGACAAGGAAAATAGATGTAATGCTTATGACAACACTATTTCTTAGCGTTTTCTGCAAGAACAATAATTTTGTTGTTTTTTGCTTCAATAACTCCTCCATCCACTTCAAAATTGGTAACACCTCCTTTTAAGTCAACAATCCTGATTATTCCCGGTTCCAGGGTAGAGATAATAGGAGCGTGATTCCGCAGGATCTCGAAAGATCCTTTGGAGCCGGGAACCTTTACCTGGTTAACTTCTCCCGAGTATAACTCCTTGTCTGGTGCAATGATCTCAAGCAACATATATTCTTATGCTTTTGTTTCAGTCTGCATTTTCTTGCCCTTTTCAATGGCTTCTTCAACAGTTCCCACCAGGTTGAATGCTGCTTCGGGATACTCGTCCAGCTCGCCATCCATAATCATATTAAATCCCTTAATGGCATCCTCAATGTTAACATATACGCCGGGAATTCCGGTAAACTGCTCTGCCACATGGAAAGGCTGGGAAAGGAAGCGTGCAACGCGCCTTGCCCTGTGTACAACCAGCTTATCCTCTTCTGATAATTCATCCATCCCCAGGATGGCAATGATATCCTGAAGTTCAGCGTAGCGCTGCAAAAGCATTTTTACACGCTGAGCGGTATTGTAATGTTCTTCTCCAACCACATCGGCTTTCAAAATCCTCGATGTAGAATCCAGTGGATCAACAGCAGGGTAAATACCCTGTGCCGCAATTTTCCGGCTCAGTACGGTATTTGCATCAAGGTGAGCAAAAGTAGTAGCAGGAGCAGGGTCGGTAAGGTCATCCGCAGGCACATAGATGGCCTGTACTGATGTAATGGATCCCCTTTTGGTTGAGGTGATTCTTTCCTGCATTAAACCCATCTCGGTGGCAAGAGTTGGCTGGTAACCCACAGCAGAAGGCATACGCCCCAGCAGTGCGGAAACTTCAGATCCTGCCTGGGTGAAACGGAAAATATTATCAACGAAGAAAAGGATGTCCTTTCCTCCACTCTCCTCGTCCCCGTCGCGGAATGATTCAGCAACAGTGAGTCCTGAGAGGGCAACGGTGGCACGAGCTCCGGGAGGCTCGTTCATTTGACCGAATACCAGGGTAGCCTGTGACTGCTCCAGCTGTTCGTGGTCAATTTTACTCAGATCCCAGGAACCTTCTTCCATACTCTTCTCGAAAGCTTCTCCATATTTGATAACTCCCGATTCGATCATCTCCCTGAGAAGGTCATTTCCTTCACGGGTTCGCTCACCAACACCGGCAAAAACAGAAATACCTTCGTATTTTTTTGCGATGTTATTGATCAGCTCCATGATGATCACCGTTTTCCCAACTCCGGCTCCACCAAAAAGACCAATCTTACCACCTTTTGAATAGGGTTCCAGTAAGTCAATTACTTTAATACCGGTGAAGAGGACCTCTGTATCGGTTGAAAGGTTTTCGTAGGCTGGCGGGTGGTTGTGCACCTGGTATCCTCCAGTTTTATCAACCTGCCCGATTCCATCAATGGCTTCACCAACCACATTCAGGAGGCGACCTTTTACAGTATCGCCAAGGGGCATGGTAATGGGATGTCCCAGGGCAAGAACATCCATTCCGCGCTGCAATCCGTCGGTGGCATCCATGGAAATAGTTCTGACCGTATTTTCTCCGGTATGCTGCTGGACTTCCAGAATCAGTTTATCACCATCGCTTCTTTCGATTTCGAGGGCTTCATGTATACTGGGGAGTTTGTCTCCGGTTTCTTCAAAACTAACATCAACTACAGGTCCAATTATCTGTAAGATTTTTCCGGTCATTTTTGACATTGCAAGGATTGATTTTATTAAAATTTCGTGCTGAATAATTAGGTAGACAAATTTAGTACTTTTTTCATAAGATGATATTCACAGATGCTTTATTGTTTTAAGATTGAAACAATATTGATTCATTACCGTAGAATCTATATTCATAAAACCCAAAATTGCTTAAGTGAGGCCGGCCCTGCTAAGATTTTGTTTGTTTGTTTCCCTGGTATTTTTTGCCGGGATTAGCAGCAATATTTCCGCCCAGATATACAGGATGGGTGCAGGTCTTTGTTTTGGCTCCGGGTTTGAGTATAACTCATCCGAGATGGGAAATCCAGGATTCAAAGTAAAAACGTGGATCGCGCTTGACAAAAGAAGTACTATTCACATTGTCCCCACCCTGACGATCTTCAACAAGAGCATCAGAGATGCTGGTTCTTATACGATTTCAAACTACATGTATATGGGAGATTTGGATGGACAGATTGTGGTTTTTCACGAGGGAACACTGAAGATTGTTGCTTTTGGAGGGGCTAATCTGACCTACATGAATTCGGTCATTGCCCAGGTGGATGAGAAATACCCCATTCCTGAATACGCCCCCGACAATAAAAGATGATTTGCTTATTGGGGCAAATGTTGGGGCTGGCCTGGAGCTGCGAATGGGAGCAAAGTGGGACATGAATATTTCTGGTAAATATATTATTTCAAAGTATTCACAATTCCTTATATCCATAGAAGGAGTCTATTATTTTAAAAGTCGGCGGAGGGCATACCGGAGATGATTTTTTTATATCTTTAATCATTGTAAATGAAGCAATCATAATTATGGCAAGCTTAAGTTTTTTGCTGGGGATGATCCCCTCTACAGAGAAGGTAGAATCGGCTGATGATCAATTAAGAGCGGACTATCAGGCCTTCAAAGATTTTGAAAATTCTGATGAACTGAAGCACTTCCTGGAGCTTGAGAAAGAGATCAAATCCAATGACTTTATCTTGCGTAAAAAGAAGATAAAAAAGAAGGAATACAAAGATTCTGAAGAGTTTCACAAGGAGACTGAATATGGTGTTTTGAAGAAGTCTGAGAAAATTGTCTGGTATTTCAAAACAAAGAAAAAAAATCCCTTTAAGGAGCTTGAGAAATGGGACCAGACCTTCGATGAGAAATTTAATACTGGCAAACTGGATTCTTCAAAGTGGATGACACGCTATTATTGGGGCGAAAAGGGTATGGATTCTTCCTATGCACTGGAGGATGATATTTCTTTCCCTACCAATGGTGAGAATATTGAGTTTTACGACAACAAGGCCAGGATTGTCACCAAGGCCGCCAAGACCGAAGGCCTTGTCTGGAGAGGAAACCAGGGTTTTGTTCTGGAGAGCTTTGACTACACCAGCGGAATGATCAACAGTGCCCAAAGTTTCAGGCAGAAATACGGCATCTTTAAGGCGAAGATCAAAATGGCTGCCGGCTCAGTTGCGCAGGCATTCTGGATGGTATCCGATGGCATGTTACCTCACATTGATGTGGCCCGTTTTGAAAACGGGAAGCTATATTCCAATTATTTCTGGGGAAAATCAGGCTCAAACCATAAGTCACTGGCAAAAACCAATGGTGCTAAATATGCCGACACCTATTTCATCTATACCCTGGAATGGTCTCCCAATAAATTGGTATGGAAGATCAACGACAAAGTTTTCAAAACCCAGACTTCAGGGGTTCCACAGGAAGAGATGTACATTAATTTCTCATCCAACCTGAAAGAGGGAGCCACCGGAAACGGTCTTCCCTCAGCCATGGAAATTGATTGGATAAGGGTTTACAAATTAAAAGCTTAAAGTCCATAAAGCTTAAAGCCTTATGGCTTTATGACTTAATACCCTGCTGCCTGCCCGTCCTTCCGGGATTCGGAGGCACCGAAATAAACTCCTTTTTGCTCATCCCATAAGATGGCCTGGTAACCGCCATAGCTACCTACTGTATACTGGATTTTGTGTCCTTTCTTTGCCAGCTCCCGGATTTGCTCACTTGATATCCCGGATTCCAGGTAAACTGTGCCTCCGTCTTCCATCTTCTCTCCTGTGGGCTGGGAGGAGCCTCCGTGACGAACGCGCGGGGCATCACCTGCTTCCTGAAGGTTCATTCCAAAATCGATCATATTCATTACGATCTGGGCATGGCCCTGGGGCTGCATGGAACCACCCATCACTCCGAAGCTCATCCAGGGTTTACCATCTTTGGTGATGAAGGCGGGTATGATGGTATGAAAAGGCCGTTTACCAGGTTCAAATATATTGTAGTGACCATCCTCCAGGCTAAACAACTCACCCCGGTCCTGAAGCATGAAGCCCAGTCCGGGTGGACACATCCCGGAACCCAGTCCGCGGTAATTGCTCTGGATCAGGGAGACCATGTTGCCCTTTGAATCAGCCACAGTCATATAAATTGTATTTCCATGCTCGACCTCACCGGCATCCAGATTTCGGGAAGCTCGTTCAGGATTAATAAGAGCTCTGCGTTCAGCGGCATACTCCTTGGAAATCAGAGCTTCAACAGGAAGCTCATTGAAGGCCGGATCAGCATAATATTTAGCTCTGTCCTCAAAGGCCAGCTTCTTTGCTTCCACCAGGTGATGAATGTATTCACTGCTGCCAAAACCCATGGCCGATACATCATATCCCTCCATGATATTCAGGATCTGGAGAGCGGCAATGCCCTGCCCATTGGGGGGAAGTTCCCAGACATCATATCCGCGGTAGGAGCTACTGACCGGTTCAACCCACTCCGAAGAATGACTGGCCAGATCTTCGTATGAAAGAAATCCACCCTGTTCAGCCATAAATTCTGAAATTGTTTTTGCAATGTCTCCCTTATAAAATGCATCTCTTCCTCCTTTTGCTATTTTGTCGAGGGTTTCTGCCAGATAGGGGTTTTTGAAAATTTCTCCCTTTTCAGGCGCTTTTCCGCCCGGCATATAAAGCTCTGCGACGTTGGGATAAGTACTAAGCCCCCTTGCTCCTCCTTCCCAATAATAGGCTATCACTTCACTCACCGGGAATCCCTCCCGGGCATAGGAAATGGCGGGCTGGAGAATCTTCTCCATCTCCATATTCCCAAATCGTTCATGTAACTCAAACCAACCATCTACACATCCCGGAACAGATACCGGCAGGGGTCCGTAGGCAGGAATTTTATCATATCCCTTTTCCCTGAAATAATCTATGCTAAGCGAGCGTGGCGATCTGCCACTCCCGTTAAGTCCGTATAGTTCCTGGGACTCAGCATCCCATACGATGGCAAACAGATCTCCTCCAATTCCATTTCCTGTGGGCTCCACCAATCCCAGCATGGCATTTGCTGCCTATGGCCGCATCAATGGCATTTCCGCCGGCCTTCAATATGTCCAGGGCCACCTGGGTTGCCAGGGGCTGACTTGTACAGGCCATGCCGTGTGTGGCAATAACTTCCGACCGGGTGGCGAAAGGCTCGCCTGTTAACCTGTCCTGTGCATAGCTTAAATTAAATAGCAGAACCAGTCCCAAAAACGAAATAACTCTTTTCATCTGTTAGCTTTATGGATTAGAATGGCCAAAATCTTGGAATAACCAATAAGGAGATGATGAGTACAATGATGTTGAGGGGTAAACCGATTTTCCAGTAATCGCTGAATTTGTAGTTGCCAATACTCTGGACGATCAGGTTGGTTTGATAACCGATTGGGGTTGAAAAACTCGCTGAAGCAGCAATACAAATGGTAATGAAGAAGGGTCTGGGATCGACTCCCAGCTGGGATGCGGCGGCGAAGGCGATGGGGAAGGTGATGGCGGCAGCTGCGTTGTTTGTGATGATCTCGGTGAAGACGTTGGTAAGGATGAATATGGCTGCCATCACCCCGATGGGGCCAAAGCGCTCTGACAGGCCTATGGCACTATGAGCGATGACATCTGCTGCACCTGAATTTTGGAGGGCCTTGCTGATGCCAATGGCAGCAGCAATGGTAATAAGCACATCCCAGTTGATGGGTTTGGTATATTTTTTAGGTGTAAAAATTTTCATCAGGGCCATGATTACTACGGTCACAGCCGCAAAGAAGAACATGTCATACTCGTTCTTACCGTGGGTGGGGATCCATCGACCCAGGGTAGCTCCGGTAATCATAATGCCAACCAGAATCATGGCTGTCCATCTGCGACGGCGATCTTTTGAATCATCCATCTCTCCAATTTCGGTGGCCATATAAAAGACCCTGGATTCTCCCCAGTATCTTGTGAAATCGTCGGTGGTCAGCAGCATCAGGTTATCTCCGACCTTAAATTCCAGGTTCTCCAGGTTGGTGGTAATCCTTTCCCCATTTCTGTGAACTGCCATGACCACCGCATTGTAGTGTCCAAAGAAGTCGAAATCTGCCAGGGTTTGCTGGATTCCAGGGAAGCGTGGAGCAATCACAACCTCAACCTGTTTCAGGGTATTTTTAAGAAAATCAGGACTGATATTGTCCAGCGCTTCAATTTGGAGCCCGGATACCTGGGTCAGGTAGCCCAAATCTTCGGAACCTCCTACCATGATCAGTTTATCCCCCGCTTCCAGGGTGAATGGTGAGTTGGAGATACGGATGTGTTTGCCTGACCTGATTACGGTTCTGACCGAAAACTCCTTTAGTCCCGGGATATGTCTTTTTTCGATCACCTTACCCACCAGGTTACTGTTTTCAGGAAGATATACATCGAAATAATACTCCCGGATATCATTGGGAAAACTGAATCTTGGTATTTTCTCCCCGGGAAGCAGTCGGTTAGCAAAAATGTTCATATAAAGGAATCCGATCACCAGGATGAAAAGGCCTACTTTTGCCAGTTCAAACATACCCAGACCTTCCATGCCCCGGTCGAGCATCATACCATGAACCAGCAGGTTTGTAGATGTTCCAATCAAGGTGCAGGTACCACCAAATATGGTTGCATATGAAAGAGGAATCAGGAATTTCTGGGAGGGCAGACTCATTTTATCGGCCCACTTCTTCAGCAGGGGCCCGAAAATGATAACTACTGGGGTGTTATTAAGAAAGGCAGATATGGCCGATACAGGGATCATAATCTGCATGAGTAGCCTGGGAATGGATTTCCTTTTCTTGGGTAGAATTACAGAGCCCAGTTTATTCAGGAAACCCGATTCTTTTACCCCTTCACTGACCAGGAAAAGGAGGGCTACTGTGATCATTCCCTTGTTGGAGAAGCCTGCCAGAGCCTCCTCAGGACTGAGGATGTCGAAAACCAGGAATACAACCAGTGCGGAAAATAGCACCAGACCGGGACGCATAATTTCCTTGACCAGGGCTATAATCACAAGTAAAATTACTCCCAGCGCAATATATCCGGAGACCGTCATGATTTAGTCATTGATATGGGTCCAATCTGGCAAAGGCCTGATGGGGGGTTTCCGTCCGTAAATAATATCGTCCAATTTAACAGCCAGATACCGGAATAGCAAATTATTTTTAATTCCCCATCTGATTATGCGATGAAAGCAGTTGTCAGGATGACTGTAGGGGCAGACCGTCATACAACGCCCGCAATCGGTTCCCGAAACGGTCCAGAAATGATAACACTTTTCCGAAGAGATCTGCCACCGGTCTATCCCATCTATTTTTGTCCGGGGTCCGTCAGGGATGGCTGCAACGGGACAGTTGTCAGCACATTTTTTGCACAAATCGCAGAAATGAAGGGTCGTGCGATCTGGCTTTCCGGGAGACTGGATCAAGGGCATGGTGGTGCTTACCGCAGAAATTCTTACCCTGGGCCCCAGGTCAGGGGTCATCAATAATCCCATCCTGCCAATTACACCAAGCCCTGCATCAACGGCCACAAGAGGACAAATCAGCTCGTAATTACCGTCAATATGGGCCGTGGCTTCATAGCCCATATCCCTGATGTATGCTGCCAGTTTGAGGGCCAGTACACCTGATCGCAGGTACTGTTCGGAGGATTCCATTACAGAACTTCCCTGTGGAGCTGCAAGCATCATATCGTGATCCATCTCCACTGTTATGGCGATTACATGCTCATGAATTTTTCTCGATGGCCTTACCTGCATTTGCACCTCGCCCCTTATATGAATAAAGATGATAGTCCTGAAGTTTTGTAAATCCTATGCTGTGAGCCCCTGTGTTTAACATCCAATGGGAAATGAAACGTGCATTTTTTACAGGATCGGGGGCGGCTTTCGCTGCATTATTTTTTTTTTCAGGAGTCTCAGCTTCAGAACCGTGACCATGAGTCAGAGTGCCCAGAAAATCTATAATCTGGAAATTTGCCCTCGATGCTGCGAAAGTGGCCCTGTCATGGTATTTTGCACCTTCCGAAAGTAGCCCGGGTGCCTCTCGGGCTTTGTCGTCTGCTTTTTTTTGTTCTGGATTAGCGGAGTAATAAGACTCATATAAATCGGTTCCGGGTAGCAAGCAGACGGCGAGAAAGCACAGCATCGGCTTCATGAAAGCGTTTTTGGGAGGGATATATTTATACGATCGGGCTCCTTTAATGGGTAAAAAAAGAGCGAGGATGAGGACCGAAATGAAGATGAGAATTAGTATTAAGGGGTCCATCCGCTTGTGCGATTAGATTGAAGTACTAGTAGCACTCCCAGTAGGTGGTAATTCCGTCGTATTCTTCAGGTGGTGCGTCTTTTTTTTCCTTCAAATCTTCTCCGCAATACAGGAGGGGTGTCCCCCTGCTTTCTTTGTCGTCGGCATCAATCGTTACAAGCTCACAGGTCCCACATTCGTCCAATATTTCGCAACTGCTTGTCAGGGCTGCAAGTCCGCAAAAAATCAGGGCTGTAAGTAAAACTCGTTTTATCATATTACAATGAACTTAAGCTACAAAATTATAACAAGTTAAAGGAAATACAATATTTGCTTCTTATTATTAAATTAGAAGGAATATAATAAACAGCTTGTGAGACGGGGATTTAGGAAAATATTAAGAGTGATTGGATGGATCCTGGGAGGCTTTATTGCCCTGATTCTGGTCGCTCACTCTGGCTTTTTATGTGGGGAGGACCTGGATCATGCAAAAGGCAGTGGTTTTCCTGAATGAGAATCAGCCCGGTGAGGTTCGTATCAGGCAAATGAACCTGTTCCCACTGATGGACTTTCCAAATTCAGTACTTCAATTTAAGGATGTAAGCTGGTATGAAAATCCGCTTCGCCAGGATTCGCTACACCAGGAACCCATACTCTATATAAACGAATTTAACCTTTCCCTCCATATTATCGAATTGATCAGGGGTGATATTCTGGTAGAGGAAGTTTTGCTGAAGAATGGCTTTATCAGGATTGAGGTCTATGCGGACTCGGCCATGAATCTTGAGAATGCCCTTGGTATTGTCCTGGGAGAGCAGGCTTCTCCGGCCAATGGATCCAACTGAAATAGATATGGGCATTGACCTGGACAGAATTGAGCTGACCAATATCCAGGCCCTTTATGATGATCATACCACAGGCAATCATGTGAACATCCTGATTAAACAGTTGGAAAGCCGCTTTAGCTATCTGCCTGAATTGATTGATGCCGATATTGAACTGGAGCTTGATATAAAAGAGTTAAAAGCACAGGAAATCAGCGTTGAAAACAAAGATAAAGTTACTTTTAGCAGTCATATTATTTATAATCCGGAAAAGAGAAATGTGCAAATTGAGCCCAGTTCACTCTCTCTTGCCGGCCTGGAATTAGAGACCTGGGGGATGTATGATTTTCTAGTGAAACCAGAGATAAATATAGCCTTCAGGGCAAATAACACGGGTCTGGAAGTACTGAATTTCCTCTTCCTTGGAGTTCTGGATATGGATGAAATTGAGCAGATCGGTTCGGGCTCAATCCAGCTGGACGGGAGTGTGATCGGGAGACTGGGAGATGAGCTCCCGGTGGTAAGAGTGAATGGCTTTGCCCGTGGCCTTGGATTCAGAATTAAATCCATTAAAAAAGATGTGAATGATATTTCTTTTACACTCTTTGCAAGTAATGGAGGAGAGGCTGATTTCAGTGAAGCTCATATAGAATTGAAAGATTTTACCGCCTCCTTCCCGGAAGGAAGTATTCAGGGAGACATCAAGGCGAAAAACCTTGTGATGCCCGATGTTGAGCTTTTGCTTCAGGGTGAGCTGGAACTGGCAGGCGTGGAGCAGATGATTAAGGTGGACAAGATTAGAAATGTTGAAGGGCAGGTAAGTTTTGACGCACGACTCTCCGGGATAATAGATCCCTTCTCCGATAGTTTTTTGGAAAATGAAGCATCAGTGAATCTCTCCATGGAAGGTCTTGGGCTAATTTTTGAAAATGATACCATTAGCGGGATGGAAGGAACGCTTTACATGGAAGGAAGTGAGCTTGGTGCCAGGAATCTTAAGGTGATGTACAATGGGAGTGAGGCGGAACTTGATTTGAAAACGGAGAATGTGTTGCCTTACATTCTGGATTTTGACCGGGATGTGGAACTGGGGATAGTCCTTGGTTCCGATCGTATTCTGCCCGGGCGCCTGAGTGGTGATACTCTGCTTACTGCCCTGCTGGGCGAGGAACTTAAGGGCCTGCATTTCAAGGCAGCTGCCGGTATAAGCAGAGAAGAGCTGGATGCTTTTCTTGATGGTGATACCCTGCCGGAATTCACCTTTACCCTTGATAGTTTTGGTATTGAGCTCCCGGTTTATGCGGATATTTCAAAGATGAGTGCCTCCCTGACTTTTGATACCGACACGCTGTCGCTGCACTATCTGAAAGGAATGATTGGAGAAAGTGAATTCTCTTTTTCGGGTAGAATGGTGAACCTTGAAGCTTTAATGTCAGGGGATAGCGGGGAGATGCTTGAATTTGATTACAAGCTGTCTTCTCCCCGTATGCGTGCAGAAGATCTTTTCGGATACAGGGATGGCTTTCTACTGCCTGAAACTTATCGAACAGAATTTTTGGAGGACTTTCATATGGCCGGTTCTGCCCAATTTCCGGTTGAATCCATAATCTACGATAGTGTGGATCTTGATTTTGGTGTAGAATTAAGCGATATGGCCTGGCAATTCAGGTACTACCCCATGGCCATTGATCAATTCAGGCTTAATATGCAGAAAAGGGGAAATGAACTTCATATTCATAATCTGGAAGGAAGGATTGGGGAAAGCAATCTGAAGCTGAGCGCCCTGATTGGGAACTATGCAGACTCTGCGCTAGAAAATCTTTATGGTCATATGAAGGTACAATCAGACCTTCTGGATTTTAATCAGCTGCTCAACTATCAGCTTCCCGATGAGGTGAAAGAGCAGGGCGGAGATGATTCTCTGGAAGTCAGGGACCCCCCACGTCTGAACGAGATGGACTTCCCTGATTTTACTTTCAACATGGATGTGGGAGAGTTACGTTATGGGGAAAATACCCTCTTTGGTCTTCAGGGATCCCTTCGCTCAAGTACCCGGAAGGTGCTCTTCCTGGATCAAGTGCTTGTTTCGGGTGAAAGTGGAGGAAGTTTACTTTTTAACGGACAGTTTAATGTGTCAAACGCGCTGGCCTATAGTTTAAGTGCCGACATGGAGATTAAGGATATGAATATCAGGGATCTGAGTTTCAAGATGCAGTCGGGCGATGAGGTATACACCTTGAAGGATAATTTTGCCGGAGTACTGAGTGGATCCGGAATGGCAGAAGTTTATTTCAGACCTGATTTAAAATTGGAAATGGATCAAACCACTGCCATGTTCCAGGTTAAATTGAAGGATGGAGCACTGATTAACTTTAAAGCGCTGGAGGCGGCAGGGAAATATATGGATAATAAGAACCTTGATCATGTGAGATTTGACACCCTTAAAAATAGTTTCACCCTTATGGATTCTAAAATCACCATTCCTTTGATGAGCGTGGAATCGAGTGTGGGACTTATAATAATTGAAGGAGAACAGGCTCTGGATAATTCCTATCTTTACCTGCTTAGGATACCTCCATGGCTGATGAAGGATGCAGCAAAGAGTGCGCTTTCGAAGGCTGGTGATGATGGGAAGGAAGATGAGATAAAGAAGATGAAAATGGGAAAGTTTGTTATGATGACCATATGGAATGATGGGGTCGAATCGGGGGTCGAGATTGGGGATCACAGGGAGAAGTATCGCAAATGAAAGAGATGCGATTTGCCCTGGGCTATATGCCTCACAGGTTATGGGGAGGTATTTTACAGGCACAGTTTTTGGAAAAGGATTCCGGGAAAGAGTTTTTCACGGCAAAGGAATTCATTCAGAATGATGAATCCACCTCAGCTTTCAAGCGTCTGACGCCCATGCAACAAGAGCTTGTTCGCCTGATTGACACCTACAGCGACCGGACCCTTCACCGGCTTTTCGCAAAAAAAGGAAGCGTCAAAGAGTTTCAGGATCAGTTAAAGCCCGAGATGGTAAAAGACCATGTGAGGCCTTACATAGAAAAGGTGCTGTTATGCCATACTGGAAATCGCAAGAGAAAACCGTTTTCCGGTTTACATCAAAGAGAAAAGTAACATCAATGTTTTTCCCGAGGACTTTCTGAACATCCAAAAAGATCCGGCTAAGCCGCTTTTCAGTTTTAATTATAAGGAAGAGTTGTCCTACGCTTTGCTCTTGCAACACCAGGGGAAGATGCTTAAGCTGAAGGATATGCCAGTGGAAGTTGTAAGCAATTATCCGGCAGTTATTATTATAGCTGACAAGCTCTTTTTCATCGATAAAATTGATGCGAAAAAACTTAAGCCCTTTCTAATCCGGGATCGGGTGCTTATACCAAAAGAGGCAGAGAAAAAGTACCTGTCCTCCTTTGTGGTATCCTGTCTTCGGGATTTTGATGCAAAGATTGATGGCATTGAAGTGAGGGAAATTGAGGCTCTTAAGAAGGCTGAACTGGTGCTCGAACTGGGCTTAAAAGGCAGCCCTGTCTGGATTCTTGAATTTCATTATATGAAGCAGGTGATTCATGCCGACAGTCCGATCCGCAGGTTTGTATCACTATACCAGGCTTGGAAAGTCGCATGGCTTCGAAAGTTTTACGCGTGACCTTTCCTGGGAAGAAGAAATGCTGAGTCTGGCCAGAGAGATGGGTTTAAAAAGCCATGATGATTGTAACTTCTACTTAAATGATAACTTTATAAGAGGAGGTGAAAATAACTTATACTCAGGGATCCAGTTTGTAAATGAATTTGGATATGAATTGAAAAATGCCGGTCTCAGTATAAGGCACAGACTGACTGGTGATTTTTATCTTGGAGACATAAAACTTGAATTGGAGTCCCAGGAGAAAGAGGATTGGTTTGACGTAAAAGCTGTGGTTCGATTTGGAGATTACACCATTCCTTTTCTAAAATTGAAGAGAAATCTTCTTGAGGGGAAAAGGGAGTTTGAGCTTCCCAATGGTGAAATCGCGATTCTTCCGGAAGAATGGTTTTCACGCTATCGTTCCATGTTTGAATTTGGAAAAATTAAGGGTGAGCAAATCCTGATTCATAAGCAACACTTTTCTATGATGGATGGATCCGTCAGAGAATTTCATACAGATACCCTGGAAAGACTGGAAAAGTTGAAGGCGGTTGAGTCCCTGCCGCTAATGGCGCTTCCTGAAGGTCTTGCTGCTACGCTGAGGCCCTATCAGATTGAAGGATACACCTGGTTATCTTTCCTCAGAAAAAATGGTTTCGGGGGTTGTTTGGCAGATGATATGGGCCTGGGAAAAACCCTGCAGGCCATTGCATTATTGTTGAAGTCAAAGTCTGAGGGTCCGTTCTCAGAAGGATCCAATGCCTGACAAGTCTTCTGGTCAGCTTGACATCTTCCCTGTTCAGGCCAGTAAGCATACATCCCTGGTGGTGGTTCCTGCTTCCCTGGTTCATAACTGGATGAAAGAGTGCAGTCGTTTTGCTCCAGAATTAAAACTATGCGCTCATGTGGGGATGCAGCGAAATAGAAGACTTACCAATTTCAACTATTATGATGTGATTGTCTCCACCTATCACACCGTCCGGCAGGATATTGAACAACTATCCGGCTTCCATTTTCATTACGTAATTCTGGATGAAAGCCAGACCATAAAAAATTCAGGTTCGAAACTTTACCAGGCCATCATTGATCTCGAATCCGACCATCGGATAGTCCTTACAGGAACCCCGATTGAAAACTCACTGACCGATCTCTGGTCGCAGATAAATTTTGTAAATCCCGGCCTGCTGGGCTCCCTGAGCTTTTTTAAAAAGGGTTTTGTTTATCCCATCGAGCGAAAGAAGGATGAGGCAAGAGAGGAGAAGCTGAAGGAGTTAATCAAACCTTTTATTTTACGGCGGACTAAGCAGGAGGTTGCCAGTGAATTACCACCGGTATCAGAACAGGTGCGCTACTGCAGCATGAGCGAAGTTCAGCGCAGAATTTACGAAGAGGAAAAATCAACTGTCCGGAACTCTATTCTTGAAAACCTTGATGAGGACGGGATGGGGCAATCCTCCATTATGGTGCTTCAGGCGCTTACACGTCTGCGACAGATTGCAAATCATCCTGATATGCTGGAGGATCACAGTGATGTTGAATCCGGTAAATTTGCAGAAGTGTGCAGGGCCGTGGAGAATGTGGTATCCGAGGGTCACAAAGTGCTTATGTTCTCTTCTTTTGTGAAGCATCTTGAATTATTCAGAGCGTATTTTGACTCTATAGGGATCAGGTACGCCTGGTTAACAGGATCTCAGAATCAGTCACAAAGGAAAGAGGCTGTGGACACCTTTCAGAAAAAAAGTAACTGTCCCCTTTTTCTCATCTCTCTCAAGGCAGGGGGAGTTGGATTAAATCTGACTGCTGCAGATTATGTTTTTATTCTTGATCCCTGGTGGAACCCTGCGGCTGAAATGCAGGCCCTGAACAGGGCTCACCGGATTGGTCAGGAAAAAAGTGTTTTTGTCTACAGGTTTATTTCCAGTGATACCATCGAAGAGAAAATTCAGCGCCTTCAAATTCGAAAAAAGGAGCTGGCTGAGACTTTTGTCAGCTCAAGTAATCCGCTTAGTGATCTTTCGAAGGATGAGCTGATGGAACTTTTTTCATAGGGGATTACCAGCTCTTTTGCAATATCAAGCGAAGGTCCTCACATAGAAAAATTTCATCATCATTTTATACCTTTAGTTCATGGAGACTTGTTTATTGGAGGAGGTCCATTACAGGACCAGCAGGGCCTCCGGACCAGGAGGACAACATGTAAATAAAACTGAATCAAGGGTAGAGCTGATATGGAACCCTGCTGACTCTTTATGCCTTGATCCGGCCCAGAAGGCAAGGCTTTCGATTGTCCTTGGATCTCGCCTGACTGAGAAGGGCGAATTGATTCTTGCTTCGGAGAAATACAGATCTCAACTCCGGAATAAGGAGGATGTGGCCGATCGTTTTCTAAGACTGATATCTGCTGCCCTGATTCCACCCAGGAAGAGGTTTGCCACCAGGCCTACACGGGCAAGTAAGGAAAGGCGGATCAAACAGAAGAAGATCAGGGGTGATATTAAAAGAAGCAGGCGGGATCGCCCCGAGGACTAGGTAAAAAGGGGTACCACAATTAAAGCTAAACTACGCCAGTAGCATTTTTCAATTGTCGCTAAGCTTGTATTATTCAGAACTTTAAGTATGCTGTTTCTGCTCTCTTCCAAACTCCGTGTATGGCACAGTGTAGTTCAAGGCGCATTTTTAAATCATGATGTATTTGCAGAGAACTTCTCACTGTTGTGGTCTGCAAGAAAACTTAGAACCGTTAATGCGTAAGATGTGGTTTTGCTAAAATTCATGGTTTTTACTTCAATTGCGAATTTACTAATTCCGCTCATACTCTGATATACTTACATGCTTATCTTTGTCAGACCGAAATATGCTCCATGACTGAAAAAACGCCAAAGGTAAGTGTTGTACTTCCCTTTTTTAATGCAGAAAAAACCCTGTTCCGTGCGGCCGAAAGTATACGGAAGCAGGACTTTTCTTCATGGGAATGTATTCTGGTGGATAATAATTCCACCGACGGTAGTATTGGATTAGCCCGGGAATTGCTTGTAAAGGATGACCGCTTCAGACTACTTGGGGAAAAAAAACAGGGGGTCATGTTTGCATCCAACAGGGGATGTGAAGTGGCACGTGGAGATTACATTGCCAGGATGGATGCGGATGATGTGGCCAGGCCTGAAAGGTTGGGTCTTCAATGTGAATTCCTGGATCAGAATCCTGACTACGGTGCCGTTGCAGGCCTGGTGAGGCATGTGGGTGATCCGGAAACCACCGGTGGCTTCAGAAGGTTTGTGGAATGGAGCAATTCAGTGGTCAGCTATGAGGAGATTTTTTTGCGGCGTTTTATTGAAGCTCCCATTGTAAATCCAACAGCCATGTGGCGGAGGCTTACAATGGATGAATTCGGGCTTTACAGGCAGGGCGATTTTCCTGAAGATTATGAAATGTGGCTGAGGTGGCTTGACCAGGGAGTGAAAATTGCCAAAATTCCTGAGGTGGTGCTTGACTGGTATGATTCGGAGGGCAGGCTTACCCGTACAGATCCCATCTACAGTGACCGGGCTTTTTACCAGGTTAAGAGCCGCTACCTGGCCAAATGGTTAAGCGAAAACAATACCCATCATCCGGAGGTTTGGGTCTGGGGTGCCAGCCGGATCTCCAGGAGAAGGGCTAAAATTCTGGAGCAGGAAGGCATCAGCATCAGCGCCTTCATCGATACCAAAAAGAGCCGACAGCTGGACCGGGAGATTATATATTATGAAGATTTACCCCCGGCAGGTAAGGCTTTTATTCTCACTTATATACGTCAGATGGACAACCGGGGGAAAATTCAGGCTTTCCTGGGCGATAGGGCTTATGTGGAGGGGCAGGACTATTTGCTGGTTTCCTGAGTTTTTACCCTTGTCAGATTCATCTCAAAAAATTTCATCCACTTTTCTCCATCACTGGAAAATTCTCCGGTCTCAAACCAGCCATCTTCCGCTGTGTGGCTTACCGAATATCTGATTTTCCCCTGGGGAGTTTCCATGGCCCAGTTGAAGCCCCCTTCTGAAACCTGTGGTTCATGTTCGCTGAAGATTCCACCGGGAATGCACCAGGCGTGCCATTGATATTTCTGAGACCTTGAAGAATAGGAAATCACAGCTTTTGCATGATGGGCAGGATCCCCGTTTTTATCCTTGCCTATGCCCTCCACTTCAATGATGGTACGATCCAGTGCATAGTTGACAATTTCAGTCATCTGGAAAGTATCTCTTGTCTGGGCTCCCATTTGTGTCCAGGCGGTTCCCTGCCAGCTTCCCTTCAGATTTGCTGGGCATAGATTAGTGCTGAAAATGCAATTAGCAGGCCTGTGATAAATATTTTTTTCATCAGTCTTGTTTAGGAGATTAATGCCGGGTAAAGGATTAACAATAAATAATTTGGATTGTTTGCCCTTGTCATGTGGAGAACTCTCTTATTTTTGTAATGACATCCACCAACAATGACACTTTCCAGACTTAAATTCCTGCTTACGGTTTTGCTGATTTCTATGGGGGGGAAGGGCGTATTTGCCCAGAATCTTGATTCCCTTCTGCAAAATAAGCGGGTATACAGCACCCTTGGTATTGGTGATTTGGCTCTGCCAAAAATTGATGGAGAACTGGATGATGAGATATGGACCCTGGGTGAGTGGCAAGGGTCTTTCACCCAGCAACAGCCTGTGGGTGGTGTGCCGGGAAGTGAAAACACCTATGTCAAGGTGCTTTATGATCGTTCCAACCTTTTTGTGGCCATTATCTGCCAGGATTCGGAGCCGGAACTGATCAGGGACATTTTCGACAGGCGGGATGCCCTGAATGGTGATATGACCGGGATTGCCCTGGACAGCTACATGGATAAGAGAACGGCTTTTGAATTTAATCTGAGTGCAGCCGGACAAAAGATGGACCTGAAACACCTGGGGGATTACCAGTGGGACATGAACTGGAATGCGGTTTGGGACGGTGCCACCTCCAGGTGTGACAGCGGGTGGATAGCTGAAATGAAAATCCCCTTTAGCCAGATCAGGTATACGAATAAGGAGGAACATGTATGGGGAATGCATGTCTGGCGATGGATCTCAAGAAAGGCTGAGGAGGATCAGTGGCAGTATATCCCCCTTCAGGCCCCTGCCATGGTTTATCTTTTTGGTGAATTACAGGATGTGAAAGAGATAAGGGGATCCCGCCAGATTGAACTTTTACCCTATGCTTCGGCAGGTCTTGAAAAAATGGAGGAACAGGAGGGCGGGCCCACGTTCAGGCCCAATGCAGGTCTTGATGCCAAGCTTGGGATCAGCAGTGATTATACCCTTGATCTTTCCATCAATCCTGACTACGGACAGGTGGAAGCAGATCCTTCGGTCCTGAATCTTACAGCCTTTGAAACTTTCTACCAGGAGAAACGCCCCTTTTTTATGGAAGGGAATGACATCTTCGATTTTGAACTGAAAGGTGACATACCCTATTATTCAAGGCGAATCGGGAGTGCCCCAGATTTTCCCGGCAGGGTGGATTCCTGGAATATCTCCGAACTTCCACGACAGACAACCCTACTGGGTGCTGCCAAACTTACGGGAAAAAGCAGCAAGGGTTTATCACTGGGTGTGGTAAACGGACTTACAGCCGGAGAATATGCAACTGCCACCAATGATATGGATGAGGAGAAAGAAATTCAGGTCCTGCCCATGAGCAATTATTTCTCCTCCCGTGTGAAGAAGGAATTTGATGAAGGAAATACCATTCTCGGAGGAATATTCACCCTGGTAAATCGCTTTACATCCGATTCCATCCTTACAAAAATGCTTCCGTCTTCTGCGCTTAGCGGCGGACTGGATCTGCTACATTACTGGGATAATAAAAACTATTATGTGGAGGTAAAAACGGTGGGTAGCCAGATGCAGGGAAGCAAGGAGGCCATTCTCTGCAAGCAACTTTCTACCATTCAGCTCTACCAGCGACCCGATGCAGACTACCTTTCAGTGGATAGCTCCAGCCAGCAACTGGGAGGTCATGGAGGTCTGGTGCAGGTGGGAAAAAAAGGGGGTAGCTTTAACTTTGATCTTAGTGCTCAATACCGTAGCCCGGGCCTAAATCTGAATGACATGGGTTTCATCAGGCAGGCCGATTTTGTGGGCCAGGGTCTTGCTTTGCGATACAGGATGAATGAACCCACCAGGTGGATTAGAAATTACCAGATAGAATTGAGCCAGGAGGCCCAATGGAGTTTTGGAGGAGAGAATACCCTCACCTGGGCAGGCATCGATTTTTCCATCCAAAGCAATAAGTTGTGGACTTACCGCTTTGTATATGGCTACGATTTTAGCCATCTGGATACCCGTGAACTAAGGGGTGGACCTGCTCTGCGGGTTGATGGTGAGCACCAGAGTGGCTTTTTGATTTCATCCAACAGTTCTAAGAATCTCTTCGGGCATGTGGGCTTTCATTACAATGTTTATGGAGTAGGGTCTTCACACCAGGAAATTGCGCATGGCGGACTGACCTGGACTCCCTTTCGAAAGTTGAAGCTGAGCGGACGGATTTCCTATAATAACAGGAAGTACCACCAGCAATATGTGACTACGCTTTGGGCAGATCAGGAAACACTCTACCTCACCGGGCATATCGATCAGCAAACGACTTCGCTGACTTTCAGGGGAGAAATTTTTATTAATGCGGAGCTTTCCATTCAGTATTACGGCAGCCCCTATTATTCGGTTGGGAAGTATGACCAGTTCGGGAGCGTAAACCAGGCAAGGTCTAAGGATCTTTCACAAAGGTTCCATAGCCTGGATGTAAGTTATGATGAGGCCACAAATTTTTACTCCTTTGATCATGAATGGCGCTTCATGGATCTTTCATAATCCGGATTTCAGCTTTATGCAATTCCGCTCGAACCTGGTTTTTAGATGGGAGTATAAGCTGGGGTCGACCCTGTATTTTGTCTGGGCCCACGACAAATCGGGTTGGGAGAGTCTATTTAATCCCATTTCTGATATTAGCGGAGACCTCATGGGAATCCAGGGGAATAATGTGTTTATGTTCAAATTGAATTTCTGGTTCTCGGTGTAGCCATTATTTGCTATTTTAGAACCAAATAATAATCCAAGACATGAAACGCAGATCTTTTCTTAAAAACAGTATGGCTGCCACAGCTGCCCTTGCAGGCGGTGGAATCCTGAGTGCCTCAGCCATCCCAAATCAGCCTGTAAGGACTGAGAAAAATCAGTTTAAATTGAAATATGCGCCTCACTTTGGCATGTTTAAGCATAGTGCAGGAGAGAATCTGCTGGATCAGTTGCAATTTATGGCTGATGTGGGATTTACGGCCATGGAGGATAATGGGATGAAGGGCCGGGAGGTTTCCATGCAGGAGAAAATTGCCAGCAAGATGGCCAATCTGGGCATGGAGATGGGTGTTTTTGTGGCCCATACCATTTTTTGGAAGGAGCCCAGTCTTACCAGTGGTTTTAAGGATAAGCTGGATCTCTTTTTAAGTGAAATTAAAGAGTCAGTTGAAGTGGCCAAACGTGTCAATGCAAAATGGATGACCGTTGTGCCGGGTTTTGTCACCCTGGATAAGGATATGGGCTACCAGACTGCCAATGTGGTGAATGCCCTCAGGCGCGCCAGTGAAATTCTGGAACCCCACGATCTGACCATGGTGCTTGAACCACTTAATTTCCGAAATCATCCAGGTCTCTTCCTGAATAAGATGGCACAGGGCTTATGAGATATGCCAGGGCAGTAAACAGCCCTGCCTGTAAAATTCTGGATGATCTTTACCACCAGCAAATCCACGAGGGAACCTGATTCCAAACATCGACCTTGCATGGGATGAAATCGGGTACTTCCAGGTTGGAGATAATCCAGGGCGCAAGGAACCCACCACTGGGGAGATTAACTACCCCAATGTGTTCAAGCATATCCATGAGAAAGGGCTTTACCGGCATTGTGGGAATGGAACACGGAAACTCAAAACAGGGGAAAGAGGGGGAGCTGGCAGTTATCAAGGCCTATGCAGAGGTCGATCAATTCTAGGGATAGTCAAGGGGAGATAAGGAGAAAGGAAAAAAGAAAACCGGGCTGTCTGCAAAGGCAACCCGGTTTTCCGTCTTGGTAGTTTAGATAAGACTATTCGGGTGCGGATCCTGCAATTGGGATTACCGCTTTAATATCCACGGGACCAAGGGCCAGTTCTCCTTTTGGACCCAGCACCTGGTCTGAGCCCATCATTTCAGCCCAGGTCACTTTTTTACCTGTATAGGCCGATTCACGACCCATGATTGCGGTCAGAACCGATTTGGCAGTCTCTTCGGCTTCGACAATCTGATTTCCTGTTCGAATGGCTGTAACCAGGTCGATGTGCTCCTGTACATAGGGGCTGTTCATGGTTGATTCACCAGCATCATCCACAGGTTTCATATATTCATACAGCATATTTCCTTCTAGCATCCCAGATGGTATCGCCACCATTGGTATAACCTTTGGTTCCCACGATGTGCTCACTCACATTGTTGGCACAGTCGTTGATCTGGCGGCACATGCTGTTCATATGGACACTTTTGTCGTAGATGAAATCCACAGCGAAGTTGTCATAGCAGTCACCTGTTGGTCTTCTCAGCCTGGAGCCCATCCCACTTGCTTCAATGGGATGAGTACCCACAAACCAGTTACTCACATCAATATTGTGTACATGCTGCTCCACAATATGGTCACCCGATAACCAGGTCCAGTTTACCCAGTCCCTGAGCATAAACTCCATTTCGGTCCATCCCGCTTGCTTTTCGCGGTGCCACAATTTTGATCTGATTCCAGTATACATTGGTAGCCACAATCTTACCCATCATGCCTGCATTGATCCTGGCCAGTACATTCTGATAATTCCATGAATGCCTGCGCTGGGTACCGGTAACCACACATAAGCCGGCAGCTTCTGCCTGCTTGGAGGCGGCCATAACTGCACGGGCTCCAACCGGGTCAACTGCCACGGGCTTCTCCATGAAAACATGTTTGCGCGCAGCAACACAGGCCTGGAAATGTTCGGGACGGAAAAACGGGGGTGTGGCCAGGATGACAATATCCAGATCCACCTCAAGAAGTCTTTTATAGGCATCAAATCCTGTGAAGCAGTTGGCATCGGGAATCTCAACACCTTTTTCATCCTTTAGCTTAGTTCTTATTCCATCAATTCTGTCCTGGAAAACATCAGCAATGGCAACAACACTAAGATTCGGGCCTGCGTCCAGAAAATTGATGGCGGCTCCAGAGCCACGCCCGCCACATCCAACCACTCCAGCTCTTAGAGGCTGTCCATCTACCGCTGTTTTAAGAATTTCCGGTACGGTCACAGTACCGGCACTTTCACCGGTGGTACATGATTTAACAAGTTGAGTGGCGCCAATTACGCCCAGGGCACCAATGGCAGATTTTTCAAGAAAACTGCGCCTGCTGGTTTTGTTGGATGGTTTCATATTTGAATCAGTTATTAGTTGAAATTGGGTTTACAATGTAATGATTATTCTGACATTTCGGGTTTGGCAGCTTCGCAAACTACTCTGAATCCCACATGTATACAGTCAGAATACCACCAGATACTTTTGGGCATCTGGGGATCTGTCTTCAACCAGGCTACGGTTCTGGTGGCCTCCCTGGAGGCAGACCGGACATTTCCTGCATCATCCCGGTAGGAACCTCCCCGGATTACATGTTCGTCGCCTGCCACTGGTCCTGTGGGATTGCTGACTCTTCCGGAAAGCTGTGAGAAGGCATCTTCAGCATACCAGTCCGAGCAAAATTCAGCCACATTTCCAAGCATATTTACCAGGCCGAAGGGATTCTCTGCCTTCATGGAAGGCACGGTGGATCTTGCCCCACTATTTTCGGCATAATTTATATATCCATTGATCACTGTGGTATCCACGCCCAGTATTTTATTTCGGATCCCTTTCTTTACATATTTCTTTGGATCTCCTTCAAAGAAATATGGAGTTGTGGTTTCACCCCTTGCTGCATATTCCCATTCCGCCTCGGTGGGTAGTCGGTAGGTTTTTCCTGTTATTTCTGTTAACCACTGGCAATATACCTCTGCGGCATGATGAGTCATGGTGATAGCGGGCATATTGCCCTTGCCCCAACCCTGATCAGGGGCACCCCATGGAGGAGTGGGTCCGGATATGGCATCAATATCTCCGGTACTTACATTCAGGTAGGCATCGGCAGTTTTTCCCTGGGCCCCTGTTTGTTTGAAAAATGCCAGGTATTCATTCCAGGTAACTTCAACCCTGGCCATGTAAAAGGGGCTGATACTTACCTCAGCAACAGGGCCTTCATTCTCTTTCCTGAATGGCTCATCATCCGGACTGCCCAGGAGGAAAGTTCCACCGGGGATGGCCAGCATTTCGAAACTGACACTGGATCCGGGTATATATTCAGTAAAGTTTTTAAATCCTTCCATTACGCCGGGCTCTGTATATATTTCCTCATTCACGGTCTCTGCAATACCAAAATCGGCATTTTTGGCATGCAACCTGTTGGGATCATGGTGGCCCACCGTGATGTGACAATTGATACATTGAACGGCTCCCTCCTGACCTTCATAATAGAGATGGGCAGCGAGCCCGTCATCACTCAGGCCCAGGGGAAAATTGTTTTGATGGCAGGAGATGCAGGCAGCTTTCGAAAACGTGAAGCTTGGCATGTTCAATCTGCGATTTTGCCTCCCAGTTAAAACTTTCAGGATCCTTAAACCATTTTCCCCATATATCCCTGATGCCAGTTTTGGCTTTTTCAGGCAGGTAGCCCTCTCCGTGGGGGGGGAGGTGACACTCCACGCAGTGAACATGGATTCCTAGCTTGTTATCATGGTGAGTGGACAGCTTCCAACTCTGTGTGGCCTGTGGATGAATATGGCAGGAAGCACAGTATTCGTCTTCCGAAGTCTTCACAATGGCTTTATTCCCAAAGAAAAATAATACAGCAGTAAATGCTATTCCTGAGAGGAACAGGTATTTTCCAAAGGGCTTTCTTTTTTGTCTCATAATCAGGGGGCTTAAAGAAAGCGATTTTTGCTTTTTAATTCAAGCCTGAAAGCAGGGTGCGAATTATTTAAATCGATTCTAATATCAGCCCTTTAGGGCCTGCTTTGTAACCCGTAGCATAGAGATGCGTATACATAAGCCTGAATTGCCCGATTTTTTCTTTTTTCTAATCATTATTGTTATTCCGGAACCAAATATGAAAGCCAATTTGTTGTTGATATAACTTCTAACCCTCTCTATTCTTATGTGCCCCAACTCTATGTTTAAACAGATTTCCAAGGATTATCGAAATTTTCTTATACATCTTGTGGAAAAAGGCGGTCCGGAACCGAAAGATTATAAAGAGTTTACCGCCATTGTAAATAACCTTGAAGATGAAGAGCTCGAGATGTTCAGGGATGTTATCGGGGCGTCCCTTAATAAGAACACATTAATTGGTCATGGTTTTGTAAAGCCATTTGGTTATCCCGGTGATTATTCTTTAATCCATAATATATATAAGGAATATGTAAATCCGGATTCTAAGTACAGTAATTGGGATCGGTTTTTTCAGGACCAGGCTGGTGCCCAGGCTGTTAGAAACCGAAAGGATTATTTCCTGTGCCGTTGTGCTGAAATCGACAAAGCAGATGAAGGCGAAAAGCGCGTTTTGATTCTTGGCTCGGGGCCCGCCACGGATGTGCATGAGTATATGAACGATCATCCCAACAGCAAGGATCAAGTTTGACCTGGTGGATTTTGACCAGAATGCCATTGATTTTGCAAAATCTCAGAATGCAGAGTTTGATAATGCCATTGATTATTTTAAGATCAATGTTTTAAGATTTAAGCCCTATCACTGGTATGACCTGATCTGGAGTGCAGGTTTATTTGATTATTTCAAGGATAAGCATTTCATATACATGATTAATAAATATTATAAATATCTGAATCCGAAGGAGGAGAGTTTATTATCGGCAATTTTTCCACCAGCAATCCCACCCGCAGGCTGATGGAAGTGCTCTCAGACTGGTATTTGAATCATCGGTCAAAACTATGACCTGGTGAGGATGGCCATTGAAGCTGAAGCCATCGAAGAATTAGGTGAGGGTTGATATGGAAGCACTGGGAGTTAACCTGTTTTTAAGAATAAAGGCGGCATAGACTATGGAAATTAGAGATTTGATCCGCGGAAATCTGTTTGGCATGCCAACTTCTGGTCGGGATGACTGGAAGCTGAACAAGCTGACACTTGGCTTTCAGTGGAAATATCAGGCATTATGAAAAGGATTTCAGGAACGATTATTTCTATGCGTTCCATAAATCCTTTCAGGTTTTCCCTGGTCCTGGCAATCATTTTTTTTGGTGTTTTTGCCTTCCTGGATGCAATACTCCTTCCCGAATTAAAACGTATTTTCTGGTTTATCAGGTTTGGAATTACCACTCCGGTTCTTGTTCTTGTATTGTTATTATCATTTTCAGCAATTTTCAAAAAATACATGCAGCTAATTCTGGCCGGAATTATGTACCTGACGGGGCTGGCTATTATTGTGATGATCATTTTTGCAGCGAGGATGGCCGACCATTATACCTACTATGCAGGACTGATCCTGATTTTCATATTTGGATATACCTTTATTAAGGCACGCTTCATCTATGCCACTATTGCAGGCTGGTCCATTGTTGCTTCCTATGAGATTGCAGCCATATGGATCTCTGATACACCCATCGAGATTCTGCTTAATAACAACTATTTTTTTATCAGCGCCAATGTCATCGGGATGTTTATTAGTTACTTCATGGAGCACAGTGCAAGGCAGGGATTTTTATATGCGGGTGATGCTCCTGAAAAGGAGCAGGAAAAGGTGCAGGCTGCAAATGATGCCCTTGAAAAAAGGGTGCAGGAGAGAACCCGGCAACTCACAATTGCGAACAAGGATCTGAAAAAGGAGATTGTGATGCGGCAGCATCATGAGAAGGAGAAAGCTAAGCTGGAGGGTCAGCTCATTCAGTTGCAGAAAATGGAAACCATAGGGACCCTGGCAGGAGGTATCGCTCATGATTTTAACAACATCCTGACGCCCATTCTGGGTTATACAGAAATGGCTCTGGAGGAATTATCAGAAGATAGTGCATTAAGATATGATATTGAACAGATAAATGGGGCGGCCACCAGGGGAAAGGATCTTGTACAGCAGATCCTCACCTTTAGTCGGCAGGTGGATTTTGATAAAAAACCACTTAAGACTGGATGATATTGTAAATGAGGTCCTGAAGTTGATTCGGGCCTCTTTCCCCTCTAATATCGAGATCAGGCAAAAGCTGAATTCTGATACGGGTACAGTTCTTGCTGATGCGACTCAGATGCACCAGATTATTATGAACCTGTGTACAAATGCGCTATCATGCGATGATGGGAAGCGGGGGCGAACTTAAGTATTAAGCTGGATAAGGTAAAGTTTGGCTCCAAATCTGTGAAAGGTTCTGCGAAGATTCAAAAGGGAAACTATGTGCAGGCTTGTAATTTCTGACACCGGACATGGGATGGATAAAAGAACCCTGGAAAGAATTTTTGAACCCTTCTTTACTAAAAAGGAGGTGGGTTCAGGCTCGGGTCTCGGCCTCTCAGTTGTCCATGGTATCGTCAACTCTTATCAGGGTAGCATTGTTGTGAAAGTGAGCCAGAAAAGGGCTCAAGCTTCATGATATACCTTCCCCAGCATTCGGAGGAAAGGTTGATGCAAAAAGATGAATCTCAGAAAGGTGAAGAAAGGGTCAGGGCAGCATTCTTTTTGTAGATGATGAGAAAGAAATTACATTTATGGGCAAAAGAATGCTGGAAAGCCTGGGGTATTCTGTGAGTATAAAAAGTGATAGCCTGGAAGCGTTGGAGGATTTCAGGAGTAATCCTGATAAATATGATCTGCTTGTAACAGATCATGCCATGCCCAAGATGATGGGCACGGAGCTGATTGGTGAATTGAAAAAGATAAGGCCTGATCTGAAAACCATCATCATTACAGGCTACCAGGATTCAATACCCGGGGATGCCATCGAACAGTTCGGAATTGTAGATATCATTTCAAAACCACTGATTCTTGGTGAATTTAGCGAATTAATTCGCCGGGTTCTTAAAGAGGAGGATATAAAAAAAGCGTCTTGATGCAAAAAATTTTAATAATTGACGATGAACCGCATATTTTACTCTTGCTTAAAAAAGATGCTTGAGCGTTCTGGTTATGAGGTCGATATGGCTACCAATGGCATGGAGGGAATCGAGCTTTTTAGAGTTATCACGGAGCGGACCTTGTGATTACCGATATCATAATGCCTGAAAAGGAAGGTTTGGAGACCATCCGCGAAATGATCAGGATTAAACCAGGTCTGAAAATCATAGCCATGTCTGGTGGAGGAAAGGTATCAGCTGAAAGTTATTTGAAAATTGCCGGAATATTTGGCGCAGGCAGAGTTATTGCAAAACCCTTTTCCATGAAGGAGATGAATGATGCTGTTCGGGATCTTCTGAGTGAAGGACCTGATGATGGTGGTGATGCTTTCCTGAAAAATGGAGGTGAGTCCGGGTTGTAGAAGGAGAATTGATAGAAAAGGAGAATGGCTGAAAGCAGGGTGGTGACGATTACCAGAAGCCTGTAGTACCTTTCGGGAATGAGTCTTACCAGTATAATTCCAAGGAAAGCACCTAAAGCAATGGCAGGGATCATCAACAGATCCAGGGTAAAGGATTCAAGGGTAATGGTTTTCCAGGACCAGATGTGCAGCGGGACCTTGGAGACATTCACAATGAAAAAGAACCATGCACCTGTTCCTATGTATATGTTTTTGGGCAAACGCATGGAGAGCAGGTAGAGCGCCATTACCGGACCGGCGGCATTTCCCATCATGGTGGCAAAACCACCCGCTAAGCCCAGGGTCGCCGCGAACCATCGTGAATGTGGGATGCTGTCCTTCTGAGATTTAAAATCCTGCCAGATTAGAATTAAAATCCCGGATATCACCAGTATGGCAAGGATCCTGTTGAAGCTCAGGTCGGATATGTTTTTTCCCACCAGGGTAGCCACCACGATTCCGGCAAGGGCCCATGGAATGAGCTTCAGAATATGTTTCCAATCTGCGTGCCGGTTGTACCAGGCAACAGCCATAATGTCGGCAAAGATCAGGATGGGAAGCAATAAGCCAACCGATATCCTGCCACCGAAAGCATTGGCAAGTATGGGAACCACCATCAGCCCGACACCCGAGATACCGGTTTTGGACATGCCGATAAGCAATCCACAAATACCCAGAAGGGTCCATTGGAGGCTGCTTAGATCGAAAGATGCGAGAAAATCGTGCAAGGCCCTAGAGATTAACAGCGTAATCAAGCAGGCTCTGCCATTTTTTTGAATGGGGTCCGGAAGATTTTGCTTCTGCTTCTGCGTAGGCCAGGATCGTTTCGGTGGAGCATTCCGAACGCTCAATCATCCATTCTTTCCAGTTGCAGGCAAAATATTCTTTTCCGTCAATTTTAGTTTCGGCCATCATATTAGAAAGAATGGTCACATCAGCTGTGCTACCCACATTAAATTCAGCGGGCATAAAAATTCCTATGGTATCCAGGCTTGTAATGTCACTAAAGGACTGACAAATACCCGCACCAAAGTGGAAGGGAACATCCACTGCGGGAATCAGACCCTCGGAAAAGCCATTGGGAAAAATCTCATTAATCGTGAATACCTTCAGAAGGTCAGACAGGATCAGTGGATCTTTGCCAGACATTACTGCCGGTTTGCGGGACCTTACAGCACCCCGGTAGGTTTCTCCGATCCGGATCATTCCCCGGATGGGAATGTGCATATCCAGAGCCGTTGCGAGAACAATATTGTTGAACTCAGTAAACAGTTTAAATACCACGCTGTTCAGATCGGCAAGCGTCTCTTCCTTATAAAGCCTGGACACTAGAATTATGCGTTCCGAGAAATTAAGAAATTGAGGTTCAATCACCCTGAATCCCCAGGAGTAGTTTTTTTTACGGGCATTATAGATTTCCTGGCCCATTCGTTCATAGAAAACCTGAATTTTGTCAACCTCATTATTAGCCACCATCTGCTGAAATCCAAGGATTTCAATGCAGGCGCTTAATTGTGTGTGGGGCTGAATTGGATCGTTTACAGGTTGAAAAACCTGGCTTGAAGGGTCAGTCATTGTGCTTGTTATTTCAAAAGTACCATATTTTATACGCAGTTGCACAGGGAATGTTACCGTGCATTTATTAGTTTTACTCAGGACTAAACTAATAAATAATTATGAA
>CAVQMZ010000029.1:0-224809 GCA_963713725.1 uncultured Bacteroidota bacterium
TGCTTCAATGTTAATCCATCCCACCTTGGGTTCAGGTCCTGTCATGCTCCTGTAAACTTCCAGTATTTGTTTCATTTCCTGCTCCACCTCCGGATGCTGACCGAATACATTGACAGCTTGGGCAGGATCTTTCTCCAGGTTATACAATTGCTCCGGAGGGGCATCCGCTAAGATCTTTCCATCTACAAAATCGCTGTTTACCTGTCCGGTTAAGGCAAATGCTGCTGCTCCGGCCAGGAGGTGATCGCCAATATTTTTGCCCTGGAATCCACCCTCATCCTGGTCCGGGATATAGACCCAGTTGCCCTTTCTGACAAGCAGGTGGCTGGGACTATTGGGAGATATGATCAGCACATCCCGTAAGGGTTCTTCTGCTTCTCCAAGTAATTCAGGCAACTGGTTTACCCCGTCGGGGCACTCTTCCTTGCTTAAAGTCTGCCCGGAAACAGAGGCAAAAGTCGCCAGCAGATCCACCTGGCTGATCAGATGGTCCGATTTGCTGTTTGCCGGAATCTTGCCCGGCCACCTGGCGATGAAGGGTATCCGGTGTCCGCCTTCCCAGGCTCCAAACTTGAATCCCAGCAAGTCACCATTTAAACGATGCCCTGCCTTCCATGCATCCTGTCCACCCTTATTAAGCATACCGCCATTGTCGGAGGTAAAGATCACCAGTGTGTTTTCTGCAACCCCCATCTCTTCAATGCATTGAAGTACCTCACCCACGATCCAGTCCAGTTCATGGATAAAGTCCCCGTAACGCCCGCACTGACTGCTTCCTTTGAACCGGGGGGCAGGGGTAAAGGGGTGGTGGATATTGGTGGTTGCCAGGTAGAGAAAGAAGGGTTTGTCTTCATCTCTTGCTTGCAGCCATTCAACTGCCTTATTCTTTAAGGTGGTCCCGATTTTTTCATCCTCGTAAAGCAAATGCGCCTTTTCAGCCCCGCCAATTTGCCCGTATCCCGATTTTGCAGGCCATTTTTGTGTGGCAGATTCCTGTCCCATAACAAAGGGATCATCGGGATCCAGTCCCACCACCTGGTGGTTTTCCACGTAAACAAAGGGAGGTCCGCTGTTTACCACCGGGATTCCAAAGTAGTAGTCAAAACCCAGCTCCAGCGGTCCCGGTTTTAACTGGCCGTTCCAGTCGGGTTGTTCCTCACCTAAGCCCAGGTGCCATTTGCCGATACAGGCTGTTGCATACCCGGCATCTTTTAAGACACTCCCCAGTGTAACATAGCTGGTGTCGATGGTCAGGCCTGCCACTGGGCCTGGCAGGGGTCCCCAGAAATTACGCCTGAGAGGATATCTTCCCGTGAGCAATCCATATCGTGATGGTGAACACACAGCTGATGCAGTATGGGCATCAGTAAACATGCGTCCTTCACGGGCGAGTTTATCGATGTTAGGAGTTTGTACCAGGGTAGCCCCGTAGCAGCCCGGGTCGCCATAACCCAGGTCATCGGCGTTGATCAGGATAATGTTAGGCAGGGTATTTTCTTCCTGAAGTTTAACTGAACAGGCCTGGAAAAGTAAAAGGCCTAATGCGGGTACTATGAGATTGAAGATTCTTTTCATTTTGCGTGTTTAATCCTTTTTCTGCTATTCAGGTTTTTCCGGGACTTTGTGCACCACCTCAGGCCAGCCCCTTTCTTCGATGAGCTTTCCCAGTTCGATAAGCCCTTTTTCCGCATCGGGGTGAACCGATCCGTCTGCCTGGGGTCCAATATTCATCAACAGGTTGGATCCTGTGTAACGGGCGTAGGTAAGCCAGAACCAGGCTTCTTCGCCTGAAAGACGCCTGGCATCGACTGAATTCATCCAACCCAGGAATTCCGAATCCCGGTCCCTCCACCTGGATTCCATCATGCTGGTAGATATCTCGCGCAGTTTATACTTGTTGCACTTCTCCCAGTCCTCTCTCTCATACTTCTCAAACCTTTCCATGCGGCTTTCGAAGCGTGCACGCTGTCCCTCGGTCTGCATCTCATATTCAAATGGAGGCATATAGTATTCGGGGGAGATATAGTCTTCCGAGCAACTGTACAGTCCGTGTTTAAAGCTCACAAGGCAGTGAGGCTGCAAATTCTTGATAAAATAATTGATCTCGTCCATCCCTTCCTGGTCTTCTGAATATTTTGCAACCGAGTCATCAAACCATAAGCCGGCAATAGGACCGTACTTTGTTAAAAGCTCTTTAAGGGTAGCCAGGTTCTGTTCTTTATTTTTGGTTTTCACCATCTTGTATTGCGATTTCATGTAAAAGAATGGGGCTAGATTGTACCTCCTGCAGGCCGCTATCATTTCAGCCACAAGGTCCCTTCCATCAGGTGAGGAATTTACGCTGTTCAGGGCAACATGCTCCGCATCGAAATTACAGCTCAGGTGATGGGCTGTGAAGGTTATATATTTCATTTTGGCCTTAACCGCCAGCTGGCAGATCTTATCAGCATCGAATTCAGGGATATCAAACAGGGTGAACAGCAGGCTGTCTTTACTTTCGGCTTTCCTGTAATCCTCCATTGAGATACCAATAAAATTGCATATCCGTTCGTCCGCATTCCCACTCATCCAAAGTTTATAATCCGAATCTTTCTCCATCAGGCTGCCAATGTTAAAATGAACAAACATGCCCATTTTTGCATCTTTGAACCATTGTTGTGCGGCTTCTGTGGGATTCTTCTCATACAGGTCCTTGTAATCCGACAACCAGTAAGGAATATCAGTTTCTTTGTTTGCACAAGCATTTAGAAGGAAGGTCATGCAAAATAGGTACAGGAATCGGAATGCAAGTCTTTTCATTTGAGGTGTATTAATGGTGTATTAATATGGGATTAAAGTCATGGACAATGCGGATATGTTTAGCGCTTTCCTTTTCTGTAAGTATGATGGCGCCCTTTTCAAGTTTCAGATCCGCCACACCCCTGAAGTTCTCATCAATTTCCTGCAGGAAAATCAGATAGGATTGTTCTTTTTTCTCTTTAGCACCGATCCGTTTGCAGGTTTCTGTACCGAAAACCGGTCCCCGGTCATAGCCTTGTTCTTTTTTCGCAGCGAAAGCAGTGGTCCCTACCTCAAGACCCCAGGCAACCGTGAGCCCGTTCCGGGGAAAGCCCCGGGCATGCTGGTTTTCCTGCCAGTCTCCGATCCAGGGATTCTGATCTTTAGGGAATATGTAACCCACCAGGAGGTTTTCATCCCTGTTGTACACGGAGAGCCAGGTATATTGCCGTTCAGCATCCATCAGCCAGGCACGATATCCCCCTTCACCCTTGTTTGAGTAGAAAACCCCGGCCTTAATTTTTTCTCCTCCTGCAGTCCTGACATCTGGCCATTCCACAGTATTTGAGTTTAAAGGATCATCCTCTCGTGGGCTGAAAGCAATTCTGGATACAGGAGCGTCCACGAAGGTATTCCCGTATTCGAGAAATGGTCCGCCGAATGTGATATGTTGCACCCATTGGTAAAACCGGTCAAAAGGCTCAAGGTTCTCAATGACTTCTTCAACCAGAACAACAGGACTTCCTGGCAACAATGTAAGGCTTCTGTTAATGGAATATTGTGTCAATGGCAACATTGCAGAAGCCCTTAAAACAGCAATACGGTCTTCCATCTTTTCTGTAACTTCATATTTTACAGTGTAGGCTTCACCATGCGTGGGATACCCTGGTTGATCTTCGTTTTCATCCTTCATATCCCCGAAATAGGGAAAGCATAGATAATGTCCCATATAGCCTGCCATTAGCTTTGCCCCGTTTCCGGAACCATATAAATGCTTATGTAAGTCAGGTCTGTATGTATGTGGGTCTATGGTTTGATAGTGTGGGATGAACAAGGGATTGACAGATTCCTTTCCGTCAGGAGTTAATAGCCTTAGTTCTGCGATATAAGCGCCGCCGCTGAGCAAGCTTATGCGCAATTTGCTATTCTGAAGGGAATAGGCCTCGCGTCCCTCAAATTCAGAAAGATTGACTGATACCTGACCGGAAACAGAGTTTATTGCCAAGCAGGCTGAGATTACAATGAAGCATAAAACCTGTCGGAATTTACTGGAATAGGATGCAGTAAATTTCATGTTTTTTATTTGAGATTCAGATCGATGGCCGGCTGTAACATGGAGCCCCCACTTATCAGCGAGCGGTAAGTTACACGTGAGTCTCCTCCCCTGACCACCTCTTCTTCTTTAACTCCTTTAATTGCCTCCGGGGCATCCAGGTATTTCAGGCCGAAGAGGGCCCAGTTGGCGTGGGCATCCGTGCTTGCAGACTTTGCCTCTTTAATAAGCAACTCCGTTGCCCTGTTGGTCTGACCGGTATTTCCCAGGGCCATCATTGCATTGATACGGACGCTGGCCTCTGAATCCTCCAGTGCCGATTCAATGTCCTTAATGGCCGGTTCTGCCTCCCGGCCCAATATCCGTAGTCCCTGGATGGCCCAGTAACGGATGATAGGATCATTATGCTTCAGCACCTTTACCAGCTCCGGGATATTTACGGGATCCTTTTCTGCTGCCATAGAAGCGATCTCCATAATTTCTTCCAGATGGTAATTGTCCTCCGACTGGCAAAAATCATAAATGGTAGTTGTCATGTCTCTGTCAATATCTGCCATCAGGGGTTCAGGTATAAAACCTGCATCACGCGCTTCAAGTATATGCCTGTCAAGCTTCTGTCGCATTTCCTCCAGTTTGTTCCTGAAAGCAGGAAGGCCGGCAAGATTTTCGATTTCATAAGGATCATCCCGGGTGTCGTATAATTCTTCAAAAGGCTGGAGTTTGAAGATCTCGGACTGTATTTGGTTTGTCCGCCCTGCCTGGTACTCCCTTAGCTGGGACATCTGTCCCCTCTGCATCAGGGGATAATAGATCATTTGTAAACGGGGACGATCGGTCTCATAATTGCGGATGTATTTCCAGCGACCGTCGGTGATGCCCCTGCTCATATCAGGGGAAGCAACAAAGCGATCCGAAAAAAGGAATACGGAAGATGGGGCAGGTTCAGTGGACGAACCCATGAAAACACTCCCTGGCATACGATCGGGAACTTCGGCACCGGCCAGCGACAGGAAGGTACGCGGCATGTCGATGTATTGAACAAGACGTTCAATGACCGATCCTGGCTGGCCAGGAGCCAGGTGTCTCCATTTCTCGGGAATGTAAATGATCAGGGGGACCCGGGTGCCGCTATCAAACAGGTAGCGCTTTGATCGAAGAGTAATACCCCCATGATCGGGGCAATACACGACAATGGTGTTCTCCGCTTCACCGGATTCCCTGAGCTCGGCAAGGTATTCTCCGACCTGGCTATCCATATCCGCGATCCTTTCATATACCCTTTGCCAGTCTGAGAGGTTCTCGGGTGTTTCGACCTGGTAAGGAGGGATTACTATTCCTTTTGCCGGGGTCCCTTCCAATGGATATTTAGCAGGGTAATGCTCATTAAATATCTGACCCTCATGGGTGGCGAGTATATTAAAATTGTGAAAGAACGGCATCCCTTCCGGCCGGTTCATGTAATGAGCCCCCCGGCCATATTCATCCCAGATATCACTGTCGAAACTGGAATTGTTATAGTCGGTCCGGCCACTACTGGTAGTATAATAACCTGCTTCCTTCAGGAGAGTCGGGTAGGGCACCAGCGATTCCGGTACCCTGAAAGAGCTGCGCATATGTTGTGTCCCCGTAGTGACCGCCGGAATTCCCAGGATCCAGGAACTTCTCATCACCGCGCACACAGGTGCATTGGCAAAGCAGTTGGTATACCTGAATCCCTGTTCAGCCAGCTGATCCAGGTTAGGAGTCCGGGCAACTTTGTCGCCGTAACACCCGATATAGGTACCGTTGTCTTCACTGTTGATCCATAGAATATTGGGTCTTTCCCCTTCACCAGGTTCAGGCCTTCCTCCCGCCAAAATGGATGTAAAGGAAGCAATGCTCAATAAACTGAAAAGTAAATAGTAAAAACGTTTCATTGCATTTATTTTTAGGTTGTCCTATTCATTCAGAGGAATAATATCATTGGGAGTATTATATGGTTCATCACCCAGTAGCCGTGCGTTGATGCCACGTTTATCGAAATCACCAATGTCCTTTTTTGCCCAGTCAAGCAGTTTTGTCAATTCAGCTACAATCTCCGAATTTTCGCCAGCTACATCTGTAGTCTCTCCGACATCCTTTTCAAGATTGTAAAGTACATATTTGTCGAACAATACCCGGTCTTCCGGAGCACTGTGCCTGGGCCATTTTTCATATGCGATGGATCCGGATTCCGGATGATGTGGCAGGTGCAACTTCCACTTCCCAAGACGAACCGCTCGCAGTTCCTGGTGCTGATAGTAGAAATAAGGACGCTCCAATGAGGCAGATTCTCCATGAATGATCCCAGAAATATCCACACCGTCAATTACCCTGTCCCCGGGCAGCTCAGCTCCGGCAATCCCGGCAATAGTAGGTAGTAGATCGATGGTGGCACATACCAGATCCGAACTTGTTCCTGCCGGAACTTTTCCCGGTGCTCTTACGATACAGGGTACCCTTAATCCGCCTTCCCATGCTGAAGTCTTCGCACCCCGTAGTGGTTCAGCACTTCCTCCGTGGTCTCCTTTGACCCACCAGGGCCCGTTATCGCTGGTAAAGATCACATAGGTATTATCATCCAATCCTTTTTCTTTCAGAAATTTCATAATCCGCCCCAGGTTGTAATCAATTTCTTCAATCACGTCTCCATAGAACCCACCCTCTGATTTTCCCTTGAATTCCTCCGATACGGCCAGAAGTGTATGGGGCATGGTATGGGCCAGGTAAAGGAAAAAGGCTTGTGTGCTGTTTTGTTCAATGAATGCAATGGCCTCATCGGTATAACGGCGGGTAAGCGTGGACATATCTGCATTCATTTCAACGAGCGCATTATCGCGAAGCAGGTTTACCTTGGAGTCATTGCTTCCGGGAGTAAGGAATGAATAGTCAAAGCCCTGATTTACAGGTAGTAGATCGGAGTTGAACAAGTCCTGGTTATGCCCGGCAAGGTCCCATTTTCCAATCATGCCGGTGACGTATCCCAATGGTTTTAAAACTTCTGCAATGGTAATTTCTGAAAGCGATAGTTTGGGGTGGGGGACTTCACCTATGTCATTTCGGGCGTTTCGCATGGGGTAACAGCCGGTCATTAACGCTGCCCTGGAAGGACCGCAAACCGTTTGAGCGTAGAAGGAGGTGAATCTCATTCCTTCAGCGGCCATCTTGTCCAGGTTCGGGGTACGGATATCCGGAGATCCAAAACAACCCACATCATTGTACCCCTGGTCATCGGTGAAAATGATGATGAAGTTTGCTTCCGCTGAAGTGGCCTTCTTTTTGGATGTGCAGCATAAAAGTAAAGCTGGAAGGACAGTGATCAGTATAAGGTTCTTTATCATTATATGCTTGTCTTGAACAGGATACTCCTTAATCCTAAGCAATCTTATGTATTTCTTTATACCCCTTGTTATTTCTTTTTCTGTGGCGGCACCCGGCCGTACGACGGATCGTAAACGGTGATCGCCATTCCCTCGTTAGCTAAACGGTCAATAATTGGCGTCTGCACCTTTGTTGCCCCATGGCAATTGAGATCCCCGTAACCCAGATTTGCTTCTAAAAAAAGAGATGCTCCTAAGTTATAAAATTACGGGCTCTTAAAGATGATTACATTCCATCCTTTCCGTCAATGATTTTATTTTCGGGAGCTTCAATAATTGCCGGATCAGGCTGAAGACGAAAGGTAGTTTATTTGCATGCTTTGATGGGGACATCGTTGTACATTTTCAGCTCGAATTCGAAGTTGGCCTGCTCTTCCACCATCCAGATGCCCGTATTTGTGATCGAGGGAAGATCTGTCAATGAATCATTTGTCAGCAACCTGAGGATGCCTTTCCCGCTGCTTCCATGGCCAGCCAGCAGGATTGTTTTGTCCGTTCCGCCAAAACGCTCCTGGATCATGTCCAGCACACTTTGAAGAACCACCTTGCTTGCCGCGGTCTCAGCCTCTTTCTGGGAATGATCTCTGGGAAAGGGGGGAAGGCGGAAGTTGTTCAAGCCATCCTCACGCAGGGAGAAAACAGGGGTTTCTTCGGGGGGCAATATGATGGGACCACCGGCTCCAAGGATTTTAACATCTGGAGGGGCAGGCAGGTCGGGGTTTATGATTATAGAGCTCTGGTATAATTCTGCAAGCTCAGGCCAGACCTCCCCTTTGGCCCCGATCTCCTTCATGTAGGGCAGTATTGTATTTCGCGCTCGCCAAACTGAGCTGGCTGCAATAAAATCAAAGTGATATTTCTTGAGTTTTCCGGGTACTCTGTCCAGCTGACCCTGGCCCATTGGAGTGAAAACATTGGGGTCGCCAACATATGCGGGCCGCTGATCATTGGGAATGCCACTATAGGTCTCCCAGTTTTTCAGGACGTTGTGTCCACCTTCTGCATGGCGGATATAGTAAATTTTCAGCTGAGCACTGGATTCGCTTACCCCAGTAATAATATTGCTGCCAGAATCAGGGTACGCCTGAGTAAGCTGCTGGTCGTTGCTCTTTCTTTGGTTGATTTCATATGTCTACTATTATCCGTATATAGTGTCGCCTGATTCTATTCCCCAACAGGTTTATTATTATAGATCTTCAATTCATATGACCCATCCTTTTGTTGCTCTACCATCCAGATTCCTGTACTAAGGATTCCATGTTTGTCTTCCGGTTCCTCTTTGAGCAGGAGTTTAAGAAGAGAGACGCCAGAACTGTTGTGTCCTGCGAGCAAGATGGATTTATCGGTTCCGCCAAAGCGCTTTTCAATCATGTCGATTGCATGGAGGGAGACGTGCTTCATGTAAGCAACTTTCAAATTCTCATCAGCATCCCTGGGGTACTTCTTATAGTCATTTGGAGAGTCCTCTCGCAGCACAAAGAAGTCCTTCTCCACCCGCGGCAGTTCTATTGGATCTCCCAGGTTGAGGATTGGTATATCAAGATCAGGAATGTCCTTTGAGAGGATGGTGAGCATTCCCGGCCCTTCTCTTAATTCTGGCCAGATTTCAGCGGACTGGCCGGTAGCATCAAGATAGGGCAGAATAGTGTTGCGCGCCCGCCAGGCGTTACTGGTGGCGATGAAATCAAAACTGTATTTTTGCAGCCTGTCTATTGTTGCTATCACCTCTGCCTTACCCCTGGGGGTGAATTGATTATGATCGCCGACATAGGAAGGCCATAATGATTCAGGGATTTCACTCTCCTGCCAACCCGCCCTAATATTATGTCCACCTTCAGCATGGCGGATATAGTATATTTTCAGCTGGGCACTGGATTCGCTTACCCCAAGTAATAGAATCACTAACAGGACCAGGGTACGCCCAAAAATGCTACTGATTTTAGTCATTATTGTTTTCATGGTGTCTTACTTGTTTAATGGAAAATTATTACAAATAAAAAATAGGGGGCAGACCAGGAGGTCTGCCCCCTATGAAAAAAACTAAAACTACTAACTACTACTACTCACTTCTTAACTATTCTAGTTCTGGATTTCAACACGTCTTGTAAAGGTGCGATTTCCGGAATTAACCTTGATGATATATAATCCTGCATCTAAAGTGCTCACATCGATCTCAATGATCTCTGTATTCAGACTCGCATTATATACGGCACTTCCTGTAATCTTGTAAATGGTAACCACGCTTGCATTACCGGGCATATTACTCAGCTCCAGGGTCAGCTTTTCGCTGGCCGGATTTGGATAAATATGCATGGCAGGGGTAAGGTTCTCAGTGATATTGACTGCACCAACGGTAACCGTCACAACAGCCTGAGTGGTCAGAGCCCCGTCACTGACCGATAGCGTCAGCTCATAGTTTCCTTTGGCATTAAAGCTTACATCGGTTGACAACTGGTCGGCATTTGCGATTACCACGTCTGATGCAGAACCGCTGGTCACTTCCCAGAGGTAGGTCAGGGCCGGAGGCGGAGGTAAGTTATCATCTGTGGCATTAGCCGATACCATAATAGTTCCGGGATCAGCAAAGGTTGTATCGCTGAAAACCAGTTCGATCTCAGGAGCCTGGTTTGCATCCGGATTGGTCTCGTTCACGAAAGTAATGAAGTAAGTGACAGTATTGCTGCCATCCTCAGATACAACCTTCAGAACGTCATCGTAAGAAACAAGGCCATCCATTCTTTCATGTCCCAATTTACTCAGCAAAGTTGCGCTTGCTCCTTTAACTACTTCAATGTTCATCCAGAATAGCTGGGTGGAAGTGCCATCTGCAAGACCATCAATTTCATCATTTTCATCGTCCACATCATATATGGATGAAATGACGAAAGCATCGCTGGCAAGGCTTGCTGGTTCCAGTTTGTATGTTATCATTGTTACACCGTCCTGTGCTACCACTTCAAAGTAGATGCCATCACCCACTTTCGTGTCCACCTCGACTAAATTATTGTTCAAATTTAGCAGCGGGACCAGCTTACCGTCGCTGTCAATGATATTCATCGTGGCCAGTTCGGGCACCTTGATTTCAGCAAGCAGATCTTTAAGCAGTGCTCCGTAAACCACACCTTCGATTATTCCCTCATCTCCACTGTGGGAAATGCTAAGATCGGAAGGATCGTTTGCAGGGGTCAGGACTGCATCCGTGTCAAGTGGCTTATCGATCAACTCATACTTAGTAGTATTTACCCCGTCTGCCGATATGACCATCAGTGTATCACCAGCAGCAATAGCTGAAGTTGAATCTTTAACACTTCCATCAGCTCCGCTTAGTACGCTAAATACCTGCATGGGGTCGGCTTGGTCAACATATTCAAAGAAAGCTTCAACCGTTGTGGAACTAAGGTCTCCCTGGATGCTCTGTACTTCTTTAAACCCGTCACTGACCAGGTAGACCGATGAGCTTACCGTTGAAAGGTAAACGGTCACAGGATCCATCACGTGAGAACCAAGATAATCATCAAAGCCATCATCAAATTCCACGGTTTGTTCTTCAACGATCCATCCGCTGGAGTCGGCAGTTGTGCCAAAACGTTCAATACAATCAATTACAGATTCGACGCCGGCATAAACATTGGGTTTTGGTCTCATCCTTCCCTTGAACCTGGAATCTAATTCCCGTCCGGCAACAAGAAAAGTGCCGTCATCCAGTGGATTTGCAACCACATCAACCAGTTTGTAATCAAGTGGATCACCCACGGGTTTCTTGCCTTCAAGGACAGAATCATTTTCGATGTGGAATAGAAAGATCCCATTTGCGCCCTGAAGCAGGTAAGGTGGGGTCGCTGTTGACATTAACACCCAAAGGATCATTGGAGGTGCGTTCAACCCCATCCCATCTCTTATCGATTTTCGCGAGCATTTCATCGGTATAATATCTCTTTCTATCGGAAGCCGTGGCGCTCATAACAAACACATCTCCGGGTTTCAACACCGGGTCTATATCACCATCGAGACTAAGAATTCCTGGATTAAGTAACCAGTTGGTGGTATCTTCGATAAATTTATATCCCGGAACATAAGATTCGTACCTGTCCTCGAAATCATCCTCGGTTACTGCAAGTGGATCCTGATGAAGTCTCTCCAGGGCAGTAGCGGGGTTCGAGGAAGTACTTCTCAGGATAAGGTACTCGGACAGGTCCAGGTCAACATTACCAGGATTAACAACCTCAAGCATACCCATAGAGGAATTCATACGCATTATTACTTCAGAAAAGAATGGTGTTCCCTTATAGATCTGAACTTTATTGGGATCCTTTTCTACATCAAAAATTACTGTATATTCCTTCTGCAGTGTATCACTTTCCGAAGTCACTGTAAACACGGTTGACCTTTCTTCAAGACTTCCAGAGAGTGATACCGCTCTTTTAACCTGAAGGCTGGAATTTATATCTGCCGGATGAGCAACCAGGGCTGGGACACTTTTGGTTCCATAGGGGACCGTCACAGTATAGCTGGTTTTATCAGGAACAAACTGAGGGATGGTATCCCCTTTCCAGTTTTCCAAAAACTCCGACTTGTCGGGCCAGGTGATGGCATTCAGAAGCACATTGTCGCTGGCCATGTAGTCCAGCACGTCTATATAGTATTCCTTGATTACAGATTTATCTTCGGAAGTAACCTTCAGGATATCACCGTTTTGCAGGTCGGCACGTGCGGTCCCGTCCTTCCAGACAATTTCCCAGGTGGCATTTGGAGCCTTCTCCAGGTATTTATAGAGTGTGTCGACCCTGAGCATATAGCTTACATTTCCTATGGTGTCGATAACTGGTTCGCCGGCGGTAACATAATAGGGCTGAACCCAGAACCCGATGGGATCAGTATCTGAGTATCTCTTATCCAGCCGGGGGTATACCCTGGCTTCGTTTGCTGCTGGTTCCAGAACTTCAAGTTCAAAATCAATTTTCTCAAGTACATTTCCCGCCGCGTAAATGCTTAAAATATCACCATTTTGAATTATTGAATGCGTGGAATCTATGAAACTTGTGGTATCCTGGATATATTGCCAACCCTGACCGGGACCGACTGTCATCAAATTGAGGATGGAGTCTCCTTTCATGACTCCCCACGGAACAGTCATCTTTCCATTGTCCTTGTCAATATCCACCTCCGTGGATTCCAGGTCGATATGAAAATCACCATGCACTCCAAATGTCGTAAAACTCCTTTTATAGGGATGATTCGGTATTGGGATCCATTCCGAATCTTCATAGCTCACACCCTTTTGCACCTGCCAATCCATATTCCCCTGCTTAATAGTCGCTTTTCTGACAAAGGTGTATTCACCGGTTGCCATGGGAATTCCAGCTACATCGTCATACTCCTTAATCATCTCGAAATTTTCATCCAGGTTCAGATTATACTGGTCGATCATGATAGAATCGCCGTTATCCAGGTGACAGTATAAGACATATCCGATTTTCCCCTCATTGTACCCCAAATTATAAAAGACGTCCATGGAGTCCTTTCCCCATATTTCCCATTCGGGTATGGCATAGTCTATATAGCCGGTGGAGTTACTTCCGTGAATCAGGAGATCTGCCTTTGCCATAATATCCAGTCTGTGATATGGAAATCCGTCAGGTGCAAGGTTGTCTCCAACATTCATCATGGTCCAGGTTTTACCCGGGTCGAGTGTCCCGGACAACCTGTAGATGCGGTCTTCGCCTAATGTTTCACAACGAAATTGCCCATCTTCCAGTGTAAGTTGTTGACCGTTGTTAATCCAGGCAATGGTAAATTTGGACAGATCAATGGTTTCTGTCCCCACGTTGGCCATCTCGATATAATGGTCAAACCTTCCATTTGTGCGGGTTTCGGAGATAATAAAACTTCTAATTGTATCCTGTGCGCTCATGCTAAGCAAAAGGCCGGATATGAACATTGTAAATAGAAATAGTTTTAGTTTTTTCATTTGGATAAAGGTTTGGTTTATAATTCCGGCAATGTATGCCAGCAATCTAAATCACAGATTAAATGAATATTACACTTGCATTATTATTTCTTATTGCCCACTCAAGAAATCAGGATTGTTAGTCATGGCCCTAAAATTACGTCCGGATGCCTCAGTGCCGTTGCCTGAAATGGTCAATCCTTTGACTGATTTGGGAAATATCATGCCTGTTGGGCAGGAGATCAAACCGGGTGGGAAAGTGGTCCCCCGGCTATTTTATTTTCTTTGCAAATTCGGTGGGAGTATCACCGAATTTTTCCTTGAATGAGCGAGTGAAATGTGAAGCTGACGCGAATCCCACATCATACCGGACAGTCTTCATGCTCACATAGGGATCTTTCCGGATCCTGGCGGCAGCGACCTGCAAACGGAAATTGCGAAGGTAGCCACTGGGGATCTGCCCGGTAAACAGTTTCAACTTGCGGTAGACCAGTGAGGAGCTGAAGTTCAGTTCCCTGGCCAGTTCTTCCACTGTGAATGAGGAATTATCCAGATTCCTTCTTATGGCCTCGTTAACCTTGAGCATGAAGTCTTTATCGGTGGATGACAGGGAAAGAGTCTCAGGAAGTGACTGGAATTGTGAGAAATGCTCCTGAATGCGCTTGCCGTTTTCAATGAGTTGTTCGATTTTGGTCACCAGGTAATTGACATCAAATGGTTTTGAGATATACTCATCTGCCCCGTGTTCGGCACCAACAATCTGCTGTTCTTTTCCGAGGGCTGTGATCAGGATTACAGGTATGTGACATAGCTCCACCTCGGATTTGATCTTTTTGCATAATTCAAAACCATTTATCCCGGGCATCATCACATCGGTGATGACCAGGTCGGGCTCGAATTGGGTGGTTTTTTCCAGGGCCTCTTTTCCATCCTGCGCATTGATCACCCTGTATTTGGGGTTTAATATATCCCCCAGCATATTGCAGAACTCAACTTTATCATCCACAACGAGTATGGTAGATTTGGCCTCGTCATTGATTAACTCCCCCGAACTTTTGAGTGAAGACTTCAGTTCCTTAAGTGCCAGCAGGTCCTTTGTTCTGGAGCCCATCACGTCCACTTTGGGGATTTCCATCTCATTTCCACTTATTAATGGAAAGAGGATGGTAAAAGTGGTTTCAACCCCGGGTTTACTGTTTACCCTTAAGCTTCCCTGATGAAGTTCAACAATGGATTTGCTGTAGGAAAGTCCAATCCCGGTGCCTGTACCTGAAAGTTCCGAGTCCACCTGGTAGAACCGTTCGAAAATCAGTTCCAGTTTATCCGCTGCAATACCAATCCCTGTATCGGTGATTCTTATCTGCACCGATTCCCCCCGCTCCGTCTGTTCGGGTTTGCACTCCAGGGTTACTTTCCCCCTGGCCGGAGTGAATTTGAATGCATTGGACAGAAGGTTGAAGACCACCATCTCCATTTTATTGTAATCCAGTATAAGGCTTGTATCAGATGCAGACACCGTATAATCAAATTGCAGATTGCTTTTAAGTGCAAATAACTCGAATGCCTCGCCAATGGGGTATATCAGGTCGCCCAGGGTTGTTTTAACAAGCTTAAGTTCCATTTTCTCCTTTTCAATCTTGCGAAAGGAGAGCAATTGATCAATTAAGAATCCCAGCTTTTTAGCGTTTTTGTCAATCAAGCCAAGGTACTTACGGTGCTTCCCTTCGTCTACCGAGTCCATCAGGATTTGAAGTGGAGCCGAAATGAGGCTCAAAAGAGTCCTGAATTCGTGAGAAATATTGGTAAAGAACTTGAGCTTGGCCTGATTTATCTCGGTGATCCGCAGCTTATCCTTTTGTTCGAATATTAAAGTCTGCTTGAGCCGCGTCATTTTTACCAGATACAAAAATATACTGCCGGTTGCAACAATGAAAAGTGTAATGGACAGGAGTATGCTCCACCACCTCCAGAACCAGGGTTTCAGCACTGTAATGTCAAGGATTCTTGCTTGTTCAGAAATGAGCCCGTCGCCGTTATATCCATTGATCTCCAGACTGTAATTCCCAGGTGGAAGATTCATATAGGTGGCTGTATACTTGCCTGAGGCTACCTGCCTCCAATCCCTGTCAAATCCGTGGAGCATATATGTCATCCTGTTATTCTGCGGAGTTGCATGATGCCTTACCAGAATATCAAAGGATATTGACTGGTTCCGGGGATTCAAAACGATCTCGTGGGTATTCGCGATTGCCTGGTCAAATGTGAACCTCCTGTTAATCTTATCACCCACCCTCAGGGCTTCGTTGTTCACCGCTATTCTCTCGATTTGAACCCTGGGCGGTATATGATTGGATCTTATGTTTTCTGGTCTGAAGCAGGTAAGACCATTCAGACCCCCGAAATAAAAATAATCGGATTTACCTGCATGATAAGCCCTCATCCTGAAGTTATTATTCAGAAGCCCGTCGTTTATATTGTAAATAATACACTCGGAAGTGGATTTGTCGAAGCGTCCCAGTCCCATGTCCGTACTGAGCCAGAATTTCTGCTCGCTATCCTCCAGGATCCCGTATATGGCATCATCGGTCAATTGCCCCCTTGTATCCACGTATTGAAGTTCGTAGCTCCCGGGGGTTTCCCCGGTGATCTTATAAAGGCCACCACCGAAGGAACCCACCCAGATCTGACCTTCAGAGTCTTCTTGAATAGAAAAGATCCCATTGTTCAGGTTGGAAGTGGTGTTATTCTCATCGGATGTGAAAATTTTAAGGAGATCCAGCTTTTTCTGACTCAGGTCAAACAGAAACAATCCCATATCCTTGCTTCCGATCCATAACTGGCCCTTTCTGTCAACCAGGCTGGAGATGACCAGACTGTTGTTTGGTATCCTGTAAGAAGACAGCACCGGGATAGGGTTCTCAGCACCCTCGTTCAATATTTCTGATGGATTCTCAACCAGTAATATCGGTATGTTGCATACCACCATCAGACCATCCCTTGCTGGTATCATAGATGGCCCGGATAAGGGTGTCTGCTCGTTATTTATGGTGAAACTTACTTCCCGAAATACCCTCCTGTCGGGATGATAGACTACCATGGCTCCCTGGTAACCGATCCAGATGAATCCTTCCTCATCTTCATTGAGGGATATGCTGCGTTTGTACCGGAAGCTTTCAAACCATGTATCGAAGCGGTCGAATTCAAGTTCGCTCACAGTACGGTCACTTACCTTTTGTCTGCTCCTACACAGGGGACTCATGTAGGTTGAGATCCACAGGTATCCCAGTTTGTCCTCCAGAATATCGGTTACCAGGTTACCAGGGATACTTTCATCGTCGAAAGGGTTATTCTTGTAATTAATGAAGTTCTTCTGATGGAGGTCAAGTTTACAAAGTCCTCCCTGTGCGGTTCCAATCCAGATGATATCATATTCGTCTTCATAGAGACAGTTTACCATCGAGCTGCTCAGTGTTGCATCAAGCTGGGGATCGGAGACATAACAGGTAAAATTGTTCCCTGGCTCGTTGTAAATCGATAATCCATTATGCTGGGTCCCAACCCAAAGCTGATTATTCCCATCAACCAAAAGGTCTGTTACATAATTCCCCTGAAGTGATTCCGGATTTCCAGGATCAGGCAGGTGGTTTTCAATGATATGCAGTTGATCTGAATCCAGGAATGCTTTGTGCAAACCCATCAGACTCCCAATCCAAATGGTTTCATCCCTGATGCAGATACGGTTCACAGCCTGCCGTGGAAAGGAAGTCTGCTCCAGATAAGAAACCATCAGGCCTCCTCTGCCATCCTGCATGACTTTCATCAGGTATAATCCCAGGTTCGATGCCAGGAGTATCTTTTCGTCGTTGATATTTAGCAGGTCATTGATCAATAGCGGCCTTAAATCTTCGGTAAGCAGGTTGGAAGAGAGAACCTGGTGAAGAGAATCATTCAGGATAAAGGCATTGAGGCTTGCCAGGTAATCCTGCCCGAGAACCCACAGTGTACTGTCATTTTTTTCTACCAGATGTTTAGGTTTCGTACCGGGATCCAACTTCACTCTGTGGAATTTTTCCGTAGAAGGGTCGAAAATCTGTATCCCTGTGGAATTGACTATCCAGAGCATGCCTGCCCTGTCTGAATGAATATCGATTATTTTATTATTGGACAGACCATGTTGAGTATTCGGATTCCAGGAGTATTCATGGAAGTCATAGCCATCATATTTGATTAAACCGTTTGGGCTACCTATCCATAAATTTCCCAGACGGTCCTGCTCAAGGGCATTGATGGTATTCTGGTTCAGGCCTTCTTTATTCGAATATGATATAAATTTGTGGTCAACAGCTGCATGAATAATAGTTCCTGTCAATAGCAAAACAAGCACCAGTATGCCCACTCTTCTATGCTGCTTATTTTCTTGCATCACAAAACACATCTCATATCGTCAAATATACAAATTCATTATTCTGTTTTTATTACTTTCAGATTTAAGGTTCTGAATCCGTCACGGTATATTCTGGCAATGTATACTCCATCTGGATAGCCTGTCAAATCAAAAGTCACTTTTTTGCTTTTCAGGTCCTTATGAAACAACACGGCGCTTTTAAGATCACAAATCTCAACCCTCCTGATTATTTGATCTGAATCAATATTTAAAATTGAATGAACTGGATTGGGGTAAATTTTGAGCCGTTTAAACTCATGATCCTCATTATTGCTGCTGATCTCCATGTTTAAATTTAGAGTCGTGTCATTAACAAGATTCACCGTTCCGGAAAGGTCTGAAAAGCCATCTTTTGATGCAGTCCAATCAAAGAGTTCAAATCTGGTCAGTTCCTGAAAAAGTGCTATTCCTGTTAGATTGCTTGTGAGAATACGATTGTCAAGTTCTATGGCAACATTATTCAGTGGATAGTCCTCCGAGTAGATTCTGAATTTGATTTTAGCCTTGTTCGCCACGAGAATAATTTGAACAGTAGTATCCTTATTAACTTCTAATGAGGAACTTGTTGTGAAATATGCGGGGTGACTGAGGGAATAATCATATTGTCCTTTAAAGAGATGAAAGTAGGCTTTACCATCAATTCCTGTAGTCATTTCATATTCTCCTGTTACCGCGTAAATATCAGAGAGTGGATTATTATTGGTTTCGGAGACTAGGCTAAACACGACGCTTTTCGGTTCAGGTATCAATGAAAATTGAATCAGGGTATCTTCAGATACCTGAATTGCAGAATCCAGTGCAAAATAGTCGGGGTGATTGATCCTGACGCTTTGCTTACCTTCTGTTAGAAAGAATTCTATCTCTCCATCAGGACCAGTAAGCTTTTCTCTTTGTCCGGCAATAACAGATACATCCCGAAGCAAAGAGTCGCTCAGACGATCTTTAACCCGGAATGTCACCTTAAGTGGATTCTTTGGCCCCTGAAAAGCATCGAAATAGCTTACATTACCCTCTGAAACTTCATCATCTGATTCGAAGTATAAATAGACAGCATTGTAATAATCATCTTTTAGTGAGTCCGCTGACAAATCAAATGTGTATTCAACCCACTTATTATATTCGCTGATCTCATTTGACAGGCTGTATTGTGAAGTCACCTGATCATCTTTCTGCAATACTAATTTTAGTATATCATTTCCTGACGAGTCCTCTGAAGGAGCATATACCCTTAGTTTAAAAATTGCTGTGCTCAAACTTGTTAGCTTTTCAGGCAATTCAAATCTGATATAAGATAAGCTGGCTGAGTCTTTTTTAAATTTTGAAACCAGCGTACCGGGATTAATAGCGGACGACGGAGTTGTTTTTGAAGTGCTGATTGATCCCCCTAGGGTGGAAATAACAGGGGCATTAAATTCAAATGGAAAATAATTATGATACCATGTATTTCCCGGCTCTAGAGCTGGTAACAAGCCTTTATCTGAAATAGTCTGACCGTCAACCTCCGGGAGATCGTTAAAAATCTTCAGATCGAACCCGCCGTCAGCTTGCTCTTCCACCATCCAGATACCAGCATTATCGATCCCTCCTGAATGCTCAGCATTGGTAATCAATCTCAGTATTGCATTGCCACTGCTTCCATGCCCGACCAGGAGGATTGATTTATCGCTTGCTCCAAAACGCTCCTGCATCATGTCGAGCACACGCTGTATTACAACCTTGCTTGCAGCCGTCTCAGCCTCCTTTTCAGAATGATCATCCGGGAATTCCGGCAGTTTGAAATTATAATTACCGTCCGCACGGAGGATAAAATTGGATGTGTCTTCAGGAGGTAACTCTATCAGCGACCCGGCGCCAAGTATAATGTCATCGGGAGGAGGAGGCAGGTCAGGGGAAATGATAATCGAACTGGCGTACAATTCTTTAAGCTCGGGCCAGATTTCGGCTGTGGCTTCAAGCTCCTTTAGATAAGGTAGTACAGTGTTCCTGCATCGCCACAAGGGACTGGAAGCAATGAAATCAAAGTTGGTATTCTTCAGCTTTTTGCTTGCTGCGATCACCTGAATTACTCCCTCAGGGGTGAACATATTGGGATTGCCAACATATTCGGGCCATTCATCCTCTGGCACATCAAGCCACTCATCTTTAACATTATGCCCTGCTTCAGCATGGCGGATATAGTAAATTCTCAGCTGAGCACTGGAATTGCTGATCCCCAGTAACACAATGGCCAGCAGTACAAAAGCACGACTTAGCCGGCGGATATTCCTATTTCTTTTCATTGTGTGATTCTCTGAGACAGGTTTAATTGTTCTTCAAATTCAGTCTTCCTGTGTTTATCGGAGCATGTCGGTATAGCTGACTCTAAAATAGGGAATACCGGATCAAATCCTGTTGCCCCGGTTAAGCAAAAGCTTGCCTTATTCTGTTTTTATTTCTTTTTCTGTGGCGGCACCCGTCCGTAATCCGGATCGTAAACGGGGATCCCCATTCCCTCGGGGGTTTGCCAGCCGGGCTCTGGTTTATGGGTCACATAGGCATAGTAGGGTGTGGCCGTTAGCTCGGGGCCAATGAAAACCGGAGAAAGCTGGTAGATGCCCTTTTCCAGGCTTACCTTGAAAGTAATCTCTTTGGCTCCCTCGGGGATGTCTTTGGTTTCATTAAAATCGCCGATACGCATGCGCGCCTGTTTATAGTTGAAGGCCTTGCCGTAAGTGCCGTCGTTGATGCCTTTGTCGGCCTCCACCGGCCATCGACGCAGCGAGAATTCAAAATCGCCCGAACGTTCGACCTCGATGGCCCAGTACGACTCTTCCGCGACCTCGCCCTGTACAATATGTCCCTGGTTCCATGGCGGGAGCTTGTCGATCAGCCAGTCGTGCGAAGAGAGCGAGACGATGGGCGACTGATCGGAACCGATGACCATGTAGCTGGTGAGCACATGTTCCCGGGAGACATCGTTCCAGAATTTTTCATATTCCCCCCGCATTTGCTCGTAGATATCAGGATGTTGATTGGAAATATCGGAGCCCTGCCTGGGATCTTTTTCCAATTCAAAGAGTTCCTTGCCGTTGACCAGTCGCCAGCGATCGTTCATTACGGCACTCTTGCGCCATTTTATGGGGTCGACCACACGTTGGGATTCCACCACCAGTGTCCGCTCGCTCCAGTCCGGATTCTCGGAGTAGAGCAGCTCGCTGATGCTTGATCCATCATAATTGATTTCAGGAGCTTCCAAACCGCAGAGTTCGATGAAAGTGGGCAGGATGTCGATGTGTGCGGTAAGCGTCTCGATGGATTTCCCGGCCTTGATCTTTCCATCCGGCCAGCGGATAATAAAGGGGACGCGATGACCACCTTCGTATTCAGAATTTTTCATGCCGCGCATGCCGCCATCATATCCGCGACCCTCAAGGATTCCGCTTGCCGTTCCGTTGTCGGTCATAAAAACCAGGATGGTATTGTCGGCCAGGCCCTCCTCATCCAACATCTCCATCAGAATTGCCAGGTTATCGTCGATGTTGGTAATCATGCCATAGAACTCGGGCGAAGACACCCGCGGATCGTTTTCATAGGGTTTGACATATTCTTCCGGGCAGTATAGTGGGGTGTGTGGCGCATTGAGAGAGATATAGGCAAAGAATGGTTTATTCTTATTCGCCTTAATGAACTTCATCCCCTCGCTGAACCAGATATCGGTGCAAAAGCCTTCAAAACGCTGATGCTTACCATCAACGATGTAGGTGTCGTCGAAATAATCATTGCCCCAGTAGTCGGGGGCCTGGCCAACGCCTCCTGCCTTGTGGTATACACTGTGCTGAAAGCCACGGTCCTCCGGACGATAGGGATAGCAGTCGCCGAGATGCCATTTGCCAAATAATCCGGTGGCATAGCCGTTGTCTCCAAAAATATTGGCCATGGTGATTTCCCGGCGGCGCAGCATGTTCCGTCCCTGAACCGTATGCCATACACCGACCCGGTCCGAATAGCGACCGGTCATCAGGGCCGATCGGGTAGGTGCGCAGGTGGGATCCACATGGAAATTATTCAGTAAGGTTCCCTGGTTCCGCAATTCATCGATGGTCGGGGTTTTGATGGCAGGATTGCCCGTAAAAGCCAGATCCCCATAGCCCTGGTCATCTGTAATGACGATAATCACGTTAGGTTTGGATTCAGGGGTGGATTCGCATGATGTGGCTACATACTGCAGTACAATAATAAAAGCAATACTGGCTACAATTCCTACTTGTTTTCTATTTGTGGTTTTCATGTATTTAGTATATTTGGAGTTAAATTATTTTTTATTTGGTCGGCCTGATCCACATGCAGTGCCCGCCTCCCGGCGCAATGTTTAAAGGTATTGAATCTCCCTTCTTAGCGTAATTTTTTTTACCTGGTACAATTCCCTCCGGGTTTGGTGCGCTTTCATTTCCTGCTTGTTTGCCCTGGCTTTCCCTTTGTTTTCCGGCCCGAAAAATTCATAATGCGCATCTGCGGCATCCTCATACAATGTAAGATCGTAGTCTCTTCCCTCTTCGAGAAAATCAAGAGATAAGCTTGATGTCCGGCCTTTTTCATCCGCCAGTGTTCCCACAAACCACTGCTCTCCGGCCCTGCGTGCCAAGGTAATATAATGCCCTATTTCCGCCTCAAGAACTCTCGTTTCATCCCAGTTCATTGGAAGACGGGAGATAAACTCGAAGAGATCCGCTTTGCGTTTGTAAGCATCCGGATGATCCGGCAGGGTTAATAGACCACTGGGGAACACCAGGCATTGCGCCGTCTGGGAAACCACGGTTGAGGGCAGCTGGCGATGACACTTTTCCCTGGTAATGAAACTATCCAGATCAAACATGCCGCAACTGCGGTCCACCGGTCCGGCGAGCGCATGCACAAAAAGTGAATTAATGAGGCGGCTTGGCGTTGCGGAGGGTCGGGTCGGGCCGTCCAGCATGCTGTTCACATACTCGTATGAGAGTATATTCGGATAGGTTCTGCGGTAGCCGGTCGGCTTGTTGGGCTCGTGGATTGTATATTGAATCCGGTACTCGGCACATTTTTTCACTACCCGGTGACTGAATTCGATATGTTTACGCGATGCCCCACTTAGAAAGCCATGTTTGATGCCCGCAACGCCCCATTTTCTGTAAAGCGCGAATGTTTCGTCAAGGTCGTAAAGCTCCAGCCCCTTTGTGTTGACATAAAGCCAGATGCCTACACCCTTGTTTGTTCCATATGCACAGATCTTCGGGATATCGATCTGGGGCAGATTAATTTTTGGGTCGGATTTGGGATTCCTTTCCGGGCCGTACCACTCGGCATCGACCATCACATATTCCAGCCCATATTCTGCGGCAAAGTCGATATAGCGGATGTAGCTTTCGGTGGTCAGGCCATACTCAAATCCATCGTCGGCATGCGCACCGTGGTTACGCCAGTCCCACATGGTTTTCCCCGGCTTTATCCACCCGCTATCTTCGATCTCGGAGGGCTCGTTCAGGTTTACAATCAGGGAGGATTCAATCAATCCGCCGGGTCGGTCCGCAATGGTGATGGTTCTCCAGGGTGTGAGGGACCCACCGGCCGTTTTATTGTTGCTGATATAGGTGAGTGTGTTCCCATTTAACTGTAAGTCCTGCATCATCCGAATGGACCACAGCGGCTTCATGCAAAGAGATATAGGCTTTTTCTGAGAGCTTCAGTGTAAAGGGTGTTTTGATGACGGAAGGCTTAAAATCATAGCGGGTGTTTTTATTCACCTTTCCCTGACCTTCTCCGCGGGTTCCCAGGAATTCACATCCACCGCATCTGACACAAGCGTCGACGACAGGGGAAACCAGGCTGTCGGTTTGGCGGATAAAAAGGAAACCGTACTGGCTTCAAACGAATATGTCTGCTCACTGAACTTCCTGTTTTCCGGAAGCAGGTAACGGAATGCGACACCATCATTATAGGCCCTGAAAACGATCGTCTGGGCAGAGGTTCCTCCAACCTTCAGCTGAATTTCATTGTAGGTGTCGTGATGTGTTTTTTGTGCGCCCCAGACCGATTCCCAAACCTATGTCTGCCGAAGTCCTTGTGACCTCAATGATCTCTAGCGCGGTGGCTGCATCCGACTTCAGTCCCAGGTCTGAGGGGCCAATGATTGCCTCTCCATTTAAGCTTACCGAATAGCTTACCTTATCCTTATCGTTAAGCAGTTTGACTTCAATTTTCCCGTCGGGAGAGCGCAATACTTCCCCTGCATTCATAATGGAGCAAACGAATGAAATCGCTAGGATTAATGATGTGTGCTATATATTTCATGCTTATAGGGTTCTTATCTCCTGTCATTTCTTTCCTCTTTTGGAATATAGGTATCTAGTATGGCTTCCATTTCCCTGACAACTTCAGGGTACTCCTCATACAGGTTCTTTGCCTGGGCCATATCAGTCTCCAGGTTATAGAGCTGAGCAGGCGGAGCGTCTTCTTTATTTTGCCGTTTTCAATATCGCTGTTAGCCCGTCCGGAGAATCCAACGGCTCCTGGTCCACCGGCAGCATGAGCATTTGGGTTGGATCCGAAACCACCATCGCCCTGAGCTCCGATATACATCCACTTCCCCTTGCGAACCGACAGGTTTTTTCCAAACCTGGGGGCAAGAATCAGGTGTTCGCGAAGGGAAACAGCCGGATTTTCAATAAGTGCAGGAAGCACATTCACACCATCCCGGGAGTCATTGGCTTCCAGTTGCTGTCCGCTTAAGGCAGCGAATGTGGGAAGCATATCCACATTGCAAATGATTTGATCGGAGCTGGTCCCGCCTCTATCTTGCCGGGCCATCTGGCAATAAACGGGACACGGTGGCCGCCTTCCCAGGCACCGAATTTGAAGCCCAGCAACTCCCCATTCAGGTGGTGACCCGCTTCCCAGGTCAGCTTACTGGCGGTATTCAGCATGCCCCCGTTATCACTGGTGAAAATAACCAGGGTGTTATCGCTCAAATCATTTTCTTCCAGGCAAAGCAACAATTCCCCGACCATCCAGTCCAGTTCGTGAATGAAGTCACCATACAAACCACATAAACTTGTACCCTTAAATCGTGGATTTGGAGTATAGGGATGATGGATATTCGTGGTCGAAAAATAGAGAAAGAAGGGTTTCTCCTTGTTCTCTTTAATCCACTCCACTGCCTTTTCTGTGAGCAGGGTGGCCGTGCGTTCATCATCATAGATCTTATGGGCTTCCAGTGCCCCGGAGAATCTGTTGGGGGTCTTATGTCCTGCTTCTTCCGGAAAGGTGGGTGTAGGTGAAACAGGTTCTCCGTCAAAAACCAGTGGATCATCCGGGTCCCAGCCTACGATCCGGTCATTCTCCACATACACATAAGGGAATCCGCTGTTTACTTTCGGTACGCCGAAATAGTAATCGAAACCCAACTCCAGAGGACCGGGGCGCAGGGGCTTGTTCCAGTCGGTCTTTCCGCTTCCGAAACCCAGATGCCATTTTCCGATCGCCGCGGTGGAATATCCCTTGTTTTTAAACATCTGACCAAGGGTCAGCTTGCTCAGTATCAATTAGCAGAGCTTGTAGTATGGCTGCATGGCCCCCAGGCCCCCTTACCATCATTAGCCCGCAAGGGATATGCACCCGTTAGCAGGGCATAGCGCGAGGGTGTGCATACCGCGGAAGCGGAATGGGCATCGGTGAACAGGCGCCCCTCCTTAGCCAGACGGTCAATATTTGGGGTCTGCACCTTTGTCGCCCCATATCAACTAAGATCCCAGTAACCCAGATCATCCACAAAAATAAAAACCACATTGGGTAAGGATGCTTCATCATCCCTTGAGCAGCTGAAACCCGCGAAAACTAACAGGATAGCTGTGAGTAATGGCAACAAGTTTTTTTATTCATTTGTTCTTTTGTGGTTTTAAGAGAAGCTGATGACTAAGCGTTGATCTTTATTGAGGATTATTCTGGACTCGAAGCGTGCAAGGTATCGGCCGTCCTTCTTACTAAATGTAGCCTTCGCTGACTTACCCTCAAGCTTGACTACAACACCCTTGGCATTTGTGCCTTTCACCTGGTCTAGGCTAAACACTTCTAGTTCCAGCTTTCCGTGGTGCATTTCAATCTCAGCTGATTGCTGACCCTCTGCCACCTTCTGGGTGAAACTTCCCCAGCCTTCAGCGGTGACAAAGGCTGCTTTAAAATCCTCCGGTGAAATTTTCGGGCTAAATCCAAGTGTTCCCCTGGGACCGTGGTACTCGAATCCACAGGCAGCAAGGAATATTCCATAGGAAGCCATGGAACGGGCATAGTGGCTGGAACATTCCACCTCGTCATAAGGGTTTCTTTTGGCTCCCTTGTAACGTTCATGGACGGCCTTCATGACAGACAGGCCTTCTGTAAGCATATTCTCCCAAACCATATGCGAGGCAACCTGGTATTCAAAGCCATTCATGCATTCATCAAAGTAGCCCCCCGGACCAATCCAGTGCTCCTTATCGTCGGGTCGCTCTGCCATACCCGGAACAGCTTTTTCATCTCCACCATAGGGCCAGGTAGTCATCAGTAAGCCGGATTCTCCAGGCATGGCATATATCCTTTCACCTTTGATCGCGGTATGATTTTCCGCGTAACGGCCGGCATCGGGCGCGAAATTATACCTCCACAGGGATTTCAGTGCTTTCCTGGTCTCTTTCTGTGGTAGTACCTTCGGCAGATTCACCTGGTGAGCGAAACTCTGCCCTAATACCTGGTCGATGTGGCATCCCTCGTTTGTGTTGATGGATTCGAAATCGGGTGCCAGGTGAATGAAGTATTCGCCGTTGAACAGCAGATCGACATAGCTGGCAGATCCTTTGTCCAGAATGCTGGTGCATGTTTGTGCAAAATCCCCATCCTTCATTTCAATGGCCATCTGTTCACAGGCCTTTAGTGCAGCCAGGTACATTCCGCTTATCCATCCCATGGGCCCAAACCAGGCAGCATCCAGGGTGTGTGGCTGTTTTCCTTCCAGTAAGCCATCCCCGTTTGCATCCTGATCTATCACGTAGAGCATTGATTGTTTAACCCTGGGCCAGATTTCCTCAAGAAATGCATCATCTGCTGCCATTTTATGTTCCCGGTATACGCGTATGATCGTTCCCAACTGGCCGTCAATGGCAAATTCTTTGCTATTCTCACCCCGGTAGTGGACCAGACCATTGTCAAAGGAAATACCATAGTCAACACGGGTTCTCAGATCCCGCTCAATGGATGGAAAAATCCTTGCCATTCCCTGGGCATACTGCCAGACATGGGTGCATGTACCCGGACAACAATCAACGCCTTCCCAGCCCCAGAAGCGACCATTATCAAACAAGTGACAGGTTTGGGAAGCAAGACAATCCAGGGATATAAATGAGCGGTCAAGGAACCACCAGGGCAGGGAAGAATCGTACCAGGTAGGATTCCATGCCAGGGTGGAGCCCGAAAGCCGGACAAAGTCATTCGCGAGATAGCTCGCAACCTCATTGGCATTTGAAAAATGCTTTGCATAGTGTCTTTTCAGTGTGGCCAGGTCCTGAATGGCCCCCATCTGACTCCCATCAGTGGGTTGTTCATTGTAGTAGGGGAAATACCAGCTTACTAAAAATGTCACTGTTTTACTTTCACCGGCTAAGAGGCTTACTGAAGTGGACAGGCCCCCGGGGGCTGATTGCTCAGGGGTGAAGTCAGCAGTGATATCTCCGTTATCCGCGAAAACCTCTGATGCGTAATCATCAGATTTCAGCCGGGCTGAGGCAGAGTGATTGTAGGTGTCTTCCAGGATGGAGATCGCCATATCGCCATAGCCTCTGCGCGCTTTTAAACCGTCCCCCGACGCGGTCATTAAGACTGTCGACTTGTTTTCGCTCCTGAAAATGGTGTTGCTTCGCTTGAACTCCACATCCTTTATTTCGGGACAAACCTTGTTTTCCAGCCATCCGCCTATGTCCAGATTTAGCTTGTGCTCACTGTTATTTATAAGCTCATAGGACATAATGCTTGCCGGAATCCCGGAATCTTTTACGTTTAGCGGAATAAACGGGGAATAAGCTTGCAGCTTCACGGAAAAGGGCAGGTCTTTTTTCGTGAAGGTGATTTTCGCGATTGGATATTCCCCTCTGAAAGAAATATCCTCAAAACCATTGCTGTCCAGTGAATACGTTTTTATCTGATCATTTTGTCTGTATCGAATGGCAAATCCACTGTTAACCTGAAATCGATTATTCTCTTTAGAAGAAGTACGAGGTTTTTGGTATAAACCACCCATGGAAAACTGATCCAGCCTCCATTTTGTTGGTTCGGCCGGACCTTCTCTTTTATAGTTTGACTGAAAGATATCCCAAAGCCATAACCTGCCGTCACCACTGATGTATAGCTGACCGGCACAAATACCCCCCACGGGCATGCCGATATATTTCAGTTCATCACGCAGGGAAGAATACACTTCAGGGTGACCGCGCTCGGTAAGCGATTTGATCCAATCCGGTGATAATTGTTTGTCAACCGGGATCAGGTGACCATTTTTACTGACCCTGAAACACCCCGGTAGCAGGGGTAATACGGGCAGTGACATTGCTCCGGCACCCAAAGCCAGACTTCTAATAAACCCACGCCTGCTATTCATTTGATCCTTTTCCTTCCTACAGTTTATTTATTTTGCTTGTCAGAACACTTCCCTGGTTTCTCCCAATTACAATGTAAATACCACGAGGTAAATCGGATATTTCAAAAAAATATGCTTTTCCGCTTACTACCTTCCTGCGAACCAGCATGCCCATTGTATTGTAGATTTCAAGTGTGGCTCCTTCCCAGTCAAAAGATGGGTCATTGTGCATGAACTGATTCATTCCCACCGGAGCATTTACTGTAATTAAGCACTCATCTGTGAATTCTCCATATTTGCTTGAAGCTGTTACTGTAACACTGCCTTCAGCCAATGCGATTACCTTTCCCTCAGTATCTACAGAGGCAACATTAATATCATCGCTCTCCCAACGCACAGTGGTATCACCTGCATTTTCGGGAACAATGCTTGCTGATAATTGAAGGGTATCCCCTGGAAACAGGCTGGCACTATGGTGTGAAATAATTATTGAAGTGACCTGAATTTCCGTTACGGTAACTTTGCAGGTGGCAGTGAAATCGCCATTAAGCGTAGTGGCGCTAATGGTTGCTGAACCAATGCCGTTACCCATAACCAGCCCTGTTGAATCCACCGTTGCGACAGAATTCCTGGTACTGGTCCAAATAAGTTCCTGTAATGTTGCGTTGGGGGGAGAAACGATTGCATTCAGCTGATAGCTTTCTTCAAGCTGAATACTAAGGCTGCTCTCCTCAATGTCCAGACCTGTGACTTCAACAGGCGCTATATAAACCTGGACTTCGGCCAGGGAAAGCGCACCCTCTTTCTGCAGTTGAATCCTAACGGTTTTACCAGGTACATCTCCCACTTCCATAATTTCATAGGGATCGGGGTAGGAGGTGAACGATCGCGAAAAAGTTGTATCACCATTTGAATTCAGCACATAGACCGTATAATCAGAAAGCCTGTCCTTGCAGCAGTCATCCGTTCTCCCGTAAAGCTTTATAAAACCGACGGTATACTCTTCTCCCAGGTCGACCTGCCACCAGGGAAAGGCTTCGCTGGCTGTATGGGTTACGGAAGATTGAGCGAATGCTCCATCTGTATTATCATCGATGGCACGCGAGGCTTCGCCACTATAATCCGTTGATGATTGAGTTGCCGTGCCAAAGGGAGCTATATTGACTCCCGGAGGTATGACGCCTACCAGGTCTTTAATAACCTTTACCCAGGTAAAATCGCTAAAGCCACCATCTTCAGAAATGCCAGTTACAGTTACTGATCCCTCTTTAAGTCCTGTAAGCACACCGCTTGAGTCGACCCTTGCAATGGTAGTGTCACTGCTGATCCATATTACACCAGTGTTCCCGGCTTCAAGGGGACTGAAGCTGGCACCAAGCCGGGCATTGCTTTTTGTTTTGACAGTTAAACTATTGGGATAAGTGCTGAAATCTGTAAGGGCCAGGGATGGATCAGGAACCGGATCCCGCCAGGTAAGCTTACATTCCTCGGTTTCCATATTAAGCCATACATCCACGTATTCAAAGGAGCGTGTAAAGATATAGCCCTCTTTCGCGGGAGGTCCGAGTGGTTCACCCAGCGGACGGTTCAGTTCCGGGATATAGTCCGTTAAATACAGGTATTTTTCATGCGTGGCATCCACAGTTTCCAGGTAACCGAAGTAGGTATATTTTTCAGCTGATATCAGGTACATCGCCAATGGAAACTCAACAGCATCCTTAAAATACTGTATCATGTTTTCCTCGGTTTGAACCGCTGGTGGTGGCATAATATCCGAATAACCTGGCCCCAGGCGCCACATGACCATCTTTCCCTTGGTGGCCATTTCCCGCATGAGTTGCAGGTTCACCACACGGGCTTCCACCTCGGTCTGACCTGAACCGTTGTAGATAATCCCCTGTCTTTCAAGGTAAGAGCCGTCCTGGTAGAACATTTGTTCCCTGTTCCCGTTCCAGCGTTCATTACGGATGGTATTTCCAATATATAAGGAAGTGTCAGTAAGGGATTTGCCCAGGGAGTCAAGCATGCGGATATAATTGTTTGCCGGTTCCCCGTTTTCATCCCAAAAGGGACCTTCGTAACTGTGTACTTTATCTACAAATACTCCGTCAACGGCAGGGTCAGCGACCACATTTACAGCCGTTCTTACCCACCACTCCCTCAGCTCCGGGACATTGGAATCGAACATTCTTAAGCGGTCGCGAATCAGCGAAAATGTATCCTGTCCATCGGCACCTGCAGTCATCTGGCACCAGTCCCACGCGTTAGGCTCAAACTCTATGTTTGCTTCATAGCCACCATAGTTTACCACCGTGTTCCAGTAGAAGAAAGTCTTAATCTTTGGATTAACTGCTTTTAATCTTGCTGAAGCGGTTTTAATACCATCTTCCACATACTGCTGCCCCTGGGAGTTGGCTTTTTCCAATACAATCAACTGGAAATCTTCGGCAATTCCCCTGATGTCAACCGAATCGAAGGGTTCGCCACTTCTTAGAATGGTCCACCGGGCAACTTTATCCCATGAGAATTCGGGGAAATTGGCAAAATCCTGCTGATAGGGATAGGCATCAAGGTACTGGCCTGCAGTCTTGTATTCAGAATAATCACTTGCATCCCAGACCTGGGAGAATGTTATTTCTGCCTGCAGACACAATACCAGAAGTATAGGTAGTGATAGGCTTAATCTCTTCATTTAAATATCAGTTTTTATTCGATTGTAGGGTTGATTTTTCAGATTTCATCGGGAAATTCTGGAACCTTAATGCTCGCTCCGGCAGTCCAGTCCTCACCATTAAACTCATAGGCTCCCAGGTCTGGTGCACCCACTGCATCGTCGTTTATTCCGGGAATTGCAATTCCTGCATCTATAGATCCTGACCCTGGTTTCAAACGATAGTTCCTTTTCCTTGCATCCATAAATCCTGTATCCCATCTATCAGACAGGTTGTGGTCTACCTGGGTGCCTTCAAATTCACTGTCGTGGCTCCGGTTATTCTGAACAATAATATTACTCGTATTGATGCTGCCCTGTTGTCCCTGATTCAGGCGAACCGCGTGCTTACAGTTGATTATCGTATTATGGTAAATGTATACATCATGGGTATTGTTGTCCCGAGAGATGTCATTCATATGGATTCCTGATATGACATTCCATATGACATTGTGATGAATCGTGTATCCACTGCTCATATTATCCAGATAGATACCTCCATGTGGGCGTGGGAAATCGGCACTGGGGTAGTCATGCCAGATGTTGTAGGAAATTACGGTATTCCCAAGAGGCTTGTTTCCACCCTGGTGATTAACGTAGAACAATCCCCCGTCCGGACATAACATCCCCAAATCATGAACGTGGTTATACTGAATCAGGGCCCTTCTGGCATATTTTCCGATCCAGCTATTGTTCCCCAGTTCGATTCCTTCACGGGCACCAAAACGGACCGTGTTCCCCTTAATGATATTGTCATCACCGGGCGAAGAGACATTTGCCAGTCGTTCTGCCTGCCAGTTGCAGTGTTCCACGATTGAATTCTCCAGGGTATTAAAATCTCCCCACATGCTTATCCCATTACCCCAGGTTTGTCCTATGTAGCAGTTCTTTACTGTGTTGTGATTCCCCGACACATAAATACCACCATCTCCGTTTTTATAATCTCCCCAGGCGTTCTCGTGGTAAGCTGAGAAAGCAGATGTATAGCGAAAGCTACACCCGTCAAGTATACAGTTCTCAGATGCTTCCATTTTCACCCCTGCTGCCTTAAAATGAATTCCTTCAATGGTGATATGACTGCGGCCGCTCAGATCCAGGCCCAGGGTGCGGCTACGGGCTTCAAGCAAGGCCTTGTTCATGTCGGTGCCCTCCGGGGGATAGATGTAGAGGGAATCGTTCTGAAGATGCCATTCAGTCTCCGCGTCCAGGGCATTCATGTGACCAATAAGATATCCGTAACCCTCTCCAAGAAAACGACCTTTCCTGAAGCCATTTTTCCAGTTCCAGGATATATTGCTTATGATAAGAGAATCACCCTCAGATTCCCGGACCAAACCTTTGTTGGCAGTGAACCAGGCACCGGTGTTGTAAGAGGCAAGTCCCACGAAATAAGCTCCCTCCCAGGAGGTATTTGCAGGTGAGACCAGTTCATCGAATGTAACTGTGCCCAAGATGTCGGAGCTTTCAGTCTCAAATGCACCTACAACAATGTCTCTCATATCCTGGTTGTTGAGCATATTGCCGTCTTCATTGGGGTAGCGGGCCCAGTTCATTCGCTTCCCGTTTACAAAAACCATGGAGGCTTTAAAACTGCCCGGAGGAGAAGATCTTGTAAAAGGAGCCTTCCAGACCTTCCCCTTGTAGGGAGTCCATCCCTCCACCACATCCAGACCGGTAATCAGGACATACTCATCCTGATAGGGCCGAAAAGTAAGCTGATCGGCTTTGGGTACAAGTGTTTCGCGATATACACCTGACCTGATATAGCAGACATCACCTGCCACCATTCCATTTGCTGCATGTTGAATGGTCTGGAAGGGCTCCTCCAGGGTTCCGGGATTGGAATCCTTTCCATTTTCAGCATCAACATAAAGGTCTTTTGCTGAGGTAGTATATAGCCGAAATAACAAGAATAAGAATACATACGAAACCGATGGATTTCTTCATAATAGTTTTATTTACACAGTCTTACAGGGCTCACCCTACCTCCTGTCTTCCAGATCACCACGAGGTAAAGTTAATATCATGCAGAACAAAACACTTGCTGAAATCTACGGAATCATTGCTTGAAATGATCAGGACACTAAACGTTTTCCTACTTCTTTCAGGGTGACTATGTCTTCAGGGTGAATGGACCCATCAGGCAGGGGGCCGGTATTGAGTAGCAGATTACAGTTCTGGTCACCTGCTGCTTGCAGCATTTCCATGACCTGATCCGGCGTCTTGTGCTTCCCGTCGTCCGCTGTACTGTAGCTCCATCCGCGTGGCTGAAGGGTATCGCAGAGCTCATTGTATTTGTCTTTGTTCTGGGCCCAGGCATGAGCAGCGAGGTCGCCGGCCTTATCTCCATACTTTTCCCGGAGCCTGTCGGCCATGGAGCGTCCCTGTGCGTTCTGGAGCAGCGAAATCCTCTGTTCCTGTACACCCCTGTTTAAAGCTGATCAGGCAATTTGGCTGAATGCTGCGGATCATGGCATAGATATCATCCAGGGGGAAAAGGTCGGGTTGCATGAAGTAGCTTGTACAGGTGTCTAACCATATCCCTGCAACAGGACCGTAATTGGTCAGCAGGGATCGAATATGTCCCCTGGCATCGTCCAGATACTTCTGCAGGTCTTCAAGCTTCTCGAACTTGTATTGTTCTGGTTTCACCTCGTAATCCGGCCGATAATACTGGCCGTATTCCCGGGAGAGGAAATAGGGATGATGCCAGTCGATGGGCAGGGAGTAATAGAAGAAACAGCCCAGGCCTTTTTTCTGGCACTGCTCGGCCAGTTCTGCGCACAGGTCGCGCTTTACTACCGCCATTGTATTCCAATTGCCCTTGCCCGAATCGAAAAGGCAAAAACCATCATGGTGCTTGCTGGTCAGGTTGATATATTTCATACCCGCTTCCAGTGCGAGATCGGTGATGAAATCTGCGTCAAAATTTTCCGGATTAAACCGTTCCGTCAATTTCTCGTATTCCGGGACGGGTATTTTCGACTTGAACTGAACCCATTCACCACGGCCGAGGATGGAGTAAAGGCCATAATGCATAAAAAGACCGAATCGGGCATCTTTAAACCAGGCCAGCGCAGCCTTGTGTGGATCCTTAGCATACAGGTCCTCATATCCCTTTAAATAGGAAGGGACATTCACAGCCTTATCCAGGCCAAAAAGTGGGATGCCTCCAGATGCCAGCATGCCTCCAAGCACCAGACCTGATTTCATGAAGTTTCGACGATTTATCATATTTTTCATATCGATGGATATTTTCATTTCACTTTTAGTTGCACATTATCCCAGTAACAAACCCCCTTGAAAGCGGGGGTGGTGATACATCTTAAATCCACTTCAGTAGATTCACCGCTGTTAAATGTAGCTATGAATTCTACCCATTCATCAGCCCGGGTGACTGCATCAAGCTCGAAGCTGCAGCTTTCATCAAGGGATTCCCCGGTATCGAAGATCACCTTGCCGCTAGAACCTGATTCAATTTTCAGGGATACACTGAGCTGGTAATCCGTGTTCGGGCTGATCTCCACCTTTTGAACTTTCTCCCCCGAATTTTCACTCCCCTTATATTGTAATGAATAGTATCCAAAGGCCGTATTATCCCGATACCATGTATAGGGTCTGGGCGAGCGGTCTTTCCAGTATTTAACCTGGTTTTGTGTGGCAAGCTCAAAAGATGGATTGAGCACCAGGTAAGCTGATTCCGATTCAGAGATCTTCAGGGAAGAAATTACATTATTACAGCCAATGGCATTCAGATCAATCCGATCCTCTCTGAAAGTCCAGGACTTCCCTTTAAAATTATCCTGCTCGAAACATTCAACAACATATCCCTCAGGTATTTGAATGGAGGATATTGCATCAGGCTCTATGCCATGTTTCATCAAATCAGCCTGCTTATAGTCGCCCTCCGGCATAGTACCGAACATTTCATTAAAATTTATGGCCTTATGGAAGGTTGGTAATTCAACGCCCAGTGTTTGCTTTACCATTTGAATGGTGCCATCTTCATTAAAATAAACAGGGTCGAAGCAAATGGAACGGTTTGGCCCTATACCTCCCGAGAGATTGCCATTTTGATAAAACAAATACCACTGGTCTTTATATTCCACTATGGAGCCATGCATGGTAATCACATCGGTATGATCCACAAACACGCCCTTGCATTCCCAGGGTCCCAGTGGATTATCGCTTATGGAATAGCGCATTTTGTTGAATTTTGGATAATCATCCGGATAGATCAGGTAATAGATTCCCTTGCGTTTGAATACGAAAGGACCTTCACGGTGTCCGGCGAGACATTGTTGTTCGACCATGGGCCCTTCAATTTCCATCATATTATCTTTGAGCCTGGCAGCATAGGTAAGGGCATTTACAACCGCATAAAGATAAATCTGCCCGTCATCGTCAATATAAACACAGGGATCGCAGAATGTATTACCACCTTTCACATAGCCCAAAACTTTGAAATCAGAAGCAGGTAAGTTGCTGCTTGCCACGCCTATCTCCCAAACACCTTCAGTATTCTTATGAGGAAAATAGAAATAGTAAGTTCCATCTTTAAAGACGCAATCGGGGGCCCACATATACCCTCCGTCTTCGAGGCCCCAGGGAACATCTCTTGAATGAAGTATTTCACCATGATCCTTCCAGGTAATCATGTCATCGGTGGAGAATACATGATAGCCATCCATCTTGCTATATCCTTTTGGTGGAGCGATATCGGTTGAAGGATAAACGTACAGGCGCCCGTCCTCCCAAACGTGTGCCGACGGATCGGCGGTAAACATATGGCTTACAAAGGGGTTTGAACGCCGATTCTGGGCATTACTGATGGAATCCTCTTGTTTGTTCTGGCTGCAGGAAAACGATATGGTGATCAGTAATCCTGCCAGGTAAATCCCGATAATTTTTCTAGTGCTCATTATCTAAATACTTACAGATTTAAGGTGAAAAGCTCACTTCCAAACCATCGATTCTCCCGCTTTCAGGGAAATCACCTTGCTAAGTGAACCCTTGGAGTAGATTCTGAAATCTCCGCCTTTGTTGGCGTGGATGGTGGCCTGTTCGAGTTTCCCCTGTTTCCAGTTTATGTCCACTTCAAAACCACCCCGGGCACGCAGTCCGCTTACCTTCCCGCCGGGCCAGGCATCTGGAAGTGCCGGCAGTAAATGGATAATATAGGGAGCGTGAGCAAGCTTCTCATCAGGTACGACATAGGTGAAATAATTGACTGTCGCCTCATCCTTGACATACCCGCTGAATGCGGCTTTCTGAATCTTTTTTGCATCCTTATCGATACTGCGCAAATGACTTTGCATCAGCATTTCACAGACTCCGGCAGGAACGCCAAAGTTGGCATCAATCTGTCCGTTGAACAGGTTGGGTGTACTCGTTGGAGATATATACTGGTAAGCCATATTGCCATCCTGAAGACGAGCCCATAAGCTTGCTCTCCAGGCTCCTCTCCAGCCACCGCCGCCTCTTCAGGCCTGTCGCCTCTTTCACCATCTCCGCTTGCTAAACCACAACGGTGTTCCAGGGTCAGTTGGAATGCTTCTGCCAGCTCTTTATTTGTCATCAGGGAAATATCGCGGCCGGGATGCAGGGCGATCAGATGTGAAACATGACGATGGGTATCACCATACTTGTCCATGTCTTCCGGCCACTCCTGTATTTGTCCAAACTGCCCGATTTTCTGGGGACAGAGTTTTGGTATGCATGAATTGAGCTCTGCGCGAAATTCCTCATCGATACCAAGTAAAACCGTAGCCTCAATGCAGTCCACAAAAAGGTTGTAAATAAGCTGCTGATCGTAGGATGCTCCCCAGTATACCTTATTCAGATCAGTGTATTGATCTGCTAAGAAGGCGTTTTCGGGGGACCAGGTAGGGTAGGCCACCAGGGTGCCGTCTTTCCAGGGTGCAAGGAATTCGAGGTAAAATTCGGCAGCACCTTTGACAATCGGATAGATTTCTTTGAGAAATTCTTCGTCACGGGAAAACGAGAAATGGTCGTACAGGTTTTGAGCCAGCCAGGCACCGGAATGCTGCATCCTTCTTCCGTGCTCATTGGGAGCCGTAAAGCCGAATACATTTCCATTCAAACCGGTACTCCAGCCTCTTTCAGCTCCGTAGGCCTCTTTTGCCGTGTGGCTTCCCGACTCTTTGATTACCTTCATCCATCCCGTATAGGGTTCAAAGCATTCCGGAAGGTTGGCTGTTTCCACCATCCAGTAATTCATTGCCACGTTGATGTCGTTATGGTAATCGCAATTCCATGCCGGACTTTCATTTTTATTCCAGATCCCCTGCAGATTTGAGGGACATGCGGTAGAGCCTCTGGAACATGCAGTTTGCAGATAACGGGCGAAGTTAAAGTAAAGGTTTTCCAGCTCCAGGCTCTTTTCTCCTGATGCCAGTTGATCCGTTGTCAGACCGGAAGGTTCGAAGTCCAGTTCAAGCTGACATCGGTCAATCAATGAGGTCAAATCGGCAATGTGTGCTTTTTTCAAAGCATCAAATCCGGCTGACTCGGCTATGGAGATGGTCTTTTCGCAATCCACTTCATAATCACGTCCTTTAAATGCTGGGTAATCAGGTAAATAGTCAGTATATCCTGCAATGTAAATGGTCACATCTTTTCCATTACGGACTGATATTACTCCCTCACGTGAGGCTCCGACACCGTTCTTGGTTTCATCTGATACCACATGGATAATTTGCATGAATTCCATGTTGTCGCGAATCATGGGAATTTCGCCAACCAGCATACTCCGGTTGATATATCCATGCTGAATTTTCGTTGTATGCTTAGTTGTTGTCTGGATCTTCAGGGTCAATGGTTCCCCGTCACTGGTATAGCGCACTACCAGCAGGTCGTTCGGATAACTGCAGAAGTATTCGCGGGTATATTTCGTGTCTCCGATGGTATAGCTGACCGTACCCACTCCGGTTCGCAGATTCAAATTTCGCTGGTAGTTCTCCACCTTTGAAGAATCGTGCCCGGTAGAAATATAGACATCTGTAAAGGAGGTGTAGTTTCCCAGGCGCATATGGCTGCCCAGATGTTTGCTTGCCAGGGCCTCGACACTGTTTTTGCCGGTTCCAAATTGCTCATTCCGTGCAGCAGCCCTGACTTCTTCAAGGTGTGTGTAGGAAGCAATGCGTACCCCGGACTGCGTCACCTCATCACGCCCGCGTGAGCTATTGGCCCAGGCCGAAATCTCATTAATAACGAGGCGCTCCTGGTCTATTCCTCCACCAAAAGCTGCTCCAAGCCGGCCATTGCCCAGAAGCAGGGCTTCACTCATATATCCCTCGTTGCCTCTTCCTCTTCGATTGGATTCTGTTTCTGAATCCGCTTTGGCTGGTTTGTCATAATGAAGCAGGTATCCTTCATCCTGCCCTTGAACGGAAAGGGTCAGAAGTATCAGGCTGAACAGAAATACGCTTGCTTTTTGTCTCATGGTAGCTTATTTAGTTGTTTGGATTGAAAACTGGATTGATCCTGTCCGGAACGGGGGCATTAACGCTTGTTGTCCAGGCCTTCAGCTCAGAAAGCATTTGAGCAGCTAATTCCGGCTGCTCTTCAGAAAGATCCTTCTTTTCCCCCATATCATTGACCACGTCGAACAGCCTGCTTGACTGATCCTCATAATAATAGATCAGCTTGTATTTTCCCCGACGAATCACTGTCGCCGGAACCCCGCGCCAGTAAAGATTTTCTGTACCAAAAACCGGAAAGGTCCCCGGGTGTACTCCGTGATCGATATTTGCATAGAGCGGGAAGTGCCAGAAAATGGCACGTTCAGAAATAGCATTGCCCATCATCAGGGGAAGCATGGAAACGCCATCAACCGGATACTTGCTTTGAGCCAGCGAGGTGCCAGCGAGATCTGCTAAGGTGGGAAGATAGTCCACAAATGTTATCGGTGTATCGCAGCTCGATCCGGCTTGAATCCTGTCCGGCCACACCATGCAGGTCGGAATGCGGATACCTCCTTCAAACAGGGTGCCCTTGTAACCATAGAGAGGCAAATTACTCGTGATGTCCGGAAATCCACCGTTGTCTGAGGTGAAAATAAAAAGGGTGTTGTCTTCCAGTCCCAGCGAGCGCAATTCGGCCTGCAGGCGTCCTACACCTGTATCAACAGCTTCCATCATTGCCGCATACACCGGGTTGAAATCACCCCCTTCCTGCTCCAGCTTCGCTTTGTATTTTGCAATAACTGCCGAGTCGGCTGCAAAAGGTTTGTGCACATCATAGTATGACATATAAAGGAAAAACGGCCGATCCTTGTTCTCACGTAAAAACTCGATTCCGCCATCGGTCAGCATTTTTGTACCCTCCTTATCCCTGTAGCCATTCGTGATATCTTTGCTAATGTCAAAACCCTGCTCATCAGGACCCACATGCCATTTACCGTACCTTCCTGTCACATAGCCGGCGGTATTCAGAACCTTGGCCAGTGAATTGACATCGGGAGCCAGATCGCCGATGGCGGAAAACCAATCGTAGGTTTCATTCTTTACCACCCGGTTCGGAACGGCCAGCTTCATGTATTCCAGTTTGCCACGGGCACGGTTTCCCGGATGGTAAATGCTGTGTCTGGGTGAATACATGCCGGAGATCAGGCAGGCTCGTGATGGTGAGCAAACTGAAGCGCCGGAATAGGCATGATTGAATTTCATGCCATCAGCTGCAAGCTGGTCAATATGCGGAGTCTCAAAGAAAAGCTGACCGTTGTAGCCCACATCCGCCCAGGCCATGTCGTCGGCTATAACTACCACAATGTTGGGAATGGGTCGGATCATCATGGCAAAGCCGCCCCCCACAGCCATTTTGGCCGGAATGATGTCGCCTTTTTTTACAGTCGTTTTGCTAATTACATAGGCCTCTGGATTTTCAAGACCGTGTGCATCCGATGCATCCTGGTAGATAGTTGCTTCGTAGCTAGTTCCGGGCTTGAGAAATTCAAGGCTAAGCTGAAGGGTACGCTCCTCCTGATTATTGACCGTACCCACAAACCAATCATCCCTGCTTCGACGTGCGAGGCTGATATACTCGCCAATTTTTGCCTGCAGTACCTTGCTGTCATCCCAGGTGGCAGGCATGGCTTTAAGAAATTCAAACAGGTCGGCTTTCTTTTGATATTCTTCCGGAGCATCGGGAAGCAAAAACAGCCCTGAATAAGTTACCAGTGTCCGGGCGGCTTCACTCACAACGGTTGAGATATAAGTGTTCCGCTCTCTCGGCCCCAGGCTTCGTTCCCCGGCATTGATACTATTGATCCCGAAGTTGCCGTTTGCCTGATCCAGCGGTCCGACCAGTGCATTGACCATGGCCATCTTGATGAATTCTTCGGGTGTAAAGGCGCGTCTGGCATCCTGCTGTGCATGGCAATATTCGTAGGTAATCAGATTGGGCATTGTTCGTTCAGCACCGGCCATGGGACAGGGGCGATCATGGAAATTGATGAGAAGCTTGTTCTCCGCTGCCTCTTTAATCGCATAGCGGGTTAAGGCAGCATCATTTCTCATGATTCCATGTTTGATGCCGGATGCCCCCAGGCCCGCATAGTGTGCAAAGAGTTCCTCCTTTTCGATAAAAACAGAGTTTCTCACGTCATAGTAGAGCATGAGTTTAATGTCCTTCTCTTTGGCATAAACGAATACCTCTTCAAGTTCTGCCTGTCTTTTGGACCAGCCGGCATCTATATTCAACCAATCGAAGCCCTGTTCCACAACAAAATCAATGTAGTGCATTAAAGTCTGCGCATCGAGCTGGTACCTGAAATGACCGTTATTGTATCCACGGATCCGCCAGTCCCAGATTCCTTTGCCTGGCTTGATCCAGCTAACATCATCCAGTTGGCATGGCGCTGCTAAATTCAGCACGACTGTATTCTCCAGAAATTCTCCCATGTTATCACCCAGAAGAAGCACCCGCCAGGGCGTTACATGCGCTCTACCCATTGAAATAGCAGAACTCGACGAAACAGGAAGCTTCGTATCCGGGTCACTGATTATTGTCATTGACTCAAACCCGTCAGCAGTAAAAAGATCCGACTCCATTAAAGCTGTGGCCCTACCATCCGAATGTACAATCATCAAGGGAACTTTTATCTCTTTGATCGAGTCAAGAACAACTGGTCCGGCCATAGCCTTTTCTCCCTGGGGAGAATAATACAGAACATCACCGTCTATATTACAATTGCTGAGAAAAGTCATTTCCTTGCCTTCGGACTCTTCTGACATCACAAAACGAAATCCGAGACCCGTATCAAATACCCGGCAAAGCAATGTTACCGGTATACCGTCTGCAGTCAGTGAAAGACTCAGTTCGCGATGGTGATCGCGAATGGAGCTGAAGCGCCCCCAAACCGGCTCCCAGCTCGAATCATTCTCGAAAACCGAATGGTCAAGGACCTTCATCTTTGCGCCGGTAAAAATCTCGACCTTCGAAGAAGAAAGCACCGGGCTCCCATCCCTTGTGACGGAATAGAACAGCGATCCTTTTTTCAATTCAAAGGAGGCTGAAACCTGGCCATCCGGAGATTTAACAGCATATTCCCTGGCGCTCAGGCCTGACATCAGGGTCACTGAAAGCGCAAGCATTAAAACACAAAACCTAAATTTCATTTCTCGATATTTATTTGCAAAAAACTCAATAAATTTCTATTCAACGGGCCTGATCCACATGCAATGCCCGCCTCCGGGAGCGAGTTGAGCCTTAATCAGATCACCCTTACTCACCCTTCCTTTCCGTAACTGGTAAGCTTCAGGATTTGTTATGCAATGGGTTTCTTCGGTATCTTCATAGTAGGTGGCCTTGTATTCCAGTCCTTCTTCCAGGAAATCCAGTTTAATATCCAGGGTCCCTCCCTGCTGACTGATCACACTGCCTATGAACCATTCATCCCCATGACGGCGGGCTGTTGTGATGTACTCTCCGATTTTGGAATTAAGAACCCGACTTTCGTCCCATTTACCAACGGCTTGTTTTTGAATGAATTCAAAGAGGTCTATTTTGGCCTCATAGGCTTCGGGGGCATCCGGGATGCATACCAGTCCGCTGAAAATGATCAGGGTCCTGGCAGCTTCGGAGACTGCAGTGGAAGGATATGAGTTTTGGATTATTGGTCCTCTTTGTCTTTGTCCCTTGTTAATCCCTGTGATGTCGAAATTCCCGTTGTTCATGTCCAGCGGACCCGTGATTGCATTTATGTGTGCCATCTTCAGGAAGGATTCCGGGGTAAAGGCCCTTCTGGAATCCTGCTGGGCGTGGCAATATTCCCTGGTAAGGGCATTGGGGAAAGTGCGCCGCATCCCGGTGAAGGGGAGGGGGCCGTCATGGAAATCGATGAGCAACTCACTTTCGGCACTCATGCGGATGGCATCGCGGGAAAAGGAAACGTTTTTGCCCATAAAACCATATTTAATCCCATTGGCACCAAGGGATTGATAGTAGGGAAACAGTTGTTCATCTCCGAAATCCCCACCTTTTCTGTCGTAGTATAGAATGAGTCCGACGCCTTTTTCTTCAGCATAGCTTCGAACTTTTTCCATATCCAGGTTTTCGCGGACCTTAAATTGTCCCTCACCATGCCCTCTGTACCAGCCCGCATCAATAAGGAAGTATTCGACATCATAAGTGGCTGCAAAATCGATGAAACGAAGGTAGCTTTCGGTATTGATTCCATAGACAAAGCCATCGGGCGCAGTAAATCCGTGTACCCGCCAATCCCATAAAGTCTTACCGGGCTTGATCCAGTCCGTATCTTCCAGTTCACAGGGGGTGGCCAGGTTCACCGTTGTTGTACTGGTAAGCAGATCCCCGGCAGATTCTCCAAGCAAAATAACTCTCCAGGGTGAAATCAGTTTTTCCTGGCTTAATTCCACATTGTTATGGGAAACAATCTTTCCATTTTCCGGGTCTGCTCCAATATGCATGAGCTGGAATCCTTCAGCAGCATAAAGATCCGATTCCAGCAGAGCCACAAAGCGGTGATCCGGAGTTTCCACTACGACAGGAATTTCCAGATGTCTTTGTCTTCCCTTATTTGTCTTTGTTATCTCAAGCTCATGCAGATCAGCGAGGCTCAGCGGTCCCTTTGGTTCCGTTTCACCGTAGGGAACGTAGAATGCGCTTCCATCGGGCAAAGCATAGGAACAGGCAAGTGTGGCTTCCCCGGTTTTTGGTCCTTCCTCAAGAACAAAGCGGAAAGCAACTCCATCGTTGTAAGCCCTGGCCAGGAGTTTCCCCTTGACCTGCCTGGATTCAATTTCCAGTTCCAGCTCCATATAATGATCATGGATGCTGCTGAACTGTCCCCATACCGGATTCCAGGTGCTTTCGTATTCCTTTACAGAAGAATTGAAAATTATTACTTCGGAATCAGGAAAAATCTCCAGGCCAGAGCTGTCCAGGATTACAAGCTCATCCCAGTTTATCTGGTATTGAAGCTTGCCTTCAACCTGTACAATATTCAAATCAATTCTCCCGTCCGGAGATTCCAGGTGGAATTCCTCCTGAACTCCTGTACAGGACATTAATCCGTATACCAGGACCAATAATACCCTTAGTTTCCTCATTCTTTTGTTTTTTGTAAAAGTATGCTTCTGAAATATCATCCGCTTGCTGTATTCTGTGGTTCATTTGCTATAACCGGTCATATGCATTATTTCTGTCAACCGGCTAGTTCTCATGTTTGATACGAAAAGCCCAGCCCTTGGTATTAGGCTTGACTGGCAGCACCATCTTGCCTGTTTCATCGGATCTCAGTGCGCTGGTATCTGACCAGACTCCGGTGTCGACGTTGTACCATTGGAATTTATATTCTGCATTGGGTATCAGTTTGATGAGGTCGGTCTTGGTGTAATTGGCGGCAAAAAAGCCGAGACCGAAGGAGTTGTTCGGGGCCAAAGCCAGACTCAGAAACTCAGCATTGGGCTTTGCCAGTTTGTCCCGGGCTGGTTCAAGAACCCGATAATCATGGCCATGATCAAGCATAAAGGCCTTCAGCTTACCCATAGAAGCTGAATTGAATTTGTCAAAGGCCTTGCTCTGCGGATCCTGGGCGGGGATGTTACCCTTGATTCTGTCACTGGCCGGAGCGCAGCCTCCATAATAAGCATCTCCCCATACATGACCGGCCAGGGCCCCGCCGTTGAGCACGCAGCCATAAGCGATAAACTGGGCCGCCTCCGTTTCATTCATGTTCGCAGGACGCGGGTTAAAGCCTGCCACCAAACCCGGATAGAAGGGCTCCAGGTTAATCAGTGGTGCAAAATCCTCCATCGTGAACATCTCCCGCAATCCGGTAATGCACTCACCGTCCCTGCCGTAATTGCTCCAACTATGTATCTCAACAATGGACGGTTCAAGATCGAGCCAACCCATTTCCAGGTTTGAACGCGGGGTCATCACGGCCCGAGGCTGACCGTAGGGAGGTTTGCCCAATTCAGCTTCTGCCTTGACGACCATGGGTCTGTACAAAAAATGTTGTTCGTTATTGGCATCCGCATGCACCCAATTGAAGATCACGTTATAGCAGCCCCATCGTGCCCACATATAACGAATATAGTTGGTGAAAGCGTCCTTTTCTCTTTGGTTCTCGTTGTACCACTCCTCATGTCTGCGAACCGATTCCAACTGCGCCACAAAACCCTGTTCCCACATGTGTTGCATTTTGCGGTCTGCATGCTGCCAGTAGCTAGGGTTGATCAGCGTGTAATCCGGTGCACTCTCCCAGGACTGATCGGTGTCAACAAAGAAAGGCGTACTGCCGTCTTCGGCCACCTTTATGACCAATTTGCCGGACTCCCATATCGGGTTCAGCATGTCGCTGGGAAAACAGGCGATCATGCTGATTCCGTTGAATCCCTGGGACTTCCTTTTGGCGATGGCATCCTGGAATGAGATTCCCGCTAAACCATCATCCCTTCCCCAGGCAAAAATGTGCGTCAGCGCCGTCCACCAGGTGTCACCAGTGTGAAAGTAGGGTGTGCCGTCGGCATATTCCAGGGTTCTCTTGTTGGAGGCCACACGAATGAAACCTCGCCGGTTCGGGTTGGCCTGTTTTTCGGCTTCCGTCCAGGCGGTGGCTTCAAAAGAGCCACGATTATTGTCCAGCCCGCTGTCTCCGGTAGTTGTACCTGTCGACCAACTCCAGGAACCTGGTTTTGTTGCCACGAGCCGTACACGGAAAACCTGATCCCCATCCCAGAAGGCGGGGATGCGATAGCTCAATCCGTCGGGTCCCATGAGATCGACCCACAGATCGACCTCCATATAAGCATTCTCATATATTTTCTGCGCATTAAAGGTGACTTCGTTCACCTCCATCACTTTTACCGTTTTGACTTCCTCACATGCCGATACAATTACTCCGGAAATCAAAAGGATGAATAAGCATTTGATATTAGACTTCATGATGTTTTCCCACTAATTATACTTGATTCGAAAAGCCCAGCCCTTCGCATTGTTATAGTATCTGTTTTTAAATATCTCATTTTTGCAATTAGTACCGTCTCCTCCCATTCCCGAATCTGGGATTTACGATATTATTGTAGATGGAACCAAAGGTATAGGTAAGCCCGATTTCACCCCTTACGTTAAAGCTGGTTTCCAGTTCCTGGAGCTGAAGCAGGATCTCCGCCTCGGATGCTTCCCCTTTCACAAGGGAAAGCTGGTCGTTAATCCTGGCTACCGCACCACGTACCTGGATCGAAAGACCCTTCAATAACCTGACACTAATGTATCCGTTAAGCTCAAGCCGGTTTTTACTGAAGTCGTGAAGAAAATTGGATCCTTCCAGGGACAGGTTTATTGTACCCCATTTTTCCTGTACCTCGTAAGCTACCTGCAATTGTTGCCTGTACAGCATTTCCTCTATCTGATTATAGATAGTTGTATCGTTATATGCTCTGTAAGACCCCCCTATGCTGTATAGAAATCGCAACTGGTGGTGGGTGGACTCATCATAGGGGAAAATATTGTATTCCAAAGCGGGCATGAAATCTACGGAAAAGCGGGTATTGGTATAGGATGAGGAAAGGATTTCGCTGTTAATTCCTGCTGACCAGTGTTCACCGATACTTTTTACAACCAAAATCTCGAATGCCTGGTAGCTTTTATCCGCTGTATTAAGGGTATCATCGTAAATGTAGCGGGTTCGGGTAAAACGATTATCAAATTCGAACTCCAGTTTCCAGTCATGGGTGATCTTGTTGGCTGACACCTCACTTCTCAGAGAAAGATCCTGTCTTGATTCCTCTCCTTCAAATCTGGGTTCGGCTCCAAGCCTGAATACCCAGTTATTCCAGCGGTCCACTACTTCCTGTCGTTCCACACTTTCAGTGGGATCAATGATTACTTCTTTATAAAGAGGTGTCCTTGCCACGTAGGGCATCAGACCCATCTTCATCATTTGTGTCCGCCAGACCCGCTGAAGGTCTCTCGTATCGTCGGGCCGGCTGGTATATACAAGTGTGTCATTTTTACCTGCCATTTCTTCCTGACCCAGGAAAATGTATGTGTACCTGTACCCGCCGCTACCCGCCGTCTCTCTGGTTTCACGGATATAGATCTGGGCTTCTTTCACGTCCCTCACATAGTTGATATAAGGGATCTCTTCCCGGATATAATTCATATCGCAGCGATCGCAATCGATGAACACTGCCACTGCATCTTTACGGCTGATGCTTGTGTCCAGAGGTGTTTCCTGTGCGCTGACCTTAAGGCTCAGCAACAATGCGGTACTTATCAACAAGTACCTGCGGGTATTTTTTTTTCTTTTCATTGTTAATCCTTCCAAAACATTGATACTCCCTCTTCCAATTACCAGGATGATCCATCTAGTCGTTTTTATGTCCCTTGAAGCCAAGAGATTCATCCAGCACTTTGCCCACGCATGGAGGTGTATGGGCTTCATTTGTATACTTGATCATTTTCTCAAGAATTTCAGGGTAGAGATCTGCCACATCATGGAGTTCTTCCAGATCATTGTTCAAATCATACAATTCAAATGAGGCTTCTTTGTATGGCCTGATCGCCTTCCAGTCGCTCATTCGAACTGCACAGCTTTTGGGGTCTTCCCAATACAGATATTCATGTTGCTCCTGTTTGCGCCCGGCATATTTTTCGCCCAGCAAGCTTGGCACGATAGAGATACCATAGGTGTTTTGGGGAGCTTCTACCCCGGCCAGTTCAGCCAGTGTCGGCATTATATCCGGGAAGTAGCCCAGATGATCCGAAACCCCACCTTCTTTAATTTTCCCCGGCCACCTGACAATAAAGGGAATCCTTAAACCACCTTCATAAAAATTACCCTTTCCACCCCTGAAAAGTTTTCCTGACTTGGGATCCAGATTTGGGGCAAAAAACCCATGCGGATGATTCTTGTTCATGAAATAGGGCTGTCCGCCATAATCACCACATACGAATATGATCGTATTATCGTCTATATCAAGTTCTTTTAACAGCTCTATGATCTCGCCGATCTGTCGATCGACCATCTCCACCATGGCGGCGTACATTTGTGCATCATATTCGCCTTTCTGCTTGCTGGCATCCCATCGCTCATCCTTATATTTCTGCCAGGCAGGATCATCTTCGGGCATGGCCCAGTATCCGTGTGGCGGAGTCCATGGAAGATATGCGAAGAAAGGCTGATCTTTATTTCGGCGAATGAATTCCAGGCCTTCAGCATGAATTAAATTATGGGAGAATGTCTTACCAGATAAGTAATCACCCGTATTACCTTCGAGTGGAACCTTATTGCTGTTATGGATCAGGTACCTGGGATAATAGGTATGAGCGTGAACCTGATGGTAGTACCCAAAGAAGGTGTCAAATCCATGATTCTCCGGAACCCCTGTGGTGCCGGCGTCGCCCAGTCCCCATTTACCAAATCCACCTGTTGCGTAACCAGCATCTTTGAGAATGTTCGCTATGGTGATATCATCGGCGCACAGAGCCATTCCACCGCCGTTAGATCTGACCGTTGTTTGTCCTGTATGTTGACCGGTCATGAGTGTACTTCGTGTTGGGGCACAAACATTCCCCCCCGCAAGGAATTGAGTGAAGAGAATACCTTCGGAGGCCATCTTGTCGATGTTGGGAGTTTTTAATATGGGGTGCCCCATTCCTGACCATTCAAAATAGCCCCATTCATCCATCATGATATAGATGATGTTGGGCTTATCCGGCAGGGGATGGTTGCTTGTACAAGAGGTAAACACGCACATGATTGACAACAAAACCATTGCTAATAAAAAATTACTTCTTTTCATGTGTTATTACCTTGTTTTTGGAGTTCGATCTCCATAATAGAATTGGTGTCCGGGTAGCCGGGCGGTCTTTGGGCTCAGGCCGAAAAGGTTTTTATCCTCATCTGCAACTGGCAGGGCTTCAATAATATATCAGTATCTACGAGGGATTCCGCCGTAATGCTTACAGATTCTCCCTTATTCAGGGCGATTTCGTAAAAATCCTGATCGTTCTTACTTAGCATTTCTGCTGATGTGATCTCATTTCCATTCAATAAAAACGGGGGCTGGAAATATCAGATCTAATAAGGTATGGGGATCCGGCAAGGCTTTCAAGAGTCACAAACAGCGTTTTGCCATCTGTCCTATTTGCACTTACCAGGAATGCCCCCTGTGTCCGTAAGTGATGGAAGGCAATATCTGTCCACTGTTCAGGGATGGCGGGAAAGACACGGATCTTCCCCCTCCACTTTCCAGGTAAGCTTCCATTGGCTTGCCGGGAATGTGATTTGTAAGTTTTAGCGTGGCCGGGTACTTGCCCGTCATCAGGCTGGCTCTTGTGGGTGAACAGACTGTGCAGGCAGCATAGGCATCACTGAAGACCATTCCGCTGATTGCCAGCCGGTCAATGTTTGGCGTCCGGATCCCTTCCTTATAGTGCATATAACCCACATCGGAATAACCCAGATCATCAGCCAGAATCAATACAATATTGGGTTGTGCTTTCTTTTCTTGCAGTCTGTTGCAGCCCATAAAAAGAATGAGTAAAAGCCACAGGCTGGACCAGGTGTTTATATGCATAAGGCGTATCAAACAGTTAGTTATTTAGCAGCCAACGGGGCAATTTCCATTGCTTTGGCATAGATTTCAGGCGATTCGGTAATTATTCGTACATTTTTGAAATAGCCTTTTAAGGCTTCCTGCTCGGCAAATTTACCAGGCAGGCTATGGATTTTAAACGCGATATACCCTTCATCATATCTCTCATTTATAAGGTTACAGGTTGGTATATCGTTAACCCAAACTTTAAGGCTGTTTCCTATCGCTTCAATCCTGAAATGATTCCATTGGCCAATGGTATATGCTGAGCGTGCACGTTCGTCATTTTCTAGCGTATACAACCAATGCCAGCTACTTCCAAAATCTAAAAAGATGCCACCCGTCCATTTTCGGGGATTTGGATCAATTTTAACCTGGTACCCGTAGATACAAACCGCGGCAGTATCCGGAACATCGAAACAACGGAACAATATTCCGGAATTAAAGGTACTATCTATCATATTGTCGCACTCCAGAATAAAATCACCATATTTTTCATTGCTTCGTATAAAGGCATGTTCCCTGGTATTGACCACCCTCTGGCAAACAAAAGCACTGTCTTCGACCCATGTTTTCGCACTATCGCCAATTACAGTCCAGCCTTCGAAATCGACTCCGTTAAAAATAACATTCCAGGGTTCGGTACTTGATTTTACACATGACATTAAGATCGTGGAAACGATCATTACTGCTGCAGCAATAAATGCAATTTTTCTAAATGCTTTCATTTTTAAAGTATTAGCTTTTTGATTAGTGAATCAGTCTAACGATGGCTATGTCATCCTGACCAGGGTATTTTTTATTAATTCGGTTTTGTTGATTCTTTATCCTTGTATCTGCCTCACTGTATTCTCCTGTTAGGGGATTAAACCAGGTAATATGTAAGCTATCAGCTTCAGCCAGGTTTTGAGTAGTAATGGAAGTATTCTCGGCAGGAATATAATAGACATAGGTATCTTTTTCCTTATTGATCAAACAAATCCCGCTGGTACCATGATTATTGGAAGGGATCAGTTCATTAAACTCAATTCGATTAAGGAATTCGCTTAAGTATTTATAGTAGTTGAATTTTGGTTTTGGATCTAAGTCGTTTTCATATGGATCATGAATAGCGGTATACCAGGATGTGCCTTGCCAGTAGTAAGTTGAATAGACACCGGCAAAGGCACAATAATAATTCCGGCTCAGACAGGCTGCAGGATCATCGAAATTGCCCTGAAAAACAATATACGGACTTGCTTCATAGCCCCCGTGTTCAATATTAAATAGCGGTTTATCAGGGAATTTCTTAGCCATACTTAACATTTCGCTGTAGATGCTTACCTTCCATGATTGTACCGAAATAAAATCTACCTTTTCCGGAAATGCAGCACAATATTCATAATCGTGAACTGTAAGTAAACGATTATAGGCATTCAGTGCTTCGAGTCGGTCAATCCGATTTGAAATGTAATGAATATCCGTATGCCCGTAACCCAGGGCTTCTTTGGAAATATCCCAAACAATATTCGGGTAAGCCTGGTATCTTTTTACGACGTAGTCGAAATACATGTTGTCGGCAGTAGAATTAGCTTCCGGCCAGTTGACCTTTTTGTTCCAGACATAGATCATCAGGTGGGAGACAATGTTTTTCTCAGCCAATAATTCGATCACCCCGTCAAGGTGTTTGAAGAAATCAATATTCAGGCCCGAATAATCAGGATTCTCATTATCACCTTTGAAGGGGAAGATATCCAGGCGATTGGCATAATTATATTCCGGTAATAAGTCGGGATCCTTTTTCCATGTAGCATCAAAGGCATATACGTTCATTACGATCTGGTTAAAACCATTTTCAGCAATTGTACTGACCAGTTGCCTGGTTTTAGGAAGTTCCGGATCTCCATAGTCCAGGGCAAATAGCCAATCTGCTTCAAATGCCAGTAAATGATATGGATCTCCATTTTCGTAAGAGAATTTCCTGGGATCATCTTTGCTAATTATAATGGATCCTGCATTGTCCGGCTCATTATCAGTAACCTCGATTGTTTTTTTTATGCCATCCAATGCATTGATGGATGAATGACTGATACATTTCCAGGTTCCTGTGCTCTTTGGAGTAAATCGTACCATCCATTGATTATTTCCATTGTAAAATCCAGGCACAATCAGGGTATCTGAATTTTCCTGGGTAAAGGTGCAGCTTAGCTCAAGCTCAAAAGGGTGGGGGATAGCATCCTTAACTAAAAAAGGGATATCAATGGTTTCCCATTTTTGAGTCTTTATGGTTTCAGCATTTACCAGATAAGATGAAAATATCAGAATTACACTGACGATTTGGATGGCTATTTTACTCATAATTAAGATTTTAGATTTAGGCTTGGTTTTTATTTTACAGAAATTCATCGGCTGGAATGATCTCATCAAATTCCTTAATCATGATTTTTCGATAATAGATCTCGGCTGTTTCAGACTGAAATCCTATAATACCCTCACCTGGTGTTAAATTGAAAGCCATGTTCACTACAACTCCATTTAGCTTATGGATGGCATATTGATCGCCCATGACAATGATTTCGCATTTATTCCATTTTCCATTGTCACCATTATATTTGGAAGTAGGTGCTGCCAAATGCATCCAGCCTTTTTGTGTGTAAAGTTTTCCTCCTTCATTTGGATGCCGGTAGCTTTCTGTTTCTTCATCACAATACCAATCATAGTTGGTACCTCCCGGCCTGATTAAATCACCTGTATGGTTGCGATTTTTAGTATGGTCGTAACGAATCTGGTATTCAATTCCTGTGGGCCAGATGTTTTTATCGATTACATGATAGTATACACCGGCATCGTATTGCCATTCGTTGAAATTATTTACAATTTTTCCACCCCATTTGTATTCAAAGCGAAGGATATATTTGCTGTATTTCTTATTGAAAAAAAACATACCATGCGTTCCATATTCGCCAGTATTAAAATCCAGACTATCGGGAACATCTTTGTAAGCATGCACCATCCCGTCTTCGATGGCGAACACTTTTTTGGCCATTTCTTCATCCCCATTTCTCAACTTTAGATGCCAGCCATCAAAGTTTTTACCATTAAATATTGGAACAAAACCTTTGTTGGAGTTTGCTTTTTGTTGGGCATTCGAAACTGCGGATATCGATAAAATCAATATAATAAGCGAAGTCAGGATTGAAAGTTTTTTTCTTTTCATTATTTATAAAAATTAGCACTTATGTTTGGTTAAATTTAACTGATAAACAGCTGTTTACTGTATATTTATCTGAATCATCTTTTCTGCCTTATTCCCTTTACTATCGATTGCGGTAAATTCAAAAACATAGCTTCCCAGATTCATATCTTTCAGCTGCGAATACCTTTCAGCATTCCATGAAAAGGGTTTCTTATTGGCCCAGCCAACCCGTTCACCATTGATCAGCAGTCCGACCCGGTTTATGTCGAATGTTGAGTTAATTTCAGCATGAATAATTAAATCAGTTCCTGGAGGGAACTTTTCACCTTCTTTTATACCTTCTACCTTAATGTCTATCTCAAATTTTTCAATAGTCCGGGCGATTTCAATATCGTAAGCCACTTCCCTGGTGAGTTCATCCCAATCCAGTTTACCGGTCCGGGCATAAGTCCGGCCATGGTATTGTGCTTCCATTATACCCACATATTTCTTCCAATGCTCCAGTGCAAGTTCCAGGTTTTGGATGCTGTTCTTATGATAGGTAGAATCATCGCTGGCAAGGAACATTTGCAGGTTTGTTGCCCCTCTGATTTTTTCACTGTAGTAAGATCCCAAATGGGCCATTGCTGTAATGTCGCTTATTGTTAACTGCAGTTCGACATTTGTACCGCTTTCTATTTCACCAACAAGCTGCATGGTTTGAGATGCATATTCTTCCAGGTTATTTGAAACATCTAAGGGAGTGATGCTGGTAATCTCCTCCTCATCTCTAAGTTTTTGGATATAATCTCTAATATTTAAAATACCACTTCCTTCCATGGTACTTCCTTCCATGAAGTCTTTAACGGTCATTAGTTTCTGACTTTTACAGGCCTCGGGATACCACCATCCATCCCAATCCCGCCAGAAGAAACGTGTGGTTTGAGGTATTATTTTTGATGCTGTTTTCCAGGCTTCATATATAGTCTCTGATGATGTTTCCGGGAAGTGAAGTTTGATCTGGTTTTTAAAGATCTCTGTGGACAAATCCGGATTGTAGCCCAAGCGGCCCCAGAGCATAAAGTTATACCAGTGCTTTTTGATTTCTGGCTTGCCCAGGAATTCAGGATTTTTATCCACATAAACCCGCCCCCAGGTATAGCCATCGGATCCCATCAAATAACCTGCTGTCTTTTCCTTGTCGAAATTCAGGATAAACTCACTTGTAAATTCCGGATCACCCCAGCGGGTATAAAAGATATCATCGTTTCGAACGTTCCACCAGCTTTGTATTCCTTCGGGCAATTCATCTAACAGGAAATCCTCGAAAACAATATGTGGACTTGAGTACATATGGGCTTTGGCGTATTTGAAACTAAAGTCAAAAGTGCCATCAAAGTCCTTAAAATAGTGCATTATATCGCTTACAGAGGAGTACCAGTGTCTGTGGATGAACCGGACCTGGCGATCAGGCTCTTCCTTTTTTAAATCCATAATCCCCAGTCCATAGGTTTCCCAGAGCCATTGTTCTCTTTCACCAAAAGTCATATCGGGCATGTGTTCGCCGGCAGTAACCCCAATGCCACTTACATGCGGATAGGTAACCAAAAACTGCTTAACACATGCTCTCAGATAGGCTTTGGTTATTTCATTAGTACTTTCACGGGTAATGCCATATTTGCCTTCTGCCGTATTCATATAGATATTCCAGGTGAAATAAAAGATATCGATTGACCTGTCTTTTGCATGCTGCATCACTTCCTGCCAGAATGCAATTTTTTCGTCGATGCTCATTTTTTTCACAAAATTCCCGTAGCCATCGATCACATCATGCACTTCCACATCCGGATAATCCTTCAGCTTAATCATGGCTGTGAAGGGATGTTTCGTCCAGTAGGAGAGGGTGTTGTAGCGATATCTGGCTAAATCGTCAAGGTATTCTGTCCAGAAATCCATGTCCCACATATCTTTAATGTTGAGCTTATCCTGGTCGCCACCACTGGCAAAACTCGGGACTCTCTGGTCAAGAGCGATATTGAACTTTATCCCTCTTCTTTCGATATAGGGTTCCTGTTCTTCGTCTTTGAAGGTGCTCAGTTGCCTGAAAGAAGCATACTCGGCAATTTGCAGTCCGCCATACATACCCCCGGCAACATCGCCACCAAATGCCCAGTAGCTTTTTTGCTTCCCCTTGCTTGAGCGCAGGGCATAAGCCTGTTTTTCCAGTTTTTCAATCCTGTAGCTTTTTCCTCCTTCTTTCTTTAGGAGTTAAGCGCCTCATCATTAGCCTTTAAGGTGATTACGATTTTTGGATTTTTGTATCGTGCTGAAAGCTTTGCGATAGGCAACAGCTCAACTTCAATATTTTGGCCTTCCAGGGCCGTTTTTATATCCGAAGCTGCAAATTCAAACTGGGGAACGGAATGGTCATAGAATAAGCCAATTTTTTCAGCTTTCAAGGGAGCTGAGCTCACGGCCAGAATAAATAAGGAAATTACAAATTGTTGTGCGTTCATGCTTTAGTCTTTTTCAATGCAATACAGATGATTTGCCGTTCTGATAAATATTTGCCCTCCCAGTACAGCAGGAGAAGCCAGGGTCTCTTCCTTCAGATCATTTTCAGCGATTAGTTCAAAGCTGTTGCCCGCTTTAAAAATACTTGTCAGACCCTTTTCGTTGCTAATGATTATTTTATTCCCGGAAAGAACAGGTGACATGGAAAAACGTCCTTTCAAACGTACTTTCCAGACAAGCTGACCACTTAAGGCAAGATGCAGCTTAATGTACCCGTGTCGTCTATAACATACAGACGTTTCTGATGGTACACAGCAGAAGGGACATGGGGACCGCCGTTTATATTCTTCCAGAATAAATGTGTATCCGTAATATCACCCTTTCCTCCCGGGCGAATCGCCAGAATGGGGCCATTGCGGCCCGATAGGGAATAGATCAGGCCGCCTCCGGTGATAATCATCGGTACTGCTTCTTTTGAGGGACCCTTTACTGACCAGATTTCTTCACCGGTATCCGGATCATAGCCCACCACCTTAAAGGAGCCATTATAGATCATTTCATCTTTACCGTTAATACGAACGATTACCGGACTTGCCCAGCAGTAGTTTTTTTCTCTTTGCCGGCTCCAGAGTATTTCTCCGGTATTTTTATCCAGTGCAACAAAAACGGATTCATCGTTAATCTGATCCTGAATCAGAATAATCTTGTTTTTATACATCACAATATTTGTTCCCGGACCGTGGGTGGTAATAAATTCACCAACACTTTGCGTCCATTTCAATTCGCCATCCATATCGTAACAAACAAAACCACTGTTGCCAAAAAAAGCGATTACCCGCTCACCATCTGTTACTGGTGTAGTGGAAGCATAGGTGTTTTTCCAATAGAGCTTTTCCATATTTTCTGGTTCGGGAGCGGCCTTTTTCCAAAGCAATTCACCATCAGAGCGATTAAAACAGAATAGTTCCCGGACTTTTCCATCTTCCGAGGCTGAGGTGATAAATACCTTCCTGTCCCAGACGATGGGTGAGCTATTGCCCTTACCATCGAGTTCTGCCTTCCAGCGGACATTCTCAGTTTCACTCCATGTCAGGGGAATCTTTTGCTTCTGTGCGATTCCCTGGCCGGTAGGTCCCCGGAAACCGGGCCATTGCTTTTTAGCCCCCCTGGCCGGCATCACATATTCGATGGAGACTTTTTCCAGATCTTCCGTGGCAGAATATCGCTTTGAGGATGTGACAAGAAATTCTTCCACCTCTTCCAGGGTAAATGAAGGCTCTCTTCCTTTAGCAGCATAAGCCTCCTGCATCAGCTCGATAAAATCATCAGCTGTCTGCTTACGGATATCGTAAGCTTCTTTTAGTTGTTGATCGGCATTGATTTTTTCCATTCCCCCTTGTTTTTCTGCAAAAGACACATAGTTGTCAGGTGTTGCCACCCGTTTCCATTCCTGATGAAGATCCGGAATGGTCATGGTCTCTACCATGGCAAAGTATTCCTGGCTCTTCATATCGGCCATAAGTATGCTGAGTTCAACTCCGGGTTGATAGTCAGCTTTTTGTTTGCTCTGGCTGCAGGACATCGATATTCCTATCAGTAGTCCTGCAAGGTAAAGCCCGGTGTTTCTTTTCATGATCATATTCTATATACTGACAACTTATGGGTTCACATCTATAAGAAGTCTTTGCGGATAGGGGTAAAGGCGTCTACGATGATCCCATCTTCCAGGGCCACTACTCCGTGAACCTCGTTTTTGGCAGCATAGTAGCTATCTCCGAAGGACAGCATTTTGGTCTCACCACCGACGGTCACCTCAAATGAACCCTTGGCGATGTAGCCAATCTGTTCGTGCTCTTCGTGGCTATGAGGCTGACCTACACCACCTTTCTTAAAGGTAAATTCTACCAACATCATGGAATTCTGGTGGAGCAGTACCTTACGAGTTACCTTATCATCTAATACTGCTGCCTGAACATTCTTACTCAATGAAATCATTTTCAATCTTTTTTAATTGGGTTTTACAAAATTTAAATATCTAAAACTAGCTATTTTCGATACATTTGATATCACTCAAACAGTCAATCAGAATGAGATCAGTCATTTATTCAATTTATATTATTCTTTGTATGAATTGCATTTCCGGATGTATTCCAAAAAATGAGAATCCGGCTCAGAACTTGCTTAAAAAGGAAGAATCTTTCCGGAAAGAACTTAAGGGGAAAAAGGTAGATCTGTATACCCTGACCAACCAGGAAGGAGTGACCGTGCAGATCACCAACTACGGAGGAAAAATAGTTTCCATTATCGTTCCTGACAAGTATGGGAATTATGGAAATGTTTGCCTGGGCTATGATTCTTTGGATCAGTATATAAACGGTTCGGCTTCGATAGGTGCAACCATGGGCCCTATGCCAACAGGATTGCCCATGCAGAATTTGAGCTGGATGGAAAGACATACACACTTGATAAAAACAATGGCGAGCATAATATCCATGGTGGAAGTGCCTCCTTCAGGTCCAGGGTGTGGGATGTGGTAAGGCTGAGAAAAATGAATTAATCCTTTCCATTCTGTCGGAAGACGGTGCAGGGGGCTTTCCCGGGAATTTGCGCCTGACGGTTAACTATTCAGTGAGCCCTGACAATGAACTCAGGATTCAGTACCATGCTACAACGGATCAAAAAACTGTGATCAATTTTACCAACCATGCCTTCTTCAACCTTACCGGGGAGAGAAGTGGCGATGTCAAGGGGCACAAACTTATGGTGAATGCCGAAGCCATTACCCCGGTGGATGAAACAGGAATCCCCACAGGGGAGTTTCTGGCGGTGAACGGACCCCTTTTGACTTTAGAAAACCAAAATTGATTGGAGAAGATATTTTTGATGATCATATCCAGCTGAATAACATGAAGGGCTACGACCACAATTATGTGCTGGACAATCCCGGCACAAGCTGTTTCATGCAGCCACATTAACGGATCCCGCCTCAGGAAGGATTATGGAAGTGTACACTACTGAACCGGGTTTACAGGTCTACACCGCCAATGCCCGCAAATCGCAGAAAAGGAAGCAAAACACACGGGCCTTCCTCGGTTTGCCTGGAAACCCAGCATTATCCTGACACCCCACATCATGACCATTTTCCCTCCTGTGTTTTGGAAGCCGGTAGTGAATACAGATCCACGACCGTGTATCGCTTTGGCCTTGAGGAGTTATAAGTATCTCTCTACTCGATAAAATATCTTAAAAGAGATACTTAGGAAATGCAAGACAAAGACGTCAAAGAACCAAGTAGTTTTTACCTCTACCAATCGAAAGCAATTTGCTCGCCGGCATTTAACTCCACATTTCTTTCTTTGCCATCATAAACTATGGTAGTCCTTCCTCCTTTTTTAGACAGTACTTTTACTTTCGTAAGTTGGCCTTTGCTCCAATCCATGGACACTTCGAAACCACCACGTGCACACAAACCCTTTACCGAACCTTCCTCCCAAACATCGGGCAAGGGCAGGCAGCAAATGAATGTTCCCTTCATGCGATTGCAATAGCATTTCAACAACTCCGGCAGCACCGCCAAAATTTCCATCGATTTGAAAAGGCGGATGGGCATCAAACAAATTCGGATAGGTTCCGCCTCCCTTGCTGTAATCGGTATGTAATCCCGAGGGCTCAACAAAAGCAAGCAATTCGCGGTACATCTTGTAGGCGTGGTTACCATCCTTCAATCTTGCCCACAGATTGATCCTCCATCCCTTCGACCAACCCGTGGATTCATCGCCTTTAATCTCAAGTGATTTTCTACAGGCCGCAGCCAATTCGGGAGTCAATTCAGGAGTAATATGATTTCCGGGGTGCAGGCCAAACAAATGGGACTGGTGACGGTGCTGAGGATCGGCATCTTCCCAGTCGTGATACCATTCCTGCAGATTTCCTTTTTTTCCAACTTGATAGGGATGCATTTTCGCCAGTGCCTGTTCCAGTTCAGCCCTGAAATCCGCATCCACATCCAGGACCTTCGAGGCTTCAACCAGCTGAATAAAGCTCTCGCGAATCATGGCCAGATCGGCGGTTCCCCCATAGAGTGTAGCCCCCCGGTAGCCTTCATCGCTTAAGTATCTATTCTCGGGAGAGGTAGATGGAGAGGTGATCAGTGTGCCATCAGGGCCTTCAATCATCCAATCCAGGCAAAACTCTGCCGAACCTTTCATCAGAGGATAGGCCTGTTCTTCAGGAAATCTTTGTCCTGGGTAAACTGGTAATGCTCCCAGAGGTGGGTTACCAACCAGGTCCCGCTCATGTTCCAGTTCGCCCACTGCGGACTCCCTCTCCCAAAGTCACCCACCGGGTTACTCATGGCCCAGATATCTGAAGTGTGACAGGCTGCCCAGCCCTTATCCACACCATAGAAAGTTTTGGCAGTTACCTTGCCCGTCTTCGAGAGATTTTCGATATACGAAAGTAAGGGCATATGCAGTTCGGAGAGGTTGGCCGTTTCAGCCATCCAGTAGTTTTCCTCCACATTGATATTCATGGTATAATTGCTGCACCAGGGCGGCTGCACATAGGGGTTCCAGATTCCCTGAAGGGTGGCAGGAACGCCCTTTGTGCGGGAACTGGAAATCAGCAGATAGCGGCCATATTGAAAGTACAATACCTCCAGGTTAAGATCCTCGGCACCATGAAGTATCTTTTCAGGCGTTCGTCCGTTGGCAGATCCGGTGCACTTGTTTCTCCCAAATTCAATTCCACCCGATTGAAAAACTGCTGATAATCAACCAGGTGCTCTGCTTTTATTTCCTCATAGTCCTTCTTAAAAGCTAAGGAGAGCTGTGCGGCAGCCATCGCTTTATTATCCAGACCTTCCTTTGCAGGATCCTTGTCGAAACCATTAAAGCTGGTGGCAATTGAAAGATAAAGGGTCGCTTCGCTGGCTCCCTTAACCACCAGCGAACTATCGGTATAACGTCAGCTTTCCCCCATCTTTTTAATTTCCAGGTAAGAAGAAAATCGGGTTCCACGATTCTCATCGAAACGTACCGGATCTTTCACATACCTCTGGACGTTATGAGCGACATAGTAGGGAGCGTATCCGTCGACCTTAAGAATGTTGTTTTCAACCTTTGTTTTGTATTTCAGCAAGCTGTCAAACTTCACATTGAAATTCAGGGCCTCTTTTTTGTCGGCCGAGAGTTTTACCACCATAATCTGGTCGGGATGGGAGATCAGATACTCGCGGGTAAAGGTTACCCCATCAACCTGGTAAGTAGCTTTTGAAATGGCCTTGCTGATATCCAGTTCGCGGTAATAATCTTTGACTTCGCCCTGGTGTTCAAAATCAATGAACATGGTTCCCAGCGGAGCAAAGGACTCGGTAAACTTGCCCTGGATATTGCGGTTCAATTTATCGGCCAGTTCATAATCTTCATTGGCAAGAGCTTCTCTTACCTGCTGGAATATGATTTATGGGCATCGGGATTCATATACGGATCAACCGGTTCACCCGACCATAGCGTAGCATCGTTTAAATAGATCTGATCCGACTCAGCGCCCCCAAAAACCAAGCACCCATTTTGCCATTTCCCAGCACAAGGCTTTCTTCGAAATAGGTGGCGGGTTTGTCGAACCAGAGTTTTACTTGTGATTGCGCTGTGTAGTTTGTGCAACAACAAAAAAAAGATGCAGAAATGAATACGAGTTTGTTTTGTTTTTTCATATTAGTAATTTTCAGCAACGCTTATATCGCGGTCAACCTGATCCATATAGGCCTCCCAGTGAAACATCGTTTTGCCGGTATGAATCAGGGGAACAGGCTGATGATGCTGCTTTGTGACATCCACAAGTTGCTGGTAAAATGTGTAAGCGCATTCTTGATCAGGGAAACAGCCTCTTCTTTTTTATCAGGATCTCCTGTAACTCTATAGGTTTCCAGAGCCACTGCTGCCCGTAGTTTTTGTGCAAAATACAGACCCTGGTAGCACCAGGCCTGCACATCCATAATTTCGCATTCCAGTGTTGGCTTATCTGGTGAAATCGACTGTACAATTTCAAGGGCCTGTTCTGCTGATTCATGCAACTCATCAGCCAGTTCAAGTGGAGTGGTTTTGGCATCTTCAACTGAAACGTTCTGAGCAGATTCAACATAATCGCGAATGCTTAAATAGTCGGGATCAAGGACATTATTATCCATCAATTCCTCAAGAGACAGGAATGGGGATTCTTTGTCATCATACGCTGAGCTTTTATAAGTAACAGGTACAAGCATGCCCTCGGCATACAGGGTAAAGTCCCAGGTGTTAAACACATAGGATGCAAATCGCAAGGGCATCCGGCTGGCCAGTTTATATGCTTCCACCATTTTAGCACCAACGCCCTTCCATAGCGTTTGTCAAAATCAATGGCAAAGACATCATCGGAAGTCTTCGGATCATATAACAATCGTCCCCATTGCTTGTAATAAAGCCACTGACGCTCCCAGGCATAGGTCCAGTTGATGTGTTCATGCCCGGGTACATGGGTATATTCTTTGGCCGGAATGTAGCATTCTGATCCAACATAATAACCACCTACGTAGGATTGCCCGTTCTGTGCAATGTGCTCACGGATAAAATCAGGTTCACCCCAGCGCAGAATAAAGAAATCTTCATTGCGCATCATCCATGTGATTGCATAGTTTTCAGGCAAGGGATTCCAGTAGGCATCTGAGATAGACCCACCGTGCACCTGCACCAGGTCAGGTGTGGAATGGGCATGCGACCAGTTAAATTTGATCTCAACCCAGGTAGGTTTTATTACATCCAGCGATTCAATGGCCTCCCGTGTCATGGTTTCGGTGGCCCTGTCTGTTGATCCTGCATCATTTGCCTTTGCAGTGAAAGGAACGCGATGAATGAATTTTATCTTACGTTCAGCTTCTGCCATACCCGCCACAAAGGTTCGCGTGATCCACTCCTCCCGTTCAACGGCTCCCATATCATGCATCCCCTCTCCGAGACTGATCCCAAGCCCGGTTAGATTTGGGTATTCATTAATAAGCTGGGTAACGCACTCTTTTGTGTAGCGCTCTATGACCGGGTCATTATTTGAATCCATAAAGTGTTTACCCAGATTTGAATTCGCATCCGGGGCATAGTTTTCAATAAACCCTTCAGAAACGAAAATATTCCAGTTGACCAGGTAGGTTTCAATTCCCCGGTCTTTCGCCATTTGAAACAAGGTGTGCCAGAAGTCCTGCCATTCCTTTAATTCCACATCATCAAATGAACAGGCAAGGGGGAAATTCTCAGGACGGATCATATATGAAAATGGATGCAATGACCATAGCGTAAGTGAATTAAACCGGTTCTCGGCCATCATGTCCAGAAAGCTTTCCCAGTATTTCAAGTCCCTTACAGTTTCTTTGTGCAATTGCAATGACTCGTTCCTGCGATAGGAGCCCCACGGAATGTTGAATTTAATGGCTCTGAAGGGGAAACGTGCATTCACAGTTTTTTCAGGAACCTGATCTAGGCCATGAATATCAATCATGTCGGCCAATTCGAGCAAGCCATACATGGCTCCCGATTCATCCAGGGCGCGTATCTCGATTCCTGAGTTTGAATGTGCAAGGGAAAATCCCTCCTTTTGAATCAAGGCATCAGAGCTCAGCAGGTTCACACGAATCTCTTCTTTTCCAGTAGCATCGGTTCGATCCACCAAAACCGGTGAATATCCTGCTCTTTCTAATGCCTGGGATAAGCTATGAAGGCCGAATGCCTGTTGGCTTGATTGTTGATCAATCGCTACATGAATGGGCTTATGTTTTTCTTCCTTCTGTGTATGAACACATGCAGAGGAAACCAGAATTGTGACCAGTAAGATAATTAACTTGTTGTTCATTTTGTGTTATCTGATTTGGATTTCCTCCAGTTTCACCACCAGAGGATTGTTCCATTTTTTGTCGTTGTATATCCTCTGTGCCCGCATCACATCAATTTCCAGACCCCCGTCAGTGTTCCTGAACATGGGAGAGGGATCCACATCTTTTTGATATTCCAGGACTTTCCCGTTGTGACCAAGGACTGAGATCTTTGTCTTGTCACCTGCTTTGAAGGATTTGATCAGGTACTTCTTTCGTTCACCGTATTTCCAACTGTCCTCGAGGATGAACACATAGGCGGTCTTTCCCCCGTCGCCCATCAGGAACCAGAGATTCTCCTCACGTATGGGCTGATGCGGTACAACATGTTCAAATGCTTCCCGGTTGATGAACATCCATAGGGAGATTTCATTCAGAATAGCCAGTTGTTCGGGTGGAAAGTTGCCCTCGGCGTCCGGACCAAAATTTAGGAGGAAGTTTCCTCCCTTTGCCCGGATCTCGATGAGTTTTTCAATGGTAGTCCGGGCCGATTTATAGTTTTCATTGGTGGGACGGAATTGCCATTGATCGCCCAGGGTATAGCAAGCTTCCCAGGGTGAGGGCAGGGCAGAGTCCGGAGTTTTTTGCTCAGGTGTGGGTATGGCTCCTCGGGTGACTACCACATCGGGGTTGATCTCCCAGCAGACTTTGGCCAGCTCAGTCTTTGCCCATTGGGACATGCCATCCAGGAACACGATGTCAATTGGCCCATACCGGGTCATCAGTTCCCGCATCTGCTTTTTTGTATATGCATTAAGCGCTTCATTATTCTCTGCCAGAGCTTCCGGGCGTGTTCTGGATATGGGTGTACCCTGTTTATACAGGAAGTAAAAATCATCCGGCGAATAGTAGAATCCTACAGCCAGTCCTTCCTTGCGGCAGGCATCCACGATCTGCCGGCTTACATCCTTTCCGTAGGGTGTGTTCATGATGCTGAAATCGGTGGTCTCGGTATCATACATGCAGAAGCCATTGTGGTGTTTGGTCGTAAAGACCAGGTAGTTCATTCCCGCCATCTTTGCCTCCTGTGCCCATTTTTCAGCATCAAAACTCACCGGATTAAAGAGCTTCGGCAGTTCATTCACATAGTCCTCCAGGTATGCTTCTGAAGCTCCCACCATGCTGTGACTGATCACCATTCCAAGCCTTACATCCATACTCCAGTGGATGAACATGCCATAGCCCAGGCTGGCGAACCATTGTTCCCTTTCCGGCTTGTTCAGGTTCAACATTTCAGCTTCCTGAGCTATTAGACGTCAGCACATTGGCAATTATAAGGAGAATTGCAATAAGCTTTTTCATACAATTTACGTATTTTTTCCAATCTATTGGGCCAATACCAATCCCTCGTCGCTTTTTTCGTAGCGATACTCGTGAGATTGATTCTTTGCTGTAAAAGAGAGAGTCAAATTCCCATCTCTGTCGACTGTCCGCTTCACCGACTGCGATACTTCCCTCGCTTCTGCCTCATTTGCTACCGGGAGGACAATGGTGGAAATCATAGTTTCTGTACCCGATGTAGTTAATTCCGTATCCACATAGGGGATCTTCCTTAAGGTGGCATCTTTCTGAATAGGAAGGTAGGCGTGACTATCCGGAACATATCTGACCGGATCGTCGGCAACTGCGATCAGGGCCATCATACCGCTGCTTCCTTTGATAAGAAGGTAGGCGTTGTCCTCCGGTATGGTAATATTCCCCATCAGGTTAGCATTCCCTGATGATTGTCTGCGTCCCTGCATCTGGGGAGCACCCCTGGTGCTTTCGGTGATCGGGTGTATGCGACTCTCGATCAGGGCACCCTTGGCGCTTTCGATCTCGTCTAGTAACACAGTTACCACCGGTTTATCGAGGATCAGGTGCCGGCGCCATCCCTTGAGTTCCTGCCTGGGATAGGCATTGGTGCCGTCCATAAGCACATACTCACGGTGCCTCACCATAGCGGTACTCAAGCACATCGCCACCGATGCTTTCGTCCATGGGTTGACCACGCCACTTGCCCGGGATCTGTCTTTCACCGTTGACGAAAATTACGTTCTGTCCCTGACTGCCTGCCTGGGGATAGGTCCATCGTGCATCGTCGAAGCACTTTTCGTCATAAGGGATGTTACCGATGCCTCTGATGTAGCTTTCGCCACGCCAGTGGACGCCCCAGTCACCACAATCAAGATGTCCGTGATGCGGATCGGTGTGCCGTCCGGCTTTGCAGACCAGTGTCACAGTCTCCAGGTCGGTAAAACTGGAGCGCATGACCACGTAATCAACGGTGCGGTAGTGACGTGACTTCATCTCGGGCTCTGCCGGTTCCACGGTGGTGGGCGGGAAGATAATGTCCCAGAAACTATTTCGAGAGTCGCCGCAGTACTCTTTTGCATACCATGCAACCTCGGGAGACTGCGTTTCTTCAGCAAAGGCATTAAAGATCTCGCTACTGCGAGTCATCCGGCTACCGGTATCGCCAAAGTTGACTTTCTGGTTCGGTGGCAGAAGTGTCCAGATAAAGAAATTCAATCCTTGCTCCCGCATGCGTGGATTGTTGAGTATTGTGTACTTTCCGCCCGTCATGCGTTTAAGCGGAACGCCGTACAGGATGGCATATTGGGGATTATTGAAGGCATAGCCCGTCCCTTCCAGCCAGCCGCCATCCTGACCGATCTCGTTGAATGTAATCCAGATACGATTGTAGGACTCGGCCACCACATCGACCAGTTCCGGGTTCTCTGTAAGCAGGGCAAGAGAAGCCATTCCGACTCCGCTGGCGCAGTGGGTCAGCCAGTTGCACCGGATGGCCCAGGCCCACCAGTGGTAGTCCCAGTTGCCGCGTACCAGCGTAATTGCCTTTTCCATCAGGGCTCCGCGTATGCGGTCCCGCTGCCGTACATCCATGCAGTCGTAGATCCAGTCATAGACCATGGCCAGACCAGTGGCGGTATGACCCGTGTAGAGGTCGACGCTAAACACGTATTGATCGTCGGGCACGTTATAGGGCATGATGCGGCTGTAAATTGTGGGGAACATATGGGCACGGTCATTCCAGTTCGGTACATCGCACACAAGCTCGGCAAATTCGAATGCCTTTTCTGCATATTTAGTCTCACCCGTCATCTGATAGACGAAAGCCAGTTGCAGGGCATTTTCCCAGGCGTTGTCAATGTAGTGATGGTAATCCCAGTTGCCTGTATAACGCGGATTCTTGTTTTGGACCGGGGCGTCCTTCTCTACAGGAGTGTAAAGGAGACGGTTGCTCTCTGCCACCATCGTCTTATAGATTTCCTTCAAAACAGGATCACTCGCAATCCGCTCACGCAGTTCGGGCACCTCATCCGAGGAGAAATACAGGTAAGGATGAACAAGGTCATCGCCAATGGCCCGAGCGATCTCATCGGGTGTAACTACCCGCTCCCTCCCATCCATCATACCTTGTGAAAATGCCAGGTTCGGGGTGGCAAAAAGTGCTATCAAAGCAGCAATCACGGCTGCGTTCATCCAATATTTCAAGTACTTTTTTTTCATTAAATATGGGTTTTAGCTTTTTATCTGAGTAAAAGTAGACCAAAATAGCACGGGACTGATTTTGTTTTGTCTCGAATTGTTTTCAAAACAATTCACCTGGTTTTCATTCTGCCCCAGATTCATTTGAAGATTTTTTTGGGACCTTGGGTCAAATGAGGGAAGTGTGGCCTGCTTATGGCTGGTCAGGAAGGATTCCTTAAGCAGCCTGCGCAGCTCAAGGTTGTCCTGAAGCTTTGAGACTCCGAATACCTGATTGGTTGAAGAGTTGTTTATTGCAACACTAAGGATCGCACCGGAACCGGCAGGCAATACATTCACATGATCCAGTTTGGGACTCAATCCACTTGAGGCTATAACTACACTATTCGTTCCCTTCTTCAAAAAAACAGCTTTTCTATCCCAGGCCCAGGATGAACTGCCCCCTGTATTCCAGAAATTGATTAAATCCTGGTCTTCACCATTTATGGAAAGTGACATATCACCGTCACCGTCTGCCAGGATATATCGAAATTCCAGTAAATATTCTCCCGCATTCGCTACATCTACAGTAAAGGCGACTGAGGAGCCTTCTCCATTCATAGACAAATACCCGCTTCCGGTATAACCTGGAACAGAAGACTGGTATTCTGCCGATCTGGCCCGGGCCTGTTCCGCTTCAAACAGAGTTCCCCCTGTTGTGGCACTCAGTGAGGGAGGATCTCCGGTCCCTGCTTTCAGGGTAATATCTTCCAGTACGTGGCCATATGCCTCTTTCCAGTCTCCCCAGCCGGCACGCCCCAATAATTGAGGCTTATACTGACTTGATGCCACTGATGCATACCGCCGCCAGTGAGCCGCCGCCGCTTTGAGATGATCCGCTGCATCTTTTCCATCCGCTGCCAAAATCTTTTCCGCATAGTAGTTACCCAGGTGAGCCATGGCCTCCATGTCTCCCAGTGTCAGACGCAGGTCCTTGCCTCCGGAATTCCGTAAACTGCCAATGTTATTCAGGACCTCTTCAGCATATCCCTTTATCTCCAGGGCAGCCACCGCTCCACCAGGTTCCCATTGTTGTTCATCAATGTGATGGAATCCGTTTTTTGAACTGCAGTATTCAACAGCCCATTGAAAATCCCAATCGTGCCAGTGCGCCCGGTTAACGGCGGGTATAATTTTAGAAGCTGTCTGCCAGAGATCCATTAATTCTTTGGAAGCTACATCAGGAAATCTGGATTGGATCACTTTCTCAAAATGCGAATTCGGAAGGCTGGGATCATATCCCAGGCGGCCCCAGAGCATAAATTTGTACCAGTGTTTTTCCACTTCCAGCTGCCTTGGAGATTCTGGTTCAGTGCTTGTGTGTTCCCTGCCCCAAACATAGCCATCACTGCCCATATGAAATCCAATTACCTGGCTCTGGGGGGGGAAGTTGTTGATATATTCCCTCACGTAATCAGGATCTCCCCAGCGAAAATTAAAGATGTCGTCATTGCGCAGGTTTAACCAGAACTTATTGCCGTTTGGAAGGGTGGACAGGGCTTCATCCATAAAGGCCGGGTCTGTGTTGGAATAAAGCCTGGCTTTTGCGTATTTGAAACTGAAATCTATTTCCACATCGTCATCAAAACCATCAAAATAGGATAGTATATCCGGTATATTGCTCCACCAGTACCTGTGTATGAAACGATATTCCCGATTTGATTTGTCCTCTCGTTTGGCATCCATCAGGCCCTGTCCGTAAGTGTCCCAGAGCCAGCTTTCCTTTTCATTTGCTCCACCCACGGCCATATTCTCACCTGCAGTCACTCCAATGCCTCCCAGGAGGGGATAGGTCTCGAAAACAGCCTTAACACTTTTGCGGATGTAGTCTTTTGTAATCTCATTGCTCTGGTCTGGCGTTATGCCATAGTGTTTCTCTGCGGAAGAGACGAACACATTCCAGGTGATGAGATAGAAGGTAATCCCCCGCTGATGAGCATACTCCATCACATCCTGCCAGAACCTGATCTTCTCATCAATCGTTATGGTAAGCAGCGTTTCCATTTCTCCGGTGAGAAAATCGTTATACATTGTTGTGCCCGGATTGGCATATTCCGGATACCAGGCCCTGAGGTCACGGGTGGTGCGCTTGACATCGTCCAGGGCCACATCGGGATATTCAGGTACTTTTACCAGGGAAGGGAAATGATGAAGGCTCCACAGGGTAACAGAATTGTAACGGTAACGCGCCAGCTGGTCCAGATAGTTGGTCCAGAAATCCCAGCTCCACATCTCAGGGATATTGGCTTGAGCCGCACTTCCAGCATCCGAGTAGCTGGGTGTCCTGGTATCAAGAGGGATATTTAATTTAAGGCCCCTTTTCTCTAAATGCCTGTTCTGGGTTTTTTCCTTGATCGTTTTAATCCCGTCCAGCCTGATTGTTTCGGCCAGGTCCAGACCACCATACATAGCACCTGTCAGATCTGCACCCCATACCCACCAGGTCTCAGCTCCTGCAGTTCCTGTATAACGAATCCCAAATCCTTCCGGATTTAATCCTGAGGGCAGTGTTCCTCCGGCAGAAAAAAAAGCGGTCTGGGAGGGCTTATGTCCCAGAATTGAAATGATGATTCTTGTTCCCTTTGCCTCAGCCTTAGCTTCAGTAATATCACCGAAAGTAAATGTATTACCAGAGTTGCTTAAAGCTCTTTGTATATCACCTGCAGCAAAAGCCTGACCTTCCGATTGAATATCATAGAGTACTTTTACTTCATGTGCGTACATATTTATAGTACCCAATGCACCGATAATTGACAGAGCTATCCACTGAAACATAGTTTTCTCTTTAATTGGATTTTTATTGATTGGCAAAAGCTATTTCGTTCCGTGCTGCGATTTCCTCGCTGAATTCGATGGCTCTGTTCGGGTCCATGCGCATGAGCAGAGCCGAGTCCGGTCCGCCACCAAACTGTTCCCAGTAAAGTTCCTTCATGGGGTTAATTTTTGGACCAAGCTGATTTTCGTTTACGAGGAGGGGTAAGACCTCCTGCCACCACTGGTCATGAAAAGCGCGTAGCTTCGACACTACCTCGGGATGCTCGGTGATAACGTTCGTGGTTTCACCGGGATCGGCCCTGAGGTCGTACAGCTCGGCATTGTTCACGAGAGAGAAGCGGGAGTTCTGGATCGCCGATCTCCGGTATTTGCATTCTGTGGCTGTTCCCTGGGCCCAGTTTCCAAAGTGATGCACGAGGATGCGATCCGGCCATTCGGCCTGAGGATCTTTAAGCAGCGGTAGCAGGCTTAGACCATCAAGCTGAGTCTCTGCTTCCGGTGATAGCTTTGCACCTGTAATCTCGGCGAGAGTAGGGAAAATATCGATGTGGGCGCTGAGTGCTGCGCTCTCGGTTCCAGCCGGAATGCCGCCACCGGGCCAGCGAAAAAAGCAAGGGACCCGGGTGCCCCCCTGGTAGGGTGAGCCCTTGCCGCCACGCATACCAGCGTTGAAGATTTGCACGCCCTTGGTGCCTCCATTGTCAGAGCCGAGAAAGATGACCAGGGTGTTGTCTTCTATGCCCCATTCCCTGAGCTTGGCGAGCAGGAGGCCGAAGTTTGTGTCCACGTTTTCCAGCATCCCGAAAAACTTCGCTGTTAGCTCATCCACCTCCGGGATGCCAAGATATTGCTGGTAGTATTCCTCCGGGACCACGTACGGGCCGTGTGCGGCGTTGAGTGGAATGTAGGCAAAGAATGGCTGCTTCTCCTGACGTTGGGCATCCATCCATTTGGTGGCCTGGGCGAAAAACAGGTCGGTGGAATAGCCTGTGCACTTCTCCCATTTCCCATTGTGCCAGAGCGCTGGATTGATGTTGCTGTTGCCGGGAGCATCACCGCAGGAGCCGGGATAGGTCTGCCCGATTCCGCCACCGCCGTGGATATAAACTTCGTCGAAGCCCCGGTTCTCGGGGCGATAGGCCTCCTCGTCGCCGAGGTGCCACTTGCCAAAAATGCCTGTGGAGTAGCCGGTACTCTTGAGCATCTGGGAAATGGTATAAGTTTCCAGACTCAGGCGCTCACGCTCAAAGACCGTATGGGTGACGCCGTTTTTGAACTCATGCCGTCCGCTCATCAGCGCGGCACGACTCGGTGAACACTTGGGACTCACATGGAACTGCGTGAAGAGCATACTCTCTTCCTTAAATGCATCTACCGATGGGGTGTTCAGGATGGGACTGCCAAGGCAGGAATAGTCCCCGTAGCCTGCATCGTCGGGCATGATAAGGATGATGTTGGGCCTGGCAACTTCAGTTGGAGAACAAGCCGGAGCGAGCATCAATGCCAGCACCATCATAATGACGGTGATCGGAGTGAAGGAAAATAAGGTTTTTTCCATGGAACAACTGATTTATTGAACAAGTGTTTTATCCGGCAGGAATCAATTCAAATCCTTTTAGCTTAAAGCTGTTGAACCACTCGATGGTTTGCTTTGGATATGCAGTGATCATGATTATTCCCTCCTGTTCTATTTTAATATTGCCCTGAGGTTTTTTTGTCAATTCCCCGATATTTCCCTTTGGGAATATTTCCAGGGTGTCAGTGGGTGTCATCAGTTCATAACTGAGCACATCGTTTCCATTATCCTCACTTATTACCTGGAATGATCCGGGTTGTGTGACATTCACCGTCCAAACCAGGCCTTGATTTTTTTGCCCTCCCCAGGTCCGGGTCGTTTTTTCTTCATAATCATAGCTTATCCGCCTGTTTGTATATTCGCATTTTGCTACCGGAAGCTCTATGGTTCCATCTTCTTTCTGCTGCAGGGTTTCGTCTCTTACTACAGCCTCATCATCCTTAATTTCCAATACGATCACAGTAATTCTAGGCTGCTTTAATTCTTCAGGAACGCTAATGCTCAAATTTTCCTTTTTCTGGCTGATTTCCAGAGCTTGTTGTGACTCATCAGCAAGACAGTAAGCCTTATTTACCTTTGATAAAAGTCCTTCGAGTTCAATGGCGTTTTCCTCAAGGTCTTTTATATGGAGATAGATTTTGCCGGGTTTGCTGGTAATGGCATAAGGAGGGAACTTCAGGGGACTGGGATCGGCACCATAGATTGCTTCACCATTCACGGCCAGCCAGTCTCCAATGGCAGTTATGCTGTTTACCTGCGATTCTGGAATAGTGCCGTCTGGTCGTGGTGCAACATTCAGCAGGTATACTCCTCCATTACTCACAATACGGCACAGGTTGTAAATGAATTCGGTGTATTCTTCAGAACGATCGTTTTCGCCACCATAGGAAGTATATCCCCATCCACCCTGTGTTACCGACTCATGGGTCTGCCAGGGTACTTTCAGGTCAGGAAGCCAGGTTGCCTTGCTCACACTTGGGGTTTTTCCATTGTCCACCGCTACATCGAAATGTCCGTAGCCATTTCCCAGTCTGGAATTGACCAGTGCTCCCGGCTGGTTTCCCTTTACAACGTCCATCATTAACTGGCAGCTCTCATCACTCATCTGCGCCGGTGTATCAAACCAGATCATAAAAATATCACCATAGTTACTTGTCAGTTCATCCACCTGGACAACTGCTTTTTCTTTGAAATAGGCATCAAACTTATCCTGGGGCTTTGTTACACTGCCAAAATCCCAGTCATTACCCGAACCACCTTCTTCATGCCAGTCCTGGCTTTGTGAATAATAGAAGCCAAGGTTCATGTCCCTCTCTGCACATTCTTCAGACAACTCCTTGAGAATATCACGTCCATAGCCTGCGAAATCAACCAAGTTGTAAGGATGGGCGGATTTATACATGGCAAATCCGTCATGGTGTTTTGCTGTAATAACAATGAATCTCATACCCGCACCCTCAGCAATATCCACCCATTCTTCAGCATTGAACTTTTCAGGCAGGAATTTACCTGCAGCCTCTCTTTCATAATCCTTCACGGGTATGGGTGCCCGTCGCATGATCCATTCGGCCGATACTCTCTTGCCATCCCAGATTCCTTCCAGCTGTGCATAGGGCCCCCAGTGAATAAACAGGCCGAACTTATCCTCGTACAGCTTTTTCATATTTTCCCTTACTTCAGGGGTATAGGCTGAAATATCTGTTTTTCCAAAATTTGGATTTTCAGGGAAGTGCAATTGCATTCTCGACTGAACTATTTTCACCTTTCTGATCCTTGCAAGCAACAAGTAGCAGACAGAGGATAGTAAGTATTAGTAAGATGGATTTAGGGTTGATCGTGTTTTTCATGGTTGAAGGTTTAGTAATTCCAAAGCAATTTCGGCAATAGACCCTTGTCTGAATTGCTCAAAATTGGCATTCACTTGTTGGAAACGCTCAAAAAGGAATGATTATCTTATTCCCTTTTCAATCCCATTTTTGAAACATCCAACTGCTCGATACCCAGGTCAAGGGCAGGACTGTCTTCTTTAAAACTTAAATCTCCACCGGCAGGATCTTTGAACATCGGGTCAGCAAACAGGCTGGCCTTTTCTTTACCGACTGCCTGCATTCTTGCCAGGTGCTCATCCATCCATGTAGGATCGTTTGGATGAAAATACAGATTGGAATCCATTTCTATTTCTTCAATATTCCTGGAACTCCCGGTATACTTTTGTCTATTTCCCCGTGAGCCACACCACCCTCAGGATTTGAAACAAGGATGTTGTGATGTACCTTGAGCACCTTTCGCAGAATATTGAATGAAACTGAAATAACCTTTCATGGGTACTGCTAAAGGTTGTACGACAAAATTATTGATCATGTGGTTGACACCGTGAGAGGCAATTGCTGAAGCAAAAGCAGAATTATTGTAGATTACGTTTCCTAAAATGGTAGTTTCATGTTGGTCACCATCGCAACGGATGGGAGCCGGAAGGTGGGCTTCTGCATTATCATGTAAATAATTGTAGCGAATGATATTTCCCCCACCAGTTCCGGAAATATAAACTCCGTTACCGTCTGAAAGCAGTTGTACCATATGGGTAATTTCATTGTATTCCACCACATTATTTCGGCCGTGCAGGTAGGGCTCCCGCTTCTTCCAGCCTTCGTAATCATGACCGGCACCAGCTACTGCAGCCTGGTCAATCTCATGCGTGCGAATAAGCGATTTTTCTAATTCATTTATCGGAGTGGTACTTTCTTCATTTTCCGTGCGGTTTTCTTCTGCGTTTCACTCCACGACCTCTTCCGCGTCTATCCACCCATTCCAGCTCTGCAGGTAACGAGTATCCCGGAATATCCTGCATGGTGCACATAATTGTTGACAATATGGTTATGGCCACTCTGCCAGGCCCAAATTCCGGGAGAATGCCAGGTGATCTCGCTAAAATGATGTAAGTGATTATTGATAATGTCATTGTGATGGTTGACATCTTTTGTGCCCGGGCCATAACCACCCATGATTATTCCAGCCTCACCGAGGTGGGCGAATTCGCAATTTTCAATGCGGTTTCGTTGCGCATGCAGATCCAGGCGAACACCGGAACCTCCTGATGCAATGAAGGTGCAATTGTCAACCAGGCAGTCCTCTGCACCTCGAAATCTCAGGATGGATGAGGGACGGTCGGATATATCCCAGTCGTGTTGCATCCCCCAGCCAGCTTTATCTTCCTCTTTCTTCCATGCCCAGCGATCACCATGGGAGAAAGTAAGTCCGGAAAATGCAATTCCCCTGACGGGTATATCCTCCGGTCCCATATAATCAATAGATCCCTCTACGCGGATAAGTTCACTTGTAGTTGGTGCCAGAATACCTTGAGGCGATCCATCTGAAGCAGGGTTTGAGGGCCAAAGGTAAATCTTACGGGTAAGCGAGTTTACCACCCATTCTCCGGGTTCATCCAGCTCATCCAGGACGTTTTCGACCCACACTGTAGGAGCTGATTCTCCCAATATCTTTTGCAGGTAAGGTGCCAGTTTTGTAAAAGAACCAGAAGCTGATACACTTGTTTTAGCAATGCCTGTGGTTTCATCAACCGATTCCAGGGGAAGCATATTGATAACCCAGGCAACGCCTGGCCTGACCTGGACTTCCACATCAGATATATTATCCCAGTTTCTCAGGGCACCATCGGGGAAATTTAATGTATTTCTGTCACCTGATTTGGTCACTGGAAATCCTGCATCTCTTGCACGGTTCAGACGCCCATGATCGTCATAGAGCGTATAGAATTTATCCAGACCTTCCGGTATATCAGCTACCCATACCTTGGCAGTTGCTTTTACCGGCAGTTCAGAAGGTGGTGATTCAAGGATTTCCCATCCGGTAACCGGAATTCCGGAGCTCAATACAGGATGCTCTCCCGGGTAAGCGGCGAAGGTCAGGTGAGCCGGACCAGTTGAAGGTCCTGCTCCGTATTCTTCAAATGGTGCTGACTCAAGCGGAGCAGCTGCCCCGTCTTCTATTCCCAGTACCAGGGTCTGGTTCAAGAGATGGCGGCCCTCTCTCAGGAAAATGGTAGCCGGAGCTATATTGCCTGAATTACGTAAGGCTCTTACGGCATCCACCGCTTCTGGCAGGGTGGCAAAAGGGGAGGAGATACTACCATCGGCCTGATCTTCTCCTTAAGGGGAAACGTAGATTTTTATTGTTTGGTTCGCTACATCCTGAAAAAGCGATCGGAAGAAGGAGTAGAAGCAGAGCAAAGCTCTTGAATCCGGGTAATTTGAAAGTTGTCATCTGTTTATGCTTTGCGTGTAAAAGTATGCATACATTGGCCAGGCCTGTTGCTATATTTAATCCTGTCATTGTTCGAATCAACTCCTTAACAGTGTTGCTATTCAAAATATACCATCCTCAAATAATTGTAGACCTCTTTCATTTCCTGCTGGTCCAGAGCTGTTTCATACATTAAAAGCCGGGCTAATTCACCATCGAAGGATTCTTTTCCCTGGTGATTTATGGCATTCCTTTCTGTACCAATGGCCATACGGCTGGGCTCAACATCTCCCACGGGAAAATCACTGGAATTAACAGCTTCAGAGGGATCATCCACAAAGAGCTCTAACAGAACTACTCCCTGTCCGGATCCCTGCCTGCCCATGATGATGTGCCATTCATTAATGGATAGGGGGAGGACCTTCTACTTCAGGAGTATTAACACTGTCACGAACTTTTTCATTAAGTCCATTTCGAGAGCCCATATATACTCTTCCATCGGGATAAAAAGAGCCCCAGAATCCTGCATATTGTCCCGTTTCCTTTTGGGGCGGACCCGAATTTCGGAGGCATCCAAAAAATGCGTTTGGATACCTGGAATTGATCTTTCCAGGTCCGCCCTGCTCATAGGGTTTTATTACGGCAAACCATGTATATCCGCTCCGGTCATCATTCCGTGAAAAGCCTCATCGTTCTCGTTGATCAATTCATCTTCTCTGAAAACAAGGCTGTTATGTCCATTAATCTCAGGACTGTATCTTCATAAGGGTTGGCCTTCCTGTGCCTGGCTCTTCCTGTGTGATTATGGTCTTGGTGCGCCCCTCTTCTGTGTCAAAAATCGACAGCTAGGGCTTCGGCTGCCTGATTTGTCCAGGTAGTTACCATACTGTCATCCTCGAGGTCAGGCCCCGGTCGGCATTCAGATCGAGCACTAATCCTGGTTTTATTTTATTGTACGAATTTGAGAATATCACTTCACTGGACATGATTGCACCTCGATCATCTTTCACTGTCAGAAACCAGATGGTAGCATCATCGGGCAGGGCTGGAGAAATAATCTGATTACCTTCCAGACTTGCAGATATACTAACCCAGTCCAGTTGATTAATAGGCTCTGTTCCAGTTGTGTAATGAAGTTGCGCTGAATCAAGAGGTATTTCGCTTTTGACCGTGGCCTGAACCTGCCCATTATTCAATAGGGGATTCACGATGGCGGGCAGAGGGGTACTGCCTATTAAGTGCTGATCAACGAACAGTCCTATCTCCCGGGGAGCCCAACCAGGTCTGGTGACCATGACGCATATTCACGGTTATGCGGAAATTACGATCACTTTTTACCAGACCGTAGGTCTTTGCATAGCTATCCAGAGGATAGGCAAAGTCATTCGTACCGTTAATAAAGAACATGGGCATTTTGGCAGAACCGATGTACATGGAAGGATCCCATAGCTGTATCCATTTGTCTTTCTGCTCACTTGTCATTTTGGCAAAAATATCCAGCCAAAAGCTGTTTTCATGCAGAAAGCCACATCCGTAGACAGGAACAGCCGCCTTAAATCGAGAGTCTAAGCCAGCTATAATACAGGTCAGATATCCACCCCAGCTAATGCCTGTGACAGCCGTACGCCTGGCATCCACTTCCTCAAAAGTGCGAATCAAAGAATGAGCCAGAATCACATTTGCTACACTGTGATAGGTCCACTGGTTTTCTGCACTACCTGGTCGATGGCTCCAAACTTCACCGTATCACTTTGATTCGGGCCGCCATCTGGTAAGGGCTTGCGATCCGGGCCACAGCCTCCCAGATCCATGGCTATGGCAGCATACCCGCGTTCAGCCCAGAGTCTGGCCCATTCCTCGAAGGCTTTACCGCCACCACCATGTACCAGTACAACTGCCGGATAGGTGTCACCTGGGTCTTTGCGCTTTGATCGTTGTGGGGCTTGCATAATAGGCGAATACCCTGCTTGCTTGACCCTGGTAGGGTTCACCCCTATAGTAAAGCGACCATACCAGACTGTCCTCGATCAGCCCATTCATAGTCTGGAGCTTCACTCAGGGCTACCAGATCCCAAGGTGTAGTTTCAGGCAAGGATTTCGCAGGATGAATGATATTACTCTCCTGCTGGCTACAACTGTCTGCCTCGGGTAAAACATAGTATGCAGACGCAAGCAGGATCAGCGCCGAAAAAGGAGCAGACTAATAATGATTTTTTTTCTGATTTTTCTCATCGCATTGGTTTTACTCTGCAGATCCATTTTTGACACATCATCTGTAGTTTCTGAAAGTCCCGGAAGATTCATTGGCCTGGGGCCCATCAAAAAACAGCTCTACGCGGTACCACTTTTTAAAGCTGCCATCTGTATTTTTTTACCTTCAATAAAGGTAGAAGATATTAAGCAGGAGATTACGGGCAAAGTCGTATCACGGTCGCACCCTCCTTGCTTTCGCGCCCATCAGCCCGCACTGCGGTTACCTTGAATGTCATTTGGCCGTTTTGTTTCAGGTCGGGGGTTTCGTAGACAAAATTGGTGTCTGTGACATTCGAGGCGACCAGCTCATAGTCCGGTGCGCTACCCACTGCACGGTAGAGCTTGTACGAAGCGGCATCCGCGCTAGCTGTCCAGGAGAGCTCGATCTGATCCCTCAAATCTTCACGGTCAATCTTTAGCTTTGAGGGTGCGGTCACAGGAATGCTGACCGGGATGTCGGTGACCACATAGGTCTGGCCCCTGGTGGTTTTGATACTGACCTGGTCAGTGCCCCTGGTAAGGAAGTCCACCGTCTGACCCTCCGCGGTCTTAATCACGGCCCGGGCAATGTTGGGGTACCTCAGCTCCAGGGTTCCCCCCGATCTGGACAGCACCTTCAGCTGGTCTGCATGACCACTGGACCAAAGCGCTGAAACCTCGAAGTTACCGCGCGCCAGCAAGCCCCGGTAGCTGCCTTCCGACCATGCAGCAGGCATCGCGCTCAAGGGGGCCACCACGTAGTCCTGACTCTGCAGAAGCATCTCAGCGACCCCGCCGGTGGCGCCGTAATTCGCGTCAGACTGGAACAAGTAGCCACCGCGGTGGTCGTTGAACAAGTTGTGCATATAGTTTTCGCCCAATAACTCCCTGTAGTAGGAGTAAGCCTCCTCGCCGTCATGAACCCTGGCCCACATGGCGATCCGCTCCGCTCGCGCCCATCCGATCCTGGTCTTATGGCTTCGTTTGCTCAGGCTCACCTTTGCGGCATCAAGCCAGGCCGGAGTCCTGTCGTTGATCAGCTGGCCCGGGTATAAGCCAAGAAGCATTGAGCTATGGCGATGGTTGGGGTCGCCCATTTCGCCGTAGGCCTCCTCCTGGCGAAACTCCTTAATCTGCCCCGAATTTCCTACCTGGATCGGGTCCAGGAGCGGAAGCTGGGTCTCGAACGTGGCCAGTCGACTATCGGAGCGACCCAGGATCCCGGCAGCCTTCAGGGTATTGTGATGGTTCTCGTAGAACATTTGCTGGTCGAAAGTGGTACCGACCGTGTCGCGGATTTTTTGCTCCGGGCTTGAGGATGGGTCGGCCAAGCAGGACGCCATTTGTGCTCTTTACGAACCTGGACACAAAGTTGGCCTGCTCGTACAATACCGGATACACTTCATCTGACAGCAGGGATGCATCACGTGTGAAGTCATAGTAGTCCCAGAACATCATTGCGATCCAGGAGCCTGTACCGAAACCGGCAACGATCGACCTGCCTGGAACCCTGTAAGGGTTAGCCCAGAAGGGTCCGGACCAGCCGTTGTCTCCTTTGGGTCGAGATTCGAGGGATTAAACTGCCCGACGTACTGGGTGGCGTACAAACGCTGCCGGGGCACGAAAGCCTTAAAGAACTCCATGTAGGACTCAAACAGTTCAGCAAGGTTGGTTGAAAAGACCGGCGAGTAGGCCATCTGCAGGTTCGTGTCGTGCAGGTACTGAGACGCCCACGGTGCTCCTTTGTAGACGTTCCAGATTCCCTGGAGATGGGGCGGGAGCGTGCCTGCCCTGGAGGAGCAGATCAGCATGTAGCGACCGAACTGGAATGCGAGCTCCTCCAGGTAGCGGCTCGAGGCACCATCTGGGTAGGCATCGACCATCTCGTCTGTAGGGATATCCGGTTCAGCGGCACCGAGGTCGATGCTCACCCGGTCGAAAAGCCCGGTGTAATCGGCCAGATGTCCGGCCAGTAACTCCTGATAGGACTTTGCGGCTGCATCGGCTATGTAGCCGGACACCCGGGCGTGGGGATCGGGGAAACCGGCGAGCTTTTCAGCTGCGTTTTCGGTCAGGAACACCTGGGGGTCAGCCTGGTAGTTGGTTCCGACCGCGATAAGGATCACTGCATTGTCAGCATCCGAGACAGTGATCGTGCCATTTTTGTCTGCCTTCATTGTACCCCCTTTCGGAATGACCTTGAACTGGCCTTCATACTTCACCTTGTAGTGATGCATGAGACCAGACAGAGTGATCAGGTCTCCATTTGCCACAAGCGATCCGGTCTTGGCAGAGTCCAAATAGGGGATGGTGGGGCGCAGGGTGAAGGACAACTTGCCTGCCTTCGATGCGCTTAGACGAATGACCATCACCCTGTCGGGGTAGCTGCTGAAGTATTCCCTCGAGTACTCCACACCGTCGTGCTTATACCTCACATGCGAGATCCCCTCATTCAGGTTCAGGTCCCGCTCGTACTCGCTGGTGTTGTTGTGGCCGAAATCCAGGTAGACCTCCGCAAAGTTGTTCAGGCCGCCGTGTCGAAATCCTCCTCCTTCTTCCGAGTCGTACAGGCTATTTTCGGTGATCTGCAGCCGGTCGGTCGCTGTGCCGCCGAACAGGTTGATACCCATGTAGCCATTACCCATTGGGATCGAACGATTGGCCCAGCCGTCATCATTGTCCGGAGCAGGCTCGTTGTACCATAGCCGCAGAACCTTTTCTGCCTTGTCCGGGTTGTCAGATTGTCCATTTTCCCCGGCTGGGGAAAATGCCAATGCAGAGGATGCCACTAATAATAGGACGAATGTAATTTTCTTGCAGGTTTTCACTTTGTTCATAGTTTTATTTTATTTTCACAATGGCCCAGAGGTCCAGTTCCGGTACCTTGATCGTTGTACCTCCCTCTGCCTGTTCCACCTCCAGCTCGACTGCCTGGGAACCGGGGGAATAGATCCACGCACTGCCTGCCGGATCGCCTCCGGAAAGCTCCCGGCTTACAAACAGGTCAATATCTGTTTTTCTTTTCATGCGATCACTTGCAGCATCATAGTCCTGGTTCAAAAGGTGGATAACCAGCTCAGGCCCTTCTTCCGAAATCTTCTGGCGAGGCAGGGTCCAGATCTTCTCCCCACCGGTCAGCTTGACCTGGGGATCAATCCTGGTGACAAGCTCATCCACGCCGGTCCACTCCATCAGTTTTCCCTCTTCACGGGCGGTTTTAAACAGTTCGTTTATTGGTTCCTCAGTCAGACTGCCCTCAGGCACCAGCAGCAGGTCATATTCCTCCAGTTGTTCCGGAGGCGTGGAGAACCGGAGTTGCTTGTCTTCCTTTAATACAAGTGCCGTGGGAATATTCGCGTAATGCAGGTCCCGGTTTATTTCCCTTACCCACCAGTCGCCATCATTGCAAGCTGCATTGTCATACAGAAGGCCCACCTGTGCGACTGCCTCATAGCCATCAAAGAGATCCGTATTTTCAGTGATGAAACTGCACAGTGGTTCATAAATGGATAAGGGGACCTGGTAAGATATGGTGCCGGTCTCTTCGGTAAATCCCCACTGACTGTTGGAATACATGAAATAATGTCCAAAGGAATAGGCACCGGCAATCCACCTCTGTACACGGGTGACAGATTTATCACGCTGGGCGTATACCCAGCACACCCCAGTACCGGTGGCAAATACCGGCTTTCCAAGAGCCGTACCCAGCATAAAGGACAAGGGTGCGACACTGTCCTCATGTTCATAGTGTTGCACCTCATTACAGAAATAGTCGGCATAGTGAGCGGTGGACAGGTGTCTGGGTGCCAGGTTATAGGCATTCACTCCAATGGGGATGTCTTGCCCTGCAGTACTATCTGCCACTGCTCCAAGTACTTTGATGAATTCAGCAGCCTCCTCTCTCTGGAAATCCAGGAAATCCTCAAACAGAGGAATCTCCTCCTTTTCCCTTGCTCCAAGGTAAATCTCCCGGTTTACGATTCCCCGGGACCTGAGGAAGGCTGCAAAATCGAAGGCTTGTGGATCCTCAATGCCCTTCGAAACCAAATCACTTTCGGAATAAGCTTTATTGAGCCAGTTCCTGAAACCTTCCATACAATGCTCACAGAAACAGCCAGCCATCCCTTCCATAAAGCACGCCGCGTAGGTCCCCAGGTGGTCATCAATGTGCTGCATGGTGGCCCCTGAATTCATACCGGCAATCACCCGTTCCTTGCACTGAGCGCGGAACAGGGGATGATTCGTACAGCCCCAGTAATCGGGCACCCCCTTGTAGAATGCATCTTCCCGCCAGAACGGTATGACAGGCACCCCCTCTATGTCAACACACACGGCCTCCTGGTAGCGCGGGTCGTCGTGATATACCGTATTGGTTGCAGTCAGTATCCAGACATTACTTGCATTCAGAATGACGCCTTTTTCCTCATATAGCTTCAGCGTGTTCCTGAAGGATTCCAGATCATCCATTTGCCTGACAGGATCACTGCCCCACGCGATCACCGATGGCTGAAGCAATTTGAACATTTCAGATTGATGTTCACCACGGCCATGCATTAATGTAATATGCGAATGCTTAAGTTCAGATAGAGAATTGGAGACCGGAACACCGGGATCTTCGGTGCCCCCACAAGCGGATAGCAACAATAATATGCATAAAGAAAAAAACAAGCTGAAAGACTTAATCATGAAATTTCTCATTTCTTAGTTTTTCTTCCGGCATCAAGTTCAAAAGGCCGGAATCCCAGTTTCAGGGCAGGGGAATCAGGCTTAAGCCTGAAATCACCGTTCTCGATATCCATAAACAGAGGATCTTCCTTTATACTTTCTTTTTCATGTCCATATTCCCTGGCCCATTCCAGGTAATCATCGGCTGCATTGGGATCGGAGGAAGAGAAATAGATATTCTTATCAACCACAAAGGTTCCAAGGACATATTCCATACCGTTCCGAAATTCATCTCCCTGCCGCCTGAACATAAAAGGCTGGTTTGCCTGATTGGCGTAGAATATATTTTTTAATATTCTGGAGCCTGATATACCCATTTTACTGGTTGGCTCCAGGTTGAGCATCCCCCGGTTGACGCGATGGGGAGGGCAGGCAACAATATTGTTGAAAATATGATTTCGCCCTTTGGTACAGATGCCGATGCCGTGTGTGCCAAAACGGTAGACTACATTGTTTTCGATCAATGTTTCATGCTGATCATCGTCGCATCGAATGGCCTCCCCGGCAGCCATGGAGGGTGTATCATGGACAAAGTTGCCCCGGACAATGTTACCCGTACCGGCTCCGGATATATAGACCCCATTGCCGTCATGCATAACGGTCATCACATGGTGCAAGTCATTGTTTTCGATAATATTATTCCTGCCATGGAGAAAGCGCTCACGTTCCTCCCATGTTTCCTTTCCCGTGAAAGCCCCAGTTTCATGCCACCGGACCGTAAGTGAGCATTCCGATCTGCCGGATCTGTCCCAGCCTGTCCGGCCGGTTACCAGGATGGCCGAATAGGGTACATCGTGAATCGTGTTGTGGCTGATCAGGTTATGCCCGCTTTGCCAGGCCCAAATACCAAAGGCGTGCCACCATAGTTTGCCAATATGATGAATGTAGTTATTGCTGACTTCATTGTTTATATTGACATCCTTTGTGCCGGGACCATATCCGGCCAGTAAAACGCCCCCTCCGCCAAGCTCAGACAGTTCATTATTGACGATACGGATATTCTGAGCATGCAGGTCCAGCCTTATGCCGGTTCCCCCGCTGTGGATGAAAATGCAGTCCTCAACTCCGCAATTTTCCGCACCACGGAAGCGGATCAGGGCAGTGGATTCATCGAAGCGTTCCCAGTCATGCTGTATACCACGTCCCGTCCTGCCAAAGGATTCATAGCGGTCTCCATGGCAAAAGGTAATTCCCTTAAAATTCAGGCCCTGAACCGGAGTGTCTGCTGGCCCGTCATAATCTATACTGCCCTCAACCCTGATCATCTCGATGAGTTGAGGTACGACAATATCATCACCTGGCTTCTCAGTATCCTGTGGCCAGTAATAAAGCAGGTCCTTTTCATCATCATAAACCCACTCTCCCGGTTCATCCAGGCCGGCGAAGGTATTCTCCACCCAGATGACTTCCGGTCCCATGTACCAGCGGGGGGCAGCCAGGCCATAGGTGGAAGATGCTCCCAGTGTTACCATGCCGGTTTCGTGATCCACCGATTCCACCGGCAGGATGCACATGGTCCACGGGCGATCCGGAACCACCACAATTTCAGCATTTCCGGGAGTAAACAGTTTATCCGTCGTGCCCTTCTCAAAGGGAATCGTTTTATATACATCATCCGAGCCCCGCTGATCGCTGGATTCACGCAGGTGCTTAAAAACTTCGGTCCTTGCCCTGGGCAGCATGCCTTTTGAATTGTAAACGGTATTCAGACCTCTGGCGGCTTCCGGAACCGGCGCCACCCATACTTTACCCCTGGCACTAACGGCAAGCCTTCGGGATTTACCCAGCTTCTTCCATCCGGAAATGGTAACATCACTGTTTATAACCGGGAACTCCCCTGGCAGGGCTGCGTAGGTGATTGTTTGCCCGTGTTTTGCTGAATCTTCCAGGCCGAAAACCAGGGTTTCAGTGAGTCTGTATTCACCTCCTGAAAGCCATACTGTAATATCCTCACTTGCATTGGATTGATTCCAGACTTGTACCTGATCCCGTGCATACGCCAGGGTCGCGAAGGCTTGCTCTTTTGTACCCGGATTATTGTCACTTCCATTTGTTGAAACGTAAAAATCTTTCGCTTCACAAATATGAGTAAGCAGGAGCGTTGCAATGATCACATAGATTGATTTCATCTTATTCAGATTTCGTTGAATTAAAAATATTTTTCCAACGGCCGCTATAATTTAGAGTTCCCGGTATTCCGAGATCGTTTTCGTAGCAGGCAGGGAATTATGCCATTCCAACAGCTGTTTACTCAATCGCTTCACTATTTTTTTATTTTCACTGGCAAGGTTGTCCACTTCACATGGATTTTGTTTCAGGTTATATAACTCAATCCTGCTCCCATCGGGATTCATCATCAATTTCCAGTCTCCATCCCTTATAGCCAGAACCGGACTATCTTGTATTACTCTTCCCCATGGGCTGAATCGAAATTCCCACATAAGCGGATTAGTTCTGTCTGTGGGTGTGCCCAGAAATGCAGCAGACATGTCCTGACCATCAGGCTCTACCCTGTCCAAATTTTGAATACCGGCAAACTTACAGAAGGTAGGAAGTAAGTCCACTCCGGAGATAATCGTTTCCCGATCTATCTTACCTGCAGGAACACTACCTGGCCACCTGACAATAAGTGGCACACGTATACCTCCTTCGTATAAACTAGACTTGCACCCACGAAACGGCCCAACCTCTCCAGTTCCGCTATGTGCCGTAGCAGGATCCCAAATTGGAGCAGGTCCGTTATCACTGGAAAATACAAGCAGGGTATTGTCTGATAATCCCAATTCATCCAATTTATCCAGCAGCCTGCCAACATGCCGGTCGATATCAGTAATTACAGCATTATAAACCTGTATTGAACTGCTAAAACCTTTGGCCCTCGGTCCCAGTTCAGGATAATCCGATAATTGTTCAGGTGAAGGGGCAAGAACCGCGTGAGGATCATTAATCCAACAGTTTACAAAAAATGGCGTGTCCTTATGTCTTTCAACAAAATCGATGGTAATATCCATTACAGTTTTAGTTCTATCAGCCGGTTTTACGCCCGTGTAACAGAGTTCACTCTTATCCACGTTACCTGAACTGACTTTTACTTCATCAATACCATAATCGTGCGGTGAAGGGGAATCTTCAGACCTGCCAAGATGCCATTTTCCAAAATGTGCCGTTGTATACCCTCCGGATTGAAGAAGCCTTGGCAGCATTTCAACTTTTGGATCAAGATAATTGGGCATCCTGTATTCCTGATTATGTTGGTCGCCTCCCAAAGCATAGTGAATTTCATGACGCACCGGATAATGACCAGTCATGACAGCAGCTCTGGAGGGGGAACAAACGGGTGAAGACGTGGTGAATTCGGTAAACAGTATACCCTGGGCAGCCATTTTATCCAGATGGGGCGTTTTAGTTACAGTGTTCCCGTAACAACCAAGATCCCCAAATCCCATGTCATCTACAAAAACAAAAATGATATTGGGAGCTTGTGTTCTGTTATTTTGTTGTGCCTTTGTTATTCCAATACAGCAGAACAATGCTAAAATTGGCATCCAGGCCCGGCTTACAAAAGGTCTAAAAATTTGATGTTTTTTCATGGTTAAAGCTTTTGATTATCCACCTCCATCTTTAGGACAAATGCATGTTCGCATGGCATCTTTGAAGGAAGTTTAATAATGATTCTATCTTCTTCGGTTTTCCACGACAGTGGTTTTTTTACACCCAGCATACTGATTTTTGAACCAGGTAAGATGGATATATTCCGAAGTTCGAGTTTCTTACCTGGCCATCCCTGGTGAATGGCATAAACATATGAATTGTTTTTAGTAAAGCGAATTGGTCCTTGATCTTGGTTCCATTCCTGCATTTGATCCCAGACACCCGGGAAATCGTTAATCCCTCTTTGTGGAAGAAGAAGCTCTTTGGCCCGGTCGAATGCATTTGTAGATTGTTTTTCTCTCCCGCAATCCATCGGCTTAGTTCCGTAGATAGCTTCCCCGTTTACCCTGAGCCAATTGCCAACAGCAAGCAAGGCTTCTTTATCGCTTTCCCGAATTGAACCATCAGGTGCAGGGCCAATATTAATAAGAAACCGACCTCCCTTGCTGACAATATCGCACATGATGCCAATTAATTCATTATCAGCTACGCGGAATTCTTCATTTTCCTTATAGTGCCAACTCTCGGTTAGTGTAACGCAACTCTCCCAGGGATGAGTACAAACGACATCTTTCATGATCCTGCGCTCCAGAGTCCAGAAATCTCCATATTTCTCAGGAGTCTCTTTGGTCGTGCATATCCGGATGTCGCGACCCCATCGATCCGTCAGGCATATTTCACGACCATTTATTTCTGCCCAGTTATAGAGCCAGGCTACTATCTCATTGGAATGCCAGTATTCAGAAGTAGAGATCCAATCGCCATCGGTCCAAAAAACATCAGGTCGATACGTGGAGACCAGTTCTTTTATTTGAGGGTGTAAAGAATTAAGCACGTAATCTTCGGCAGGTTCTCGTTCAGGGTCTAATACCATATCGGGACCCACGCCTTCAAAACGATTCATCAGGTTATAGTATAAGCCGACTTTCATTCCAGCATTACGGGCCGATTCGACCAGTGGACTCACCATATCCCAGGGTCCGTTCTTTTGTTTTGCACTATGCTCAGAAAGCTTACTTGGCCAGTTGCTCCATCCGTTATTATGTTTTGTTGTATAGACAAAGTACTCGGCACCTGCCTTATCAAACAAATCAATCCACTCATCCGCGGAAAACTGATCGGGCTCTCTCTGGTTTTTATCGTCAGGGGTAAAATGAATAAAAACGCCCACTTTGGCTTTCTGGAACCAGATAGGGGTCTCATGTTGCAAAATCGATTCTTTCGTTGGTTGATAGGTTACTTCCTGAGCCTGGGCGGAACTGACCCAGATGCACATGGCCATTAGAAATATTGCTTTTTTTCTCATAGATAGCTTATTATTTATTGCGGAGTTTCTACTGAAAATTTCCAAACCTGACCCTTGACTACCTTGATGTCAGAGACAGCATCAACCCGCCAGTAGTAAGTTTCCCCTGGTTCCATTTGCCCAGGATGGAAAATGTTATTGCCTATTCTCTGACTGTATTCAGTTGAACCTCTTCCAGCCTTTTTCACCTTTGCTTCATCGGTCCCGAAGTATATGTCATGCGTTTTTGGCCTTATAGGCTTCCAGGAACATTAAGTCGGCATCGAGTTTTGCCTTTACCGCCCCATCAGGCGGAATGGGAAGAGATGCTGTTTCTACTTTTGTGTCCGGCAATCCAGTAAAGTGTATCACCAAATTCATAAGCTCCAATATCGGGTGTTTCTCCTGCATAATTATCGTTCACTCCTTCAATATAATAGCCCGCGTCAACCACCCGGGCATCCTTTTTGGGCCTGAAATCCAGGTTATCGGGATCACGAAGCTGATCCCGCACATTTGTTTCCAGGTTATTTGAATGGCGTCCGGGCAGACCAGAGTGTTTCCTGGTCTTTGAGCTGCTTATTTCCCCGGCCAGGTTATTCCTGATGATTGATTTATCGTTCTCAAGCGGGTGGTCGGCTCCGGGAACCCAGCCTAAAGTGTAGTCGTATCCTTTTAAAACATCCTTCGGGGTGGGTTGTCCAACCCTTGAGCGGATGGCAAGATCGTTGTTTGAATTGTCGAAGGCCAGGTTATTATACACCTGGTGCTCATCGCCTTTTACATATATATCCTGTGCATTCCATACCACATTGTGGTGGACAGTCCCCTGGTGAGGATGATCCCGCTTTCCCATCATATAACCGATGAATGAGCCATCGAGGCGTATTCCATGTTTCATTCCGCTGAAGGGATTACAACTTATGGCATCATGAACCCAATTATACCGGATTACCGAACCGGGTTGCGAGCCGGGCCCCAGGTGAATCTGGCCTCCGTCGGATTGCAGGCGGCCGATGTCATATACCTTGTTCAGCTCAATGATACACTCCCGGCCTCCCACGATTCCCTGGGCTCCTCCATTTGTATGGACTGTATTCCTCCTGATAACCGTGCCCCTGCCGCCGCTGATGGCTGAGCCAAGGCTGGAAACACCACTGTAATCCAGGTGATGAAAATAGCAGTTCTCTACCAGGTTGTTCTGTCCTTCTATCCGGATACCGCCTCCGTCAGTATATGAAAATTCACAATTCCTTATGATGTTATCTGAGGATTCTCCTTCCCTGTTGCTTATAAGGGTTACATCGGCACCTTTCAAAACTCCAAGCATTCTTCTTGAATAAGCCGGGTATGTAAACTTGCAATCTTCAATCACAATGTTTTCAGAATCTTCGATATTGAATGTAGACCCAAAAAAATCGATGTTCTTAAAATGGATATAAGCCGATTGGATAAAATAGGGAGAATAGCTAATGTTTTTCCCACTTATTTCAAGTTCATTGGGATCCCGTTTCCTTCTGGCCAGAAGTACAGGTATTTTGTATCTTTATTGTAATACCATTCTCCGGGAGTATCCAGGCAGGCCAGGGAGGCTTCCAGGAAGAACCACCCCTGTTTCAGGTAGCTTGACCAGAATGCAGGGTTTTCCAGCCTTTTTTCCAGGTTGGTATTGTACTCAAATCTGTCGCTGCCTTTTTCATGCCGGGTAACCGGGAAGTATAGGTAGCCCAGGAGCCAATGTTTAATATGGCAATGGCCCCGGTAAAATCCCTGTTCTCGGAGGCCAGATCCTGGTAAGCAGGATCATTGATCATCGACCCGTATTCGCTGCCTTCTGCCTGGTGGGCCCAGGAGGCAGGCTGGTTAAACGTGGTCCCGTCTTCCCGCCTTGCATTGGGCCATCTGGCAGAGATCATGATCTTATCTTCCGCGAATAACTGCCAGATGTCTTTTTTCAAGCCTGGTTTTGTAAATATTTCCCTGGTGAACGGACCAGTGGAGCTTTGATCACTTCCGAACCATCCAGCACAACCTGTTCATCTTTATACGCGGTAAAAACCACGGGGGCTTCCTGGTAAACCATGAATTTTTTCGAGTACAAGGGCTTCATGGTAGCGTCCCTCCCTCAGGTAGCATACATCTCCCGGCTTCATCTCTGCTGCTGCCTTACCGGATGGTGGCAAATGGATTTTGAACATTGCCTGTATTTGTATCCTTACCCGAGGGGGAAACATAGTAGTCCCCAGGCAAGTCCCTGATGCAGGAATAGTGCAGTCAATGCAATAGAAACAATGTATTTTTTCATATTGATCTATCCCCTTACTGCTTCATTAATGTGAGTTGGATAATGAATTTCTTTCTGAAGAAAAGCAATTTGCAGGAGGAATTCTGGAAGTGTTACCACCCATGCATCCAGCTTTGCTTCCAGTTCTTTCACCTTTTCAGGGTTTTCTTCGGCCAGGTTTATTTGTTCCGCCCAATCTGTATTTTGTTGTATAGTTCAGTTAGATTGAGGTCTCTGTTAACGAGCAGTTTCCAATCACCATCCTGAACGCCCAGACTGGGCCAGAAATCAGGTCCTATTTCCTGGATATAGCCATTGCCAGTAAATCACGGACTTTCGCTTAAATGGCTCACCTTTAGAGCCTGAATGACACTCTCCCCATCGGGTATGTAATCTCGAGGGTAGAGTTCCTCCGGCCAATTCCACAAAGCTAGGCAGTAAATCAACGGCTGCAATCGGAGTTGTCCGATCTCTTATTCCTGGCGGTACTACACCCGGCCACCGAACGATAAATGGAGTGCGGATCCCACCGGCAAACAGGGAGCGTTTCTGGCCTTTTAAGCCAGAGGTTTCTCCACTGAATAATATGTTCCCAATCCAGGTCCGGTAGAAGTGTCGTCTGAGTTTATTATTCTCGGGGCCTTTGATTTCAGGGCCATTGTCGGAAGAAAATATGACCAGTGTTTTCTCATCAATCCCCAACTCTTTCAGCTTGTCAAACAACAGTCCGATCTTATAATCCGCCTCAGCAATTACCGCAGCATAGACTTTTTGCTGTTCATTTAATTCGGGAAATTGTGCCAGGAAATTCTCCTTTGGATAATGCGGGGTATGCGTGGCATGAATCCAGACATTCACAAAAAATGGTTTATCCTTATTCTTCTCAATGAAATTAATCGTTCGGGTCATGGTTGAGTCGGCACTCATCTGGGTAAACCTGGATGACACGTTGAAGGCATCAAAATCATCATAGCCATATTCGAGGGGCGAAGGGCCATCTGGTACATGATTGTTGGATAAATGCCATTTTCCGTAGTGTGCTGTAGTGTAGCCAGCTTCTTTTAACAAGCGAGGCAGCATGACCTCATCCGGATCCAACCAATCGGGCATTCCGCGATTCATGTGCGATTCCACCGATGCGAAATGTCCGTGAACTGAATGGCGTGCAGGAAAATGTCCGGTCATAATTGCTGTTCTGCTGGGAGAACAGACCGGATTGCAGACTGCGAAATTTTGAAAATCAATGCCCTCATCGGCCATCTTATCAAGATTGGGCGTAAGGCAGAATGTACTGCCATGGCAGCTTAAATCCCCATAGCCCCAGTCATCTGCATAGATGAAAATAATATTGGGTTTGGTCTGCTCTGAGACTTCGGAGTTTGAGCAGCTTGCTGTCAAAGCCGCAAACCCCACTAGAACTGAAAAAAAACTAAGTCGATTACTACTCATTATTTCTTTTTTTGTGTTTTATCGGTATCAGCTCCACACCATAAAGCCTGGGTTTTGCCGTATTAAAATCAGAACTCACCTCAAGGGTCAGCGAATATGTCCCGGGATTATCATTTTTAACGGTTCCCAGCTTAGAATATACTTTCACGGAATTCGGCATTGCGATAGATTCGATGCGTTTGTGTTCAATTAATAGATTTTCAACCGATTGGCCTGCAACACTGACCTTCATTTTTCCATCAGATTCCCAATCTTTAGTCTTGTTTACATGGGTAACGACTGCTACATCGTAAGTGCCGGGCTCATATATCTTGAAATCCCAGCTTAGAGCCTGTCCTTTGGTAAAAAATCCTGAAACGGTGATCTCTCTGGCTGGCATGATCCCTTCGTCTGGTTTTTTATACATTTGATAATCCCATGGGCCAGTGTGATCGTCTGGCAGCAGAGGTCGTCTTTCAGCAACAGTAAACATCTTCATATCTATTGCTTTTATTGGTTTTTCGGGCACATACTCCAAATCATGAATAATGGCATTATAGGCATCCAGTAAGACCTTGCCGTCGGTGAGTTGCAGGTGATCCTGATCCATTACTGCCTTACCTGCGATTTGTAGTTTGATTACGGAGACATATTCATCGGGTGGATTTGAGTGGAATATCGAGCGTAATGATCTTTTGACCGGAAAAGGGTCAAATTCCGATTAAAACCGATCTGATCACCTGAAGCCAGCAGGGAAGCATTCAGCACCTTATTATTTAATCCAAACAATGTGAACTTTCCTGTTTCAGGCCAGTCCAGCACATTCAGGTAGAGATTGGTAAGTCCCTCTTCCTCGCGTTGGGTGATCGTTCCCCAGCTTATCTGGTAAGGGTAGGGGCCCGGCTTGGTTCCGTATATGGCTTCCCCGTTTTTCTGAAGCCAATTTCCCATTATTTTCAACCTGTCCTCCATGTGGCTTGAAATAACTCCATGCTGATCAGGCCCAACATTTAATAAAAGATTTCCCCCGTTTCCTGCTGCATTTATAAGCCGATGCAGTAGTTCTTCAGGAGTTTTTAATTCCTCATCATAAGAGCGAAAGTGCCATGATTCACCAAGCTCCACAGCCGATTCCCAATAGACTCCAGGATTGATCTGTGGAGCCATGTTGTCATTCATGCTCAGGTAATCGACATACCTCAGTGCATCATCATCGCCAAGCCTGCTATTGGAAAGGCATCCGTAGGAATGAAGCATATCAACCATATCTTGCTGCCTTAGCAAGGGCTTTTCAGCTGGGTGTCGGAATCTACGTGAAGCATCAAACCAGATGAGCAGGGGTTCGTGCATTTCACAATTTTCCTTCAGAACTGCATGCAGGTATTCTACATAGGGTCTGATCTCACCCATTACGTCAGGTTCGTTGTACAGCGGGTTACCCGGGTCAGCGATCGCATAATAGGTACCCATCCTTAAACCTTCAGCCTTGCATGATTCGGACAACTCTTTCAGGTAAGGCTGCCTGAAAGGGGTAAGATCAGTGACATCCCTTGTGGAGACCTTTGAGTCCCACATGATAATGTAGGAAGACTGGTGCGTGGTTGGAACCATATACTTCATCCCGGCCTGCTTGGCAATACGCACCCATTCATCGGTATCCAGATTATCCGGGCTCCATGTATCCCGATCACCCCTAACATCAAAGTGAATGAACATCCCGAATTTGGCGTCCTTAAACCAACTCAGCGTACTGTCTGCTTTGGACATAGGTTTCTGAGAAAAGGATAAAGAGCTGCAAATGAGAATCAGGAATGCAGCTGCGTAAATAAGTTTTAATGTCGCTTTTTCCATCAATTGAATAGTTAAATGCTGCAATTTCGTGAATAGTTTTTGGTATTTATTGCTCAGAGTCTGCAAATCCTTGTCTGAAATGTCCGGTCATAAATTACTTTATTATTTTTTTGCTTATAATTTGATTTTTAGAAACAATCTTCACCAGGTAAATGCCAGAGCTAAAGTCTCCAATTTCGATCCGGTTTTTACCCTTTACAAGGTATTCTGAGTAAATGATTTCACCTGCAATGTTGACTATTTCACATCTTGCCCTTTCTGCATGAACAAGAAGAATAAACAGGGCATCATTGGCAGGGTTTGGGTATATTTCAATCTCGTTTGCGAAGGGACTATTTACTCCTGTTTCCAGAGACATAATAAATATGGTCAAGGTGGTGTCCTTCGCAAGAGATACAGAGCCAGAATCCCCCTCATATTTATTCTTACTTAGCTTGAAATCATATTCGCCATAATCCAGAACAAGGGAATGGCTTCCCAGTGCGTCTGTTTCATAAACAGAATCATTAATCGAAATCAATACGTTCTGAATATTTTCATCTGTTTCAGCATCTTTTACATGAAAAACCAGGCTGAATCTTTCTTTTTCTATCTGCAAAGAAACAACAGTGTCTTTTGTGAGATTAATAAATTGATAAAGAGGCATGTAACCTGTCTTGCTCAGGGTGTATTCATATTCATTTTCATATAATTTCAGAGATACTTCCCCTGAATCATCTGTTTTATAGTCGATACCGTCGATTTTGAGCGATACATCAGGCAGATTAACATTTGTTAAATCATCACTTATTTTGAATGCTAAAGTATATTTAGGTATGGCTGTCATCTGTATTACAAGCGTAGTATCCCTGCTAATATTTAAGGCATGATCAAGGGTGTCGTAACCTTCTTTACTTAAAGTGAAAGGGTATCTACCTTCGTCTAGCTTGAAGCTAAGTTCTCCGACATAGTTTGAAGTGTACATTTTGTTGTTTATATCTAAAGAAGCAAGAGAAATACTATCGTTCGTCGCATCATCGGTAATTTTCAGAGATACGGTGTATTGGCTTTCAGGTGTTGGGACTTCAAAAACTTTTACTTCAGCCAATGATAAGGTTCCGATGCCATTCATCTGAACTTTAACATATTTCCCTTCAAGTCCACCTGCATTCATTGTTACCGAAGGATCGGGATAGCTGGTATAAACTTTAGAGAAGATTACAGTACTGTCCTCATCGAGAACATAAACGGTGAAATCAGTTAATCTGGCTTTACAGCATTCATCTGTTCTTCCAAAAACTGAGATTTCACCAATATTGTGGCTTGATCCTAAATCTACCTGCCACCAGGGCATATTTTCATTTTCGGTATGAGTTACTGATGCACCCGAATAGGCCCCGTTTGTGTTGCCATCATTGGCACGGGAAGCATCACCGCTAAAATCTGTTGACGATTGTGAGGCAGTGCCTGAAAGGGCCAGGTTTGAAACAGCCTTAATTTCATTGTCAGGATTTTCTATCCATGATATTGAGGCTGTTTTTGTATCCGTATTTACCCAAACACTGGCATTTTCGAAAAGACGGGTAAATTCCCATCCATTCCGGCTATAGTCTCCTAAAGGTGCTCCTAATGGTTTTGAAAATTCTGAATAATCAACCAGTGCTCCTCCGTCATTTAATTGAAAGCCCCATCCATATTGAAAATAGGAATAGGGTTGAGCGCCTATGAGAAATACTGAAAGGTAATATTCTATCCTCTCTTTTGATAATTTTTCAAGGTAGACTCTTCTTTCCGTACGGGTCATCCCATCAGTGGCGGCGCCAGCTTCTACGTCTACACCAACACGAAAAATCGATGCTTTGTTGTCTCTGGCAATACTGGACATATGCGTCCACGTCTCAAGCAGGGTTTCTTTGCTTAAAAGATCCAATTTGTAATGTTCAAACATGGTGGCATCACAGGACGGCCAGAGGTGCGATTTATCATGATGGCCATTGCCAATAATAAATTTGTTGGGTAGTCTTGCCCTAAGATTGGCCATCATTACTTCCATAGCTGGTTCAACAACAGCTTCTCCTCCTTCATGGTACCAGTAAAGACCAGAACTCTGGTCAATAAAAACGCCATCACATGCAGCATCCTCTACCCCGGTGGCAACTGTTTCAACCCACCAGGTGCGTAATTCCGGATTTAAAACATTCCAACCGTATGTACCATTGCGATCAAATAGTTCTCCTGTTTCCTGATCAACAACCAGGTAGCTTTTGAGTGTTGGGTAATCATTAATACGTGCGGCAGTAAAATACTGACAATAGGAAGTGAATGGCCAGGCCCAGGATGAATTAAAATAGAAAAGAACTTTGTTGGCGGAATCAATGGCATGAAAATGTGTCGCTTCATACTTTGCTCCAAGCTCTGCAAATCCAAGTTCCCCGCTTCCATGACTTTTTTCGATACAAATAAAATCGGTATTACTTGATATAAAAGCTCTCTCATCATTTGTAAGCACCCGACTACCATCACCAAACATATTATACTGTGGTGTTTTATCCCAGCTAAAATTGGGATAATAGCTTTTCGGCACATAAATGCTGCCATCACTATTGTAAAAAGTTTGTGCGTTAAGCATGAGTGGAAAAAATGCTAAGGAGAGTAATAGAATCAAAAATCTCTTCTTTAAATTTGAACAGTTCATAATCATTATTTTCATTTCCAGTTTATTTTTGCTTTCCCCTTTTCAGTATCAAGCCAGACACTGGCATGCTCAAATTCACGGGTGAACTCCCAGCCATTGGGATCCGTTCTTATGTAAGCCCCTTTAGGTGCACCAAGTGGTTTGTGTAATTCCGGATAGTCATACAGCGAACCATCGGACAAATCCCATCCCCATCCATATTGAAAAAAGGAATAGGGTTGCGCACCAATCAGAAAGCAAGCCAGATGATATTCTATTCGTTCCTTAGCCAACAGAACCATTCTTTCCTCATTGGTCCGGGCCGTGCCCATGATACTTTCATATTCTTCAACAAACGGTCCTTTTCCAACACCTATGCGGAATATTGACATTTTCCCATCCCTTGCAAGGCGCAGCATATCGTCCCAATCCTGAAGTAACTTTTCTTTGCTCAGAAGAGCTGAGCTGTAATGTTCAAACATGTTTGCATCAATGGCTGGATAAGCGTATCGGGCAATCTCATCGGTAGTATTGTTTCCAAGTACTATCTTATCTGGGCCCAGTTTCTTTTTTAATGCTGAGATCAGCTCACCCTGCGCTTTATGTACTTCTTCTTTCCTGTCTTCACGCAGAGAGAAAAAGCCATGCATTTGGTCAATAAATGCCCCATCGCAACCAGACTCCTCAACTCCTCTGGCAACGGTTTCAACCCACCATTTACGAAAATCCGGATTCAACACATCGAAAGAATACGTATGTCTGATATAATGTTCCCGAAAATTCAATTCCCCGGTTTCCGGGTTAACGAGCAAGTATTTTTTCAGCTCTGGATAATCGTTGATTTTTTCAGGTGTGAAAATCTTGTTATAAGAAGTAAATGGCCATGCCCATGCAGAATTAAAATAGAAAAGCACTTTTATATCGGGATTTATCTTTTTAAATGCCGCGGCTTCATGCTTTGTTCCTAATTCAGCTGCACCCAGTACATCCATTCCATGCGATTTTTCAATTGTGAGAAAACTGGTTTTTCCAGCAATAAATTTCACCTCTTCCGGGGTTAACAGGTGCTTCGTATCCCCAAACATGTAATACATTGGTGTCGATTCCCAACTAAATTTAGGATAGCAGTTTTTGGAAACGAAAGTGCTGCCATCGCTGTTTGAGTAGATCACTTGTGCCCCCACTACACTAAGTAGTGTCAGATTCAGAATGAAAGCGCAGCAAATAACCCGGACCGTATTTCTTTTTCTTTTGTTTTTCATGGGTTGAGTAATGAGGTATTTTATTCCATAATTAATCTTACAATAGCTATGTCACCCTGCCCGCTGTATTTCTTGTCAACACGGTTGTCTTTATTCCATTTCCTTTTCTCAGACTCACTGTATTCTCCCGTGAGGGGATTAAACCAGGTAATTTCAAGATTTTCAGCTTCCGCCAGGTTTTGGGCTATCACGGAGGTATTCTCGGCAGGAACATAATAGACATAGGTGTCTTTTTCTTTATTTATCAAGCAAATACCGGTGGTACTATGGTTGTTGGAAGGGATCAGTTTGTGAAATTCAATTTGATTAAGGAATTCGACAAAGTATTTATAGTAGTTGAATTTTGGTTTTGGTTCCAATTCGTTTTCAAATGGATCATGAATGACCGTATACCATGATGTGCCCTGCCAGTAGTAAGTTGAATAGACTCCCGCAAAGGCACAGTAATAGTTCCGGTACAGGCAGGCAGCAGGGTCTTCGAAATTACCCCTGAACACCACATACGGACTCTCTTCATAGCCCCCGTGTTCGATATTAAATATGGGTTTATCAGGGAACTTCTTAGCCATATGCAACATCTCGCTGTAGAGGTAGGCCTTCCAGGACTGTACCGAAATAAAATCTACCTTTTCCGGAAATTCTGCACAATATTCGTAATCGTGAACGGTAAGTAAACGATCATAGGCATCCAGTGCTTTGAGCCGGTCAATCCGGTTTGAAATGTAATTAATATCCGTATGCCCGTAGCCCAGTGCTTCTTTGGAAATATCCCAGATAATATTCGGGTAAGCCTGGTATCTTTTCACGACATAGTCGAAATACATGTTGTCGGCCGAAGAATTGGCTTCCGGCCAGTTTACCTTCTTATTCCAGACATAGATCATCAGGTGGGAGACAATATTTTTCTCAGCCAGTAACTCGATCACCCCGTCAAGGTGTTTGAAGAAATCAATATTCAGGCCCGAGTAATCAGGGTTTTCATTATCTCCTTTGAAGGGGAAAATATCCAGGCGATTGGCATAATTATATTCCGGTAATAAGTCGGGATCTTTTTTCCATGAAGCATCAAAGGCATAAACATTCATTACGATCTGGTTAAAACCATTGTCAGCAATTGTACTGACCAGTTGCCTGGTTTTAGGAAGTTCCGGATTTCCATAGTCCAGGGCAAAAAGCCAATCTGCTTCAAATGCCAGTAAATGGTATGGATCTCCATTTTCGTATGTGAATAATCTTGGATTGTCTCCATCAATTTGAATCGAACCATTTTTGTCCGGATTATTCTCACTCACTTCAATGGTCTTTACAATCCCATCCATTCTTTTAACGGAGGATTTACTTATACATTTCCATAAGCCGGGGGCACTGGGTGTAAACCGAACCACCCATTCTCTCTTACCGTTATAAAAACCAGGCACAACCAGGGTGTCTGAATTCTCATTGATAAAGGTGCAGCTTAGCTCAAGCTCAAAAGGGTGGGGGATATCTTTCTTAAGCACAAAAGGGATATCAACGGTTTCCCAAAGCCGGGTCTTTATTGTCTCTGCATTGACGGAATACGAAGAGAATAAAAGAACTACCCCGATGATGTGTAATGTTTTCATTATCATATTCATTTTCATTGATTTACAGTAATTACTATTCTCCGGTAATCGAACAGTGATGCGATAGGATTTTTATCTTTTACTTCCAATATAAGATGGATCTCTTTTCCGGCTGCCCCGGTGGGCACATCTAATATAGTAAGAGCATTGGATGCTTGTTCGATGTATATATCACCAGCATAGGTTCCGGCTTCCGAGTATATCCACCATAAATATTCCAACTCATCCTTATCGGGATCAGAGGACAGGGAAGCATCCAATTCGATTCGTTCACCCGGATTGGCATGGATATATATAATTTCATCTCCTTCATCTTTAAAAAAAGCTGCTCTCGGATGGTGGTTGGCCTTATCGTAGGCCTGGGTACACCAATCCATCCTGCACTTAAAATCGTTATACATGGCTTCGCGCCAGCGCCATACGGGAGCATAATCACCATGATAGGTCTTATTGTCTTGCTTGTTATACCAGGTATCACCCACATCGCTATAAGCATAAAAAGGAGCCTGTTTCACTTCATCAACGAGGACACTTTCATGCCGGGACCAAACGTCAGCCACTTTAGCAGAACTGAAGCGACCTCCCCAGCCACCCCATGAGGGATGGTCGATATGGAACAAACCTTTATTAGCCAGACCAATCCAGGGGATTGTACCTCCTCCTTCCATAAAACCAAAACGCTCACCCCACCGGCGTTCGGGATAAATATCACCAAGCGGACCATGATTCTGCATTACATTTTCCTTCAGCCAATCATTTTGTCCTACATGGGAATAATCAAAATCACCCCAGAAGTGAGGGCCTATTAATAATTGATCACTATCCTCCGGGGTGCGTGGACCGCCATAAGCATAAGTTTGATAATTACTTCGAATCCAATGAATGGATGGATAACGTTGGCAGATATATGCACCTGCATTGTCCTGAGCTCCGTTTTCAAAAACCCGCAGCTTATTTACCAAGAGCTTTAGCTCGAATGCAGAGTGCGACTTTTCATACTCGAACAAAGCCTGGGCAAGGGTATTCGAGCCGGCATTTACAGCAATCCATATGGGTCTTGGATCATCTTTTTCGAAAACCCTGAGCAATAGCTTTGAGCCATCACTTGATTTTTCTTCGCCAACATCATCTATGCCGTAGCCTGCCTGACCTGCGCAAACTATAGAACGCAGATACTCCGGGGTATGCCATCCGGTGGCATGTTTTTGAAGATTTGGATAAACTCTGTCATAGGCATCAATAATTTTTGTGAATAATTCAGGGTGCGTTACCCTGTGGTATTCATTTTTCATTCCGGGATGAATATATTTCCCGGTTACGGCTATCAATCCTTCCGGCTCAAATTCGTTGGAACACATCAGCATGTGAACCATTTGCTGCATTTCATCCGGCTCACAACCCATATCGGCCAGGATAATTAAACGGTTGCGAGTATTATCCTGAGCATTCGATGCTAAAACGTTTAACATCGCTATTCCAGTGAGAAGTACAATAGAATGAAACCTTAGTCTTTTACTCATAAGCAGTCGTTTCTAATTCCTGAACAGAACTACAGAACGCCAGGGAGCAAGTGTCAGAGAACCTGAAACTGCTTTGCCCCATGGATCAAGGTAATCCCCGATCGGTAAAGGGATAGTAAGCGGCTCGTCCGAATCATTGTAAAACAGCTGAATGCTTTCCTCAGGGGCAGAGTCTTTATCAATTTTTACTGGTGAATCAAGATTACCACTCGCGTATTCGCGGGCAGCGTTCCACTGCGCCGCAGAATCAAACCAGGTATCAGAATGTGTCCCGTCTGGATTACAATTCAACTCATATTCATTAATGATTTTGTCTTTTCTGAATGGAAAAGCACATACATTATTGCGGAATACGCCCTGGTAAGCCACAGCACACAGATCAGCATCCTTCAAGGAGAAGGCAGTCAGGGCACCATAATTGGGTCTATTATTAGAGGTGGCAGTGCTTACGATAACATTTTCTTCAAATACATTCCCCGACATCGGTTCTTCCCCGGGCTTCATGTTGGCAATACGTCGTTCCAGGGTGGTGATCCCGGCTCCCCTGACCAGGATGGTGTTGCCCCTGATGATATTATCCCTGGAGATTGCATTAAGGTGGATCCCGCGATCCGGGACATTCTCCAATTGAGGAAAGCTGATGGTGTTGTTGCGTACAATAAGATCTTTGGTTCCTTTGTCCAACTGTATGCCCGTGGCAAAAGCAACTTCCATATCGGCCATTTCACTTCCTAAACCAACAAAGCCGGGCATTCCGTTCATGATGATATTCTCTTCAACTATACTTCCCTGCTGGTTACCGTGGGTATAAATGGCTCCCCCGTCAAAAGTGACAAGGTTGTAGCCGTCAAAAACGTTTCTTCGGATCAGATTCCCTCCGTTGGTATGATGAATACCAATATACCCTATATTGCTTAGCCTGTTATAGCTTGCTTCTGAATTACCGCCCATGAGTGATATACCGTTTCTGCCGGAGCCTCGACCGGGAATCATACCAATGTTTGTAATCGTATTTCTTCTTATTACAACCCGGCCTTCTTCAGAGGTCCTGATACCGTAGCTAAGGCAATCGCTTATGCTGTTTTTTTCAATATGCGCAGTACTGGCAGTAACAGAAATTCCTTCCTGTCCGCACAAGGCAATCTCACAATCCTGAATTTCGATGTTCTGGCTGTTTGAAATTTTCATCCCTGTAAAAGCAGCCATTTCAATTCTTAAGCCCTGGAGGACAATTCCCATGGCCTTGTCAATATGGATCACAAAAGGCTTCGCCGAGTAGCGGATAGATTTGGAATCGGGCGGAGTTTTCGAATATAGATAAAGGCAATGCTTTTTTGATCAAAAAACCATTCCCCGTCCACATCCAGTGTTTTAATGTGCTTCTGGAAAAAATAGCCGGCCTCATCCTGACGAATCCCCCGGGGCCTTTCATTAAAAAGTTTATGGTCGGTCCCTCAATGGAAGTGATCCGATAGGCAGAATAGGTCCAGACATTCTGACGCAGAACAATCTCAGCACCTGCCAGGCCCTCCGCACCGGATAACTCCGGGTCCGTATACCGATGTCAATGTGCGGGAGCTGAAATCATAAAAAGCAGCGTTTGACATTAGATCCCCATTCGGGGTGCGCCCCAGCGGCAATGATTTATTCTCACGAAGCAGCAGGGTCACATCTCTTACACCGGAGGGCAGAACTTGTTTATATACATTGGTCTGTCCGGCAACCGGGGTCCATTCCCCCTCCGTGAAGCAAGCCCCCGACAAAACTGGCCGTTCTCCTTCGCCATATGCTCCAAAACTGAGCTTATTCCCTGTGATTTCGAGCATTCCCTCAAATTGATCTCCACAACGGAAAAGTACGGTTCCGCCTTCCAGCATTGCCATTTGCTGATTTACTTTGTCCAGGGTAAGCCATGGTCCCGAAACACCACCGGTGTATTCAGCCGATTTTCCATCCCAGGCATCATTACCCTTACCCGATACATAATATTCAGTTGCATTTGCATTGAGTCCTCCTGCAAAGAAGAATGAGGCAAATGCAAATACGGTAGGCAATAATTTCTTCAGGATCACTTCTAATCCGGTTTTCATTATTATTGTTTTAGCTTGAATGTTTCAGGATCTACCATTCCCATTTTTGATGCATCAAGTGGCTCGATACCCAGCTCCAGTGCTGGACTGCCCTCCTTGAAACTGAAATCTCCGCCCTCGGGATCTAAATTGGGGATCTCCGAAAAGACTTGCAAGCTCAAGGCCTCCGGCCCGCGTTCTTTCAAAATGCTCCACCATCCAGTCCGGGTTTGTGGGATGATAATAGAGATTCGAATCCATTTTGGTTTTTGATTATATCGGGGGAGGTTGTAGTTCGATCCTTGCGGGGCCTTTCATTGTGAGCATTACCTCCATCCGGATGGGGTATAATGATATTCTTATATACCTTCGAATTGGGAACGGGAACCCATTCATAGCTTATATAACCAGAAAAAGGCACTGTTTGCGGGGCAACAATGAAATTATTCATGATGTGATTAGTGCCCTTGGAGGCGATGCCGGCTCGAGAAGCCCCAGTTTTTATATAGAATATTGCCATATATGTGGGTTTCATGCTGGCCGTCGTCACAGCGGATGGCAGCGGGCAGGGAGTGTTGTAAATTGTCGTGCAGATAATTATATCGTATGATATTATCCCTGCCGGCTCCGGAAACGTATATACCGTTCCCGTCCGAAAGCAACTGGACTGAATGTGATATTTCATTGTACTCAAAAAGATTGTGCCGGGAGTGGGAGTAAGGATCCCCGCTTAACCATCTTTCATATACGGCCTGCCTGTTATTATCATCTCTGTTGCGATCTTCTCTTTGACGGTCGGGCCCTGCAGGATTCTCCCTTGGACGGTTGTCTGGCTACGCCAACATTTCTCCTGCTGCGTTCTACAGGAGCTGAATTGTAGATCTCGCTGCGGAGAACGGGCGTCCCGTCAGCATTCATCCGGCGCCCCGGCCCTGGTGGATATAAGTACTGCGGAGTAGCCGCTGTGGTGTATAAAATTGTGGGTAATGTGGTTATAGCCACTCTGCCATGCCCAGAAACCCGGGGAACTCCAGGAAATCTCGCTGAAATGATGAATGTGGTTATTGATAATATCGTTGTGGTGATTGAAATCTTTGGTATCGGGAGCATAGCCGTCCAAAAGAATACCAGCCTCACCCAGGTGAGCGAATTCACAGTTTACGATACGGTTGCGCTGGGCATGCAGATCAAGGCGTATACCCGTACCGCCTGAATTGATAAACCTGCAATCGAATACCTGGGACTGCTTGGCGCCACGGAAGAGAAGCATGGCCGTAGGGCGCTCGGCCATCCCCCAGCCATGTTGTAATCCCAGCCCCATGCGGCCTTCATCGTTTGTCAGGCCCATCGATAGGCATGGGTAAAAGTAAGTCCTGCAAATGCGATTCCAACAACCGGGATATCCTCCGGAGCGTCGAAATCGATCGTGCCTTCCACCCGGATAAGTTCAGTGGTGGCCTGGTGCCAGGATTCCCCGCGGTGATCCGTCGGCTGCCGGATCGGAGGGCCACAGGTATACTTTTCTGCTCTTCGTATTTACCACCCATTCGCCCGGTTCGTCCAGTGCTTCAAGGATGTTTTCCACCCATACCGATGAGCCCGAAGGATTATGAACCCAACCAGCCAGCCTGCTGAAGCTACCCCTTGCCGATACGGAAGTTGTTGCCACAGCATTCTCTTCGTCTACAGACTCAAGCGGAACCATGGCTATGGTATATGCCCTTCCGGTTCTGGCCTGAACTTCAACATCTTCTATGTTATCCCAGTTTTTCATGTGTCCTGGGGGGAAATGCACTGTAGTCCTGTCACCTGGTTTAGTGGGAAGGAATCCCTTGTCCCTGGCACGGTTCAAACGTCCCTTATTGTCATACAGGGTATAGAATCGACCCATACCTTCAGGCATATCGGCTACCCACACCTTACCCGAGGCATTCAGGGGCAATTCGGCTGGTGCCGGATCCAGGATTTCCCAGCGTGTGACCGGTAATCCCGGCACTTAGAACCGGGGCTTCACCGGGGTATGCAGCTATGGTCAGGTGGGCAGGAAGGATATCTCCTGCACCCGCTTCTTCGGAAAACTCATTTTCAACTTCAGCTAAATGAACCATCATCTAAACCGAGGACCAGGGTCTCATTCAATTGATGACGCCCTTCCCTCAGGTAGATTACAGCCGGATGAGAATTGCCTGATTCGCGGAGGTTTCTTAACTGGTTTACTGCTCGCGGAAGCGAAGCATATGGCTTGGTGATACTGCCATCGGCCATATCGTCACCTTCGACGGCAACATAAATCTTTATCGGTTTCTGATGAACGCAGCCTGAAAATAGAACCATGAAAATAAGGAGCAAAAGGGCAATGCTTTTGGCTGCAACTAATGCAGAGTTGTTTTTCATAATTGTTACTTATTTCATGTTATTTCTTAAAAAGTACGACCGATCGCCAGGGGGCTATGCTTACAGAACCTGACACTGCATTTCCATGGGGATCCACAAATGCCCCTGCAGGGAGAGTGAAAGTAAGCGGCTTGTCCGAATCATTGTAAATGAGCCGGATAAAATCATCCGGTGCTGTCGATTCATCTGCCATGACCGGTGCATCGAGGTTGCCACTTGCATAAGGTCGTGCCTCATCCCATTCAGCTGCTGAAGCATACCATTGTTCAAAGGCCGGCCGGCCTGGATTACAGTTCCTTTGGAGCTCATAAATGACCTTTGATCCCTTGTAGGGCATGGCGCATACATTATTTTTAAACAGCCCCTGGTTTTCCACATCGCATTGCTCGGTCTCTTTCAGTGAGAAGCAGGTCATCGCCCCATAGTTGGCTATGGAGTTTTCAGCATCGGTGCAGATAATGATGTTCTCTTCAAAACGATTCCCGGACATGGATGGGGGAGAGGGCTCACCGGGCGGACGGTCATAGGGATCGCGATCCAGGGTTGTGATTCCTGCGCCTCTGACCAGCAGGGTGTTACCCAGGAACAGGTTGTCCAGGGAATTAAAATTGATATGGATCCCCCGGTCGGGACCCCTGTTGACCTGGGGAAAGGAGATGGTGTTGTTGCGGATAACGAGATTCAGGGTTCCCCTGTCACACTGTATGCCCGTTGTGAAGGGTACTTCCATATCTGCAATGGTATCACCCAGTCCAACCGTGTTGGGCACTCCGTTCAGAATGATATTTTCCTCTACCACACTACCCAGCTGATCATCGTGGGTATAGATGGCTCCCCCGTCAAAAGCCACCAGGTTGTAATTGTCAATGACGTTTCTGCTGATCTTGTTTCCTCCACCCAGATGCTGGATACCCAGGTACCCAATATTGCTCAGCCTGTTATAGCTTGCTTCCGAGTTCCCCCCATCAGGTATATCCCGTTCCTGCCAGAGCCACGACCGGCAATCAGCCCGATGTTCGAAATATTATTTCTTGTGACTACCACCCGGCCTTCTCCGCCTGTGCGTAGGCCGGCACTGAAGCAATCGCTGATGGTGTTATTTTCAATACATGCAGAACTGGCCTCCACACGAATGCCCATCTCTCCACACCATGCGATCTCACAATCGCGCACAGCAATAAGTTGACTGCTTTCAATCATTATCCCGGTCGAAACAGCCGATGCAATCCGTAATCCATCCAGGGTGACAGTACTGGAGTTCTCGATGTTCACTACAGCCGGACTGGCTGAATAAGCGTAGTCTGAGGCATTCGGTTTTTCTTCGGAGAAGAGAAAGAGTATGTGCTTTTCATTATCGAAAAACCATTCTCCGTCCATATCCAGTGTATTTATATGTTTCTGAAAGAAATACCCGGCCTCCTGAAGATTTTCGTCTCCTTTTTTCGGCGTAGGTCGTTGATTATTGCGAATGTTTACAACAGTCCCTTCAACTGAGGTGACCGGATAGGGGTCATACCTCCACACATTCTTGCGCAGGATGACCTCCGCACCAGCCAGCCCTTCCGCACCGCTCAGTTCCGGGTCGAATAGCTGAGTAAAGGTCCGGTGGCTGAAAGTGTAAAAAGCATCGTTGCTCAGGATATCCCCGTTGGGAGTGCGGCCAAGTGGGAGGGAGGTGCTACCGCGCATCAGCAGGGTCACATCCTGCACATCCTCAGGCAGAGAATGTTGATATACATTTTTCCGCCCAGCTGCGGGAGACCAGTCCCCCGTCAGGGTCCTGGCCCCTGACAGAATGGGTCGCTCACCCTCTCCGTACGCGCCGATCCTGATGTTCGATCCTTTTATCTCAAGCATTCCTTCGAAGACATCGCCCCGGCGGAAGTGTATGTACGCCCCTTCAGGAAGGGTCATTTGCTGGTTTACCCTGTCCAGCGTAAGCCAGGGTCCCGATACACCACCAATGAATTCAGGCGATTTTCCATCCCAGGCATCATTGCCGGCACCGGATACATAATAGTCTACTGCAGCTGAATCTTGCCATCCCGCAAAGAGAAGAGCAAGCACGAATGCCAATGGCATTATTTTTTTCTGGATCATAATGGAGTGTTCGTTGGTTAGTATCGTGCCAATAAAAGTATTCAATCATCAGCCAAGGCAATTGCTCCAATCCTCCAAATCCTTGTCGAAATCTGCTCTTAGCGAATAAGTTCTTTAACTTCCCGCATGACCTGCAATGCTTTTTCGCCAACTGTTCCATCCTGGTAAATGGACATATTAATGGTGACTGCTCCTCCATTTTCCATACAGGCTTTTATGTATGAACTCAATTCTTCCGAGGTAAATTTTGGATCTTTTATTTCTCCTGCATCTTCCTACTCCCCACGAAAACTTCTCCATGGTTAGCAGAACATGATATGGCAGGTTTGGAGATATACCGTTTTTCATATATCCATTTACCGGAGGAGCTATTGGATGTTGCACTTCGCCGGCCCAGTAATCCTGCCATGGTGAAGCTTCTTGCCAGTAAAAAGCGTTAAGGCAAATGATTCTATCCTTGTTTCCAACCTTTGCCGCATTGAAAAAACTCTTCAAAAGGTATCTTGAGGATCATCGTATCGAACCAATAACCCGCAATCTTATCTTTGTAACGTATGCCCAATTCCGGCAGAATATCCTTAAAGTTGGCAACGAAGGCTTGCACTATTTCAGGTGTTATTTCCACTCTCTTGGGATAATTAAATGCCAGCGGACCATTGATATAGCAGATTAAACGAATGTCTCTTCTCATTGAGTGCATTGGCTAATTCTTCAATTAAATCGCGTCTGGTAGTCTGGCCGGGATGAATACGCTCCCAGCTGTCAATTGGAGCCGGACAATAGGATTCGGCATGACCAATGGGAAAAATCACATAACCTGCTCCGGTTTCTTCAATCATGTTGGCAAATTTTTCCACATCGAAATCATTAATCGCCTCTTCATATGATTTGCGGGAACCATCGCGTTGTGGAGTTCCTGAAGTCCAGTGGAACATCAAGCCGTACCCGGTTTCTATCAGCCAGTCGACACTTGCCCTCGCATTTTTTGCCCGAGCCTCTTCTGCTGCTATCATTTCCTTTTTTGAAACAGGCAGCAATTCAATCCCGCGAATATGGAATAACACCTCTTCTCTTTCAATACCGGATGTGGAGACGGTAATTATCTGTTTACCGGCTTCTAATGGAATTGAACCTGATAATTGTTTTCCTTTCAAAATTCAGAGCTTCCTTGATTTTGAAATTCTCACCACCCGGGAATGGACCTGAAGTTGTAAATATGGTAAAATCTGCTTGCCTACCTCCTGCTTCTATAGTGATTTTTGTTCCATCACCTGCTTCGCTTACATTTGCAGTAAGATAAACTTCGTACTCATCTTTTTCAGGGACTTCCACTTCCCATCTTAGCGAAGCATTGCCTGTCCATTTGGTATATTTCCGCCTCTAATCGGCATGTCGGCTTCACTCAGAGTTTTGGACACTTCAGTAATTTTTAACCAGACACTCAGTGGTGATCTGTAATTGATCTGGGTTTCAGGTGGGGATATGCATCAAACTCTTCCGGATGCAGGGGTTCCACACCCTCGGGGCGAACCACCAGGTTCATTCCGGTCAGGATACCATTCCTGACTAAAAAGGCATCCACCAACTCCAAGGACCAATAAAAGAAGCGATTCTGTTCTTTGGTTCCGATGCAGAATCCATGCTTGCCGCCTTTACCCACGTAGAACTCTGAAACATTCCCCGCCTTTATAAGGTCATCGTGAAAAGCCTTTAAACTCTCAACCGTAATGGCCGGATCTTCGCTGCCCAGAAAGCTAATCATGGGCGGCAATCCTTCGACGATAAAGTTCGGAGGCGAGAGTTCGTCCTTGCATTTGAAATATGGATTGTACAGCACAACAGCGTTGGGTTTACAGGAGATGGCCAGGTCATCGCCCTGGTCGTTGACATTGTCGATCATAGCCACTGCAGCGGCCATCTGTCCGCCTGCCGATCCCCCGGCAACAACAACTTTATCGACATCAACCTTTAACTCTTTAGCATTCTTTCGAAGGAAGCGTACAGCCGACTTGGCGTCCTTAACACATTCCAGGGGAACCTCAACCTGGTCGCGATCCTTGAGTCGGTAATCGACCGATACCGCGATCATGCCGCGCTTGCTCCAGTAGGCACAGTCCGGATGATGCCAGCTGACCTTACCACCCTTCCAGCTACCACCATGAAAAAATAAAATAGCAGGAAAGCTATGATCCTCGCATGCATAGCCTTCGGGCAGAAAGACATCCATCTTCAGTTCTTTGCCGTCGATGGTTTTATAGGTCCACTGCGTGTCGGGTGTCTCTGCTGCATGTGCCGCCACGCTGCGAAGAAGCAGAGTGTCAGCAACAATGATGTCAATAAGCTTTTCATAATTTATCTTCTTTAAGGGCTTTGCGAATGGCCGCTTCTCACTTCCGGATATCGGTATGTCTCGTTCTCCGGTTGGTATACCAGTGATACTTACCTGAGGCATCCGGATCGGTGACTAAAGCTGCATCGTACTCCACAGCAATCACGGTATTTCTTAAATCTGGTGCATTCGCAGGTACTTCAATCCTGGTGACATGATCCTTAACTTCATAAGTCACCGTTAAAGCCTTGTGTTTCGGGTCTGCCAGAAAGTAAGCCCTGGATGGCTTGCCAACGATGCCATTGAAGGAAATGCCTTCCGGCTTCCACTCCAAAACGTGCAGATAGAGAGTCTTGTCCTTATGGGTCATCGCCCCCCACCAAAAGTCATAATCAAGAGGAGAGTAATGGCTTCCGTAGATCGACTCGCCATTCACCTTCATCCATTCCCCGACCTCTTCGAGGCGTTCGGTTTCCTCAGGCAGCAGGGTGCCCTCCGGCGTCGGGCCGACATTGAGCAGGAGATTTACGCCCCTCGCACTGCACAGGGCCAGGAACTCAATAATGTCCTTCGGGCTTTTCCAGGCATCGTCATTGCGGTCGTAGCCCCAGTTGTGGCGCATGGTCATACAGGTCTCGGAATCTTCCGTCATTCGCTCCCCGGGAAGCATCCGGTCGGGAAGCGATTCAAAGTCGGCATAGGTTCGCTGCTCCAGCCGGCACCCTGCGGTTGTAAAGGCGGCTGCAGATCACGGTATTTGGTTGCAGCTCACGTACACGGGCACCCTGGGCGTCGGCTTCGATCACGTTGTTTCCACCGGTATCAAACCAGAGAACAGCCATCTCACCATAGTTTGACAGCAGTTCATCGAGGTTAAGCTCGACCAGATCGAGGTACTCCTCTTCCGACAGGGTTCCGGGATTCTCCTTTCCCCGTGACGCGGTGGTACCAGTCCTTGGACTGGGAGTAGTAGACACCAAATTTAATTCCCTGCTTGGCACATTCCTTGGAGAGCTCTTTGATAATATCCCGCTTAAAGGGAGTGGCGTCCATTACATTGTAGTCGGTCGCATCCGTATCGAAAAGACAGAAGCCTTCATGGTGCTTGGAGGTAATGACCATGTATTTCATGCCCGCCTTCCTGGCAGTCGACACCCACTTCGCGGCATCAAATTTCGTGGGATTAAATTGAGGAGCCAGCGTATTCCTGTACTCTTCTTTCGGAATCTTGGCACTGTTCATCAGCCATTCCGCACTGGCTCCACCCTGTTCCTTGCCGTAGTCTATGCCCTTCCATTCCCCTCCCTGGACGGAATAGAGCCCCCAGTGGATAAACATGCCGAATCGGGCATCCCGCCACCATTCCATGTGGGAATCGTTCTTTGCTGCAGAAAATGCCAGAAGGGGCATGAGTGCCAGAAGTACAAGTAAGGTGCTAATTGATTTATTTTTTGTCATCGAATCTCCTTTTATCTGTTTCCTTAGTAACTCAGCTCCCGCCTCTTTTGGGTTTCTGTGTTTCGTTCTCCCACCATTCGCTGGGGCCTTCGGCTTTGATGTCCGCCCAGAGCTCGAGGAGGATGTTTTTCATTTCCTCGGTCTTTTCCGGCATTTGGCGGCAAGGTCATTTTTTTCCTGCCAGTCCTTCTGGACTTCAAATAGCTGGAATTTTGTCAGCGTCTCGTCACCGACGATTTTCCAGTCACCGATACGCATGGCGACCCGGTCATCCGGCGAAGAAACATGTGTTCGCCAGAACATTGGGATCTTGCGCTCGACCTGCTTTCCTGACAAAGCGGGAATCATGCTGACGCCGTCGATCGTACGGTCTGCAGGCAGAGGGATCCCCGTGATGTCGAGCACCGTCGCAAACACATCCGTGCCGATCACAGGCACATCGCTGGTGCTGCCCGGCTCAATATGCCCCGGCCAGCGGGCCAGGCCAGGCACACGAACGCCGCCCTCGTAATCATTGCGTTTGTTTCCGCGCAAACCGCCGCTTGTTCCACCATAAGCCGGAACAGGGCCATTATCGGACGTGAAAAACAACAATGTATTCTCGCTTAAACCCAGCTCATCCAGGGCATCCATCACCATACCCAGCGCATGGTCGAGCTGGGTAATATTGCCCATGTATTTGCTGTTTTCGTGCCCTTTGTAGAGAGACTGGAAACGTGAATCGGTGGCGATCGGTAATGGGGTTCATGAAACCAGACCGAGTCAGGGCAAAGGGCTTCTTTGGATCGTGAAGGTCTTTTAACCAATGAATGGCTTCTCCTGCCACAAGCTGGGCGGAATAGCCCTCCAGCTCGCCCACGGGCTCGCCGTTACGCACAAAATTGTCTGGATTTTTATGGCTCGGGCTGGCGTTATTGTGAGTTGCCATCCAGTAGTCGTAACCATGATCGCCTGGTTGAGGATATCCAGGCTGATTGAATTGCTGCAATGAGAGCAAATGCCACTTGCCCACGTGACAGGTTTCATAACCGACCTCTTTTAGTAGTTCGGGATAGGTGATTTCGCTGGCCCGAAGATGCGACGGTCCATTCCCGGACAGGTGCCTCCACACGCCATTGCGATAGGGTGTCCTTCCCGTCAAGATCGCCGAACGTGAGGGCGAGCAAACGCCGCAGGCGGAATAGCACTGGGTTAGTTTTACTCCCTGTGCCGCCAGCTTATCCATATTCGGCGTCTGGATCAGTTCATTGCCATAGGTCCCGGAATCGCCCCAGCCCATATCATCAGCTACCACAACGACAATATTCGGTTTCGAAGGACGATCTGGAGTAGATTTAGCCTGTTCAACCTCCACATATGCACCACTGCACACGATCATTCCGATCGCCAAAATACTTATAATCTGTTTGTTCATAATCATTTGTTTAATCTTTATTAAGAGGCATGGGATACACATTTGATCCACCTCCCTGTTGCTGCACTCCCTGGGGAATGGAGGCCTTAAATTCGAGCAGCATTTTGCTGAAGCGTTTCACTTCCTCAGGATATCGATCGGCCACATTGTCGAGTTCCATGCATTGGGGATCGGCCTCAAAGTCGTATAACTCTTTGCGCGATCCGTCAGGGTTCATCAGAAACTTCCACTTGCCCGAGCGCATGGCCAGGCTGGGACTCTTGTTGGAGGTGTGGCCCGCCTGTATACCTATCCAGTCCCAGTAAAGGGGCTGCTTCCTTTGCACCGATTCGCCCAAAAAGACCTTACTCATGTCCTGACCGTCGGAGTGGTAGTCATCAGGCAGTTCAATGCCTGCCAGGCTGCAAAAGGAAGGCAGCAGATCGACCGCGGCAACAATGCTCTTGTCATCCACCCTGCCGGCGGGTGTATGGCCCTTCCACTGAAGGATGAATGGAACCCGCACGCCTCCCTCATAGAGGCTCCTCTTACGCCCCCTGAACGGGCCGGCCGAGCCAATCGCGCTATGGCCTGCTCTAATGCCGCTGATGTCCTCTGGTCCGTTATCACTGGAAAACACGATGATGGTCTCTTCAGCCAGGCCCAGGTCCTCAATCGTCCCGACCAGGCGTCCAAGATGATAATCCAGGTCCGTTACCGCACCATAATAGATTTGGGCAGGGGTCGAAAATCCCCTTTCCCTGGCCTCACCATGGGGACCCCATTGTGCATAAGGCTCCATTTGCTCATCTGTTGTAACCAGGGTGGTATGCGGCACCAGGGTCCAGAGATTAATATAAAAGGACTCTTCCTTATTGGTCTTGATAAAGTCTATGGCCTCGTCGACCATTACCTCCGTGGATTGATGCTGGGGGACATTCAATTTCTCGTACCTGGAATTGCTTGTATAGTGCACATCAATCCCATAGGCAGAGAAAGGAGGTGCATCTTCTGTAGACCCGAGATGCCATTTTCCGAAATGACCGGTTTTATATCCTTGCTGGTGCATCAGTTTCGTAAGTATGGTGACATTGGGGTCCAGATAATCCGCCATATTTTGAGCCGCATTGCGTGCGTGACCACCTCCAAGATGCCTGTGTATCCGGTGCCTGGCTGGAAATTGCCCTGTCATGACGGCCGTCCTGGAGGGTGAACATACTGGATTGGCCACATAGAAATTGGTCACCAGTAAACCCTCTTCAGCCATCTTATCGAGATAAGGAGTTTTGAGGCGAGAGTGCCCGTAGCAGCCCAGATCGCCCCAACCCAGATCGTCGGCGAAAATGAAGATAAAATTCGGACGCGCCGATACTGATGTGGAAAAAATTAAGAGCAGTACAATTGCCTTGAATATCTTTGACATCTTTATTTCTTTTGTTGGTTATTGAGTATTTCCTCTTTCCTTTGAAAAGCATTTAGGATCAGGATGTTCGGGGAGCGTCCCATGGATTCCGAATCATCTAATATTTCCAGTCTATTTTGGCTTGTCCCTTTTCTGTATCAACCCAAACACTGGCATGCTCAAATTCGCGGGTGAACTCCCAGCCATTGGGATCCGTTCTTTTGTAGGCTCCTCTAGGTGCGCCAAGTGGTTTGTGTAATTCCGGATAGTCATACAGCGAACCATCGGACAAATCCCATCCCCAACCGTATTGAAAAAAAGAATAGGGCTGCGCACCTATCAGAAAGCAAGCCAGATGATATTCTATTCGTTCCTTAGCCAACAGAACCATTCTTTCCTCTCTGGTCTGGGCCGTGCCCAACATACTTTCATATTCTTCAACAAACGGTCCTTTTCCGACACCTACGCGGAATACTGACATTTTCCCATCCCTTGCAAGGCGCAGCATATTGTCCCAATCTTTAAGTAGCGTTTCCTTGCTCAAAAGAGCTGAACTGTAATGCTCAAACATGTTTGCATCAATGGCTGGATAAGCGTATCGGGCAATCTCATCGGTAGTATTGTTACCAAGTACTATCTTATCGGGCCCCAGTTTCTTTTTTAATGCTGAAATCAACTCACCCTGAGCTTTATGCACTTCTTCTTTCCTGTCTTCACGTAGAGAGAAAAAGCCATGCATTTGGTCAATAAATGCCCCATCGCAACCAGACTCTTCAACTCCTCTGGCAACAGTTTCAACCCACCATTTTCGAAAATCAGGATTCAAAACATCGAAAGAATACGTATGCCTAATATAATTTTCCCGGTAGTTCAATTTCCCGGTTTCCGGGTTAACGAGCAAGTAACTTTTCAGCTCAGGATAATCGTTAATTTTTTCAGGTGTGAAGTTCTTACTATAAGAAGTAAATGGCCATGCCCATGCCGAGTTAAAATAGAAAAGCACTTTTATATGGGGATTTACCTTTTTAAATGCTGCGGCTTCATGTTTTGTTCCTAATTCAGCTGCTCCCAGTTCATCCAGCCCATGCGATTTTTCAATAGTTAGAAAACCGGTTTTTCCTGCAATAAATCTCACCTCCTCTGGGGTCAAAAGGTGCTTCGTATCCCCAAACATGTAATACATTGGTGTTGTGTTCCAGCTAAACCTGGGATAGAAATCCTGTGGCTCGAACAAACTACCATCACTGACGAATAAGGGCTGATCTGTTTCCGATGGATTCTGAGCAGTCAAATCTGCCTTAAAGCCAAATATCAGAATTGCTATACAGATGTAAATACTCTGTTTAATGCTATTTTTCATGGTATCTAATTTATTTCTTAATACCCAACTTGAGAGCAGGGCTGCCAGGTTGATTACCGCATCCCGGGAAGACAAGTATGGAAAAAAGTAGAATACAAACAATTCCTTTGAATTTGAAGCAGGCAAAATGAATTTTCATAATCAGATTTGAATTGGATTTTAGCTCCGCATTATTGACTATTTCCTCTTTCCTTTGAATAGCATTTAGGATCAGGATGTTCGGGGAGTGTCGATTTCCAATCTTCCAGTTTTTTAACAAGCTCTATTACTTGTTCCGGATGCTCTTCCTGAATATCATATTTTTCGTAAGGATCTATACTTACATCATAGAGTTCCACTTCATCGGAATTGAGGCTTGCCAGTAGTTTCCATTTTCCATCCAAAATGGCATAGTCCGCTCCGGTTCCTGCACCTTTCCCGATAGCCTGCCTTTTCCAGAAGAGCGGTTTTTCGCGCAGGGGAGATTTCTCTCCCTTTAATGTCGCCAGTTGACTGATCCCGTCGGGCTGGTAATCCAGAGGCAAAGTGACTCCTGCTACCTCGCAAAAAGTTGGCAATAGATCAACCGCGGAAATCCAGGATACCTCATCCATTTCTCCTGCCGGAATTTTCCCGGGCCAACGTGCGATAAAAGGAAGACCGATACCTCCCTGCCAAAGAGTTCCTTTGCGTCCTTTTCGACCTCCCGTAGTACCCATACAGGGGCCATGTCCGTCTACAATACCCGTAGCTTCATCAATCATAATCTTACCACCCTTTTTGCCACTTCCGGCCGGACCATTGTCGGAACTGAAGATGACAAGGGTATTCTCCTTCAGGCCCAGGCGATCCAGCTCATCAAGGACCTGTCCAATCCTGTCATCGGCATGAGATAAAACAGAAGCGTAAATTTGATCGGCTTCATCAAGCTCAGAAAAACGTTCGAGATATTCAGGTAAGGTGTAAAATGGCGTGTGCGGCTCATGCAGCCACATATTGATGAAGAAGGGCTTTCCTTCATTATGACTCTTTTCGATAAATGCAATGGCGTTTTCAGCATCCTGGTGAACCGGTGTTCGTGGGGCAGAACTATTGAAGGCTGCAACTTCATCGTAACCATAAACATTTGGTACCGGAGCGTCGCTCAATCCACTCGAAAGATGCCATTTGCCAAAATGAGCCGTGGCATAACCTGCTTCCTTCAATAATCTTGGAAGCATAACAAGTTCAGGATCAACCCAGTCACCCTGATTCTGCATTTCATTATACCTGGGCGTATGAAAGTGCCCGGTCACATTAAATCGAGCCGGAAAACAACCGGTCAACACACCTGTTCGACTGGGAGAGCAAATGGCACTCGCAACGGTAAAGTTTGTAAATTCAATGCCTTCTTCCGCCAGGCGATCGATATTCGGAGTCTTCACGTAGGCGTGGCCATGACAACTCAAATCGCCATAACCCCAGTCATCTGCAAATATGAACAGAATATTGGCTTGAGATTGACCGAGAGCAGATACCCCTGTAAATGAAAGCAGGATGGAGAAAAAAACTATTATTAACTTTTTCATCTGATTGGCATTTATTTACTTGAAATTTTAAATCCAATTACCGGTTGATCAGGTATTTTCTCAGGCATCTTGATTAGTAGGCCCTGGCGTGAATGTTCCCAAAGCAGTTTCTCATCGCTGCCCAACATGGTGATTTCTGCAACTTTGCCGGTGTAGAGTCCTTTCTGGCAAAGTTTTCTTATGAATACATCTCCCGTGGGTGGAGCAAGAATGAAGGCATAGATTATATCTCCTTTTGTTGTAAAGCGTATATCTCTGGGCGAATAGGCTTCCAGGTTTTCTCCTATTCGTGATGTAATGATTTCGGTTGGTCCTTCGCCATATGTTATCCATGGCCGTGTGCCATAGATCCCCTCCCCATTAATCTTTAGCCAATCACCCAGCGCCTCCAGCATCGCGGCCTGGTTCTCAGGGAGCGTACCATCCCCGCGCAGGGCAACATTCATCATTACTACACCGTTTTTACTGATAACATCTACTGCGTTCGCTATTAGCACCGGGATGCTCATTCGTGGCTCGGCTCCTTTCCGGTAATTCCAGCTGCCTGAAAGATCGGTTGCCCACATCCAGGGGTAGGGCTGAAGCTCGCCAAACATGCCCCGCTCCAGGTTATAGGTAAAGGCAGCCTTATTCATATTCATTTCTTTAAATGATAGAACAACGGTCTGCTCCCCCCCGTTTTCCTCCAGGTCACGATTGACGTAGGAAGAGAATAACCTAACTCCTGAATATTCTTGCTTTTCATCAGGATAGGGTGAGTCATTGTTAAACATGTCGGGGTCGTATTTTTCGATAATTTCCCAACACCGCGCATACCAATGCTCGTTCCAGCTATCCTGAGTCCTGTAAGCACTTGGACTGTAATCCATGTTAAAAAGTTTCCACTCCAGGGTCCCGGCATAACTAGAATCCCGGGAATTTTTCAAGTAGGCCGGCGACCAGTAAAGATGCGAAGAGACTCCAAACTTGAGTCCGTGTTTGACTGCTGCCGCCTTCCACTCCCCAAGGATATCGCGTTTGGGTCCCATATCTACAGAGTTCCACGGGTGGAATGATTCATACCGGTCGAAGTTGGCGTGATGGCTACCCACCGGCATAATAAAACAGGCACCGTTGTCTTTAAAAAATTTTACCAATGCATCGGGATCCCATTTCTCTGCTTTCCAGAGATCGATGCGTTCGCGGGCAGAAAGCCCTTCCGGGCGGTCTTCAACTGAACCAGGTCCCCAGTGCGACCAAATACCGATCTTGCCATCCCTAAACCATTGGGGAGGCTCGTATTTCGCTGCCATTGACTCCCAGTTGGGCTCGATTTTTTTCAGGGGTGTGAAAGCATGTGGTTCAATCTTAGCTTCTTTCGTTTCGAGATCTATAGTAACAGTCAAATTTTCAAAATCACGGGTATACACCCAGCCCTCGCGTACGGCACTGCCCAGGGCTTTCCCTGGAGCCAGATCATATTCAGGGTAATTCTTAAACATCCCCTGAGTTTTATTATAGCCTGAGTTAAACAGGTAGTAGCTGTTTGGTCCATGAAAAAGTAAATATGAGGCAAAACTAAAGAGAAAGGGATCCTGTTGGGTGCCGGGCAATACAGAACTCGGTTTGCCGCAGGGTATGATCATCTTGCCTGCTTTTTCAGCTTCAATGAGATTGTCAAAGAGGAAAGCTGCTTCTTCCTTTGTATCAAGAGGTTTATGTAAGAAGAATTCAATAAATACTCCCGAGGTGTGATCAATAAAATCCTGACCACCCTGAAGGGCGGTGGTATCAACCCGGAAGCCGTTATATATTACTATTTTATCTTCACCGATCTTTGCCCGAACCATATCAATCATTTTGAACAGGCTTTCGTACTGTTCCTTCGGAACTTTCGGGGCAGCATCCAGAAATACACCATCCAGCTCACCTCTTAGAATTGGATCGACTATGGCATTCACCCACCAGCTCTGGACCTCGGGATTATTCAGATCATACATGGGGACCGGATCAGCTTTCGCGTGTTGAAAGACCCAGTCCCGGTAAACCCATTCAGGATGTTTATTAAATTCCGTTTGAGACTCATAGAAGTTCCAGTTGAGAACTATGTTCCAGTACATCAGAACTTTGATATCCGGATTTATTTCTTTTAGCTTTTTGGCTGTTCCGATGGTGGCTGCCTCTGTATTCGGTTTGGGTCCGTAGTCAGCCCAGGCATGTCTTTTTTCAACTGTGAAAATGGAATAGTTTTTCGCGATATACTCGTACTCCTCCGGGGTAAAATCATTGGGCTCGCTAAAGCCATGACCATACCTTTGAATTCCATCAGGAATAATCCTGCGCCGTTAAATGAATCCCGATCGCAAGGGATAGTGACAGAAATAGAATTGATCTCATTTTTATCTTTTTTTGGTGTATCTACTGGATTATCTTCAGTGCATAGCCCGGAGTTGAGTTTTTGAAGCCTGGAAGAGTCACCAAAACCCCATTGTCAGTCTCTTTCCAAGAGATTGCCTCTGACTCACCGAGCATGGTGATACGCTTGATCGGTATCCCTTTGAGGGCTTTGATCACGATTTTGCTGTCCTCTGGACGTTTGAGGGCAGACACATAGATATTGTTCCTTGCGGGTGAACCAGAAGTGCTGGGGAGTCAATTGCCGGTCAAAGCTTCCTTTCTCACCACCTGGTCTGGAGCGCTGGATGGTATGGGGACCTTACTGGTGCTCGTCCACGGCTTTGAACCATATACGGCCTCTCCGTTGACCTTTAGCCATTTTCCTGCATCCAGCAGGTTCCTGATGGATTCTTTGGGTATTTTACCATTTCCCATTGGACCGACGTTGAGAAGGAAATTACCGCCCTTGCTTGTGTTTTCAAGTAGCCAGTACAGGGTCTCCAGGGGTGATTTCCAGTCGTCGTCATAGGATTTGTAGCCCCAGGAGTGATTGGTTGTTGCGATGCCTTCCCAGGTGTTTTCACTGGCTTCGGCAGGAATCTTATTATCACCGGGTGTGCCGATGTCTCCCATGTCGTTGCCGATGCGCTGATTCACAAGGATTTCGGGATTAGCGGTGTAGACTGTTTTATAGAATTCAAAGCTGTGATGTGGTGGCATATAGAGCGGGGTATCAAACCAGAGCTCGCTTAAGTCGTAATTGTCGAGTAACTCGCGCACCTGTGGTAAGGACTTGTTGTTAATGTAGTCGTCGAATTTGACAGGTGCCGGATCCCAGGCATTCACGAAATTCTCCCACTTGGGATTTTCTGAGGGACCATAGTCCTTCATGCCAGCGTCCCCTCCATCAGCCCAGTCCACCGAATGCGAGTAGTAGACCCCAAAATCTATGCCTCCGCGTTTGCAAGCCTGCTCCAGTTCGCGGATTATATCGCGCTTGAAAGGGGTCGCCTGGACCACGTTGTAGTCACTGGCCTTGGTATCGAAAAGCGCAAAGCCATCGTGGTGCTTGGAGGTGATCACCATGTAGTTCATCCCTGCGGCTTTAGCGATGGCAACCCACTCATCGGCATCGAACTCGACCGGATTGAAGCTTTGGGCCAGTTTGGCGTATTCTGCCCTGGGGATCTCCTTATTTCGCATAATCCATTCTGCAACCTTAGGCCCGATACCGTTCTCTTCCATCTTCTGTCCTTCCCAGATGCCACCAAGCTGGGAATAAATCCCCCAGTGAATGAACATGCCGTATTTATTTTCATTAAAACGTTCACGGCCACGCTGCTTGGCGTCTGAAGCATTCATTTTTGTCCATTGCTCACGCATTTCTGCCGGAACCTCAGCGTCTGCATAAATTTGGGCCGAACCGTCAATGGATAGTGCCAGCGATATTAATACCACTCCAAAAATTGATTTCATCATTTCTCTGATTTTTTTGTTCATAGTTCTTAAAGTGCTTCAACTTCTGTGAAATAGGCACCTCCTGCATCTCCATTTGAATCATATAAGTAGGTGAGCAGTTCTGAGGGCCCGGCCGGCAGATCAATTTCAAAGACCACTCCTTTACTTCCCGCTTCCACGCTTTGCTCCATGGTTTGTCCCGCAACCTCGATTCTTGCAGATTCAGCGATAAGGGTTTTATCCGCTTCTTCGGGAAACTGCCGCAAGGTGATCCTGTACGCACCGGCTTTCTTCACCTGGATCATCCAGGGACCGGTGACACGTGGCAATCTGCTGATCGAGTTGAAGTTCCAGGGTGGATTTCCCTTTGGCATATACCAGTCCTGTGAGCACAGGACGGTGGGATTCTGGGCGGGATTGCCCACATCGATCCGGACCACGGTCAGCCGCGGAGAGACTTTCTGCCAGAAGGGCTCATACAGGGATCGCATTTTGGCCACAACATCAGAGTGCTTTTCTGCTACGTTAATTCTTTGGGATGGATCTGACTCCATGTCAAACAATCCCTGTTCCTCAGAATTCACCAGGCGCCAGCGTTCCGTCAATACCACAGAATACTCGAAAGGCCCCGAAGGCAATGATCTGGCTCCGGCTCCACCGTGAAACTGTATCACATGATGATCCCGGCTCCACTTCTGATCGGCTCCTTCAAGGAGCGGCTTCAATGATACTCCGTCTGGTTCATACTCCTCCGAAACAGTGATGTCGCATAGTTCCGCCAATGTTGGCAAAATATCAATATGGGCAGCGATCTGGTCTATATCCCTTCCCCCATGAATTCCACCTCCTGGCCAATAGATAAAAAAGGGTACCCGGTGGCCTCCATCATAAACCGATGATTTTTTACCACGCATCCCTGCGTTGTAACCTACAATTGCTTCCGAATCCAGACCGTTGAATTTCCCACCGGCAGCGGTCCCGTTGTCGGTCATAAAGATCAGGATGGTATTTTCATCCAGCCCCAGGTCCATAAGCTTCTGGCGCAGGATCCCCATGTTATGGTCAATATTGGCAATCATGCCGTAGAAATTCGGATTGGCCACCCTGGCATTATTCTGATAAGGTTCCGCCCACTGTTCCGGTACACGATAGGGACCATGCGGCGCATTGAGTGGCAAGGTATAGGAAGAAGGGGTTTTCTTTATTTTGTTCGATAAAGCGGATGCCTTCCCTGAACCAGACATCTGTACAATAGCCTTCAAACTGTTCGAAGCTTCCGTTGCGTTCGTAGGTATCGTCAAAATAGTCATTGCCCCAGTAGTCAGAAGCCTGGCCGACTCCGCCGCAGCGGTGCCATACCACATCCTGGAATCCCCTGGTCCTGCGGGCGGTGGGGAGCATTGTCTCCCAGGTGCCATTTGCCCACCATCCCGGTGGCATAACCGGCATCCGAGAACAGGTTTGCCATGGTAAGTTCATCCCTGTGCATCATGCTGCGCCCAGAGCTGGTGCGATAAGCTCCGGTATATCCCGGGTTGTTACCCGTCATTATGGCCGCACGTGTGGGCGTGCAAAAGGGGCTGACATGAAAATCGGTAAAGCGAACCGACTCGTCGTGAAAGACATCCAGATTTGGAGTTTTAAGGATGGGATTTCCATGGCAGCCCAGATCACCGTATCCCTGATCGTCTGTAAGGATGAGTATGACATTGGGCCTGTGCCAGGAAGGATTAAACAAGCAAAATGAAGGCAAAAAGCAACACAGCAGGATACTTCTTCTAGTCATTTGTCTGATTTTTTACTGTTTTGACTTGAAACTGCATGGACTCCGAAGTCCAGATTAACTATGTGGTAATATTCATTTATTCGTCATAAGCTGCAATTTAATAATGGTGTATCCCGGTAGCCGAATTACTTTTTGACTATTTTTATGCTTTGAGTATGCTCTTTGTAAGTAGTCTTTACTAGATACATCTCACATGGCAAATCTTTCATATCAAAAGAGCCCATCCCATTGCTGAGTATACCTGACAATACCACCTGACCAAGGCTATTGATTATTTCAAGCTTTGCTGTTTCAGCCCCTTTCAGCTCAATATTTATGATATCATTCACAGGATTAGGATATATTTTCATACCCTCGTTTATTGTATTCTTAATATCGGATGGTAAAGGGATCAGGATCACAGATAGAACTGTATCCTTAGATAGAGCCAAGGATTCACTAATCCCGGTATAACCCTCTTTACTTAAGGTATAAGTGTATTCCCCTTCAGACAGATCCAGGGATATATTACCCTGCTCATCTGTAAGATAAACTGTATCGTTAATCGATATAGAAACAGCCTCCAGCTTCTCCATAGAAACTGAATCTTTCACTTGAAACTCGAGCGAATACATCTTTTTGCTCATCAGAATTGCCAGTGTAGTGTCTTTTGTAAGGCTCAGGCTTTGAGAAAGCATGCTATACTTATCATGACTTATTGTATAGGTATATTCTTCTTCCATTAGATCAATTGAAGCGAATCCCAGTTCATCGCTCCTGATAAGAGTGTCAGCAATTGCAAGATCCGCATCTTGAATCACTGTCAGGGTATTTGTATCCCTAAGCTCGAATGCAAGCGTAAATTTTTCTTTTGGTATTAATCTGATTGTAAGCGTGGTGTCTTGTGCTAAATCAATGACTTTTGATACCGAGTGGTAAGCATAAGCACTTAAAGCATAGTTATATGAGCCGGACGATAAGTCTACCGAAACTGCACCAGCTTCATTTGTTGCATATTGTAGATTATTTATGTCTACGATTACATCAGGCAGGTTTGCATTTGAACTTTCATCACTTACAATAAATGACAGCTCAATTGATGCATCATAGACCTCTACCTCAGCTAAACTTATAACACCTCCATCCAACTCAATTCTTACAATTTTTCCTCTTACGCCACCCGCATCAACAGTAACTGAAGGGTCGGGGTAGGAGGCGAAGAATTGAGAGAAAGTAGTATCCCCGCTACTATCCAAAATATAGACTGTAAAATTTGATAGTCGATCCTTACAACAGTCATCGGTTCTGCCAAAAATCTCTATTTGATCAATGTTGTATTCAGATAAAAGATCGACCTGCCACCAGGGAATAGCTTCCCCACCGGCAGTGTGAGTTGTTGATCCTGAATTATATATACCATCTGTATTTCCATCAATTGCACGTGATGCAACTCCGCCATAATCTGTTGAGGATTGGGTTGCTACGCCGTTTAAAGCAATATTCCTGCTATCCACTGCGCTTGGTATATGACATACCGTTGTGGTATTTATTGGATTAAAAACAGAACACTCAGCAGATGGAATAAGTGTTAATGTATCTGCCGAATTTGGACCATCAGAAGACGCTGTTTCAAATTTATAAGTATAAGTTGCAACAGAATCACCTTCAATATCTTGATTTACATTGTAGATAATCTCATACAAACCTGTTTCTGTATCATATTCCGTCTGCCAAAAATCCTTTCCATGATTCGATTGATCAACCAGAGTGCTTACACCATCATCTACACGCCATAGTTTGGGATCTTCAATATTGCTTAGTTTTGAGAATACAATGGGTACATATCCCACACCTCCGCTTACGGTAACTTCTGCTTTATTATCTACAGCTTCGATGGTCAATGGGTATCCTTCATGTACTGCATTGGTGGCAGAGCTTGCTGTTATCGTATTCCCAACAGCTTCGCGATGTACTAATTCCCACGAATTACCATAAGTTGTAAGCGCAGCTCTAAAATTCTCGTTTGGCCCATAGTAGACGTCCGCTACTTTTGGCAGAAGGCACACTTCAACCAGGAGTTCGATGGAATCACCTGCAGTAAATGAAGTAACACCAGGTGGCGGAACGATGCAATAGGATGTTGGGTTTTGCCCTGTACTGGCAGAATAACCTGTAGAACTCACACGCTCTCTAAAATAAGGTGTATTGTTTGATTCTCCAGCAAAAGAAGCATTGTATGAACGAATTATCATCGAAGAATTTCCATGAATAGCCAAGCCGGCAAAATCTCTTGTATATATGCCATCTCCCGCCCATATCCAGGGGGTTTTCCCTGATAAAGCAATAGGGTCTGTTGTATAATCATTAATGGTCGAATTTGTGGGTGTAAACTGCCCTGCAACTCCTGCACTATCGCCATAAACAAGGTCCTGAGCTTTGAAAAGATTATAATTATCGCTCCCTAATTGAAAAATATCAAATCTACTAAATGCGACATCTTTTAGCGCTTTGACCTTAACTTTATAGTATACCCTTAAATAATCGTCGGATCTTTGAAGCTGAAATGTATAATCCATTTTCAGCGCGTTGTCGGAGGAGTATGTGCCAATTTTCGTTTCTGTCAGGTTTGGACCATACTTTACAAACCTTGTTTTTACCTGAGACTGGTAAATGCGCGAACCACTTCCATTATCATATCTAAACAGATCCAGGCCCCCTAAATTACCAGTCCAGCCATACTCACTCGATTCAAGCCCGTAGTATTTATTGGTAACTAAAAATGGTCTGTAATCACAGACATTGGTATTTCCATATTCATAATCAGGTGAATGAGTTACACTTTCCCCAAACGATCCTAATGCTGCCTGAAGCCATCCTCCGCGAGGCACTCCTGCACCAACCACACTTAGCTGATGCGATGAGGCAGCATACACATTTCCCCACAATGCCCCTACACGAGTATAATCAAATTTTAATGTTGTGTTGGCAGGGATAATTAGTTCCGTGTATTCCTTTGAATAGGCGTTTGGGATTGCCGCGTATAACAATGAATTTGTTTTATGCCAGTTTTTCGAAATTTGTAATGGGATACCTGAAGGATCTCCATTTGAGTTTCTAATCATTGATGTAAACCCTGTTACGTTTTTATGCGAATTATCGTAAAAGCATAGCCGCACTCTCTTGCTCTCCGGCTCGTTATTTTCTATTTCAATATTAATATTCTGTAATATACCAGTGTTATCCTCGTTGTTATTTCCCATATTATAACTCGGAACATCAATAAAATATACCCCCTCGTCTTTCGAGAAGCTTACCGGCGCTGATGATGTTTGATCAGGTAATGTTTGCGAGCTTGTAATGCTAAGGTTTTGACCATCATCCGCCGTGTTTGCATACCTGGTACAGAAATTATCTTTTACAGCATAAAAAATCAGACTGAGTGTGTATTGTGTGTCAGCCTGAAGTGTTTTAGCAGATGTTGTTACTGTAATGGTATTTCCACATACAGCAATAGAATCGGCTGTAATACCACCTTTTACGGCAAAACCCTTACCTTCTTTGCCTGTGGCGAAGCCATAAACACCATCTGAATAGAATACCTCACTAAAAGCATCAGGCATGTCTACTATGAGCTGCATCTGTCCATCGGTGATTTTTTCTCTCAGTTTTAGCTGAAATGCAATTCGAAACCTATTGTGCCAGTTTGTAAATTCAACCCCGGTATAGGAGCCATATACCGATGCACTGTTGGTGAAGTTCAGGCTATCTAACACACGGCGATTACACCAGGTACCATAATCTGCCATTTGGGAAATTTGCCCTCCTTGTCGGGTAGGAGCCGATGCACTCAGCTCATTAAATACAGACCCGTCTTTTAAAATTTTAACCTCTATATCCCCAGCTTGTGTTGTACTAAATGTTGCAGCATTTGATTCCTCAAAGCCTCTCGATGGGCTGATTTCGCCTGAATTAATATTGAGACTGGCAATACTGAGTCCCGTGTAATTAATACTTAGCTTATAAGAACTGGTTTGATTTGTAAATTTGCGGGTTGAAATACCAGCTGTTTTCCAGTTTGAATCCCAGTAGGTATAATTGTAAGTGTTCTTTGCATTGTTATAAGATTCATAGCCTATAGCATCCACTACTGCTTGACCATAGGAAGTAATGTAAATAAGGATCACTAAGAAACTTGCCAGTACTTTTTTCATAGCTATGCCCTCTAATTATCTTCCGTGTCAAATATAACAGCACATACACTTTGAGCTGGTAATTCTACCGCGTATACTTTTCCTTCCTCATTTAAGACCATATTCCAGTAACAGTAATTATCAAGACCTCCATTTAACCATTGGGCTACCTCACTAAAACGTCCACGCGCTTGTTGAATATTGTTTTGGCCATCATAACATTCATTGTATCGCCAGGTAAGCCGCCATCCATCTTTCCGGATACTTTCATCCAGCCCGGGGGACTCCAGGGTGAAGCGAAAATCTGCAGGTCTTTATTCTCTGCTTTGGCAGCCCGCATGAAAGGAAGCACTGATCTGGTATCCCTGTCAACTGAAAAATGTCTCATTTCATAATCATCCGGCACCTCGCTGTAGCTGTATGCACTTAAACCAAAATCAGATGATCCGACAGCCGTGCGACACATCGAAAATCCGGATCCATTAACCGGGCTGAATAAGGCCTCAGCTAAGCTCTTCTGGTCTGTTTCAGACAAATACATAAAAGCATCTCCACCTTGTTCGTTAAAAGCGCCACCTATTCCACTTAAATTTGGATGAATAATAGTGTTTAAATCAACAATTATCGCGTCATCCTTACCTGAGGCTTTTTTCAGCTTTATGGTTTCTGTAATCACAGGTTGCGCCGTAATTTTGGCATTGTCAGATAAATCAACATAACTCAGTTGAGCATTCTTGTATGAAGGTTTTGATTCAGCGACACCTTTCGTGTGCACGGAAACGCAAGCTAAAAATGTAAGGACTATTGATAATTTTAGAAATCCCTTTTTCATAAGGCTTTATTATTGTTTTGTTATTTTAGAAAAATAGCTTCTTCATTTAATAGTTTAACGGGGACTTTTCACTTCTGTAAACATATCCCAAAAAGCCCGATTCTCATTGTTGAAATCGGGCAATTCCTTGCTGGAAACGGGAGTGCGGATCTAGGAGAATTCGGATGGGGAGTAACCGAATTTCTTTTTGAATGCATGACTGAAATGTGAAGCAGATTCAATGCCCACTTCATACATAACGCTTTTCACGCTGATGCCAGGATTCCCGGCCAGGAGGTCTGCAGCTGCCTGCAGACGATAATTTCTAAGGTAGGCATTGGGAATTTGGCCTGTCAGTAGTTTTAGCTTCCGGTAGAGCTGGGAGGTGCTCAGGTTTACCTCAGCAGCAAGTTCCTCCACACCAAAGGATGAATCGTCCAGGTTGTCCTGAATGGCTTTGTTCACCATCTCGATGAAATCGGTATCGATTCCGGATATCTGGACATCGGCGGGAAGGGAACTGGATTGGTTAAAATGAGCCTTAAGTTTTTCCCGGTTCTCAATCAGATTCTGAACTGTTACTTCCAGGTACTTCAGATTAAATGGTTTTGACATATAGGAATCAGCACCATGCACCATGCCCTGGATATGGCTATCGATTTCTTCCAGTGCAGTAAGAAGGATGAAGGGGATATGGCATAATTGAATGTCTGTTTTGACTTTTTTGCAAAACTCGTATCCGTTAAGGCCGGGCATCATTACGTCACTGATAATGATATCCACCTCGCCGGTGGCGGCAATTTCCAGCGCATCCGTTCCGTTTGCTGCTTCAATGATCCGGTATTTCTTTTGAAGTACATTTTTGATAATACTTCTGAATTCACTCTCATCGTCAGCAACCAGTACTGTGTTTTTATTATTATTGGCCGGGTTTTTTCCCTGGCTGACGTCATAGCTTATATTGTCGTGTTCCAGCATTTCGCTGGCATTGAGCCTTCGGATGTCTGTTTTGCTGAAGAGCTCCGAATAGGATTCATCCAGCGGGATACTGACCGAAAAACAGGTCCTTTCTCCGGGAGTGCTTTCTACCTTTATCTTACCTTTGTGGAGGTCAACGATGGATTTAGCGTAAGACAGCCCTATGCCTGTCCCCATATTTCTTAATTCTGACCCTGATTGATAGAAGCGTTCAAAAATCTTGTTCAGGTCATCCATTTTAATTCCCGCCCCGGTATCCGACACATCGAAACAGGCGTGTTTTTTTCCTTCAATTTCGCGTATGCTACCCTCCAGCCGGACTGTTCCATTGGGGGGTGTGAACTTGAATGCATTTGAAAGAAGATTGAACAATACCTGTTCCATTTTCTCAAGGTCCAGGTTTATTTTGAAACCAGGATCGTATACCTGGTAGTAAAACTGAATCCCTTTCTTCACGGAAAGTGATTCAAAGGCATCGGCAACCGGGTAAATAAAACCATCCAGGGAGGTCTGGGAGATTTTTAGTTCAAGTCCCGCCTGCTCTATTCTTCTGAAAGTGAGCAATTGATCTATGAGTCGAATCAGTCGGTTGCTGTTCTTCTCTATCATTTTCACATACTCCTTTTCCTCATCACCATGGACAAGCTCCTGTAGTTTCTGCAGCGGTATTGAAATTAGTGAGAGGGGGGTTTTAAATTCATGGGAAATGTTTGTAAAGAAGCGAAGCTTTGACTGGTTAACTTCCTCGATCCTTTCTTTGTCCAATTGTTCGAAATGTAGTTTGTTCTGGAGGTTTTTAAGTTTGATCATATAAATGGAAACGCCAGAGATCAGTGCCAGGGCCAGAACAAAGAAGAGGATTTTGCTGATAGTCCTTGCAAACCAGGGGGCCATCATGGTGATTTGAAGGGAGGCCTCACTTTCCGAGATAATGCCATCGCAGTTATATCCCCTGACCCTGAATGTATAATCACCGGGTGTCAGGTTTGTATAGGTGGGGGAAAAGGATCCCTGATTAACATGGATCCACTCCTTGTCGAATCCTTCAAGTATATAAGATATACGGTTCTTTTCCGGAATGGCAGTATGGTAGGCGGTTACTTCAATGGAAACGGTCCTGTCGTCCCTGTAAAGGATCAACTCTTCAACTTCAGAAATGTCCTTGTCAAGAATGGTTCTGCCCCCCACTTTATCACCCACAGAAACGATTTTATTATTGATTTTAAGATTCGTAAGACGAACATCAGGAGGGATTAAATTTGCACTGATCTGGCCTGGTTTAAAGATGGTTAAGCCATTTAATCCCCCGAAAAAGTAGTATCCGGAATTGCCCTTATGGTATGCGCTCTGCCTGAAGTTATTGCCAGGGAGCCCATCGTGGATATTATAGTTCGTGGTTTTGAATGTCCGTGTATTCAAAACGGATATTCCCATATCCGTTCCGCACCAGAGCGTGGAATCATTCTCTATAATAATCCCGTAAATGGCATTGTCCGACAGTCCGATTGTATCCTGGAGTCGTTCAAATTCACGCTCACTGCTTCCCGGGATATCCTTCAGCCTGTTCAATCCGCCGCCAAATGTCCCGATCCACAGGCTCTGATTATCGTCCTTCTTCAGACTGAATATTGCATTATTGCTGATGCTGCTTTCATCACTTTCAATATGTTCATGGTGCTCAACCAGATGCAGGGAACCTCCCTCCATGCTGAATCTGGATAATCCATGGTTATTGAAACCGACCCAGATTTCCTCGGGGCTCTGCACATTCATGGCCACAATATACCGGGGATCATCAAAGGAGTAGGAGGACTGGACAGGTATTTTTACTTTCCTGCCTGATCCAAGGTAGCTCCAGGGATCCTCCAGGACAATGATCCGGGATCCGGCCATCATGATTTTATCCTGATCAATTGGAGCAACATTTCGTATGCTCTCGACGGGTAATTTCTGTCCATTTAATTCAAACTCCACCCGGGTAAAGGATGCATTTCCCTTGTTATATACTACAATACCATCGAATTCATAGCCCAGCCAGATATTATCGTGTTTGTCCTCATAAAGGGAGAAAATGTTTTTGTCAGGGAAGATGTCGAACCATTGATCAAAACGGTCAAATTTAAGATCGGACAGGCATTTTATCGTTAATGGGTTCGGTGCTCCGGCAAAGGGGTTGATTATAGGTAGAAACCCATAAATAACCCTCACTGTCCTCCAGCACACAATTAATCAGGTTTCCGGGGATGGTCTGTTCATCATAGGGATGGTTCACAAAGTTGGTGAATTGTTTCTGATTCAGATCCAGTTTACAAAGCCCTGCCTGGGCAGTCCCTATCCAGAGCACGTTGAAGTTATCCTCATACAGGCAATTAATCATATTTCCACTCAGCCCTCCGCTCTTCCTTGGATCATGGCTGAAATTTGAGAATGTGTCCGCGTCCTTATTATACAGAAGCAGCCCTCCACGCCAGGTTCCGACCCAGATCCTGTCCTCATTGTCCGCGAGTGATATCAGTAATGTGATTTAAAGCGAGGAGAGATTCGGATCTGGCTCATCCTGGAAGTATTCACTTATTACGATAAGTTTATCTCCATCCGTTGTGGTTTTATACAACCCTGCTCTGGGTACCCACCCAGATCATATTATTATGCTTTTTCAGGCAGCTTACAGACTCTTTGATTAAGACCTCAGCTTCAATTTTCAGGTTCTTCAGGCTTTCTCCCACCGACATTTTAAAAAGACCGGTACTGGTGGCCAGAAGATAACGCCCTTCACCTAACTCCAGGAGGTCAGTGATATTTAACTCAGAATTTGTGCCCTTCAGCAGGTTGGGTGACCAGAAAGTAATGATGCTGTCTTTATCTGTTTTGGTGCTCACATTGGACAGGAAATTATCTCCCACCACCCACATGGAACCGTTTGTATCTTCAATGGTCCTGTAAAGTAAACCAAGGGAATCGGATGTGACCTTTATAAATTCCTCCTTATCCGGTGAGTAAAGATTTAACCCGCTGCTGGTAACGATCCAGACCAGCCCCTCCCGATCCGAGACGATACTTGTAATGGGGCCGTGATAGACATCCGACTGGAATTTACTTTCCCAGCTGATATTTTGAAAAGAGTAACCATTATACCTGATTAGTCCATTCGAAGTACCAATCCATATGGTTCCTGTCTTATCCTGATCAATGGATTTTACGGTATTTTGATTAAATCCCTCGCTGTTGGAAAAGGTGACAAATTGATATGTATTCTCTGCCTGACCGTAAAGCTGTGTCAGGCTAAAAAGCATGGCCAGGGCCAGGGGAATTATTAAAAAGGAATTACCGCGTTTCATCACCATTCTGTCTCTGCGTGCAAGATAAACAATATTGATAAATACCAGGCACCTTTCCAAAGCTCAAACATAGAATGCCGGCCTGTCTTTCTGTTGCTCAAATGTTGCATTCCTTTGTTCGTTTTTGTAAACCTTGACAATGGGACATGAGTTTTTCTTACATTGTATTTACCCGAAAAATCCGTGAACACATGAGACGAAATGCATTATTCTCCCGGACTTCTATTATGCTGGTGATTTCAAGTATGATTCTTGCTTCATGCCAGCGCCCGGATCCTGCAGGTTTCCCCAATGTCATCCTTATAATAACCGATGACCAGGGTTATGGCGATGTAGGCTTCCATGGGAATGAATGGATCAGCACACCGAATATTGACCAGCTGGCCGGGGAGAGTTGCCGGCTTGCCGACTTCCATGTGGGCACCACCTGTGCACCAACCCGCTCAGGACTGATGACCGGTCGGAATTGTAACCGTGTGGGGGTATGGCATACAGTAAACGGACGTTCCCTGCTCAGAAAGAACGAAGTGACCCTGGCCGATGTGTTCAGGAGCAATGGCTATTCCACGGGCATGTTTGGTAAATGGCACCTGGGTGATAATTATCCCTATCGTCCGCATGACAGAGGCTTTGATGAGGCCTTCTATCATGGAGGGGGAGGAGTGACCCAGGCTCCTGATTACTGGGACAATGATTATTTTGACGATAGCTACCTCAGGAATGGAGTGCCTGAGAAAGTGAGCGGTTATTGTACCGATGTCTGGTTTGAAAATGCACTGGATTTTATTGAGAAGAACAGGGACAAGCCCTTCTTCTGTTACCTTTCCACCAATGCACCCCACGGACCTTTTCATGTGGAGCAAAGATATATTGACCTTTACAAGGGCAATCCGGATATTCCGAACCCCAACTTCTATGGAATGATTACAAATGTGGATGAAAACCTTGGAGCCTTAAGGGAAAAACTTAAGGAGCTGGGCCTGGCCGACAATACCATTTTGATCTTTATGACTGATAACGGTACTGCGGCAGGTGTTTCTCTTGACCGGGATGGTTTCCTTAGCTCGGGTTATAATGCAGGGATGCGAGGAATGAAAGGATCGGAATATAACGGGGGGCACCGTGTTCCATTCTTTATACATTGGAAGGACGGAGGAATCCATACGGGCAGGGATGTGGAGTATATTACATCCTACACGGATGTTATGCCCACCCTGGTGGACTTGTGCGGACTTCAGGATCCGGAGCTTGAATATGACGGGATGAGCTTAGCGCCCTTGTTGCAAGAGGAAGCTGTTGAATGGGCGGACAGAATCATTATCACCGATACCCAGAGGGAAGATGTTCCCGTAAAAGGGAAGCAGAGCGCCGTGATGACCGACAAATGGCATTTAATAAGGGGTGAGGAACTTTACGATATGGATACTGACCCCGGACAAAGGAACAATATTGCAGAAACGAATGCTGAGATCGTAAAAAAGTTAAAGGATGCATATGAGCTTTGGTGGGAAGATATTTCTGTCGATTTTGATGATTATTGTGAGATTATCATTAATGCCGAGGCAGAAAGTCCGACCTGTATACGCTCACATGACTGGCACAGCATACGGATTCCACCGTGGAACCAGGGTCATATCCGAACCGGTCAGCCCGGTAACGGTTTCTGGGTAGTGGATGTTGCCGCGGCCGGAACCTATGAGTTTGCCCTGCGCAGATGGCCGCTGGAAACTGGGCTGCCGCTGAATGGATCATTGCCACCTGGAGAGGCTGTCCCCGGCGGTGTGCCCCAGCCTGCCGGTGTTTCCATTCAATTCACCGGGGCCCGTATAATAGTTGGGGAGGAGGAGCAAAGCTCCCGGGTGGATCCCGATCAGCAGGATGTAAGGTTTACTTATGAACTCGAACCCGGGGAGTTCAGGATGCAGACCTGGCTTGAAGATATGGATGGAGGCAGCAGGGGAGCCTATTATGTCTATGTGACAAAGCTCAAGTAAGAGATCATTATCTTATGTTTACGTGACCAGGGTCGGGTGATCCCCGGGGGTAGTTTGTCGTGATCCCCTAAAGCCGTACCATGAAGCGATCAGCAGGGGGATAATCACCACAATAAGAGAAGTTTTAAGGCTGAAATAGTCGGCAACCAGGCCAAAGATCATAGGGATGAAAAAACCTCCGGCAATGGCCATGATCAGGAAAGATGAGGCTTCATTGGTAAAGCGGCCCAGGCCTTCGATGGCAAGAGAGTATATACTGGCGAACATAATGGAGATGAAAAAGCCTGTGATGACGATGCTGTAGACGGATAAAAAGCCACTGGTGACCATTGATAAAAGAACCAGTAAGGCTGCAATTCCTGCAAACCAGCCCACGAGTTTACCGGGAGCTACTTTGATCAGAATTCCTGCACCCAACAGCCTGCCGATCATCAGTCCCAGGAAGAGTATCCCTGAGATGTCAACAGCCCGGGCCTTGGAAATGTGAGCCTGCTCCATGAAATAGGGGGTCATGAGCTGGTAGAGGATGGCTTCTGCTCCCATGTATAGCAGAAGTACAAAAAAACCTATCCTGAAGTGGCGGTATCCCCAGGCATTTTTCCTGGAAGCCTTTTTCTTCTCTGATTCTTCTGTGGATTGAACAGCATCGGTCGGGTTCCCGGGCATTTTGGCCAGCTTAACCAGGATGGCAAGGAGAATAAAAATAAGTCCCAGGATCAGGTAAATCCAGGTAATTCCCCTGAAGGGATTGTCTGCATAGATCTTCAGGATGAATCCCCCGGCTATATAGGCCGTGAGAAATGCCCCGATCGCTCCAATTCCCTGGCTCAGGTTTATCCTGCTCGCACTGGTTTTTGGCGGACCAAGCGCACGGATATACGGATTGCATACAATCTGAAGGAAAGTCACCCCCGAGAATACGACAAATGTACCCAGGAGAAAAAGCTTGAAGGAAAGCAGGATGGATGCCGGAATAAAAAGCAGTAATCCCACACCGGCAATGCCTGCACCCAGGACAATGGCTTTTTTAGTCTTAATCCTCTCGATAATAATCTTAGCCGGGTAGGAAAGAGCAAAAAAGGCCAGGAAGGATACCGAGGTCAACAGTGAAGACTTGAAGTTGCTGAGCTCAAAGGTTTCCTGGAACAGAGCCACGATTACGTTTGTCAGGTTCCATATAAAACCCCACATGAAGAACAAAAGGTTTACCAGTATGAGTGGCAGGAGAATTTTCCGGGTAAGAGGGTAGGTTTGTTTTGAAGCTTGCATGCTATTCTTTTTCAGTGATTCTCATTTCAAGTCCAGCGATTTTTCAGCAAAACTGAGCATGATTTCCCTGAGTTCGGTTTTGGAAGGTTCAATGGGATCATCTCCAACCTGCCGCCAGTTGTGCCCGGCGTTTTTCACTACCAGCAACTCAAGATTGACATCAACTTCCTTTGCCCCGGCTTTAAGTCCGGTGGCATGGGAAAGGGGCACGGCATGGTCACTGTCTCCCTGCATAAGCAGCAGGGGAGGATCGGAGCTGTCAATGAGGAAATAGGGGCTTACTTCTTTGAGGGTTTCCATATCCTCACCTGTATAGGTGCTTTTTCCTGTAATATGCCTCGCGTGTCGAATTAAGGGTGAATTCTCCTTGTCCTTATCCAGTGTGCCTGTGAAGTCGCTTGGTCCGTACCATGAAATCCCTGCAGCAGGATTAACTTTAATCTTTGCTAAACCTGGATCACCGGGAAAATCCTCGGGATCTGAAAAAGTCAGCATCTGTGCTAAATGCCCACCGGCTGATTCCCCCCAGACAATAATTTTATCAGGGTCTAACTGATAATCCTCTGCATGCTCCTTAAGATACCGAAGTCCGTCCCAGGAATCTGTTACACATTCCCCGATGAGTACCGTGTCTTTGTCAGGGTCCAGGTTTACCAGCCTGTACCTCACGGAAACGCAGCAGAATCCTCTTTCAGCAAATTGCAGTGCAGTTTCAGCCCTCAGATCATTCAAGCGCAGGTATTCCTTTGCCCCGCTTCGAAAGCCACCCCCGTGCACGAAATAGAGTACAGGTGCCTTGTCATATACGAGGTTTGTTGGCATCAGGATATCCAGGAGTAAGAACTCCTCGCCAATCTTTTTATAAACAATATTGGAGTGGGAGGGAGCTGGCCACGCGATGGTATCACGTACATAATTAAATCTGAATTCGCTGAGGCTAATAAAATGATCTGAGTCAGCATCCATAGCCGCGAATTTATCCCTTGGCTCTTGATCAGGATCCTTGGAATGAACCTGGTTCGCGGCCCGGGTTAAATTATCATACTCTTCACGTGATATGAGTCCGTCCCTGCTTTTATCAAAGCGCCGGAATTCCATGCTGTTCAAGTGGATGCTGTTCAGGGAATCTAAATCGGCCAATGAGGGTATTTGGGTCGCTCTGAGAGAAACCATTAATTATGAATAGGTTGGAGATGATATAAACAAGACAGGTATATTTGTAAACTATTCTTTGGACGCTCATATTCTATACTATTTAGCGAGGATGATCCGTTTCATCACCGGGATTTCATCTTCAGGATAAATTTTTAAAAGATACATTCCGGGTCCCTGGTCTGAGAGATCAAGTGAAACCTGTTGGGCATCAGGATAATAGACGCGAACAAGATTCCCTGACAGAGTGAACAGTTCTACCTTTTTCAGAAGCCTTTCAGTTTGTAGCAATAGCTCTGTAAGCACCGGGTTTGGATAGAGATGAATGGATCCTGCTTCTAAAACATCAATCGAACTAATGATCTGAAGGTTAAGGTTCAGGGTTGTATCCCCATCAAGAGAAAGCATTCCGCTTTCAGTCTGGTAGCCTTCCTTTTCCACTGAATATACATAGTCTTCAAACCTGGGCAGATCCTCGTAAAGTACTATCCCAACGGAATTAGTAAACTGCTGTGAACCCTCTACCTTTACATCAGCCTGCTTTACAGGCTTATCGCCCGAGTAGATTCTGAATTTCAGCTTGGATGAGCTTTCGACCAGTCCAATAGACAGGACCGTATCTTTTGACATATCAAAGCTGGTTTCAACGGGGAAATACCCCGTTTCGGAAATCGAAAAGCTATGTAAGCCTTCCCAGAGTACGATGTCAACTTCTCCCTGAAGGCCTGTAGTCAGGTTCTCACCACCAATGGAGACCTGTATTCCGGAGAGTCGTGCCCCGCTATCCACATTCCTGACCGAAAAAGTGGCGGTATATCTTTCCAGGTCAACACCTACCGGGGGGCCTTTGAGATCGTCAATGTAGTAGGTATGTCCCAGGGCAAAGCTGTCCTCATCCGGCGAGCTGAAAAAGAGCCAGACCTGGTTATAATCATCTCTTCCCAGGGCCCCGGCGCATTCAAAGCTATACTCTACCCATTGATTGGCCAGGAGTACTGGTTTCTCCACGGAGTACTGAGTGAGGCCATTCCCATTATTTCGCAGGATCAGCCTTACTTTCGCGATGTCAGGAAGCGGATCACTACCTTCGTAATAAGCCTTTACTTTAAAAGTTGAATAAATGGAAAGGTCCAGTGTCTCAGGAAGATCAAAATGCACATTGGCCCACTTTCCGATTCCCCTGACCACCTTGCCGGTGAGTTCACTGGGATTATTTTCAGAGATATCAGGGTTTGCTATCCTGTCCGAGAAACTCATGCCTACCGGGTCTGTCCACGGGTAGCGCTGATCGGCCCCGAAGTCATTATAGAGCAAAAAGCCGGGTTCAGGTTCGGGAACTGAAATGCAGGTATCACAGGGCTCAACCGGGATCCAGACCTTGTTTTTATATTCGCCCCTTAGGATCACCCGGGTGGTATCACGAACCAGTGTATCAAGCAGCGCGAAGCGAATATGGGAGGATGCCTGGCTCTTGTTCACACCATAGCCCAGTAGCCTGATGAATTCAACATTACCCGCATAGGGCCGGTAGACTACCTGGTGCTCGTAGCTTTCATATTCAGGATCTGCAGGATCGTAAGGGTTGATGAAGGGTAGTGTATCAACTTCGTGATACAGATCAGGACTAATGAACTGCATTCCTGTTTCGGTATTCTCCATGAGGAAGATTGGCACCATATGCTCTATGGGCGACGCAAAAAGTTTAACATCATCGGTGAACGCACTGTCCAGGGCTTCCATGCCTACTATAGTCAGGGGTGAGAATTCCGGGTCAGGCATTATAAATCCATAATCGGTGGCGTTCGCAAGGCTCCTCGCTTTTGCATGGACCTCCTTCATGGTACCGTTAATATAGAAAACACGGTAATAAAAGCTTGTCCCCGGGTTGATGTCAAGTCTTTGATTGACGGTGAATACAGAATAATTCCGGTTCTCATCACCGGTCCCGTCACCCCACCTGATCCGCGTGGATTTCATATTATGGCTTACCTGTAAGTCCTCATAATGTTTATCCTTTCCAAAAACAAGGGCCATAGCCGGTCGGTTTTCATCCTCCCCCTCAGCAGCCCAGATGAAATATCCACCACTCTGGTTTATATTATCCAGCAGGCCCTGTTCTCCATCACCCCCGAAGAGTTTGTAAGTACGTTCCAGGGAGTCGTTGGGGTGGGACAGCCAGCACTGGGGCAGGTTTGCGACCGTACCCCTCCCCAGGGCATATTCAGATAATCCACCTTATGCTCACCAAAATTCTGGATGCACAAAGTGTTTTCCAAAATTCCGCTGCCCAGGTCCCTGTATTTGTAGGTGTACAGAAGTTGTGACTTATGTATGCTGGGTACATGGGCCTGCTGTCCCCAGTTCATGGTGTGAAAAGCCCTGTTTGTTTCATCATACCATGAAGCCATCAGGGGACTGTAAAAGGGTTTATTGGTCCGGGCGAAGAGGGTATCGTTCATGTATACCCCGCACCATGAATAAAATAGCGCATACTGGGTACCTGGGGTCTTCCCAGGGTGGATCCGGGGGGTGCGACTATCTCATCAGCGTTGTGCCTCTCGCTTGAAAGAGCCACGATCTGCCAGAGGTCATCCACCCAGCGGGCCGTGTTAAAATCCCAGGAGCGGTATTGAGGGGGAACACCTTCCCCGTAGGGTCCGATAAAAGAGTAGATAGCTCCCCCTTTTGAAATCCGGAGATCCCACAGAAGCGAGTCCGGCTCAGAGCTGTGGCTTAACCTTGCATGGTATACATCCTCTTCCTTACACTGCTCTTGCCATTGGCTTCCCGATGGCTCGTATTCGGTGCTAAACCTTGAACTTCCTTTGTATTCAGGAATGCTGTCGCTTTGGTATTCGGGTATAAAAGAAAACAACAGGCTGTCCAGGGCATCCTCGGGAGAACGATCAATGATGGTGCTGTCCACCGGCCCGGATAAGGGCGTGTAATTTTCCCATTCAATCTTTGCCTCTTTGGTGTTTATGTTTACCCAGACCTTCGCATGTTCAAACTCGCGGGTGTACTCCCAGCCATCCTGAACCGCATCTCCCAGGGGCTCGCCCAGGGGCCTGTCAAACTCATCATACCAGTCAAGGGAGCCATGTGTTTCCCTGTATCCCCAAGAGTAACAAAAGTAAGAATAGGGTTGAGCGGCCACAAGGAAGCAGGCCAGGGGGAAGGTGATCTTTTCCCTGGCTTCCTGGAGCAGGTCCTCGTATGGTTCTGCCATCTTTTCACTATCGGTCCAGTTAAAGCCGGGGAAGGCCTTCATGATTACTATTTTCCCCTGTTTACCGGCCTCGGTCATATCCGCCATGTCCTGCCGAATACTCTCCCTGGAGGTGCTCGCAAAATGGTCAAAGTGTTCAATGGCGGCGGCATCTGTGATTCCCAGGTAGTCCATCCCAAAATGAAGATCATCCGTATTCCGTATCCCATTATACATCAATATGGCAGATGAGTCTGTAACTTCCCGGGTGAGACGGATCAGTTCGATTAGCCCGTCCTGAATGGAATCAAATTTCTCCTGTCCCCAGAGCGCAATATTGGCTTCACTGGTGATTTGTGGGAAGGCATCCATAAATACCCCGTCACAGGATCTCTCCATCACTGCCTTACGGACCTCCTCGGCCCACCATTCCCTGACTTCTTGATTGGACAGGTCATATCTTTTTATTCTGCCGTTTTTCAGGTCCAGTGTACCGTCCTGGTGGTATAGCCACCATTCGGGAAAACTCTCGTAAACATCATGTGCATCGAACATGGAATAATCCAGGAAGGTGTTCCAGTAGTAAATCAGCTTCAGCTTCGGGTTGACCGCTTTTAGCCTTTGAGTATCAAAATATATTCCAGCCTCAGTGGATCCATGTGGATTTATCCCGTGCGCTTTTTCCAGACACACAAAATCCGAATGAGTGGCCACAAAATTGACTTCCTCGTCGCTTAAACCATCGTTTTTTCCAAAATGAATGTAGACGGGAACCGTTTCCCAGCTGAAAGGCGGGTAATAGTCAGGAGCCTCAGCAGGATCCTGCTGAGCGTTCACAAGCAGGGCTGAGGAAAGACAGAGGATGGCGAAAAAAGAGAATCGTATCTTCTTCATTATCGGAATCTGATTACTGTGTGGACTGTTATTTCCAGTCGATCGTTGCCTGTTTTGTTTCAATGTTTACCCAGACTTTGCAATGTTCAAATTCGCGGGTAAATTCCCAGCCGGTCCTAACAGCATCTCCTTTGGGATTCCCCAGGGGCTTTTCAAACTCCGGGTAGGAATCCAGTGATCCATGCTGATTCCTGTAGCCCCAGGAATAACAAAAATAGGAGTAGGGCTGCGCCGCTACCAGGAAACAGGCAAGGGGAAAGGTAATATTCTCACGGGCCTTCCTTAAGAGCTCTTCATGGGATTGATTCATTTCTTCCTTTTCGGTCCAGTTAAACCCTGGCCAACCCTTCATAACGACGATCTGTCCCTTCTTTCCGGCTTCGATCATATTTTCCATATCCAGGGCAACATTCTCCTTGTCAGTACTGGCAAATTGGTCGAAATGTTCGATGGTTGATGCATCTGTGATATCAATGAATTGCATGCCATAGTGGAGTTCATTTGTATTTCTGATGCCATTGTACATGATGATGTTATCTGAACCGATCTTTTCCCTTGTAAGCTCAATGGTTTTTATAAGCCCCTCCTGTATGGCATCATATTTCTCCTGTCCCCAGAGCTTTATGTTAGCCGGACTGGTAATTTGAGGAAAGGCATCCATGAATACCCCGTCGCAAGAGCCATCGATTACAGCCTTTTTTACTTCTTCTGTCCACCATTCCCTCACTTCCGGGTTCGAAAGATCATAGCGCATCAGATCCCCTCTCTTATAATCCAGTGAGCCATCCAGCTTCCTGAGCCACCATTCCGGGTGCTCAGCGTAAACATCGTGAGCATCGTACATGGCGTAGTCGAGGAAGGTATTCCAGTAATAGACAACTTTCAAATCAGGATTGATCTTTTTAAGACGGGCAGCATCGGATTCAATCCCTTTCTCGGTAGACCCGTGGACCTTTGTCCCATGACCCTTTTCGAAGCATACAAAATCGGAGTGGGTGGCGACGAATTTAAGCTCCTCTTCGGTAAGCACGTCACTTTTACCAAAGTGAATGTAAACAGGGACTTTATCCCAGCTCCATTCAGGGTACATCTTGTTCTGGACCTCGGTTTTTTCCTTGCAGCCCATAAGTAGAATCAGGAGAATTGAAATGAGTATTCCAGCAATAGATTTCATAATTATTGGTATTTAATGAGATTGCTTTCTCAGGCTCTTATTGACCGGTCCAGTTATTAATTTTCAGAACAGCACCGGTTCCCAATTCGCGTTCATTCCTGGCCAGGGCCATAAAGAGGTATTCAGGTTCACCATTTTTCCACAGGATATGCGCCCTTTCAAACCTGAGGATGGGCTCGTCGAAATAGAAGGCGTTGGTTTGAATAGCTATCTCGGGTTTCTCCCAATTCACACCGTTCTCAGATTCATAGATTAAACCGGGTCGCCATCCTCCTATTCGCACCGTATCGGGATCGGAGGGGGTAGCTGTATAAGTGCTGGCCACATCCATCCTGTCTTCCAGGATCATGTAATATTTCCCCCTGTAAATGAAGTTGTATGAGTCTTCTACATCCAGGCCAGCCTCCACATAGCTGATCATAGGGTTGTCGGGATGAGGTGTATAAGGACCCTCGATTTTGTCCGAGCTGGCCAGTGAGATGGTTCGCAGGTATGGATCATCAGGTTGATCGGAAACAGTCTTATAGTAGATCCTGTATTTTCCCTCCAGGTCTTTATGAAAGGAGGGGTTCGAGGCATGGAGACAATCGAAGCTTCCTGGTATAAAAGAAGGGGCAAGGACCGGATTATAGGGACTCTCCACCCAGGGTCCGTCCAGTGAGGCGGATGTGGCTAATCCAACCTGTTGATTCATCCTGGGCAGGGACCTCTCCTTATAGGCGTATACCATAACATACAATCCATCTAGCTGGTTGATCTGAGGATTGTAGTAGCTAATGGTATCGTTCTGGAAAACTGTATCGAGCAAAGTATAAGGACCCTCCGGTCGATCGGCTATCATATGCACGATCTGGGCGTTTACCAGCCAGTCGCCATCGCTGGGCCAACGACCGACAAAAAGATGAACCCTGCCCTGCTTATCATAGATGGGAGCCATATCCCAGTTTGCCCACTCGGGATCATCCAGGATTCGCTGACCGGCTTCAAGGGACTTGCAGAAATCGGAAACCTTCATTTGATCATCGGAACATGAATATCCCAGAGCAAAAACAATGGGGATGATCAGCAAGAGGGATTTGTTGAGTATTAATTTCATTAAAGCACCGGTTTAGAAATAAATAGAAATTCTACCTGACTGTAATAATATGATTATTTGTGATTAGGAGATTGCTTGTTTCGCCCATCGTATTGCTCAATCCTGTATTCCATGATCACCATTATAAAGGAATCCTCAGCTTACCGGTTTGTGAGTTTTAATATAATCCGGATCAATAATGATACCCAGTCCTGATCCTTCGGGGGCCTTTATCTTGCCATCAATACTTTCAAATGGTCCTGCCTTACTTTCCACCGGAATAGTTGTTCCATTGGCATCATAGGTTTGGAAGGTCTTAAATTCGTGGTATTTGTCGGCATTCGGGCATACAGAGACCATATGAATCAGGTAAAGGAATCCCAGTCCCCCGCCTGAAATATGCGGCGAGGTCCTGATCCCTGCGGCTTCTGCCATCCGGGCGACCTTCATGGAACGGATCATACCACCATTGTAAAACAGGTCGGGCATGATTACCCCGAAAGCATGGTTGCCGATCAGCCAGCGGAAAACCCGTTCGCTGAATTCCTCTTCTCCGCCCGCCATGGTTATATTCAGGGTCCGGGCTATCTGGGCCTGCTCCTCGTACCAGGTCCACGGAACAGGCTCCTCATACCAGTAATAGTTGTATTCTTCAAGCATCCGGCCGATTCGCAATGCTTCCTTCACATCATAGCTGCCGTTCCCGTCAATCATCAGGACCATATCGTCGCCAAAAAACTCACGGGCCATTCGGATCAGTTTTTCTGTCCGCCCCGGTGCATTTTCATGATTAAGGCCCAGGTTATCACCACTTCCTGCCCGTACCTTTATCGCTTTAGATCCGATCTCCTCGTTATCCTGTCTCATCAGTTCCAGGGATTCCTCCGGTTCAAGGGTGCGAAATTCACTTAAGCGATGCCCCAGATAAATCCCGATCTCAGGATTTTCAAGCTCCCCCAGTAGTCGTCCGGCTGGTTTATCGGCAATAATCCCAAGCATATCCAGGATGGCAAATTCAATACCCGCGATTTGCACGCATAGCGGCACACCCTGGTTTTTCACAGGTCCCTCTGCAGCATGGAATATCAGATTGTCGAGATCACGTGCATCTTTTCCAAGGAACATCCTCTGAAGGAGGTTGGTAAACATGGGATAAGAGTTCCTGGCAATAAAGGGATGCCCGATGGAGATTCCCTCAGCACCATCCCTGGAACGCACCCGGTAAATTGTGTTGTTCCTGTCTCTCAGTAATTCCAGCGATTCGATGATCACCGGGTCGGGAAAAAGTTCCCTTCTCAAAACGGGTTTAGCCAGAGCTGCGTCAAGTGCGGAGTAGTCCGGGGGACCGCAATCACTCTCTCCGGCTGGATTGCAGGATGTCAGGGGAAAAAAAGCTGATGCTCCGCCGATGGCGGCAGCGCTTGTTAAAAACTGTCTTCTGTTGGTACGCATGCTTAAGTGTTTAGAATTACTATTAAAGGAGCTACTTCCCAACAGTAATCTGTTTAACAATTTTTTCTCTTTGAGTCTCCCACAGGGATACCAGCTCTTCCAGCTTCTCCGGATTTTCAGTGGCCAGGTTATGGCATTCACCCCGGTCCACCGACAGGTCATATAATTCCCAGTCACCATCCTCCTCGATGGTGGCAATTTTCCAGTTTTCATGCCGCAATGCCTTCTTTTGCTCGTGGTTCCAAAAGATGGGCGGCCTTTCGCTCAGGGCATCCTCCTTTAGAAAGGGGACCAGGCTGATCCCGGGGGCTTCAAATTGTCCATCCAGTTCGGCCGGGTCACCCCCGGCCAGCTCAAGCAGGGTGGGGGCAATATCGATAATGTGTGCAGGCATGTTTCTGAAGCTGTTTTCTCCACGGATGCCTTTGGGCCAGTGAACCACAAGAGGGGTGGCTATCCCGCCCTCATGCAACCATGTTTTGTGCAGTCTGAAGGGGGTATTGGCAGCAGTGGACCATCCGGGACCCAGACAGATATAAGAATCTGCCGATCCAGGAACAGAACCGATGGTATGTTTGTCTGCCCGGTTCATTTGCTCGGTACTGGCTCCATTGTCGGAGCAGAAAAAGATAATGGTGTTGTCCAGATAGCCCAGATCCTTGAGCGTATTCACATATCGACCTATCTCCCTGTCCATTCGGGTAATCATGGCTGCATGAATGGCCATTTTAACGGCCTGAAACTCCTGCTGTTCCGGGGATAGGTCATCCCATGGGATGGCGCGTCCTGTTTCTGCCGGATCAATCTGACTGACAAGTTCTTCCGGTGTAAGGTTCCAGGGTGCATAGCGTTCAGGCTCCAGGGGGTATATCTCCTGGGCCTCAAAACCCATTACCTCCCTGTTTTCTGCCCTGTATTTTCTTACTTCATCCCATCCCAAAAGGAATTCCTCCCGGTACATATCAATATCCTTTTGCATGGCCTGCAAAGGGAAGTGAGGTGCAATAAAGGCAATGTATTCAAAAAAGGGCTCGCTTGGCTTTTTTTCGTGGTGTTCCTTCAGGTATTTAATGGCATGATCCACAATGTCTACAGAAGCTTCGTATTCAGAACCGGTCCCGGGAAGGGCGATGGAATCTCCGTCTTCAATCAGGATTTTCGGACGAAGGTGACGTCCGTCTTCGGTCCTGTAAGAATGGTCAAAACCAACTTCGGTGTGACTCAAAACGCGGTATTCGGGAGCTCTTCTGAAGATATGCCATTTTCCAGAGTGGTAAGTGCTGTAACCATGCTCTTTCAGGAGGGCAGGTAACCAGGTTTCATTGACAGGTGCGAAAAGACCGGCAGTAAAGTCCACTCCCTGTATGGGATCGGATAAAACCTGGTGAGGATAGTACCCCGAAAGTAAACTGGTCCGAGTGGGCCAGCAGCGTCCCGTATTATAAAAATTGGTAAAGCGAAGTCCCTTTCTGGCTAAAGCATCAACATTCGGGGTTTCAATAATTTCGGCACCATAAGAACCCAGGTCCGAATGGCCCATGTCGTCGGCCAGGATGAAGACAATGTTTGGTTTTTCCAATTCATTGGGAGTACACCCATTTATTGCAAATATACCCATCATGGCAAGAGTCAGCAGGCTCAGTTCTTTTCTCATGTATGAATCTTTTAAGGTAATGAATTTTCTTTTAGATTTTGTCCTGGTGCCATGTAATTAAAATCCCCGTTATCAATTACCAGCACCCAGTCTACTCCGGATACCGGAACCCTGAAGTTTTCCCTGACTTCGCCTTCAACATCTTTGCCCGGTGTGGCTTCTCCGGTGCGAGGGTTGAACCACCAGGTTCTGAAGACGTCTCCTTCAATTCTGGAAAAATCAATGATCACATCCGAATTCGAAGGAAGGTAAATGAAAGCATAACCCTTGCCCTGTGTTGCAGCTATATGATCGATGCTTCCACCTGCATATCCCCAGATAATGGACTGGTCGGGTACCCTATCCAGCATGGGGCGTGATTCCATAAGCTGCCTCAAATGAAGCATGTCAAATGCTCCGGGCAGGTCCATGGCTTCCTGCCAGGACATGGGTGGATAGTTGATGGCTTCCACCTTGTCTGAATAAAATTGCCAGATGCAATGATTCCCGTATGTATGCCCGTGAGCCCCTGCAAAAAGGCCCCAGTAAGCAGCGCGCCTTACGTCATCTTCACCTGATATTCCGTTTTTAGGATTCCATCCAAAGGGATGGGATTCGTAAATGGGTTCTGCATCCATGCAGGGTTTGGGAGGAAAAAGGACATAATCAGACTCAATTACCCGGTAATTTGGGATGAAACGGTCGCTGTGCCCTGACTGATGCATGTTAAAATCCAGCCAGTCGGCATTGTGGAAACACTCAGAAGACGACCTGGAGCCCATGGGATGAAAGGTCATCAGATGATTCTGGTCTTCCGAACGAATTCCCCTTGCCAGGGCCTCCCATACTTCCTCCACACCCAGGCAGCCACGGTCACCACCATTTATCCAGATAATATTGGGTGTGTCTTTGTATCTCTTACCCAGCCATTGTCCATAAGTATAGGCATTATCAGCATTGAAGATCAGTGGGCCATCACCCCATCTCAATTCAACCTTATCCCCCCAGGTGGGGAGCAGGCCCATCACCAGTCCTTTGGAAGCAGCGATCTCTATCACCGAGTCCACAAAGGCAAAATAGTCCTCGTTGGGTTTTGTGGGATCCATATCCTGCAGGGGCAATTCACCATTCACCGAGGGCGTTTTGAGACCATCCAGTTCAGCAAGTAGTACAGCCTGTATCACAGTAAATCCTTTTTGTCTCCTGTTTTCCAGAAATATTTCTGCCTCTTCCAGAGAAAGTCGGTGAAAAAGCTCCCAGGCAGTTTCTCCCAGATAGAAAAAGGGATCTCCATTTTCAAATTGAAGGAAACGCTGATTTTCACTCACTATGAGTCTCCCTTTTGAAAGATCAACGGCCGGTCCTTCATGAACCAGGTTCTGAGCTTTGCCTGAAAGGCTTAAAAGTGATATTAATACAAAAACAAAGATTCGGATTACTTTCATGATTTGTGCTTGGGTTCAATGGGATAAATATATTATTTTGCAGGAACTTAAACGAATACATATTTAAGAAACCCTGTTAATAAACTTCACCATGAAAAACGCAACAATCAGAACATCTCTGTCCATCTTAATGTTGGCCTGTCTTGGTCTCAGCAGCCTTGCCCAGGAAGGCTATGTTCCCACAGCCGAAAACCTTGAAAACCGCGAGTGGTTCCAGGATAACAAATTCGGACTCTTTGTTCACTGGGGGGTATATTCCATTATGGGGGGAGGCGGTGACCAGGGCATCGCCGAATGGATCATGAATCAAAAGAATATCCCCGTTCATGAATATGAAAAATTGCCAGGTTTCTTTAATCCCACCCAGTTTGATGCCGCAGAGTGGGTTTCCATGGTGAAGAAGGCAGGAATGAAATACATTACCATCACCAGTAAACACCATGACGGTTTTGCAATGTACGATTCCAAGGTAAGCGATTACAATATCGTTGATGCCACGCCCTATGGGAAGGATGTGATTGGCATGTTGAAGGAGGAGTGTGACAGGCAGGGCATAAAACTCTTTTTTTATCATTCCCAGCTGGACTGGCACCATCCCGATTATGTGCCCCAGGGCAGAACAGGAAAGGAAATTCCGGGAAGGTCAACTGAGGGCGACTGGAACAAATACATCGATTATATGAATACCCAGCTTTCCGAGCTGTTGACCCAGTATGGTGATATCGGCGGGATATGGTTTGACGGGATGTGGGATAAGCCCGGTGCCGACTGGCGACTGGCGGAGACCTATGCCCTGATTCATGAACATCAGCCGGGGGCGCTGATTGGGAGTAACCACCATAAAATGCCCTATCCCGGAGAGGATTTTATGATGTTTGAACGTGATCTGCCGGGCGAGAATTCCATGGGATTCAATAATACAGGAATTTCCTATGATGTGCCACTGGAGATGTGTGAGACCATGAACGGATCATGGGGTTTTAACCTTGTTGATCAGAATTATAAGTCGGTTGAGAAATTGATCCACACCATGGTCAGGGCCGCTGGTTTTGGAGCCAATTTTCTGCTGAATACAGGCCCCATGCCCAACGGGAAAATACAGCCCGAGAATGTGGATACCCTGATGGCCATCGGGCAATGGCTTGAAACTTATGGGGAAGCTGTTTACGGAACCCGCAGGGGTGCGGTGAAACCCCAGGAATGGGGAGCCCTGACTCAAAAGGGTGATGTGGTATATGTACATGTACTTAACCCGGGCGAAGGTTCCATTGAAATTGAAGGCTACCTGCCCAGGATTAAATCTGCAAAATTTTTCGATGATGGATCTAAGGTGGAGGTTAAGGTGAAAAAAGGGACCTCAGGTTTGGTGCTTGTATTACCTTCTGAGAAAATAAAGCCAATTGATACAATTATAGAATTAACTTTAAGATAGGTACTAAGGTGCCTATTGTATACTTACTTGCACTAGAAACACCAGGAGCTGGTCCCCGAGTTAGCCAGGTCTCTTCGCAAGGCCAAGCTTGAACGGAACCTGGATGAGGATAGTTGGATATCCGCCGGTATAAATATAAATTAGTATTTGTTGTAGTGCATGACTCCCCCTGAGAGCTCCAGATCCTGGAAGCTGACTTCCAGATGCTCAAAATTCAGGGGAACAGAGATGAAATAGCGTACGGCTTTTCCGTTCAGCATTGCCGGCTGCCATTCGCCTGGCAGGGCGGCGATGAGATTGACCAGAAACTGGTTCAGTTGCTGTGATCTTCCCTTCAGAGTGATTACTCCGTCCATGCTCCCGTCTTCCATGATCACCCAGGCCACCTCCACCACATCACTGATCTGAGTGAGGTCCAGGTTCGAGTTATACAGATTCTGCAGGATGTAGGTGTGAAAGAATTTTGGCCCCATTTTATACTCCGGCTCACTGTCGGCGGAATAAAAAACAGAGTCGATATATTTATCTCCATTACTCAACCAGTTCTGATTTGAAAGCAGTTGATTGTCCTTGTAAAGAGAAAGAGATTTCAAATTACCGTTGGCATGATATTCGGTAATAAGTCCTTCCATGTGCAGGGGGAGGTATTTTGAGGAGAAGCCGGTACGCAGGACTTTCGAAACATCAGACTCGGAAAATTCATAAAGTCCGGGTTCAATCCGGGTCATCTTCCTGTAGATTTTTGTTGGGAAATATCCCTCACCCTTTTTTTTAATAAGCAGGGTACCGTCATTTTCAATATTGATCTTCTCCTGTTCAATCATAGTCCACTTATCATCCTTTTCACCACCCGACAGGATGCTGGTTTTTATCACGTAGCGGGTATCAGATTTCGTTCTGACTTCCTTCATCATAAGGGCATCATCTGCAAGATCTACCGGCCTGGAGTTTGCGGCGTAATAATATATCTCCTGGCCAGCCACAGCTGTGAGGATAGTATGGAAGCAAAGTAAAGCCAGAAGGATATTTTTCACAGCAGAAGAATTTGATGCAAGATAGAATTTTCAAATTTTGCAGTCAAAAATTATGAAGTATATTGGCTATATTGTAAAATAAATATTCCCCAAATCCTTTTATATTCATTCCCATGTCATCTAAAGAAAACCTTATTAAATGCTTAAACCATGAAGAGCCCGAGCGGCTTGTGGTCGATTTTGGTGCAACTCCTGTAACGGGTATTCATGTCTTACTGGTTCAGAAACTCAGGGCCCATTTTGGACTGGAAAGCCGACCCATTAAGGTTACAGAGCCCTACCAGATGCTTGGAGAAGTTGACACCGAACTGCAAGAGGCCATGGGCGTGGATGTGCTTGGAATCTCGCCACCCAATGATATGTTTGGTAACAGGCTTGATAATTGGAAACAATACCGGACTTCCTGGGGGCAGGAGGTACTTGTACCCGGATCATTTACAGTACAAATTGACGGAAACGGCGATACGGTTCTGTTCCCTCAGGGGGACGACTCTGTTGCGCCCAGTGCAAAGATGCCCAAGGCAGCCTATTTTTTTGATGCCATCAACAGGCAGCAAACCATTGATGATTCAAAGCTAAAACCCGAAGACAACCTGGAGGAGTTCTCCCTGATGTCTGAAGGCGACGTGGCCTACTGGAAAAAATCCATTGAAAATCTGCATGGCTCTTCAAGGGGAGTTGTGGCTAATTTTGGAGGCACAGCCATTGGTGATATTGCCCTTGTGCCTGCCATGAACCTGAAATCACCGAAGGGCATCCGGGATGTGGCCGATTGGTATATGTCTACCCTGATGCGGTCCGACTACCTGCACGAGGTATTTGAGAAACAGACGGATATTGCCCTTGAAAACCTGGCTATGGCCAAGGAGGCAAGCGGCGATACGGTGGACGTGGCATTTATCTGCGGGACCGATTTTGGCACCCAGGACTCCTCCTTTTGCTCACTTGAAACCTACGATGAACTATACGCACCTTATTATAAGAAGATTAATAATTGGATCCATGAAAATACCCGATGGAAAACTTTCAAACACAGCTGTGGAGCCGTGGAGCCTTTTATGGAGCATTTTATTGACTCCGGATTCGACATCATCAACCCTGTACAGATTAATGCTGCCGGAATGGATCCGCTTCTTCTGAAAAAGAAATACGGTGACAAACTCACCTTCTGGGGCGGAGGAGCCGATACTCAGAAGGTGCTCCCCTTTGGAACTCCGGAAGAGGTCAAAGCCCATGTTTTAAAGGAATGTGAAATCTTTGCCCCGGGAGGCGGTTTTGTTTTCAATACTGTGCATAATCTTCAGGCCAATGTTCCCCTTGAGAATGTTCTGGCCATGTTAGAGGCTATCAGACAGTTCGACTCTTAAGAACTGTTCCTAATTAACATTATTTAGATCAATTTTATACTTTATTTTAGGTACCTTTGTGTCTTTAAAATTCTAGGGTATTTCATATAAATAACTCATTATTAATAACTAAAAGCAAATTTCCAATGTCAAATGTAAAACGCGTCTATACTTTTGGTGACAGAAAAGCCGAAGGTAAAGCCGACATGAAAAACTTATTGGGCGGAAAAGGTGCCAACCTTGCAGAGATGAACCTGATTGGCGTACCTGTACCTCCAGGATTTACGATTACCACTGAGGTCTGTACTGAATATAACGCTCTGGGTCAGGATAAAGTTGTTGAGCTGATCAAGGCTGAAGTTGAAGCTGCTGTAAAGAATATTGAAGATATCATGGGAACCAAGTTCGGGAGCAATGAGAATCCCTGCTTGGTTTCTGTACGTTCAGGTGCAAGGGTATCCATGCCAGGTATGATGGATACTGTTCTGAACCTGGGAATGAATGAGGATGCTGTTCAGGGACTGATCAACAAGACCGGCAATGAAAAATTTGCCTGGGACAGCTACCGTCGTTTCGTTCAGATGTATGGTGACGTTGTTCTGGGAATGAAGCCCGAATCCAAAGAAGACATTGATCCTTTCGAAGGGAATCATGGAAGAGCTGAAGGAAGCACGTGGCGTTGAAAACGACAACGAGCTTACTGTAGAGGACCTGAAAGAGATGGTCGAGAAATTTAAGGCTGCCGTTAAAAAGCAGACAGGTCATGATTTCCCTGCTGATCCATGGGAGCAGCTCTGGGGAGCTGTAATGGCTGTATTTGATAGCTGGGAAACTCCAAGGGCTCAGTACTACCGCAACATGAACCAGATTCCCAATGACTGGGGAACTGCTGTGAACGTTCAGGCCATGGTTTATGGTAACATGGGAGAAACTTCCGGAACTGGTGTGGCTTTCACACGTGATGCAGGAACAGGTGAAGACATCTTTAATGGTGAGTACCTGATCGATGCCCAGGGAGAAGATGTGGTTGCCGGTGTGCGTACACCCCGCCAGATTACCAAAGAGGGTTCACTGAGGTGGGCCGAGCTTGCAGGTGTATCTGAAGAGGAGCGTGCTGCTGACTATCCTTCACTTGAAGAGGTAATGCCTTCAGTATATGCTGAACTGCACGAGACCGAGCAGAAACTGGAAGATTATTTCGCAGATATGCAGGACCTGGAATTCACCATTCAGGAAGGTAAACTCTGGTTGCTGCAGACCCGTAACGGAAAACGTACCGGTGCTGCCATGGTAAAAATCGCCATGGACATGCTCCGCGAAGGTAAACTGGATGAGAAGACTGCATTGCTTCGTCAGGAGCCTGCAAAATTGGACGAATTACTTCACCCTGTATTTGAAAAGGGTGCGCTTAAAAGTGCAACTGTACTTGCTCAGGGACTACCCGCATCTCCAGGTGCTGCCACCGGACAAATTGTATTCTTTGCCGATGAGGCTACCAAGTATCCTGTATCCATCCTGGTTAGGATCGAGACTTCACCAGAGGATCTTGAGGGTATGAATATTGCCAAAGGTATTCTGACTGCTCGTGGAGGTATGACTTCCCACGCTGCTGTTGTTGCCCGTGGAATGGGTAAATGCTGTGTGTCCGGAGCAGGTGGTGTAAAGATCGATTATAAAGCCCGCACCATGACTTGTGCTGGAAAAGTGTTCAAAGAAGGTGACTGGATCTCCCTGAATGGTTCCACCGGTAATGTTCTGGAAGGAAAAGTAGCCACCATCGATCCCGAACTGAGTGGTGACTTTGGAGCCATCCTTGAACTGGCTGAGAAGCACACAAAAATGGACGTCCGTACCAATGCTGATAGTCCGCACGATGCGAAAGTTGCCCGTGACTTTGGAGCTAAAGGTATTGGTCTGACCCGTACCGAGCACATGTTCTTCGAAGGAGAGCGCATCAAGGCAATGAGAGAGATGATTCTTGCCACTGCTGAAGGAGAGCGTCGCAAGGCACTGGATAAATTGCTTCCTTACCAGCGTGAGGACTTCGAGGGCATCCTTGAAGCCATGGCCGGATATGGAGTAACCATCCGTCTGCTGGATCCGCCTCTGCATGAGTTTGTTCCCCACGATGAGGCCAACCAGAAGATTATGGCTGAGGAAATGGGAATCAGCGTTGCCGATATCCAGGCCCTCGTTGAGGACCTCCATGAATTTAACCCCATGCTGGGACACCGTGGATGCCGCCTTGGGAAATACCTATCCTGAAATCACCGAGATGCAGGCCAGGGCCATCATCGAGGCTGCTGTAAACCTTACCCAGAAGGGTGTGGATGCACGTCCCGAGATCATGGTTCCCCTGATTGGCACCTGGAAAGAATTCAAGATGCAGGAAGAGATCATCAGGGCAACTGCCGAAAAGGTATTTGAGGAAAAAGGAGCCAGGTGTGCGTACCAGGTTGGAACAATGATTGAGATCCCCAGGGCTGCAATGACAGCTGACCTGATTGCTGAACATGCGGAATTTTTCTCATTCGGAACCAATGACCTGACCCAGATGGCCTTCGGTTATTCAAGGGATGATGCAGGTAAATTCCTGCCCATCTATATTGAAAAAGGTTTGCTGAAAAACGATCCTTTCCAGACCCTTGACCAGGAAGGTGTTGGGCAACTGGTGGAAATGGGTGTTGCTAAAGGCCGTTCAACCAAGCCTGATCTTAAGGTTGGTATCTGTGGAGAGCACGGTGGAGATCCCGAATCAGTGGAGTTCTGTCACCGCGTTGGAATGAACTACGTAAGTTGTTCACCCTTCCGCGTACCCATCGCCAGATTGGCTGCTGCACAGGCAAACCTGAGGTAGTTTGAATAAGTTAATTGATTTAACATAGTAATAAAGCGGCAAAACTTGGTTTTGCCGCTTTTTTTTTGGATATTAGCTCGTCGAATTTTGAAAGAAATTACCAAACAACACTATTAAATTAAAACATTAAATAACTACTAGAATTTAAAACCGAAACCTTATGAGTGAAATAATAAAGAAATTGAAACTTGATCAATACGGGATCACAGATGTAAAGGAAGTTGTTTATAATCCTTCCTATGAGCAGCTGTATAAAGAGGAAATGGATCCTTCCCTTGAAGGATTTGAAAAGGGAATTGAAAGTGAATATGGCGCAGTAAGTGTGGATACAGGTATTTTCACAGGGCGTTCACCAAAGGACAAGTATATTGTGAAGGATGAGACAACCACAGGATACTGTTTGGTGGAAATCCGATAAAGCAAAAACTTCAGATAACAAGCCTATCAATAAGGAAGTGTGGAGTCATGGTTATGACCTGGCCTCAAACCAGCTTTCGGGAAAGCGACTTTTTGTTCTGGATGGTTTTTGCGGAGCCAATGAGGATACAAGGCTGAAGGTAAGGTTTGTCATGGAAGTTGCCTGGCAGGCTCATTTTGTTAAAAATATGTTCATCCGTCCCAGCTGAAGAGGATCTTGAGGATTTTGAACCTGATTTTGTGGTTTTAAATGCTTCGAAAACCACCAATCCCAAATGGAAAGAGCAGGGACTTAACTCCGATGTATTTGTTTTCTTTAATCTGACCGAAAAGAAGGCTGTAATTGGTGGATCATGGTATGGTGGGGAGATGAAGAAGGGTATTTTCTCTGTAATGAATTATTACCTGCCCCTGAATGGGATGGCAGCCATGCATTGTTCAGCCAATGTGAACGATGAAGGTGAAACGGCTATTTTCTTTGGACTGTCCGGAACCGGAAAAACTACCCTGTCCACTGATCCCAAGCGCAAACTGATTGGTGATGATGAGCATGGCTGGGATGATGACGGCATCTTTAATTTCGAAGGGGGATGTTATGCAAAGACCATTAACCTGAGCGAAGAGAGTGAGCCTGATATTTTCAATGCCATTAAACGGGATGCTCTGCTTGAGAATGTGTTGTGGCCGCCGATGGTAAAGTGGATTTTGATGATGGTTCCAAAACCCAGAACACCAGGGTGTCTTATCCGATTTACCACATTGATAATATTGTAAAACCCGTATCCAAAGCCGGGCATGCTAACAAGGTGATTTTCCTTACTGCTGATGCTTTTGGTGTAATGCCTCCCGTATCTAAACTGACCCACGACCAGACCCAGTACCATTTCTTATCAGGTTTTACCGCCAAACTTGCCGGTACTGAAAGGGGAGTAACCGAGCCGGTTCCCACTTTCTCTGCCTGTTTTGGTGCGGCCTTCCTCACACTTCATCCTACCAGGTACGGACAGGAGCTGGTAAAAAGGATGGATGCTGCCGGATCCTCGGCCTACCTGGTGAACACAGGTTGGAATGGAACTGGAAAGCGAATTTCAATCAAGGATACCCGAAAGATCATTGATGCCATTCTGGACGGATCCATTGATAGTGCACCCACAAAGCAGATTCCTTATTTCAATCTTGGAGGTTCCCACCGAGCTTCACGATGTTGATCCAGGAATCCTGGATCCAAGGGATACTTATGCGATCCTACTGAATGGGATAAGAAAGCAAGAGATCTGGCAGAGCGCTTTATTAAGAACTTCGAGCAGTTTACCGACAATGAAGAGGGAAAGACCCTGGTGGCAGCCGGACCTCAGCTTATAAATTTTGACTGTAATTCAGCTCGCAAAGTGGTTATTCACTGTGTGCAACAAATGCCACTTAGCTGATCTGAAACAGCTTCAATGAAATAAGCGAATAAAATAATAATGATTAATTCCGGTCTGTATGAATAGACCGGGATTAATTTTTATATATTGTAATATGCTAATGATCATTATAGCTGTGCTTCTGGCCTATCTCCTGGGTTCTCTTCCATGGTCAGTCTGGCTTGGGAAAATCCTTAAAGGGATTGATCTGAGAGAACATGGGAGCGGGAATGCAGGTGCAACAAATGCCTTCAGGGTACTGGGTAAGCCCATTGGGATTGCAGTAATGGTCCTGGACGTATTGAAGGGCTATGCTGCAGTAAACCTGGTTTTCCTGCAGGATGTATTTGATTCCAGGGAATGAATCCTGGATGATTTTCAGGATAGGCCTGGGTATAGTTGCCATCCTGGGTCATATATTCCCGATTTTTGCAGGTTTTCGCGGAGGGAAGGGCGTAGCCACCATGACAGGCATCGGTCTGGCGGTACAGGCATATTCAAGCCCTTTCTGCAATGGGCGTTTACTTGCTTGTATTTCTTGGCTTCAGAATATCAGCACTGGGTTCACTTTTGGCCGCGCTTAGTTATCCTATCTGGGTTATATGGGTATTTAAAACAGAATATCTTTCGCTTAAGATTTTCTCTCTTTTTGTTGTGGTCCTGGTTTTAATTACCCACAGGTCCAATATCAGGCGCTTGCTTAAGGGAGAAGAAAAATCTTTATTTCGCAAAAGCTGATTAATTAAGAGAAAGTCTTCTTCCAGCTTTTCCTTGAGTGCTTTGGATGAGATATTCTTTTGAAGCACGCCCTTTTCTGCAATGGATATCTGGCCGGTCTCTTCGGATACGATGATTACCAGAGAATCGCTTACCTCGGAAATTCCCAAGTCCGGCGCGATGCCTCAGTCCATATTCGGGGGGGAGATCCAACTTCTCGGTAACAGGCAAGATGACCCGGGCCGCTCTTACTTTATCATTCTCGATAATTACTGCTCCATCGTGAAGCGGACTGGTTTTATTAAATATTGCCAGGATCAGCCTGCTGGAGGTTTCAGCATTCAGCACATCTCCAGTTTGGGAATACATATCCAGGTTTGATTTCTTCTTTAATAACAATGAGTGCACCTGTTTTCTCCTGGGAGAATTGCATCACTGCCTTCAGCAGGGACCTGATCTTCACCTGGGATTTGGACTCAAAACGTGACATTCAGAATCTTGTCAAAGCTGATGCTGTTCCCATCCATATATCTGGTTCCCATGTAGATCAAAAACCTTCTGATCTCCTGTTGAAATACAATGATCAGGGCAATAACACCCACACCCAGAACCGATCCCAGGATATTACTGAGCAATTCCATTTTCAGAGCGCGCACCACCCACCAGAAAATATAGATGGAAGCAATGGACAGGGTGATATTAAAAGCCACAGTTCCCCTGATCAGCATATAGAGCTGATAGAGCAGGAGGGCCACCAGAAGGATGTCGATTACATCGAGAAAGCGTATATGAATGAAAGCACTAAGCATTGGGCTGAACTTTATTTGCAGGCTTGTTTGACAATCTGCCGGAAAATTTTTATGGTTTCAACGGCCTCCTTCACATCATGAACCCTTAGAATGCTGGCTCCAGCCATTAATGCTGCCATGTGTGCTGCGCATGTGCCTGTGAGTGCTTTTGATGGATCGGTTTCCAGTGTTTTGTAAATCATTGATTTACGGGAAAGTCCGACCATCACAGGGAGTTCCAGAATGGCAAATGCATCCAGCTCCCTTAAAAGCTTGAAGTTTTGCTCAAGGGTTTTTCCAAAACCAAAACCGGGATCAATCAGAATATCATTTACACCCAGTGTTCTGAGTTTATAAATCCTTTCTCCGAAAAACTGAAGCAGCTCGTTCACCACATGATCGTATTGGGGTGAATCCTGCATGGTTTCCGGACTGCCCTGCATGTGCATCATAACATAAGCCAGGTCCAGTTCTGCGACCGTTGAAAACATCCGCGGATCCGATTGCCCGGCTGTTATATCATTGATCATCTGTATGCCGAAACGGCTTTCCATTTCCCTTGCAACCCCTGCCCGCCAGGTGTCGACCGAAATAAGGGCATCGGGAAATTCATTCCTGATGGCCTCAAGAACCGGAGAGATTCTATCCACCTCTTCAGTCTCCTCAATTTCCCGGGCCCCCGGCCGGGTAGAAATGGCTCCCACATCAAGAATTTCCGCCCCTTCATTCAGCATCTTTCTGGCAACTTCAACAGCAACAGCAGGTTCAGGAACACGACTGCCCTCAAAAAAGGAATCTGGAGTGGCATTTATAATGCCCATTACAATAGGGGATGAAAGGTCCAGGAGTTTTCCTCCCATATTCAAGTGAAAAATTCCTTGAAAAGAGGCTGCTGGATGTGGAGAAGTTATTCATTAAAACACGTTTCTTGAGTCGATATTTTGTAAGTTTGAGATCAGAATTTATCAAAAATACACTAAATAATTCGAAATCGATTCATGCGCTTTGTTGTGATTGAGGGATCTGGATGGATCAGGTAAGTCCACCCAGCTAAAATTATTAAGGGAATATCTTGAAAAAGAGGGCATTTCATACAAATACCTTCACTTTCCCAGACTTGAGGAGGGTGTTTACGGTGAGTTAATAGCCCGTTTCCTCAGGGGTGAGATGGGGCCAAACGACCAGGTTGATCCTTACCTGGTGGCCCTGATTTTTGCCGGAGACCGGGCTGAAGCATCTTCCATGATCAGAAGCTGGATGGAGGAGGGCTACTTTGTAATTGTTGACCGTTACGTATACTCGAATATTGCATTCCAGTGTGCCAAGCTTCCGGAAATGGAAGAGCGGATTAAGTTGAGGGATTGGATCCTGGATTTTGAATTCATACATAATCAACTGCCGAGGCCTGATTTAAACCTGCTCCTGCATGTCCCCATCGATTTTACACGCCAACAGCTTCATAAAGCGCGCCTAGGCGATGATCGGGCCTATCTGAAGGGGGAAAGGGATATTCATGAAGAAGACCTTGGCTTCCAGGAAAAGGTTATGGAAGAGTATATCTCTCTGCAGCAATATGTGGATGACCTGAAATTGATAAACTGTACAGATGGAATGGGAAAAATTCAGGCCCCTGATGCCATTTCTCAATTCATCATTAATCAAATCGACCCTGAAAAATGAAATATTTAAAAATACTCAGCCGGATCCTTCTGGGGATTGTATTTATTTTTAGCGGTTTTGTAAAGGCTGTTGATCCACTGGGTTCAGCCTACAAGTTTGCCGACTATTTTACGGCTTTTAAAATGGGCTTTCTGGAGTTTGTTTCATTACCCCTGGCCATCGCCCTGGCAGCCTTTGAATTGATTCTGGGACTTGCCCTTGTACTTGCTTACCGGCGAAAAATTGTTTACCAGGTTCTTCTTTGGTTCATGTTGTTTTTCACAGTTTTAACCCTTATCCTGGCCATATTCAATCCTGTAACGGATTGCGGCTGCTTTGGGGATGCTTTGATTTTGACCAACTGGCAGACCTTTCTTAAAAATGTGGTGCTTTTGGTCTTTGTGGTCTTCCTGTATATGGGGAGAAAGCAGGAAGCAGAAGGTGGAGGTGCTGTCAGGGAGTGGCTAATTCTTGGTGGGATCTATCTGGGTCTATTCCTCTTTTCGTTTTGGAATTATCGTCACCTCCCACTGATTGATTTCAGACCCTATCATGTGGGTACGGTTATCAGGCAGGCCATGGAGGTTCCTGATGATGCACCCGCTGATGAATATGAGAGTATACTGGTATACCGGAACCTGGAGGATGGGAAGGAACAAAAATTCAGTCTTGCCAATTATCCAAAGGATACTTTGAGCTGGGAGTTCGTGAGCAGCGAATCAAAGCTGATCAGCAAGGGTTATGAGCCACCCATCCATGATTTCGCTATTATGGATGAATTTGGTTCAGACCTGGTGGATATCGTACTGGCCGATCCGGGCTATACCCTTTTGATGATTTCCTACGATCTTGAGAAGGCAGATAAAAATGCCCTTCTGGAGGCAAACCTGTGGTCTCAAATGGAAATGCTTGCAGAGGATTATACATTTATAGCAGTTTCAGCATCCACAACTGAAGGGGTAGAAAACATTTCTTCAGACCTTGGGCTCACATACCCCTTCTTCGCCGGCGATGAAATCATGTTGAAAACCATGGTCCGTTCAAATCCCGGATTTTTGCTGATTGCCAATGGAAGCATACTGGGAAAGTGGGGATTCAGGGATTTTCCCGCCCTTGTTGATCTGGATCCTTCCCTTACACAGAAACTTGAAAATGCAGCGGGTCCCGTAAGCGAAGAGGAGCAGTTACTGATGGAAGCAGGCGTTTTTGAAGGATTCTCCTTTGACATTATGGAGTTTTCATCCCTTGTGCCCGACCTGGTTTACAAAAGGCAGGCTTTGGCCATTGAAAGGGGAGTTGTTTTCTCCTTCATCCTTGGCATCATTGCTCTTGTAGCCCTTGCAGCCCTTATTTCACCCATAGAATTATAATTATTACATTTAATACAACAATCAAGAAAAAGAACATGAGAAAGAAAATTGTAGCCGGAAACTGGAAAATGAATACGCTCCTGAAGGAAGGAATGGAATTGGCCAAAGCAGTTGAAAAACTGGAGCACGAAAAAACAAGTGACGCACTTGTGATTATTGCTCCTCCCTATACCCATCTCAGTAAGGTGAACGATATGATCGAAAATGTAAAATTAAGCGGACAAAACTGTGCATCCGAGTTATCAGGTGCATATACCGGGGAAATTTCCCCCAACATGTTGGTTTCGGTAGGGGCTGAGTATGTGATTCTGGGGCATTCAGAAAGAAGATCCTATTACAATGAAGACAATGCTCTGCTGAATAAGAAAGTGAAACTCGCCCTGGCCGAAGGTTTAAAGCCCATCTATTGCTGCGGTGAAGTACTTGAAGAAAGGGAGTCCGGAAAGCACTTTGATGTGGTAAAGGAGCAGGTCAGAGCGGGTCTCGAAGGCCTTACAGCCGACGAGATGAGCAATGTAGTGATTGCCTATGAACCCGTTTGGGCCATTGGAACAGGGGTGGTTGCCTCTTCAGACCAGGCTCAGGAGATGCATAAGGAAATACGGACCTACCTGGCCAGTATGTTTAATGATAAAGTTGCAGATGAAATGTCCATCCTTTACGGAGGAAGCTGCAAGCCATCCAATGCCGCAGAGCTTTTTGCCAATCCGGATGTGGATGGCGGGCTTATCGGTGGAGCTGCCCTTAAGGCGGAGGACTTCATAGCCATTGTAAATGCTTATTAGATTAAAGCAGGCGATCTAAATGGCATACCTCGAATTCCAAATACCTATCCGAACCTGGACCAGCACCGAAAGGGAGATTTTGCTGGCCCGGATGTCGGAAATCGGATTTGAGGGTTTCATTGAGAACGAGGATCAGATTCATGCCTATATCCCAAAGGAGGTCTTCTCTGGAGACCTCTTCAATCAAATGATTGATGAGCTTTCAGTTCACGGGATGAAGGTTCAGTATATGTTCCATGAAACGCCCGACCAGAATTGGAACGAAGAGTGGGAGAAGAAATTTGATCCTGTACTTATTGATGGAAAGGTGCTCATCAGGGCACCTTTCCATGCTTCTGACCATGATCTTCCCTGTACCATCATCATAGAACCCAAGATGTCCTTTGGTACAGGTCATCACCATACAACCAGGCTGATGATAGAGGCTATGATTAAGCTTGAGCTGGAGGGCCTACGGATTCTTGATATGGGTTGTGGGACCGGTGTGCTTGGAATATATGCCTCCAAGCGTCGAGCATCCAAAGTGCTTGGAATCGATAATGATCAATGGGCCTATGAGAATGCCCTGGAGAATGTGGAGAAGAATTCAGCCCTTAATATGGATGTCAGATTTGGTGATGCAGATTCACTGAAGGAACAGGTTTTCGATGTGGTACTTGCTAATATCACCAGAAATATTCTTGTGAAAGATCTGTCTGTTTATGAGCGTCACCTCACCTCCGGTGGAATGCTCCTGGTAAGCGGATTTCTGGCCGAAGATGTGCAATTTGTCCTGAATGCTGCCTACCAGTGTGGCCTGGAACATCTGGAAACAGCTGAAGTAAGCAACTGGATCTCTCTGTCCTTTAAAAAACCTTAACGAATGACAAATTCTGGTACAGGAAAATTGCTGATTCTTTTGATTTCTGTCTGCCTGTTTCCTTCACTTCAGGCCCAGAGCATACGGGAATTTAAGCCGGATACGGCTACTTATATATCTGATTTAAAGGTTTTCACAGGGACAAAGCTTCAGGCTGATGAAGCTCCGGATTTTGAAAGATTTTTGCAACTCTTCGATTCTCTTCCCTACGACCACCGGATGGAGATTATCGAAGTTTCTAACCTGATGCTTCAGAAAAAGGCTCGGCCAAGACCTCAGTTTATTGCATATCAGAGAGTTATCCTGGAGTTTTTCGGTGAAGGGAAAACCTCACACGGATATGATGAATGGCTGAAGGGATATAAAATATTTCTGGCGAGCGACAGGGCTCTTCTAACAACCATCACACAATGGTTGAGCCTGTCTCTTTCCCTCATGGAGGATAATATTTTTTATTCCTCCAATTTAATTACCTGGAAAGTTTCGACACCCTCATTTAGCTTTGTTTTTAATGATGGCCTGAAGGTGTTTTTTGAAAATGTTACGCTTGCCTGCTATGCGGGCATGGATTCTATCCAGATCAAGGAGGCCACAGGCTATATTGACCCTCTCACACTGGAATGGGAGGGAAGCAAGGGTAAAGTTAGCTGGGAGAGGCTTGGGATGCCCGAGTCTGATATGTATGCCCTGCTGGGTGAGTTTAAAATTAACCTTAAGACTTCAGCTTATTTTGCAGATTCCACATCCCTTTATTATCCTGCACTCTTCAATGGCAAGGTTACCGGGAGACTGGAAGATAAGGTAAGCGTAATCAAAGACATTCAGATGGCAAAATTTCCTCAGTTTATTTCATACCAGAACTCCTATGAAAAGAAGGATTTTGTAGCCGGTATAAACTACAGGGGAGGGATTACCATTGAAGGCGCCAACCTGATTGGTTCCGGAGTGAAAGGAGAACCTGCTGAGATTGAAATTTTCAGCAGAGATACCCTGAGGATCACGGCAAGATCGCACCGATTTATAATGAACAGCCGTTTCATTCGGTCCCCCATTACGGAAGTTTATATTTTTTTAGGACAGGATTCAATTTTTCACCCTGACCTGATATTGGATTATGATGTGGGCAGGGAGCAGTTAAGGCTCCATAAATCGGAGGATTTTACTTCCCAGGGCCCCTATTCAAATACCTACCATGGTGTGGACATGAATTTTGATGAGCTTTTATGGACCCGGGATGATCCTATTATGAAATTCCAGGCCCAGCTGGGTTCTTCAATTGGTCGGGCTACTTTTGAGTCCAATACCTTTTTTAACTATGATTTTTTCATGAGTTTACAGGGCATGGATTATTTGCATCCGCTTGCCCAACTGGCTGCTTATTCGGATATGGTCCGGGGCAGGGGCTTTAATTCGGGACCCTATGCCGATTTTGTGGGATATGCCGAGTATCAGATCCGGCACCAGCTTATGGCGCTTGCTAAACTGGGTTTCGTTTATTATGATGATGAAAGTAATATAATTACGCTACGACAAAAGTTATTCGATTACATCCAGGCATCCATCCGGAAGCGGGATTATGATGTGATCCGCTTCAACTCAAAAGTTGAGGGTATATCCAATGCTGAACTTAATCTCTATTCCAGGGACCTCACCATACGGGGGATTCCCTTTATATTCTTAAGTGATTCGCAAAATGTAAGATTAATCCCCAGTGAGAACAGCATTGTAATGAAACGAAACCGTAGTTTTCTATTTGACGGAGTAGTGGATGCAGGTTTATTCAGGTTTACGGGGCACAAGTTTCTTTTTCCAGTACGACAGCTTTAAAATATCCATGCAGCAAATTGACTCCCTGCAAATGTCTATCAATACGGGAGAGTCCAACCAGTATGGCGAACCCGTTTTGATCGGTATTGATAACGCCATAGAAAGTATGACAGGAGAACTTCTGATTGATGAACCCATGAATAAATCGGGCCTTGAGCGTTATCCCCAGTATCCCACCTTTTCCAGTCAGGACAAATCATATATTTATTTTGACAGTCCGAGTATTCAAAATGGGGTTTACGACCGGAATTCATTCTATTTCCAGCTGGAGGCTTTTACCATCGACAGTCTGGATAATTTCAGACCGGAAGCCATTGCTCCCTATGGTACCTTTACATCTGCAGGGATCCTTCCTCCGCTTGAAATGCAAATGACCCTTCGTGAGGATAATTCCCTTGGCTTTATCATGCAAACTTCCGATGATGGCATTGATCTTTACGGTGGATTGGGTACCTTTTATAATGAGATTGAAATGAGCAGCAGTGGCCTGCGTGGATTTGGCTCCTTCGATTATCTTACTTCAAGCACCAGGTCGGATGGTTTTATGATGCACCCCGATTCCATGATGGCCCGTACGCGGTCTTTCCTGATCAGGGAGGCAAGTGATTCCATAGAGTTTCCCCGGGTTGAAAATACAGAGGCCGACCTGACCCTGCTGGCCAGGGACGAAGTATTGCGCATGGAGCGGTTTGATGAAACCTTCCGCATGTTCGATGACTCCATTTATCATGGAGGTGATCTTGAACTGAGACCATCCGGTCTGTCCGGGTCAGGAGCAATGGCCATGGAGGGTGCCAGGTTTGAATCGGACCACTTTCGGTATGGATCGAGGAGCATCATGTCCGATTCAGCCGGGGTTCAGCTGAGGAGAAGTTGGGAGCCGGACTACTCTCTTGTGAGCAATGATGTGAATTTCATGGTGGATCTTGATGAGGGAAGAGGTGATTTCTCCGCAAACGGAGACCAGACCAGGATAGACTTTCCCTATAATTTATATGAAACGAATCTCGATCAATTCACCTGGGATATGCATGAGGGGAAAGTCGAACTTTCTCAGAATAAACTGCTTTACGAAAATAATGTAGATATCGGAATCGATTCCCTGAGAAGCAATGGTCCCCATTACCGATCACTTCATATCACTCAGGATTCCCTTAATTTTGTCGCTCCTGAAGCCACTTATGAATTTGACTCCAGGCGACTCATTGCTCACAAAGTACCCTTCATAGAGGTTGCTGATGCCTATCTCTTTCCCGATTCAGGCGAGGTTGTAATTGGCGAAAAGGCGAGTATGAATCTGCTAAAAAATGCCAGGCTGCTGGCCAACAAAGATAACAGGCAACACCTTATTTATGATGCCATCCTGGCCGTCCATGGCGCAAATGAATATACCGGGACAGGTTATTACGACTACAAGGATGCATTTCAAAACAGCTATGAGCTGTTTTTCGATAGAATTTGGGTAGATACATCACTGGTCACAAGGTCATTGGGCAAGGTTGAGGAGGATGATCCCTTCATGCTGAGTCCCTACTTTGATTTTCAGGGTGAGGTTCAGCTTTATGCCGATAAACCCTCCTTAACCTTCGACGGGGGTACCCGTATTGTACATGATTGTGATATCACAAAGGGCTGGCTGAGGTTTACGGCGGACGTTATTCCTTCAGATATCAGGATTCCTGTCAGCGAAAACATGATGAATACCGATCTCAATAAGCTTTTTGCCGGTTCACTGATTACAAGGGACTCGACACATATCTATTCAGCTTTCCTGAGTGGCAGGAAGGACTATTTTGATGCCAACATTACCAATGCATCCGGCACCCTTATTTACGATCCGGCAAGGGAGAGCTACATCATTGCCAGTGAGGAAAAACTTGCTGATCCCAGTCTGTCCGGCTCCTATCTAAGGCTGGATACCAAAAGCTGCGAGGTATACGGTGAAGGCCCCATTGATCTGACACTGGATTACGGCCAGGTAAGGATCAAATCTGCAGGTAATGCCACCCACCATGTTGCAGAAGACAGGTTCGAAACCCGCTTGATCCTGGGGCTTGATTTTATGTTTTCGCCTGAAGCTCTTCAAATCATGGGCAGAGAGATTGATAGTATGAGCAATCTGGATCCTGTTGACCTGACCAGTCCCCATTATGAACTTGCCATGCGCGACCTCCTGGGTGAAAAGCAGGCAGGCGTATTACAGCGCGAGCTGGGGCTTTACGGGGTTTACAGGGATATCCCTCCCGAATTTAAGAGTACCATCTTCTTTAATGACCTGCCTCTGACCTGGAACCAGGATTCCCGTTCGTTCCGTTACAGGGGCAAGGTTGGCATCGGTAATATTGGAGATATTCAGGTTAATAAGAAAGTTGAAGCCTATGTGGAACTTGTGGAAAAGGGCTCCGGGGATATTTTTGATATCTACCTCAGGGTGGATGACAGGACCTTTTATTATATAGCCTACTCACCGGGAGGCTTACAGGTCTTATCCTCGAACCGTAACTTTAATGACATCGTATTTGAACTCAAAGCCAACGACCGAAGGATCAAGTCCAGTCCCGGGCAGGCTGGTTATGTGTATAGCCTGGCTGCCCAGCGGAGAATGCAGCTTTTCATAGAGCGATTCCTGGAGTACGAAGATGATTAGCCCGAACGGGAGCCCAGTTCAATTACATCTGCATTGCCTACCCTGCCTTCGGCAATTTCGAAACGTATAAGCGTACGAACCTGGTGCATGCCATTTCGCCCGGCTGATCCCGGGTTCATGTGAAGGAAACCTCCTTTTTTATCGGGTATCACCTTCAGGATATGTGAATGGCCGGAGATGAAAAGTCCGGGTGGATCCTTATAAATTACATCTCTCACTCTTCGGTCATAGTTGCCGGGATAGCCCCCGATATGGGTCATCCAGATATCCAGGCCCTCCCTTTCCAGCCTCTGATGTCCGGGATACCTGGTGCGGATGGGAGGACCGTCAATATTCCCGTATACTGCAATAACCGGTGCAATCAGATTTAGCTTGAGAATGACCTCATAATCTCCCACATCGCCGGCATGCCAGATCTCATCCACTTCGCTGAAGAGCGAGGCTATACGGGGATCGTAATAGCCATGTGTATCCGACAGAAGACCAATTCTGAACATTTCTTAAAATTTAGCCTCTTAAATTACTATTTTTAAGTTCATTTTTGAACCATGCACTTATTCTATACCCCCGAAATCAAAGGTGACACCCATGTTCTTGAGGAGCAGGAGTCAAAACATGCCATCAGAGTTTTGCGGCTTAAGGAGGGAGATGAGGTCGTCCTGATTGACGGCAGAGGAGGATGGTATGAAGCAAGTATCATTGGAGAGCACCCCAAGGCCTGTGTGCTGGGTATAAGTTCCCATATAGCTGACCATAAGCCACTTCCTTACATGCTCCATATTGCCATGTCTCCAACTAAAAACATGGATCGTTTTGAGTGGTTCCTGGAGAAGGCCTGCGAAATTGGAATATCAAGGGTTACCCCCCTGATCTGCCATAGGAGTGAGCGAAAAAATGTGAAGATGGAGCGTCTGGACCGCATTCTGGTTTCAGCCATGAAACAGTCTCTGAAAGCATTTAAACCCATCTTATCAGAACCTGTGGTGATGCGCAGCTTTCTTAAGGAAGATTTTACAGGCACCCTCGGTATTGCACACTGCTATCCGCTTGATCGCATTAGCCTTAATGAGCTGGACAAGAGTGCAAAGTATACCATCCTTGTGGGGCCCGAGGGAGATTTTACCGAGGAGGAGCTTGAATCGGCATTGGTTGCGGGCTTCCGACCCCTGCATCTGGGAGAGTCACGTCTTCGAACAGAAACAGCAGGTGTTCACATCTGTTCTGCCATCAGTATCCTGAACTCGTAAGCTTAGGGATATTCACCTGTCTCGCTGCACTGGAGGCATCAGGCCCTGGAAAGAAAAAGGCCACCTGAATCAGGCGGCCTATGAGTTAGACATTGCGCAGTATTCGCTGCACCAGTTCGTCTCCCGGATCATACATCAAAGGTTCAAGTAATTCTTTTAAGAATTGATTGTCAAAGAGTTGATCTGAAAGTTCCCGGGTCTCGTCTGATGTGTTTGTTTCATCAAATCCGTCCACCCGGTGAAATAGGGTAGAAATTTTTACCATAGGCAGTTTAATAGGTTTTTCTCCTATAGAACGCCCGTTTTTTCAGGATATTGTAATAAAAGGTGAAAGATTGTTAATAAACCGTAAGTGAAAGCTCCCTTTCATTGATCATTTTCCGCAAATTAATCAGTGCATAGCGCATCCTTCCCAGCGCAGTATTGATGCTAACACCCGTTTGATCAGCGATTTCCTTGAAGCTTAATTCTCCATAATGCCGGAGCAGTACAACCTCACGCTGGTCAGCCGGAAGTTCATTGATGAGGGTTCTTAGCTCAGAGCGGATCTGGCTGCTCACAATGATCTCCTCAATGTTTTTATCGGAAAATTTCTTGCTGTTGAAAAGATCCACCTCTGTATCGTCATTGGATACAGAATTCATCTGCTTTTCTTTCCTGAAATGGTCTATTATCAGGTTATGGGCAATACGTATTACCCATGACAGGAACCTGCCATTGTCCTTATATTTACCAGCCCTCAGGGACTGGATAACCTTGATAAAAGTTTCCTGAAAAAGATCCTCAGCAAGTTGCTGGTTTTTTATGGTCAGCACAATATAGGTATACACCTTACTGCGATGGCGTGTAATTAGAAATTCAATGGCTGATTGATCACCTTTGATATATGCTTGAACCAATTCCTGGTCGTTCAATTCTCTCTGTTTCAATACTCTCTCCTGTTGGTTAAGCGTAGAGGTGTTCTATAGGCGAAGGTTTTTTGTTAAAATTTTCCGCCTGCAATTAACAAAAAATTCTTGTTACTGCAAAATGTGCTACTTTTGGGGCAAAATTGATTAGCGCTATTAACGACCAGGAAATACATATCAAAGGGGCCAGGGTCCATAATCTTAAAAATGTTGAAATCCGTATCCCCAGGGACCAGATGGTGGTGGTAACGGGACTATCCGGTTCGGGTAAATCCTCACTGGCTTTTGATACACTTTATGCGGAAGGGCAGAGAAGATATGTGGAAAGCCTTTCGGCCTATGCCCGCCAGTTCCTGGGACGCATAGATAAGCCGGATGTGGATTTCATTCACGGAATTCCGCCTGCCGTGGCCCTGGAACAAAGGGTGAATACACGAAACCCCCGATCGACTGTGGGTACTTCCACAGAGATCTACGATTATATCAAACTTTTATTTGCCCGGGTCGGTCAAACCTATTCACCGGTCAGCGGGAAACTGGTTAAGAAACATTCCGTTTCCGATGTGGTGGACTTTATTCTGAGCAGGGAAAAGGGGAGGCGTTTGGTGATTTTGTCTTCCATACGCATTCAGGCTGATAAGGATATTGATTACCAGCTGGATATTTATGCAGGCCAGGGTATGACCAGGGCAAAGGTGGGAAATGAGATTATCTCTCTTGAAGACATGAAGGGAGGAGGGGCAAAGCTTACTAAGCAGCCGCTAAGCCTGGTGGTGGACCGGATTGTGGTGCAGGATGATGAAGATTCTGTTTCCCGTTTCGGGGATTCAGTTCAGACCGCCCTTCAAATCGGACATGGACATTGCATGATCTGGGATCCCGAGCACGGTGATTTAGATGAATTCTCCACCAGATTTGAGGCCGATGGTATTGAATTTGAGGAGTCCTCGGAGCATCTTTTCAGTTTCAATAATCCGCTTGGAGCCTGCCCTGCCTGCGAAGGGTATGGAAAGCTGATGGGGGTTGACAGCGATTTAGTGATCCCTGACAGGCGCCTGTCTGTTTATGAAGATGCCATAGTATGCTGGAAGGGAGAGAAAATGAAGAAGTGGAAGGAGAAACTGCTGATGAACGCCGAGCAGTTTGGATTCCCCATCCATAAGCCCATCCATCAACTCAGCGAGGAGCAGGAAAAACTTTTATGGACCGGGAACCGCTATTTCAGAGGTCTGAATAAGTTTTTCGATCACCTTGAGAAAAAGAAATATAAGATTCAGTACAGGGTGATGCTTTCCCGATACAGGGGGAAAACCACCTGTCCCGAATGCGAAGGCAGTCGCCTCCGAAAGGAAGCTGGCTACGTGAAGGTAGGCGGCAAAAAAATTACCGAGCTGGTAGATATGCCCATTGTGGAGCTGGAATCTTTTTTCACTACCCTTAAGCAGCCAAAAAAGGAAAAGGAAGTTTCAAAAAGACTCCTGAAGGAAATCAATAACCGGATCAGATTTATGACCAGCGTGGGTCTGGGTTATCTTACACTGAATCGTTTATCCTCCACGCTTTCCGGAGGCGAGAGTCAGCGAATTAACCTGGCAACCTCCCTTGGAAGCAGCCTGGTGGGATCTCTTTACATTCTGGATGAACCCAGTATTGGACTGCATTCAAGGGATACAGATCAGTTAATAGGTGTTTTAAGAGAACTCCAGCAAATCGGAAATACGGTGCTCATCGTTGAGCATGACGAGGAGATCATCCGGTCTGTGGATCATGTGATCGACATGGGTCCTTTGGCGGGCAGGCATGGGGGTGAAGTGGTTTTTGAGGGCAGCTTTGCTAAATTGCTAAAGGATGACAAGAGTTTGACAGCCAGGTATATGAATGGTATTGAAAGAATTCCTGTTCCTTCTTCCCGTCGCAAGTGGAGCAACTATCTGAAAATTGAGGGTGCCAGGGAAAATAATCTGGATGGCATAGATGTGAAATTTCCCCTGAATGTTTTTACCGTGGTTAGCGGGGTGAGTGGTTCAGGTAAATCAACCCTCATTTCTTCAATTCTTTATCCTGCCCTGAACAAAAGAATTAATGGAACGGGCGAAAAACCCGGTAAGCATGATCTGCTTGGAGGTGATCTACATTTGATCGACAGGGTTGAGTTTGTGAATCAGAATCCCATAGGGAAATCTTCCCGATCTAATCCGGTTACCTACCTTAAGGCTTTTGATGAGATCCGGAAATTATTTGCATCCCAGCAAGCTTCGGTTATAAATGGATTTAAGGCTTCACATTTCTCTTTTAATACCGATGGAGGAAGATGTGATGAATGCCAGGGAGAGGGGGAGATCAGCGTTGAGATGCAATTTATGGCCGATGTGAAGCTGGTTTGTGAGAGCTGTCATGGCAGGCGCTTTAAGGATGAGATCCTTGAGGTAAGATTCAGGGAGAAAAGTATCCATGATGTTTTGCAAATGACCATTAATGAAGCCATTGAGTTTTTCAGTGAAAGTGAGGGTACGCCTGAAAAGGCCATTACCAGGAAATTAAAACCCCTGCAACAGGTTGGGCTGGGCTATGTGAAGCTCGGGCAATCTTCAAGTACGCTCAGTGGAGGTGAAAGTCAGCGGGTGAAACTGGCCTTCTTCCTGAGTAAGGATTCCGAAGAGGAAAAGGTTCTGTTCATCTTTGATGAACCCACCACAGGGCTTCATATACACGATATTTCCCTTTTACTGGCCTCTCTTGAGTCCTTGCTTGAAAAAGGCCATTCAGTGCTGGTTATTGAGCACAATTTGGAGGTTATCAAATGTGCCGACTGGATCATTGACCTTGGTCCTGAAGGGGGTAGCCAGGGAGGTCGGCTGGTTTATGAAGGTATCCCGGAAAAAATACCAAAAGACAGTCATACCGGATATTATCTTCAACATAAGTTAGAGCCCAAATCCTAGAGCTGGGAATTCCAGGCTCAGATCCGGACCGGTTCGCATTTTTCAGGAAGAGTTCCCTGAGCTCTGCTAAAAGAAGTAATACACAGCCAGCAAGCCCCTCAGATTCCCAACACTGGTTGTTTGATCGGGAATATAGAAGGTATTGTAATCGGATCCGTAAGCTGCCGCAGTGTATTCAAATTCCAGGGCAAGGCGAAACTTGGCCACATTGTAAATCACGCGTGGTGAAATCCGGTACAGGGAACGAATATTGGTGCTCAGTCCATATACCGGGTAGAGTACACTCCCTCTTTCATGCTTGGTTCCGTTATTAGCAGTGTATCCGGCAAACAATCCTACCTGGGGATTTGTGTTGCTATGCACCTCGCCCCAGAATGTCATACTTTTCAGGGCTGAGTATTCCTGTAAGCCTGTAAGGGGATCAATGATATTTGTTACTGCAAAACCACTGATGGCCAGAAGGTCAGCTATGTTTTCTCCATAGCGCACCTGTATTTTGGCTGTGACAGGTTTGGTACTCAGTTTGGCAAAGGCCATGGCAGTCAGTCCACCTACTTTTTCATTAACCTTATAAACCTCTCCGGCGACTGGTTCGCTGGAAAGACGGGGAACCAGTGTTTTGTATGCGAGGCCGGCACCGGCAATCAGGCCCGGTCCAGTCTCATTCTTAAAACCATACTGAGCCTGCAGATGCATGTCAGGTATTCCCGAGTTCCTCAAATACAGGGATGAGGTGCCAATAGGACCCCTGCTGGCATAATCTCGCTGTGCAAGTGCTGCAGCGCTTATTTTTAGCCCACCCGTATAATATGAAACCCTGATCTGCGGGTTCCTGGAGAAGGACTGCATGGGTGTCCCTGTATTAAAAGAAACGGTTCCGGGGAAACAATCGGTAACAAAGAGGGGATTCCAGTACTGACCTGCCAATGCTTCAAAATGAGTCCACCTCAGTTTTACAAAGGCATGCCGGAGCCTGAACAAATCAATATTTTCATTGGCCTGTGCAAAAAAATCACCTTCAATCAGGCCTGAGATCCTGGCCCCCAGAGCATCCGGTCCGGAAAGTGCCAGACTCAGTCTTGACTGAATGGCCAGCATATTAAAGCTGGCCTGGGCATTGATGTCCTCCCCGTTCATATCCAGGTCTTCAGGCATGGGCCAGAGAAGGAAATGCCCTTCACGGGCAGCTACGGTTTGTCTCGTATCGTAGAAGAAATCGTTCTTTACAAAGCCCGAGAACTTTACACCAAATTTCTTTTCTTCCGTTTTGCCTTCTTCCGCGACAGTTTCTTTTTCTTTTGCTACTTCCTTTTCCTGGGCCAATAATCCCTGAACCATCAGGATCATCAGCAGGGCGATGCTTACTCTTTTCATCGATCAGTCTGTTTAATTTTCAATCTTCTGTTATTAGTATTACTTATTCCCCGCGTTCAGGAGGGAAGATTTTCTGGATGAGGGTTCTTTTCTTCAGGGGTTTGTTCAATAATCGGTTCAGGTTATTCTCAGCATCCAGATTCCGGTCCCAAAGGGCAATGGCCAGCTCATATTGTTCCACTGCCTCCAGGTATAAACCCTGATTACGATATATTACCCCCAGATTGGTGCGGCAGACCGAAAGTCTTCGGTCATTCTCATCCATGGCCGTAAGTATCTCCTGCACACGGTTTTTGATAATCTTCTCCACCTCATTGGACTTTCCTGCAAGATCCCATTCAAATCCAGGCCTTATCAATGCCTTAAGATCAATCTCATCTTTACCTTCATAATTCAACATCCACGTTTCGTAAATGGACAGGGCTTTCAGTGCATGAACTTTAGCCAGCTCAGTCAGGGAATCAGACTCAAAATTGTAATATGGATTATTATCCCGGGCAATGCTATCCCCGTAAAGGGCTATGGTCAGGAAGGAAGCCGCCCGGTTATTCTCAAGCACACCCATTTCAAACGAAGCCTTGTAGTGATCTACAGCATGATATATCTGTTCAATGGAATCCAGGAGTTGGAAAAGCTCATAAAAATTGCCTCCCCTGGCCACCTGGTCATAGCGGGCGTAAAGTTCCCGGGCCTGACTGATCCTCGGATCACTTGCCCTGTTGATATTATTATAATAAGAACGGGCAATCAGGATGCCGGTAATCACCACTACAAGCATTACCAGGATCAGGGTCCTGACTGATTTTGAAGGAGACGGACTCATTAGCTATGAACCTGCTCAACCAGGAATTTCCTGATTTCCAGGGGAGTCTCCTTCGTCATTTTAGAAACGATGATATGAACCAGGATGGCAAGTGGGGCGCCAATCCAGGCAAAATACCATGCTTCCAGCCAGTAGCTGATAAAGTCATGAGCGGGCAGGGTAACTCCAGATTTGCCTGCAATGAAGTAGGTAATAGCGATCAGCGAAATTGTACCACCCGTTATCAGACCGGCAACAGCCCCGGCCCGGTTTGATCCGCTCCACCAGATTCCTAAAAGGAAGAGGGGGAAGATGGTACAACCGGCAAGGGAGAAGGCAACTGCCACAAGTTGTCCGATTAGAGCAAAGTTTTTCAGGGCAATAAGGGTTACAATGATGGCCATCAAAACAGTCCCCAGCCTGGCATAAAGCAACTGGCTTTTGGGACTGGCTTCGGGGTTAATAACCTTAACGTACAGGTCATGGGCAAAAGCGGAAGAACCAGCCACCAGAAGTCCGGATACCGTGGAGAAAGCAGCAGATACACCACCGGCCGCAAGGAGTCCCACAATAAGGGGATTCAGGTTTCCAAGCTGGGCGGTATAAACCACAATGGCGTCCTTGGCCAGTGTTCCCACCTCGGGGTTCAGTGAAAGCAGTTTTCCAAAGGCCGCATAGGCTGGAGCGCTCCAATACAATATACAGATAAAGAAAAGTCCCCATACTACCGACCACCTGGCATCTTTCGACTTGGGCACCACATAGAAACGCTGAATAACGTGGGGTAGTCCTGCTGTTCCGATCATCAGTGAGAATGCAATGGCTATCCATTGGAAGAAGGTTTTTCCGGTAGCCGGATCCCAGGGCATGACAAATTCGGGTACGGGTACTGCGGCGTAATCGTGTCCAAGCGAATTATACAATCCCTTTAATTCATTGATGGGTAGTCCGCTTACTGCATCTGAAACAACAGATCCATAGCCAATCTGTGGCAGTAGCCAGAAGTAGTCAAACTTGATGGTAAGCAGGAAAAGAGGGATGATGAAGGAGATAATAATGATCACATACTGGATTTGCATATTTTTAGTTACACCCAGCATCCCCGAGATCAGGGTATAGGTTAATACAACTGTTCCTCCGATAATGACTGCAAGACTGTATTCGATACCCAGAATCCACTTGAACATAAGTCCGATTCCACCAAACTGTCCCACACAATAAGAAATGGATATCAGAATGGCAATGATGGCCCCAACGGCACGAAGCCCTTTTGAGTAATAACGGTCACCAATAAAGTCTGCCGCGGTATACTTTCCATATTTCCGGATCTGTCCGGCCATAAGAATCAGCAATAAAACGTAACCACCTGTCCAGCCCACCACATAGGCTAGTCCGTGATAACCTGAACCATACATCAGTGCAGCCATTCCCAGGAAAGAGGCAGCACTCATCCAGTTGGATGCAATGGCCATTCCTGAGCCTACCTTGGATATTCCCCTGCCAGCAGCATAGAAATCGGTGGTGTCTTTTGCTCTGAAAAGAATCCCGACCATGACAAAAAGAATCAGGATAGTGATCAGGATAATGGCGGGACCAACTTTAAAACCACCCTCCAGCTGTGTTGCTGCAGTTGCTGCATGCAGAAGGTTGGGAGATATCAGTAAAAACAAGGATGGGATTAATATTTTTTTCATGATTGGAGTCTTTAAAATGATGATGAATTTTTAATCTTCAATGCCATATTGCTTATTGAACATATCTGTTCTGATACAATATAACCAGCAGAGCCCCACAAAGAGGATCAACAGGAATACGGCAGTGTAGAAATAATGAAAGGGAAAGCCAAGGAATTTTGTATCCGTCAGGACGGATTGATTATGAACCAGGTATAAGTCCATGGCTTCCATAAAAACCTTCCGGTTTTCATCATCAAAAGACTCCAATAAGTCGGAGTGAACTTCAAGGGGGGCTATCTTTCCTCTTACATCAGTTGGCGCGAGGCCATAAAGATTCACAAGGATGGGAATGAGGATCTCTTTCTTGTCCACATAGTCCTGATCAGTAACAACTTCAATGGAGGCAGCAGCCTCTTCAAAATCACCCAGGGCTGCCCTCAGCTCAAGCTGTTGACTGCTATCGGCAATTTGCCATGCAAACCAACTTACAGCATTGTCAAGGGCAGATCTGTGAGCTTCCTGGATGTGTACCTTACCCAGTACTGAAAGTGCGGCCTGAGCAGAGTTCTGAAGGTCTGTAATATCCGGGTTCCGGGCTTCAATTGCCGGCCAGCTCTGTTCGTAGAGCAGGTAGGCTGCTTCCGGTGTGGGTTTTTCAATGAGCTTCAGAATAATCTGAAAGCCGAATATCGCCACAACCCAGATCAGGATGAGTTGCAAAACCATATTCCTGTTGTGCCTGGCGCTTTCTGTGGAGGGTTTGAAAAAACTAAAATGATACTGATTCTGGTCGGGGTCCATAGGATCGAAAAGTTTAGAGTTTGTTGGTGTTACAAAAATAACAATAAAAAGGTTGTCCGCAAGAGCCGGACAACCTTTCAATATGCTGTTAATATTCTTTTTACTCCTTTATACTAATTTGGCTTCCTGGTTATTCATCCCTGGAGCCAAACATGATGGCCACGCAACCTTCTCCAGGCTCCTCAAGGTTGCCTTCGGGGGCAAGTACTCTGACCATGATCTTTAGTTGCTGGCTGGATTCCAGCTTAAAGTCCCATTTCCACTCATAATCATGCTGAGAGTTATCATAAAGAACCTTGCTGCTTCGGGAATCGATAACTTTGAATTCGATCCGATCCAGATTGGGTGCTCCGCATACTCCGATCCTGTATTCTCTATTGGAATAGAAGGTCTTATAAAGTTCTGCCTCTTCTCCTTCGATCAAAAGCGCAGCATGGTAATTTCCATCATGCTGATAGGGTTCCAGTCCGGCTTTACAGGTGTTTTTCGCAAACTGCTTACACTGTGCATTCAGTGCGTTTGGAAGAAGGAGTAAACTGGCCAGTATTGAAAGATAGAGTATGCTTTTCCTTGTCATGGTAGATGAATTAAGCGTTCCGCTAATTAAAAATCGGTTGACCCAATCATAACAGAGACACATCCCTCTTCGGGATGGTTTGAATTTTCATTAGAAACGGGAACCGATACGATGATTCTTAATTGTCTGCTCGACTCAAGTTTTACATCCCATTTCCAATCGTAGTCATGTTCACTGTTATCATAAATTACTTTAAAGTTGTCCCTGACATCCTGTACCTTGAAGTGGATGGATGAGAGGTTACCCGATCCGCAAACTCCAATCCTGTAATTTACATCGGCATGAAGAACACGGTACATATCCGCCTGTTCTCCTTCAATCAGGAGTGCTGCAGCATCGTAGTTACCATCATGCTGGTATGGGTCCAGTCCTGGTTTACAGGTATTCTTGGCAAATTGTTTACACTGCCCGTTCAATGCAAGAGGCAGGGAGATCAGGCAAACAATCAGGGATATAAAAAGAAAGCCCTTTTTAGTCATTTTCTTGGGGGTTTAGGATATGTAGCTACTGCGAATCTCCGCAACTCTGGTTTTCAATTCAAGGAATACATCCTTGGGAATCTTTATGGATGATTCCGATTTCAGGGTGGTGACATTGGTCTTTGTATCTTCAACAGCCGTAACTTCGCCCTGATTGATTGTGATTTTATCGAATATAACTTTCAGAGACTTTACATCCTCCAAAACGTCCATCGCATCCTCATCTTCTGAGGTTTGCATGAGAAGGTTCACAATAATATCCATGGAAAGCTTCTGATCGACTATCCTTTCAACAAGTTTATTATCCTTCAGTTTAGATTCGTTTACCAGGTTGGTGGCAATGTAAAGGCCTTCCATCCAGCCTCCAACAAGGACAACAGATGCAGTCGCCTCCAGTCCGTTTTCCTTGAGGAAAGAGCTGGAGTTCATAAGGGTTTCGGAAATAATGTCGATAATCATTTCCCTGTTGTTGATATTTTCCTCAAGGGTGGAGATGGTTTCCTCGTCGATGGCGTCCAGAATATTAAGCCCGTCGGCCATTTCTTTTGCTGCACCAATATAGTCAAGTGTGGCCTGAGTCTGGTCAAACAGACTGGCATAGCTAAGATCTGTGGAATAGATTCCCAGATTCAGAGCCTTACTTTTGGACGTAATATAACGAGAAGTGTTGCCAGTTGGATTAAGTAGTTCTTCGTTGTATGCTGCACCAGCATTTTTAATCAACATGGCTGTCTCCAGAGGAGAAGGTAGTGAATAAAAAATCCGTTTTGCGGTATTTAACTGCTCCTGGGTTTCAGCATCCAGATTTCCGGTTGCTTCAAATTCCCCCGATCCTTCATTCCCTGATTTGGTTCCAAGATTGCAGCTGACAAGCAGGACGCTAAATGAGACAAACAGAAGAAGAAAGAATTTACCGGGTAATAATGGGTTTCGGTTCATAGGTAAACTTGTTTAATCACTGGTTAAATGGATCACGCGCCAATCAATAGCAACGGGGCCATATTTAAGTAAAAATAACACTTTTTTTTTATTTAAAAAGTGTAAACCTTTCGGTCATTAATGGTTCATATTCCATATCTAAGTCTTCGGTCCAACCTATCATATATTGTGTATAAGGTCCGATTTCCAATTCATTCAAAGGCCTGGCGTAAACATCCGACATGATGTCATCCGGAAAAGCGCTGGCTGCAAGCTTCAGATTTCTTTTGTTCCTTCTGAAATAGGTCTCATGCAGGTCTGCTGCTCCGTAGAGATGCAGAAAATTATGTGCAATCTCAGAAGGGTATTTATAGCTGACCACCGCAAATTCCACATCATCATTGTGCATGGTGTTGGCAGCTATGGAGATATCCGTCTTAAAATAGTTATTAACCAGCATGAGCAGGGCCACGCTTTCCACCTGGTATTCATCCCTCAGGAAAGCAATCAGGCGTTCTTTTGTGCCGGGTTTCTTGATTGTGGGAATGCCGTCTTTCTCCTTAATATAAAGTGATTCTCCAACGGTTTTGGAGACATTGTCGCCCCACCTGCTAAGGGATTTCATGCCCTCATTCAGGTTTAATTCTTTAATACACTCATTCACGCTTGATTTTGGCAGGTTCTTCTGAATGGTGGAATATTCATCACCTATATAGAAGTCTGTTTTTATATGGAGTGGTATTCCTGCCGCCTGGGCTTCCTTCTCAAGCCAGTGGCTTGCAATCCTGATTGAATCAATGGTTGTCAGAATGTCAAATTCACTCCAGGGGTATGTGGTCCGGCTGTCAATAAATATAAAATACAAAAGGACATCATTGTCAAGCGACTTGCAGACATTGTTATACCGTCCATCACGAAAGTTAATGGAAGGCGTGGATGCTGATGTGCCCACCAGCAATAGAGATAAAAGAATAAGATGAGTTTTTAAGCTTTGCATTACACCATTTGAAGGTACTGATCAAATGTAGGAAAAATGAAAATCAACTTTTGATTTTCTTTTCAACGTATTTGCAAAGTTTGGATAGTCCACAGCTTCCACAGGATGGATTTCGTGCAGTACAGACATATCTTCCATGCAGGATGAGCCAGTGGTGAGCCCTGGCAATATCAGCCTCGGGGATATGCCTGATGAGTTGCATCTCAGTCTCATAGGGGTTTTTAGCTCCCCTGGTAAGACCAATGCGGGCGGCAACCCTGAATACATGAGTATCCACAGCCATGGCCGGTTGATTAAAAGCCACAGAAAGGATCACATTGGCAGTTTTTCGACCTACGCCGGGCAGTTTTTGAAGATCTTCCATGGTATCTGGTATAGTTCCTTCAAAGGCAGAGCTTACTATTTTTGCCATTCCGGAGAGGTGTTTTGCCTTGTTGTTGGGATAAGAACAACTTTTTATCAGCTCAAATATATCCTCCACCGGTGCATTTGCCAGGCTATTTACATCCGGAAAGTTCTTGAAAAATGAGGGTGTAATGAGATTTACCCTCTTGTCGGTGCACTGAGCTGAAAGGATTACTGCTACAATCAGCTCATATGGATCGGTGTAATCAAGCTCGGTTTCAGCCACCGGCATGTTTTCTGTAAACCAGGCGATGACTTTTTCATACCTTTCTTTAATATTCATGGCTTCAATATTAACAAAAGAATACGATTTCAACAGATATCTTTCATCTTGTAATGATTATACATCGTTGGTATGCGGAACTATACGATAAGAAACAAAACAAATGTTGAAGAATGGGGTTAATAACATAGGATTAAGAGAAGAAATTGATATGATGAGAAAAACTTCAATAGCTATATTTACACTTTTATTACTGACGTCAAATATTATGGGTGAATCTAAAGAGAAAGTTAGGATGGAACAGGCAACGCTGGGAGCCGGTTGTTTCTGGTGCGTGGAGGCCATTTTTGAACGGGTGAACGGGGTTGAAAAGGTAGAATCAGGTTACGCAGGAGGGCATGTTAAAAATCCTGATTACAAGTTGGTTACCACTGGAAGCACAGGGCATGCCGAGGTTATACAGGTGACTTATGATGCCGATGTAATAAGCTTCACAGCTTTGCTGGAAATATTCTTTAAAACCCATGACCCAACTACCCTTAACAGGCAGGGAGCTGACGTGGGAACTCAATATCGCTCATGCATTCTTTACCATAATGAGGAGCAAAAAGAAATAGCTCAGGGAATAATAAAAGAACTTGACAGGGCCGGAATATGGAATGATCCTATAGTAACAACTCTTGAACCTTATACTGAATTTTACAGGGCCGAAGCCTACCATCAGGAGTATTTCGAGAACAACCCAAATCAGGGCTATTGTCGGGTGGTAATTCAGCCGAAGGTTGAAAAATTTGAAAAGCTTTTTAAGGAGCAGCTGAAGCAGGAAGACTGACTGTAAATGTGGATCCGTTTCCGGGCTGACTTTCAACCGAAATTGTTCCTTTATTCATTTCCAGGAATTCACTGCATATAATCAGACCCAGGCCAGATCCTGATTCCCCGGTAGTACCCAGGGAGGAGATTGCTTCGTTGGGATCAAATATTTTTTTCTGGATTTCAGGCTGGATTCCAATGCCCTCGTCGCTTACCGAAACTGAGCAGTTCTCCGAATTCATACTGGATGTGATCCAAATCTTACCTCCGGGAAAACTAAATTTAATAGCGTTGATAATCAGGTTCCTGAATACAGTATCAATCATGGCTTTGTCTGCATAAACAAGGCATTGTTTATCAACTTTCACATGGCAGCTGACCTTCTTATGGTCAAGATTTGCATTAAGCTGCCTTACACACTCATCCAATACATCCTTTACCTTCAGGCTTTCTGGCTCATATTTTATGGCCTTCATCTGTGATCTGGCCCATACCAGGAGATTCTCCAGGAGATTCTGAATCCGCTGAGTCCCCTGTACAATCTGCAGCAGGTACTCTTTCTGGGTTTCACCGGAGAACTCGTCAAAATTTTCGTAGAGTAATTCGGAGAAGCCGGTTACTGCCGCTACAGGGTTCCTGAGGTCATGGGCCACCACAGAAAAAATCCGATCCTTGGAGCGGTTGAGACTTTCCAGCTCTTCTCCCGACTGGCTCAATTTATCCATGGCACTGGATAACTGCATATTACGTTGAGCAAGTATCTGGTTTGTTTTCTTTTTAGACCTTAAGTTCACAGTTATGATAATGACCAGAGCTATAATCACCACTATGAATGCGACAAATACCTTATTCAGAGTTGTCTGTACCTGCGACTGTGAGTGAAGCTGTTCAATTTCCTGGTCCTTAATTTGCTGCTCATAAAGCCCCCTGATGCGCGCAATTTGTTCCGACTGATTTTCATTGAACAAATCCTTATATACCGTATCATATCTAAGCCGCCAGTTGTAAGCTGAAGCATATGATCCCAGCCCGGCATGCAGCCCTGAAAGTTCATCATAGACCTCCAGTTCCAGATGCTTGAACTTCATGTTCTTCGCAATTCGAAGGGCGCGATGCAGGTAGTAAAGCGCATCATCCTGCTTCTTTAATTTACCGTAAATGGATCCGAGATTGGTATAAATTGCCCCTATGGTGTAAAGGTCCTCTGTTTTCTGAGCAAGTTCCAGGCTCAATAAAAGAATATCCAGTGCCCTTTGATATTCCTCCATATCCGAGTAAACCAGTGCCATATTATTATAAAGGCCCGATAGAATGTACTCATCGCTGTCCCTGGAACCCGGATTTTCGCCCAGGATTTCGATGCCCTCAGTAAAATATACCAGTGCCGAATCGTACATTTTCCGATCATAGAGTATCAGACCGATATTGTTGAGTGACCTGCACTGATCCGACAGGGTACCGTCTTCTTTATAAATTCCGTAGGCCTTAAAATAATGCTTTTCTGCCTCATCCAGGTTTCCCATCTCATGGGCAACAGTCCCCAGGTTATTTTCCATCTTGGCTATCCCTATCCAGTCCCCGTTCTGTTCGTAAGCGTTCAGGCTTTGCATATAGAAGAAATAGGCCTCGCTGAAATCACCAAGCTCATAATAAGTGTTACCCAGGCTCAGGGCACAATTGCCCACCTCCTGGTTTTCCCCGAGCTTGATGTAGGCATCATAGGCCTTTCGGTAATAAAATAGACTTCTGTCGGTAACCCGGATTATTTCATAAATGCGTCCCTTTAGTTTAAAAAGAGGGGGAAGCATGCCATCGGGATCACTTTTGCTGAGGATCAATTCTGCCTGATTAGCATAATAAAGTGCACTGTCGGGCAATGTATCCGTAAAGTATTGGGATAGCTGGTAGTAGGTATCTGCAAGCTCACTACCCGTTCGCTCCACACTAAGATTTATCAGGCTATCACTCTTTGATTCCTGGGACAATACAGTACCACAAAAAAGCAGAAGGATTATTTGTAGCAGGTAGATTTTCATAGCAAGAGATATTGGCTATTTCCAGTGGGGCTGAGGCAAAGATACTGTTTTTGGGATGAATTAGAACATACGGGGATGGTCAAAAATGGGCAGTGACCGCCAATAAACTATTTTTGACGGAAAGTTATTTAAATGGTAAAAGAAAACAAATTTTCAAAAAGCGAGGAACTCGCCAACGCCTATTCTCATATGGCAGGAGCCCTATTGGCCCTGATAGGACTGATTTTAATGCTGGTACAATCCAGGACCAGCGGCAGTGTGATTCATATCGTCACATGTGGGGTTTTCGGAGCAAGTATGGTCATATTGTATCTTTCTTCAAGCATGACCCATATTCTGCCCATGGGTCGCCTCAAGGATACTTTTTTCAACATAGACAGGATTGCTATCTACCTGCTGATTGCCGGCACCTATACTCCCATTGCACTTATTGGCATTGGTGGTCCCTTTGGATGGGTAATATTCGGACTGGAGTGGGGCATAGCCCTTATCGGCACACTGATGATTTTATTTAAGCCGGGAGATTATGATACGGGGGTGAATATCTTTTATGTAATATCCTATGCTGTAATGGGATGGATTTTCCTTTTCGCGATCATTCCAATGGCCCGGATTTTGCCAACAATGGGGTGGGCTTGGATCTTAATTGGGGGGATTTGTTATTCCATTGGCATTCTTTTTTTCAAATTTTTCAAATTTCCTTACCACCACCTGGTTTGGCACATTCTAGTGATAGCAGGCAGTCTCAGCCACTTCTTCGCAGTCTATTTTTACCTAATTCCCAGATAAAAGTGAATACTTATTGAAGTATTTGTGTTTTTCGTGTTAAAATATATTACTTTTGTACCGTTATTAATTTTCAATTTATACAATGAAAGAAGGTAAAGTAAAATTCTTCAATGAATCAAAAGGATATGGATTCATTAAGGACGTCGAATCAGACGAAGAGTATTTTGTCCACGTTTCCGGACTGATCGATAAGATCAAAGAGGATGACGATGTAACTTTTGAACTTACAGAAGGACGTAAAGGATTAAATGCAGTGAACGTCAAACTTATATAGTTGACCCCTCATTCCGTATTAATCTAAACCCTTCGCTTTTGCGGGGGGTTTTTTTGTTGTTTCTATTTTTCCGCTACTTTTATACCAAACTCTGAAACAAATGAAATTAAACCGTAGAAAATTTCTGGCCAGTTCGGCCGTAGCAGCAGCAGGTGCAAGCCTTGGAATAAAAGCGATCACACCCGCCAAAGGACATAATCGCCTTGTACTACCTGAGCTCCCGTCACTTAAAGGCAGGAAGATATTATACACCTATGGAGGATGGGATGGTCATGAGCCCACTCAATCGGTGGAGCTTTTTGTACCCTGGCTTGAAAGTGAGGGCGCATCAGTGGATGTTCATGACAACATGGATGCCTATGCTGATTCCGAATACATGAAGGGTGTCGACCTGGTTATCCAGATCTTTACCATGTCTACCATTACAAAGGAACAGGAAGCCGGACTGCTGAAAGCAGTGGAGGGAGGCATGGGCATTGCCGGTTGGCATGGCGGACTTTGCGATTCCTTCAGAAATAATGTGAAATACCAGTTTATGACAGGCGGACAATGGGTGGCACACCCGGGAGGAATAATCGATTACAGTGTTCAGGTTACCGATAAAGAGGATCCTGTCACAAAGGGACTGAATGATTTTAACATGCATAGCGAACAGTATTACCTGCATGTGGATCCAAATATGAAGGTGCTGGCAAGCACCAGGTTCTCAGCCGACCACGCACCCTGGATCGAAGGCTGTACCATTCCTGTTGCCTGGAAAAAAACCTATGGAAAGGGAAGGGTCTTTTACAATTCGCTGGGGCATGTGATGAAGGATTTTGAGGTTCCTGAAGCACTGGAAATTATGCATAGGGGAATTAAGTGGGCCTCTGGCAGCAAGTATGAAGCAACTGAGCCCTGGGTAAATCCCAAGTATTAAGCGTAAAAAAAAAAGGAAATAAGCAGGATCATAAGAAAATTATCTCTATTTTTCGGAAACTGAAACTGAAATAGCTACAGAAATGACAAATCGTAATTCCACAAGAAATCTATGGCGATGGCTTTGGTGGCCTTTCAAAGATTTGCTTCGTGGATGATGTAGAGATGGAAATAGAATTCACAAATTTATAAACACGGGGCATGTTAGAATTAGCAGCCCCGTTTTTTTTTGACATTATACACCCAAAAAAGCAAAGAGCAATGAGTAAAATGAGAAACATTTATCTTGACCACAGCGAGATGCCCAAACAGTGGTATAACGTGGCCGCCGACCTTCCTGGAACCATTAATCCACCTCTGGGACCCGATGGAAACCCAATCGGACCGGAATCCCTGGCCCCGGTATTCCCCATGAACCTGATCGAGCAGGAGGTGAGTGCACAGAGATGGATCGATATTCCTGAAAAAGTAATGGATATGCTTTCCATCTGGCGTCCTGCACCCCTGGTAAGAGCTTACGCTCTTGAGGAGGCGCTTGGAACACCTGCCAGAATCTATTACAAAAATGAAAGTGTTTCTCCGGCTGGTAGTCACAAGCCTAACACTGCTGTGGCTCAGGCTTACTACAACAAAGAATTTGGAATTAAAAAACTGACCACGGAAACCGGCGCCGGACAATGGGGCAGTGCCCTCTCTTTTGCCTGTTCATTGCTTGATCTGGAGTGTAAGGTATTTATGGTCAGGGTCAGCTTTGATCAGAAGCCCTTCCGCAAAATGATGATGCAGGCCTGGGGTGGAACTTGCATTGCAAGCCCGTCTATGGAAACACAGGCAGGCCGGAATGTGTTGGCAGAGTTTCCGGACACACCAGGAAGCCTTGGAATCGCAATTAGCGAAGCTGTTGAAGCCGCTGTTACAGATCCCAGTGGTCAGACCCGCTATTCACTGGGAAGCGTTTTGAATCATGTGATGTTGCACCAGACAATAATTGGCCTTGAAGCCAAGAAGCAATTGAAGAAGGTTAATGAGAAGCTTCCCGATGTTGTCATAGGCTGCGCCGGAGGTGGTAGTAACTTTGCCGGAATTAGCTTTCCTTTTATGCAGGATAAAATCAACGGAGCAGATATTGATATTATTGCAGTTGAACCTGCAAGTTGTCCGACGCTGACCAAAGCGCCTTTTGCTTACGATCATGGCGATCTGGCCAAAATGACTCCATTGCTGGCCATGAATTCCCTGGGACATGGATTTATTCCTCCCCCAATACATGCAGGGGGACTGCGTTATCATGGTATGTCACCCCTGGTTAGTCACGCTGTTAAGGAAGGTCTGGCAAGGGCTGAGGCCATCCATCAGCTGGAATGTTATGAGGCGGGTGTATTGTTTGCCCGCACCGAAGGCATCATTCCTGCTCCGGAAACAACCCATGCCATTGCTTCCACGATCAGAGAAGCCAAAAAGGCGAAGGAGGAAGGAAAAGAGAAGGTGATTCTCTTCAATTTCAGCGGACACGGACTGATGGACCTGGTTGGATATGACAAATATTTCAGCGGAGAGCTTAGCGATCATGAACTCTCCCAGGAAGATTTTGAAAAATTCACCGCAGTATTAAACAATCATCCAACACCGCAGTAGTGATAGCACGCTAATATATCAATCACGCTGACTGGCCTGGCATTTCGATGCCGGGCCAGTTTTTTTTCAGTCAAACTATTCTTTATATCTTCAGCACATGAATAGCATTGCAGTATATTGTGGCTCCAGTTCGGGGCTTAATGGGATTTACAGAGAGCAGGCGGCTTACCTTGGAAAATTGCTGGCAGAACGACAGACAGAAGTAATCTTTGGTGGGGGTAAGGTGGGTTTGATGGGAATTCTGGCCGATGCAACGCTCAAGGCCGGAGGGAAGGTGACAGGCATCATTCCCGGCTTCCTGCACATCAAAGAAGTTGCCCACGATTCACTCTCAAAAATGATCACCGTAGATAACATGCACGAGCGCAAAGCTTTGATATTCGATAAAAGTGATGGCTTTATTGCACTTCCCGGGGGCTTTGGCACCCTGGATGAGTTATTTGAGATGCTCACGTGGGCCCAGCTGGGACTTCACCAGAAAGCAGTGGGAATACTCAACGTAAATGGCTATTACGACTCCATATTACGAGGAGTTGACACCATGGTGGAAGAGGGTTTCCTTAAGACAGTAAACCGTGAGATCATCCAGGTAAGCGGTGAGGCTGAAGAACTCCTTCAAATGATGGAGAACTATATCGCCCCGCCGGTTCCCAAATGGATTAAATAGTGGTGATCCTCCTGCTAAAGTAGGGTAGCATTTAGCTTAATATCTGCTGCGGCCACAAGCCTTGAAATGGGACAGCCCTCTTTGGCTGCCGCTGCAAGCTCATCAAATTTTTCCTGACTGAGTCCTTCACATTTTACCTGGCAATCCAGTTCAATGGTGGTAATAACAGGACCCTTGTCGTCTTTGCCAAGGTGCACACTGGCGGTGGTCTCCACACTTTCGGGAGCAAGTTTCTCCCCGCTTATCAGGGCTGCAAGGAACATGGAGTAACAACCCGAATGAGCAGCTCCGATTAATTCCTCAGGATTTGTTCCATCGCCTTCTTCGAAACGGGATGCAAAGGTAAAAGGTCCGCTGTAGTTACTGAAATTCATGGTTCCCTTACCTGAAGCCAGGGTTCCGTTCCATTGTGATTTTGCTGTTCTAACTGACATTTTTATGGTTTTATTTAAAAAAAAATTCTGCTTTATACAGATAACCTGTATAAAACAGAATTGTTCGTGAATTTAGTGGCCCTTTTAATTAAAGGAGTTTAATTTCTCCCTCTGCCCCTCTGAGACTGTTCACCCTGCCCGCCGTCCGGATTACCCTGCTGCCTTTGCTGACGCATTTCGTCCCTGCGCTTTTCCTGTATTTCAAGGAATTTTTTATACTGTTCAGGCGTCAGAACCTCTTCGTATTGCTCATTACGTTCATCGCGCATTTTAGTCATCTTGGTCCGCATGGCATCGCGATTTTCCTCGGTACGCTCCATGTTCATCATTTTCTGGCGCTCAATCTGCATTTTATTGTAGAAATCCATATCAATGGCCAGGATCTTTTTGTGTTGATCATCATTTAAACCGAGGCTTTCAGCAGTTTGCTCAACATTTTTCTTGATATCCTCCTCGGACATCTGGGGGCCACGCCCTGGTCCGCCAGGCCCCTGTGCTGAGATATTTATTGAAAAAAGGATGCTAAGGATTACAAATCCTGCAATTTTCAAATTTTTCATGTGTTTCATTTCTTATTGTTTTAACAGTTTTCCTAACTATGATGCCGATACCTTTAAAAGGTTTAATTTAGTTCATAAATAAATTACGGCCCATTAAACCAATGGGTCCAACTGAAGTCAAAGACAGCATAAAATAACAAAAGAGCCCACTCCTTGCAAATTGAGATTCAAAACCTGACCCAGACCTACCCCGGAGGATTTAAAGCACTGGATGATATCAACCTTAGCATTTCCAATGGTATGTTTGGACTGCTGGGACCCAATGGAGCAGGGAAATCTACCCTTATGAGGATTATGGTCACCCTGATGCAGCCCAGTGAAGGACGTGTATTGGTGGATGGCAAAGATATTGCGAAGCATCGAAAGGAGATCAGGAGTATGGTGGGCTACCTGCCTCAGGATTTCAGATTTTTTGCGAAATTAAAATCCTGGGAGTTCCTGGATTATGCGGCCAGGCTTGCAGGTATGAATTCGAAAAAGGAACGCCTTATGCGAGTGGACGAGATGCTCGAGAGCGTTGGCCTTTTTGAATTCCGCAACCGAATGGCTAACAAGTTATCCGGGGGAATGAAAAGGCGGCTGGGAATTGCCCAGGCCCTGATCGCTCATCCTTCCATCATTATTGTGGATGAGCCCACCACCGGTCTCGATCCGGAAGAAAGGATCCGCTTCAGAAACCTCCTCTCAGATCTGGGCCGTTCAGAAACCATCATTATTCTTTCCACCCACATCGTAGGTGATATTTCAAGTACCTGCAACCAGATGGCCCTGCTCAACGAAGGATCGCTCATCTACCAGGGTACTCCCGACCAACTTGTTGAGCAGGCCAATGGCTTTGTATGGAGGGCTGAGATAGCCCTGAACAATATGAAACCCTGAAAACCGAATTACCCATTATCTCAACCATCCCCTCGTCTGGAGGGTGGGAAGTGCAATTTGTGGGTAAAAAACCGGATGATATAGAGGCCTATGCGGTGGACCCGAACCTTGAACATGCCTATGTTCACCATATGGACAATAAACTGGAACACTGGAACCTGAAATGAGTCTCTACAACATATGGAACGTGGCCCTTTATGAGAGCAAAACCCTTTTCAGAAGCTGGTTCTTCAGGATATTTGCCATCCTGTCTTTGCTGATTCTATTTGGCACCAACATGGCGGTTTTCGGAGGACATTCTGATGCCCGGTGGACTTTCAGAGCCATTGCAGCCAACCTGCCCTATATCAATGTCTTATTTATCAGTGTTGCCCAGGCGGTGATTGCTGTATTTCTGGCTTCCGATTTCATGAAGAGGGATAAAAAACTGGATACCACCGAGGTGATCTATTCCAGACCGATTACCAATGGGGAGTATGTGGTGGGCAAAACCATGGGTATTCTTGTGCTATTTGTGGGGCTTGTTATGCTGGCTCTGACCATGACCCTCGTTTTTAACCTGATACGCCAGGATACCCCGGTTGTATGGGTGGCCTATCTTTATTATCCCTTGCTGATCACCATTCCCACGCTGGTATTTATTCTGGGATTGTCATTTTTTATGATGATCCTTTTTAAAAGCCAGGCAGTTACCTTCCTGGTGCTCCTGGGCTATATCGGGCTTACCCTTTTCTATTTCCAGGATAAGTTATACGGCATGCTCGATTACATGGCTTTCAATCTGCCCATGGTATGGTCAGATTTTATAGGTTTTGCAAATCCGAAGCTGATATTGATGCACAGATTGTCCTATCTCCTGCTGGGCATCGGGTTCATCTTTGCCACCATACGCTTTTTAAGCCGGCTGCCCCAGACCGGGCGATGGAACGGGCTTAACATGGGTGGCTTTATCGTTTTTATACTGGCCGGGCTCTTCATTGGATCGCTTTATTATAATTATCACCGGCACCAGGCCTTTGACAGGGAACATTACCTGGAGCTGAATAGTCTTTATGCAGGCTTCCCTGTGGCTGATGTCCTTTCAAATACACTCAGGGTAAACCAGGATGGCGCTTCACTTACTGTGAGTTCAGAATTACAGCTTTTGAATCAAAACCAAAGCAGGCTGGACACCCTGATCTTTTCACTGAACCCCGGTTTTTCAGTGGACAGTATCACCTCAAGACAGGGTAGCATGGATTTCCTTAGAAAAGAACAGTTGTTGATGGTGGTACCTCCTGTCGCTCTGGAGCCGGGCAGGCGAAGCCGGCTGAGCATCCATTACTCAGGTGTTCCGGAAGAGTCTGTGGCTTACCTGGATATCCCACGCGAGCAAATGGATGCCCTCAAGCGCATCATGGTTGCTCCCATAGATAAGAAAGCGGGAATCATTCATCCTGACTATATCCTGCTTACACCGGAGCTAATCTGGTATCCTGTGGCAGGAGTTGGCTTTAATCTGGAAACCTTTCAACTAAGGGAGCCGGACTTTTGCCGCTTCAGCCTGAGTGTCAGAACGGACTCATCCCTTACGGCCATTGCACCCGGACGCATGACCCAGGATGAGGAGGGTATCCACTTCAATCCTGAAAATGAGCTGAATACCCTTCCCCTGGTCATTGCCCCCCTGGAGAAAAGGAGCATGGAGATAGACGGGGTTGAATACAATCTCTACCTGGATCCCGATCATGACTACTTCTCAAACTACTTCACCAATATCCAGGATACCATTAAGGCCCTGATTACCGAAGCAAAAGACAATTATGAACTGGATGAGCTGGATCTCTACTATGCATTTAATCGCATCAGCCTGGTGGAGGTGCCCATTCAATATCATGCCTATGAAAGACCCTACAGTCAAACCGTAGAAAATATCCTTCCGGAAATGATCCTCATGCCCGAGAAGGGGGCCGGGATCGCCACCCTTGATTTTGAACGTTACAAAAAGGCTGAAGAAAAACGCAGTCGAAACAATGATAACAGCAGAAGTCCCCGTGAAATTGAGACCGACCAGTTCAAATGGTTGCTTCAGAGCACCTTTTTCAGGAGTGGATTAAGGGCTGGAGGAGGAGGACCGGGCCGTGGCCGGAATGAGGAGTTGATTTTTATCCAGGGTGATGTTGAGTACTCAAAGAATCCCTACTGTGTTTTCCCCTTGTACTATAGCTATGTTACAGGTATCAGTTCCAAAACATACCCGGTGTTTAATTCCATGCTGGAGATCTACCTTAAAGAAGGCTTTGATGTTTCTCCGAGGGAAGGTTTTACAGGGGGGATCACCGATAAGGAACGTGCCAACCTCCTGCTGGGACAAAGCAGTATGATCGAGCTTTTTGCCCGCTGGGATACAGAACTCACCTCTTCCCTGATCAATCAGACCGGAAGTTTCATCATTTCAGCCTTGAAAAACAGGGTGGGGATGAGCGAATTTGATAATTTCTTTTACTACTACCTGGAAGACCATGCCTTCTCTGAAATTAGCTTTGAAAATTTCTCCAGGGATTTTTATAATGAATTCGGAGTGGAGATTGCCCCCTATCTTGAGGTAATTAATGCCGAAGGGGATATGCCCACCTTCCTGATATCGGAACCTGAATATTTGCAAACCAGGGATGATATAGGAGACGTTTACCTGGTCAGATTCAGGATCAGCAATGTGGGGAATGCCACCGGACTTGTGGATTTTAATTTCCGGATCATGGGTCAGGGTGGTTTTGGCGGAGGCGGAGGCATGAGTGAGGAAAAACGCCTCTACGAGGTGGAGGCTGGTTTTACCAAGGAAGTGCAGGTAGTCCTTTACGACCGGCCCATGATGATGACCATTAATACGCTGATATCTGGGAATATACCCTCCAGCTACAATAATTTTCTGCGCTCAGCTACGGAGGTATCAAATACCAATATGGAAGAGTACGAAAGAGAATCCGAGGAGACTGTGACCTTTAAATTCAGAAACGAATATGTTGTGGATAACGAGGATGAGGGCTTTTATAACTTTTCCATCTCAAGGGAGAGTAAGCTGAAGCAATATATTGACTCACGAAAAAATGTGGAGGAGGGCCTGCTTTATCAGAGTCTGAATGAATGGTGGACCCCTTCGCGCTGGACCCCCGTAGCACACGCTGCCTACTATGGGGAAACCGTACGTTCAGCCATGGCCATTCGTAAGGGAGATGGAGGTAACTATGTAAGATGGAGTACCCGGCTCCCGGAGAAAGGATTTTATGATGTTTATGTATACATCCCCATGGGAGCCATGTACAAACGTCCTTCCCGAAGAGATCAGGGAGCGAATCAGGGTGGACAGGACAGGCAGGGTGGACAGAACCAGCGCGGAGGAGGATTCAGACCCGAGTTTGCGGATAAGGGAACCGATTACCATTATACCATCAGCTCCAGCGAAGGAAGTGAAGAGCTGGTTTTTGAATTAAATAATCCGGAAGATGGATGGAACCGCCTGGGGTCCTTTCACTTTCCGGCCGATTCGGTGTCTGTCCGGCTCACCAATCAGACCGATGGCAGGCGGGTTATTGCCGATGCTGTAAAATGGGTTAAAAAGTGACGAAGTAAAAATGATTGAATTATGAGGATACAATTACTATTGGCAGGGCTGATTTTTCTTGCCGGAAGCTGGGGAAGGACTTTACAGGGACAGGCCCTGTTAACCATCGACCGTTCCATGGAGATTGCCGTGGAGCATAGTCCGGATATGTTACAAACCGAGCTCTCCCTGGAAAGAAGTCAGCAGCGATTGAATGCCCAACGGGCAAGGCTTAAATCGCAGTTCGCCATCACTTTAGACCCCTTTGAGTATGAAAAGACAAACCGCTTCGATCAGCAAACCGGTGAGTGGTATGTGAACGAACTGGCTTCATCGGCTGGAACTTTTTCCATCAATCAGCGCATCCTTCCCACCGATGGACAGCTCTCTTTGGTGAACCGCTTCTCCTATGATTACTCCTTTACCGAGTCGGCTTATGCAGTCGACCCCCTGTCTGAGACATGGAATAACCGCCTCTATTTACAGTTTACCCAGCCCATCTTTACCTACAACAGAACCCGGATGGAAACCGAGAGACTGGAACTTGATTATGAGGCTTCCCTGATTCGCTACCTTCTGATGAGGTTAAACCTTGAGCGGAATGTCTCCCAGGAATTTTATGCGGTTTACTCCAGTCAGATGACCCTGGAAATTGCTCGAGAAGACCTGAAGAATAACGAGGAGAGTTACGAAATCATTCGCAATAAGGTGGATGGAGGATTACTGGCCCTGGAAGAATTGTACCAGGCTGAAGTAAACCTGGCCACCTCAAACTCGGGGGTTTTTAATGCCGAGCTTTCCCTGGCCAACCGTTTGGATCAGTTTAAGGTGCTCATCGGGCTTCCTCTGGATACCACCATCCTGATTGCAGCTGAAATCATTGCCGATACAGTTCCTGTAAATCAGGAACTTGCCATTAGCCACGCCCTTTCAAACAGGATGGAGCTGAGGGAAAGGGAAATCGATATGGAGAATGCCAATTTTGATCTGATTGTGGCCAAATCCACCAACGAATTTGCCGGCTCCCTAAGGGCCTCCTTTGGTGTGCAGGGAAATGACGAAAATCTGGGAGATCTTTTTGATACACCCACTAACACTCCGGCCGTGGGGCTTACCCTTAATATTCCGCTTTTCGACTGGGGGGAAAGGAAGTCTGAAATCAAGGCTGCTGAAGCCAGTCTCAAGAGTAGTCTGATCTCCTATGAGGTGGAACAAACAAATATTGTAATGAATATCAGGTCCGTAGTCCGAAGCCTTAAGAACCTGGAGAACCAGATACAGATTCAGCAAAAAACGGTTGAAAATGCAGAGCTCGCTTACGACATTAACCTGGAGCGTTACCGCAACGGTGATCTGACCAGCCTTGACCTGGGAATATACCAGAATCAGCTTTCTGAATCTAAAATGGCGCATACCAATGCCATTATTGATTATAAAATAGAACTTCTCAACCTGAAGATCCAGAGTCTGTACGACTTTGAAAGGCAGATTCCCATCATCCCCGATGAGCTCAGTTCGAACGACGAAAAGAAACGATAGATATGAATACCATGAAAAAGTTCAAAAGCACCAGCCCGATCATTCTGGCCTTATTACTGGCAATGATTTCCTGCAAACAGCCTTCCATGGATGTAAATACCACCATTGAGGTACCTGTGGGGGTATTCGAGATTACAACATCCTCCATTGAAGAGTTTGTGAGCACCACAGGTACGGTATACCCCCTGAAGGAGTTTACCCTGATCTCAGAGATCACCGGGGATTATACCCTCATGCAAAATCCTGCCACAGGGAAACCTTATGCACTGGGAGATCATGTGAAAGCCGGTGCAACAATCATCAAACTGGAAGATGAAGAGTACGTTAACGATCTGAGAGTCAAGTCTAAAGAGGTTGACCTGGAGATATCAAAACTTGAATATGAAAAACAGCAGGCACTTTTTAAAAAGGGTGGGGTTACCCTGAGGGATCTGAAAAATTCCGAGATTGCCCTGATTAATACCGAATATGATATGGAGAGCAGCCGGCTTAACCTGGCCAAGATGTCGCTGGAGGCTCCGTTTGACGGGGTGATCGCCGAACTGCCTTATTTCACAAAGGGAACACGTGTGGCTGCCAATACCGAAATGTTACGAATTATCGATTACGGAAAACTTTATATGGAGGCCAATCTTCCAGAAAAATACTTCAAAAACATTAGCAAGGGATTCAAGGTTTATATAAGCTCTTATACCAGCGTGGCTGATACCCTGCTGGGGACCATCACCCAGATTTCCCCTTCCATTGACCCGGAGGCAAGAACATTTAAGTGTTTCGTGGAAGTGGAAAATGATCAGGAAATTTTGCTGCCAGGCATGTTCGTGAAGGCCGACATGGTTGTGAACTCTGCAGAAGAAGTTATCGTCATTCCCAAGGATATCATCATGAGCAGGAACCGCAATCAGATCGTTTACGTGGTTGAGCAGGGCGTAGCCAGTGAAAGAATCATTACCACCGGCTTACAGAATGCAAACGCCGTGGAGGTGAAAATGGGCCTTCTGAAAGGAGAAAGTATTGTCAATTCGGGATTTGAGACCCTGCGGGATCAGTCCCGGGTAAAGATTCTCAGGTAGAAAACCAAAAAAACCATGCTAAAAGCCATAACCAGATTTTCTGTTAGCTACCCGGTTTCGGTGAGTATGATCATACTCGCCACCCTGCTTCTGGGCTTTATTTCCTTTAACAAGCTGGGTATTGACCTTTTCCCCAACCTTCACAGTCCAAAACTCTACATTGAACTGGTGGCAGGTGAGCGTCCGCCTGAGGAGATGGAAGAGAAATTTGTCCAGGGAGTGGAGTCCCTTGCCATCAGGCAGAGTGGTGTCGTAAATGTAGCTTCCACCTCCAGGGTAGGGGTGGCACTCATTGAGGTGGAATATACCTGGGAAAAAGATATGAACGAGGCCTTCCTCGACCTTTCCAAGGCCCTGTCCACCTTTAATCAGGACGAAAACCTGGAGGAGATTAACATCACCCAGTACGATCCCAATTCAAGCCCGGTCATGCTGGTTGCATTGGGTCACAGGGAACAGACTGATCTCAACGATTTAAGGAAAACTGCAGAAAATTATGTGAGAAATGAGCTGATTCGCCTGGAGGGAATAGCCGATGTGGAAGTGGATGGTGCCGAGGAACTTGAAGTTCTGGTGGAAACCAATGATCATCTGCTTTCAGCCTTTAACCTGGATATATCCACGCTTTCAGCCAGGATACAAAGCTACAACCAGGATATTTCAGGTGGATCAATCGTGGAGACGGGGAAGCGCTACATTGTACGCGGCATTAGCGAACTGGAGCAGGTGAGAGACCTGGAGGAGATCATCGTGAAGATGGAGGCTTCAGGCGAAGATAATACAGGTGAACGGGTTCCTGTGTTACTGAGAGATGTAGCCACCATAAGCTACAGTCTTAAAGAACAGGAAAATGCAGTTTTGCTCAACGGGAAAGCAGTTGTTGGCCTGAGCATTTACAAGGAGATGCGTTACAACACCGTCAAAGCTGTGGAAGATCTGAAGGAGGCCATGCTGGATATGGAGAAGGCCCTGCCTGGATTTACTTTTACAGTTGTGGAAGACCAGGGGGAATATATCTCCTCTTCCATCGGGGAGGTGAGCGACAGCCTGATCGGGGGCATTGTGCTGGCCGTTTTTGTACTCTTTCTTTTTCTCCGCCGGATCGGACCCACCGCCATTGTCAGCATCGCAATTCCGGTCTCCATCATTGCCACTTTTGTACTCATGTATTTCTCCGGACTGACCCTGAATATTATGACCCTGGGAGGGCTGGCCCTGGGAGCGGGAATGCTGGTGGACAATGCCATTATTGTTCTGGAAAATATCTTCCGGCATCATGAACAGGGAGATAATGCAGCCGAAGCAGCGGTAAATGGTACTTCCCAGGTTGGAGGAGCCATTATTGCCTCCACACTTACCACCATTGTGGTTTTCATCCCCATTGTATATATGAGGGGAGCTTCGGGAGAGTTATTTAAGGAGCAGGCTTTCACGGTAGCCTTCTCCCTGCTTGCCTCACTGCTTGTGGCCATCCTGATTATTCCCATGCTCTATTCCAGGATATACCGGAAAAAGTCACCCTTTACCGGAAAGCGCCGCAGATCGGTCCAGTTTAATGGCTACGGCCGCTTCCTGAACAAAATACTGGACTACAGAGCCTGGGTCCTCCTGGTCTCGGTGCTTCTGATGGCAGGAGGCTGGTTTATGCTCCAGAGAACCGGAAGCGAATTTATGCCCGGAGCAGAAAGCCGGGAATTTTATGTGGACCTTCAAATGCCCGAAGGAACCCAGCTGAGCAGAACCGCCGGTGCTGTTTCCAGCCTGGAAGAGATCATAAGGGAACTCACAGGTGAAGAACTTGAGCTGATATATAGCGAGATAGGACCAACCTCCGGACTGACTGGAGGTGGGGATAAGCTATTTGATGACCAGAACATGGCCACCATAAAGGTTAAATTAAATAGCCAATAGCCGAGCTTTCCGTAAACACGATTATTCAGGTGCTCACGGAACATTTCAAGGATAAACCCGAATTATTCAGCCCTTTTCAGGCAGGAGGAAAGTGCGCTTTCAAGCATCCTGGGAACCAATCAAGCTCCGCTGGTGGTGGAGATCATCGGGGAGGAGATGGAGGAACTGGAGGAGCTCAGTAAGATGGTGATATCGTATCTGAGAGAAATAGAAGGCATTCGGAATATCAGCTCATCCATAGAAGGAGGAGCACCCGAAGTGGAGATTGTGGTTGACCGCTACCGGGCCGGACTGATGAATGTGGATGTGAATACGCTGATTGCACGGGTCAGTGAAAAGCTTCAGGGCCTGGATGCCGGGCAAATGAGCCTTAAAGGTGACCTGACCGACATCACCGTAAAGCTTCATGACATCACCCTGCAGGAATTGGAAATGCTTTCTGTGGAAGTTAACAACACCGAAGTCCTGCTCAGGGAGATCGCAGAGATCAGGGTGGGAAACTCACCCAGGGAGATTCTCCACAACAACCAGAACCGAATCGTGGAAATTACGGCCGATCTGGATAAGGAAATGCCACTTGACAAGGTAGCTGCGGCCATTGACAAGGAACTCGAAGGGCTTGATTTTCCGCCCAAATACAGCTATAAAATTACAGGTGAGGAGGCCCTCAGAAAAGAGTCCATGGGAAGCCTGGGTTTTGCCCTGCTTCTGTCGCTCATTCTCGTTTACATGGTAATGGCGGCCCAGTTTGAAAGCCTGATCCACCCCTTTACCATTTTGCTTCCCGTACCACTTGCAGTGGTGGGGGCCGTGGCGGTTTTCTTCATCCAGGGTAACGCCCTGAACATCATGGCGCTCATCGGCATTATCCTGCTGGTTGGGATTGCGGTGAATGACTCCATCATACTGGTGGATGCCATCAACCAGTTCCGACGGGAGGGGATGAGCCTGAGGGAGGCCATTATTTCAGCAGGGCAGCGCAGGATCAGGCCCATTCTTATGACCAGCCTGACCACCATTCTGGCTCTTGTTCCCACTCACACTGGGATTCGGAGAAAGTGCATCACTTCGCTCGCCCATGGCATGGGCTGTTATTGGCGGACTGGTCACTTCCACCATGCTGACCCTGGTGGTGATTCCCTGTATTTATATGGCATTTGGCAAGCTTGGAACCAAATACCGCAAGGAGGAGGTAAGCCGCGGTGAATAAACACTTCCTCATAGAGCGGAAAGTCTTGATTTCCATGCTGTTTATTGCAGCATCCATGCTGGGATATATTTCCTGGAAACAGCTGAAGATGGAGATCTTTCCCAATGCCGAGCTGCCCATGCTCTATCATACAGATAAATTCACGGCTCGAAGTGACTCCCGAATATATGGAGCAGGAGGCCATCATCCCTGTGGAGAGCATGATAGCCGGACTGGAGAATATCGAAGAGATAACTTCAAATGCAGGCCGGCGGATGGGATCAATCATGATCTCCTACGAGGAAGGTACCGATCTTAAATATGCCTATCTGAAGCTTGACGAGCAGGTGGCTTCCATCCGGGGAGAATTGCCGGATGAATTTATGCTCCAGGTTGTAAAAATCGACCTGGATCAGGCTAATACCACCCTTATGAGCCTGCAGGCACGCGGATCGGGGGGAGTAGACCGGGTGAGGAATTATGTGGATCAGCATATGGTCAATGAGCTTGAAAATATAGAGGGAGTAGCTGCAGTTAATGTTTTTGGAGGCAGACAAAAATCGGTGGATATTATCCTCGACAGGGCAGCCTGTGAGGCCTACAATATTGCCCCCACCAGGGTCAGGAACATCCTCTCATCCAATATGAACCTCAGGCAGTATGGGGGCCTGGTGAAAGACCAGGGTTTGCGCTTCTTTGTATACCTCAATGCGGAATATGATAACATCTCCCAGATCGAGGAATTGATTGTCGGGAGAGGAACTAACCCGGTGAGGCTGAAAGATATCGCTGAAGTTTACTACGGACAGAAGGAAGAGGAAACCATCAGCCGGGTCAATGGCAAGGATGCGGTTTCCCTGGAAGTGATTAATGATGCCCAGGCCAATATCATTGAACTATCCCATAAGGTGGAAGATCAGCTTGAAATTCTGAACCAGGAGGGCGAGCCCTTCGATATTGAGATTTTGATCCAGGAGAATAGTGCTGAAGAGATGGAAAATAACATCATGCAGATCATCCGGCTTGCACTGACCGGTGCACTGCTGGCCATCTTTGTATTGTGGGTTTTCCTGCGTAACGTGCGACTGGTACTGCTGGTGGCCCTTGCCATGCCCATTTCTATTTTTGCCGCCTTTAATTTTTTCTACGCCTTTGACATTTCCATTAACAGCCTGACTCTCATTGGTATTGCCCTGGCTGTTGGGATGTTGCTGGATACCTCAGTGGTCGTTCTTGAAAATATATACAGGCTGAGAAGCCTTGGATTAAGCCCATCAAAGGCGGTGATCCAGGGAACAGGGGAGGTTTGGCGCTCCATTGTGGCCGCAACTGCCACTACCATTGCCGTTTTTATTCCCTTTATTTTTTCTTCCGAATTCCTGGTCAAACTGCTGGCCAGACACATTGGAGTATCCATTATATCAACACTCACTGTTTCCCTCTTTGTTTCTTTGCTGCTCATTCCCATGGCTGTTCATGTGATCCTTGCCCGCAGGAAAGAGGGAAATAAACTTGTATACCAGAAGGTCTCCCTGGATAACCGGCTTGTGCGGGTTTACCTTTCACTATTAAAAACAGCCCTTCGAAACCCTGCACCCACCATCATCGGGGTTCTGATTCTTTTCTTCGTGACCATTCTCACCACACTTTCTGTTTCCGTAAACAAACTCAATGAGCTGGAGACTTCGCAAATTACCCTCTATGTTACCATGCCCACCGGTACCACCCTGGAGGCTACTGATGCACTGGTTGCGGGAATGGAAGCATCTCTGATGACCATTGAGGAGGGTGAGGAAGTGATTTCCAGGATAGAAGAAGAGGAAGCCACCGTTAGCATCAAATTGCAGGATGATTACCGGAAAATTAACAATCGCTCCTTCGGACAACTCCAATCCCTGGCCTATGAGATGGTGAAGGACCTGCCAGCCTCGGATATCAGCCTGACTGCCTCTTCAGGCTCAGGCAAATACACGTGGAAGAAGTGGAGGAGGCGCACAGGCAGGTGATGCTGGTTTTGAGAAATTGCTGGGTATAGGTGAGGATGAAGAATATATCCTCCTGAAGGGCCAGGATTTCAACCTGCTGGTGGAGGTGGGGGAGGATCTGCAATCATACCTGGATGAACTGGACAACATCAGGTTTGCCCGGCTTTCAGTCCGGGAAAACCAGCCCGAGGTCCACCTCGACTTCAATGCTCTGACCATGAACCAGAATAACATTAGCCGGACCGGGGTAATGGGAGAGCTCAGCAGCTTCACCAGCGAGATCAGTTCAGGCGTGAACTTTAGCCAGGGGAATGAAGAGTATGAGATCATTATCAAGTATAACGATGCTCTGGAGGAGGAGGATAAGGATAAGAGAATGGATGATCTGCGTACCCTGAATATTCCCGACGACCAGGATGAACAGCTTTTCGAACTCCAGGAGATCTCCGAAATTTTTTACGCAACGGGCTTACGGGATATCAGCCGTGTAAACCAGGAAAAACAGATAGAACTCAGGTACGCGTATAATGATGATGTTTATGACTCCAAGGATCTGCTGGAGTATGCAAGAAGTGAAATTTCGGCCATCATAGAAAGTGCCAATATCCCTTCAGGAGTGGCCGTTGAGCTGGTACAGGAGGATAATGGACTGGATGATTACAAATTTATGTTTCTGCTGGCCATGTTGCTGGTTTACATGATTATGGCTGCCATATTCGAATCCTTCGTGACCCCCTTTGTGCTGCTTTTCTCCATTCCCCTTGCAGCCATCGGTTCCTTTTTCCTGCTCACCGTTACCGGTGAATCGCTATTTAATGCCAATACCATCATGGGCTTCCTGATCCTGCTGGGGGTAGTGGTGAATAACGGAATTATCCTCATTGACTATATCAACGTGCTCCGTAAAAACGGGAACCGCATTACCAGGTCCATCCTGCTTGGCGGACTCTCCAGGGTAAGGCCCATCCTGATTACTGCTGTAACCACCTGTGCTGCAATGATTCCTCTGGCCATGGGCGATGCTGAATATGTAAAGGCCATTGGCCCACCCTTTGCCATCACGGTCATTGGCGGACTGAGCCTGAGTACCCTTCTGACCCTGGTTTACATTCCCATGCTTTACAATGGCCTGGAACATGCCCTGGCATGGATCAGGAGCCTGAAGCTGAGTGTCAAAATTTCCCTGCTGATTCTGGAAGTTGCCGGGATGTTCCTGGTGGTCTTTTTCCTTGATAAATTCATCTGGAAGATGGCAGGCGGACTCCTGGTGATCGTAGGCCTTCCGGTGGTCTGGTGGTTCATCTCCAGCAGTCTGAGGAAAGCTTCAGAACGAATCATTGATGAGCAAACCCCCATACGTATTAAGGTATCCAACCTTGTAAAAATTTATGGACGCGAATCTAAGATGGTACGCGAATTTAAAGCAGGAGGCAGAATGGCCCGTTTATCCCGCGGACTGGACAGGGCTCTTAAACCACGCATCGAATCCCTGATCTGGCAAATCCCCTTGTTGGGCTTTCTGGTCTACTTTTCCTGGTTCTACCTGATTGGTGCATTCTGGCAGCTGGTCTCTTCTGCTGTGGTTTGGTATTACCTGGTGGCCATTACGGAAGATTTCCAAAAACTCACCGGGAAAAAGTGGCTCCAGGTGCTTCATAAGATACTTCGATACGGATTACCCCTGCTTGTGCTTGCTATTTTTCAAAGCAGGTGGGATAACCTGACCCTTACCCTGCTGGCAGGTGCCCTGTGGTACCTGGCCATTGCTATGAAGAATGTTAGCCGGATCGTAAAGCAGGAAGGATTTTCCTTGAAAAAGTTCAGGACCCCTTACAGGTGGTTCGTCTGGTTTGTATCGGTCATTCCGGGATTGGGACCTGGCTCTGAACAATTTAAGGCCCTTAAAGGCGTATCCCTGGAGATAGGAACAGGAATGTTCGGCTTGCTGGGGCCAAATGGTGCAGGAAAGTCAACCATGATAAGGATTATATGTGGCATCCTGGATCAAAGCTATGGCAAAATCTGGATCAATGGAATCGACACCCAGGAAAAGCGCGAGGAACTGCAGGGACTGATTGGCTACCTGCCCCAGGAATTCGGAATGTATGAAAATATGTCGGCATATGCCTACCTGGATTACCAGGCCATCCTGAAAGGGCTGACCGAAAAAGCTTCCAGGGCAAAAAGAATCAAGGAGGTCCTGGAATCGGTACACATGTGGGATGTGCGGCATAAAAAAATCGGTGCCTATTCCGGGGGCATGAAACAGCGAATAGGAATTGCCCAGGTGCTTTTGCACCTGCCCAGAATCCTTGTGGTGGATGAGCCCACGGCCGGACTGGATCCCAGGGAAAGAATCCGTTTCAGGAATCTGCTCGTGGAGTTGAGCGCGACCCGTGTGGTAATCTTCTCCACCCATATCATTGAGGACATATCATCTTCCTGCTCCACCATGGCAGTAATCAACAGGGGAGAGGTTCTATTTAACGGAACACCGTCCGCACTGACCGACATCGCAAGAGGCCGGGTATGGAAAAGTACACTCCCGGCTGCTCGTTTCGAAGAAGCCACAAGCGATCTCCTGGTAGTACATCATATGAAAGACGGGGAAAAAATCAGGTTCAGATGTATTTCTGCCGACAAACCCTTCGAGGATGCCATAGAGGAACTGCCTTTACTGGAGGATGCCTACCTCTGGCTGCTGCGCTCGGATAAGCAAAGGATTGATAAGGAAAAGACCGATAATGCATAAACCATGGGACAAAACAGCTCATTACTAAATAATACATTCAGCCTTGCCCGTTATAATATGCGGATCATTTTCGGGGGAAAATTCATTTATTTCATCCTGGCGGCTTTTATATTTTTCCTGGTATTTGGAATCATCATCGCACTGGATAGCGGCGACATGGACATGGAAGATGTTTATGCACTGCTGGCCTTCCCGGCCATCCTCCTGGTTTTTTTTCCTTCCGTTTTTGGTATCCAAAGTGATGCCGACCAACGCACCCTGGAAATCATTTTTGGAATCCCCGATTACCGCTACAAAGTCTGGCTGGTTCGCTGGATTATGATCATTCTCCTGGTGTTTTTACTGCTCTTCCCCTTTGCAGGACTGGCCTACTATGCCCTGATCAGCTTTCCCATTATTAAAATGATTCTTCACCTGATGGTTTTGGTGGTATTTGTTTCTGCACTCGGCTTTTCCTTATCCACGATGGTAAGAAATGGCAATGCCACTGCGGTAATCATGGTGGTAATCGGACTCGCCCTGCTGATCCTTGCCGATGCACTGGAGGGTTCCAAGTGGAATATCTTCCTCAATCCTTTTGATATTCCACGCAATGTGAATGAAATTGTCTGGCAGGAAACCATCCGCCAAAACAGGATCATCATGGGTATTGGCAGCCTGGTCCTGATCCTCCTTGGTTTGCTGAATCTGCAAAGCAGGGAAAAGTTTTTACGATAAAGATCCCGCTTCATGCTTGCCAAAAAAAAGGACTGCATTCTGCCAGGCTAAGCGGAATACAGTCCCATCACAAGTGAGGCAAATCTACTTGTTATTTTTCTTATGGCTCCGGCGGACAATCAGCTACTCTCAAGGAAATTGAGAAATCGAATTTTACAGGACCTTGAATATATGGAGGCTCATCATAATCAGGTTCATAAGGATTCATACCATTCCAATAGGCCTCCATTGATGGCACATAAAGTTGCATCCCAGTAAAATGACAATTTGCGTATAGACTGGCTCCATCAAAATATCCTGTATACATTATGGTTCTTTTATTAATACCAGGTCCATTAATTTCACAACCAGTATGGTGGTTTACTTGGTCTATAACATCTTCATACTCTGTAGGATCTGCCTCCCACCATTCCTCCGGCCAATAAAATTTCACTGCCCCTCCCGGTGCGATTTTAACATCAAATTCAACTTCCCTTAACTTCATTACTGGGACTAATTCACCTGAGGCGTCAGGAGCAGGTACCCATTCCTGTGTGGCGAGTTTATAAATATCTTCCACTTCATCATATTTCAGAGTTGCAAACATAAGAAGGAACATTTCATCACCTTTTATAATTGGCTTTTTCTCCTTTGGAGCGTACACATCAAAGTTAGATGTCCCTTCCAGGCACAGGTCCGGAATTACATGCGCTTTTTTCAAAACAGCATCAGAGAGTTCCTTTTCCATAGGCAGGATAACTTCTTCCTTGCTGCAGGAAACAGCCAGCAGCATCATCAGTAGAATAGCAAATGTTTTTGTGAATGTTTTCATCTTGAGTTTTTGTTAGTTGGTAATAATGTGAATTGTATCTAAGTAAATTAGCAATTGCCCGATGTAAATTCTATCACTTATTGTACTGATTATGCATGATTTGTGTTAGCCCCGGGAATTTTGTATATTTATTTATCATCATCCTGTCAAAAGGTATTTTCAGCTTCCATGCAGCTATCCAAAGCTCACATAAAGTGTTTCGGATGGATTCTAAGCCTTAAGCTCCTGCTGATATATTCTCCCGCATTTGCTCAAAGCCCGGCCAGTCCTCCAATTAATTTCGAGCATTACGGTGAGGAGTCCGGCATCAACCGATATATTTCCTGCATTTTTGAAGACCGTCTGGGCTATCTGTGGTTCGGAGCCGGACCGGAAGGTTTGTACAGGTATAATGGCTATGAATTTGAACACTACGAATACATAGTTGGAGATAGCACAAGCCTTCCGCATAACATTGTGGGTAAGATTTTTCATGAAGACCGCGCCGGGAACCTCTGGCTGGCATCGGGAGGGGCGATTACCCGTTACAACAGGGCCAGCAATGACTTCAGCCGGAATACCTGGTTGAAGAATGCCCTGGATTGGCATACCTGGGCTTCCATTCATTCGATTGTGGAGGATTTAGAGGGTAATATCTGGCTGGGATCCTATGGAGACCCGGCAAAACCATATTCCGGAGGCCTTATAAGGATTGATCCCAATGGTAAGCAAATCACCCGGTACCGCCATAACCCGGAAGATTCCACCAGTCTTTGCAGCAATTGTGTGTCAAGCCTTTCCTTTGATCAGGAGGGGAGGCTCTGGGTGGGCAGCTGTGGTCAGGGGATAGATCGCTATGTTCCTGCCTCAGATGGCCGGAGGGGAAGCTTTATCCATTTCCGGCATGTCAGGGGGGACCCGGCTGATAGGATCTCAACTACAATCAGAACCATAGAGGATGACGGAGCAGGATCCCTCTGGTTCACGACAGAATGGAGGGGGGTTTTGCAGTACATAAAGGAAAAGGACCAGCTCCTCAGGCATCATATCCCTGAAGATCAAAAGGTAAATAAAAGCCGGATCACAGACCTGTCAATTGATGAGGAGGGAAGCGTGTGGCTGGCCACCGGGCGCGGCCTGGCCCGCTTTGATCCGGATGCAGACGCCTTTGAATTTTGTCACTCAGCGACCTCAGACCTGGTAAAGGCTCTTGATTTCGGAGAGAATGGCTCTGTCTGGATACTTAATGAAACAGCTGATGGCCTTAACTATATGTCACTCATGGATACAGGGTCAGGAAAGCTCCGGGAGTTCAGGTATAGCAAGGACTTACCCCAGAGTATCTCCAGTAGTAAATTGAACAGTATCCTGGTCGACCGGAATGGAATCCTATGGATAGCCACTGCCGGAGGGGGGATATGCAAGTATGATCCTGCGAGGGTAAAGTTCAAATCCCTGTATGCAGGCAAAAGAAATGAAGAAGAGGGGAATCCGGAGAGAATACTGGCCCTCTGCGTGGATCACAGAAACCTTCTCTGGATTGGGACAGAAGGGAAGGGCCTCTATTGTTATAATAGAAGTTCCGGAACCACGAGCCATTTTTCTTCCGGGGCAAATGGCCTGGCGGCACCAAAATCCAGGAAGATATATTCGATTATTGAACACCCTGAAGGGATACTGTGGATTGGAGGAGATTCCGGATTGAGCTGCCTTGATACAAAAAGCATGGAATTTGAGCAGTTCTGGCCGGATCCTAAGAGACAACGTTATTTTGGACCCAATTACATCCGAGATCTTTGTCCGGATTCAGCGGGAAACATCTGGATTGCCACCATGCACGGAGGATTAGTAAGTTTTAATACAGAAACGCAAAAATTCAGTTCCCATCGCAAAAATGATTTGAATCCGGGGGGAGTTCCTGCCTCCGGATTAATGTCAGTTTTTGTTGGCGAAACAGGAGCGGTCTGGACAGGAAGTCTGGGTGGTTTATTCAGGTATACTCCCGGCAATCCGGAGCAGCCTTCCAGTCACATCCGGTATCACCATGATCCTGATACACACGGAACCATCAGTGCTGATATGGTGGGGGACATTATTCCGGGCAGATCCGGGACATTATGGGTAGCCACGGGCGGGGGTGGATTAAATAAAATGGACATCGCCTCCGGAGAATTTACCCACTATACCACCAGAAATGGCTTGTTAAGCAACTCCATCACAAACATATTGATGGATGATCATTCCGGAAAGTTGTGGCTGGGGTCCTTTAGCGGACTGGGTATATTTGATCCGAAAAGGGAAAGCTGTACTGTTTTTGACAGGTCAGACGGATTGGCATCGAGAGAGATCCAGCAGGGATCCTCCTGTATAAGCCCGGCGGGAGAATTCTTTTTTGCAGGTCCGGAAGGTATAAACTATGTTCACCCCGGCAGCCTGAATTTAAACCGGAAAATTCCTCCCGTGGTCATTTCCAGAACCTTTTTATTTGAGACTCCCCTTAAAGCTGACATGGAGGGGGAACTGGAGTTAAAGCACGATGAAAATTATCTGACTTTTGAATTTGCTGCCCTCAATTTCACGAACAGTCATAAAAACCAGTATTGCTACCGGATGATTGGCTTGGATCCGGATACTGTATTCTCAGGTACCAGGAGAATGGCCAGCTATACGGACATGAAACCGGGCAAATATACCTTCTGGGTCAGTGGATCCAATAATGATGGGATCTGGAATACGGCCGGAACTTCCATGGATATTATCATTCACCCCCCCTGGTCAAGAAGCAGCATGGCCATAGGGCTGTACATCATTCTGCTTATAAGCGGGGTGCTTGGAATCATCAGGCTCAGAACATGGAAGCTTTTAAATGACAGGAAAATCCTTGAACAAAGGGTAAATGAACGCATTCAGGAAATTGAAGAAAGAGATCAACGCATCCTTGAGATGGACCGCCTGAAAACCAGGTTCTTCACCAACATCTCCCATGAATTCAGAACCCCTTTATCACTTATCATCAGCCCGCTGGAGGAAATTATTAAACATAAAAAAAAGGATGATCCCGAGTTGAAGAAACTAGGAATCATACAAAGAAACAGTAAGCGGCTACTGAGCCTGGCAAATCAGCTACTCGACCTTTCCAAACTGGACAGTGGTAACCTTAAACTGGAACTTACGCTGGCCGATGTGATTCACAGGCTCAGCTTAAGCTGTGCCTCCTTTATCTCACTGGCTGAAAAAAACAGGATCAGGTATAATTATCACCTGCCGGACCAGGGGTATGTGACTTACTTTGATGCTGGCAAAACGGACACCATCCTCATTAACCTGATTTCCAATGCCTTCAAGTTTACTCCCTTGGAAGGTGTAATCGACTGCCATATAAAAATTGAAGAACCAGAAGCTGGTTCCAATGGAAATCCCATAGCGGTCCGACTTTCCATATCGGTCGTTGACAGCGGACCTGGTATTCCCCGGGAGGAACAGCAATATATTTTTGACCGATTCTACCAGGGAGAAGATGCACATCTGAGTGAAACAGAGGGGACCGGGATAGGGCTTTCTCTGACCAAAGAGCTTGTGGAACTCTTACACGGAGAAATCAGTTTAAAAAGCACACCTGGAAAAGGGAGTTGTTTTAAGGTCTCAATCCCCCTGGGCATTGAGCATTTGAATAAAAGCGAATTTACAATCAAAAAAGAAGAAATATATGACGAAAGGCAAAGCTTATCCCTGGCTCAAACCGATGACCCGGGAACAGACCCGGGCAGCGGGGAATCCATTTCTCTGCTGATAGTGGAGGATCACGCAGACCTGAGATCTTACCTGGCAGAACAATTGCAGAGCAAATATAAGGTGCTGCAAGCCAGGCATGGAGGGGAGGGTTTATTGCTGGCCATCAAGCATATTCCCGATCTGATTCTTACGGATGTCATGATGCCCGGAATGAATGGGATGGACTTATGTCACCATATTAAAACCAACGAAAAAACCAGCCATATCCCTGTGGTAATGCTTACGGCCAAAGCTGATTTTGAAAGTAAAATCAGGGGATTGCAGACCGGGGCAGACGATTACATACTTAAACCTTTTCGAATTCAGGAAATACAAACAAGGGTGGAGAACCTGATCAGGCAAAGGTCCTTGCTCCGTGAACGCTTCAGCCCGGGAATGGAAAATTTTGCAGGTGAAATCGTCCTCAATTCCTACGATGTAAAATTCTTGCGCCGGATAACCGAAGTTGTTGAAAATCATCTTTCTGACATGGAATTTAATGTTTATAGTTTGCAAAATAAATCAGGTTTTAGTCAGGCCCAATTATACAGGAAGCTACATGCACTGACAGGCTTGTCCCCCAGTAGATTTATTCGCCTGTTGAGGCTAAAGCGTGCAGTTTCGCTCCTGGAACAGAATAAAGGCTCAGTTACCCGGGTAGCCCTTGAAGTTGGTTTTGGAAATCTTTCCTACTTTACCAAGTGCTTTAAGGAGCAATTTGGCCTCTCCCCATCTCAATTTTCCAGCCAGTACAAATAGTCTTATAAGGGCTTTGTTCCCGTAAATTTTTTCTATCTTCTGCATCAAAACCATAAAAGATGCGAACCGTCAAATTACTACTTTCTACCTTGCTTGCCATGATAATTAGTTCCTCAGGCCTTAGCGCCCAGTTCAGCCAGCCAGCCATTGGCTCCTTCCAGGCATTTACGGATATTGGTTCCCCCGGAATTCCGGGTTCCGTTTCTTACAATGAACCCCAACAGGAATACCTGATGCAGGGCTCGGGAGAGAATATCTGGTTTGGGGAGGACTCATTCTCCTACCTCTGGAAAAAAATGAATGGTGACTACATCTATCCAGGCCAGATTGGAATTTCTGTTGGAGGGAAATCACCTGCACCGAAAGGCCGGATTGATGATCCGTGAGGGGCTCTCATCCGATGCTGTACACATAAGCTGTGTGGTCCATGGAGACGGCTTAACAGCCCTTCAGTTTCGCAAAAAGAAGGGCGCTGATATGGAAGAACTGAAGTTCCAGCTTGAAGGGCCGGATGTGCTCCAGCTGGAGAAAAAGGGATCCACCTTCACCATGTCGGTGGCCCATTCCGGGGAAATCTATACATCCCAATCCATGGAGATGGAGATGGAATGCAGAGCATTTTGCAGGGCTCTTCATTTGCTCCCATGATGACAACTTTTCTGAAACGGCCCGTTTTACCAATGTGCGCATCCATGGAACAGCACCCGATGATCTGGTTCAGTATGAAACCTACCTGGGAAGTATGCTGGAGATCATGGATGTGGCCAGTGGCAGCAGGAAGGTGCTGGGCGGGGCCTCCGGGTCATGGCAGGCACCCAACTGGAGCCCGGATGGGAAATCTCTGATTTATAATGCAGAAGGACTGCTTTACAATTTTGATATTACTTCCCGGGAATCATCCCCCATCAATTCAGGGCTGGCAAATCGGAATAACAACGATCATGTAATATCCTTTGACGGGACCAGGATGGCCATTTCTCACCATGCAGAAGAGGACCAGGGCCAGTCAGTTATATACACCCTCCCGCTGGAAGGGGGAGAACCCACCCGCATTACCCCCTTGAGTCCTTCCTACCTTCATGGCTGGTCGGCTGATGATAAATACCTGGTTTACACCGCCGGGCGAAACGAAGTTTACAACATCTTCAAAATTCCATCCGAAGGGGGCGAAGAAATACAGCTTACTAACTTGCCCACACTGGATGACGGTCCCGAATACAGTCCGGATGGCAAATACATTTATTTCAATTCAGCACGCACCGGGACCATGCAAATCTGGAGAATGGATCCCGATGGTGGAAATCAAACGCAGCTGACCGATGATCTCTACAATAACTGGTTTCCCCATATTTCTCCCGATGGAAAATGGATCGTATTCATTTCCTTTCCTCCCGAAGTCCCTGCTGACTCACACCCCTTTTATGAAAGGGTATACCTGCGGCTGATGTCGGTGGAGCAGATGGAGCCAAAGGTTATGGCTTATTTATATGGCGGACAGGGTACCATCAATGTTCCCAGCTGGTCGCCCGACAGTAAACATATTGCCTTTGTGAGTAATGGCATATACTAATTCCCCTGTTATGAAAAAGATATTTATTTTGACCTTCCTTTCTATTATCCTCTTAGGTGGACTGGCTGACATTCATGCTGCCGATCCACCGCCGGTAGTAGGTTTATGCATAGCTGCCCCCAGGAGCACTTCCGTTGATCAGTTTATTACTTTCATGGAAGAGGAACTGGGTCCGGGTGGGATCAATACCCTGGTTCTGCGCGTGGATTACAATTTTGCCTATGAATCCCATCCCGAACTCAGAGATGAGAATCCCCTGAGCAGGGAGCAGGTTAAAAGCTTACTGGAATGCGGCGACGAACAGGGAATCCGGATTATTCCCCAGATCAACCTCCTGGGTCATCAATCGTGGCACAGCTCCCTGGGGAATTTGCTGGAGCACTATCCTGATTTTGATGAGACTCCCTCTGTGAAGCTGCCCGAGTCCTATGAATGGCCCAATGACGACGGACTTTATTGCAAAAGTTACTGTCCGCTTCACCCTGAAGTTCACAAAGTGGTTTTCAATCTGGTGAATGAGATCATGGAGGTTTTTGAGGCTGACGCCTTCCATGCGGGCATGGATGAGGTCTTCTACATTGGCATGGAAGAATGCCCCCGATGTAATGGAAAAGATAAGGCCAAACTCTTTGCCGACGAGGTAAACCTCATATCCCGCCACCTCCAGAGAGAAGGCTGGGAACTCTGGATTTGGGGAGACCGGCTGATCGATGGTAAGACCACAGGATTGGGAATGTGGGAAGCCAGTGAGAACGATACCCATGATGCCCTTTATATGATTGACAAGGATGTGGTAATCTGTGACTGGCACTACGAAAGAGCAGATCCCACTGCCGCACTGTTTGCTATGAATGGCTTCCGTGTGATTACCTGCCCGTGGAGGTCGCCTGATATTACCCGGACCCAGCTTCAAATGACGGATACTTTTCGTGCAAATACCCGGGAAAAGCAAAGGGATCGCTATTATGGTTTTATGCAAACCGTCTGGAGTCCTGCCGAAAGTTTCCTTGAAGAATACTATTCACCGGATGAAAAAATTTCAAATGGCGGACAGGTGGGCAGCCTGAAAGCGATCATGGAACATTACGCTCAATGAGTAGCCTCCGACTCAAATCCATCGATATTCTCAGGGCACTGACCATGCTGCTGATGATCTTTGTGAACGACCTCTGGTCCCTTTCGGGTATTCCAGAATGGCTGGAACACAAGCCAGCCGATGTGGATGGTATGGGACTTGCCGATGTGGTCTTCCCGGCCTTCCTTTTCATTGTGGGTCTTTCCATTCCCTTTGCCATTAAGGCCCGGATAAAAAAAGGAGATTCCCGGATCCAGATTCTCAGGCACATCATAGAGCGTACCCTGGCCCTTCTGATTATGGGCGTTTTTATGGTAAACCTGGAAAATATTGACAGCTCAGCCTCCATGATCTCAAAACCCGTATGGCAGATCCTTATGACTCTGGCCTTTTTTTTAATATGGAATGTTTATCGCGGCAAGGTTCTGGGTAAGATTTCACCCATGTTGATGAAGTCAGTGGGGTGGATGATCCTTATATTCCTTGCAATCATTTATAAAGCTCCCGACCAGGGTAATGGTACCTGGATGCACTTTCACTGGTGGGGCATCCTTGGGCTCATTGGCTGGGGCTACCTGCTATCGGCCCTGGTTTATCTCTTCATCGGGAATAAACCCGGCTGGCTGTTTCTGGTCTTGATTCTTCTTTACCTGCTGAATATCAATGAATTTGCAACGCCCTTCAATTTTACGCTTAAGATGGTGATCAGTGCTTCATCCTATGCGCTTGTAATGGGTGGAGTATTTACGACAGCAGTATTAATTCGGCTTCAGGAGCAGAAAAAAATATCCAGGTTGATCCCCTTACTGATTGCATTTGCCGCCTTATTGCTTTTTTTGGTTTCCTTACACGACCTGTCTGGGGAATTTCCAAGATAATGGCCACTCCTTCATGGACAGCCATCTGTTCTGCGATTACGGCACTTTCCTTTGCCCTGCTGTACTTTCTATAGTGATAAACTGGGCATTTACCGATGGGCAGATCTTATCAAAGCGGCCGGAACAAGCACACTTACCTGCTACCTGCTTCCCTACATCGTATATGCACTTTGGACCATTTCAGGAATCAGTGCAGCTGAATTCCTGAACACAGGAGCTGTAGGGCTTCTGAAATCAGCACTTTTCGCCATACTGATCATACAACTTACCGGCCTATTGGGCAGGTGGAGTATAAAATTAAAAATCTAAGCTCATGGGATTACTGTTTTTCTATCTCTTCCTTGCACTTATAATTTCCTTTCTTTGTTCCATCATGGAATCGGTTTTGCTTTCCACTCCCCAATCCTTTGTCCTGGTGGAGAAGGATAAGGGTAAGACCTGGGCCAAAAGGATGGCCGACTATAAGGAAAATGTGGACAAGCCGCTTTCTGCCATTCTCTCTCTGAATACAGTGGCCCACACCATTGGAGCAGCCGGTGTGGGTGCCCAGGCGGTTGAAGTTTTCGGGGAGACTTATTTTGGAGTTGTTTCGGCGGTTCTTACCCTTTTGATCCTGATTTTTACTGAAATTATTCCCAAAACCTTAGGGGCAAATAACTGGAGAATCCTGGCTCCCTTCACTACCCACACCATCAGGGTAATGATTATTATCACCTACCCGCTGGTATGGCTTACATCCCTTATCTCCAGACTTCTGTCAAATCGGCAGAATCAATTATCCACCAGCCGTGAGGAAATCTCTGTTCTGGCCGGAATCGCAGCTGAAGAGGGTTTATTCTCAAAAAAAGTAAGTAAAATTATTCAAAATGTACTCAGGCTAAAGGATGTGCGGGTTTCTGAAGTGATGACTCCCCGGGTGGTGGTGGCCCGTGCCGAGGAAAACACACTGCTTGGGGATTTTATGAAACATAAGGATTTTCTCAGATTTTCACGAATTCCTGTGTTTGATACTACAGATGATAATGTTACCGGCTATGTTTTCCGTCAAGAGGTTTTCGAAAAGCTGGCTGAAGATCATCATAAAATGAAGCTGAAAGATTTGAAAAGGGAAATCCAGGTTGTTACTGCGCCCATGACCCTCTTTGCGGTTTGGGAACAACTGCTTCGAAATAAGGAGCATATGGCTCTGGTGGTGGATGAATATGGCGGAATGGATGGTATGGTTACCATGGAGGACATCATTGAAACCCTGCTTGGACTTGAAATTGTTGATGAAAGTGATGCGGTTACAGATATGCAACAACTGGCCAGAGAACGCTGGGAAGCAAGGCAGGCCAAATATAAATTTTTACAGAAAAAGACATAAATCCAGGATCATGAAAATAATCCGTAATTTATTTCTGACTGCAATACTGCTTTTAACGGGCATTGTGATCCTGGGACAGGAAAATGCATACCGGCCCGGACTGGCTTTTCGGGAGGATTGGAAGGAAATTCCAGCAGAAACGCCTGTTAACCAGAAACATGTGAATCACCCAGACCTGATACTGGGTCTTTACGGACCCGGGTAAGGACAGCATAAAAAAGAGTCACCATGACAAGCCCGTGGATGATCCCTACTATATCTGGTCGGGAACCACCACTGGAAACTGGGCTGTAACACTCTCATACAAGAACAGACAACTGGATCTGTCAGAATATGGACGGATCAAATGGAGGAGCAAGCAATTTGGATTCAGGGAGCTGCATATCATCCTGAAACTGGCCGATGGCACCTGGCTGGTGAGCAAGGAGTCAGACGGTTTTTCGGGCGACTGGCGAATCCGTGAGTTTATAATCGAAAACATGGAATGGTATACCCTCGATATAGAAAACATTATTGAACTTAAACCTTTCCCGGACCCAGATCTCTCTCGCGTAAGCGAAATTGGCTTTACCGACCTTATGCGGGGTGGAGGCAGTGCTGCCTGTTCGCGGCTTGATTGGATTGAAGTTTATGCCTACCTTGTTAATGCAGATTGATTTTTGGCCATAAAAACTTGAGAAATGAAAAAGAAGATAAGCCGTAGAGAATTTGTGCAAACCAGTGACTGCAGCGGCTGCAGCCGTCTCCATTCTTCCCACGGCAGCTTGTTCGATGTACAATTCTCCTTACGACGCCAAGGGTATGCCCACAGTTAAACTCGGACAAACAGGGGTGCTGGTTCCCCGGCTTGGATTCGGCTGCGGAAGCAGGTGGATGGGGGTGGAAAATGATGACGATGCCCTTGAAATTCTGGAATACGCGCTCGATCATGGTCTTTATTACTGGGATACGGCTGCCTCTTATGGCAATAAGCGAATCTCCAGTGAGGAACGGATTGGAAAGATTCTTAAAAACCAAAGGGAAAAAGTTTTCCTTGTTTCGAAAACCGGCGATCGGGATGGAGATAAGGCAAAAGAAAGCATAGAAAAGAGCCTGAGCCGACTTCAGACTGACCATATCGACCTTCTCCATATACACTCCATCACCTCTGTTGAAGATGCGGAACAACTGGGAGAGAAGGGTAAGGTTCTGGAGGTGCTGGAGCAATATAAAAAAGAAGGAATTATCGGAAATATTGGCTTTACGGGTCACAGCTCTGCCGAGGGCATGAAGCGGGCAGCCGAACTTTATGATTTTGATGCCATGATGATGGCCCTGAACCACCAATCTACTGATGGAAGCCAGGCTTTTGAAGAGAACCCTGCCACCTATGCTTTTGGGAAGGGAATGGGAGTAATAGCCATGAAAGTACTCCGGCCCAGGGAGACCATTCAGGGTCTTGAGGCCAGTGATCTTGTAAATTATGCCCTGAGCCTTAAGCAGTTTCATATGATCAACGTGGGAATCGACAGCATGGAGGTGCTTCAAGGCCAACATTCAGCTCGTGAAAGATTTCGAAGCCCTGGATGAGCAGAAAATGCAGGAGATCAGACTGGCACTTCAGCCCTTCTACAGGGGCGACGGACTGGCCTGGATGCAAAGCTCTTACAGGGATGGCTGGGAGCAGGGAATTATCCGAGCCTGATCCGTATGAAGCCCCCAGCCCTTCTTTTTATTCTTTCCATTCTTTTATCCCTTCCTGCATGCCAGCAAGAAACACCTCCTGCTCAGATCATCGCCCATGTTTCTGGTAATCAGGAAGAAAAGCTAAGTATAGATGGGCAAAAATTAGAGCTTTCCGAGACAGGTAGAATCAACTTCAGCGAAAAACTGGAACAATACGCATTGTATGATGTCAGCTATGGCCAGCTGGAATGGAGCCTCTTTTTAAGCCCCGGAGCACAATTGGATATACACATTGGAGATGGAAGTCTTCAGGGTATTTCATATACTGGTGAACTGGCAGAAATAAATACTTATCTACTGAGCACAGTTGCACTGACCAGTGAGATCAACTCTTTTTTATATGAGAACTGGACGCTCCTTCACAGCCTGGTCAGAGGGATTTTGTTACAGTAATCGATTCTCTTAAAGTGCTTTATATGACGCATCTGGATAAGGCCTTTGAAGAGGAAAATCCTGATCCTGACTTCCTTGAAGCATGGCAGGCAGAAATAGCTTATGCTTTAAATGCCCTGGTTCTTCGCTATCCTGAAAGGTTTCTGCACTTTCCTCCGACTTCAATCAGCCTGGATGAGTATGTGCTTAACTACCTGCAAAACACTGATCCTGACCGGCCCGAATACTTCAATCTGCCTGGATATAAAAGATATACCAGTGCCTGGATCGATTATCAAGCAACCCAACTTGCCGAGCTGGACACCACTGAAAAGCATTATGGTTTGAAGAAGATGGATTACATCTTCAAAATAATATCGAGCTCATTCAAAGAGCAAGCTCTTAAGGATTACTGGGAAAGCGAGTTTTTGGTTGAGCATCTTGAAAATAACAGGCTGCCAAATGCCCAGCCCTACCTGGATCTTTTTTTAGCTGGCGCCCAAAATAAAGCAGCCATAGCAGAGGTGCTCAAGGCCAGAAACTCTCAGGAAGAAGCCAATCAGGATCACACGGTAAGTGTGTATAAGACTGAAAAGGGATTCAGGCTGGAAGCTCATCTTTTTTCTCCGGGACAGGATCCCCCGGAAAAAAAAGCCGCCATTGTACTTTTCCATGGTGGCGGATGGAACGGTGGTAATCCGTCATGGGCTTTTGGCAGGGCCAGGCATTTTGCAGAAAATGGAATGCTAGCTGTTGCTGCGCAGTACAGACTTGCCAATAAACATGATATTACTGCTGTGGAATCCATGGCCGATGCCAGGGACCTGCTGATCTGGCTACGGGCACATGCGGATTCACTTCACTTAGATCCGGACAAAATAGTAGGCTATGGCTGGTCTGCCGGAGCCCACCTGATTTCTTCGGCTGCAATTTTTCCTCAGGAAGATCCGATATCAGGTGCATCTTCAGCCCCGGATGCGCTGGTATTGCTTTCCCCGGCCGTTTCTCTGCCCAGGGGTGAGGCCTGGAAATACTGGAATTATAATGTGCTTGGGACAAAAGCCAGGGTAGATGAGGTGGATCCGGTGGAACATGTGAAAAAAGGTTTAGCTCCGACCATTATTCTCCAGGGAAGGGATGATACAGTTACTCCGCTGGAAGGGGTGAGGCTTTTCAGTGAGCGTATGACTGAGCAAGGAAACTACTGTGAATTATGGGTTTATGACGGCGTTGGACACCTGTTTACCCCCAGCTACATGCCTGATAATGGATGGCCAAGACCAGATAAAGCTGTTCAGGAGAAGGCTTTTAAGCAGATAGACCTTTTCTTAGGGGAGCTGGGATATTTGAAATAGTTTATCAGATCCTTTATTTCTCAGCGTAAAATTTCTCCTTATGCATTTCCGCAAGAGCTTTCAACTGCTCTGCAACTTCCGGATAATCCGCCAGTACATTTGTGCTCTCGTAAGGATCTGCCTCCATATCAAAAAGTGCCGTGTCAATTTCCACCATGGCATATCGACCGGGAAAACCGTCGGCTCCAGCTGAATCCAGTGTCCGGTAGGGATGAGGCAGATGCAGTTTCCACCGGCCATCTCCCGAAATGACTCCTTCAAAATTTCTATTGTTTGAAAAGGCATAGTATGAATGCGGATTTACCGCACCCTCTTCACCTTTAATTAATTTCCATACATTTTCTCCGTCAATCTCATTTTCAGGAAGCGGAATACCTGCCAGATTGCAAAGTGTGGGGAGAAGATCAACTGAGCCAATAGTCCGCGTTGAAACCGATCCGGCCTCAATTTCACCAGGGAACTTCATAATGCAGGCTGAGCGGATGCCTCCGTCAAAGCTGGTTCCCTTGGCCTCCCTGAAAGGCGTGCGTCCGGCCCGGTCGCCATAAACCACCCAGGGTCCGTTGTCGGAAGTCATAATTACTATGGTGTTCTCATCCACTCCGGCATCCTTCAGAGCCTGGTTGATCTGACCCACGCTCCAGTCGATCTCCAGGATTACATCGCCATAGAGTCCCTTACCCGATTTGCCTTCAAATTTTTCGCTGCAGAACAAAGGTACATGGGGCATGCTATGAGGTACATAAAGCAGAAAGGGCTCCTCTTTGTGTCGCTGAATGAAGTCCACAGCGTGTTCGGTGTACCAGCGGGTTAGGTTCTTCTGATCGGATTTCTCCACTTCCTCAATGACAACCTTCCATTCTCCCAATATCTCAGTGGGTGTTGTCCCCAGTACTCAGGGTCACCCGGATGGTATTTCCACATATCATTGGAATACATCAATCCGCAGGTCTCATCAAAACCCCTTGCATGGGACCTGGTTTCTGGCTGGTCACCGCAATGCCACTTTCCAAAGGCTGCAGTGGCATAACCAGCCTCGCTAAATACTTCTCCCATGGTGGCAAAGGTGGTGTCCAGTCCCCATCCATTGGGCCCATGGGCCCCAAAAACTTTGGTTCGGCCCGGATAGCATCCACTCATCAGTGCGGAGCGTGAGGCCGAGCAAATGGCCTGTGGTACATAAAAGTTTTGAAAGGCACAGCCTTCCGCTGCCAGCTGAGATACGTTGGGGGTTTCAAAGCACGTTCACCAAAGGGTTCAAAATCGGCCCAGCCCGAATCGTCCAGGAAGATGATCACCACATTGGGTTTTGGGGTTTCAGAATCGCTTTGACAGGCCTGAAAAGCAACATTAAAATTAAGCCGAAGAATAATAATTGTTTCATGGTTTTAGTTTTTTGGAGTAAAATCAAAGGTAAGCTCAATCTGCAAGGCTCCATCACTCACCCTGCGGCTAAGGTACTGATAGCCCCTGGATTGAGGACCAAGACTCTGAGGCATCGGCAAATTTGGTTCCGATGGGAGGGATGCCCAGCATGAAGGAAATATCTCCTGCAGGATGTTCCACAGTTGTTCTGGCAGGAACCGGGGCCTCCTCGGGCGTAAATAGCCTGAGGAAAAGGTCCTGAGTTTTGCTATAGACAGTAAATTCCTGCTCATTCCGATCCTTAATTACTGCCCAGTAAAGGTCAGAATAGTAACCCTTAAACTCGGGATAATCGAATCCCGAATGCCCGGTAATGGTATTGTTATATGGCTTTTCCCAAACATTGAAATAGACGCCGGCCCGTCGGTTTTTCCAAACCCGGTAAGGACCGTTTCCCATATACTTTACAGATTTAATCTCTTCTTCAGGATAGCTGAAAGAGGCACCCGTATATGGGATAGTCCCGCCTCGATTCCCGTTAAAATCACCCTCCGGCTGATAGCTAAGTCTCATATCCACAAGTCCGCCCGGATGCATGGTCCATATCAGTTCACTGCCATTTTCGTAAACTGCCTGCACATGATGCGAACCTTCCTGATCAAAATGCTTAAGCGCGCTTAGCTTTAGGGGAGTTTCGGTAAAGACCGGGCCATCCGAAAGGGGAAGCTCCCTCGTCATTTGAATGCACACTTATAAGGCTGCCATCCTGCTTTGAAATCTTTATGCTGACGGATCCTGACTCAAGAATCAGGTCCTGATCTGTTTCCGACACGGAGACCATGACCTGGATGGAAACATCTCTTTGAAGCAATTCTGAAGTGATTTTTTCAGGCGATTTAACAGGCCAGCTCCACTGGTTGATCAGTCTTCCTTTTGGATCACGGGCCTCTACTATTAGCACATCAGCCTGCATCCACTGCTTATCCATGGGTACAGAAAGTGTGCCGGACTGACCGGGAGCAAGGGTGTCAAGCTCATGGGAATACCCTCCTTCAAAACCTTTCCAAACTCCATATCATCTATGACTCAAATATCCCGGTTCAGCAGGTCCGGGCAGGTCGAGCCACTGATAGGAAAATGTACACTGATCCAGATTGGTGTAGTGGAACCTGTTCTGGATCCTGAATTTTCCGTTAAATTCAGGGGTGATGTAGCGCTTTTCAAAATGAACGGGCGACCAGATTTCCCGGATGGCATAAAAGCTTCCTTCCTTTTCGTGGTAAGGTCCCAGGATCCCGTCTGGTGCATGGTTGCCATCCGAATCAAGCTCACCTGTATCACTGCGCTTTACTGCCTCATCTGCGAAAACCCATAAAAATCCACCTGCACAGAGGGGATGCTCCCACATGCGAAGCCAGTAATCCTCCAGACCAGCCCCAAGTCCGCCATCATAAAGGCCATGCAGCAATTCAGTAGGGAAGAAGATCTCCCTGGGAGCAAAATTATCCATGGCCAGGTAATCGTAGTTCACATAATGGGCCGTATTGGTAAGCTCATGCACAGCCCAGGGATGATTTACCTCCCTTTGCTGTATATCCAGCTCCTTAAAATCCTTGTCATAAACCGTATTCCAGCCTCCTTCATTGGCATTGTCCCACATGATAATGCTGGGGTGGTTCACATCTCTGGCAATCATTTCCTTTAATAATTTACGACCCACCACCGAATCGTAGGAGGGAGCCTGCCAGCCAGCCAGCTCATCCAGGACAAACAGCCCCAGGGAATCGCACACATCAAGAAAATGGCTGTCAGGTGCGTAGTGCGACATCCTGACCGCATTCATATTCATATCCTTGAGCAGATTAACCACCTCAATACTGAAAGCTTTGCTTGAGGTACGACCATGATCGGGATGAAAGGTATGCCTGCATACCCCTTTATACTTGATCCGAACATCATTCACATAGATGCCATCCTGCGCCCTTACCTCCACGGTTCTGAACCCGATCTTTTCTGAAAGGCTGTGAATGCTTTCTCCTTTTTCATCCAGAAGGCTAAATTCTGCCGTATAAAGGTTGGGATATTCAGGGGTCCAGGTCAGGGGATCGCTCTATGGACCCGATAAGCTGTGTGTCTGTTTCATCGTCGGAAACGGGTGATTCAAAAGCCGCCACTTCATTACCTGCTGCATCCATGATATCCCACTTCAATGCCTTGTGGCAGCCTTTAATTCTGAGGTGAAAACATGTGAGCTAAAGCTACCATCTGCCCTGGCATCCACCGCAACCCTGCTAATATGCTCAGCAGGCTTAATTTCAAGGTAAACAGGACGATAGATACCCCCGAATACCCAGTAATCGGCCTTTCGTTCAGCTTGATTTACGGTCATATTATCGGAGAATTTCTTGACAAATACCTCCAGTTTATTCTCTTTCCCATACTTCACAAGCTTGGAAATATCATAAGCGAAGGGCTGAAATGCTCCCTGGTGCACCTCGCCGGCCTGCTTTCCGTTCACCAGCACCCTGGCATCGGTCATCACCCCGTCAAATACCAGATTTATTACCTGGCCCTTCCATGCCTTATCCACGCTAAAAGAAATACCTGTAATGTCCCTCTTCCTTCAGCCGGTCCTCAAAGGGTACATGGCCATAATTGTATTGTCCAAAGCCTTCCTGCTCCCAGCAGGAGGGAACTTCAATGGTGGTCCAGGCCCCGCTGTTCATACCCTCACTGCAATAGAATTCCCATGTTACAGTCTTATCGAAACCGGTTCCGGACAGGTAGACGATTCTGTTTTCCCGGGCAAAAAGGTTCATAAGTCCTGAAAGAACCAGGAAGAAGGCAAAAGTGAAATACTTATTGTGCATATAATGAAGGTGTTTAGGTGATAATTTAATCATTGAATGTTAAAGATGGTGATAATTTTTATTGATCAAATAATACTTTTAAAGGAAAGGGAGTTGTTTGAGAAGAAAACACACACAATTGAAACAAATGTCCGGGAGGAGTTGAGTAATAGGATTCCATAAGTTTATGCAATTGCAGGAGGTTCAATACTTTTATTGCAGCCACAACAGAGGTGTTAACATATATAAAATCGCAAGAATGAAAAGTTATACGTCTACAATCATTATAACGGGGATCCTTATTTTTTCTATTTCGTGCAAAAACAGTCAAGGTGACAATCGTACTTTTCTTGAAAATAATATTCAATTCACAAGCGCACAGGTATTGCTTCAGTTAAAGGATATTGAAAAATCAGGGAAGATTCTGTATCCCCGGACTTTTGAAAACGGAAAGGTCAGGTATATTGAGAAGGAAGACTGGACCAGTGGATTTTTCCCGGGAACCCTTTGGCTATTGTATGAATTAACCAGCGATCCCATCTGGAGAAACTATGCATTGAACTTTACTGAATCGCTTGATTCTGTTAAATACCTTACCGAACATCACGATATCGGTTTTATGATCCAGTGTAGCTTTGGAAATGGCATACGACTGGGAGAACAAAATTACAATGATGTGATTCTGCAGGCTGCCAAGTCTCTTACTACGCGGTACAGGCCAAAGGCCGGGATCATTCAGTCCTGGAATGTGGACCGTGGATGGCAGTCGGAAAGAGGTTGGGAATGCCCGGTAATTATTGATAATATGATGAACCTGGAACTCCTGTTCAGGGCCACTGAACTTTCAGGTGATTCAAGCTTCTACGATATTGCCGTCAGCCACGCCGATCATACTATTGCAAACCACTATCGAAAGGATTATAGTTCCTACCATGTGGTCGATTACAGTATGTCGGATGGCTCAGTCAGAAGCAAAGAAACAGCCCAGGGATATGCTGATGAAAGTTCATGGGCCAGGGGCCAGGCCTGGGGAATTTATGGGTTCACAGTTTGTTACAGGGAAACCGGTGAACCCAAATATCTCCGCCAGGCGCAAAAAGCTGCCGATTTTGTGATCAATCATCCAAATCTCCCGGAAGACTTCGTTCCTTACTGGGATTTTAATGCTCCCCACATTCCGGATGAACCCAGAGATGCCTCTTCTGCTGCTATACTGGCATCGGCACTTTACGAACTATCCACCTATATGGAGGATAGCAACTACAAAAATATTGCAGACGATATTCTGATGAACCTGGCGAGTGAATCCTACCGGGCAAAAGCAGGTGAAAATGGAAACTTCATACTTATGCATTCGGTGGGCAGCATCCCTCATGGGGGAGAAATAGATGTTCCGTTAAGCTATGCAGATTACTATTTTCTGGAAGCCCTGGTACGCAAGCGTAATATTGAATCAAACAGGGCTCTTTTTATGACTTAAAAACTATTCAAAGGCATATAAATAGCCATCAGTTCCCACAATAAAGGCTTTATCTCCATAAACCGACACACAGGTTTCTTCGGCTCGCCCTCCCATTCTATATTGCCAGCGTATTTTCCCGGTGGCCACATCCCAGGCGCGCATATAACAATCCGTGGTTGATGCTGAAAAAACCAGGTTATTGCAAATAACTGCACCGGTCAATCCCCCGGCAAAAGGTATTTTGTAGTTGAACTCTCCTGTTCTGGCATTCAAACAAATGGTTTGTGAAGGAATCGGCGCCTGGTGCAGGGGTTTTATATAGGTGCTGTATAGAACATAATTCCCATCGGTGACGGGAGAGGCATTACACCATTCACCGTTTAACTGCGATTTCCACAGTTCTTTGCCTGAATCTGCATTCAGGGCATAAAAGTGTTTTGAAATATACCCCTGTGCATAAAATATTCCATCTTTGACAATTGAAGATCCGGAATCCGGATGACCTTTAATATCAAATTGCCAGATCAACCTCCCGTTATCTTTATCAAATGCATAATATTTTCCATTCCATGAGCCAAAGTAAACCGTATCTCCTTTTAGCGAAGGAGCAGGATATGCGCCCTGTTTACTCTCAAATTGCCATTCTATCCTTCCGGTTTCCTGGTCGCAACAAAAAAATGTACCTGCAACTGATGCAATATAGATTTTACCATCTTTTGTATTTGGTGATGCCCACACCCATTTAAGGGGTTTTTTCCATTTGAGCGCTCCTGTTTTGGAGTCCACACAATAGAAAAAATGCGTACCTCCCTGTTGTCCGAAAAACACCTTACCGTTTGCAACAGCAGGAGCCCCGCATATCTGTCCCCGTGTTTCAAATTTCCAAAGTTCATTTCCTGTTTCCACATCAACAGCATACACAAAACGAGGACTCCCAAAATAGGCAACGCCATTTGCAATTGTTGTACCTGCCTGATAGTCGGGCCCGCCTCCAACTAAATCCGCCAACACTCTTTCCCCTGTATTATCCGTAATAGACTCAAAAACGCTTGTCTTCCAGATTATTTGTCCATTCGATGGCTCAATATTTATTAAATAAAAATCAGATGATGAAACATATATTTTCTTTTGATATTGACGCAGGTCTGCATAAATACCATGCAATGACGCTTTATTTTTCCATAGGATACCTGGCTTCTCATTGCCTGTTTGTATTGCGTATACATATCCTCCTGCAGTTGCAACAATTAGCTTTCCATCAACAACCAAAGGGGATGCCCTGATCCAGTCGTCCAGTTCAAGTTTCCATTTTATATCTCCGGAACGCAAGTCAAGGGCATATAGATGTCTGTCAGCACTCCCTATATATACCATATCTTTATCAACTATGGCTCTGCTGAAATTCTGAAAAGCTCTTTCCTCCACAGGCAGGGCAGTTGACCAAATTTTTTTACCCGATTCAGCATCAAACGAAATGACTTTACCTTTTTGGTTTCCAACAATAACATTTCCATTGACATACTGAGCTTTACAATTGATAGCACCTCCAGTTTCAGCAATCCAGTTTAACTTTCCGCTTTCAAGGTTCAGGCATCTCAAATTGCCTTTGAAATCACCACAGTATACATTATTACCTGCAATAAGAGCTTCGCTGTAAAATTCACCCATGTAATGCTTCCATTTCCGGGCACCATCCCTGATCCCAATACAGACAAGGCTGTCAAACGAAACTACTTCTACTTGCCTATCGCTATTTGAACCAATTTCCTGTATACTATGGGGAAAAACGATATACTCCTCATTTCCTTCAAATGGAGCATAACCCACACGGTAATCTACATGACCGGCATATACTTCCCGGGTCTCTCTCCCTGTATTTTTATCTATGTAGACAAAATGTTTTGCAGGACCATTGTTGCCAAGGCTGCCAATTTCTCTAACAATCACATGATCTCCAACCACATGCGTTGGAGATGAATAACGTGGAGTGCTGTACTGGTTCTGCTTTTCTTTTTGGAGGGTTTTCCAGATATATTCACCTGTAGTTGCGTCCAGGCAGTAAGCCTCATGGGAAACTCCGGGGGAGCCAATAAATACTTTTCCATCACTGAAGGTTGGGGTGGCATACCAGGCATGTCCGGCAGGGAACTTCCATCTTAATTTTCCTTTCAAGGGTCCCGATTGAGTTGTAAATCCGGTCTGTCCTTCATCACCACGAAGAGTAGGCCAGTCGCGTTGCTCGCCAAAATCAGCGTCTGTTTTCCGGTTTAGAGAAACCAGATACCTGTCAGGATTTTGTGAGAAGTATTCAAATATCTCTTCCAGCTTTCCATATTCAAGATCAATATTTTGGAATAAGGTTTTGCTTTTTTCTATATCGGTAAGCTTGCTTTCAAACCCTTTTGCCATAAAACTATCACGAATTGGATTTAAATTTGCTCCGGAATAACTTAACAGACGAATCCACAACTTTAATGTATTTAATCGTTCAGCTACATTTGAGCTATCCGTGGGTGTTGTAGCAAGTTCCATTCTTACCCGGTCAATATCCTGGTGACCGGTTTCATTGAAACTTTTGGTTTCGTTTTGGCATCCAATAAAAAAAAACGCTGACAATACTATGTAAACTAAGCGCAATCCTTTCATTATTTCTTCCGTAATTTCTCCACCCACATGTTCTATTTAAAATTTCAATTAAGCTCTAACACTAAACGAAGTCCGGAATTAGTACCCTTTACATTTGTGGGATGTCCGTGGCGGTTTGCACAGCGAAGTGCCTCTGGTTCGTTAAACCAGCTACCCCCTCTATAAACCTTTCTTTTGCCTGAATCCGGTCCTTGTGGATCAGTCAAGTCTTCAATATCATACAAAGCAAACCAATCACTGCACCACTCCCAAACATTTCCACTCATATCGTACAAACCCCAATCATTGGGTGGTTTTAATCCAACCGGATGGCTTTTCCCTTCTGCTCTGGAGTTAGCCCAGGAAAAATTATGAATTTGGTCATATCCCGGATCGTTGCCCCAATAATAGCGTGTAGTTGAAGAGGCTCTGCAGGCATACTCCCATTCAGCTTCCGTTGGCAGCCTGAATTTCCCTATTCCAAGTTGATTTAGTTTTTTTATAAATGAAATACAATCGCTCCATGACACCCAGTCAACGGGATGCCGGGGACTTTCAAGGAAATGACGAAAAATGGAAGGATTGCTTTTTTCAATTGCAGACCATTGTTCTTGTGTAACTTCATATTTACCCAGATAAAAACCTTCAGAGATTGTAACAGTGTGTTGTGGTCCTTCATCTTCCTGACGGCCTTCTTCATTTTCGCTGCTACCCATTCTAAAAGTACCTGAGGGGATAAAAACAAATTCCATTTTAATGCCTCCTGGCAATGAGGAGGGTTTTTTTCTTTTTGGCTAAGTCTGACAAGCCCCCAAAAGGATAAGCAGAATAAAAAAGAATTGAATAATAATTTGTTTTCATATTTCTAAAACGAGCCTTAAACCAATTG
>CAVQMZ010000030.1:0-19400 GCA_963713725.1 uncultured Bacteroidota bacterium
TTTCAAGATTGCCGCGTCAGCCCAAAGTTAATTATTTGTGGCTACTTCAAGCGATCTCCTTCAGCGCTGATTCTGTACGGTCCATGTAATTATCTACCTGGGCTTCATTCTCAAATCCAATAATCATCATATCCACACTGCCCAGTCCCATTACAAACTTAAGGCTGTGATCAATTTTTTCCGGTTCCTCCTTGATATCTCCGTTGGCAACCAGTTTCATGCCGATCACACCCTTCCCGGAAGCATGCATATCATGGATCACCTTCACCACCTCGGCCGGATCGGGCTTATCCATGGCAATTCCATAAGGATTGATCCTGGCATGTAACACATCCACCCAGGGATCCTTCACGGCAGTTTTCATGGCCTCCAGTGAATGTACCGAGGTTCCATGGGCCTTAATGATTCCCTTGGCCTTCAGATTCTCCAGAATATCCATCTGCTTTCGCTCGTTATCGGTCCAGTCGGCATCCACCATGCAGTGAATCTGTACAAGGTCAATATAATCGGTACCCAATTCCTTACGGAAGCGATCCACAACCACATCGGCATCGGGCCGCTCGTCTTCAGGGATCCCCCCTTTGCGTGTCCATATTTTCGAGGTAAGCATCAGCTTATCCCGGTCCATGGTTTGCATGGCTTCATTCATGATGCCATGGGTACCATATGAATCAGCACAGTCAAACATCCTGAATCCCCTGTCATAGGCGTGCCTGAGCAAGGCAATACTCTTGTCCTTCTCCTGCCTCGTCAGGAAGGAGGTTCGATCACCCGCCCAGACTCCGGTTCCAAATCCCACCATGGAGGGCTTCAGTCCGGTTTTCCCAAGGCTTACAGCCTGAAGAGGGTCCGAAGAGGTGAACCTTCTGGCTTTACCATAAAGCGGATTCTCAAACATCAGGTGAGCAGTGCCAAGGGCGAGAGCCCCTAAAAAATGGCGGCGATTCAAATGCATCTTTTCCATAATTAGATAGTTTGACTTCAATATAAAGCAAAAAATATTTACAACAAGCGAAATTTGTGATTTAACACAGCCTTTAACGCTATCAGTCCGACTTTAATTTTCAGAATATCAAAGTGCTGAGCACATATCATAATGAGATGGCGGCTACTTTCCCGGAATCCACATATCCTGTGGAGTTAATCCCAGTTCTCCGATCATCCGGATGGCATAGTCCATTCGTCCCAGGCTTTCGGCAGTGACATTGTTGGTGCCGAAGGTAAATTTAAGACCGGCTTCCTTGGCCTTCTTCAAAAAGGCCGGACTGGGGATATTCCTGCCACAGTTTATCTCCAGGGCCACTCCACTTTGCTTCAGGGCAGCAACCACACGATCAATCCGCTCTTCGGTCCAGAGTTCATCATACTGATCATTGATCTCATCGGGCAGAAAGGTGGGATTCACATAAATGTCAATGGGCTCGGTGGTCACAATGGTCACAATCCGGTCCACCAGCTGGTCCATAAAATCCTGGGGATCGCCCACCTCGGTCTCCTCTTTGATCCAGGTGCGCATCCGCAGACCATTGTCGTTGGTCCAGGTCATTGCATCGGTAAATACATAGTCAAATCGCTCCCGGCTCTCGGGGCTGAATATGTCCAGCCACTCCCTTCCCTCAGCCTGCATGGCAAACCAGGTGAAGGGAGAAGGCTCATAGGAATCCAGAAAGGTATTCAGCTCTTCATCCGACTCAAATCCCATTTTCAATCCGCAGTTTACGGCAATGCCATAGGTATATCCATATTTCCGGGCCTGGGCAAGGGCATCCTCTTCGGTCATGCCGCCCTTTAGGTGGGTATGCAGATCAATCAGCGGAAAGTTAGCGGTGGCGAGACGACAATCTGCTCCTCGAAAACCAGGTCTGATGGCGGGGTCCCCGGTGTGGGCAGATCATCGGCCAGTGGTTTTACCTTGATATTTTTATAAGCCACCCTGCTACCCGGGTCATGACACTGGAAGGCAAAGGTCCCGCCATCTCACTCAGACTTCGGCCCTGCCAACCTTCCGGTCTCCAGAGCTCGCGAGGGCTCGGTGTAATCCGAGGCAAGCATATCATTAATGTAGGTCCGCATGGTTTTACCCTGCACCACAATGCGGTAGTTGAACCACTCATTGTCGGGTACCACCTGCTTCCATACATTGCGTATGGCATAGATACTGCCTGTCATCTTATGCTCCACATAATCGCCGGGATTTGCAGGTGGATTGGCCGAATTAAAAACCTGGCACTCATAACCCTTTCCTGGCCATCCTTCGTCCTGGAATTCGGTATGAATATAGACCCCTGAATTTGATCCGGGTGTAGTTTTCACATCCACGCTGAGTTCAAAATTTTTGAAATTATGGTCCGATACATCTCCTGTGTAGAATAAATGAGAACGTGGACCGGCTGTGACAATGGCTCCATCCTCCAGGATCCAGGAATCAGGATTTTCATTGGCGGTCCAGCCTTCAAGGCTTTCTCCGTCAAACAGGCTGATCCATTCATCCGAATTACAGCCAGAGGCAAGCAAAATGAGTGACACCAAAAGAATATTAAATAAATATTTCATGCGATAAGGTTTATTATATGATTGTACGATAATTTATAAATGTACGAAATTGATACACTTTTATTAAAAAAGGTTAATACTGCTCCATAACTTGTTGATCACGTTTACACTTCCAGTGAAAAATACTACATTGGGCCCTCAATCCAAAATCTGAAACTTATGACACTTTCAAGACGAAATTTCATAAAAGCAGGAGGTGCGGCCGCGGCCGGAACCATGGTATTGCCACCCCTGTTAACATCATGCAACAATTTACAATTATCTCCGGACGTGAAAAGCTATTTAGACCATTTTGAAGTGACTCCCCAGATGCTGCAAAAAGTAATTGCAGAAGCAATGTCAAAAGGGGGAGACTATGCCGACCTGTTTTTTGAACATACCATATCCAATAGCCTCGGCCTGGAAGACGGAAAAGTAAACAGCGCAAATTCCAATGTGGATTACGGCGTGGGTGTCAGGGTGCTGAAGGGCGACCAGACCGGTTTTGCCTATACCGAAACCACCAGCCTGCAGGACATGTTGAAGGTGGCAAAAACAGCTGCCAACATTGCAAATGATCCGGTAACTTTCCAGGGAAGCAAGTTCCTTGAGAAGGAGATCCCCAATTATTATAAGATTTCCCAGAAATGGGAAAATTCCTCTGTGGAAGAAAAAATCCCCTTTGTTCAGAAGCTGAACGACAGGCTTTTTGAACTGGATGATAAGGTTACCAAAGCCAGGGTATTCCAGCGTGATGAAACGTCCTATGTGATGTTCTACAGCTCAGAAGGTCTCCTCACATCAGATTACCGCCCCATGGCAACCCTTGGCGTGGTCTGTGTCATGGAGAAGGATGGACAAATGGAAAATGATTACAGCGCCCGTTCCATCCGCCAGGGTTTTGAATTCCTGGATGACAATGTGGTGGAAGAATTGGCCCAGGAAGCCATCAAAAAAACCAACTTCCTCTTTGGCGCTGGAAAACCCAAGGCCGGGGAGTTACCTGTAGTTCTGGGTGCCGGTGGATCCGGAATCCTGCTGCACGAAGCCATGGGTCATCCCTTTGAGGCCGATTTCAACCGGAAGGATGAATCCATTTTTTCCGATAAGCTGGGTAAAAGCATTGCCGCGGATTTTATCAATATCGTTGAAGACGGAACCATGCCCCATAACCGGGGATCCATCAATGTGGATGACGAGGGCAACGATGTGAAAAAGGTCTACCTGGTCAAAGACGGGGTCCTTGAAAGCTACCTGCACGATCGGATCTCTGCCAACTTTTACGGAGTGGATCCCACCGGAAACGGCCGCAGGCAATCCTTCCGTCATGTACCCCTGCCAAGGATGCGGATCACCTACATGGAAAATGGTCCCCACAGCACCGATGATATCATCTCCAGTGTGGATTATGGGGTTTATGTGGACAATTTCAGTAATGGCCAGGTGAAAATCGGTGCCGGTGACTTTACCTTCTTCGTAAAATCAGGCTACCTCATTGAAAACGGAAAACTGACCGAGCCCATCAAGGATATCAATATCATCGGGAACGGACCCCAGGCACTTGCCGATATTACCATGGCAGCCAACGATTACAAAACAGCCACCGGAACATGGACCTGCGGAAAAGGCGGCCAATCGGTTCCTGTTGGAATGGGCCTTCCCACCGTACTCGTGAAAAAACTGACCGTTGGAGGAACCAGTGCATAAACTGAAAACTTGAGATCATGACCAAAGAAGAAAAATACAACATCGCAAAATGGGCCATGGAACACGCCATTCAGAATGGTGCACAGCAGGCCCGCGTTTCCATATACAACAATAACAGCAGCCAGATTGAGGTGAGGGATGAGAAGATTGATAAGCTTCAGGAATCCAACCGGAACGGCATGCGGATCAATCTCTACGTGGATAAGAAATACTCCAGCATCTCCACCAACCGGATTACCAATAAGGAGGAGCTGGGCAAGTTTATCGAAGATGCCATAGCTGGTGCCCGTTACCTTGCCGAAGATGAATTCCGTTCCCTCCCCGATCCTGAACTTTACTACAAGGGGGACGGACCCGACCTGAAAACAGTGGACCCTGGTTTTAATTCAGTGGATCCCCAGAAGAAAATCGAGAGTGCCTTTGCCCTGGAAAAAGAGGTGCTGGGAAAAGATGAGCGCATACTCTCGATTTCAACTTCCTACAGCGATGGCATGAGTGGCAGTGTGATGGTGGACAGCAACGGCTTCGAAGGGGATACCGAAAACTCCTACTACTCCCTTTATGCATCGGTTTCAGTTTCCGATGGCACTGCGCGCCCCCAGGGAGGCTGGTATGAATCCGCCATTTTCAGCGATCAGCTGGTGCGGAAGGATATTGGAAAAAAAGCCCTCGAAAAGGCGCTGGAACGCCTGGGTCAGGAAAAAATAGAGTCGGGCAAAATGCCTATGATCGTTGAAAATAAGCTGGCGGGAAGAGCCCTGCAACCGCTAATTTCTGCTCTCAACGGGAGCGCCATCCAGCAAAAACAGTCCTTCCTGATTGGCATGAAGGGTGAAAAGATCGGCTCCGATTTACTCGATGTAGTTGATGATCCCTTTATCGTATCCGGAAGAGGCTCAAAGCTTTTCGATAACGAGGGTATCGCAACCAAAAAGCGGGCTGTGATTGAAAAGGGCGTGCTTCAAACCTACTACATTGATACTTACTATGGTAAAAAGCTGGGAATGGATCCTACCTCCGGTAGCACCACCAACCTGGTATTTAAACCCGGCACAAAAGACCTGGAGGGTTTACTTGCCGATATAGACCGTGGTATCTTTGTTACCGGTTTTAATGGAGGTAACAACAACCAGGTAACCGGTGATTTCTCTTACGGAATCGAAGGCTTCCTGGTAGAAAAAGGCAAAATTGTTAAGCCAGTTGCCGAAATGAATATCACCGGAAACTTCAAAGAGCTCTGGAAGAACCTGGTTGCCGTGGGCAGCGATGTGGACCTGAACCGCTCCTGGAGACTCCCCTCACTGGTATTCGACAATGTCGATTTCAGCGGAATCTAAAAACCAATCATACAGGGCGATCCAAATCGCCACTGAACCGGATATTGCAGCTGCGATATTCGGTTTTTTTATGTTTCCTGATTTCCATACAACGATAAAATCCTGAGTTGTCACATTAACCTTAAAATCACTTCTCCAACATTAGAAACATATAATTTGATAATGCAACTATATATAGTTACTTTTGCTCATGAGTAGAAAAGAGAAACTTATCGCCAGGTTCCGGAGCCTGCCAACAGATTTTCATTATGATGAAATGGTTAAATTGCTTGGATATTTTGAATTTTATGAAGTTAGAAAGGGAAAGACTTCTGGCTCCAGAGTGAAATTCAAGAGTCCAGAGGGTGTACCAATAATGCTACACAAACCACATCCGACAGGTGTAATGAAACAATATCAGTTAAAACAGATAATGGAAATGCTTGACTTATGAAAAATCTTGAATATAAAGGATATACCGGATCAATTGAATATAACAAAGAAGATGATCTTCTTTTTGGAAAGGTTCTCGGGATACGCGGGCTTATCTCCTATGAAGGAGAGACCGGTCATAAACTGGAGATTGACTTCAAAGAGGCAATTGACACTTATTTAAACGATTGCAAGCAGGCAAGTGTTGCACCAGAAAAGCCCTTTAAAGGAAGCTTTAATGTCCGTATTTCACCCAGGCTTCACCGGAAAGCAGCACTGCTGGCCAAAGAAGAAAAAACATCCTTAAATAATTTTGTTGAAGAATCCATCAGGCAGAGAATCTCAAAAGAAACAGGAATCCAACACTAAATTGTTTGGTTTGTCACACGTGTAGAGTACGATAAGATAGATGTTAAAACAGTAAAATATGAAAGCTAAAATCTTAAAATCAGAACAGGAGTATAATGATGCCTGTGATAGGATATATAGAATCATCAATGGCTCAAAAAATGCCATCGATCCCGATAGCCCAAAAGGAAAAGAGCTGGAGCTTCTATCCCTGCTGGTTGAAAAGTATGAGCAAGAGCTTTCCAGGAAAATATGAAATCAAAGTATCGCAAAATGCGATACTATAAATGTTGATAAACAAATGATGGATATTGGTCCTGTATGGATAAGAAATTCCTGCTAAGAGTTGCGGTAGAATTTTAAAAAAGTGTTGATTGGCAGACGCTGTTTGATCTCTTGGATTTCCATTGAAAATAAACTCTGAACTCTATACGGTCAATATTAGTTCTATCAAGTTAGGCACGACAGGTTTTTTGTGGTTTTATTTTCTCCTATATGGTGCGTATATTTGGCTAATACCCGCAAGACAGGGCTAACTGATTCTGTATTAGCCCCCTAAATACCTGGACAAAAAAATCAAGATTTAGTTAAGAGGATGGATGAGAATTAAAGTTCCCTTATCTGAAATCTCAATAGTTTAGATGGTAGGCTGATCCTTCAGCCTTTCGAGCTCCTTGACAGCCGTGGGGCCGATCTGGATGGCGAATTTGCGGGGCCAGGGGTTGCGGGCCGAGCGGTCCATGATAACACCCGGGGGCGGCAGACAGATGAAGTTGCTGTTTTTCCAGATGATTTTTTTCTCCACCACCTTGCCGGTCATATACTCTCGGGCTTCCTCTTCGGTGCAGAGGAGCAGACTGGATATCACCTGCTCACCCAGGAGGATGATGGCATATGGATTGGCAATCTCAATTTCATCCCTTATCCACTGCAGGCTCTTGCCTGCATAGTGCATAAACTTGGATTTATTCTCTGTGATCTCCTTGCCCAGGCGATGGTATTTTTTCACTGCATCGTCATCAAAAAGATGAACCTTCACCAGGCTGGTAAGCCAGCAGTCTTCCCTTTTAATCTCCAGCGTTTCGAGAATCACTTCGGATAGTTCCTGACCGGTGAAGGAGGACCTTACCCTTGAGCCGTCAAAGTAGGGCTCGATGGAAAAAGGTGCCAGGCCGTCATTGAGGGGAACATCGGGGATGTCATTCCTCAAAATATACACGGGGTGCGGGTGTGGGACCAATGATCATGATTTTCCCAATGGCAGTCTCAATGGGTACAACGGCACGAACCGGATTGCCATGCAGATAGCTGGTATCTTTGGGAAATTTGATGCTCTCGGTGTACTCCTTAAAGCATTTCTTCTGGTATTGATGAATTGTCAGTGGTGCCATTTCGAAAAGGTTTAATGACAAATTACAATTTTTCTGGAAAAAAGCACCTTAATAGCGGCGATAACTGTTCTTATTCCGGCTTGAAACAAAAGGCTGAGGGAGATATTCCCACACGTAAGGTGTCCAGGGCAAGTCCATCGGGTGCATATCTGTATACCAGTCCGCGCTGCACATAGTCCACCGCATCGGAGAGGAAAATTTCCGAAGTGGAGGGGTCAATATCCAGGCCATAGAAGCCACCATTAAAGTCCAGTCCATAGGGGCTTTCGACAAATAATTCAGGCTCCCGGGCCTGACTGCCATCAAGGGGCAGGTGATAAAGATGCCTGTTCAAAAACCAGAGGGTATCACCACCTCCGTTAATGCTTAAGGCTGTGGGTTTATCACCCTGCTTAAATGTGTGAACCAGGACTAGCCTCCTTTGATCCGGCCTCAATTTTCATCAGCCCTGGGATTTCAGATCCGTAGGGACTCCCTTCAAATCCACCATCGCAGAGCACCCAAAGGTTCCGGTAACGGTCCATCACCATGGAGTTGGGCTGTTTAATCACTTCTATGGAATCCACCACCTCATCCTTTTCAGAATCCAAAACCAGGATCTGATTATCATAGCTCCAGCAGTTGGTGTAAACATACTTTCCATCCTGTAGCATCTGCTCGGTGGAATGCTGCTGATAGCCTCCTGCCGGATTGCTCACATCGATGGAACCGGTTACTTCCATGCTCCGGGGGTTTACAATGCTAATGGCCCTTGCGTAAAGGTCAGTTACATAGGCCTTGTTATCATTTACAAAATGCATGTGGCGGGGTGAGGTAAGTCCGGTGATTTTTCCCACATACTGAAAGGTCGAGCTGTTGATCACATAGATTCTGCCGCTGTTATTCACCACCACATAGGCCAGGCTGTCCCTGGTAATCATGGAGATGGCCACATCACCCAGTGGCAGGGCATTGGTTGAGAAAAACACATCATTGAGCAGCTCCCCGGTATTCAGGTCATAAAAGGACAGAGAGGCATTTCCGTAGGTGAAATTTCCCTCATTGACCACAAAGACTCCCTGGGTTTTCTCCACATCGAGCCTCTCGAAATCCCAGAGTTCGTCATCCTTCATGCAGGCAGAAAGTCCCGCCAGTAAGAGCAGTGATATGAGAAAAATACGAACCACCCCTATATATTAAATCTTAAAACCACCATGTAATTCCTTCCCGGCATGGGACGATATAGCACCGAATGATAGCTTTCGTTAAAGAGATTATAGATCTTAAATTCGGCTGAAAGCCTTACTTTTTTTATCCTGAAGTCGGCCCCGGCAGACAGATCATTCATGATATAAGGATAGAGCCAGTCGCGCCGTGAAAGGTCATTGCTGGAGGTGGTGTACCGTTCACTGTAGGCATTATACTGGTAGGTAATAAAGTAGTTCCTGTAGCCCAGGTTCAGCATCATGTTACCGGAGTGCAGGGGAATGTATACCAGCTGTTTTCCGTAGGACTCATCTCCCCACACCAGGGGATCCCCGTGGTTTACTGACCGGGTATATGCATAGGTGCCTGTGATGCCATAGGTGAATTTACGGACTTCACCCCTGAAGCCAAGGTCGTACTCCAGCCCGGTGGCCAGAACTTCCTTAATGTTGATGGGTTCCATATCCATCCGGGCAGAGGGAATCCACATAATCCAGTTCTGGATATTCGAACGATACCAGGTAAGGCCCGTTTTAAGGTCCTGCTTCCCGAAGGATTTTCCATATTCCAAACCCGCTTCCATGGTAAAGCCTTCCTCAGGCAGCAAATCAGGATTTCCGTTGGGCTGCCAGTAGAGATCGTTCAGGGTGGGCATGTGATAGTTTCTGGCCACACTGGCTTTTAAAATCAGGTTTTCTCCTTTCAATACGCGATAGTCCATCCCCAGGAAAGGAATGAAGGGTATCGCCTTTCCGTCAATCCACTCCTGGCGAAGCATCAGGTTCAGGTTCAGGCGTTCCCCAAAAGACTTTCTCACGGCAGCAAAAAGAGAAACTTCATTGCGCTGCTCATGGTAGCCCAGTCCGCTGACAGTATCCCGGGTGTCCACATCATGATGGTTTATATCCAGCTTTACCCTCCACGGACAGACCGGATCTAAACTCACGATCATAGGAAAGGGTATTCAGAAAGCTGTTTTGCTGACTGATGGAATAAACATCGGGTATGGATCCAAGGCCCGGTACTTTTCTCAGCCGGTAATAATCCATGTGTGTTCCCGAATAGCCCGAACGGAGTATGAATTTGCCGATTGGAGAGTAAAATTTCCAGGAGGCTACCACCTTGTGGGCTGCCTGCTCCTCCTCATTCAGATTGGCATTGTCGGGCCCCTCGTAGGAAGTGGGCCATGGAATAGAGCGCTGTCCAAACTGTCCCCAGTAGATAAGAGATACCAGGTGATCCTTATGGGGGCGGACATACAGCTCCTGCACAAGCCCATATCTCAGATAGGACCCGTTTTGATTGGTGTCCAGGGGATTAATCACTTCGCCCGTTTCAGGATCCAGGTTCCCGATTCCCCGGTTGATGAAGGTGTAATCGTTTTGCGACTGATTGTGATAGAGGCGGGTGGTGGATCTGATCCACTTGTTGCCAAGCCCCACCTGCAGGTATTCATCGAAGGTGCTATAGCTCCCCAAACCCTGGATGTAGCTGAGGCTGTTCTTTTCTCCCCACTGAGGCCGGTTCTCCAGATGAATGGATCCGCCAATTCCCCCTCCCTGATCGGATATTGAGGCTGCCCCGTGTTTTAAAGTGAGGTCGTCAATAATGTAAACCGGGATCAGGGAGAAATCAACCATGCCCAGCATGGGGCTTGAAATATTAATCCCGTTCCAGCTCACCTGGGTGTGGGAAGCGGCAGTTCCACGAAAGGAAACACTGGCCATGGCGCCCCGCCCATTACTTTTTACAAACACCGAAGTATTTTCCGACAATAAGTCCGATAGTGAGAGACTGGCTTTTTCCTGGAGAATGCTTGAGTCAAGGACGGTAAGCTTCAGTCCGGCTTCTTCCTTTAAAAAGGACCGCTGACCAGTGACCTCCACCGCCTCGATGGTGAACAGGGAGTCCGTAATCCCCTGGGGGAAAAGCGGAACCGCCATCATCAGACAGGCCAGTATGGACAAGCTTCGACCTTTCACTCTATCTTTTCATTAGTCGCAGAAAATGCGCAGATTTTGCAGAGCCAATCTTTACCACATAGATTCCGGGCTGCAGATCAGCGCTTGAAATATCACTTCCTTCGGGGTAGTGATCGAGCTGTTTTACGATCCTGCCGGAAGCATCAAAGAGGGTCAGGGGGCTTCCATCTGCTCCCCTTAATTGAAAGTAATCCCGGACAGGGTTGGGAAAGATTCCGGGTTTTGCCATGTTTCGAATTTCAGTCCCTGAAGAAGTGATTGCCTCAACAATCATGGTTGATGCGGAAAGCTGAAGTGAAGGTTCCTGATCCACTGTCAGGCTCAGGCTCAGGGGACCCGTTCCAGTCACTCTAAGCACATGATCTTCATCCACCACGGCCCATTCCTCACTGCAGCTCCACTTAAAGCCTGCTCCTTCAAAAGGCCTTCCTGCATGAAAGAGGAAGGGCTCAAGTTGCAGGGAGAAGGCATTGATTTCGGGAGGAAGGTCTTTCATCACCAACATGTCCAGGGAGCCTTCTGTGCCAGCAGCCGGTGCCACATCCACTGCACCTGTAATCTCAGTGGATACTTCTCCGAGATAGCCGCCCTGGTGCAATATTCCATTCTGTACCCTGATAAAATGAATGCTATCCAGGTCCATATATTGTCCCTCTTCATCCATCGCCCAGCTGATATCAAAAGCATCTCCACCCGAGTTTTCCACCTCCGGGGTATAGGGATTGTCGGGTAAGGTATAGGGAGTTGACCCCCTTACATGGTTATCCGCATAACCAAAAGCCCTTCGGGCTGAAACCAGCAGGGGGGGATGATCCACATCCACAGCTCCTTCCAGACAGGTTCCTGTATAAACAGCAAGATCCTTCCCAAGTTCCGGGAAGGAGTCAGCCAGCGGATAATAGGGCTGAAGATGGACCGAATTTGCCCTGATTACACCTTTATCACCTTCCGCGGTTTCCCAGGGCACATCGCTGGCCACGCTTTGATCCGGATTGGTATAAGTGACCTTGAAATCCCGCTTTGTGGAGGAGAAGTGATGGTCACTGCCAGCCAGCTCAAACCAGGTATCATCAGGCAGGCCATTACCATTCTCATCTTCCATTACTGAAACAACCCCCGGTTCCGACCACTGGGCCATGGGGTTTCCAAAGATGGAGAAATCCACCCCGAAAGGATTATCGGGGTGATTCTCCACGGCTTCTTCAAAACGGAATATCACACTGCCTCCAAAGGCCCCCAGGCTCACACTTCCATTAATTCCTCCCACAAGAGTGGAGGCAGATTGGGGTGTGCCCCAGGGTACACTGTTGATAAACTGCCCGGGAGCAGGCCTGTATTCCAGCACTTCAGAGATATACTGCGCTCTGGCCACTCCAATGCAGAGCAGACAAAAAATCAATATGTGAACTTTTCTGAGCACGCTATTATAACTTCTGAATCATCTTCGAGATCACGCCACTGCTATGCCTTATCCTGATGATATATGCTCCGGATGGCTGAGCACTGATATCTACCTCCTGTCCGGGAAGCTGCAGCCTGTTATGAAATACTTCCGTTCCGGTGATGTCATATACGCTCACATCCATTTCCCCGGGCCTGTCTGAAGATATTACAAAACGACCCTCGGAAGGATTGGGATAAAGATTTACCACAGGTGCGGGTTGATCATCTACCCCACCTATAATTTCCAGGTGAACCACAAAAGTATCCACAGCTGTGAGTCCGCCCAGGCTGCCTTCCACCACAACTTCAAAATCCTCAAATGTTGATTTTACAAGCGCACATGTGTTGATAATAATAGAATCCCCCTCGATGGCAACGATGATGGGGCATTCAGGATGATCGCTTATAAGTGTTTTTACAATCAATGAATCAGGATCATCAGGGTCGCTGAATACTTCACTGAGGTCAACGATATGCTGAATCCCATTAGTTACTACGTCCATATCGGGCAAAGGATTTGCCACATAGGGAGCCTGATCGGGGTTGATCAGGAGATTGTCCATACAGAAATAGGCCGGGGTGTTCATGCCCCAGTCGCCCATGTCTGAAGATTCCAGTCCAAACATCAGGCTGTCGACTTTACCAAGGCCTGAAAGGTCCACCCATTGCCAGGTTTTAATGATGTAATCTTTTTCGGACTCATCGAAACGATAATCGGCCAGGTAATATTCAATGGTGTCGGAGGATTCGGTCCCCGCAAATCCCCAGACTTTCATTTTTAAGAAATCAGGATCCGTACCATCAGCTCCACCAAATTTCTTGGCAAACATATCTCCCTCTTCCATGGAGAGAGCAGCATAGGTACTATTGGTCAGATAAAAACCCTCAGGGGCATGGGCCTTTTCCGGGAAGTCGATTATCACCGGACCGTACATACTGCTAATACCATAAATACCCGGAGTTTCCTCTTCACCAGGAAAACCTGCACCCGTAATGGCACTGTACTGGTTCATAAAACCAGGGGTGGTGATATCTGATGTGTTTGAGTAGGACCAGCCACTCCAGGAGAAATACTCCGTATTAAAGTCATTGCGGAAACGGGCCGGACCCGTGCTAAAACTACCCGCTTCATCGGAACCGTTCCAGTAGCTTTCGGGATCAAGGCTGAGATCTTCAAAATCGGCATACAGGAAATCCCCGGCCAGCTCCGGCCAGGTTCCCACCAGGGTAGAATCACTGGCAGAGAGCCCTGCACTTGTTCCTTCAATTTTCAGGTTCGATTGCCCTGCCGAGCCAAAAGTTCCGGTCAGGGTATCTCCCACAATTATAAAATCAGCCACTGAGGCATCAGACATAAGCGTAATAGCGTAACTCACACCATCCGGATCATCAAGGTCCTGAATATAATTTGAAAGAAACAGGGTGTCGATGGCCTCCATTTCAGGGCCTGTGATCACGGGAAGCTGGGCAATGACCCTGGGAGGATAGTCAACCGTATGCACATCTGCCACGGCCTGACCATAGCCATGGGTGAACAGGCTGTTGCCCAGGTAAGGAGCTGTATAATCTCCCCTGGTCTTTAGCATGCCCAGCCACTCGGTGGTAATAGCTAGTGTATCATAATTGTTCCCTGTTCCTGAAGTGCCATTCCATTGTCCCAGTACATTGGTACCCCCCCAGAGGTTCATGGTGAACACAAGCTGGCCAGCAGCATCCACCTCACAATCATAAAGCCCCATGGGGAGATCGCTCAGTTTTTCAGCATCTGCAAGAGTCAGGGAATCCGCATCGGGACTGTTAATAACAGCGCTAAGTGCAGCCTGACCAATGCGATAAATGGCATTGGGGTCGCTGAAGGATGAGGTCCCAAAGCAAAGGTTATTGTCGGCATCCATGGCTATGCCCGCAGAGCTTCCTCCCACGTGGACGATTTTCCTGTGCTGATTCAAACCCGTGGTATCCAGAAGGTAGACAGCACCGGGTGTCATAAAATCAGCACTGTTTAAACCTGATACCAGAACCTGGTCATTCCAGAAAACCAGGTCCCAGTTGGAAGGCATTTTGGCCATTTCTTTCCATACCCCTGTGGCCACATCCACGCGGTAAATCCGGGCATCCTCATTGGCAAGATCCGTATATCCCACCCAGAGATAAACACCATCGGGCGATACATTCAAAAAGGTGGGAAAGGTACCAATGTCATAGTCGGCAGGTTTGCCATACTTCTTCCCTGTACCTTCCTGGAAGGGATCCACCTGGTGGATGGTATCGCCGTCGTTGTAATAGAAATAGTTCAGGCTAACATCAAAAGCCTGGACCGTGCCGGTTTCAGGAGAAAAATAAGCCACCTTGATGCCCTCTTCGGGCTGAAGGTAGTTCTGTGCATTGATAATAAGGCCCGAGAAAAACAGGCCCAGAAGGGAAAGGTAAAAATGTTTCATTCTGCTACGATTTTAATAGTTAACATTAAAATTCGCAGCTAGCGATAGTGAGGCGAGACCAAGGACTGATTGTTGATCGGCTTCCCGTTCACCGCGGGCTGCAAAAAACTAGGTGTCAATGGCAGGTCTTCTGACTTATCCGGATTTCTGAAACCTTCCCATTCTGATCCCGGACGGGACACGATGAACAGTGGTTCTTATTCAGAAACCATTTATGGATTCACAGCAGCGGGAACTGTTACCGATTCTAACGGTATTCCCTTTTCATTCCACCGGCAAAGCCGGCTTGTGGAAACCAATGATTATAACAAAAGTAAGAAATAATACTTTACGGAGTCCAACCGAAATCAACATAATCCCAATCCACTTCCTCTCCGTCAAGATGAAGTAAGAGAAAACCCTCCTGGGGCAAACTCTCTGGTTTGTTGCTCCACCAACGGCCCGAGACGGCTCCGGCGGTAATAAAATGAATGCGGTTCTGGACAAAAATATCTTCCAGGAAATGAAGGTGGCCCTGTAATACCAGGCGAAGGTTGTGCTCCATAAAAAGGCTCAGCACTTCAAGAGAGTTTGTAATGATCCCACCCGGAGTATTGGCAGCCAGGCCACCCTTTGAAAGCTGGGTGGCAGAGGTGACAAAGGGAATGTGCACACTCATACCAATGGGAGTCTTTGTATCAACTTTCTCAAGATCACTCTTTAGCCAGTCGATTTGCTCCTGGTCGACCTTACCTATATAGTGGCCATCTTCTCCCCTGTAAATTACGTCCAGGACAATAAAATGCCAGCCCTTGTAATCGAAGGAATAGAAGCGCTCCCCAATCTCTTCCTCAAACATCTTTTTACCATATTCGGGATGCTCTTCAATACCCTCTTCATCACGATGCCAACCGTATACTTCATGGTTCCCAACCGTATTGTAAACCGGCATATTTAGATTACCCGACACTTCCTTGTAGAGCTTGTACAGGGAATCTGACCTCCCGTAGGTCTGATTCAGGGCATCCATAATCAGGTCGCCTCCGGTTAACACAAAATCTGGATTGATCTGATTGATGGTGTCAATGGCCTTTTGAAAACCGGCCACCGCATTAAGCTCGGGTTGCAGGTGGATGTCAGTCAGGAAGGCAAAAGTAAATCCCGATTCCTCTTCAGAGGCTTTCGGGGTTTTTGAAGAATTACAGCCCACCATCAGGAAGATGGACAGGGTGATCAGAACAAATATGTTTTTCATGGGGTTAGTTTTTATGCGGAAAAGATACAAAATATTTAAAGCTCCAGGCTTGCCCCTGCCTTTACTTCATTAAAGCCAAACTCTTCATGGATTTGACCAAGGGCAGGATTCTTAGTGCAATGGGAGGGATAAACCTTCTTTACACCCATCTCTTTCATCCACTCCAGTGTACGTCGTAACTGATGGTTCACTGCAATAAGGTGAAATCCGCCAATCACCGCCTCAACCCTGTCCACTCCTGTCACCTGCCTGGTGTGTTCCACCATATTGCATATGCCAGAATGAGCACAGCCCGAGACCACCACAAGGCCCCTATCTGTGATGCAGGCCAGACCCGAATCATCCATTATGAAATCGGGAGACCCATCTTCCAGGATGTACTTTGTGGTCTTTGCCTCAAAATCATTTAACCTGGGTACCTCACCAAGAAACCAGAGGTGCTCTGAGAGCTGAACCGGTTCACTGGAAGTCCGGAGATCAAAACCTTCCTCCATCCTGGATCTGTCCAGTGCCAATCCGATATTCTCACCATCCAGCCGGCGAAAGCGTTTGACAAAACTTCCCGGATGGCACAACAGGGACTTTCCACTCATGTACTGCAAACCGTTGCCATGGTCCCAGTGCCCGTGACTCAGAATGATCTTGTCCACTTGATTCAGGTCTCTTCCCATTAAGCGGGCATTGCGGAGAAAGAGGTCAGAAGCTCCCGTATCAAAAAGGAAGCTTTTATTGTCTACCTCCAGCAGGAAAGAAAGACCATGTTCGGATAAAAATCCGTCCATGGCCTTTGCTTCAGATAAAATGGTCAGCTTCATGAAACAGCGCTTAGTTTTTCCAGAATTCTTTTGCGATTACCTCGGCTGCCTTAATGAGGGGATAGGCTGCCGGCGATGCGGTGAGCATGGGGTGGGTACCGATCTGGGAAGTCATTAATTCATTTACATTCATCTTGTTCTGAATGATGAAGCCAATAATATTAATCAATTCTCCTGCACTGGAACCTCCTACAACTTCGCCCCCCAGGATCACTCCATTCTCTTTACCAGCGATGAGCTTTACAATTTGCTTGTGGGGATTGTTCAACAGTCCGGGGTGCCTGTCCACACCGGCAAAGGTACCTGTGATAATGTCAAAACCCTCGGCTTTAGCAACTGTTTCGGTCAGCCCGGCAGCCCCAAATCCTGTCCCGTTCAGCGCCGTGGAAAAGATGGCAATGGTTCCGCTGATAGTTTTGAGAGTGGAGAGTTTGAAAAGATTCATACCCGCTACCCTGGCTTCGGCACAGGCAATAGAGGCCAGCATGGCCTTTGAACGCTTCCGTGTGAAAAAATCCCTTTTCTCGGCGCAATCACCTACTGCAAAAACATCGGGATGGTCGGTTCGCATGTATTCGTCCACCTTGATAAAGCCATCGCGGTTAAATGCCACATCGAGAGTGGATGCCAGCCGGGTATTGGGTTCGTAGCCCACCGAAAGAATCACAGCATCAGCCTTGATCATTTCAACAACTTCTCCATATTCAATTTTAACGGCCTCAACTTTCTCCTTGCCCACGATTTCCTTTACTGCTTTCCCTGTCATAATATGAACTCCCCTTTCTTTCAGGATAGTTTCAGCTTCTTCAGCCAGGTCCGCATCAAAAGCAAGGGGAAGAACATGGTCCTGTACTTCTACCAGGGTCACATTTTTTCCTGTCTTTTTTAACTCATCCGACATTTCTATTCCGATAAAGCCAGCTCCGATCACAACGATGTTATCCAGACCTGCCAGTTTTTGCTTCATGGCATCCAGGTAAACCAGATCCTTGGGGACAGTATATACATTCTCCAGGTGAGATCCTTTCAGCCAGGCGGGGACAAGCGGTTTGGATCCCGTGGCCAATATCAGCTTATCGTAGGAAATTTCCTCTCCATCCTTCAGTTTACAGGTCTTAGCCTTCCCGTCTACTGAGCTGACTTCATTGACAAGGATATCCACACCCGCCTTGATCAGTCCGCCGTCGGGTAAAATGTCCTGCTCCGTTTTTTCGAGGGTGCCAAATATATAAGGGATTCCGCAGGGTATCGCCACGTTCTTTTCCTTCCGCACAAGAATTACGCTCTTTTCGGGGTAATGTGATTTGGATGCCAGGGCAGCACCAAGTCCTGCTGCACTGCCTCCGATGACTAAAACATCTGTATTTTTCATGATCTTTTCTTATTAAAATGATTGTTGTTATTGGGTGACTACATTCTCAAAGTATTTTTGGGCAGAGCTCAGCAGCTTTCCGCTCTTCTTATCAGCAAAAACAAGCCTGGTACTGGATCTTGATACCAGTTTCTTATCCTGGTTATACATCCTGTAGTGAAATTCCAGAGTGGTATTCCTGGGTGGTACAAGCTCCGTTTCCACAGTGACGGTATCACCGAAACGAAGTGGGAAGGAATAACGTGTCCGCATCTCGGCCACCGGCATGATGATGCCCTCATCCTCAAGCCGTCCACAGTCTACCCCCAGCATCTTAAGCAGCTCCATTCTGGCTTCTTCCAGGTAAAGGGCATAATGTGAATGGTGCACATATCCCATCTGATCGGTCTCGGCATAGCGGACCCTGATTGTTGTTTGATGTTTAATCACGCTTTCTGATTAAGGGGGTTTTACATTCCGGACAGGTATGGGAAAAGCAGGGTACACCGGCCTGGTGCAGGGTCTGGAAATCGCACCTTGGGCATTCGCAATACTCATCCATTATAAATCCCTTCACGTCATTTCCCTTAGTCTGCTTCCAATCCCGGATGCTCTGGTTGATGTGCTCAATTTCTTCAGAACCACAGGAAATGCACTCCTGGTGCTCAGCTTCGGGATGATGAAAAACAGTGGTACACCGGTGACACCGGTACCATTGTTTATCGAACTCCACATCGCCTCCTTCAATTACAATGGACCGCCCTTCCGTAAATGCCCGGGCAAGCTTCTGGAGGCAGGAGCTGTAGATCCTGGTAAAAGTTGGACGGGAAACATTCATGAGTTTAGCGGCTTCTTCCTGTTTCAGGCCGGAATAATCGGCCAGTCTTAATGCCTCATATTCTTCGTACAGGAGGGTGACTACTACGGCATCATTGAAGGGTACTCCTATGGGCTTAAAGCCCTTTAAAACAGGAGGAGACAGTACTTTCCGATCTTGCTTGCTTCGTGGAGACATTTTTTGTTATATGAACTTTTGTTCACAAAGTTAGTGAACATATGTTCACAAACAAAACAAATAAGGCTTGAATTAATGCTGGAGATAAGTCAGCCTGCGCCAGGCCCACTCGAGGGGTCCCTGCCGGAACCTATTCAGCCACAGACCGGTCAGCACCAGCTGAAGCACCCAGATTCCAATTACCACAAGGATCTGGTATTTGCGTTCC
>CAVQMZ010000031.1:0-33369 GCA_963713725.1 uncultured Bacteroidota bacterium
CAGAGGACACGAGTATTACTATATTGAGCAAGAAGGGAAAAAGTGGCAGCCTTATAAATCAGACAATTAAGATCTATGAAGTGCAATTTTTTTTGCTTTCTATTGGCCCTGGCTCTGAGCTTTCAGCCTTTGTGGGGTCAGAAGACAGAACTTGCTGAAGATCCCTTTACCCTTGAGCAGGCAAAGCGATTGATGCAGAGGCTCATCCTGAGTGGGAATGGTTTCGCAAATCTGGATTGGGCCTTTTCCTTCATTGGGGCCTCCCGAGTGCAAATCCCAATACAGGTGATGCCTGGGCCGTAATGTGGTCCGAGCAGAAAGAAAAGGCAGGAAGATACATGGAACCTGCAACAAATATGTTTGCTGTGGCGGAAACATGGAATCCGGATAAGTATGATCCGGATAAGTGGATGGAGGCAGCTAAGAGAGCGGGATTTGCATATTCTGTATTTACAAGTCGTCACCACGATGGTTATGCCCTGTGGCCGAGCGGGCACGGCGACTGGCATACCGGGGAATACATGGGAGGACGAGACCTGGTAAAGGACTATGTGGAAGCCTCTCGCAAATACGGGATGCGTATCGGTTTTTACTATTCAGGACCAAGCTGGCACTTTGCCTATGAAAATAAGGAGTTTGAACATCCAAAAACAGATAAGTATACCATAAACTATAAGCATGAAAATGTAGATAGCATTCCTAAGTTAAGCGGCGAGATGAAGGCAGCAGAAAAAGAGGAGGCGAAAGGGCAGGTAAGGGAATTGCTGAGCTCTTATGGTCCAATCGATATTATCTGGTGGGAGCAATGTCGTAAATCGGAGAATAGCTTTACACCCAACTGGCACTATGGAGTGGAATGCGAAACAAATCACTGGGATACCAATACCCTGCTTACCGAGCTTATCCGGTGCCGCTCTTTGGGCGGTAATCTGCTGGTTAATGTACCTCCCAGGGGAAATGGAGAAATGATGGAATGGTTCTACCTGGTTTGTGATGAAATGGAAGCCTGGATGGCACATTCCCGTGAGGCGATTTACGATGTTGATCTTAATGCTCCCTTGCCAACTCTGGATAAAACGGAAAACTATACCACAAAACGAGGAAACATTTATTATTCTCTGCCCGATAAGAGGAACCTTATTTTTATTTCGCGGGTCCCTGAACCTAAATCGGTTACTCTCCTCAGAACGGGAGAGCAGATGGAATTTGAATACCGAGAGGGTTCACTTCTGGTTGATCTACCTGCAAACCTGCAAACAGCACTGCCGGATATGGTGAAAATTGTATTCTGATTCTTATGCTGCCAGCAATCAAAGTCACGTTTCGTCAGAACTTTAAGGGATTTCAGAAGGTGAGTAACCGAATTTTGTTTTAAAAGCTTTGCTGAAATGTGAGGCTGATTCGATACCCACCTCGAACATTACATTTTTAATGTTGAGGCCTGAATTGTTTGATAGCAGATCTGCAGCAGCCTGTAAACGATAATTACGAAGATATGCACTGGGAATCTGACCAGTCAATTGTTTCAATTTCCGATATAGCTGGGAACCGCTCAGATTTATTTTTTCAGCAAGCTCTTCCACACCAAAGGATGAATCAGCCATATTTTGTAGTATGGCTTTATTCACCGATTCGATAAACACTGAATCAATTCCTGAGATTTGAACTCCCTCGGGCAAGGTATGTGACCTGCTGAAGTGGACCTTTATTTGCTCCCTGTTTTCGATCAATTTCCGCACACTTATTTCCAGGAATTTCAGGTTGAATGGTTTTGAAATGTATGAATCAGCGCCATGCTCGATCCCCTGAATCTGGCTATCTATCTCCTCCAGAGCCGTTAGAAGAATTACAGGGATGTGACAAAGCTGAATGTCCGATTTAACCTTTTCACATAATTCATAACCGTTCAAACCGGGCATCATCACATCACTTATGATTAAATCAGGTTCATTTGAATTGGCCATTTCAAGTGCCACTGTCCCATTTGGGGCTTCCAGTATCCGGTACTTTTTCTGAAGTACAGATCTGATGATTTGCCTGAATTCATCTTCATCATCAACTATCAGGATAGTGGGTTTCAGGTCTTTTGATGCATCATCCTCAAAAGATATATCGCTGGTGATATTTTCGTATTTCAGCAATTCATCAGTGTTTAATCTCCTGATATCCTCTTTTTGATCTCTATCCACTTGTAATTCATGCAGGGGCAGCATCACAGAAAAAGAGGTCCCTTTCCCATGTTTGCTTTTCACTTCAATAATTCCTTTGTGAAGCTCTACAATTGATTTACTATAGGATAATCCGATGCCTGTCCCCGATTGTCTTAATCCAGTTTCTGATTGGAAGAAACGGTCAAAAATGTGGTCAATATCTTTTGCCGGTATACCCACCCCTGAATCTGTTACCTTTATACAGGCATATTTCCTGTCATCGATCTTACATTTTCCACCCTCCAGCTTAACTGTTCCGTTTAGGTTTGTAAACTTGAAAGCGTTGGAAAGGAGATTAAACAATACCTGTTCCATTTTCTCCAGATCCATATTAATCATGAGAGAAGGGTCCTTTACCCGACAAAAGAACTGGATTCCTCTTTTGACCGAAAGTGATTCAAAAGCATCTGCAAGGGGATAAATAAAATCGTCCATTGAGGTAGAGGAAATATCCAAAACATCTTGCCCGTTTTCTATTCTTCTGAAGGTGAGTAACTGCTCAATCAGCCGAAGCAATCTTTTGCTGTTTTTTTCGATCATTTGCACATATTCCTTCTCCTGATCGTTTTGAATGATTTCCTTAAGCTTTTGAAGAGGTATGGAAATAAGAGAAACAGGAGTCTTGAATTCATGCGAAATATTGGTGAAAAAGCGAAGTTTAGACTGATTGATCTCCTTGATTCTTTCCTTGTCAAGTTTTTCGAAATGCAGTTTGTTTTGAAGATTTTTTAATTTAACTGAGTAAAGTGAGATCCCCGAAATAACAGTAATGATTAATAGCAGGAATATAATTCTGCTTGATGTGCGGGCAAACCACGGCGCCAGCATGGTTAATTGCAGGGTGGCCTCATCTTCCGACATTATTCCATCACAGTTATATCCCCTGACCCTGAAAGTATATTTGCCAGGTTTCAGGTTTGTATAAGTTGGAGAAAATGATCCCTGGGCAATTTCGATCCAACCCCTGTCAAATCCTTCCAGCATGTAGGAAAGGCTGTTTTTTTCTGGAATGGAAGTATGGTATACGTTTGTTCCAAATGATACAGTTCGGTCATCCCTGGTAAGGACCAGTTCGCTGACCTCTGAAATATGCTTATTGATGATTACCCGCTTATTAAATCGTTCGCCTGCTTTAACAACTGTATTGTTGATAGCGAGTTCTGTCAGCCTTACCTTTGGAGGGGTCAGGTTTACTCTAATTTCCTCGGGTCTAAAAGATGTGAGTCCGTTCAGGCCACCGAAATAATAGTATCCGGACCTCCCCAGGTGGTAGGCCTGATATCTGAAATTATTGTTGGGTAAGCCATCATACATGTTGTAGTGTGTCTTTTCATATGATCTTGTATTCAGCCTGGTTATACCCATATCTGTAGCACACCACATGATTGAATCATTCTCTTCAATAAGTCCGTATACGGCATTGTCCCTAAGGCCAACTTTGTCCAGGAGTCGCTCAAATTTTATCCCATCACCTTCAGTCTTTTCTATTACCATGTTCAGTCCACCACCAAATGTTCCTATCCAAAGACTCTGATCCCGGTTTTTGATGATGGAAAATACAGCATTGCTGCTGAGGCTGGTTTCATCATTTTCAAGGTATTCATAGTGATTCATCATCACCAGGGAATCTTTTTCCAAGGCAAATAGAGATAATCCGGCATCATAGTAACCAATCCAAATCGTACTGAGATCCTCTACAAATATATCAGACACAAATTGCAAATCCTCAAGGGGATAATGAATATGTACGGGAATTTTTACTTCGCGGCCTGGTACAAGATCTTGCCAGGGATCATCTAATACAAGAATAGATGATCCAGCCAACATGATCTTCTCATCGTCAATAGAAACAATCTTCCGGACATCCACTAATTGAATTTCCTCACCCTCCGATTCAAACACCAATCGGGAGAATGAAGCACTCTTCTGATTATATATTACGACAGATCCAGCATAACCCAACCAGATATTTCCATGCTTATCCTCTAATATGGACAGGATATCTTTATCAGGATAGGTGTTGAACCAGGAGCTAAAACGAGAAAACTTCAGGTTTGAGAGATTGGACCCGAAGACAGGCTGAGTACTACGGCAAAGAGGACTATTATAGGTGGCGATCCATAAATAGCCCTTTTTATCTTCAAGAAGACAGTTGATCAAATTGGAGGGAATGCTCTGCTCCTCATAGGGATCATACTCCAGATTAATAAATGGTTTCCGGGTCAGGTCAAGCTTGTTTAAACCTGCCTGGGAGGTGCCAATCCACAGCACGTTGAAGGAGTCCTCAAAAACACAGTTAATCATATTGCTGCTGATTCCCCCTTTTGAAGTGGGATCAGAGCTGAAGTTGGTGAAAGTTTCATCCTCTTCATTATACAGGGAGAGCCCTCCATGCCAGGTACCTACCCATAAGCTGTTATCGTTACCTGCCAGCAGATCAGTTACATGGTTACTTACCAGTGAGTTACGATCTGTCTCATTATGCAGGTGTTTTTTAAAAAGTTGAAGCTTGTTTCCTTCCAGTAGAGTTTTATATAATCCGGCATGAGTCCCAATACAAATCAGATTATTATACAGCTCCAGAGAGGTAACAACGGTGTTGGGGATAAGATCTTCATGTTCAAATTCAGCTTCACCCGTACCATCAGTCAAAGACATTCTGTACAAACCAGTATTGGTGGCAAGCAGGTAAATTCCGTCTCCAGCCCTCACGATATCCTGAACCTGCAGTTCTGCAAAATCACCACTGAGCAGGTTAGGAGACCATTTTATAATAATACTATCATTGATATATTCAGGTGTAGCCCTGGCTACAAATTTATTTCCCACTACCCACATGGATCCATCTGCATCCTCCAGGGTGTTGTGAAGTAGTCTCAGGGTATCTGAGGTGATTTTGTAGAAGCGGTCCCTGGCCGGCGAATAGATATTTAACCCGACACCGGAAGCTATCCAGAGCAGACCCCTGCTATCACAATGAATATTGTAAATTAGACCATGGTATACATCTTCCTGATATTCAGGATTCCAGCTGACATCCTGGAAGGCGTTGCCGTCATATTTGATCAAGCCGTTGGATGTGCCCAGCCATAAAGTTCCATACCTGTCCTGTTCTATAGAAAATACGGTATTCTGATTAAAGCCGTCTTTGTTTGAATAATGGGTAAATGAATACGTTTCTACTGGCTGAGCATAAAGCCGGAACATCCCTGTAAGGATGAATGAGAAAAATAAAATCCTATGTCTGGCAACTATTTTCAAGCTGTTGGATTGGGAGATGAAATCAAGTTACAATAATAGTGATTTATCATTAAGTACATTATTCTCTGCCAGGCCATGGATAATCAAATGATCCCGCATCCTCTGGAATGAAATCTCTGCCCGGAAGATCATAATGCCAATTTAAGAGCAGGGTTTTCATGCGCCTGACGATTTCAGGGTTTTCATTGGCCAGATTATCCACCTCGCAGGGATTCAGGCTGAGATTGTAGAGTTCAGTCCTGCTGCCATCCGGATTCATCATTAGTTTCCAGTCACCCTCACGCATGGCAAGCATGGGGCTAATCTGTATATGTCTGCCCCACGGACTATAGCGGTATTCCCACATCAATGGCTTTGACCTTTCAAAAGGCTGGCCCAGTATGGCCTTTGAAATATCCTCTCCATCCAGTTTCAGGTCTTCGCTGAGCTTAATCCCGGCAAGACTGCAGAAGGTGGGTAAGAGGTCCACTCCGGATATTACAGCCTGGTCATCCACTTTACCAGAGGGGCTTTTCCCAGGCCAGCGGACAATGAAAGGCACACGAATGCCGCCTTCATACAGGCTGGCCTTGCAGCCGCGAAGCGGCCCGACACTGCCAGTCCCGCTGTGTGAGGTATCCCCGCCCCATATGGGGGCAGGACCATTGTCGCTGGAGAATACGACCAGGGTATTCTCTTCCAGGCCCAGTTGCTCCAGCTTTTGAAGCAAACGTCCGACCTCCTTATCCACATCCGTTATAACTGCATTGTAGACCTGGGTGGCACTGGAAAAACCCCTGGCTCTGGACCTGAGTTCGGGATATTCGGCAAGTTGCTCATCGCTGGGGGCGAGGACCGAATGCGGATCAATGAGCCAGCAGTTGACAAAGAATGGCTTTTCTGAGTTGGCTTCGATGAAATCCAGGGTGTGCTGCATGATCCTCATGGAAGAATAGGCTCTTTTATCGCCTTCCTTATTATAACCAGGTCCGTTACTCAGAACCGTACCACTCACATCAATCCCATACGCGGATGGGGGAGGAGCGGAATTATCCTGCGGTCCCCCCATGTGCCATTTCCCAAAATGCCCGGTGGCATATCCAGCCTCCTTGAGTATTTTAGTTATTGTTTCAACACCGGGGTCCAGGTAATTGGGCATGCCCCTTTGCTGGTTGACCTCCAGTGCAGCCAGGTGTCCATGGAAACCATGCCGTGAGGGATACTGCCCGGTCATCACACCCACTCTCGACGGGGAACATACCGGGGAGGCGACAGTGAAATTGGTGAACAGTGTACCTTCAGTGGCCATTCTATCAATGTTTGGTGTCTTTATAACCCTGTTACCGTAACATCCCGGGTCCCCGAATCCCATGTCATCCAGGAAGATAAATACAATGTTGGGAGGGGTGTCTTGGCCTGAGTTTCGGGAATATCCGGTTAAAGAAAGTATGGACAAGAAGAGGCTGAGGCCCAGTATTCGTTTTGTTTTCATTGATTTATGCTTTCGCTAAGGGCATTTAACTGTTTGTAATAAATTTCGGGAATGTTCCCTTCATAAGTTACCGGGAAATCCCAGGTGACGGTCCCTTCAAAATCATTGATGTGTTGAGTCCAGCTGATTACCAGTTCATCCGAGAACCTGGGGTCTCCTTCCTTGCTTCCTCCCCACCAGGGGCCCAGGAAATTAAGGAAGTGCAGCTGGTCACCCGAAATATTGGGACCCAGATAGTACTCTTTTCCGTCAAAGATCCGAACCCCACAGGTGGGCAGGATGAAGTCGACTTCACCAGCCAGGTAATCTTCATACTGGGTGACCGGCAGTAGCTGGTCACGGTTAGAACCTACAGGCCCTACATTATAGGATACCAGGGCTTTTTTGTTTCCCGATTTGAATGCTTCGGTATAAGCTTTATACACTTCAGGACTTTGATAGGCAGCACCATCCACCCACCAGGCAGAAACGGATTCCCCGTAACGTTCCGACCATTCAGCGATCACCTCACGCCATTTTTCCTGCACATCTGTAGAATCGTACCTTCCCACCGCATTGATATACAGGCATAGCTTAATTCCCCGCGGGATAAGTTCGGCAGCCAGCTCTGCCACCAGGTCCCTGTCTGACAGTTTCCCCTCGCTCGGACCGAAGTGTTTTTCATAGGTGGCATTTGGTGCGCAAAAACTGTTGGTCCGTCCGAGGGTAATAAAAAAATAGGGGGCATTCAGTTTCTCAATCTGATCAGCCAGTTTCTTTACCTGGAAAGCGTTTACCCGCTTATTCCATTCTTCCCCGGATTGGCCGGTTCCAATATAGTGGGTAAATAGGCCCCACCGGGCTTCACGCAACCAGGTGGTATTGGGATTAAGCTCCTTGTCCGGATCATATTCCCAGTTCTCAACGACCCATCCCTGGGCATTCAACAGGGAGGGCAAAAGAGCCAGTGTTCCTGTAAGGAACATGGCCATCACGTGTGTTAAATATCTTTTTTTCATGATCTTCTGCTTTAACTTTAGGTAAATGCTTAGTTCTCGCTATTCATACTTTCGCTGAGTGCTTTCACCTGCTTGAAATAGTTCTCAGGGATGATCCCTTCATCACTCAGGGGAAGGTCCCAGGTAACTGCTCCGGAATGGTCGATCACATGTTTTGTCCAGCTGCTCACCAGCTCATCCGAAAACCTGGGTTCACCGGTGCCCCACCATTCTCCCAGGAAGTTGAGGAAGTGCAACTGGTCACCGGCAATATTCGGCCCCTGGTAGTAGTCGGATTCCTGAAAATTACTGAATATCTTTCGTTCAATCAGTCCCCCTGGGATATAACCGCTGGTGGGCAGGAAATAGTCGCACTCCCCGGCAAGGAAGTCCTCGTGTTCGGTTACTGGCGCCAGTTGCCTGCGATTAATGCCCACCGGTCCTACATTGTAAGACACCAGGGCATCGGAATTTCCCGATTTAAAGGCTTCCGTGTAGGCCTTATATACTTCCGGACCCTGAAAGGCGGCTCCATCGATCCACCAGGCCGAAATGGATGTTCCCCATCTTTCGGACCATTCCCTGATCACCTCCCTGTATTGCTGCTGAACCTCGGGTGTATCCCTGCGTCCAAGTGCAGGCAGGTAGACGCACATTCTGATCCCCCTGGAAGTAAGCTCTTCGGCCAGCTCTGCCACCAGGTCCCGTTTAGTCAGTTTTCCCATACTGGGACCGAAATATTTCTCGTAGGTCTTGTTGGGTGAACAATAGTAGCCACCTCCCTGGCCGATGGTTATAAAAAAGTAAGGAACTTTAAGCTCTGTTAGTTGATCGGCAAACTCTTTAACCTTAAATGAGTTAACCTTTTTATTCCATATTTTACCGTTCATTCCATCCGGTACGGGTGCGCTGGGCATATGAACCATGTAATGGGTAAAAAGTCCCCATCTGGCTTCCCTGAGCCATTCGGTATTGGGGTTGAGTTCACGATCGGGATTGATTTCCCAGTTCTCAACGGCCCAGTCCTGGGCCTTCAGCCCTGGGCACAGAACCGTAAGGGTCACCACCAGTAAAAGGGCCGATTTTAATGCTTTCTTTCTTTTTTTCATCTATAGCTTGGTTAGTTGGTTTGAGCTTTATTCTGAATGACTTTCATTAGCAATTGAGCTGCTCAGCGCTTTTATCTGCTTGTAATAATTATCCTGGATTATACCCTCATCGCTCAGCGGAACATCCCAGCTGACTGTCCCTGAATGGTCATTGATGTGTTTGGTCCAGCTGCAAACAAGATCGTTTGCAAAACGTGGTTCACCGGTTCCCCACCACGCACCGAGAAAATTAAGGAAGTGCAGCTGGTCCCCGGAAATATTGGGCCCCAGGTAGTATTCCTTACCATCGAAGACACGTATTCCACAGGTGGGCAGGAAATAGTCACATTCCCCTGCCAGGTAATCCTCATATTCTGTGGCGGGCATGAGCTGATCCCTGTTCATACCAACAGGACCGGTATTGTAGGCTACAATGCTATCGGGATTACCTGCCTTGTAGGCATCGGTAAAGGATTTGTAATCCGGATTGACCGACCGGTTTCCGTCCAGCCACCATGCTGAAACAGTTTTGCCCCAGCGCTTCGACCATTCGGTAATCACCGGAAGCCACAAATCCTGTACATCAGGCTTCCTTGTCCTGCTGGTTAAATACACACCCATGCGTATTCCACGGGATTCCAGCTCTTTAGCCAATTCACCAACCAGGTCCCGTTCTGACAGGCGTCCTTCGCTTGGCCCCATCAGGCGCTCATAGTTCTCACTGGGCGAACAGAAATAGCCGCCTCCCTGTCCAATGGTTATGAAGAAATAGGGGACCTTTAATTCAGAGAGCTGGTCTCCGAACTCTTTTATCCTGAATGAGTTCACCTTTTTATTCCATTTTCTACCCGTCATGTCTTCCGGAACGGGCGCCGAGGGCATGTGCACAAGATAATGGCTGAACAGTCCCCACTTGGCCTCGCGAAGCCATTTTGTATTGGGGTTAAGTTCCCTGGCAGGCTCCGGATGTGAAGAGTACAAAGCCGGATCTCCTGCGTGGAGTAATGAGCTGCTGCCGCTTATGGCACCTGCCACTGCTGCTGTGGACAGGCCAATGAAATTTCTTCGGTCCATAGGATTCTTTTTTTTATTTACGTTTAATTTATCTCTGGGTCGCTTCCTATTTGTTTATGGGTCTGATCAGAATGGATTCGAGGCTGGAACTTTCCGGGTCTCCCTCCACCAGTGAAACACTTACTGTTCGCGTACCGGCTTCTTTGAACTCCAGTATCCCCATGGGATAAAACTGGTACTTTTCAGTGGCAGCCTGCTGGTTCTGTACCATTATACCCTCATCGGTTTCGGTCTTCCAAACCAGCCGCCCTTCTCCCCGGTAGCGTAGTTCAAGATAGTAATATCCCGGTTCGAAAACCTCAATGTTCCAATCTGTCTTGCCGTTTTCATCCCATTGGCTTACCTGCTTGATATGTTTCCATTCCCCAAACTTTTCCATCCAGGCTACCTCTTCCTTTTCTGCACCGGCGACTTTTGCAAACTCAACCAGCATCTCGTTTTCCATATTCGGGAAGAGGGCCATTCCCGTATTTGCCCTTGCAGTTTTTGCTTCCTGCTCCAGTTTTACCTCGATCACGGAAACCGGAAAATCAACAGCCCTTGCAGGGAGCTTGAGAATGGTCCAGCCATTCACCTGTTCCGAGGAAATTTCACCTGCACCTGAAGCCCCGAGTAAGTCTGTGGAAATAATTTTACCTTCAAGACCCGGTAAGTAGAGCAGGCCATCTTCCGGCCATGAAAATACGGAAAGGAACAAAGAATTTCCCTGGGTGGTCACATCCCCCCAGGGCAGGGCATGCTCCCAGGGCGAACTTCCAGCATTATAAATGACCTGCGGATATTTTCTGATCCACTGACCGGCTTCAAGCAAGAATTCTTTGCTTATCTCGGGAACTTTACCTGAACCATCCGGTCCCACATTAAACAAGTAGGTTCCACCACGGGCAACGGTAGCGATCAGCCGATTCAGTATCTCCTTCGGACTTTTGAAGTTATTATCGTACCAGGCATAGGACCATGAATCGTTATGGGTATCACAGGTTTCCCATAACCCGGTGATATTGCGGACAGGGACCAGCATGTCTCCCTTGGTCTCATAGTCTCCCATTCCATGACCGATCCGGCTGCAAAGCATGGTATTTGGCTGGAGTTCCCTGACCAAATCTGCAAGTTCAATCACCAGTTCCTTTTTCATATCCTGTGGCGTGTCAAACCATACGAAGTCAATCGTTCCATAATTTGTACAGATCTCCCTCACCTGGGGCAAACACTTACTGTAGAAATAGTCTTCGAAGCTTGCCGGACGGCCATCGGGATGAGTTTCCGGCCCCCCGCCGGCTCCGGGAGAGGTCCAGTCCTGGTAATGAGAATAATAAAAACCGAAGCCGAGTCCCAGTTCGCGGCAGGCAGCAGATAGTTCTTTCATGGGATCACGGGCAAAGGGTGTGGCATCCACAATGTTGAAGTCACTGACTTCGGAATCGAACATGGCAAAACCATCATGATGTTTGCTGGTGATAATGATGTACTTCATCCCTGCTTCTTTGGCCAGTTGAGCAATGGCCATGCCGTTGAAATCAACCGGGTTGAATTCTTTCGCTATTTTTTTGTAATCCCCGGGGGGGATATCAGCCATCCTTGGATTCATGATCCACTCCCCGATGCCATAGTAGGTCTTATTATCCCATACTCCGGCGAGCTGGGAGTAGAGTCCCCAGTGTATGAACATGGCGTAATTGCTTTCATCAAACAATTTTGCCCTGCCTGATTGCTGCGCTTCGGACTGGACGGTGGATTCTCCCCACATCTCATCCATGCGGGGACTATTGTTTTTTTCCTTTTGTGTACATGCTGCCAATGTTAGAATAAGCAGCATAAGGGTGAAAATCCGTTTTTTCATATTTCCTGAGTTTTATTTGACTATCGATTTTCTCCCTGCATCCAGAATAAAGGGACGGAATCCTAAGCGTAAAGCAGGGGAGTCGGGGAGGAGCTTGAAATTCCCGTTTTCAATATCAACAAACAGAGGGTCTTCCTGAACGCTTTTTTCTTCCCGGTCATTTTTTCTCGCCCATTCAAGGTATTCGTTTGCTGCATTGGAATCAGAGGAGTTAAAATAGATGTTCCTGTCAATTTCAATAGTTTCCACAACCCTTTCAATACCCCTGCGGTATAAAAAAGGCTGGTCGGGCTGAATAGCGTAAAATATATTATGATATATCCTGGACCCGGAATTGATCATATCGTCTGTGGGTTCCAGGGAAAGCATTCCCCTGTTGACACGGTGAGGTGGACAGGCCACGATGTTATTGAAAATATGGTTCCGTCCTTTGGAGCATATGCCAATGCCGTGTGTTCCGTAGCGAAACACCACATTATTTTCAATCAATGTTTCATGCTGGTCATCGTCACAGCGAATGGCTTCTCCTGCAGCCATGGAAGGGGTGTCATGGACATAATTTCCCCTTACAATATTGCCATGTCCGGCGCCGGAAATATACACCCCATTACCATCCTGCATCACATCCATTACGTGATGGATGTCATTATTTGCGATAACATTTTGCCTGCCATGCAGAAAGCGTTCACGCTCCTCCCAGGATTCCCTACCTGTAAAAGCCCCGGTCTCATGCCAGCGGATCGTTCCGGAACATTCAGCTGAACCAGATTTGTCCCAGCCTATCCGGCCTGTAACTGCAATGGCGGTATAGGGGACATTGTGCAGGGTGTTGTGGCTTATCAGGTTGTTCCCACTTTGCCATGCCCATATACCCAGGCAATGCCACCAAAGCTTTCCCACATGATGAATATAGTTGTTGCTAATTTCGTTGTTCTTATTTACATCTTTTGTTCCCGGTCCATAACCTGCAAGCAATATGCCACCTCCTCCAAGTTCTGAGAGTTCATTGTTGATGATTTTGATATTCTGAGCATGAAGGTCCAGTCGGATACCTGTTCCACCGCTATGGATGAAAGTGCAATTCTCAACACTGCAATTTTCAGCCCCACGAAACCGGATCAACGCAGTGGACTCATCAAAGCGTTCCCAGTCATGCTGCAATCCCATTCCGGTTAATCCGGCCGATTCAAAGCGGTCCCCATGATAAAGGTTATCCCCTTAAAATTCAGGCCAAGTACCGGCTTATCGGCAGGGCCGTCATAGTCTATCTTCCCTTCCACCCTAATCATTTCAACGAGTTGAGGTACTACAATATCATCTCCCGGATTCTTTTCATCCTCAGGCCAGTAATAGAGCAAGCCTTTCTTCTGCATCATATACCCATTCACCCGGCTTCGTCCAGGCCGGCAAATGTATTCTCCACCCAGATTGCCTCCGGGCCCATATAAAAGCGGGGAGCGGCAAGGGCGTAGGTAGAAGAGGCTCCCAGGTATACCATCCCGCTTTCGTGATCCACCGATTTACCGGGAGAATATTCATTGTCCATGGGGCAGCGGGGACTACCAGGAGCTCGGCATTCTGTGGATTAAAAAGATTCTCTGTAGTACCCTTTTCAAAAGGGATCATTTCATGGTATTCCTTTGAGCCGCGCCAGTCCTGAGATTCCCGCAAATGTGCAATGGCTTTCGTCCTCGCCCTGGGAAGCGAACCATTAGCATTGTATACTGTTTTAAAAATCCCCGCAGATTCAGGGACAGGTGCAACCCAGACTTTCCCTTTGGCCTGCTTTGAAAGACCTAAGGGTGCTTTGTTCATCTTCTTCCATCCAGTAAGAGTAATATCGCTGTTTATTACGGGAGTTTCACCAGGCAGGGCTTCATAACTTATGGTATAGCCATGGGCGGGGGCATCTTCCAATCTAAAAACAAGGGTTTCCGAAAGCCTGTATTCGCCCCCGGAAAGCCATACTGTGATATTTTCATTTCCAGCTTGAAAGTTTCCACTCTCGTACCTGCTCTTTTGCATGTTCGAGGGATTTAAACGGCAATTCTTTTGTCCCCGGATTTACATCATCCCCAGCGGGGGAAACATAAAAGTCTTTTGCATAGCTTTCTTTAGAAAGGCTTAATAATGAAATTACCAGAACAAGGAGTGTTACCTGGTTCATGGAAATGGAATTTTTGCGCATATTTATAGCTTTTGTACTTTCGATTATTCAGTAAAGGTCATTCGAAAGAGAAAAAAAATCCCGGACAAGTTGCCTCATCCGGGATTTTTAATGAATAGGTCAAATTTCACCTGGGTTTTATCCCAGCTTACTTTTTTTTACTTGTATCCCGGGTTTTCAACAAGATTCGGATTCTGGGCCGTCCTTGAGTTGGTGATCGGGAAATAGTACATTTTGGGATAGAAGGTGGGTGCATTACTCTCCAGGTCATAGTTTTCGATGACCTGGATCTGGTACTTCCTGGTGGTATAGTCAAGGATGTAACGCAGACCGGAGAATGAACCGGTCAACACCTCTTCGGCAATCCTCCAGCGGCGAAGATCCCAGAAACGATGTCCTTCAAGGGCAAGCTCAACACGGCGCTCGTGACGAACATCGTCCAGAGTAACAGCTCCCTTGGTGGCAATGCCTGCCCTGGTCCTGATCTGGTTTATGGCATCCAGGGCTTCCCCGTCATGGCCTCCAAGCTCCATACATGCTTCTGCAAAGTTTAATAAGGTCTCCGCATAACGGAATACCTGGTAATCCGAACGGGATCCGCCCCAGGTACTGGGTACGGTAATGCCCTCATCCAGGTATTTCATAACTCCAAAGCCGGTACCAAATCCAATCCAGAACCACTGGTTACCCCATGCTGGAACACCCTCATAGGACTCGGTTTCATTCTCCAGAATGGTTCCGTCGGGAGTGATCAGGCCATGGTGGAAATCAACGTAAGCATCCCTCCAGGGTGTTTCCATGGTCCACAGGGTTCCGTGAAAACGGGGATCCTTATTCCCCCACAGTTCTTCCATACTCCACAGTTGGGATTCCAGAGCAGTTCGGTCCAGAGTTCCGGGAGTTCCGTCAATGTATTCAAAGGCTTCAGCCATTTCCAGGTAGGGTGTATTGCCCATTCCGATGTTCCATCCATGTGGTTTGGGGCTCTGCACATGGTCATAGCCCCAGGAACCTCCGCCGGAGGTCAGTGCTTCTACTTCACTATGCTGCTTGGCCAGGATCACCTCCGAATGTCTCTTGGTGACGAAAATATTCCGGAAGTTCATGGACTTACTGACACTTGCATCATCCAGAAGCGCAAAGGGTCCGTTGTCAATGATATCCTTCGCTGCATCATAGGCGTCCTGGAAATAGGCAGTAGGGGAAGCGGCTATACCAACCACTCCTCCATTCTCAACAGTTCCGTATTTAGCGATACTACCGGCATAAAGGGCAGCCCGGCTTTTCAGGTGCAGTGTGGCCCACTTGTTCGGACGGCCGTAATTGATCCCCTCACCCAGGTCTTCGGCGATGGCATCGCATTCGGCTATCACGAAATCGAAAATTGCCTGCTCAGTGGCCCGGAAGGGGTAAAGCTCCTCTTCAGGATCATCGATGCCCTGTACCTCGGTGATCAGGGGACAGCCCCCGTAGCGCTTCACAATATTGAAATAATTGAAGGCCCTCAGCCAGCGCGCTTCGGCAACTCTCTGGGTGGCATAGGCTGCATCAACAGGAGCTTCCGGGACTCGCTCGATTAGTTCATTCAGGTTCCGGATCACATAGTAAGCGCTCTCCCACCACCTTATTAGAACATCGGTGTTGACAGTCACTCTGCCGGCCTTCCAGCCGACTGCTCCACTTGAGATATCCCATCCACCTTTGCCCTCATCTGCAAAATTATTGATGGCAAGCGGGCCATAGCTGTGTTCTGTTCCATGAAGATCCCAATTAGCGAAATTGTCAGCGGGGGATCCGTTGCTGAATGATTCAATGTAGGCACGGGATTCCTGAACCATAACAGAAGTCAGGTTGTATTGCATGGTCAGGTAGGAATCAATCAAAGTTGGATCGGTCCATACCGCATTTTCGGTAATCAGATCCAGGGGCTCCTTGTCCAGGATGTTTTCGCAAGCCGTGAACAACAGTTGCCCTGCAAGTATAATAAATATTATCTTTTTCATCATCATATATGTTTTTTCTGCTTATAGATTAGAATGTCAGGTTTAATCCAAAACTGATGGTTCTCTGCTGAGGATAAACCTTCACATCGTTATTTCTAACCTCAGGATCCACACGGTACTTGTTCAGGTTACTTGCCGTTAAGAGATTGGTGCCGGAAATATAGATCCTGGCTCCCTGGATCCGTGCCTTTGAAAGAATGTCCTTGGGGATATTATACCCTATGGAAGCATTCTTCAGGCGGAGGTACCAGGAATTCTCATTGGCATAATCAGAAGAAGCTCCGTTGGTGGCCGCACCACCAAGTCTTGAAACCAGCGCATCGGCATCATTGTTCTCTTCTGTCCAGCGTAATTCATACTCTACTTCGTTGTCATAGTTGGTGATATTCGGGCGGACGGTATAGCCCCAGGCTCCCTGGAACATGGCTGTTATATCAAAGCCTTTCCATCTGACCATAGCGGTGATACCCCCAATCCAGTGAGGCATGGTCCCGTTTCCGATCTCCACATTGTCTTTCCAGTCAAGCACTCCATCGCCGTTGGTATCCAGGTACTTCACATCACCTGGCTTGAGGGTTGAGTTATCAGTACCCAGCTCAGAGTATATGATCGGGTAGGCATCGATCTCTTCCTGTGAAGTAAAGAGTCCGTCGGAAAGATAGCCGAAGGTCCTGTCAGTCCATTGTCCGGTCTTTTCGGACTGGCGCTTCTGATCTTCATCCTCATATTCGGGTTCATCAAAATATTCCCACTTGGCACGGGACCATGATATATTTGCTTTGACATCATACATGAAATCATCAATAGTGTTCCTTGACCCCAGTTCGAATTCAAAACCCCTGTCATTCAAGCTATTGAGATTCTCAAGTGGGAGGGTGGCACCAAAGGTGGAGGGCAGGGAAGTGGCCCGTGTGGCGGGAATACCTGACCGATCACGGTAGAATCCTTCAATTGTTCCGTAAAGTGCACTTTTAAACAACGCAAAATCCAGACCCGCATTGTATATGGTCATTACCTCCCAGGTGAGGAAGGGATTGGCCAGGCCGGTCAGGTACATGCCCGGAAGCTGTCCCTCGTCAAAAATCCTGGAACCCAGAACAGAATAGCCAGACAGGTACTGGAAATTACCTACGGCATCGTTACCCGATTGTCCTACACTGGCTCTCAGTTTCAAATTATTGATGGCACCCACAGACTCCATAAAACCTTCTTCGGATATGCGCCATCCCAGTGATACACTAGGGAACAGTCCCCATCTTTCATCCTCTGGGAATTTTGCAGAAGCATCTGCACGTAGAATGGTCTCGAGCAGGTAGCGGTCCTTCAGTGAGTAATTCAACCTGCCCACATAACTCATGCGGCCCATCTCACTGGCTCCACCATCGTTACCCATTCCTGTGGTACTTCCCATGAACAACTGGTCAATGGTGGGTGAAAGAAGATCTAAACGGTTTGCACTGAAATAGTTGTCAGCATAATCGATGGCCTCAAAAAGTGCCAGGGCACTTACCCTGTGAATTCCATTGAACTCCCTGTTATAATTCAGAGAATACTGCTGTGTGAGAATGTTGCTCCTGTAAATGTTTTCTGAAAGCTGGTCCTGCTGGAATGAGGCCGCCATGGTATAAACATCCGTTTCAGGATTCCAGGTATAAAAATCGATGGGTTTGGAAAAGTTTTTACCGTATGAGTTGGCCGTGTTGAAGTTGATGCTTCCATTGGCAGACAGGCCCTGAATCCAGGGAAAGTCATAGGTAAGCCTGGCCACGCTGCGCAGATCCTGGTTTTTGTTACTCCTGTATCCCATCAGGTCGATATTGGATGTGGTGTGAATGCCACCCACGTCAATTCCTCCCCAGGGAACTTTGGTTTCATCGGGAAACTCAGAGGGGAACCAGGGCCTTGTCCTGTAGAAATCCTGCCAGAACGCACTTCCGTTACCCGGATTCCGGATAGGGAAAAGGCGATCCTCGTAGGTAAACCGGATGTCAATGGATAGTTTCAGGTTATCCGTGATATCAGCATCCACATTGGACTGGGCATTATAACGTGTATAGCCTCCGCCGTTCTTCTCAATGATGGTTTCCTGGTTGGTATATCCGAAATACCCGTAGTACTTGATTTTCTCAGAACCACCGCGGACACCTATATTATGATTCTGCTGGGGAGCCCAGGGCCGGAAAACAATGTCATACCAATCGGTGTTTACATATGCAGGATCGTTCCCTGCAAAGAAAGCAGCAATGGCTTCTTCCGTCCAGGGAGCCGTTGCGGGGTCACCTCCACTCTGGATATGCGATTCCCGTTCCATGGTGGCTACCTGTCCGGAGCTGGCCGGTTCCAGGATCCTTGTATTCCCCTGCAGTGTGTATGATGTATTTAGAGTAATGGTGGGTTTCTGGACGGAACCACGCTTGGTGGTTACCAGGATTACTCCGTTGCCCGCACGAGAACCATAGATCGATGCGGCACCGTCCTTCAGGATGGAGATGGATTCGATCTGGTTGGCATCCAGGTTATCAAAACTGGATTGGATACCATCCACGATAACCAGTGGTTCACCAAAACCTCGGATACTCAGGGCTACGTCATCATAACCGGGCATTCCGCTTTCCTGTCTGGCTAGCAAACCAGGCAAATGACCAACAAGGGCCTGGCTGGTGTTGGCAACAGGTGAAATATTGATCTTATCCCCGTCCACACTGGCGATGGATCCGGTCAGGTTACCCTTTCTCTGGGTACCGTATCCCACCACAACCAGTTCATCAATCCCGACTCTGTCAACCTCCATGGTGACAGGGATTTCGGTCTGGTTCCCAACAGCGACCTCCATGGTGGTGTATCCCACATAAGAGATCACCAGTATTGCATCGGGATCACTCACTTCGATGGAATAGACCCCATTAAGGTCGGTTACAGCTCCTTGAGTGGTACCTTTTACAAACACGGTAACACCGGGCAATGCTTCTCCGTCCACATTGACAACAGTACCGGAAACGGACTGTGCCTGTGCCATCGCACTAACTTGCAATAGCATGAGAAATAAAATGATTAAGCTATTTCTCAATGTTTTTGGTTTTTTTACGTAGAAGAGAATTTTGTTTAATACTCCTCCATAATCGAGTAAATTAGACATAGATTTGTAGTTTTTGGTTAATAAAACTTAGGTGTTGGTTAATTTTTCACTTTTGAAACATGTCCTTAACTCAATACAGAATATATTCTTTTGTGAAAGACTGAAAGCACCCGGAGGGGCTACTTCCAGTCCTCACTGACCTAAACTAAACTAAACTAAACTAAACTAAACTAAACTAAACTAAACTAAACCTAAACGAATCTCTATTCTGTATAATCATTAAAACTCTAGTTTCTAAGAATTGATTTGATGTACTTCTTGTGGGGCAATTTCTCGATTTGTTATTACTCTGGTTTGCGCATATTGAGCAAATCTTTGTCTTTAATGAGCATCTGAGGGCTAATAGGGATGTTCTACTACCGGCTGATTGATTTGCCAAGCGCTTTTAATTGTTTATAGAAGCTTTCCAGAATAATCCCGTCATTACTCAGCGGCACGTCCCAGGTAACCGACCCTGAATTGTTATTTATATGTTTGGTCCAGCCGATAACCAGTTCATCAGGGAATCTTGGCTCACCATATCCCCACCAACTGCCCATGAAGGTCAGGAAATGCAATTGATCGCCAGCAATATTGGGAGAACAGTAGTAGCCACCGGTATGAGCAATGGTTATGAAAAAACAGGGCACTTTAAGCTTCTCCAGCTGATCAGCGAATTTTTTAACCTGGAAGGAATTCACCTTTTCATTCCATTTCTCAGCATTCATGTCTGGGATCTTATGATTTGGGGGATAGATTGTGTAATGGGTAAACATGCCCCATTTGGCTTCCCGCAACCACCTCGTATTTGAATTCAGCTCTTTATCCGGATCAATTTTCCAATTGGGAATCTCCTGGCTTATTAATGGGCAGGCAAAATTGCCATTGCTATACTCAGGATGGCAATCATGATTGAGAAATTCATTCTTTTCATGCGGCTGAGGTTTTATTTTTTTGGTTCAAGGAGAGTCCTTAAGCTCAATTCCTGGGAGTCAAGATCCGGAATTATCAGGGTTCAGAATTGCGCATATTGAGCAGATATTTATTCTCAGTGACCATCAGGCAGCATTATTTTACCGGTTCCATCGGAACGTTCATGTATCATATCAAATACATGTCGCTTATAATCAGATCAGAGTAGGTGTTTGCTCAGTTAGGCTTTGAGCTAGTCCGTTTGCAAACCTATCTTTGACAGGTCGATTGGGATAAAGCCCAGTTTCAGTGCCGGGGAGCCGGGCTTTAGTCGGAAATCACCATTTTCAGGGTCGATAAACAGCGGATCGGAGGCCAGACTGTGGCTGTCTATTCCGTCGGCTTGTGCCTCTTCCAGTACTGACTTGCTCAATTCGGGATTTCCAGCACAATAGTAGAGATTGTAATCTGTGTCAGCTTCCTTTGCCCATGCTGTCGGGAGCCTGGGATTTTCACCCTGGTCGAAAAATTTAATTTCATCACCCGGATGGTAGAGTATATTTCGCCGGATGGCGCCTCCTGTCATGGGGCCTTCACGAAGTTTGAAAAAGATGGCCGGAACTTTCTCACCCTTAAATGTGGTAGGGATTATATCGGCGATGATGTTATTCTCTGCGCGGTTGTTCAACTTTAAAGTAATACCTTGAGAAACACACTTATAGATCAGGTTTTCAGCAATGAGCGTTCCCCTCTGCCCGCCGTCCGTACGAATTGCGGACTGCATAATACCCGGTGCAAGAAGGTGGTGGATATAGTTACGTCGTATAATATTACCATTACCTGCACCACGAATATATATTCCGTTTCCATCGCCCATTATCTCCATGGCATGGTGAATCTCGTTGTATTCGATAAGATTATCGTAGCTTAACTTGGACGGTTCGAAGCCTTTTTCACGGGTCCGGTTTCCTTGATCCGCTTCTTTCCTCTCAAGCCTGCTTCTAAAGCGGTCCATAAGACCGGATATAATCATACCACAGTAAGGTGTGTTGTGGATTAAATTGTTGGCAACACGATTCTCTCCGCTCTGCCAGAGAAATATCCCGGGAGCATGCCAGTAGATTTCACCTGTATGATGAATATGGTTATTGTATACCAGATTGCGCTTGTTCACATCTTTGGTTCCGGTTCCATATCCACAAAGCAGCACACCCGTTCCCCCGATATGTTCAATGTGATTGCTGACGATTCGAATATCCTGAGCGTACAGGTCCAGCCGAATCGCAGAGCCTCCGCTCTGTGTAAAATGACAATTCTCAATAGTGCAGTTCTCAGCACCTCGAAAACGAACCATGGCATTCGCCTTATCGTACATATCCCATTCGTGTTGCAGACCTTTGTCCTCCTCTGTCCACAGATCGCGCTCCCCCTGGGTGAAGGTCAGGCCCTGAAAACAAAGATTTCGCACAGGTGTGTCTGGCCCCGTCATGGCTATCTGACCCTCCACGCGGATATACTCCTTAAGCAAGGGGACTCTTATACCCAGTGGGGCATCGCCGGTTCTTGGCCACAGATAGAGCTTGCCCTGCCTTGTATTCAATACCCATTCCCCTGGCTCGTCCAGCTCCTCCAAAACATTCTCCACCCAGCACGATTCCAGGCCTCTCAAAAAGTGGAGTTCTCCCATCGGGTAGGTTGCAGGAATAGTTGTTTTCGCGACCATCGTCTTCTCGTCGACCGACTCAAGGGTCAGGATATTGAGAATCCAGGCATGGTGGGGGCGGATTAAAATCTCAACGTCCTCCATGTTTTGCCAATTCTTCAAAGTTCCGGGTGGATAATGGAGGATGCTATTGTCTGACCCGGAGCCTTGCAGGTCAGCTGAATACTCTGTCGGGATAAAACCTCTCGATCGAGCCCTTGGCAAACGTCCTTCTGTGTCATAAAGTGTAAAGAAGCGCCAGCTGGCGCCTTTTACTTGAGGAAGATCTGTCACCCATATCTTTCCTTGTGCTGTTTCTGGAAGCGAGGGGAGAGGAGTGTCAGGCTTTTTCCAGCCACTAATACCCCAGGTACCACTGAAAACAGGTTTCTCGCCAGGGTAGGCCTGGTATGTGATGCTTGATTCTCCTTCGCCGGAATCTTCCGGACCAAACAATACGGTTTCTTCCAGGTAATAATTCCCTTCCCGAAACCAGACCTTGATATCCCCGTTATTTGAAGACTTTATTTGCCGCACACGTTTTTTGGCGCCTTCAAGGCTTGCCAGGGGCAGGTTTTTTGTACCCGGATTGCTGTCATTTCCGCTTGTGGAAACATAAATATTTGTCTCATTATCAGCCAGCAAAAACTCCAAATGACAATGCGATAAGACATAATAATGTCAAAAATGCTTTCATCATTTATTCTTGCCAATTGATCTTCGCTACTTCATTGTCAATATCCAGGTAAACGGAGGCATGTTCATATTCCCGGGTATATACATATCCATCCTTCACTGCTGGGCCCTTCGGAGGCCCCAGTGGCCTGTCGTATTGTGGAAATCGCTTCAGCCAGACCGCACTGCTGTTACCATCCACGGCATATCCGTCATGTGCCAGGAAATAGCTATACTTTTCGGCGCATATTAAAAATATTGCAAGGCTGTAATCCAGGCGCTCCAGCGTCTCCGGACCCCATTTTACCTTTTGTCTTGAATCATCAATCTTGTTTTCTCCATGTGCTGAGAGTCCCAGGCCCATTGACATGCAGATAATTTTACCCTCTCGTGCAGCTTTCTGAACGGCATCAATTCCCTTGGCAATGTATTCCTGACGGGGGATGCCATTTGCAGCGGCTTCAAAGGCTTCCAGATAAGATCCATCCATGTATTGCATATAGTCCAGTCCGGAATTATTTAATCTTGCCCTTATCAGGTTTGCAAGCATCAGCTCTTCTGATCCCATTCTGGTTCTCATATCCTTCATCATAAGATCATAGCCCTCTGCGACTTCCTGCTTCTTTTCCAATCCGATCTCTTTCCCAAGAAAGACCGGTTCCAGGGCCTTGATATTACCATCAAGGAAAATCCCGTCGATTTCCGGATACGCGGCCATCTCAACGCAATGATCAACCCACCAAAGTCGTAGTTTAGGATTGGAGAGGTCATATACTTCCCTGACATTTCGATGCAGCTTTGTATTCCCGTTGCTGCTATCCACCAGGAAGGCTCCCGGGATAGTGTCCAGTCCGGCATTTACTTCATAAGTACTATAATTACACATCACATTCCTGTAATACAGTACTTTCGTATCAGGATTCACCTCCTTTATAGCCCTGGCAGCTGCAAGTGAGCCTTTCTCTGATGAACCATAAGTTTTACTGCCTGTAATCTTTTCGAGAGTGACAAGAGGAAAACTGGCCAGGTATTTCAACTCCTCCTCGGTAAAGGCGGTAGATTTCCTCATGTGTTGGTAGAGCGGCACATGGTCCCAGCTAAATTCCGGGTAATTTTCAGTCATCGGTTCCCATGTGGCTTCAATGTCCTGCGCAGTAAATAAAATCCGGGGTTAAAAGTAATGGTGCAAATACAATTAGTACAGCAATCTTTTTTATCATCATTTCTTGTGGTTTATTTCCAATTTTCTATTTTGAGATAAAAGCCTGCTGATGGATCATTATCGTGACAGGCCAGGAATAGGTATTCGGGTTTTCCATTCTTCCATAATATGTGCGGACGCTCGGTACGGGCCAGTTCAGCACCAAAGTAATATTCATTGGTCTGGTATCCTATTTCGGGTGTGCCCCATTTTATACCGTCTTTTGATGTATACAATAAGCCGGGGCGCCATCCTCCGGGCCTTTTGATTGCATCCGGGATCGGGATAGCCTTCAAGCATATCTTTTACGCCCCTGCGGTCTTCTACGATCATATGGTATAGGCCTTTATAGTAAAAGGCATAAGGATCTTCGATATCCAGTCCCTGATCGGCATAAGAAATCAAAGGGTTGTTGGGGTGGTTTTTATACGGCCCTTCGATATGGTCGCTGATGGCCAGTGAAATCTCACGATAAGACTCTCCACCGTATTTATCGGTCATAGATTTAAAATAGATCCGGTATTTACCCTCTTTATCAACCAGGAAAGTTGGGTTAGAAGCATGATTGATAGTTGCCCCGTCCATTTGGCCCTCAGCTTTAATGATAGGGTTCAGGGGGCTTTCTGTCCATGGTCCATATACTGATTTCGCGGTTGCAATACCAATCTCCTGTTTGCTTCCTGGGATTAAAGCATCCCTGAGTAAAAATACCAGCACATAGGTGTCGCCTACTTTGGAAATCTGCGGGTTATGATAACTTGCAGAAGAGCTGGCAAAGGTGGTATCAACAAATTGATACGGACCCTCCGGACTATCGGCCATATAGTGCACAATCTTACTATCACTTGCCCAGGATCCGGCATTTGGTATTGCTGACATGAACACATGCAGCTTTTCATCCTCATCGTATATGGGCGCCATACACCAGTGCCACCAGCCATCCCCGGCGTCAAGGATGTACTTTCCGGGGACCAGCGACTTACAAAACGATGACTCCTTAATCCCTGCGTTTTGATAGGACGAGAGGCAAAGGATGGCTATGCCAATAACTGTGAAAATCTTCTTTATTCTCCTCATTTAGATTGATTTACAGGCTGTAAAATGACACTTCGGAATCTGGGCATTGCACCCGTGAAGTCCGAAGCGATCTCCAGGCTCAGGGTGTGTGCACCAGCCGAAGAGATCTCAACGCTTCCCAGGACGGAATATAAATCCACCACTGCCGGAGTTGCGGTGGGAATGGTGAGGCGTTTTTGTTCGATTAATTCATTCTCCACGGATTGTCCGTCAACATTTGCCCGCACACGGCCTTCCACCTTCCATTCCTGGTCCCTGCCGGCATGGCATACCACAACGACCTCATAGCTTCCCGGCTCATACAATCTGAAATCCCAGCTCAGGGCCTGTCCCCTGGTGTGGAAGCCCGATACGGTCATTCCTCTTCCCGGCATAATTCCCTCGCCTTTTTGGGGTACCGTGTACATTTTCATATCTATAGCTTTGACGGATTTGTTAGGTATATATTCCAAATCATGAATACGGGCATTATAGGTTTCCAGTACCACCTTGCCATCGCCAAGCTGCATGAATGTCTCATCCATGCTTACGGCACCGGAAACTTCAACCCTGATGACCGAGACATATTCATCCGGTGCATCTTTGGGGATATCGAGAGTGATGATGTTCTGCCCGGAAAACACATCAAATTTCGATTCGCTGTTGATCACTTCGCCAGTTGCCAGCAGGGAGGCATTCAGCACTGGGTTGTTCACCCCAAACAGGGTAAACTTTCCATCATCAGGCCAATCAAGCACATTGAGGTAGAGAACTGTATTGTCTTCTTTCTGACTTTGAGTGATTGTTCCCCAGCTTATTTCATGCACATAGGGACCGGCCTCGGTCCCGTAAATGGCTTCCCCGTTTTTTTCAAGCCATTCTCCCATTATCTCCAGTCGTGACAACATTTCCTCAGGAATGTTCCCATTGTGATCCGGTCCTACATTGAGCAGCAAATTCCCTCCGTTTCCTGCAGCATTAACCAGCCTTTCAAGCAGTTCTTTGGGAGTTTTCAGTTCGTCACCGGGCCTGTGGTGCCACGAATCTCCCATGGTAACCGCAGATTCAAAATAGACTCCCAGGTTAATTGCCGGAGCAAGATTATCATTCATGCTCAGGTAGTCGACAATATTCAGGGAATCATCGTCGCCCAGTCTGCTGTTGGAGATTGTACCATAGCTATGCAGCATATCCACCAGTTCCTGCCTGCGAAGCAGGGGCTTATAAGCAGGATTCCTGAAGCCGCTTCCGCCATCAAACCATATGAGGCAGGGTTCGTACAGCTGGCATAGCTCTTCGAGCTGAGCGAACATAAAGTCGATATACCTGGTAATATCAGCTCCGGGAACGGTTCCGTTTCGCCTTTCGGGCCTGTTCTGGTATTTAGGTTCGTAGAGGGGATGGTGATAGTCCGCGATCGAATAGTAACAGCCCATCCTGATACCCTCTTCCTCACAGCCTGCTGCCAGGTCCTTTACGATATCACGTTTATAGGGTGTCTGATCCACCACGTTCCAGTCAGTGAGTTCTGAGTCCCAGAGACAGAACCCAACATGATGTTTGGTGGTGAGCACCACATATTTCATCCCTGCCTTACTGGCAATACGCGCCCATTCTCCTGCATTAAAACCCTCAGGGTTGAATTCACTTTTATTGTCCACGCCAAAATGGATGAACATCCCGAATTTGGCATCCTTGAACCATTGCAAAGTATGATCCACCTTTGAGCTGGCATCCTGGGCATTCATAAAAAGTGCGGAGAAACACCACAAAAGCAGGAGGGAGGCTGAAAATTTTCGTTTGACAATTGTCTTGATCATCCTGTATTATTGATTTTTATTCTTCATTCCCATTTTTAAAACATCCAGAGGCTTAATCCCCAGCTTAATGGCCGGACTGCCTTCCCTGAAACTAAAATCCCCTCCGGCAGGATCAACAAACATGGGATCCGCGAACAAACTGGCCTGTTCATTTCCCACTTCACGCATTTTTGCCAGATGCTCATCCATCCAGTCCGGGTTTGTGGGATGGAAGTAGAGGTTTGAATCCATAAGGGTTTCTTCCAGATGGGGGAGGCCGTCATAAGGATTTCCGCTTGCATCCTGATCCTTTCATTATGAGCTTTGCCCCCGTCAGGATGAGAGATAATTATATTGTGATATACTTCAGAGCCTTTTACACTGACCCATTCATAGCTCAGATAACCTGAATTGGGCTTAGTGCGGGGTGCAACAATGAAATTATTGATGATGTCGTTCACGCCTTTTGAAGCAATTCCTGCAGAAAAACCAAAGTTGTTGTACAGGACATTGCCTTGTATCAGGGTTTCATGCTGGTCGTCGTCACACCTGATGGCAGCTGGCAGTGAATGCTCCAGGTTATCATGGATATAGTTATATCGAACAATATTTCCGCTTCCTGCTCCTGAAACATATACTGCATTCCCATCGGAAAGCAGCTGGACAGCATGAGTAATCTCGTTGTATTCCAGAACATTGTGGCGAGCGTGATTGTATTTTTCACGCACTTTCCAGTTCTCGTAAGTCTCCTCGGTGTTTTCCCTTACCTCCTCAGGTATTTCATGATGCCTGATGGTTCTTCCTCCTTCTCCGTCTATTCTTCTGTCCGGTTCTACCCGGTTGGTGATTAATACAGCAGCATACCCGCTATGGTGTATGAAGTTATTGGCAATGTGATTAAAACCACTCTGCCAGGCCCAGAATCCCGGAGAATGCCAGGTGATTTCACTGAAATGGTGAATGTGGTTATTGACAATGTCATTGTGATGGTTTACATCCTTGGTCCCCGGTCCGTATCCGGCCAGCAGGATGCCCGCCTCGCCCAGGTGGGCAAATTCGCAATTTTCCACTCTGTTGCTTTGAGCATGGAGGTCGAATCGGAGCCCTGTACCACCTGAATTTATAAAGTTGCAATCACTTACCAGGCAATTCTCCGCTCCGCGGAACCTGAGCATTGCCGTGGGTCGGTCGAACATATCCCAGTCGTGCTGCATCCCCCAGCCCAGGCGTTCTTCATCGTTTGTCCAGGCCCAGCGGTCGCCATGGGTAAAAGTAATCCCCGAAAAGGCAATCCCACGAACGGGAATATCGCTTGCCCCTTCATAATCAATATTTCCTTCAACGCGTATCAGTTCACAGGTACTCGGTGCCAGAATACCATGGGGGGAACCGTCATCGGAAGGATTCGCCGGCCATAAGTAGACCTTCCCGGTTTGGGTATTAAGCACCCACTCTCCAGGTTCATCGAGCGCCTCAATAATATTTTCAACCCACACTGTTGCTCCCAGGGGATTGTGCACCCACCCCGGCAGGTTGCCCATCTCATAGGTGGCAGATACTCCTGTTTTAGCAATACCGGCAGCCTCGTCGACCGATTCCAGCGGGAGCATATTGATTACCCAGGGGCGGAAGGGCCTGACCTGTATTTCAATATCTTCAAGGTTGTCCCAATTCTTCAAGCCGCCTTTCGGAAAGTACAGGGTCCTTCTATCTCCTGTTTTAGTTGGAATAAAGCCGCTGTTCCTGGCACGATGTAAGCGTCCCTCAGTATCGTAGAGTGTGTGAAATATATCAAGTCCCCCGGGCATATCAGCCACCCAGACCTTTCCACTGGCACCGGCCGGAAGATCAGGTAAATCAGCCGGGGCTAATTTCCACCCTTCTATGGGAACACCTCCACTAATAAGCGGATGCTCTCCCGGGTAGGCAGCAAAGCTCAGATGAGCCGGGTCAATTGATGGACCTGCGCCGTATTCTTCGAGCAGAGGGGCTTCGGTCGAAGAAGGTGCCCCGTCTTCCAGTCCCAGGACCAGGGTTTGGTTTAATTGATGACGCCCCCCTCTCAGGTAAATAACAACAGGATCTGAATTACCTGTTTCACGAAGGCTCCTTACTGCGCTTAGCGCACCTGGAATTGTAGCGTAGGGATTGTCTTTACTTCCTTCAGCCTCATCATTCCCGTCAACGGCAACATAGAGCTCCATGGGCTCGTTGCTTCCACAGGCAGGAAAAAGGATCATGGAAAGTAATATGGCCGGAATGACATACCTTAAGCATAGTCTTGCAGAAATTTCTTTCATCGATTTTAGATTAGAAATACACTGGCAATTTCGTGAATAGACCCTGTTACATATTGCTCATAATACGCAATCACTTGTTGGAAACGCTCAAAAAGGTATTATTTTGAAAGCACCTTCAGTTCCACTTCTCTGGCTGTTACCCCGGAAGCATCCTTTACCCTTATTCTAAAGGAATAAACGATGGGTTCAGTTTCAGTTGGGATGCCACTTAAGATCCAGGTTCCCGCGTTTGACCCAGATTCCCTTATGCTAAGCCAGGATGGGCAACTGTCTCCTGCCACCACTTGAATAGAAGTAATGGCATCACCTTCCGGATCCCAAAAATCTCTGCCTTCAACCAGGGTATGCTTATAGGCCTGTCCCTGAATTGCATCGGGTAAAATGGTCTCCTGTCTGGCCCAATTTGGACTACCCGGGAATTGATTTTTCACCAGGAAGGAATCTAAGAGGCTTAATTGTTCCATGGCATAATCTTCCATGATTAACTGTTCCCAGCCATCCCTGTCTATCAGAGGAACACCAGGAGTGATGGCACCTCCACCCATAATGGCAATGCTGTACCATTCCAGGAACTCTTCATTTGTCAGGGCAGGAACCTTACCGCTATTCCAGGCACTGGTGCTCATTGGGGGATCAAAGTGGCCGACAACACGATCGTCCCATGTGCGGGTTTCATTGGGATCATCGGTATGGATATAGCCCTTTCTTTCAGCAAGCCAGGTGAGGGAAAACTTGTTTTCAGGATACCTGCCAAGGTTTCTGCCTGCCCTGAAGGGGTGACCGAACATATAGTCATCAAAAAGAGTGGCAGGTGCCCATGGATTATTCACCAGGTCACTGGATCCCTGACCGTTGCTAAAAGCAATGGCAGCATCCGGATTTCCGGCATGACAGGCATTGGCAAAGGCCTGGAAGATTCGCTGGTCATCGATCTCTCCGGTGAGGGCATCACCGTTCCTTTGCCTGATAAATTTCGCGTGATCGAAGATCCATGCATCTATCAAATCGCCATACCTGATGGCATACTCTTTTAGTACAAACTCTGCATAACAGAACATGTATTGACGGGTTGGCCATGCCGTATCGACATGATAAGCTTTACTTTTGATAAATGCCTGAGCTTCTTCATTGGTATCACACCAGGTCATCCACCGCTCAGTCACATCGGGCAGGGCATTGGGTGGATCAACCTGCCAGGGAGGATCACCTCTCCAGAAATATAACATATTGGTGCAGTTCACATAAACCTGTACCTTCAGTCCTGCATTTCTGACGTCTTGAATAAGGTCCAAGAATGGATCCCTGCCAATGGATGCCCGGGGAACAACCAGGTTAACGGGATTCCCGTAAGCATCTCTGTCTCCCTGCCAAAAGCTTTCCAGCAAGTCATGCGGTCCCAGGTGTACAGGCGAATAGATAAAGGATTCACCCAGATGCAGCTGGATATAATCCACTGATTTTAATCCGCTTATTTGTTCCAGGAAGGGTTTAATGGTAAGTGTCTCGAGTTCACTTCGTCCATTGGCCGATTTTGCCGGTTTCCAGTTTAAACCGTAGGTCCCTCTCATCCATTCGGCACGCAGGCCCTGGTCAGGGTCAGGGATCTGGGATTGCACCTGAACATTTGCAGAGATAAGGCAGCTTATTATGAGCATTGAAATTACCCGGATTTTTATGAGAGTCATGAATTCTGTCTTTGCAGATAAAAGTATTCAATCATTAGCCCGGGTACTTGCGCTGATTCACCTTTTTCTTGTCAAAATCTACTCTCAGGGTTAAGTTAATTAACAAACAAGGCATAATCAGAAGTCCATTCCTGCTCCTCACCGGGTTCCGCGAGTATCTGTATTGTAATCTCGGGGCAAATAGTCTTGCATTTGTCCAGAATTCCATTTTAATCAGAGGCTGATTAACGCTTACCGTAACACCTGCGCCGGATTGAGTATTCTCAATGGTAAATTTATTATCCTTCTTTTTGGGTCCATAGCCCTTTAGTCCCCTAAAAACGCTACCCTTTTCATATTCCTCAAATTGGATTTTTATGCAATCAGCAATCAGGATGCAGTTATAATTTTGCTATCTAATGAATTTCTTGGTAGTTTTCAACATTAAGAAAACCGAGAAACTTAAGTAAGTTAAAAGACAATTCAATTGCTTGTGAGATCTCAAACTGTAATCGCCGCGCTGGTCTTGTTATTCATTCTGATTCTGTCATCAGGATGTTTCAGAAAGAAAGATGAGCCGGTATATAGCTTTAAAATCGGTCATGTGGCAAATACGGATCATACCTGGCACGAGGCATTTGAATACTTCAGTGATATTGTATATGTAAGATCAAAGGGAAAAATTGTTGTTCAGGTTTTTCCAAATGAGCAATTGGGGAAGGAAGTTGAGTTAATCCGGAGTATTAAAACAGGCATAGCCGATATGACCATAACCGGTGGAACCCTGCAAAACTGGACTGATATCGTAGCTTTTTCTGATATGCCTTTTGTATTCCGCGATTCATTGCATATGAAAAAATTAGCAGACGGACCGCTTGGGAAAAAGATGGAAGAAAGAATCCTGGAAGAAACAGGCTTGCGGGTCCTTACCTATTTTCAAAGGGGGCCCAGGCATCTGACCTCCAATCGGCCCATTCGGAAACCGGATGACCTGAATGGCCTTATTTTAAGGGTGCCCAACGTTCCGACCTATACCCGTACCTGGAGTGCACTTGGTGCTAATCCCACCCCCATGGCTCTTTCTGAAGTATTTACTTCCTTGCAGCAGGGCACTATTGAAGCACAGGAGAATCCTCTGGCCATGATCAGCAGCACGAACTTATATGAAGTTCAGGATTACGTGAATCTCACATCCCATGTAATTAGCTGGGGGTATGTAGTGATAGGAGAGAGGCAATTTCAGCTGATGCCTCAAGATCTGCAGATCATTTTCATGGAAGCCGCAAAGGATATGCAACAATATGAACACCAGTTGTTTATGAAAAACGAGGCCATGCTGAGGAATTTCCTTGAAAACAAGGGTATGGAGTTTATTGAGGTGGATCACGAAACATTTCGGGAAATCGGTGCAGAAGCTGTTTACCGCAGTCTGTCCGAAGATATGAAGGACCTGTATAAGCAAATTACAGATATTGAATGAAACGAAACAGACTTGTCATTGTTTTAGAATGGGGAGCACTTATCAGTGCTTTCGGACTTATCATCACAGTCCTGATTCAAGTTGTAACAAGAAGGTTATTTGTTGCGGTAGCACCCTCGTGGACAGAGGAAGTTTCGAGATACTTTTTTATCTATACCATCAGCTTCGGTGCCGGACTGGCACAGCGGGAAGGATACTTCGTGAGTATGGATTATTTCTACAGGAAATTTAGTGCAAAGATGAGGCGGATCTTGGATATTTTAATATCATCCATCTCTGCCATCCTGTTTCTGCTCATGTCTGTGTACTCCATCTATTTTATAGCAATTGGATTTGCAGAGACCTCCCCCAGTTTAGGAATCCCCATGTCCATTGCATTTGCAAGCATGTTTATTTTGAGCGGAACTGTTTTTTTCTATTTGCTGAAACAATTAATTCAAAGTATTAATCCTGAGCTTAAATGATTCTCTTACTTGTTGTCGTATTCATTATTTGTCTTTTCATTCGCTTTCCCATTGCCTACGCGATTGCAGTATCCTGTTTGGTTTATATTTTGATTAAGGGTATTCCACTCGTCGTTCTGCCGCTCAAAATGTATTCCGGAATCGATGTCTTTGTCTTATTGAGCATTCCGGGATTCATTTTAGCAGGGAACCTGATGAATCACGGGGGAATTACCGAGAAGATCATCGAATTTTGCAACCATTTGTTCGGACATGTAAGAGGTGGATTGTCCCTGGCCAATATTGGTGCCTCAATGCTCTTTGCCGGAATATCAGGGACAGCCGTTTCCGATACTGCAAGTATTGGCTCGGTGATGATCCCTGCAATGAAAAAGGAAGGCTATAAAGCAGATTATGCCTGTGCTGTTACCGCGGCATCCTCGACGGTTGGGCCCATTATTCCTCCCAGCGTTCCAATGATTATCGCTGCAACCCTGACTGGCTTATCGGTAGGGAAACTGTTTTTAGCCGGTGCTATTCCGGGACTCTTGCTTGGAACAGGATTTATTGTGGTCGCCTATTTTCTTGCAAAGAAACAGCCGCATAAAACAAAAAAACGTAGTTCGTTTCTGGAAGTGTTAAGAGCTTTTAGCGATACATTCTGGGCACTGCTTATGACCTTGATTATTCTGTTCGGAATAATCGGCGGAGTGTTCACTCCTACGGAGGCATCAATTATCGCGGTGGTATATGCCGCTCTCATTGGAATATTTGTATACAAGAAACTAAAGCTGAAGGAAATCCCCCGCATTGTACTGGATTCGGTTAAAACTTCTTCTTCCCTGATGATTCTGGTTGGTTTTTCAAATTTATTGGGATGGATCCTGGTAACAGAGGGACTGCCCCAGATGATCTCCGAGAATCTCCTGGG
>CAVQMZ010000032.1:0-93289 GCA_963713725.1 uncultured Bacteroidota bacterium
GGTTTCAGAATCTTAGTTATATATCAGAGACAATATTTTTTATTGAATCTATTGATCTGGCGGCAATGTTTATGATGACTTTTTTATTAGAAAGATCAACTTGCTGCAGTGCTAAAAGGACTTCAGTATTTTGAAGTACTGAACTCTGGAACTTGATCCCATGTATTAGGTTCAGATTTGTAGTCAGAATACCAACACCATAGTTATCAAAGATATCCAGCCAGACATCTTTTGTCTTTGAAGAGGTTCGGATGATATTTTTCCATTGCTTTGCGCTGATGTGAAGTTTTTTATAATCTGCATATGCTGAAAAATCTTTTAGTGAAATTTGGTCATAGTGAAAGGCCTGGAATTTTATACCGCAGTTCTGTTTAAAAGTGGAAAAAACCTCTATTAATTCGAGGACATAATCAGGATTACCTCCATGAGTATTTGCTACCTCAAGAATGAAATATGGGTCTTTCATTTCAAAAATCTTATAAACCTGATATGCTAATTAATTGTCCATCCTCCATCGATCTGGATGGTCTGTCCGGTAATAAAATCTGATGCATTGGAGCAAAGCAATATGGCAGTCCCTGCTATATCATCCGGTTTCCCTATGGCTTTCAACGGATTTTTTTGTTTCAGGCGTTTAATAAATTGTGGATGTAAATTTTGAATTTCGGGATTTGGGAATGGCCCGGGTGCAATAGCGTTTACCTGTATATTGAACTTCCCATATAGTGATGCGTAGTAACGAGTTAGTTGAATTATTGCCGCTTTTGCTACACCGTAATGAGGTGGGTTGGTAAGATGCTCACAATTTTCCCCTTCGTACAATTCAAAATCAGGACTGACCAGTCCATACATCGAAGAAATATTAAGAATTTTACCACTGTTGTTTTCGATCATGTTAGGAGCGGCATTTACTATTCCTCTTTGGACGGATAGTAGGACGCCGTCAATAGTATATTTCCAATCCTCACCAGATAATTCATTCCAGGCAACACTACTAATTGAAAAGGCATTATTGATCAGGATATCAATTTTACCAAACTCTTTTTTTATAGAATTCATGAACGGTCCAAAGCTTTCTTCTTTCATAATGTCAAGCTCCCTGAAAACCATCTTCTCATGTTCTTCTGTTTCGAAGGCTTCCTTATATTTATCATAGCTTCGGCCTGCAATTATTACTTTTGCATTGTAATTAAGCAACGCCCTGGCCATTGCAGCGCCAAGATGTCCATACCCTCCTGTAATAATTGCAACTTTGCCGTTCAGATTAAAAATATCATTCATACTGTGGCCATTTATATGGTAAAAGTATCTCATCTGGAAGATCAACTGCTGCAAAGCTCTTTGCAGGCATATTAAGATCCTTCTTAATCATGTATAGGTTTCTCTTCAACTGGCTAGAATCATTAATTCCAATAATTACAATATCAACAGAGGGATTCCGTAAGCAGAATTGTATCAATGCTGCAGCCTGCTCATCGGAAGAGTTGAATTCCTCCCGGAATTCCTGTAAAAAAGAAAATATGGGTTTAAAAAAGTCCGGTAACTGATTTGGAGGAGAAAAAAGAAGCCCCTGTAAAAAGCAAGACCGGACGTGGATTTCCGCACCATTTTGTTTTAGTTGCTCAAAGTAAGGTTCAAATCGTCTGTCAACCATACTATAAGGTACCTGGATCAGGTCTGGGAGGTAATTCTTGGATAGTAGTTTATCCAATTCTTCAGTAGTATAGACCGAGTAACCGGTTTTTTGTATCCTTTTTTCTTCTTTCAACTCCAGACACTGTTCCCATATCATTGGATTTTTTAAAAGGAGTTCAGCCCCATGTGAAATGTAGGCATACAGGGAAGAGACTTTCAGCCTTTTCGCACTTTGATCAAGGCATAAAGATAACCTGTCGATTTGTTGTTTTCCAGAAAACTTTGATATAACCCTGAATTTGCTTAAATCATAATTTCCCAGAACTACTTCGCTGTCCCCATAAGCGTATGCAGTATCAATGGTCTGAATACCATTCTCAACTGCTGTAATTAGGATTTGTTGAACTTCATTTATCGGTGTCTTTCCTTTTGCATTAGTAAATCCATAATGCATTCCAAATTGTGCAGATCCCAGACCAATTCTTTTCAGGTCATTCTGGGCCATCAAGAAAGAATTGTTCAATTGTTTTAATTACATAGTCATGTTCAGAATCACTCAGCGTAGGAAACATCGGCAGACTGAGGCAGTTTTGATAATAATTCTCAGAAAAAGGAAAATCGCCATACTTCCATCCGAACTGCTTGTAATATGGCATCAGGTGAATGGGGATGTAGTGAACCTGGGCGAAGATTTGGTGTTTTGCGAGGTAAGTTTGCAAATTGTCTCGATTTTTTACTTCTATGACATAAAGATGATAAGCATGACCTTCAAAATATCCGGAATGTCCTAAAATGTAATCCTTTTCTTTGAAGAAAGTGCTATATCTGGATGCGATTTCTCGTCTTCTTCGGAGTCCGGAGTCAGCTCTGTTCAGCTGACTTCTTCCCAATGCAGCCTGTATATCTGTTAACCGATAATTGTATCCCAGTTCCTGCATTTCGTAATACCATTTCCCATGGTTCTCATTGAGGAGGGAAGGGTCTTTTGTTATTCCATGAGTTCGAAGCTGCAGCAGTTTCCTATACAAGGTCTTGTCATTTGTTGTAATCATTCCTCCTTCACCCGAAGCAATATGCTTTACAGGGTGAAATGAAAAAATGGAAGCATCTGAATACCTGCCATTTCCGCATTTAACTCTTTCTGACAAGGAGTTAGTAAAATATCCACCAGGAGCATGACATGCATCTTCAAGAATCCAACAATCGTATTTATCTGCGAGGCAACGAAGTGTTTCCAAATCAACCGCTCTACCCGCAAAGTCAACTGGTATAATACCTTTGATCGAACCTTTGGGGTGAGAACTTAGAAGCTCTTCAACTTTATTTGAATTAAGTAAATAATTTTGGGGATCAATATCTGCAAAAAGAACTTCTGCACCCACATAGCGGGCACAGTTTGATGAAGCTACAAATGATATGGGAGTACTTATAACCTTATCGCCTGCTTTCAGGCCAAGCCCCAGTACTGCTAAATGTAATGCAGCAGTTCCATTTGAGACTGCCACAGCATAATTACTTCCAACATAAGCGGAAAAGGCTTCTTCAAACTTTTGAATCTCGGGACCCTGGGTAATAAAATCCCCTTTCAGTACCCTGACTACTTCTTGTATATCTTCTTCTGAAATATATTGGCGCCCGTACGGAATCGGTTTCTGCATCAAGTGAAAGGTTGAAATTCCGGGTCAATATGTTTCCTGATAAGTTTTCTCATTTCTTCAACTGAAATCCACTCATTGTTTTCCCCGGAATTATATCTGAAACCCTTGGGGACTTCTTTAGCCTTGTAGTGTGCTATGAATTTCTGTTTGGAATAATAGGTTGGGAGAATAGCAAAGTATTTCCCGATATCAATGGTGTTTAAGGAATCACTTTCTGTAATCATCTCTTCGTGTACCTTTTCGCCTGGCCTTATGCCAACATATTCTATGTTTGTATTTGGTGCGATTGCTTTCGCAACTGTTTCGATTCTGTAAGAAGGGATTTTCGGAACGAAAATTTCTCCACCTATAGCTTTTTCAATGGCCCAAAGCACCATTTCAACACCATCATCAAGTGAGATATTGAATCTGGTCATTTCTTTATCAGTGATTGGAAGACTGTTACTGGTTTTTGCTTTATCAAGGAAAAATGGAATAACTGACCCCCTGGATCCCATAACATTTCCATATCTCACAACAGATATTTTCAGATCCCTGAATCCTTTGATATTGTTAGCAGCAACGAAAAGTTTATCAGACACCAGTTTTGTGGCTCCATATAGATTAATAGGTGCTGCCGCTTTATCAGTGGATAAGGCAATAATAGTTTTAACCTCTGTTTCAAGTGCGCATTCTATGATGTTTTGAGCTCCTCCAATATTAGTTTTAATAAATTCATCAGGATTGTATTCAGCTGCCGGAATTTGTTTCAGGGCAGCGGCATGTATAATGACATCAATACCTTCACAAGCTCTTTTGAAACGGGCTTTGTCTCTAACATCACCTAAGAAGTACCTGATTCCCGGATAAGTTGAAATTGGGAATTTTTGAGACATCTCAAATTGTTTTAGTTCATCTCTCGAATAGATGACCAGTCTTTTTAACTTTGGATATTTGTCCAGAATTACCTGAGTAAACTTTTTTCCAAAGGAACCCGTTCCTCCAGTAATTAATATCGATTTATCACTTAGCATTACTTAATCCTTTATTGATCAAAATAATCTTTAGAATATTTATTGTCGTAGTATCCATAATTATAGCCTTGGCCATATCCATAATAATATTGATAGCCAAAGCTTTTTGAGGGTTTTATATCATTTATTAATAATGTTAGTTTTGGGTAGTCTTTCGTTCATCCCTCATTGAATTGGCAATATTTAAAACTCCCTTATGGCTATAATTCTGCCTAACCATATATAGGGTAGATGGGCAAATTCGCTGAGAGAAAGTGCATCAGCTACCAGAAATTGGGGGAGTATCAAGAAGAAAATAATCAAATTCTTTCACAAGCTTATTGAAAAAGTCTTTCATCTTTTCTGTTTCGATTAATTCAGATGGATTAGGTGGTATGGGTCCAGCAGGCAAAATCAAGGTTTTCAATTGAAGTTGAGTAATATCATTCTTCAATGGTATTTACCAATGATGTAGTTAGTGAAGCCTGTTTCATTAGAAATCCTAAATACTTTATGAAGAGTGGGTTTTCGCATATCGCAACCAACTACAAGAACTTTTTTATTATTCAAGGCAAAAATTGCAGCCAGGTTAGCGGCAGTAAATGTTTTACCTTCTCCACTAACACTGGAGGTGACCATAATAACTTTCTAGATCTTTTAGAATAAACTGAAGATTGGTTCGAATCCTTCTAAGAGATTCCGTAAATGCTGAATTTGGATTTTCTTTACTGGAAAAGTACCTGCATCTTTGGAATGCCCAACAACACCAATAATTGGAATGGGCGATTATTGTAATATCTTCTCTTTCTCGAATTCGGGTATCAAGCAAGTTTCTACAGGAGTAAGATTACAGATGGAACAATAATGCCAAGAAGAACAGCAAACAAAACGATGATCATTTTGTCTACACCAACTTGGATTACCAGATCGTATCCTGCATGAGTCAAGAATTCGAGCATTGGATATAGTAGATGCTTTTTGAATCCCGGCTTCAGCTCGTTTTTGAAGGAAATGTATAGAATTGATTATATAGATCATATTTTCGTTTAATATTCAATAGTTGTTGTTCATTTAGGGGAAGAGTTTTTAATTGATCGACAATTGCTTGTTCTTCAATATTAATTTGTTCAAGGATCAAATGGTTGTTTTCAATTAACCCATTTAATAATTTCAATAATCCGTAATCTTACTCTCGTTGATTCTTTCATTGATATTTTCAATACTAGGATTATCTTGTAGAACAGTGAAATCTAGATTTTCCCGTTCTTGATACAATTCTTGAAGTTCCTGAACAGCTGCTTATTAAAATTTGATCCCATTTCATCAGTAGCGTAGGGCGAATAATAGTTTGAGGATCATTACGTTCTTCAACATAGTTTATAAGATATTGTAATAGTTTTCTTTTAGCTTCAAGTCGGTTTTTTGTTCATGAAAGCTTTTAAGCCTTTCATAGGCCATTTCACCTTCCCTACTAAGGTTGATTACATTATTTGATAGCCTGAAAGTTAGTAATTGATTTTCAGCTTTTTTTAGAGAATCGAGTATGACATTAATTTGATCATCAATAAATAATAAAGTGTTTTCAGCAATCGTTTGTTTTCTTTCAAGTCCAGATAATATATAGTGTCTACTTAATGTATTTAGAAAATCAACTTCCCTTTCACCAACCGGGCCTGCAGAATGCAAAGTATAATTGTAGTCCATGCTTTCTCATCGGTTTCAACTATGTAGTTTATTTTTATAATATTTAGTTAAGGCAACAGGATCATTTACTACAAACTGATAGGTATTGTAATCGTCCAGAACTTAGCTTACCTGTGTATTGATAAATTTCCAGCCATTTAATGTTTACATTATGTTACCAAGAGGCAATAATAGTATCAATTCCTTCTTCTTATAAAGATTGAAATTTTTCTCATCAATATAGTCAATAAACCATTCTTGGTTTTTATACCAAGTCACAGAATCATATTAACAGTTATAGCTGATACCGATTATTATTATATAGGGCCTTTCACGAATACGACCATGGGCTGTCCAGAAACTATTCTGATGTAAACTGTCAACGGTTCTTTTAATTGATGTAAAGGAGCTTAATTTGGCTACTTCATTGGCCAAATCAGCTTGTCGTCGCCAATACCTTACAGCTCGAATTCACTTAGATATATCATTGAGAGTTTTCCTCTTCTTCAATAATTAATGTTGCGGTGGCTTGGTATTGTGGGATGGTATAATGAATTTTAAAAAATGCGAATGCCTAGTGCTAATACCAAGTAAGTGATAAGAACCAATACCAGTTTGATAGAAATAGAAATAAGTATTTTCTCCAGTTAATGGGTTTTTCTTCTTGTAAGTTAGAAGATTTGTATTTGGATTCAAGGATAGACTCTTAATGTGGATTTATTTGGATATTGGAATGATTGAATCATATTCTGAATTCAAGTTTACATCGACTAGATATTAATTGATTCAGAAAATTGTAGCAAGAGTATCAATGTTGAAATTGTACTTAATGTTGTGGTTATTATAAGTGTAGTAGTAGGGATATTCAATTGAAATGGTTTACTTTTAATTGGTTCAACAACCACAATATCATTTGGAAGTAGGAAATATCCTTCAGATTGCAAGAGGTTTTTATCTTGAAGATCAATATGATATGTATGTGTTCCTTCTTTTGTTGGTCGTAATACTAAAACATGTTTTCTGTTTCCATAATCTGTAATATCTCCTGCCATTCCAATGGCATCAAGTACAGTTAATTGGTTATTGAAATTTGTATAGCTTCCTGGTCTAGTTAACTTCACCCATTACTGTAAATTTGAAACTTAAGAAGTTTCACATTGATAACTGCATCTTTTAAGATATTGCTTTGCTCTTACTTCAATAGCTAGTTTGTATTTCATCAATTGTTAATCCTATTAACCTTTACATCTCCCAGAATTGGTAAAGAAATAGTTCCAGAATCACTAACAGTATATCCATAAATATATATATTACTTTCATCTCTATAAGTATTGTATGAACTTGTTCCTGAGACCTGGATTTAGTAATTCATTCATTTCAGGATTCATAGTAAAAATATCCACATAAAGAATATCCTGATATTGAATCCTGTAATCTGGTCGTTCCATAGGGAAGAATTGCTGCTGAGAGGTTGTATCCAGGTTGGAGAGATACATCAATTCTTTCTGGGAAGTGCAACTTCCAAAAACAACGATGGCAACAATGAATGCTGTTGCCAGTTTGATCAGGGTCTTCATATGGAATGTGGTTTTCAGGTCAATCTTGTTTGCTAAGGTAGGCATTATACATTAAATCAAGTCCTTGATCCAGTTCGATATCGTGCTTGAAGCCAAGGCCATGAAGCAGGTCCACATTGGTGAGTTTGCGCATGGTGCCATCGGGCTTTTCGGTATTGAAATAGATATCTCCCTTGTAGCCTAGAGTGTCCTTGATTTTCAGAGCAAGGTCTTTGATGGAGATTTCCTGGCCGGTCCCGATGTTCACAAAGTGGATCTTTCGTGGATCTTTTGGATCGATGGGTTCTGGTGAAATCCATTGATTTGTTGGATATCCACATTCTCCATCATAAATACACAGGCAGCAGCCATGTTTTCGGAGTACATAAACTCGCGCATGGGTTTGCCGGTTCCCCAGATCTCCACCTGGACCTTGTTGTCTTTTATGGAGATGCCATATTTGTTGAGTTTTTGAAGTATTTCTTCTTCGGTCTGCTTCCATCTGATTCCTTCGATGGGATAGGTGTTCAGGTCCTTCCTGATCTTATCCCAATCATTGTTCTCCAGGCATTTCCCCAGGTGGATCTTTCTGATCAGGGCAGGGAGGACATGGGATTTTTCCAGGTCGAAGTTATCGTTGGGCCCATAAAGGTTGGTGGGCATCACAGCAATGAAGTTGGTGCCATACTGGATGTTGTAGGATTCGCAGAGCTTCATGCCGGCAATCTTGGCGATGGCATAGGGCTCATTGGTATACTCCAGTGGACCGGTCAGAAGATATTCTTCCTTCATGGGCTGAGGAGCTTCCCTGGGGTAGATGCAGGTGGATCCAAGGAAGAGGAGTTTCTTTACGCCGTTTTCATAGGCATGATGGATCACATTGTTCTGGATCATCAGGTTCAGGTAAATGAACTCACCCCGGTAGATGTTATTGGCAACAACACCACCCACTTTGGCTGCTGCCAGGATCACATATTCGGGTTTCTCTGTTTCAAAGAAGGCCTTCACCTCTGCCTGGTTGGTCAGGTCCATTTCACTGATATCCCTGGTCAGCAGGTTGGTGTATCCTTTATTCTGTAGGGTTTTTGTGATGGCTGAACCCACCAGGCCGGTATGGCCGGCTATATATATCTTGGCATTCTTTTCCATTCTTGCTTTATTTTTTTATTTCAAGGGATGCTTAGAAGTACCTGCATTTTTACGAAGTAAAGATGCAGTACATAGCATTCCTGAAAGACTTATTCAAAATAATTCAGGGTTTCATATCCACCCTCTTTCAGATAGTTCTCTTTTTTCATCAGGTGCACATCCGACTGCATCATGTCCTCGATAAGTGCAGAGAGATCGTATTTGGGTTCCCATCCCAGTTTTTTTCTTGCTTTGGCGGAATTTCCGATGAGTAGTTCAACTTCGGTGGGACGATAATAGGCCGGATCCACACTTACCACCACGGTTTCTGCTTTTATCTTTTCCTGAATAGCAGAAAGATGGCTTTCACCAACTTTTTCTTTGAATATTTGCTTCATCAACAGATTCAATGATTGCAGTTTCATCTTCTTCTTTTCCTCTGAACTTCAGGTTCAGACCAATCTCCTTAAATGAGCGATTGATAAACTCTCTTACCTCGGTGGTAATTCCTGTGGCAATCACATAATCATCTGGCTCATCTTGCTGCAGGATCAGGTACATGGCTTCAACATAATCTTTGGCATGGCCCCAGTCACGTTTGGCATTCATATTTCCCACAAAGAGTCTGTCCTGCATACCCAATGCAATTCTGGCTGTGGCCCTTGTGATTTTCCTGGTTACAAAAGTTTCACCCCGGATCGGTGATTCGTGATTGAAAAGAATTCCATTGCTGGCATGCATATTATAAGCTTCCCGGTAATTGACTGTGATCCAGTATCCATAAATTTGGCTACTCCATATGGACTTCGTGGGTAGAAGGGGGTCTTCTCATACTGAGGAACCTGCTGAACCAGTCCATATAGTTCAGATGTACTGGCCTGGTATATACGGGTTTTTTCGGTCAAGCCAAGTAGACGAACAGCTTCCAGTATTCTTAGGGTACCCAGACCATCTGCATTGGCAGCATATTCTGGTGAATCGAAACTCACCTTTACATGACTCATGGCTCCCAGGTTATAAATCTCATCGGGCTGGGTTTCCTGGATGATCTTGGTCAGGTTCAGTGGAGTCGGTGAGGTCTCCGTAATGGAGGATCAGGTTTCGGTTATCCACATGAGGATCCTGGTAAAGGTGGTCGATCCGCTCTGTATTGAACATGGATGCCCGACGTTTGATTCCGTGAACAATATATCCTTTTTTCAATAGGAGTTCGGCCATATAAGCTCCATCCTGTCCTGTAATACCGGTGATTAATGCGACTTTTGACATATTATAATGATTTAATTAATTTGACTTTATTATTTGCGTTTATTCACAGCTTCGCCTTGTCAGTCACAGGGTGACGACTAGGTCGTGTTAATACGTTAATATGTTAATGAGTTAGGATTTAACTAACCTAATAACCTATTAACTCATTAACTTTCTTTGATCTTTTCGATCAAAGAAGCATGCACTTCCACAGTCAGATTTTGATCAATGCTGTCAATTCTGACCAATACTTTTTTCCGGTCCCCGTCGGTGATAAGTTCTCCAATCAGCCCTTTCAGACTTCCGGAAGTGACCATTACCCGGTCTCCTTTTTTTCTCCTTTCCCAGGTAGTTTCAATCTTCTCATCACTGTTTACAATGATTTTCAGTTGATTGATTTGTTCAGGGGGAATGGTGGCAGCTTTGCCTTCAAAGGTGATGTATTTGACTACCCCAAAGGTCTGGAGAACCTGGTCATAATCCTTTCGTTCGATGTTTACAAAAACATAGGAGCTGAAGAGGGGGATTTCTACCATTTTTTTGCGGTCCGACCATTGGCGCATGGTTTTAATCAGGGGAAGATATGCTTCGATCCCCTGTTCAATCAGTCGGTCGCTGACCTGTTTTTCAAACCGTGGGCGTGTATATACGGCATACCATTTGGGGCTTTTATCTGTCTGCACAGGATCCAACGCTCGTCCTCCTTCAGTTTAGGGTTTGACTTTTAAAATTAACCTAAATATAGTTAATCAAAAGCCTTTTGATTTCAAATTGTTATTGAAGTAATTAACAGATTTAGTGTCTTAATTTTCAGGAGTTTTTCTAGTTTTGTCAGCAACTTTTTCGTTTAACAAAAAGAGAAATGCCAATCTGTGCGATATAAACCTGATTCAACACTTTTATTCAAAGTCTATTTGGGATTTTTACTGATTGCTTCAGTGATCCCAATAGGCAATACCAGCATCAGATATTTTGATGGACAATTATACCCTGGAAATTCGATGGGATTACCTTCTTCATGCACTGATCTATTTGCCTTTACCTCTTTGTTTGAGATATGGATTTAGATGGAAGAATGGGGTCAGGTCTGATTGTCCTTATTTTCATTCATTGTTAATCCCGGTACTTTTTGAACTATTTCAAATGTGGATTCCCTACAGGAGTTTTAATATCAATGATTTATTGGCCAACTGTTTTGGGGTGCTTATTGGGTTGGGTGATTAGCTCTTATTTGGGAAAAGAGGAGTTTAAGACCTCGAAAAGTAGCAGAACTCTTTTGACAACATTTTTCAGATTCTGAAAAACGAGTTCATATGCCCAGAAGCATGGTCTGCAATGCCATCGTTGAGGGTGGATGGTGAACATGATGTGGTCGGGGAGGGCCCTTTCGTTGGCGGCTTTGATGATATGTTTGGTTTTTCGGATACGGTATCCTTTTTCGGCGAGGATAAGGTTTTGCTTCATATCTACCCTGTCCCTGATGCTTACCTTGTTCCCGTTCCACCTTCTTCCGGTATCCGTCAGGTAGAGTACGGAGCTGAAATCCACATCGAAGTAGGGTTCGCCGATTAGTTTAAAATCCTTGTACTGGTATTCCTTCCAGAGATCTTTGGAATCAAATTTCGAGGTGGGGCTCCCATGCATGCAGATGGTGCTTACCGGTGCCAGCTTACGGAGCTTGTTGAGGTTTTGTTCAAATTCTATTATAGCCTGTTTCTGATCTCCCTTACAGGTGGATAAGTCCTCGTAGTGATAGCCGATTTCATGATTTAAACCTGAGATCTGTTTGATGATCTCTTCGTTCCAGCTCTGGGGTTTTGCCCTGAAATAATAAGTGCCGTGAATGCCGTATTTGACTTCTATTTTGGCCAGTCGAAGGGCGTTTTTTGGCAATGCATCCACATCATGCCGCATCACAATGGCCTTTTTTTCGGGCTTTGCTAAGGAATTGTTCAAAGGTTTGGAATTCATAGCCCCTGTTTCTGAGGGCTTCCAGTAAGCGGAGGTAGGTATTTACCGTAAAGTCGGGCATCTAATTAAAGTTAATAAATTCAGGGGGCTATGCAATACTATTTTTTTGCCAGATGAGCCTGCACCATACGGAGGACATTGTAGCTGTGTTTGCCGCTTTTAGCTTTGTGTATTTCGCCGATGGATTTATAGGATTCCTTGAGAAGCCGGCTTACTTCGCTGATGGTTTCTTCGGGTAGCAGCTCGCCTATTTTAAGCTGGTCTTCTTTGATGCCCCTGAGGGCATGGGCTTCGATGGTGGAGACGGCCAGGTTTCGTTCTGGTGGCGATTTCTTTGATGGATTTTCCTTCCTTGATCAGGGCATAGGTGAGGCGGTAGGTTTCTCCCTTTTCGGTTTTAGCGCCTTTCTTGCGCTTTCGGCCGCTTTTCCGTTTGCCCAGTTTTGGATTTGCATCAGCGGCTTTTTGTGCCTCTTCCCAGAGTTCGGCCCTTCGTTCTGTAAGTGCCCTTGAAGTGCTGTCCGCTTTATGGATCTTCATGCCGGAAATGATGCAGGCAGATATGTGTTCAGCCTCCTTCATTTTCCCCATGCTGATCATAAGCTGCTGGTCGATTTCACTCAGGGCATTCCGGTAGGTTTTGGTACGGGTAAGGCGTTCCACCTCGGCCAGGTGGACCAGGAGCAGCTTCAGGTTGGCTTCCATGAAGGCGCAGTAATATTCGCTTCCCCTGGCCACACGTTCCAGCAGCTCTTCGGGCCTGTTCTTACGGAGCAGGTTCTGAAGCTGCCTGCGGAAAGTGGCCGTGTTTTTTTCTTCCCCCCGGATCCTGTTCAGGATGAAACCCATGGCATCTCGCATCTTCGGATCCTCGAATTCCATCTTCTCGGCCGTGTACTTCTGCAGGTGCTCAATTTGCTGTATGATGGGTGTAAAATCGAAGGTTGCACTGAGCATCTGCTCCAGGTAGATGCCCTGTCTTTCCTGCAGCATGCTCTCCAGAGGCCTTTGCTGAGCCACACTTTCCGAAAATGCCTGCACATCGGGGTCTATGGAAATGGAAGAAGTGTTGATCCTTGTGCGGAGGATCAGGCCATCCAGGCTCTGCAGGCGGCTCAGGGCCACATATACCTGTCCGGCCGCAAAGGCCTGTCCCAGATCGATTATGGCCCTTTCGAAGGTCAGGCCCTGGCTTTTGTGCACCGTCACGGCCCAGGCAAGTTTTACGGGGTACTGCTCAAAGGTGCCGGCCACTTCCTCCAGCACTTCCTTGCTTTCTTCGTCGATGATGTACTTTTTATTTTCCCATTCCTCTTTCCTGAGAACAAACTCCTTATGGCTGTCCGACATGATGACGGTGATTTCGCCATCCTTAATGCGTTCCACCCGTGCCAGCTTTCCGTTTACATAGGCTTTTTCCTCGCTGGAGTCGTTTCTCACAAACATCACCTGGGCACCCGGCTTTAATTCAATCTGCCGGGGAAGGGGGTGGAGCTTATCCGGGAAGTCGCCTGTGATATCGGTATCGAAAAAGGATGATCCGCCCGGGAGGGCCTCCAGCTCTCTTCGGTTAATCCCGTCGGCAATGTGGTTGTGGGTCGTGATGGTGATCAAACCTTCCCGGCTTTTTATCTCGTCCTCACTGCGATAATAAGAGTTGAGTAAGTCGATATCCTCACGGGTGGCTGTGTTGTTTCGCAGGTGATTGAGGACCTCGATAAACCGTGCGTCGCTCTGCCGGAAGATGCGGTCCAGTTCGATGCTCACCATCTTTTCCTCCCTGAAGGCCTGGGCCTCGAAGAAGTGCATGCTCCTGTAATAAGAGCGCAGGACGTGCCATTCCTCATCTTTAACAATAGGGGGGAGCTGGTACAGGTCGCCGATCATAAGCAGCTGGGCCCCGCCAAAGCTTTGCCTGTAATTCCCCTTTGCCCTGCGCATCCTGAAATCGATGGCATCCATAATATCAGCACGCAACATGCTCACTTCATCAATAATCAGCAATTCCGTTGCCCTGAGCACCTTTTTTCGTATGCTGTTCAGGGGGTGGGTCCGGGTGAGGGTGTGTTTGGTGATAAAGCGGGCCTCGCTTCCAAAATTTCCGGCTGGTTCCTGAACGGGAATAAAGCTGCCAAAGGGGAAGAGAAACTGGGAATGGATGGTTACCCCTCCTGCATTAAGGGCTGCAATGCCCGTGGGTGCAACAATCACATAGCTTTTATGAGTCTGCTCTGCCAGCTGCCTCAGGAAGGTGGTTTTCCCTGTGCCGGCCTTGCCCGTGAGGAAGAGATGGCTGTTTGTGCTGCTGATAAACTTTGCAGCCATCTCCAGCTTATCGGTTTGTTGAAGGTGCATGTGCGAAGATAGCTATTTGCTCCTTATCATGTTTTCCTGTACACTCGTCAATATTCGGGTAACTCCCGCGTGTTTTTTGCGTAAGAGCACATATTGATCATTTATTTTATTTCAACGAGAAAAAAGCATATGAAACGAACATGAACTTTTTTAATCAAAAGTTCACAAATGAAGATGATTAAAATAAGTTCATGTGAGAACGAAGTGGTTACATCTATTTGTAAATTTTGTAATTACTTTGTTATTAATAGATTACAAAATTTTAAATAGATGAAGATAATATCCGTGGTGGGCGCCAGGCCCAATTTTATGAAGATAGCGCCCTTTATCAGGGCCATAGAAAAGCACAATGCAAGTATAGGAAAGCCAATTGAGGGGGGAGATAAAGTTGAAGGTGAAAGGGTGGAACACATCCTGGTACATACCGGTCAGCATTACGACCACCAGATGTCGCAGACCTTTTTTGATGCCCTGGATATTCCGCCGGCCGACATCCACCTGGGGGTTGGATCCGGATCCCATGCCGAGCAGGTGGGGAATACCATGATCGCCTTTGAAAAAGTGGTTCTCGACGAAAAACCTGACTGGGTGGTTGTGGTTGGTGATGTAAATGCCACCCTGGCCTGTTCAGTAACTGCCAAGAAACTGCATGTGAAGGTTTGTCATATTGAGGCCGGACTTCGCTCGGGCGATATCACCATGCCCGAGGAAGTAAACCGCCTGGTGACAGACCGCCTCTCAGATCTGCTCCTGACTCCCGATTTAATGTCTGTGGAAAATCTGAAGCAGGAGGGAGTAGTGGATTCCAGGATGGCTTTTGTGGGAAATATTATGATCGATACCCTGGAGGCCCAGCGAGAGAAAGCTGCGGCCCTTAGTATCGAAGGGGTAATCAGGGAAAATCTCTTGTTGGAAGGTTCTAGTCGTGCCGGCCGTTGAGGAGGAAAATTTTGCGGTGATGACCATGCACAGGCCATCCAATGTGGACCATAAAGATATATTTACTGCCCTCATTGATTTTCTTTGCGATGAGGTGGCCAGTGATATGCCCATGTTATGGCCCATCCATCCCCGGGCAAGAAAACAGCTGGAGACCTTCGGGCTCTGGGATAAGGTGCTTGCCACTCCAAATATGGTATTGCTGCAGCCCATTGGCTACCATGATATGCTCAGGCTGAATATGGGGGCGAAAATCTTTTTAACGGATTCAGGTGGTTTGCAGGAGGAATGCACTGTTGTGGGAACACCCTGTCTGACCATGCGCTGGAATACCGAACGGCCCATTACCCTCTGGGAGCATGGCGGCGCTTCTGTTCTGGTGGGGAACAACGTGGAAAGGATCCGGGAGGAGTATCACAATGCCCTGGCAAAGCCCAGAAAACCAGTCAGTCCGGAACTGTGGGATGGCCATACAGCAGAGCGCTGCCTGGAGGCCATCCTTTCTTACAAGTAGATAGTGATTGATATATCACACTATATTGTGATTATTAGGTGTATTTAGCGTTATTCTTCTGATTATTATACGTAAATCACATTATAATGTGAAAATACAGTGTAATTATTGTATTATTCCATATATTTACATGATAATCACATTATAGAATTAAAATTATGCTTGGGGAAAGTATAAAATTACGCAGGAAGGCACTTCGCGTCAACCAGGGCGAATTGGCCGATCTCGCCGGAATCAGTGTAAATACCCTGTATAAAATTGAAAGGGAGCAGGCCAATCCCAGGCTGGATACCCTAACAAAGATTGCGGATATCCTTGGGATGGAAGTGTGCCTGCCGCGTCAGGAAGCTCCAGAATCAGGAAATCCAGGATAAGGACCATGCGACAGGCTGAAGTTCATTTTAAGGGAGAAAGGGCGGGTATGCTTAGCCAGCACGACGATGGCGCCTTTAGTTTTCGATATGACGATGCCTGGATCAACGATCATAGCAGACCATCCATTAGCCTGACTCTGCCCAAAAGCAGACAGGAATATCATTCGGCCCACCTCTTTCCTTTTTTCTATAATATGCTGCCGGAAGGGACGAACCGACAGGTGGTTTGCAGCTTAAATCGTATTGATTCGGATGACTATTTCAGCATCCTGATGAACACTGCTCGCTATGATGTGATTGGAGCCATTACCATCATAAAATCTGAGCCACAATGAGCACCCCCCAGATAACACATTGCCCCGGAACCCTCTCAGCTGGCTATGACAGCTATAGTGCCACCTGTCTTCGCAGGGTGTTTAGCGGAAGAAAGGTGATGCACATTCTGCCCTATTTTTCCCCGGCCACAGATGAGCTGACCGATGATTTATTTGAAGAAAACAGGGCCCGTATGTCCATCTCTGGCGTCCAGGAAAAGTTTTCTGTGATACAGGAGAAGAATAAGATCCGGCTTATCGAAGAAGGAGAACGGGGGACACATATTCTGAAACCTATTCCAGGTGCGGGTAAAAATACAGGGCAGATGCCTGCCAATGAACATCTGACCATGCAGATTGCAAGGCAGGTTTACGGGATTGAAACAGCTGAAAATGCACTGATTTTTTTTAAAAACGGGGCCCCGGCATATATCACGAGGCGTTTCGACAGGCTTGAGGATGGGAGTAAGCTGGCAAAAGAGGATTTTGCATCCCTTAGTGGCCGGACTCCCCAGAGCCATGGGGAAAATTACAAATACCAGGGGAACTACCTTGACCTATTTGAAAAAATGAAGGAGCTTTTACCCGCATACCGCCTTCAGGCTCCCAGGCTATACAGGCTGCTTCTCTTTAATTATCTGTTCTCGAACGGGGATGCCCATCTGAAGAACTTTGCCCTATTGGAGACACCACAGGGAGACTTCCGGCTGAGTCCTGCTTATGATTTAATGAATACCCGTATGCATATTGATGATCCGGTTTTTGCACTGGAGGACGGACTCTTACCCCGGAAATTGAACCAGGGCACGATCCGGCAACAGTTTATGCTTCTGGGAGACAGGGCCGGAATGAGTAAGCAGCAGATTGAGAATACCCTGTATCCGATGCTTTCAGGTTCAGCGAAAGTGGAGGGCCTTATAGAAGCCTCCTATTTAGCCGATTCGAATAAGCGAAACTACCTGCAGGCCTATCAGACCAGGCTTAAGATCTTGCAGAAAGCCTAATCATCCGAAAACTCCCTCAGCAGTTTGCGGTAAGAGGAGAAGATCTTGGAGCGGGAGATGAAGCCCTTGTATTTTCCGTTTTCAATCACCGGCAGGTTCCATGCGCCGGTTTCTTCAAACAGTTCAAGTACACGCTCCATCTTTTCATCACTTCTGATGATGGCAGGGGGGAGGTTCATGATTTCATTGATGGTGGTCTTTTCGTAAAGTTCGGTGTGGAAAATGATATCCCGTACATCGTCCAGGGAGATAATGCCCAGAAGTTCATTTTCATCGCTCACCACCGGGAAGAGGTTGCGTTTTGATTTGGATATGGCTTTTACCAGGTCGCCCAGGTGGCCATCTCCGTGGACCTTTTTAAAATCCTTTTCCAGCACATCATCCACCGATAGCATTACCAGGACGTTCTTATCCTTATGGTGGGTCATCAACTCGCCCCGCTGGGCCAGGCGCATGGTGTAAATGGATTGCCTTTCGAAGGCCAGGATGGTCACATAAGATAGTGTGGCTGTGACAATCAATGGGATGAAGAGGGTGTAGCCGCCGGTTATTTCTGCGATCAGGAAGATGGCAGTAAGGGGAGCATGCATCACTCCGGCCATCACTCCGGCCATGCCCACCAGGGCAAAATTGTTTTCTGATATGTTTGCGGGGCTGAAAAGGTTTACTGCCCTGGAAAGGGTGGCTCCGGCCATGCCTCCCACAAAAAGGGCAGGGGCGAAGATGCCACCCACGCCCCCACTGCCTGTGGTCAGCGCCATGGCGATTACCTTGAAGATGATCAGCATCAGGAAAAACACCACAATGAAATAGGGGCTGGTCCCGATAATTCCTTCAAAGAGGGTTCCGTTAAAAAGAGCCAGGGATTGCCCGGTCAGCAGGGTCTTCAGGGTGGTGTAGCCTTCTCCGAAAAGTTGGGGCATCAGGAAGATCAGTGTACAGAGCAGCAGTCCGCCTATGAGGGTTCTGACCAGGGTGTTTTTTATCTTTCCCATGCTGCCTTCCACCCATATATTCATGCGGGTGAAGTAAAGCGAGACCATCCCGGTAAAAATGCCCAGCAGCAGGTAGAAGGGGAGGTTTTGCATGACAAAGGGCTCGGAGAGGGTAAAGTTAAAGACCACTTCTTCGCCCAGGAGGAAATTGGATACTATGGCTGCGGTGACAGAAGAGAGAAGCAGGGGGACAATGGACCAGGTGGTAAGATCCAGCATCAGCACTTCAAAGGCAAAAATCAAGGCAGCAATTGGAGCCTTAAAAATACCCGCAATGGCCCCGGCAGCACCACAGCCGATGAGCAGAACCACAGTTTTGTAGTTCAGCTTCAGCAGGCGGCCAAGGTTCGATCCGATTGAGGATCCGGTCAAAACGATGGGAGCCTCAAGTCCCACCGATCCACCCAGTCCCACCGTCAGTGAAGAGGCCACCATGCTCGACCAGGTATTGTGGGCCTTCATATGGCCTTTTCGCTTGGAGATGGAGAAGAGGATTTTGCTCACCCCGTGACCAATATCCTGCTTCACAATGTACTTCACAAAGACCATGGTGATAAAAATGCCCGCCAGGGGCAGGAGAAAGGACAGCTCAGAGGCATCACCCAGTAAGAGTGAAATTGACTTATGCTCCACAAAGTGAGTAAGGTTCTTCAAAAGAATGGCGGCCAGGCCCGAAAGCAGCCCGATTAACAGGCTGAGGCCCAGAATCAGCCTGCGCTGGTTAATACCCCTGATAAAATCAAGGACCTTATCCTGGTAAGTGCTTAGGTTCATTATTTACTTCAACTAGCCCTGCAATTTAGCCGGGTTCACTTTCATGAACCTGACCATCTTTAAGATGCCCTCGGGGAGGGATGCGGTTACATCCTTACGTTTCCAGAGGTTGATGTACCAACCCATTTTTTTGGAAACCGGAATCTTATGGGTTTCCACAAACTCAATCAGGGTGCCGTCGGGATCTTCAATGTAGGAAAAGTGTCCCGCAGCTTCACCCATATCAAAGGGCTTGCCTGTGGGGTGAATATCAGAATCCACGGTAAAGGGGAAACCCTTGGTCTCGCATTCATCTTTCAGCGTTTTCATCCCAAGGATATCAAAACAAAGATGGATGAAGCCCAGGTCACCCCAGAGCCGGTCCTGGAATATTTTCCTGGGCTGGCGCTCAAGGCTCATAATCAGTTCAATTTCGGTGGGGCCGAAAAGTTTTGAAAAGGGGCCCTTGCGCACCTCGCTGTGCTGCAGTAATATCCTGCGGAATTTGCCTTCACCTCCGGGTATGCCTTTCAGGTCGTCGAAAGTACCCTCCTTATCATAAACCACCTTGTCGTATCCAAGAATGCCGCTGTAAAGCTCCATGGCTTTTTCAGGCTGGGTGGTTCCGATCACGGCTCCATAGGAGCCGCCGGTGGGCTTACGGTATTTTTTCATAAACATGGAGCCTTCCTCCACAATTTGCCAGGTATTGTTGAAGGGATCCGTGATATAGAAGTTATCCCGGCCTGAAGGGTCCTTTGTAATCTCTGTCAGCATTTTGGCTGTAGCGGAAAGGTGATCGTAAGCCGCCTTTACATTGGGCGATTTTATTTTCCCGGCAAAGATGCCCAGGTCACCCATCTGCACTTCAAAGGCGGGAGCCGTTGGCGTATGCTGGGTATGCTGCCAGATTTCAAAGCCGCCACCGCCCTGCATATTGATGGCCAGGCAGGCATGCCTTTCAAGGGGTTTGCCATCCGTATAGGGAAGCATATATTCGGCCATGGCCTTCTCCTCAAACATCCGGATATTCATCCCGAAATTGGGAATGTACCACTTCCATGCTTCATGAAAATCCTTAACACCCACGCCAATTTGCTGGATGCCGCTTATATATTTTTTGTCCAATTCTTTCATCTCTGCCATATGGGGTGCAAAGATAGTTCAATAAAATGGTTTTGGAGAAAAAATCTATATTTGCGGGGACAAAACGATCCCTGAGGGGATAAATGCAAATAAGCGAATGGCCAGACGTAAAGTGAGGGGTGCCAATAAGGGGATCCATAAGCGTAACTTCATCTACTACAATATCTACCCCTATGTAAGGGCCTTCTTTTTTCACTTTTACGGGACGGTACAGGTGAAAGGATTGGAGAATATTCCAAAGGGTCAGCCGGTGATTTTTGCTCCCAACCATCAGAATGCCCTGATGGATGCCCTGATCGTACTTTTTGCTTCCCCCCAGGATGTGGTTTTCCTGGCCAGGGCCGATATTTTCAAATCGCGAGCCATGGCCTTCTTTATCAACAGCCTGAAAGTTTTACCGGTATTCAGGCAGCGCGACGGGGCGGCAGAGCTGGGTAAGAATGAAGACATTTTCGACATTTCGGTCAATGTGCTTAAGCATCGGCATCACATGTGTGTGATGCCCGAGGGTAACCATGGTCATCAGCGCAAGCTCAGGGCATTTGGAAAGGGAATCTTCCGGATTGCATTTACAGCACAGGAGGATCATAAGAATGAGCCCTTTGTAAAAATCATTCCCGTGGGGATCGATATGAGTGATTATGTGAAGCAAAATGCCTCGCTTTTCCTGAATTTCGGGGAACCCATGGAGATATCCGACTACTGGTCTCTCTATGAGGAGGCGCCACCCCGGGCCCTGAATGCGGCGAAAAAGGACCTTATTGATAACCTGAGGCCGCTGATGATCGATATCCGGACCGATGAGTATTATGAAACGGTGATGTCGCTGAAAGAAATTTACAACGACACCATGCGCGCTGAGATGAACATGGAGGGATCTCTCTTGCATGATCGTTTCAGGGCTGACAAGGAACTGATCGCCAGGCTGGATTCTCTGATTGCAGAGGAGGCCGAAGCGAGCGGCGGCCGGAGCAGCGGCAGCCGAAGCAGCGGCAGCCGAAGCTGCGACTTCTGATGAAAATACCGCTGGTCCATCCAGGATGAAGCCCCTGGCGGAGAAGGTCGAAAAGTATGTGGCAGGAGTGAAGGAGATGAATATCCGTGACTGGGTGGTGCGCGATAAGGGGATAGGGGCCATAAAGAGCCTTTTTCGGAAGTTGGGATTGGTCCTGAGCTTCCCGCTCTTCCTTTACGGTTACCTGACAAATATATTACCCTTCTGGCTTCCGGTTTACCTGGTAAGAAATATCAAGGACCGCCAGTTTCATTCATCGGTGAAGGCAGGACTGGGCATTCTGGTGGTTTTTCCCATCTGGTATCTGATTATAACAGTCCTGGTGATGATATTCACAGGTCCCTGGTGGATCTGGGTGGTCTTCCTGCTGACCCTCTTTCCCATGGGAAAGTTCGCCCTGCGCTGGTACTTCTTCTGGAAGAAAACCGATTCGCGGAAGCTGGTTTGCCAGGCGTTTGAGGCGTGGTGATGCTGCTGCAGAAGAGCTGGTAAAGCTGAGGGAGGAGATTATCGGGATGACCTCCGAACTCATTAAGAAGTAAGCCTTGAGTCCGGGCCTTCAATTTAGGCTGGCAGGCCTTCAATCAGAAAGACCGTCCAGCAGTCGGCGTTCCTTTTTAGTGGGACGACCGCTTCCCCGGTCACGCTTCACATAGAAGTCATCTTTCATAATCAGCTTGTCCAGTTCCTCCTGCGGAGTGATATCTTCCACATGATTGTGCACAATTTTGGCACCCACCCGTTTTTCGATGGGCTCCTTTACCCGATAGGAATAGATGACCGGCATTTTTCTCACCTTGATTACATCACCCGAACTTACATTCCGGGAGGGTTTGGCCGGGATTTCATCCACAATCACCTTTCCCTTTTTACAGGCTTCGGCGGCCAGGGCCCGGGTTTTGAATAACCTTACAGCCCAGAGGTATTTATCGATTCTGACAGGCATTTTATTTGATCAGGATTTGATTAGTTGGCCTTAATATTCCCCACCAACCTATAATATAGGGGTTTGCAGTACTTGTGGATCCAGACCATCACCAGTTCAGTGCTTCCGATGAGCACATCCTTGCGGTTAAGCTTCATGGCCCTGATCATTTTCCGGGCACAGTCCTCCGGAGTGATTCCCTTGTCCTGTCCGGGATCCATAACGCCCCGCGCATTTCCGTCCTTGTCCAGGGCATGCAGGCTGATGTTGGTGCGAACGCGGCCCGGACTGAAGATGGTGACGCGGATTCCCTTATCCTTGTTTTCTGCCCAGAGGCTCTTGTAGAATCCAAAAAGGGCATGCTTGGCCGCTGCGTATGCACTTCTTTCCGGCCAGCCGAATTTTCCGGAAATGGAACTGGTTACCCCGATATGGCCATAGCCATTTTTAATCATTGCCGGAAGCAGGGCCTTGGAGAGGATCACCCCGCTGAAGTAGTCGATTTCCATGATACGGCGGTCAATTTCAAGACTGGTATCCATGGCCAGGGAACGGGTGGATATCCCCCCATTGTTCATCAATACATCCACACGGCCATATTTTTCCAGCACCTTTTGGGCGGTTTCTGCCACCTCCCCGGGATTACCCAGGTTAAAGACCACGGTGTGAACATCCTTCGATACGCTTTCCAGATCCTTTCTTACTCCTTCCAGCTCTTCGGCCTCGTGGGATGAGATGATTACCCTGGCGCCTTCCCGGGCGAAGAGCCTGGCAAGTTCTGCGCCAATTCCCGACGAAGCACCCGTAATCCAAACCGTTTTATCCTTGTAATTCATACCTTGTTTAATAAGGTGTAAAAATAGCTGATTAAATAGATTTTGTGACATCAACAGCAGAAGGGTTTGGAAACATTTTGATTATGTTATAACTTTGTAATAACATATTCTTTGCAAAATGAAAATCCCAATCATTAAAATAGGAAATTCAAGAGGAATTGTTTTGAGCAAGACCATGATGGAACGTTATGGATTTAAGGAAGAAATCGAGGTCCGGATGAAACCGGATTCTTTGGAATTGAAGCCTTTAACTTCCCCCAGACAGGGATGGGATACTGCATTTCAACAGATGTTTGAGCAGAGTGATGATGTGCTTCTGGATAATGACATTCTGGATGATGATATCATTGAAGAATGGAAATAGGCCAGTATAATATTGTGCTTGTTAATCTCAATCCTGGAACAGATGAAGCCTCGCAGGGTGCTGAAATCAGCAAGATCCGGCCCTGTGTGGTGATTTCCCCGGATGAATTGAATCGTCATTTAAGAACCATTGTGATTGCTCCCATGACCACCCGCTCAAGACCTTATCCTACCCGGGTCAGGGTCAGGCATCAGAAAAAAACGGGTTGGATTGTTGTCGACCAGATCAGGACGGTTGACAGAAAGCGTGTGCTTTCCATGGTGGGAAATCTGACCAATCCGGAGATTAGAAGGCTAAAGGAGATTATCCGGGAAACTTATGTGGAATAGCTAGCTTGCGGCGACTTCGCTTACCTCCAGCTTAAAGCCCATGCGATGCACGTTAATGATGGAGACATTCTGGTCATCAGCAAGTTTTTTTCGCAGCCGGGCAATGTATACATCCATACTCCGGCCCATGAAATAATCGTTTTCTCCCCATACATCGGTCAGCACCTTTTCACGCTTCACCACATTATTAATATTGGCAGCAAGCATGCGAAGTACATCCGCCTCTTTTTTGGTGAGGTTCACCTGCTCCTTGTCGCTACATAACATCCGGTTGGGATAATCGAAGGTGAAGATCCCGAATTTGAGGGTCTCGGGCATTACTTTTTCAGCAAAGTTTGGTTTGGTGCGCCTTAAGAGGGCATACATCCTCAGTGAAAGCTCTGTCACACTAAAAGGTTTAACGATATAGTCATCACCACCCGAACAGAAGGCATGGATCATATCCTTATCGTCGTCTTTTGCAGACATAAACAGTATGGGGGTCGTAAAATCGGTTTTACGTATCTCTTTTGCGAAATCAAGGCCACTCATTCCCGGGAGCATCACATCAAGTAAGATGATATCATATTTTGCTGCAAGGAAGAGCTGGATTGCGCGCTCTGCTCTCGACTCCAGGTCAACCCGATAGTTTTTCAGCTCAAGGGAGTCTTTCAGCATGGGCCCAAGTTGGTGATCGTCTTCAACCAACAATACGGTGGGCATTTTCTCTGCCATGATATTTCTCTGCGGTTAGGTTATTTATTCTCAATCTATTTAACGTTCATTTTAACATATTGTTCAAGAGAAAAATTCTTTACCTGTCGGTTCTGACATTAAATTATTCTTACTTTTGCACACACTATGGACAGGATTGCACCCATTAAATTTTTTTCAGGTCGGGCTTCTACTTATCTGGCCGAGAAAATAGCGACAAGTTATGGTACTGAGCTGGGGCGAACCAGTGTATTTCAATTCAGTGACGGAGAATTTCAACCCGCTTATGATGAAAGCGTTAGGGGGCGTACTGTATTTATTGTACAGTCCACCTTTCCTCCGGGTGATAACCTCCTGGAGTTGCTGATGATGATTGATGCGGCCAAGCGGGCCTCGGCAGATAAAATCGTAGCAGTGATTCCCTACTTTGGCCTGGCACGCCAGGACCGAAAGGACAGGCCCCGTTCTGCCATTGGGGCTAAGCTGGCTGCAAACCTCTTAACTGCTGCCGGTGTTGACCGGATAATGACCATCGACCTGCATGCCGACCAGCTCCAGGGATTTTTCGATGTACCGGTTGATCACCTCTATGCCTCCTCACTTTTTGTACCCTATATTCAGAAACTGGGACTGGATAACCTGGCCATAGCCGCACCCGACATGGGAGGAACCAAAAGGGCAAATGCCTATTCAAGGTTCCTGAATGCATCCATGGTGATCTGCTACAAGCTTCGCAAGCGCCCCAATGTTATTGAGGAAATCAAGGCCATTGGCGACATGGAAGGGAAAAATATTGTGATTGTTGATGATATGGTGGATACCGCCGGTACAATCACCTTTGCCGCAGGCATGATGAAAAGCGAAGGAGCCCTCAGTGTAAGGGTTGTGGCTACCCATCCGGTTCTCTCCGGACCTGCCTACGAACGGATCGAGCAATCGCCCATCGATGAGGTGATCGTCACAGATACTATACCGCTAAAACAGGAGAGCGAAAAGATCAAGGTAATCTCGGTAGCGGAACACTTTGCAGATGTGATTCATAAGGTCTACAATTTTAAATCCATCAGCGATACTTTTCTGAATTAATTCACTACATTTGCAGCCGTTTTGCCAGAGTGGCAACTTTTCCCACAAGTGTGATGGGGAATTAAACAATTAACTTAATTCTGAGTAGCACAAAAATGAAAACAATTTCAATTAACGCTGAAAAGCGTAACGAACTGGGTAAGAAATCAACCCGCGATCTGAGAAAAATCAACCATGTTCCCTGTGTAATGTACGGTGGTACCGAAGTGATTCACTTCCATGCCCACGAAAACGATTTCAGGCATATGGTATATACCCCTAATGCTTATATCGTCGAGCTTAATCTTGATGGTAAGAAACACAAGGCGGTTATGAAGGACCTTCAGTTTCACCCGGTAGATGACAAATTATTCCACATCGATTTTGTGGAAGTATTCGACGACAAGCCGGTAATCATGGAGATTCCCATTAAACTCAATGGAGCTGCCATTGGTTTGAAGGATGGTGGTAAGCCCCGTCAGAGAAGGCGTGTTATTAAGGTACGTGGTTTGATCGAGCATTTTCCCGACACCCTTGATATCGACATTACCGATGTAGCCATCGGCGATGTGATCAAGGTGGGTGACCTGAGCTATGACAACCTGGAGATTCTTGATCCGGTACGTTCCATGATTTATGCCATTGTATCCTCCAGGGTCAGTGCCAAAGGAATGGAAATGGGTGAAGATGAACTTGCTGCTGAAGAAGCTGCCGCTGAAGCTGCTGCTGAAGGCGAAGAAGGAGGAGCTGAAGGCGAAGCTCCTGCTGAAGAGACTTCTGAAAGCTAGATACCCTTTGTCCGATGAAATACCTTATAGTCGGATTGGGGAACATCGGAAACGAGTACGCGCATACGCGTCATAACATTGGATTTGATATATTGGATGCCCTTGCCGGGGCGTCCAATATTTCGTTTAAGGACAAGCGTTATGGATTCGTTGCCGAGTACAGGTATAAAGCCAGGGCCTACTGGCTCCTGAAACCATCCACCTATGTAAACCTGAGCGGAAATGCCGTTCGCTACTGGCTTAAAAAGCTAAAACTTACTCCTGAACAACTCCTCGTGGTTGTGGATGACATTGCACTTCCCTTCGGTACCCTGCGTCTGAGGGCCAGGGGGGGAGATGCCGGTCACAATGGCCTGGCCCACATCAACACCATATTGGGGACTTCTGCCTATGCCCGGCTTCGCTTTGGAATCGGCAACGATTATCATCCCGGACAGCAGGTGGACTATGTGCTGGGTAAGTGGGATGAAGAGGAAGCAAAACAACTTCCCGAACGTATGGAGATGGCCGGCGAGATCATTAAATCCTTTGGGACCATTGGTTTGCAGAGGACCATGAATTTATATAACAATAAATAAGACAGCATGCTGAAAGACCTGATTCTGAAAAACCGTTCTTACCGACGCTTTGATCAGTCGGCCATTGTACCCATGAAACTGCTCCGGGAAATGGTTGAGGCTGCCCGTCTCTCGGGCTCAGCCAGAAACATGCAGCCCCTGAGGTACATGTTGTTTAATGATGCCATATCCTGTGCCAGGATATTCCCCCTTCTGGCCTGGGCCGGTTACATGAAGGAATGGCCCGGTCCGGCCGAAGGAGAACGACCCTCAGCCTACATTGTACAGCTCGGGGACCTGGATCTCACCAACGACTGGTGGTGCGACGATGGAATTGCCGCCCAGAGCATGCTGCTCACAGCCGTGGAGCAGGATTTCGGGGGATGTATCGTCGGATCGGTACAGCGTGAAAAATTACGGGATACCCTTGACATCCCCGATCAATACAAAATCATCCAGGTTTTGGCCCTGGGCAAACCCGCCGAGACCGTGGTCCTCGATGAAGTCAAACCCGGTGGCTCCGACGGCGGCGACATGCCCGGCGGCGACATCAAATACTGGCGTGATGAAAACGGTATTCACCACGTTCCCAAGCGCAGCCTCGATGAGCTGATTATTGGTTGATCATTGATTGATCATTGGCTGATCATTGGCTGATCATTCAATCTCTCATCACATACAGCTTAGTAATCTAATCTGTAAATTTTGGGAGGGATTGTCATGCCAACTGTTCTTGTAATCTCAGGATGGAGATTGTTTTTTTATTCCAATGAAGGGAAGGAGCCAGTTCATATTCATGCCGAGAAAGCTGAAATGGAAGGTAAATTTTGGCTTTTAAGAGATATTTTTGAGATAAAGGAAGAAAAAAGCTATAATTTTACTCCAGCGGCCAGGAGAGAGGTTCGGAAAATAATATATGAGCATTTTGAATACATTGTTGCAGAATGGGATAAATACTTCAAGAAATGACTGAGGAAAAGATATATGCGGTTGCAGATATTGGAGTTGATTCGGAATTTCTATACTTCAGAATTGGTGATGTAAAGTATAGGTTTCGTCTGTCTGGTTTATCTGCTAAGCTGGTAATGGCTTCAGAGTCAGAAAGAAACGATTTTAAATTATCCCCGTCAGGTTATGGGATTCATTGGGAGTCAATTGATGAGGATATTTCCATTCAGGGATTGCTTCAAAAGAAAAAAGGAATTTGACAAAACTCAGCGTAAATATTAATAAGATAGCCACCCTGCGCAATGCCCGGGGAGGTAATGTGCCCGACGTGCAAAAGGTGGCGGTGGATTGTGAACAGTTTGGAGCACAGGGTATAACCGTGCATCCCAGGCCCGACGAAAGGCACATTCGCTACAGCGATGTGACCCTGCTAAAGCCCCTGGTCAGCACCGAATTCAACATCGAAGGATACCCTTCACCATCCTTCATCGAGCTGGTAAGCGATGTCAAACCTCACCAGGTGACCCTGGTGCCCGATCCCCCGGAGGCCATCACTTCTTCGGCCGGTTGGGATACCCTTGAGCATCGCGATTTTCTGACTGATGTAATCCGGACCTTTCAAAGCTTTGGAATCCGCACCTCCATCTTTGTGGGAACCGAACCTGAATTTATTGAAGGGGCGGCAAAGGTGGGCACTAACCGGGTGGAGCTGTACACCGAGCCCTATGCCACAAATTATCCCATCGACCGGGCAGCAGCAATTAAACCTTTTGTGGATGCCGCAGTTCTGGCCCGGGATCTTGGACTGGAACTGAATGCTGGCCATGATCTGAGCCTGGAAAACCTGCGCTACATGAAAGAGGAAATTCCCTGGCTTAAGGAAGTCTCCATAGGCCATGCCCTCATTGCCGATGCCCTCTATTACGGCCTTCAGAATACCATCCAAATGTACCTCCGCCTCCTGCGCGACTAAACCGTTCGATTTTACAGACTTTCGACTTTACAACTTTTGACTTTACAGACTTACTTATGATAATTGCCGAGCAGAAAAGAAAAGAAAACATCGCCGAATACCTTTTATATATGTACCAGGTTGAGGATATGATCCGGGCTAACAAGCTCGACCTGGATAGTATTGAGAAGACCCTCATCTCACAGTTTGATGTGCCCTATGGGGTGAAGCGCGATATGAGGGAGTGGTACAGGACCCTCATCGGCATGATGACCGAGGAGCAAAAAGAAGTCGCTGGTCACCTGGCCATTCTGGAGAACCTCTCCGACCAGATGCATGAAATGCATCATGAAATCCTCAAGCAGGGGATAGATAAGGCCTACAAGGAAGTTTATGATAGGGCAAAACCCAACATTGAAGCACTCAGGATGCGTTCCGGACACAGTAAGGACAACGACATACAGGTGGCGCTCAACGGCCTCTATGGCTTGCTGATTTTAAAACTGAAGAAAAGCAGCATTACAGACGATACCCTGAAGGCTTTTGAAACCATCAAGGAGCTGATCGCTGAACTCTCTTTGAGGTATATGGACGGATATAAATAGTGAAGCTTTTTTATCGCAAATACGGAGAATCGGGTCCGCCGCTGATTATTGTTCACGGGCTTTACGGATCGGGAGACAACTGGGTAAGCATCGCCCGGGAGCTTTCCACACGCTTTGAAGTCTACGTCATCGATCAGCGCAACCACGGGCAGTCGCCACATTCTGACACCCATAATTATCCGGTGATGCGCGACGACCTGAAAACCTTTATGGATGCCGAGGGAATCGAACAGGCAGTGCTCATCGGGCACTCCATGGGAGCAAAGGTCATCATGTATTTTGCAGTGGCATGGCCTGAAAGGGTGAAAGCCCTGGTTTCGGTGGACATGGCCCCCAGGGCCTATCACGAGCTTGCCCTGGAGTCCCGGTCTGCAGCCAACCATAGCGGCCTGATTGATGCCATGCTCGAGCTGGACCTTTCAGCCATGGAGAGCCGTGAGGAAGTTGACCGGGCCCTCAGCCAGAAAATTGGCTCGGAAAGAGTGCGATCCTTCCTGCTTAAGAATGTGCAAAGAAGCAAGGCTGGTAAATTTTTCTGGCGCATTAACCTGCCTGCACTTCGTGCCAACCTGCCCCGCATTCTGGATGGATTACTTGATGAGGAAAATGAGGGTGTAGGCGGACTGGAGGAGATCCCTCCGGGTGGGATTTCAAACTTCCCGGCCCTCTTTATTGCGGGCGAGAAATCTGACTATATCCGCACCGAGGATCACAAACTGATCAAGGCCATCTTTCCCGCCGCCCAGATCCTGACCATTCCCGGTGCCGGTCACTGGGTGCACGCCGAACAGCCAAAGCTCCTGTTGAAAAACCTGGATTATTTTCTGAGTTGATAATTTTAAGAAAGATGGAATTAACTCCGCAGATAGAAAAAATTTTCCAGGCAGAAAAGGAAAGAATCAGCCTTTTGGAACTGACTTACCAGAATGGTGGCAGGGTCATTGGGACCATTAAAAAGCTCAGGCTTTCACCACTGAGGATAGTGATTCAGAAAAGCGCTCCTGGGAAAGGGGAGAGGCCCAGGCACAGGGTGGTCTTCGATCATGTGACCGAGCTGAAGATTTTTTTTCAGGATGGAAGTGAGAAGGTCTTTCCTGCCTAGCTGCACAGGGCCGCTCCAACCCTAGCCCTTCATTGCCCGGTTGGTATCATCAATGAAGCCCAGCAGTTCATCGCGACCGATGCCTTTCTCTGCGCTGGTTTCGAAAATAAGCGGCAGCTCATCCCAACTCTTTGAGAGCTCATCCTTAAGCAGTTTCAGGTTATGGGATTTGCCGGTCTGGTTGATCTTGTCGATTTTGGTAAGGACAATCACAAAGGGGAGCTGACTGTCGCCCAGCCATTCGATGAAGTCCAGGTCAATTTCCTGGGGCTTATGCCGGGCATCCACCAGCACAAGAAAGCAAACCAGGTTTGTGCGTTCAAAGGCATAGCGCTGAATCATCTTAGAGAAAGTCTCCCTCTCCTTTTTCGAAACCTTGGCATAGCCATAGCCGGGCAAGTCGCAGAGGAACCACTCATCGTTAATCTTGAAGTGGTTAATCAGCCTGGTTTTTCCAGGGGTGGATGAGGTCTTGGCCAGCTTCTTTCGTTCCACCAGCATATTGATCAGGGATGACTTGCCCACGTTGGAGCGACCGATGAAGGCATATTCAGGAATGGCTTCCTGGGGACACATGTCCACCCGTGTATTGCTGCAGATGAATTCCGCTTTGGTAATATTCATACTTTCTATTTAATATATACCTCCAGAAGGGTAGAGGCTTCGGTGGGTATTATGGCCACTTCCTTCAGATCGGCAGGAATCAATACCGTCTCACCCTTTTTGATGGTTTCCACTCCACCACGATAGGTGATTCCGGCTTCTCCTTCCATGCACATATAGATGACAAATGAATCGATCAGGTTATAGTCCTTCTCCACAGGCTTGTCAAGTTTGATAACTCCGGTGGTGAAAAAAGGTGTGTCCACGGCAGTGGTGGTGCTGTTCTCAAGAGCCCGGTAGTGGGTTTTATATTCTTTATGAAATTGAAAATCGATGGCATCAAGGGCCAGTTCGGTATGCAATTCGCGGGGCTTACCCTCGTCGTCGGTACGGTCCCAGTCATAAATCCGGTAGGTAACATCGGAAGTCTGCTGGATCTCGGCCAGCAAAACCCCGGCCCCGATGGCATGTACCCTGCCTGCCGGCATATAATAAATATCCCCGGGGACTACTGCCTCATGGTTCATAATCTCTCTCAGCGTTCCGTTTTTCACATGTGAAAGGTAAAGTTCCTTATCCAGCTTCTGGTTAAATCCTGCAATCAGTTCACCCTTGTCGGACTCAACTATATACCACATCTCACTTTTTCCATAGGAATTATGGCGCTCCCTGGCCAAAACATCGTCGGGATGTACCTGTATGCTCAGAAAATCGGATGCATCAATAAATTTTATCAGCAGGGGGAATTCAATCCCAAAGCGCTCAAAAATCTTGTCTCCAACCAGTTCGCCCATGTAGATCTCCACAATTTCTTCCAGGGTGTTACCGGCCAGGAAACCATTCTCCACCACGGAGATATCACCGTTAACCCCTGAAAGCTCCCAGCTTTCACCTGCCTTATCCGATGCCTCTTTCCCCAGCACATCCCTCAATTTCGCACCTCCCCATATCTTATCTTTTATAATGGGTTTGAATTTCAGGGGGTATAACTTTGCTTCCATATTCTGCTTTTCAATAGTGAAGCACAAAGTTACCAGAAAAGTTCTTAAGTTAGATGGAAAAAGTTAGGGGTTAATAAGTTATTAAGTTAGGTCAATTACTAACTCTACTCACTAACTTTACTAACCCATTAACCCATTAACCCATTAACCCATTAACCCATTAACCTATTAACCCCTAACATCATTTATGTTCACAATTGGCATTGCAGGAGGAACCGGGTCAGGGAAGACCACTGTGGTTCGTAAGATACTGGAGAAAGTTCCGCGCGACAGGGTGGCCCTGGTTCCGCAGGATTCCTATTACAGGGACAGCAGTCACCTGCCACTGGAGGAAAGGCAGAAGATTAATTTTGACCATCCCGATTCACTGGAGTTTGACCTGCTCACCAAACACATACGCCTGCTGAAGGCAGGAAAGCCGGTGAAGCAGCCCATCTACAGCTATCTGACCTGCACCCGCTCTGAGGAATATGTGCTCATTGAACCCAGGGACGTAATCATTCTGGAAGGCATCCTTATTTATACCCACATGCCCCTGGTGAGGGAAATCGATACCAAGGTTTTTGTGGATGCCGATTCGGACGATCGACTGGGCAGGGTTATCGAGCGGGATATGATGGAGCGTGGACGTGATGTGAAAAAAGTACTGGACCGCTACCAGGAAACCGTTAAGCCCATGCACCTGCAATTCATCGAGCCTTCCAAACGCTACGCCGACATCATCATTCCGCAGGGTGGCATGAATGAAGTGGCCATCTCCATCCTCCTCAATACCATCGAAAAGAAACTGGCGATTTAATACAGCATTGATTTCTGGCACTGATTTCTGCACTGATTGCTGACCGTATTAAAATCCCGGGTTGTGTTATGGCCACTTTCAAATGTCACACTGTTGTGATATTTTCGTTTTTTCACCCTCTGTTTATTTTATTCTGGAATTACGCCAGATGGCTTATAATATCCTGAAAAACAATTATATATAGATAAGCCCTGGATGACGCGTCTGAAGCCTAACAGGCTTTTATCCCTATGCATGTCACACCTTAGTGACATGCGGAAATTGAAATAACAGTCCCCAAACTTTTGACTTTAAGCTTTATGGACTTTCCGATCTTAAGCTTTATGAGCTTTCGACTTCAAGCTTACGACTTGGCCCGGTATTTGTTTTATATTCACTAAACAGTTAAGTTTAACCCGATGCTTGCAAAAGAACTCATATCAGATATTGTAACGGCGCTGAAGACCTCAGACACCGGTACCGAGGCCCTTGCCTGGATGGAGCTTTTCCGGATCAAGCACCTGCCCATTGTGAATCAGCGCGATTTCCTGGGTCTGATTTCCGATGCGGACATTTACGACTTGAATAATCCCGATGAGCCGGTTGGGAATCATAACCTGAGCCTGGAGAAGCCTTACGTGCGGGAGGATCAGCATATTTATGAGGTGATCGAGGTACTGTCCAGGCTCGAACTGACCCTGGTTCCGGTGCTCAATCACGAGAATCATTACCTGGGTGTGATTACCCAGGAGGAACTGACCCAGCACTTTGCCCACCTGTCTGCCATGCAGCAGCCCGGCGGAATTATAGAGCTGGAGATGATGGAACATGACTACTCCCTGGCCGAGATTTCCCAGATTGTGGAAAGTAACAATGCCCGGATTCTGAGCCTCTATGTTTCTTCCAACGGAGAAAGGGCCAAGCTGAGGGTAACCCTGAAAATTAACCTGACCGATATGACTTCGGTTTTAGAGACCTTTAACCGCTACAACTACCAGGTGGTTTCGTCTCACATGAGCGATGATGACCTGGATGAGTTTTACCAGGAGCGCTTCGATGTCTTCCTGAAATATTTGAATATTTAAGATGCAAGTCGCCGTTTACGGGAGGAATTTACCCTCCTACGCCCGCGAAAATATTGCCACCATGTTCAGCAAGTTCCAGATGCTGAATACCGATGTCTGGATCTACGGACCCCTTTATGAGTTCATGCAAAAGGAAACCGGACTGAGGCCCAAAGTGGCTGGTTTGTTCAAGGATAATACCGACCTGCCCGGGGATGTGGATTTCCTCTTTTCACTGGGTGGTGATGGTACCTTTCTGGAGACTGTCAACCTGGTAAAGGACAGCGGCATTCCTGTGCTGGGCGTAAATATTGGCCGCCTGGGTTTTCTATCCTATATATCCCAGGAGAATATGGAAGAGTCGCTGGACAGCCTTTTCAGTGGAAGATTCGACATCGAGGAGCGGATGTTATTGAAAGTGGAGGCATCGGGTGTGGATCTGGGTTCTTCCTGTTTTGCACTGAATGAGGTGCGCCTCTATAAAAACAGCGGATCGCTGATTACCATCCATGTGCAGGTAAATGACGAATTTTTAAGTGCTTACTGGGCCGACGGGCTTTTGTTATCAACACCCACAGGATCCACTGCCTATAACCTGAGTGTGGGTGGTCCCATCGTGGTGCCTGAATCCCGCACTTTGATCCTGTCTCCCATTGCTCCCCATAATCTGACTGTTCGTCCCCTGGTGCTTCCCGACTCCGCTGTTTTAAAGCTCTCCGTCGATTCCCGGGACCCCCAGTTTCAAATGGCAATGGACTCCCATACAGTGGATCTGGACATGAATTCTACGGTCACCATTCGCAAAGCCGAAGAGACGCTGAAAATGATCAGGATAGAGAATATCAGCTTCTACTCCACCCTCAGAAATAAACTGATGTGGGGTGCAGATAAACGGAATTAAAAAAATAATACTTATTTTTATATTTGTTAAACAGCTCTGCCCTCACTATGAATAGAAATTTCTGGATCCTCATCGCTGTCATTCTGACCTTTACGGCCATCGATGCAGACGCACAGCGATGGAAGCTGAGGCGCTACGAGGTGGACCTGTCAGTGGGCATGGTGATGTTTCACGGAGACATAGGCCTGGCCAATCAGGATTTTCTCAACTCTTTTAATGGCATGCGGCCCAGTTTTGGGATCACACCCCGCTTTATGATCGCCCAGGATATGGCCGTGAGCCTGGAACTCACCTACCTGATGTACGGTGGAGCGGATAAGCCGGGTTCAACCCACAACAGGGTCTACTCTTTTAATACCAACGCCTTCCAGCATTTTGTGAGATTCGAGTATTTTTTACTGGGCACTGCCGGTGGCGGAAGCTCGGGGATTTATAACCGTCGCGGCATGGTGAATAATTACAACCGGGTATATCTCTATCTTTTTGCCGGGGCAGGGGGCATACTTTCCAGTGCCACGGTTAAGGATGAGAACAATGGAGGACAGGAACCCATTGAAAATCCCGGTTATTATCCGGGTATGCAATACGGATTTGGCTTTCCCCTGGGGGGGGGTGTTAAGTTTGCCCTGGATCCCAGGTGGAGTTTAGGTATGGAGCTGGGCTACCAGTTTACCACCACCGACAAGCTGGATGGTTATGCGCCGACTGCATCCGAGTACAAAGATTCCTACTACCTGCTTACGGTGAAAGCGGTTTATCGCATCCGGAACGACAAGAATGGCCGTCCCATTTTCAACAAGTATTACAGGTAGTCCTTGCCTAACTCGCAAATCTTGTTCTTTAATACTATCTTTGCACCGGTTTATCGCATAATAAACCGGAGATGCCAAGCGTTTTCAGAGAGGGATAAAATTTGCACCCCTTACCCGCTTATGAGAAATAGTCTGAAATACCTATTGTTGGGAACAGCATTGATGCTGGCTTTGCCTTCCTTCGGACAGCGCAAGGCCGACATTGGATTTATGGTCGGAGTCCCATGGTATATGGGGGATATCAGTCCCACCGTGCCGCGTCCGACAGTGAGTCCCCCGGCCATTGGTCCCATATACCGCTACAACTTCAATATGCGTAATTCGCTGAGGGTTCACGGGATCTTTTATAATATGGGCTATGAAGGTGAAGTTTTTGACGGGCAAACAGCAGAATTTCAGGCAAGTTTTGTAGATTTGGGGCTGGATTTTGAATTCAACTGGTGGCCCTATAAAACCGCCTGGAGGAAAACAAAATATTCGCCCTATGTGACGGCCGGACTGGGTTACAGTATTAATTATGCCAATACTGTCGGAGAATCGGTTTCTCACCTTTACCTGCCCTTCGGGGGAGGCGTGAAGGTCAACCTGGGGAAAAAGCTCAGTGGCGGGATCGAAGTTTCCATGAGGAAGAACTTTACCGACCTGATCGACGGGATTGAAAACATAGGATTGGAGGGTGTGAGCAGCCCTGTTGGGAACAACGACTGGCATATGATGACAGGCCTGTTCCTGACATATAAGATTTTTGAATACAGGGATGCATGCCCGGCCATTGTGGAGGGACCCAAAAGGTCGGTGAAGCGTGGAGGCGTAAATCCCAGATCGAGCAAGAAAATAGACAGGTAGGAGTAGCATGAATTATAAGGATCAGATAGACAGGAACCGCTTACCCAGGCACATCGCCATGATTATGGATGGCAATGGTCGCTGGGCCCAGAAAAAAGGCGGAGAACGTCTTTTTGGGCACAGGAATGGAGTGGAGTCGGTTCGCCAGGTGGTGGAAGCCGCCGGTGAGCTGGGTGTTGAATTCCTGACCCTTTATGCTTTTTCGACCGAAAACTGGAAACGTCCCCGGACCGAAATAGACGGACTGATGACGCTTCTGGCATCAACAATTGCCAAAGAGACCCGAAAATTAGACGAAAATAATGTCCGCCTGCTAGTGATTGGAAACATAACTGACCTTCCAAACAGTGTGCAGAAGCTACTTTTGAAATCGGTGGAATCGACCGCTGGAAACACAGGGCTGCAACTTGTGCTCGCCCTGAGTTACAGCGGAAGATGGGAGATCACCGATGCGGTAAAACAGATGTGCCGGGACGCAGCTTCCGGAAAGATTGACCCTGAAAGCGCAGATGCCTGCATGCTGGAGAGTTATCTTTGCACATCTTTTATGCCCGATCCTGAGTTGCTTATTCGCACCAGCGGAGAACGGAGGATCAGCAATTTTCTGCTCTGGCAACTTGCGTATACCGAGCTTTACTTTACCCCGGTATTGTGGCCCGACTATCGCAAGGAGCATTTTTATGAAGCCATTATCGATTATCAGAGACGGGAGCGACGATTCGGTAAGGTAAGTGAAAACCCCAGGGCAGTAACACTGAATAATTAAATGCGGGAATGATACAACGGACTTTACTTTTTATTACGCTCCTGATCGCCTCAGCGGGTCTGGCCGGACAAAGCACAGACCCACAAACCCAGGATAGCATTGATTTTAGTGCCCTGGAGGTGATGGACTACGACAATGTCAGGGAGTATACCATCGCAGACATAACGGTCAGCGGAATCGAGTTTATCCAGAAGGAGGTTCTGATCAGCCTTTCGGGACTGAAAAAGGGAAACAAGATTAAGTTGCCCGGCGACGAAGTTACCGATCTCCTGAAGAAATTCTGGAGCCAGGGACTTTTCTCCGATGCCAGGGTCACCGCCACCAAGATTCAAAATGACTCGGTCTGGATTGATATCTACCTCACGGAACAATCACGGATGTCACAACTTGAGATTCACGGGATCGGTAAGTCCGAGACCCAGGACATCATGGAGAAGATCAACCTGCGGACCGGTCAGCAGGTGACTGCCGACATCATGGACAATACCAAAAGGATTATCCGTGAGCATTTTATTGAAAAGGGTTTTCTCAATACCGATGTCCAGATCAACCTGACCGACGATACCCTGAGGGTAAACATGGTTCAGATGGATGTGGTGGTCGACAAAAAGGGGAGGGTGAAGATCAATGAGATTTATTTCAACGGAAATACAGCCCTTGAGGATAAGATCCTGCGCAGGAAAATGAAGGAGACCAAGAAGGTGAATATTAACATCTTCAAAGCGTCCAAACTTATCGCAGAGAAATTTAAGGAAGATAAGGCTGCCGTGGTTGCCTATTATAATCGAGAATGGTTACCGGGATGCCAAGATTGTGTCCGATTCCCTGGTATGGAATGCGGAGATGGACGACCGGGTGGATCTTTACATTAATATCGAGGAGGGTGATAAATACTACTTCGGGGATGTGGAGTGGATCGGAAATACCAAGTACCCCTCCGAGTACCTTAATGCCGTTCTGGGCATTGAGAAGGGAGATATCTTCGACCAGAAGGTGCTTGACGACCGCATCTTTATCGATGAGGATGCCGTGAATGCGGTGTACCTGGACAACGGTTACCTGTTTTTCTCGCTGACGCCTGTGGAGGTTAGTGTGGAGGATGACACCATCGACTTCGAGATGCGTATTTACGAGGGTGACATTGCCACCATTAACCGGGTTATAATTAAAGGAAACGACCGGACCAGCGAACACGTGGTTCGGCGTGAACTACGGACCCTTCCAGGGGATAAGTTCTCCAAGAGTGAACTGATCAGGACAGTAAGGGAACTGGCCAACCTGGGTCATTTTGATCCGGAACAGATAGAACCCAATCCCATTCCCAACCAGGCAGACGGATCTGTGGATATTGAGTATAACCTGGTTGAGCGGGCAACCGACCAGCTGGAAGTATCGGGTGGTTATGGTGCAGGTATGCTTGTGGCCACAGTGGGTATCCGCTTCTCCAACTTTGCCATAGGCAGGATCTTTGATCCCAAGGCCTGGAGGCCGGTTCCTTCGGGTAACGGTCAGACCTTCTCGGTAAGGGCCCAGACCAACGGAAAGTTCTATCAGTCCTACAATTTCTCCTTCGTGGAGCCGTGGTTTGGTGGCAAGAAACCCAATTCCTTCTCGGTTTCGGTCTATCACTCCAAGATGAACCAGAACATGTATTCTTACTGGAATCCGGGAAATGTACCCGACCAGTATATGAAGGTAACAGGAGCCTCACTGGGTCTGGGCAGAAGGCTTACCTGGCCGGACGACTTTTTTACCCTGTATAATGCCTTTACCTATCAGCGCTACCGGATGAAGGACTACTCCGGCTTCCTGGCTGAGAACGGAACCTTTAACAATTTCTCTTTCACCATTACCCTGGGCCGTAATTCACTGACCCAGATTATCTATCCCAGGGGTGGATCAAACCTGAGCCTGAGCCTGCAGCTTACGCCGCCCTATTCCCTGTTCAACAAGGACCTGGATTATGCCACCGCGCCTGACGAGCAGAAGTACAAGTGGGTGGAATATCACCGTTGGATGGTGAATGCCGACTGGTACTTTGCCCTGAAGGGCGACCTGGTGTTGATGACACGGCTCCACTTCGGATACCTGGGGCACTACAACGATGCCATCGGTCCTTCACCCTTTGAGAGTTTTGATGTGGGTGGAGACGGACTCTCGGGTTATAACCTTTACGGACGTGAGACCATCGCCCAGCGTGGATATCCCAACGGAAGTCTGACGCCAACGGTGACCACGGCCGACGGATACTCGAAAAAATCGGGTAACGTTTATACCAAGTACACACTTGAACTTCGCTACCCCATTTCACTGAATCCCTCAGCAACCATTTTTGTGCTGACCTTCCTTGAAGGAGGAAATGCCTGGTACTCCATTGATCAGTTTGCACCCTTTAATTCCAAGCGTGCAGCAGGATTTGGCGTGAGAGCCTTCCTGCCCATGTTCGGACTTCTGGGAATCGACTGGGGATGGGGATTCGATGACTATCCGGGTCACGTGGGACCCAGCGGATCGCAGTTCCACTTTACAATCGGACAACAATTTTAGGATGCCTGAAAAAGTTTGGTACAGTGTTTGATTTACATAGAACAATTGTATAAGACCATAAACGCAAAAAACCATACTGTCATGAAAAAGATCATATCAATTGCCCTGGCCCTCTTCCTTTTTGTGGGTGTAGCCATGGCCCAGAAGTTTGCCTTCGTGGATACCGACTATGTACTCAAAAATATTCCCTCCTATGCCGCTGCTCAGAAGGAGCTGGATAAGGCTTCGGAGGATTGGGAAGCGGAGATCGCCACAGAATACGAGGCCATCGAGAAGATGTACAAGACCTACCAGTCGGAACGGGTTCTGCTCACCGACGAGATGAGAAAGCAAAGGGAAGAGGAGATTATGAACAAGGAGCGTGCCGTAAAGGAGCTGCAGGCCAAGTACTTTGGCCCCGAGGGCAGCCTTTCGGCAAAGCGAATAGAGCTGGTTAAGCCCATTCAGGATGCGGTTTATAAAGCAGTGAAGGAACTTTCGGCTGAAGGCTCTTATGCGGTGATTTTTGACACCGCCTCGGGTGCTGCCATTCTGTACTCAAATCCACGTTATGATTTGAGCGACGAAGTGCTGAAAAAGTTAGGTTATAAAAATTAATATCTTACATTTGTACGCTCTTTTGAGCAAGTAATCAGTTATATACACGACTTAAAACAATGAAGACGATGAAACGAATTACCCTGGCAATGGGGATACTCTGTATGGCCCTTGCAGTCAATGCACAGAAATTTGGCCATATTACTGCTGAGCTCTTGCTCCAGGAGATGCCTGAATATGATTCAGCGCAGGTTAAATTACAGAATTTGAACCAATCTTATGAGCTGGAGATTGAAAGAATCCAGGTTGAGATTAATAAGAAAATTGAAGAGTTCCAGCGGACCGAAGCTACCATGAGCCAGCTGATCAAAGAAGCCAAAGCTTCAGAGATCCAGGAGATGCAGCAGCGCCTTCAGAACTTTGCCCAGACTGCCCAGCAGGATCTGCAGCAGCAGCAAATGGCCTTCCTTCAGCCGGTTATGGACAAGGCACGTAAAGCCATCGAAGCAGTAGCCAAGGAACACGGACTGCTCTATGTATTCGACATGAGCCAGGGAAACCCGGTTTATGCTTCCGAAGAGAGCATGGACATGCTTCCCCTGGTGAAGACAAAATTGGGATTGTAGTCTCGGACAAACAATCGCCATTAAATAATGTGTGGAGTTCGAAAGGGCTCCACATTTTTTTTTGTAATTTCATCAACAAATCTAAAACATGGGAAAGAGCAGTCCGATTGGCTTATTTGATTCCGGTGTGGGAGGCCTGACCGTTGCCCATGCCCTGCATAACATACTTCCTTCCGAGGACCTGGTTTATTTCGGGGATACTGCCCATCTTCCCTATGGCGATAAATCCAAAGAGACCATTCAGCATTATTCACTGGGGATTACCGATTTCCTGCTGAAGAAAAAATGCAAGGTGATCCTGATTGCCTGCAACACTGCTTCGGCCAATGCCTTTGAAGAAGTGAAGGCCCATGTGGGCGACAGGGCGGTGGTGATGAATGTGATCGATCCGGTGGTGGACTTTGTCTGCAAGCGGGATGACGATGATGATCCATCCGAAGCGCCCGCATTTTCGCTCAAAAAACATAGGCATTATCGGCACCAAGGCAACCATCGATTCGGGCAGCTACGAAAAGAAGATTCTTGCCCGGGCCACCAAGACCAGGAAGATCCAGGTCAGCTCCCTGGCCACTCCGCTTTTTGTACCCATGATCGAGGAAGGTTTTGTCTTCGACGACATCTCCAATGCCATCATCCGCTCCTACCTTTCCCGCAGGGAACTGACCAGCATTGATTCCCTCATCCTGGGTTGCACCCACTATCCCATCATCCGCAACCAGATCAGCCGCTTCCTGGACTTTAAGGTGCAGGTCCACGACACCGCCAAGATTGTGGCCCAGGCCGTCCGCCTCTTCCTCACCGAAAATGATTTAATCAATACCCAGCCCACCGGCACAAACGCCTTTTTCGTCTCCGACCACACGCCCTACTTCGAGGTAATCGCCAACATGTTCTTCAACGAGAAAATCCACCTGGAGAAAAATAATATCTGGTAAATAAGGTTATAGCCATAAATACTAGTTGCATATGTAAGGCTTAAGCCTTATCTTTGTAGGGTATTAATCATGCTATAGCCTTATGAAAAAGAGTAAGATAATATTGGAACAGCTTGATAATAAGATTATAAAACTTAATGTTCTAAATGATGTTGTAACTCCTTCTTCTGGCTGGGTTCATGCAATAAGGCAGAGCATTAATATGTCCTTAAGACAATTGGGTAAGCGATTGTCCATCACTCCCCAAAGTGTGCGGGAGATTGAAGAACGGGAAAGAAATGGAACCGTTTCCTTAAAAGTATTACATCAGGTTGCTTCTGCTCTCCAAATGAAATTTGTTTATGGTTTTGTTCCTCTGGATCAAACCCTTGAGGGTATGGTCGACAGGAGAGCCCACGAACTGGCCAGAAAGATAGTTGAACGTGCCTCAGTTCAAATGGGACTTGAGGATCAAAAAAACACTGATGAAAGGCTAGCAAAAGCCATTAAGGATAGGGCAGAGGAATTAAAACGCGAAATGCCCAGGTATTTATGGGATTAAATTTGGAATACATAGGCGGTCAGACTCCAATCGAAGAGCTTGAACTGGAGGGCCTGAAGATTTTAACGGTCTCAACCCGGGGTGAATTAGATGAATTCGAACAGCATAATATTGAGTCTGCCATAGTCTGGTCCATGAAGCAAAAGTTTAGTTTAGATCAGGTGCTGAGCCTCGAATTTATAAAGGATCTGCACTGGCGCATGTTCGGTGAAACCTGGGATTGGGCAGGTACTTTTCGGAAAACAAACAAAAACATTGGTGTGGATAAATACCAGATACATGAGCAATTATCCATGCTTCTTGCTGATGTCAGGTTTTGGATCGATAATAAAACCTTCGAAGATGATGAAACGTCGGTCCGGACAAAGCACAGGATGGTAAGGATTCACCCCTTCCCAAATGGTAATGGAAGACATTCCAGATTATTTGCCGATGTTTTGGTTTCTCATGGATTCAACAGACCTGTTTTTAGCTGGGGCGGAGGGGACCTTTCAATTCAGGGAGGAAGAAGAAAGGAATACTTGCAGGCTATCTACCAGGCAGATCAGGGACATTTAAATCCTCTGATCCGTTTTGCGCGAAGTTAAGCGCTTACTTATACCAGCTGGCATACATCATATAGTCCTTTGCGATTCCAGTTCGTTCACTTCTTTCTCATGATCAATAATATCCGGAAAGAGATCCTTCCTATTGAACCTGAAAGGTTGCCGCAGTAAACCGGGAGTCTACTGAAATCCTGAGAATATAACTCCCAGCCTCAAGATTACCCACAAATAACCTGGCTCTGTTCCCTGACATTGGCCTGTTTGCTGCTTTAAGCACTTTTCCTGTTATGTCAAGAATCTGGAAGTTGAATGAACTCATCTCCTTTTCGAATTTGATATTTAATATATCACTGGTAGGATTTGGATAAAGACTAAATGATTTTTCCTGGAAGCGCTGTTCTATTGATACAGTGGGGTCCTCGTTTTCAGGTGAATAAAAAGCTATGGGTGAGTAGGCTGACAGGGTAGTATCATGGGTATAGCCCTTCACCCTGAACCAAATATTGTCTCCGGTATTAATCGGAGGATTATCCCAGTAAAACAGGGTGTCAGATATTCCTGACTGGACAATCTGGAAATCCTCTGAAGGATCAGCCCTGTATTCAAGGTCATAGATAAGTGTTCTTCCATCATCAGGATTTAATACATACCAGCTAATTGGCGTATTTACATCCCAATTTCCTTCCGGGATTTTCATGCTGAGGGCGGGCTTCTTATAGGTTTTCAAGAGCTCAGCAAATCCATTGCCGTAAGCATGAACTCCTGCAACAGTAGCATCCACATATGTTGCTCCCTTATAAAAACGGAAGGGGATCAGGACTTCGTTATTGTCACTAAGGGTAAATATGGTTAAGTCCAGCTCTTTGACCGGTGAAGTTAGATGCCATTTTTCTGAATAGCAAATGGTATTATCCTCAGTATACTGGAAGGCGAGACGTTCCATATTGAAATCGCTGGTTGATATACTCTGGCCCTGATCATCCACAATGGTCATATGCTTGAAATCTGAATTATCAGGTAAGAGATTCTCCGGTGTAAAGACATTCCAGATATTGATTTCCATGTTATTTGAAAGCTGAATAGAAAACCATTCGTATTGCTCTGACGTAATCATATTAAATCCACCATACTGATGGTCAATCCATGCGGTACCTTCTACAGCTTCCTGCATATCCTTGAATTGCAAAGTTCCAGTGATGGAATTCATGGTCTGGGAGTAGCAATTCGTATAGCTTTCAGCCCCCACATCAAACAATCCATCATCTCCTATTGGGACAGGTGCCTTAAGAGATTTGCATTCCAGGAGCAGTGAACCCTTAGCACTGGCTGCTGAGATCTCATATTCAAATGGGATTAAGTCTCCATTATCCTCTTCCAGGTTATTCCAGGTTTCCCATTTTTCCATAAAATACAGGTAGGCTTCAATATTCAAATTGCCAGGCTCCATATCCTGATATCCCAGGAATTGAGAATCTGTATAGAATTCACCAGTATCATCATTGGAAAGATTAAGAATTCTCATCCCGTCGTAAACGTGGTAGGGATATATATAATAGGTGAGTGAAAAACTATAGTTTGTCCCCGTTTCCAGTCCTTTTACATGTCCTGTAATGGACCACCATTCAATATCCTCATCAGGATGGGGACCCTCGTCAGAAGGAAAAGAGAATACACTTCCCTCTGGTTCATATGGATATTGTTTCCAGCTTTGAGAAAAGCTTATTGCTATGGTGAGGGCGAAAAAAACTAGTGAAAACGCAAGTCTTAATCCAGTATTATAAGCTACAGTAGCTATTGATTGTATTTGAATTGATAATAAGTGCATTACAAGGATTTAGTTCTGCCCTAATAACACAATATTTGCTCGGGATGTTGCATGGGGAAGTAACTTTTTTCCCTTTTTAACATTTAAGCTTATTTATACCAGCTGGCATACATCATATAGTGCTTTGCGATCTCAGGCCGCTCACTTGTTTTCCAAGAACGATATTGTCTTGAAAGATATCCTTTCTACTGAACCAGAAAAGTGGCCGCAGTAAACCGGGAATCAACTGAGACTCTTAGAATGTAACTGCCAGCATCAAGATGACCTACAAATAGTCTGGCTCTAGTCCCTGACATTGGTCTGTTAGCTGCTTTAAGCACTTTCCCTGTCATGTCTAGGATCTGGAAGTTGAATGAATTCATCTCCTTTTCGAACTTGACATTTAATATATCAATGGAAGGATTTGGATACAGTTTGAAATGGGATACAGTCTGATCAGCTTGCTCAACAGCAAGTGGTTCGGGCTCGGGTTCAGGTTGCGGCTCAGGCTCCGGTTCGGGTTCGGGCTCAGGTTCAGGTTCAGGTTCAGGTTCAGGCTCAGGTTCGGGTTCGGGTCCGGGTTCGGGTCCGGGCTCGGGTTCAGGCTCGGGCTCAGGTTCTGGCTCAGGCTCAGGTTCGGGTTCGGGTTCGGGTTCGGGTTCGGGATTCTCAGGTGTGTAAAAGGCCTGGAGTGAATATCCTGACAGGGTAGTGTCTGGTGAATATCCTTTCACCCTGAACCAGAGATTTTCTCCCATCTCAATAGGTGGATTCTCCCAGAGGAATAAGGTGTCTGATATTCCCGCCTCCACAAGTTGGAAACCTTCAGTGTTGTCAGTCCGATACTCCAGGTCATATATCAGTGTTCTTCCATCGTCCGGATTTTGAACATGCCAGCTAATAGGGATGGATACATCCCAGTTAATATCAACCGGACTGTTCATCTTGAGTTTTGGATTTTCATAAGTTTTCAAAAGCTCTACAAATCCATTTCCATTGAGAGCATTTCCACTAAAAGTGCCAGTTATATTAGTTGCTCCCTTATAAAAACGGAAAGGGCTTAGGATTTCATTATTATCATGAAGGGTATAAATGGTAATATCCATTTGATGAACTTCTGATGTGAGGTGCCACTTCTGGCCATAGATAAGTGTTTTATCTTCGGAATATTGGTATGCTAAACGATCCAGTCTGAAATCCGTGGAGGTAAGATACTGGCCCTGATCATCCACAATGGTCATATGCTTGTAATCTGAATTTTCGGGTAAGAGATTCTCCGGTGTAAAGACATTCCAGATATTGATTTCCATGTTATTTGAGAGCTGAATAGAAAACCATTCATATTGCTCTGATGTTATCATATTAAATCCACCATACTGGTGATCAATCCATGCCGTACCTTCTACAGCTTCCTGCATATCTTTGAACTGCAAAGTTCCAGTGATGGAATTCATGGTCTGGGAATAGCAATTCGTATAGCTTTCAGCCCCCACATCAAACAATCCATCATCTGCTATTGGGACAGGTGCCTTAAGAGATTTGCATTCCAGGAGCAGTGAACCTTTAGCACTGGCAGTTGTGATTTCATATTCAAAGGGGATTAAATCTCCATTATCCTCTTCCAGGTTATTCCAGGTTTCCCATTTTTCCAAAAAATACAGGTAAGCTTCAATATTCAAACTGCCAGGCTCCATATCCTGATATCCCAGGAATTGAGAATCTGTATAGAATTCACCAGTATCATCATTGGAAAGATTAAGAATTCTCATCCCGTCGTAAACGTGGTAGGGATATATATAATAGGTGAGTGAAAAACTATAGTTTGTCCCCGTTTCCAGTCCTTTTACATGTCCTGTAATGGACCACCATTCAATATCCTCATCAGGATGGGGACCTTCGTCAGAAGGAAAGGAGAATACACTTCCCTCCGGTTCATATGGATATTGTTTCCAGCTTTGAGAAAAGCTTATTGCTATGGTGAGGGCGAAAAAAACTAGTGAAAACGCGAGTCTTAATCCAGTATTATAAGCTACAGTAGCTATTGATTGTATGTGAATTGATAATAAGTGCATTACAAGGATTTAGTTCTGCCCTAATAACACAATATTTGCTCGGGATGTTGCATGGGGAAGTAACTTTTTTCCCTTTTTAACATTTAAGCTTATTTATACCAGCTGGCATACATCATATAGTCCTTTGCGATGCGTTTTACCATGTTCTCGAACTGTTCGGGTTCGATGGCCTTGATGCGTTTGGCAGGGGTGCCGGCATAAAGGCTGTTGGGTTCCAGGATGGCCTTGCCGCGAACCACTGATCCGGCAGCTACTATGGTGTTGGAGTTGACCACGGCATGGTCGAGAATAATGGAGCCCATGCCAATGAGCACATTGGGCTCGATGCGGGCTCCATGGATGACCACATTGTGGCCCACGGTAACATCATCGCCGATTTCGGCCACTGATTCATTAAATGTGGTGTGTATGGTGCTGTTGTCCTGGATGTTTACCCGGTTTCCGATGCGAATGGGATTTACATCTCCCCTGAGTACGGCCCCAAACCAGATGGAACAGTCATTACCCATTACCACATCACCGATAATGGTGGCATTTTCGGCCAGGTAACAGTTTTCCCCGAATACAGGGTCGAATCCACGAACAGATTTTATCAGCGCCATTTTTTTATGCCAAAGTTAGGATTCATATTCCGGTTTCAAAATATCCTGTTAATCATCTCAAAGCAGGCAAAGGGGATAAAATTTTTGAAAAAAATTCCGACAAACATTCAAGTATTTAGATAAATCGATAAGTTTGAAGTGGATTTTAATGAAAATTCATGACAAAGCACATGATCTTGTCAGGATTTCCTGGAAAACAGGCATGTTTAAAAAAACTTAAAATTAGTGAGTTGAGGGTGAGGCAGGCTTTGTAAAAACTCTAACTTTACCCACATGTTAACTGTAAATTAAGGCTCTATAAATATCACATAGCAACTAAACTTTCTAACTAACATATACACCCATGGCAAAGAATCACAGGGTTATTGAGCTTGACGAGGTGGTAGTGAAGTTCGCGGGAGACTCCGGAGACGGAATGCAGCTTACCGGAACACAATTTTCAGATACTTCTGCATTCATTGGGAACGACCTTTCCACCTTCCCGGATTACCCCTCGGAGATCAGGGCGCCACAGGGCACAGTTGCAGGTGTTTCAGGCTTCCAGGTTCATATCGGACATAAGGAAATTTCTACTCCGGGTGACCAGGCTGACGTGCTGGTGGCCATGAATCCGGCGGCGCTCAAGGCCAACATGAAGTGGTTGAAGGATGGGGCCACCATCATTATCGACATTGACAACTTCGACAACAAGCATTACAAAAAGGCTGAATACGAGGAGGATCCCCTGCACGACGATTCGCTTACGGGTTATAACGTGGTAAAGGCTCCCATTTCTGTTTTATCCAGGAATGTGGCCACACAGCACGGTCTGGATAATAAGACAGCCGATAAAACCAAGAACCAGTTTGTGGCAGGTTTGCTCTACTGGCTTTTCAACCGGGATATCACAATTGGTGAGGACTTTCTGAAGCAGAAGTTCAAAAGCAAGCCGGACCTGGTGAAGGCCAATATTGCCGTCCTCCAGGAAGGCTATAATTATGCAGAGACCATAGAGGCCCTCTCAACCACCTATCATGTGAGCCCTGTTAAAGGCAAGAAGGGCCTGTTCCGAAACATTACAGGGAACCAGGCCACTGCATGGGGGCTTCTGGCCGGTGCCGAGAAAGCTAATCTGGATCTTTTCCTGGGATCCTATCCCATTACCCCGGCCACTGAGGTTCTGCAGGAAATTACAAAATATAAAAGTCTGGGAGCCATTGCCTTCCAGGCCGAGGATGAGATCGCCGGAATCTGTTCGGCCATTGGGGCTTCCTTCACCGGAAGACTGGCGGTTACCAGTACATCCGGTCCGGGTCTGGCCCTGAAGGGGGAGGCAATCGGACTGGCGGTGATCACCGAGCTGCCCCTTGTGATTGTGAATGTACAGCGTGGCGGACCTTCCACGGGACTGCCCACCAAGACCGAGCAGTCGGACCTGATGCAGGCACTCTACGGCCGAAACGGGGAATCGCCCTGCATTGTGATGGCAGCAACCACACCGGCTGCTTGCTTTGACTTTGCCTATGAGGCTGCAAAGCTGGCCATCGAGCATATGACCCCGGTCATTTTGCTTACCGACTCCTACCTGGCCAATGGATCGGAACTGTGGCAGATTCCGGCCATGAAGGATATGCCCGAGATTACGCCTCCCCTGGTGGAAGACAATGCCCCGGATTATTATCCCTATCTGAGGGATCCTGAAAGGCTGAACCGCTTCTGGGCCATACCCGGTCAGCCGGGACTGCGTCACAGGGTCGGGGGACTGGAGAAGGAGAATGTAACCGGCAGTGTATCTCATGATGCCCTGAACCACCAGATTATGGTCGAGCTGCGCGAGGCCAAGGTGCAAAAGGTAGCCGAATTTATTAAACCACAGGGAGTGGTCGGTGAGAAAACCGGAGACCTTCTTGTGATCGGATGGGGTGGTACCTTCGGAGCCCTGGTTAGTGCGGTGGAAGATCTGCAGGGAGAAGGGAAAAGCATATCCCTGGCCCAGTTCTCACATATTTATCCACTGCCTTCAAATACAGCCGAAGTCCTGGGTGGATTTAAGAAGATTGTGATCTGCGAATTAAACCTGGGTCAGTTTGCCAATTATCTGCGTTCCAAACATCCGCAGTTCGAGTACCTGCAGTATAATAAGATACAGGGTTTACCCCTGTTTGTTTCAGAGTTGAAAACGAAGTTTAACGAAGTGCTGGAAACCATATAAGAGGAGCCATGGAAACTAAATTTGAACCGGTAGCATTATCAACGAAAGAAGATTTTAAACTGGATGGCCCCGTAAAATGGTGTGCCGGATGCGGTGCTCATGCCGTGTTATCCACCGTGATGAATGTGCTGCCCGAAACAGGTATTGCCAAGGAGGATGCGGTTTTTGTATCCGGGATCGGGTGTTCGTCCCGCTTTCCTTATTACATAAATACCTATGGCTTTCACAGCATGCATGGAAGGGCCAATGCCATCGCCTCGGGCGTGAAAATTGCCAATCCCGATCTGAGCGTGTGGATTGTCACCGGCGACGGTGATTCCATGGCCATTGGCGGAAATCACTTCATCCACATCATGAGAAGGAATATTGATGTGAATATCCTTCTCTTTAACAATAAGATTTACGGTCTGACCAAGGGACAGTATTCACCCACAACACCCAAGGGAAGTGTGACCAAAACCTCCCCTGAAGGAACCCTCGAAAATGCCTTTCAACCCGGGAGAACTGGCCATGGGTGCCCAGGGTACCTTTTTTGCCCGGACGGTGGACAGCGATCCCAAGATGATGAGGGAGGTTTTTAAGGCGGCCGCCGAGCACAAGGGAACCAGCGTGGTGGAGATCCTGCTTAACTGCGTGATCTTTGCCAACCAGGTTCATAAAGATATTACCGGCAAGGAAGTGAGAATGGACAACCAGATTTACCTGGAGCATGGCAAGCCCATGATTTTCGGAAAAGACCGTGACAAGGGCCTGATGATGAATTGTAACAAGCTTGAGGTGGTAACCATCGGTGAAAACGGGGTAACCGAAGAGGACCTGATTGTTCACAATGCGCATGACTACGAAGATACCAACCACTACCGCCTGGTGCGCATGGAATTGCCCGAATTCCCTGTGGCCATGGGAGTGATTCGTGCGGTTGAATCATCGGTTTTCGAGACGGATCTCCATAAGCAGGTTGAACATGCCAAAGCCACTTCCAAGATCAGAACTGTGGATGATCTGCTGAACAGTGGTAATGTCTTTGAATCGAAAGGTTAATTTGTTCGCTGACGCGAAGGTTAATTTGTTCGCTGACGCGAACGTTAGTGTGTTCGCAATGCGAAGTTAATAGGTTATGGTAATGGGTTATTGGGTTAGGGGAAAATTACTAACTTACTTACGCACTAACATACTAACTTATTAACCGCCCGCGCAGCGGGCTTATTAACGCTTGCGAAGCAAGCTAAGACGAACGAAGTGAGTCAAGTTCCCCGATCCGAGCAAGATATTCAACGCCTGATTGCCGAACGCAAGGAGCGTTTGAAGGAGCTTACCTGCATCAACGAGACCACCCAGATTATTAAGGAGAACCGGACCGTTGAGGAGATTCTCATCCAGATTGCCGAGATTCTTCCCAAGGCCTGGCAATATCCCGAAATGACCGTGGCCCGCATCTGGTTTGAGGGAAAACCCTATGTGAGCAAGGGTTTCCGTGAGGGTGACTGGCGAATGGCGCAAAAGTTTGATACCATTGATAACCGCAAGGGATCCATTGAGGTATTTTACCTGAAGAAATTTCCTGAACTGGACGAGGGTCCCTTTCTGAAGGAGGAAAGGCAGCTCATTGAGAACCTGGCCAGCATCATCGCCAACTACCTGAACAGCCATGAAGCCAGGAAGGTTCTCCACAAGACCGAGGAGAAGGAACTGGTGCGGGAAGAGGTGAGTATGTTTCAGGCATCATCCCAGTGAGATTAACACGCGCATGTTGCTGCAGAAGTTCCTGAGCAAGCAGAATGCAAACCGGGATATTTTCCACGACCTGATGCGTTACAAGGTGAAGGACATCCTGCTGGTGGCCACCCTCTATGATGCCTTCAGCATTGAGAAGGAGGGGCGTTTTTCGGAGCACATCCTGGGGGAATATTCGCAGCTGAACCTGACTTCCATGCCCCGGGTGACCGGCGTAAGTACCTATGATGAGGCCATCGAGCAGCTCAACTCCCGCCACTTCGACATGGTGATCCTGATGATAGGGACCGACAAGGTGACCCCCATGCAGATCTCGGCCAGGGTCAGGCGCGATTTTCCCTACATTCCCATCTATGTTTTGCTGAACAACGACAGGGAAGTAAGCTCCTTCAAGGAGACCAATCCTTCCCTGAGTAATATCGACCGGCTTTTTGTGTGGAATGGCGATTCCAGCATATTTTTTGCCATGGTAAAGCACCTGGAGGATAAGGTGAATGTGGAGAATGATACGGAGCTGGGACTGGTGAAGGTGATCCTGCTGGTGGAGGATTCGGAGATTTACTATTCCCGCTACCTTCCCCTGCTATACAATACGGTGCTGGAGCAGACCAAGCGGATTATCGATGATGTGAGTACCGATGAGCTTTTTAAGGTGCTTCGGCTCAGGGCAAGGCCCAAGATTCTGCTGGCTACCTCCTATGAGGAGGCGGTCGACCTGGTAAAGATGTACCAGGAGTCCCTGCTCTGCCTGATTACCGATGTGAAGTTCGAGAAGGAAGGGGTAATGGACGACAATGCCGGCTTTAGCCTGGCAACCCATACCCGGGAGCTGATCAGCGGCATTCCTACGGTGATCCAGTCGTCGGATATCAAAAATTCCCGCAAGGCCTTCGAGTTAAAATCGACCTTCATCAATAAAAACAGCGAGACCCTGCTGCAGGATATCCGCAGCTTTATTATGCACCACCTGGGCTTTGGAAATTTTGTGTATCGCGATTCGGGCGGACAAAAAATCGGGGAGGCCAAATCGCTGAAGGAATTTGAGAAGCAAATTGCCACCATTCCCAGCGAATCACTGGTCTATCATGGCAAACGCAACCATTTTTCCCTGTGGCTCATGGCCCGGGGTGAGATCAAGATTGCCAAGATGATCCACCCGGTGAAGGTCACCGATTTTAAAGCACCCTCGGATTTCCGGAACTACCTGCAGTATGTGATCAAAAAGTACCGGAACGAGTCCAATACGGGTAAGATTGTCCAGTTTGAAGAGTCTGCCCTGCTGGATGAAAGTAATATTGTGAGCCTGGGCAGCGGGGCCCTGGGGGGAAAGGGCAGGGGTTGTGCCTTTATCAATACCCTCATCTACAACCTGAATTTCTCGGAGATTATTCCGGAAATGAACATCCGCACCCCGCGGACCAGCATCATCGGGACCGATGAGTTTGATATTTTCATGCAGCGCAATAATCTGCTGGAGCTTATTCATACGGAGAATGATTATGAAGAGCTGCGTGCCAGGTTCCTGGCCTCGGATCTCTCCTATAACCTGGATAAAAGGCTGAAGGAGCTTCTGAAACTGGTGAACCGTCCCCTGGCGGTGCGTTCCTCCAGCCTGCTGGAAGATTCCACCATGCAGCCCTTTTCAGGAATCTTTGAAACCTATTTGATTCCCAATAACCACCCCGATTTCAGGGTGCGGTTCAAGCAGCTTTGTGATGCCATAAAACTGGTTTACTCTTCCATCTATTCACCCAATTCCAGGCGTTATTTTGAAGCCATCAACTTCAAGCTGGAGGATGAGAAGATGGCCGTGGTGATCCAGGATGTGGTGGGGACCTACCACCGGGATCATTTCTATCCCCATATGAGCGGTACGGCCCAGTCGCACAACTATTACCCGGTGGCCCATATGGAGCCGGAGGATGGTTTTGCCATAGCTGCACTGGGACTGGGCCATTATGTGGTGAATGGTGAGCGGGCCTATCGTTTCTCGCCCAGATACCCCAATCTGGAAATGGGATCGCTCCAGAGTCAGTTGCGTGACTCCCAGGTGGAGTTTATGGCCCTGGATATGATCAATTCGGAGGTGGACTTCTGCAAGGAGGGTTCGGAGGCCAACCTGAAGCGGCTTCCCATCTCGGAGGCGGAGTCAGAAGGGGTGCTGAAGCACCTGGCTTCGGTATATGATGTGGACAATGAAAGGGTGGAGGCGGGTTTGTCCGCGGCCGGACCCAGGATTTTGAATTTTGCCAACATTCTGAAGTACGATTATATTCCACTGGCCAAGGCCCTGAAGCTGATCATGGATGTGGGAAAGGAGGCCCTGGGATCGCCCGTGGAAATTGAATATTCGGTGGATCTTGACAAGGCGGAGAATGGAAAACCCTCCTTTTTCATCCTTCAGATCAAACCCATGCTGGGTACCGGCGGGGAATATACCTTCGACAACGAGAACCTGAAACGTGAGGATATGCTCATCCATGCCGAGCGGAGCATGGGTAACGGCAGGGTGGATGATATTGTGGATCTGATTTATGTGGATCCCGACAAGTTTGATAAGATGCATACCAAGGAAATGGCGGTGCAGATTGAACAGCTGAACGAAGGGATGGTGGAGGAGGACAGAAAATACATCCTCATTGGTCCGGGTCGCTGGGGAACCCGCGATCCCTTCATTGGCATCCCGGTGAACTGGTCGCAGATCTCCAATGCAAAGGTGATCGTGGAGACCTCCCTGGAGGGTTTTCCCCTGGATGCTTCCCTGGGCTCGCATTTTTTCCACAATGTGACCTCCATGAATGTGGGCTATTTCAGCATTCAGCACGATTCAGGAACTTCCTTCATTCGCTGGGATGAACTGAAAGAAACTGGAAGCTGGTGGAGGAGACCGGCTATGTTAAGCATGTCCGTTTCAAAAAACCCGTTTGTATCATGATGGACGGGAAGAAAAGAATTTCAATTATATTAAAGTATGCCTGTTTCACAAGGGGATGACCTTCCCGACAATTGATTTTAGTCCCACTGCATTCGACAAGCTTATGCAGAAGCGGATACGTACGGTTTTGATTATCAGTCCAATTACGATTTCTTCATGCTGGAGGAGGATGGACGTATTGATGAGCAGATATTTAATGAATATGTATCCCTGAACCTCCGCTATCCCCCGGCCTTTGTGAAGGCCACCTCTGCAAAAGAGGCTTTTACCATCATGGAGGACGAGGAAATCGACCTGGTGATTGAGATGCTGAACCTGGGACAGGAGGATGCCTTTTCCCTGGCCAAGAGGATTCGCAGGAAGTATATGGAGGTTCCCATCGTGGTACTTACCCATTTTAACCGGGAGGTGAGCCTGCGACTGCAGAATGAGGACATGTCGGCCATTGATTATGTCTTTTGCTGGCTGGGGAATGCCGACCTGCTGCTGGCCATTATCAAGCTCATCGAGGATAAGATGAATGCACCCTACGACATCGATACGGTGGGGGTGCAGTGCATCATCCTGGTGGAGGATTCCATTCGTTATACCTCCACTTACCTGCCCGAGCTCTATAAGATTGTGATGCAGCAATCGCAGGATCTTTGTGAAGGAGGCCCTGAACGAACACCAGCGCATGCTGAGGATGCGCGGACGGCCCAAGATTCTGCTGGCCAAAACCTATGATGAAGCCATGGGGCTTTACCGCAACTATAAGGATAATCTGCTTGGGGTGATTTCGTGATGTGAGTTTTAAGAAGGACGATGGGCGTGACAAGGAGACCAAGCTGGGCATACAGCTGGTGAAAAAATTGCGCAGCGAGGATCCCTATCTGCCGGCCCTCCTGCAGTCGTCCGATCTTTCCAATGAAGCCCTGGCAAATAAGCTGGGAGTGGGTTTCATGCATAAATATTCCAAGTCCCTCTCCCTTGAACTGCGTAATTTCATCATCCGCAATTTTGCCTTTGGGGACTTTATTTTCAGGGATCCCCTTACCTTTGAAGGAGGTGGGACGGGCTGCTGACCTGAAGGCCCTTCAACAGAAGATCCGGGAAATCCCCGATGATGTGCTGGCCTTTCATTCCAATCGCAATGATTTTTCCAAATGGCTGAATGCCCGGGCCATTTTTCCCGTGGCCCAGCTCTTTAAGTATATCAGGAACGACGATTTTAAAAACCTGGATGATATCCGGCTCTACCTCTATGAGGCCATCTCCAGCTATCGCATCAGCAAAGGCCGTGGCATCATTGCAAAGTTTGATAAGAACAGTCACGATTCCTACCGGATCTTTTCCCGGATCGGGGATGAGTCCATCGGGGGGAAGGCACGGGGACTGGCTTTTATCAATCGATCATCGACAAGCACAACCTCTACAGCAAATTTGAGAATGTGGTGATTACCGTGCCCAAAACGGTGGTTCTGAGTACCGATGTCTTCGATGAATTTATGGAGATGAACGGTCTTTATAAAATTGGTATTTCGGATCTGAGTGATGAGGAGATCCTGGATCATTTTGTGGCATCCAAGCTGCCCGGCTGGCTGCACCAGGACCTCTATACGGTGATTTCGGTCTGCCAGGCACCCATTGCCATACGTTCGTCAAGCAAGCTGGAGGATTCACATTATCAGCCCTTTGCCGGGGTTTACTCCACCTATATGATCCCGGTGAGCAAGGAGGATCCCTCGCTGACCATGGAAATGCTTACCAATCGCCATCAAATCGGTTTATGCCTCGGTCTACTTTAAGGAGAGCAAGGCTTATATTGAGGCCACATCCAATGTGATCGATGAGGAAAAGATGGGCATCGTGATCCAGGAGGTTTGTGGTTCCAGTCACGGTGACTATTACTTTCCCACCGTATCCGGAGTGGCCCGATCGATCAACTTCTATCCCATTGCTCCCGAAAAGCCGGAGGATGGCATCGCCAAGGTGGCATTCGGACTGGGGAAATACATCGTGGACGGGGGAGTGAGCCTGCGTTTCTCTCCTGCCTATCCCAAAAAAATACTGCAGCTTTCCTCCAGCGAGCTCATGCTCAGGGATACCCAGAAACAGTTTTACGCCCTGGACCTGCACCAGGAGAAATACCATACCTCCACCGATGATGCGGTTAACCTGGCCCGCCTGAAACTATCTGCAGCTGATGGCAACAGGGCCCTCAAGCATGTGGCTTCGGTTTATGATTACAACTCGGACGTGGTACGGGACGGAATCAACTACCAGGGAAAGCGGTTTATCTCCTTTGCCGGCATCCTTCAGCACGAGTCCTTTCCCCTGGCAGCCATCCTGAAGGAATTGCTGGAAATCGGTCAGCAGGAAATCAACCTGCCCATTGAAATCGAGTTTGCAGTGGAAATGGATGTACCCGAGGGCGAGCCCTATATTTTTAATTTCCTGCAGATCAGGCCCATTGTGGATACGGACCAGACTAGCGTGGTGGACATGGACGATGTGAATCCGGAAGAATGCATCCTCTACTCCCAATCGGCCCTGGGCAATGGTGAGTTTAAGGGCATCAGGGACCTGGTTTATGTGAAACCAGGCAGCTTTGATGCAGCCAAAAGCAAGGAGATTGCCAGTCGTATGGAAAGAATCAATGCAAAATTTGCGCCAGGCAAAACCCAGAGATCTATCCTCCGGGGGTGAATTTGAGATAGAGGAGGCGGGAGGCGGACTTTCGCAGCTAAGGGGAGGCCAGCTGCCACCAAAAAAGGAGGGGATAATAGTCAGGCCGGGCATGGTTATGTGCTTGTGGGCCCCGGCAGGTGGGGATCCTCCGATCCATGGCTGGGAATTCCTGTAAGCTGGGCCCAGATTTCTGAGGCGCGCCTCATCGTGGAATCCGGCCTGGAGAACTTTCGCATCGATCCCAGCCAGGGAACCCACTTCTTCCAGAACCTCACTTCATTCAGGGTGGGTTATATGACCATCAATCCCTTTATCGGAGATGGAACATATGATCCTGACTACCTGGATAGCCTGCCTGCGGTTTATGAGGATGAATATATCCGCCATGTTCGCTTTCCCCATGAACTAAGCGTTTGCATCGACGGGAAAACCAACCGGGGGGCAGTTCTGAAACCTGCTCCGAAGGAAATAGAAGACTAAGAAGGCCTTAGGGGTAAACAAAATGCGGCTCAGGGTGTTATGAATGTTAAGTTATATTGTTTAACCATGTAACAAACCTCGACCCGATGAATAAAAGAGAATTTTTAAAGAAATCAGCCGTATTAGGTGCCGGCATCCTGGTAGCACCTACCCTTGTTTCATCCTGCACAAATTCGGCTAATGCACAGAATGCGACAGCCACACTTGTGGCCTTAGACGGTGATGGTAAATTCACCCAACCCGAACTGGGATATGCCTTTGATGCCCTGGAACCCCATATCGACGCCCTGACTATGGAGCTTCATTATGGTAAGCACCATGCCGGCTATACCACAAAGTTTAATGCAGCCCTTGAACATGAGAACCTGCATTCCACCGATATTTACAGGATCTTTGAGACGATTTCCGGCTATGGATCAGGAGTAAGGAATAACGGGGGAGGTTACTTCAACCACAACCTGTACTGGAAATTTATGTCACCCGAAGGTGGCGGAGCTCCCTCGGGGAAACTGGCTGAGGCCATAAACAGCACCTTTGGTTCCTTTGAGGAGTTTAAGGCCCTGTTTTCTGCCACTGCAGCTTCACAATTTGGATCAGGCTGGGGATGGCTTATTCTGGACACGGAAGGGAAACTCCAGGTAACTTCCACACCCAACCAGGATAATCCGCTAATGGATGTGGCCGAAGTAAAGGGAACACCCCTGCTGAATGTTGATGTCTGGGAGCACGCCTACTACCTGAATTACCAGAACAAACGCACCAGCTATCTGGACGCATACTGGAATGTGGTGAACTGGGATTTTGTGGCTTCACTTTACGAGGAGGCTCTGTCCTAAATTAAAGGCTTTTATCGCACAGTCACAATTATCATGCAATTCTCCATTGTATGAGCTGAAAGTTCAGTGCGTTTTTGACGAATCTTTTTCAAATACAGGTCAATCCACGGGTTGGCCTGTTTAATTATGTCAAGCCGGGGGAAAGTTCATGGGGGAGTTTTGAGCGCTTTTAACACCCTAAAGGGTAGAATTCATATAAATTACAGAGGTCTTCGTTAAATAGGATGGGGTAAAGCCGGAAATAGTGAGCAGGTATTACTATTTTGATCAGGTTAAAAGCATGCCATTGAACCCCATCTGATGAGAAAGTTATTTCTTTTTTTTGCTCTGATTATTTCTGCAAGTCTCGCAGCTCAAAATACTGCGCCGATTGTATCAGATATCCCGGATCAGTCGGTTGGGCCTTGTGGTACCTTCGCAAGTATAACTCTGGATTCTTATGTGAGTGATGATTCCACTGCCCCTGTGGATATCGTATGGACATACAGTGGAAATTCAGAATTACAAGTCAACATTACAAACCGAATTGCAACAATCACCCTGCCTGCCACCGATTGGTTCGGAAGTGAAACCATTCAGATTCACAGCCACCGATAATGGTACAGGTTCCCTTTCGGATTATGATGATGCCATTTTTACGGTTGCCCAGATGGGTATTCCGAGCGTTGGAGAAATTACCAATCCCACCTGCCTCTTATCCACCGGTAGTGTTGCTCTGAGCAACCTTCCATCGGGCAGCTGGACTGTTTATGCCAGTTCAGGCGGGGGCAGCATCATTGGCAGCGGCCCGACTGCTACATTTAGCGGCCTTCCTGCCGGGAGCTATACTTTTACCGTAGAAGATGCAAGTGGCTGTATTTCGGATCCCTCCGGTTCAGCTGCTTATTGCAGCACAACCGCCAACACCAGCCGCTCCGACGTGTGGGACTTATCACCAATCCCACCTGCCTTGTATCCACCGGCAGTGTTGCCCTGAGCAACCTTCCCTCGGGCAGCTGGACCGTTACGGCCAGTCCAGGCGGGTTAATCCGTTCGGGCAGTGGCACGACTTACTACATTTAGCGGCCTTCCAGCCGGGAACTATACTTTTACCGTAGAGAATGCAAGCACGTGGCTGTCTCCCTATCCTCGGATCCAGCCACCATCGCCGCCCAACCGCCCACACCAGCTGCTCCGACGTGTGGGACTTATCACCAATCCCACCTGCCGTGGATCCACCGGCAGTGTTGCCCTGAGCAACCTTCCCTCGGGCAGCTGGACTGTTACGGCCAGTCCAGGCGGGTTAATCCGTTCGGGCAGTGGCACGACTACTACATTTAGCGGCCTTCCTGCCGGGAACTATACTTTTACCGTAGAGAATGCAAGCGCCTGTGTCTCCCTTCCCTCGGGATCCAGCTGCTATCGCAGCACAACCGCCTACACCAGCTGCTCCGACTGTGGGACTTATCACCAATCCCACCTGCCTTGTATCCACCGGCAGTGTTGCCCTGAGCAACCTTCCCTCGGGCAGCTGGACCGTTTACGGCCAGTCCAGGCGGGTTAATCCGTTCGGGCAGTGGCACGACTATACATTTAGCGGCCTTCCAGCCGGGAACTATACTTTTACCGTAGAGAATGCAAGCACGTGCTGTCTCCCTGCCTTCGGGATCAGCCACCATCGCCGCCCAACCGCCAACACCAGCCGCTCCTACTGTGGGACTTATCACCAATCCCACCTGCCTGTGTATCCACCGGCAGTGTTGCCCTGAGCAACCTTCCCTCGGGCAGCTGGACCGTTACGGCCAGTCCGGGCGGGTTAATCCGTTCGGGCAGTGGCACGACTAATACATTTAGCGGCCTTCCTGCCGGGAACTATACTTTTACCGTAGAGAATGCAAGCATTGCGTCTCCCTATCCCTCGGGATCCAGCCACTATCGCCGCCCAACCGCCAACACCAGCTGCTCCTACTGTGGGACTTATCACCAATCCCACCTGCCTTGTATCCACCGGCAGTGTTGCCCTGAGCAACCTTCCCTCGGGCAGCTGGACTGTTACGGCCAGTCCGGGCGGGTTAATCCGTTCGGGCAGTGGCACGACTTATACATTTAGCGGCCTTCCAGCCGGGAACTATACTTTTACCGTAGAGAATGCAAGCACCTGTGTCTCCCTTCCCTCGGGTTCAGCCACCATCGCAGCCCAACCGCCCACACCAGCCGCTCCGACAGTGGGACTTATCACCAATCCCACCTGCCTTGTATCCACCGGCAGTGTTGCCTTGAGCAACCTTCCCTCGGGCAGCTGGACCGTTACGGCCAGTCCGGGCGGGTTAATCCGTTCGGGCAGTGGCACGACTTATACATTTAGCGGCCTTCCAGCCGGGAACTATACTTTTACCGTAGAGAATGCAAGCACCTGTGTCTCCCTTCCTTCGGGATCAGCCACCATCGCCGCCCAACCGCCCACACCAGCCGCTCCGACAGTGGGACTTATCACCAATCCCACCTGCCTTGTATCCACCGGCAGTGTTGCCCTGAGCAACCTTCCCTCGGGCAGCTGGACCGTTACGGCCAGTCCGGGCGGGTTAATCCGTTCGGGCAGTGGCACGACTTATACATTTAGCGGCCTTCCTGCCGGGAACTATACTTTTACCGTAGAGAATGCAAGCACTTGCGTCTCCCTTCCTTCGGGATCAGCTACTATCGCCGCCCAACCGCCCACACCAGCCGCTCCGACAGTGGGACTTATCACCAATCCCACCTGCCTTGTATCCACCGGCAGTGTTGCCCTGAGCAACCTTCCCTCGGGCAGCTGGACCGTTACAGCCAGTCCGGGCGGGTTAATCCGTTCGGGCAGTGGCACGACTACTACATTTAGCGGCCTTCCAGCCGGGAACTATACTTTTACCGTAGAGAATGCAAGCACCTGTGTCTCCCTTCCCTCAGGTTCGGCTACTTATTGCAGCACAACCGCCCACACCAGCCGCTCCGACAGTGGGACTTATCACCAATCCCACCTGCCTTGTATCCACCGGCAGTGTTGCCCTGAGCAACCTTCCCTCGGGCAGCTGGACCGTTACGGCCAGTCCGGGCGGGTTAATCCATTCTGGCAGCGGCACGACTACATACATTTAGCGGCCTTCCTGCCGGGAACTATACTTTTACCGTAGAGAATGCAAGCACCTGCGTCTCCCTTCCTTCGGGATCAGCCACCATCGCCGCCCAACCGCCCACACCAGCCGCTCCCATCGTTGGGGATATTACCCATCCCACCTGTGGTGTCACCACCGGAAGTGTTAATCTTAGTGGACTGCCAGCTGCCGGAAGCTGGACCCTTACAGTAAGTCCGGGTGGTGCCACAGTTAGTGGAAGCGGTACAAGCAGAACAATCAGCGGTCTGGCATCTGGCAGCTATACGTATACCGTAACCAACAGTGTTGGCTGTGAATCGCCTGCCTCAGGCCCCATAGTGATTAATCCGGCCCTTGTTATTCCCGCCGCTCCAACGGTAGGAATCATTACCCAGCCCACATGTTCATTGGCTTCAGGGTCAGTGATATTAAACGGATTGCCCGCTACAGGAATATGGACCCTTACAAGATATCCAGGTGGAGCTACAAGCACTGGAATTGGTAGCAGTACCACCATCAGTGGCCTTACTTCAGGAAGCTACACCTATACGGTTAGCAATGCCGATGGATGTACTTCGGTAATCTCAAATCCCATTGTGATCAACGCTCAGCCCATTACCCCGGATGCGCCGACAGTCGGAACCATTACCCAACCCACCTGCAGTGTACCCACAGGCAGCGTTGTATTAAACGGGCTACCAGCCACCGGTACTTGGACCCTGACACGGAGTCCGGGAGGTGCCACCATCAATGGTAGTGGTAGCAGCAGAACAATCATCGGCCTTTTCCCGGGATCTTATACCTATACCGTAAGGAATGATGTGGGCTGTACATCGGCTGTTTCTGCAACGGTGACCATCAACCTGCAGCCAATCACCCCGGACGCTCCGTCAAGAGGAAGCATTACCCAACCCACCTGCAATGTTGCCACTGGTAGTGTGGTTCTTTATGATCTTCCCTCCTCAGGAAGCTGGACCCTGACCCGGATTCCCGGTGGAGCCACTACTTCAGGTTCGGGAAGCAGCAGAACAATCAGTGGGCTTTCTCCGGGAAGCTATCGATGGACCGTTACCAATGCCGATGGCTGTACATCAATCACATCTTCCACAGCTACGATCAACCTGCAGCCAGTCACCCCGGATGCTCCCAATGTTGGAACCATTACACACCCCACCTGTGGAGTATCTACGGGAAGTGTAGTGCTCTACGATCTTCCTGCTTCAGGGGACTGGACCCTCACCAGGAGTCCTGGAGGAAACACCACAGATGGCAGCGGAACAGGCATTACCATCAGCGGACTTTCAGCAGGGACCTATACCTATACCCTTAGAAATGATGATGGATGTACCTCTGATCCATCAGCTAACGTGGTGATCAATAACCAGCCGGCCACCCCGGGTGCTCCACAACCTGGATCTGTTACACAACCCACCTGCTCGGTAGGCACGGGAAATGTAACCCTTTATAATTTACCTTCAAGTGGTTCCTGGACATTGACCAGGTACCCAGGAGGAATTACCAGGAGCGGATCAGGGACAAGTGTTGGTATAACAGGTTTGAACCCTGATGCCTATACCTTTACCGTGACCAATAGCGTGGGTTGTACGTCCTCCGCTTCCTCTTCTGTGGTGGTCAACCTTCAGCCTGTGACTCCCAATGCTCCGGTTGTGGGTACCATTACCCAACCGACCTGTTATTCACCCACCGGAAGTGTGGTTCTGAGCGGTCTGCCTGAATTTGGGAACTGGACCCTGGAAAGGAGTCCTGGTGGGAATACTACCAATGGATCCGGAACAGTAACCAGCCTTTCCGGTTTGCCGTCGGGATCTTACACCTATATTGTCAGAAATGACCAGGGTTGTCCCTCCGGATCATCAAATGCAGTGAATATCAACCCACAACCCAGCACACCCACAGCAAGTATCAGCCTGGAAAACAGCTACACTTCCTGCGAGGGTGAGAGTGTTTTTCTGGATGCAGGAAGCGGATTTGACTCCTACTCATGGAGCAATGGATCCAGCAGTCAGAGCATCAGTGTTACGGCTAACGGGAACTATACTGTAGACGTCAGTCAGGGAGATTGCAGTGCCAGTGCCAACGCAAACGTCACTTTTAATCCCATACCTCAACTTGATCTGGGATCAACGATTTATTCATGTGTGGGTGAGTCGGTTCAGCTGGATGCCGGATCGGGATTTGACTCCTACCGCTGGACCACAGGAGCCAACTCACAAGCCATCAGCGTTACTCAAGATGGCAGCTTATGGTGTGACCATTACAGAAAATAATTGCAGCAATACAGATAATGTTCAGGTGGTCTTCAATAGCTTACCGCAAATACCCCTGCAAACTTCCTACTACGGAACCAGCTGTATTAACCTGGATGCCGGCAATAGCGGTTCGACCTACCAGTGGAATACCGGGGCCAGTTCCCAGACCCTCGAGGCCTGTTCCACCGGTACCTACTCGGTGATTGTGACCAATCCCAATAACTGCTCAGCGTCAAGACAAACCCTGGTAACCATAGGAGAAAAGCCTGTTGTAAACCTTCCAGCTTCACTTTCAGGGTGTGAAGGAGAGAGCATTGTGCTGGATGCAGGATCAGGTTTTTCGAGTTATCAGTGGAGTACAGGAGAGAGCTCGCAATCCATCTCTGTCAACTCCACCGGTACATATTCTGTCACGGTGACTGATAGTCATAATGAAGAGGCCAGCGATCAGTGTCCGGTCACCTTCCATGCCCTTCCGACCGTGGATCTCGGAGAAAACCGGTCCATCTGCCAGAGCGAATCTATAGATCTGTCTGCCGGTTCAGGATTTGTCAGCTACGAATGGAGCACAGGAGAGTCCACAGAGACCATATCAATAAGCAGGGCAGGGGTTTATTCCGTAAGCGTGAATGACGAAAACTGCTCGGCCAGTGACGAGATAAGTGTTGAGGTTAAGGATATGCCAATGGTGGATCTGGGTCAGAATATTTCTTCATGCGTGGGTGATACGGTAACAATTGACGCGGGTGCCGGATATGAATCATACGCTTGGAGCACAGGAGCGACAAGCTCCAGCATTGAGGTGTCTTCACCCGGGACCTATAATGTAAGCGTTACAAATAATGGTTGTTCGGCCATTGATGGGGTGACGGTGTCCTTTTATGATCTTCCTGAGGTTGAACTGGGAACGCCTGTTTCTGCCTGTGATGGGGATGAAGTTAGCCTGAATGCCGGTCTTGGATTTACAGCCTACCTGTGGAGCACAGGTGAGAATACACAATCCATAAAGGTCACAAGCCCGGATGTGTATACCGTCACTGTATCCAACGGGAATTGTAATGCCTCCGATGAGGTGGATGTGGTCTTCAATGACTCTCCCAGACCCGAACTTGGTCCGGCTGTAGTCTCCTGTGAGGGTGAATTACCCATCCTTGATGCCGGTTCCGGCTATGAGGCCTACCTATGGAATACAGGAGGAACAGGTCAAAGCATTACCGTTACCAGTGGAGGGACTTATACCGTAGTTGTTTCCAACGGAACCTGCCCGGGCAGTGATTCGGTCAGTGTTGATTTCCTCCAGCTACCTGAGGTTGACCTGGGTCCGTCCATCACACCCTGCGAAGGGGATCTGGTTATTCTGGATGCCGGACCGGGCTATGATATTTACCTGTGGAGTACAGGGGAGACCACCCAGAGCATTCAGGCCACAATTACCAGCGAGTACCTGGTTTCAGTAAATAATATGTGCGGATCCACATCCGATGGCATTCTGGTAAGCTTCAAGGATTCTCCGGAAGTTGACCTGGGTGAAGATCTGGCAATCGATGTGGAGCAAGAGCTTCTACTGGATGCGGGAAGTGGTTATAAATCCTATCTGTGGAGTACAGGCTCAAGAGAGAGTCAGATTACGATTTCGAGTCCAAAAGATGGCCTATTTAAATACTGGGTAGAAGTAACAGCTCAGAACAATTGCCAGTCTTCTGATACCATTACAGTGACGGTGGGAACGGGAGTGGGCATTTTTGAATCCACTCTTGGCCGAAAGATCAGCGTTTATCCCAATCCGACCGAAGATCATTTCTTTGTCAAAACGGATAGTGACATCAGATCGGACATTGTCCTTACCATCTACGATGCGGCAGGTAAGATCCTGATCCAGGAAAAATGGGAGGCACTGTTCTCAAGTCAGCCCAGGTCACTGGATATCTCTGATTTCAAGCCGGGAATGTATCTGATTCAATTCTACTCGGACGACAAAGTCGCCCATAGAAAGATCATTAAGCATTAAGCCGGTCCATTTGTTTGTCGGTCAGGCAATAGATATTGTCATGCACCGGCAGATCCTCTATGCTGAGTACCTCCACCAGCTTTGAGATCCGGCTCTTGTCCTTCCTGCCCTTGAAAATGCGGTAACTACCCAGATTGATAAGAAAGTCATAAAGGGGATCGTTCCCCTCACCATATGTATTTACCCTCTTCTCGGAGCACTCCACCATAAGCATGGGCGGATTATTGGATTTCAACAAATCAAGGGCACCCTCCAGGGCTTCAAGTTCAAGACCTTCAATGTCCAGCTTTATAAGATCCGGAAGGCCGCTCTCTTTTTCAATCTCCTTTTGAAAAAATGCTGAAAGGGTAGTCACTTCAATTTCATAACTGTCCGTTTCCCCCTCAGGTTTAATCAGGGTGGCACTTCCCCGGTTAAAATCCCATCGGTCGTAGATGCGTGCATTGCCCACTTCTTTACCCACAGCATAGAGAGCTAATCTCAATATTTTTAACCTGGTTCAAGCTACATTTTCTTTCAGAATCCGGGCTGTTTCAGGATTGGGTTCAAAGGCCCAGACTTTACCTTTAGTCCCCACCAGCTGAGAGGCATAGAGTGACATCAGCCCGATATTTGCTCCCACATCGGCAAAGGAGTCTCCCTTGCGAAGGAGTTGTTTCAGGACAGCAAGGGACCCCTTCTCATAGGTGCCGGTATAATAAATGCTGCGCTCCACACCCTGATCTTTCACAGGATCAATCTGCAAGTAAAAACCATAGTTGGTTTTCATTGTACAAACACCTTTGGGTGCAGGGATCAGAAAACGGGGCAAATGATGGGCCACCCTACGGATTCCTTTCACATCTATCTCCAGCAGGGAAGAAATCAGTTTATGTCGTGTAGTATAGTTTTTTATCATACCGTGATTACATGACAAAAGTCATCATTTTCAGAAGCTTGTAAAGCTCCTAAACCTGCTCTTTATCATATTTTTGGTCTTGTTTAATAACACCAGAAACAGCAATTTTACAAAATTAGAATAGTATTCTGGTTATATTTAGAATCGCCAATAAAAAATAAAAAATTATGAATGTAGATACCATCATGAATGACCTGGTTAAGAAGCATCCGGGTGAAGTGGAGTACCACCAGGCCGTTCGCGAGGTCCTTGAATCCATCGAGGAGGTTTACAATGAAAACCCTCATTTCAGATCTGCAAACATTGTGGACCGTATCATTGAGCCCGACCGGGTTCTGACATTCAAGATACCCTGGGCTGATGACCAGGGATCTGTTCATGTGAACCTGGGTTACCGCATTCAGTTTAACAATGCCATTGGACCTTACAAGGGTGGTTTGAGGTTTCACCCCAGTGTGAACCTGAGCATCCTGAAGTTCCTGGGATTTGAGCAGATCTTTAAGAACAGTCTTACCTCCCTTCCCATGGGTGGTGCCAAGGGTGGTTCCGATTTTAATCCCAAGGGGAAATCCAACGCAGAGATCATGCGTTTCTGCCAGGCCTTTATGCTGGAGCTCTGGAAGAATATTGGTCCGGATACCGATGTGCCTGCAGGGGATATTGGTGTGGGCGGACGCGAGATTGGTTATCTCTATGGCATGTATCGCAAGCTGGCACGCGAAAATACAGGTGTGCTCACAGGCAAAGGACTGAACTGGGGAGGATCTCTGGTAAGACCTGAAGCCACTGGTTTTGGCTGCGTTTACTTCGCCAAGGAAATGCTGGCCACCAAGGGTGAGACTTTTGAAGGCAAGCGAGTGGCTGTTTCCGGTTTCGGAAATGTGGCCTGGGGTGCTGCCCTGAAAGTGACTGAGCTTGGAGGCAAGGTGGTTACCCTGAGCGGTCCCGACGGTTATATCTATGACAAAGAAGGAATTTCGGGCGAAAAGATTGAATATATGCTGGAGCTTCGCGCCTCCAACGAAGATATTGTTGCTCCCTATGCACTGGAATTTGACAGTGCCCAGTTTTTCCAGGGAAAAAGACCCTGGGAGGTTGAAGTGGATATCGCCCTTCCCTGTGCCACCCAGAATGAACTGGATGGCAATGATGCCGATACCCTGATTGCCAATGGCTGTATCTGCATCTGTGAAGGGGCCAACATGCCCTGCACACCCGAAGCCATTGAGAAGTTCCAGGACAAGCAAATCCTTTATGCACCAGGTAAGGCAGCCAATGCCGGCGGTGTGGCCACATCCGGACTGGAGATGGCCCAGAACTCCATGAAGATCAACTGGAGCCGTGCCGAGGTGGACGACCGCCTGCACCACATCATGACCAACATCCATGAGAACTGTGTTCAGCATGGCACAGGTCCCGACGGATATGTGGACTATGTAAAAGGCGCCAACATCGCCGGCTTCCTTAAGGTGGCTGATGCCATGGTGGATCAGGGGCTGCTTTAGTACAAATCTCATCAGGGATTTCCGGCTGTTCATCCCAGTATTGGTTGATTTGCCCTATGATTAGATATGTCTGCTGCGTGTAATCTGCTTTTTTGGTCCTGTTATTCATTCCATATACCCTGAATATACCTGTTCTGATCAAATTGGATTTCCGGTAAATAAAGTATTGTTATCTTTAGTATAGTAGCTGAAAGATCTAGATTCAAATGTGTTAAGTGCTAAAAATCAGCGAATTACATATTAAAACTGAATCTAAATAACTGAACAATACTTACATTATATACGTTTTATAAAAATGGAAAACACAGAACAAATTCAAGAGATACTCTTCAAATATGTGAAGGATAATACCTATAAGGATATCTCCAACCTGGATGCAAAATCAATGCTTTTTGTGGAGGGTATTTTAGATTCAATGGGATTCGCTCTTTTGCTTGATTTCCTGGAAGAATCATTCAAAATTTCTCCGGCTGACAGCGATCTGGTTGAGACCAATTTTGAGTCCATTGAAGCCATTACTGATTTTGTGCTTAGAAAGCAGACCGCAGCGGCATAACAATGTGTTATGTGCGGGATCTCCGGCATATTAAGGCAAAACGGCAGTGAGGTCAGACCCGAAAGGGTCCGGCAGATGCTGACCCAGATCCAGTACAGGGGTCCGGACGAATCGGGTATATATATAGGTGAAGGTGTGGGCCTGGGATCTGTCAGGCTTAGCATTATTGACCTGGCACAGGGACAGCAACCCATGTGCACACCCGACGAAAAACTCTGGATTGTATTCAACGGGGAGATCTTTAACTATATCGAGCTTCGGGAAGAACTTGAGGGACTGGGATACAAGTTTCGGACCAATAGCGATACGGAAGTGTTATTATTGCTGTTCAGGCATTACAGGGAAAAATGCCTTGAAAAACTAAATGGTCAGTTTGCCTTTGCCATCTGGAATTCAAACAGTAAGGAGTTATTCCTGGCCAGAGACAGGATGGGCATCAGACCCCTCTTTTATCATAAGTCGAAGGAGGAATTCATTTTTGCATCGGAGATTAAGTGTCTTTTGGAGGCTGAGTCCCTCAAGGCTGAGATTGATCCCGAATCCCTGAACCAGGTTTTTACCTTCTGGACCATCCCCACTCCCGGTACAATTTTCAAGGGTGTTCAGGAGCTTCCCCCCGGTCATTATATGTTTAAAAAAGGTGACCGAGAGGTGATTAAGTCCTACTGGAATTTTGATTTCCTTACCCATAAGGAAGCCCTGGCAAACACCAGCTTTGAAGAACGCATGGAAGAGCTGGGATCGCGGATTTCCGATTCAATCCGTTTGCGGCTCAGAGCAGATGTGCAGGTGGCAGCCTATCTCAGCGGGGGACTGGATTCCAGCGCCACCACGCATATGATTAAAAAGCTTGAACCCGGGGTGCTGAATACTTTCTCCATTGGTTTTGATGATGATGAGTTTGATGAGACACCCTATCAGCAGTCGGTTTCTTCTTTTCTGGATACCAATCACCGGTCCATTTCCTGCTCCAGGTCGGACATTGCTGATAATTTCGCAAAGGTACTCTGGCATACAGAGATTCCACTGCTTCGCACCGGAGCTGTTCCCATGTTTAAGCTTTCAAAGCTGGTACATGAAAATGGAATCAAGGTGGTGATTACAGGTGAGGGTGCTGATGAGTTTCTGGGTGGTTACAATATTTTTAAGGAAACCATGATCAGGGAGTTCTGGTCACGTCAGCCCGACTCCAGGATCAGACCTCTTCTGCTTGGAAAAACTTTATCCCTACCTGGCCCAGTTTAAGGGCCGCAGTGGAAACATGCACCGTTTCTTTTTCGGGCACGACTTACCGAAACGGCCTCACCCATATATTCACATATGGTGAGATGGAACAACTCCAAGCATATTAAAACCCATTTCAATGAGCAATTCAGGGAGTCGCAGTTTACAGATCCTGTTGAATCCCTGATGGCAAATCTGCCTGAAGGATATGGGTAATTGGGACCTGCTGACCAGGGCACAATGGCTGGAATCAAAAATGTTCCTTTCGGGATACCTGCTCAACTCCCAGGGCGACCGGGTCTCCATGGCGCATTCGGTGGAAGGGCGTTACCCTTTCCTGGATCACAATGTAATGGAGTTTTGCATGGGACTCAGGAGCCAGGATAAACTCAGGGGACTCAACGAAAAATATATTCTGAAGAAACTGATGAACGGTCATCTGCCCGAATCGGTTGTGAAGCGTTCCAAGCAGGCCTACAGGGCTCCGGTTGCATCCGGTTTGCTTATCCAAAGGGGCCCCTGATTATCTGAGGGAAATGCTATCTGCCGATCAGCTCAGGAAGACCGGGTTTTTTAATCTGGATTCAGTGGAGAAGACTGATTAAAAAAATGAGTTCCGGTGAATTGGTCACAGAAAATGAAAATATGGCCCTGGCCGGCATTCTTTCCACACAGATTCTGTCGGATCTGTTTGTTTCGGGAAACAATCCCTTCCGGGAAACCAGGATGCGCACACAGTGTCCGGTTCATTATGATAAAAAGCTAAATAAAATATAAAGTGATGAAAGCAGATTTAATAAGGATATTCTGAAGATTGACAATGTTGAAAAGCTGGTTGAACAGATAACTGACCGAATCAAATCCGATGTGATGGGTCGCTATAGCAGGCGTGGTGGTGTTATCGGAATCAGTGGTGGCATTGATTCATCTGTAACCATGGCTCTTGCGGCAAAAGCACTGGGACCTGAAAAATTACTGGGTGTTATGCTTCCTGAAAAGGATTCCAGTTCCGACAGCGAGGAGATGGCCACGAGGCTGGCTGAGAAGTTTGGGGTTAAAGCCATCGTGGAGAATATTACGGGCGCCCTGGATGGTTATGGCTGCTATGCCCGTCGTGACCAGGCTGTGAAGGAGGTATGTCCAACTTATGATCCTTCAGTGGATAAAATGAAAATTGGAGTTAAACAAAACAATCCCAGTTCAAATCTCCCTCCGCTCTTTCACCTTACTGTCGTAAGGCCAGACGGGAGTGAAGAGGTGATGAGGCTTCCTTCTGCCCAGATGCGGACCATTATTGCTGCTTCCAATTTTAAGCAGAGGAGTCGCATGTCGCTGCTTTATTTTCATGCCGAGGCCCTGCATTATGCGGTCATTGGAACGCCCAATAAACATGAAGTGGAGCAGGGATTTTTTGTAAAATTTGGTGATGGGGGTAGCGATCTTTTCCCCATCGGTAACCTATACAAGACCCAGGTTTATCAACTGGCAGAATACCTGGGTGTGCCGAAAGATATTATTGAAAGAACACCCACCACCGATACTTATAGTGCAGAGCAAACCCAGGAAGAGTTTTTCTACCAGTTTCCATTCAGGCAGATGGACCTGCTCTGGTATGGATATGAGAATAACTATGATGCTGCTGAGGTGGGAAAGGTAATGGGCATGACTCCCGGGGAGGTGACCAGTACCTGGGCCAATTTTGCCCGGAAGAAGGCAACCACTGAATATCTCAGGAATCCGGCCATCAACGACTATATTTTCCTTTAATCCCATATGTCCCGATCATGAACGTCTACGATTATCTGCTCGGTCAATCAGGCTTCCTGTACAAGCCCTTTCTCCTTGGGAACAAGGAGGAGCTTTCCTACCAGGAGCTTTACAAGCGATCCATGAAACTGGCCCGTTACCTTGTGGATGCTTATGGACAGGACAATAATATTCTTCTGATCAGCCCAAACAACACCTTCTTTATTATTGCCTACATGGCCATCATGAAGTCGGGAAATGTTTGTGTTCCCCTGAACCCTTCCATCGAGCCAGAGAACCTGACTTTTGTAGTCGATCTCTGTAAGGCCAAAACGGCCTTTATTGCTCCGAATATGGAGGGTGACAGATGGAAGGAAATTGAGGATGTGATCTATGAATACGAGGACCTTGAAAGCAGAAATGTGGGTCATCATCAGGATCAACTGGACAGAAATGGATTTGACAGTGAACGTCTTGCTGAGATAATCTTTACTTCAGGTTCCACAGGCGAACCAAAAGGGGTAATGATTAGCCATGGGAATATTATTGCCAATACTGAGTCGATCATAGAATATCTGAAACTGGATGGGGATGACATCATCGAAATTGTACTTCCTTTTTACTATTGTTACGGACTCTCACTGCTGCATACCCATTTGAAGGTGGGTGGCAGCATTGTACTGAACAATAGTTTTATGTTTGTGGGCTCTGTGATCAACGATTTGAATAATTATAAATGCACAGGATTTTCAGGTGTTCCCAGTCATTTCCAGATTCTTTTAAGAAAGGCAAAGTCATTCAAGGATACCGATTTTCCTGCCCTGCGTTATGTGACCCAGGCAGGAGGAAAGCTCCACAATGCATTTATCAGTGAGTTTACGGAAAGTTTCCCTGAAGTGGATTTTTTTGTGATGTATGGTCAGACCGAGGCTACAGCCCGACTTGTCCTGGCTGGAGCCAGACAGGCTGCAGGAAAAACTGGGTTCCATGGGTAGGGCTATTCCCGGGGTAGAGCTGAAGATTGTGGATGAAACAGGAGCTTTAATTACCAGAGACTGATGTGGTGGGTGAACTGCTTGCCAGGGGTGGAAATGTGATGAAGGGCTATCTGGAGGACGAGAAGGGAACAGCCGAAACCCTGAAGGATGGATGGTTACATACCGGTGACCTGGCTTATAAAGACAAGGATGGATATTTCTTTCTGACAGCCCGGATGAAGGAGATTATTAAAGTCGGGCGGTAGAAGGATCAGTCCCAAGGAAATTGAAGAGGTGATTGTTTCTATTCCCGGGGTGGTGGATTGTTCCATATCCGGAGTATTTGATGACTACCTGGGTGAGGCCCTGAAAGCTGAGATTGTTCTGGCCGATGCCAATAATAAGGAGCTGGATGAAACCTTTGTAAAGAAATATTGCGGTGAGAGACTGGCCCTGGAAAAGATTCCCGGGCATCATCGAGTTTAAAAGCAGGCTGGTGGTTGCTTCAACAGGAAAGAAGGTTAAAGGGCAAAAATAAGGCTAGAGCCTGCCAAGAAGATATTTCTTAAAGCCCTCGTATTCAGTTCCCATAAGTATTGATTGCTTTTCCCTTTTATCAAATTCTGCCAGCCGTTCAGGGATCTCAACCGGTTTTCCGATTACCTCTTCCACACTTTCTTTGAACTTGGCCGGGTGGGCTGTCTCCAGGAAGATACCCCTATTGCCGGGATTCTTTTCCATATAATCCTTTGCAGCCTGATAGCCGGTTGCTCCATGGGGATCACAGAGATAGCCGGTATTGTCATATACCCTTTGTAATGATTTCCCTGATTTCCCTGTCCGTATAGCTATAAGCCCTTAATGTGCTCTTTGATCCATTCATGTTTGTGATCGAAGAGATCCAGGATGCGGACAAAGTTACTGGGATCACCCACATCCATGGCATTGGCAATGGTGGCTGTTGATGGGCGGGGCTTATATTCACCTGTGAGCAGGTAGGAGGGTACCACATCATTTATATTATTGGCCGAGACAAAAGTGTGGATGGGCAGACCCATTTCCCTGGCCACCAGTCCGGCCGTCATATTCCCGTAGTTTCCGCTGGGAACTGAGAAAAATAAGCTGGAAGCCTCCTCCGGGTATTCAGAGGTGATTTGTGCCCATGCCCGGAAATAGTAAAAGGCCTGGGGAAGAAAGCGGGCCAGGTTAATGGAGTTGGCAGAGGTCAGGGTCATTTCTCCTGTAAGCTCAACATCCATAAAGGCCTCCTTGACCAGTTTCTGGCAATCGTCAAAGGTACCCTGAACTTCAAGGGCAGAAATATTCCCACCCAGGGTGGTAAATTGTTTTTCCTGAAGGGGAGTAACCAGGCCGGAGGGATAGAGAACATGAACCCTGATGCCCGGAACCCCAAAAAAACCATTGGCCACAGCACTTCCCGTATCGCCCGAGGTGGCCACGAGGACATGTATTTCCCCGTCAAGTTCGCGGGTAAAATAGGCAAGCATCCTGGAGAGGAAACGGGCACCCACATCCTTAAATGCACAGGTAGGACCGTGAAAAAGCTCCAGGGCATAAAGATCCTTCTTCCACTTTTACCAGGGGGGTGTCAAAATTGACAGCCTCTTCCACCAGTGGTCTGAGTTCCGCATCCGGAATATCATCTCCAAACAGCATGCCGGACAGCTCTACAGCTATCTCGGTGAGATTCATTTCCCTGATGGCAAGTAATCTGTCCCTGGATAATACAGGGAAAGCAGAAGGCATAAACAGGCCCCGGTCCGGTGCAAGTCCCTTCAAAAGGGCTTCTTTTAAGTCCATATCTTAAATCCCGGTTACTGGTACTGTAGTAGTGCATGGTACTTTATTAAATGATACGGCATCCTGCCTCACTTACTTTTGATACATAAAGTGAAGCGCCAATATTGTGACTGGCGAAGTGTTCTTCCATCACCTTCCCAATTAAAGTGGCCATTTCTTCTCCCCGGCAAAGACTGAATACAGAGGGTCCCGATCCGGAAAGACCTGTGCCCAGGGATCCTGCTTCCAGGGAGGCCTGTTTGAGTTTTTGAAATTCAGGGAGCTGCTGGGTACGATAAGGTTCAGCAAATACATCAGTGACCGATCTGCTGATGAGCCCGTAATCGGAGGTGGCCAGTCCGGCCACCAATCCGGCAAGGTTCCCGCATTGCTGCAGGGCAGTGGTCATGGGGATCTCTTTGGGGATCAGCTTTCGGCTCTCCATGGTTTTTATCTCCAGCTGGGGATGAACCACAGCACACCATAGGTCAGAGGGGTAGGGGATGTGCTTGATGTCCAGGGGATCGTAGCCTCTAATAAGGGTAAATCCACCCAGAAGGGCCGGGGCAATGTTGTCGGCATGAATAGCACCGCTGGCAATTTGCTCACCCTCCATGGCATAGGGGATCAGGGCTGCTGTATCAAAGGGATTGCCAAGCAGGTGGTTAACACCTACAACTGCGGCCACACAGCTGGCAGCACTGGATCCGACACCGCTTCCGGGATTGATTTTTTTCGTGAAGACCAGGTCAAATCCATCATTGCTTCCCAATTCACTGAGCAGGGCCTGTGCAGCAACAGCTGCCACATTCTTTGCCGGATCAAGGGGCAATCCGCAGCCCGATTCATCAATCAGGACCAGATTCCCTGTATTGTTCCTGCGAACGATCATCTCATCTCCCGGTGCTTCAAGGGCAAATCCCATCAGGTCGAATCCCGGACCCACATTTGAGACCGTTGCCGGTCCGAATACCGTAACTTCTTCTCTCATTTTAATTTCTCTAATAGGGTATCATTGATCTCGGTCAGTGACCGGATCTTCAAATCGGCTGCACCAAAGCGCGCCTGATCATACTCATGCGGATCGGGCATGGCCAGAACCTTCATGCGTGCTGCCTTTGCTGAGATTACTCCAAAAAATGAGTCTTCAATGGCAAGACAGGAGTGGGCTCGACACCCAGTCTGGAGGCCGTTTGGATATAAACTTCCGGATGGGGCTTCCCCGGCATGCCATTGGCAGCGGAAACCATCAGATCAAAATAATCTGCAAGTTTGTATTTCCCCATGGCCGCTTCAATATGTTCCATGGTGGAGCAGGATGCAAGGGCAAGTGGCATTTTCTTCTCCTTGAAAAAGTGGATGGCCTCAACAGCACCTTCCATAAGGGGCACCATGCTTCTCATCTTTATCACCATCTGGCTGTCGTACTTCTCAATAAGTTCCTGCTGGGATACGGAGGTAATTTTAAACATGCCACACCAGTGGGCAACCATCTCTTTGGTCCGAAGCCCCCGGGTTTGCACCAGCAGGTCCTCTGTCAGATCAAACCCAAGTGCACCAAACAACTCCTTCTCCGACTGTTGCCAGAGATTCTCGGAGTCAATCAGCACCCCGTCCATATCAAATATTACCGCCTTTATCCCCAAATCTTTATTTTTTTTATTTTTCCTAACCCCTAACCTCTAACCCCTAACCCATTAACCTACTAACGTCGCGAACATTTTCTAAATATTCGCAACTCTAATAACATCTGCAAAGACTCCCGCCGCCGTCACCTCAGCCCCCGCACCATAACCCTTTACGATCAGGGGAAGTTCATTGTAGCGATCGGTGGTGATCATGATAATATTGTTGCTGGCTTCCAGGGGATAAGCAGGGTGGTCGGAATTTACTTCCACCAGACCCATGGTTCCTTTTCCTTCCTTAAGATTGGCCAGGTATCTCCATTTCAGGCCTTTTTCAGCCATCTTTTTGCGTTTCTGCTCGAATTCGGCATCCAGCTTTTGCACATTGATCCAGAAATCCTCCAGGGTCCCTTCAAATAGAGACTCGGGCATAAAGGGTGTTACCTCGATTTCATTTTCTTCCAGCCGGTATCCCGATTCCCGGGCCAGGATCAGCAGTTTTCTTTTTACATCCGTTCCACTCAGGTCAAGCCTGGGATCAGGTTCTGAATAACCCTCCTCCATGGCCATTCGGATCGCTTTGCTCAGGGGTACTTCCCTGCTCATAATATTGAAAATAAAATTGAGCGTTCCCGATACAACTGCTTCCAGTTTCAGGATCCGGTCACCACTTCGCATAAGGTCATTGATGGTGCTGATCACAGGCAGTCCGGCTGCCACATTGGTCTCGAAACTGAATTTAACACCCCTCATCACGGCTTTCTCCTTCAGCTCTTTGTAAAGGCTGTACTCGGAACTACAGGCGATCTTGTTTGCAGTAACCACCGAGACGTAGGAATCAAGCACATCTCCGTAACAGGAGGCCACCGTCTTCATTTGCAGTGCAATCGATGAATACCGAATTGCGAAGGTTGTTTTCCTTCATGCTTTTCACATAAAGACCCAGGTCTGCCTTTTCACCACTTTCTAAACGTTCTTTCCATAAAGCGGGATCAATGCCATTTTCATCAATAATCATATTGCGGCTGTTGGTGATCCCCACCAGGTTGACTTTTAGCTTGTGTGATTTGATCAGCTTTTCCTGTTGTTTTTTAAGTTGTTCAATGAGCCTGATTCCCACATTACCAATTCCGGCCAGGTAGAGGTGGAGCTCCCGGTAGTTGGAGAGGAAAAAGCCTTCGTGAATCAGGTTAAGCGCCTTTTTCAGACTTTCCTGGCGGATCACCACGGAGATATTCAGTTCACTGGAACCCTGGGCAGTGGCGATCACGCTGATTCCGTTCCTTCCAAGTGATTTAAACAGGATGGCAGAGATGCCGGGCTTGTGCCGCATGCCCTCACCCACAATGGAGATGATGGATAGTTCGCTGATTACTTCAATCTCCAGCTCTTTCCGGTGTTCGATTTCAATCTCAAATTCCTCTTTGAGTGCCTCAACAGCAGTATTGGTAAAGGCCGGAGATACCGCAAAGGAAATGGTCATCTCGGAGGATGCCTGGGTAATCAGGATGACGTTCACATCATATCGTGCCAGGGAAGAGAATACCCGGGCTGAAGTCCCTGTTTTCCCCACCATACTGGCACCTTTGACCGTAATCAGGGTGATTTCGTTGATGGAAGAAATCCCTTTAATCATTTCGCTCTGACCACAGGTAATATCACTGGAAATAAGCGTTCCGGTCTTTTCGGGATTAAAGGTGTTTTTCACCCGGATGGGTATGTTTTCCTTATATGCGGGAGTCAGGGTGGGGGTATAGATTACTTTCGCCCCAAAATGTGAAAGCTCCATGGCCTCTTCATAGCTCATGCAATCCACCGGGTAGGCCTCCGGCACCATGCGCGGATCGGCTGTCATAAAACCATTTACATCGGTCCAGATTTCAAGTACACTGGCCTTTTGGGCCGCTGCAATAATGGCCGCTGTATAATCCGATCCACCCCTGCCCAGGGTAGTCGTACGGCCCTGGTCGTCTGATGCGATAAACCCGGGAAGTATGACCAGCTTTTGGAGTTTTTCCATTTCCTTGCGGATCTTCTTATAGGTAATGTCAAAGTGGACCTTGGCATTCCCGAAATCGCTGTCAGTATGAATCAGTTGACGTGAATCCATAAAAACGGCCCCATCCACATAGCTGGAGATGATGGTGGCAGAAAGGCGCTCTCCAAAGCTGAGCAGGAAATCAAGAGTCTTATTGCTCAGATCCTGCAGCAGGTAGATTCCCTGGAGTGCCTCCTGGAATTCGTCCACCATGGCCTCCACCTCTTTAAGGGTAGCATCACAGGCTTCACCACTCATCAGGTCCTTCACAGTCTCCGTATGACGATCACGGATGATTTTCATCTCCTCACGGAAAGCCGTATTCCGTTCGCTGGCCATAGTGGCGATACGGATGATCTGGTCGGTTACACCTCCCAGGGCACTGACCACCACTGCACAGGGTCCGGACTGTTCCTCAAGGATTGTTTTTACAATCCTAATGTTTTCCGTAGTTCCGACAGAGGTTCCTCCGAATTTTAAGACTTTCATTGTTCTGGTTTTACGATGCTATAAAAAAAGGGGCCTTTGGGACCCCTTTATTATTCTTTTTCAGGTCCCGGGTTATGCACTCTGTGTGGTCATCCCCCTGTCCACTTTTTTAATCAGTCCCTGCAATACTTTTCCTGGTCCCACTTCTGTAAATGAGGTTGCGCCATCTGCAATCATATTTTTTACAGTCTGGGTCCACCTTACAGGAGCCGTGAGCTGGGCCACCAGGTTAAGCTTTATCTCAGCCGGATCAGAAGAAGGCTTTGCATTCACATTCTGATAAACAGGGCATACCGGGCTGTTGAAAGGAGCTGCTTTTATGGCCTCTTCCAGTTCGGCTCTTGCCGGTTCCATCAGCGGAGAGTGGAAGGCACCACCCACAGCCAGCTTAATGGCTCTTTTGGCACCCAGCTCAGTGAGTTTTTCCACTGCCTGGTCTATGCCAGGGAAGGAACCTGAGATTACAATTTGTCCGGGTGCATTATAGTTGGCTGCCACAACCACCTCGTCGATGTTGTTGCAGACCTGTTCCACCTGTTCGTCCTCCATGCCAAGGATGGCTGCCATGGTGGATGGTTCTGCCTCACATGCCTTCTGCATGGCCAGGGCCCTTTTATAAACCAGGTTCAGACCATCGATAAATGAAAGGGTTCCGTTGGCAACCAGTGAAGAGAATTCGCCCAGGGAGTGACCGGCCACCATATCGGGCTGAAAACCTTCCAGGGTTGTTGCCAGTATAACTGAGTGTAGAAAAATGGCAGGCTGGGTTACACGGGTTTGCTTAAGGTCCTCGTCGGTACCGTCGAACATCAGGTCGGTGATCCTGAATCCCAGTGCCTCATTGGCCTGTTCAAATAATTCCTTTGCCTCTGCGTGTTGCTCATATAACTCTTTTCCCATCCCCACATACTGGGCTCCCTGTCCGGGGAATACAAATGCCTGCATAATTTTAAAGCGATTTTTTTGCAAAAGTACAATCTATTCTGATAAAACTGAATTTTATCTCAAATTGGACCCGATAAGGTGGATAAACTCCTCCCTGGTTTTATCAGATTTCATGAAGGCACCCGTAAAAGCAGAGGTGGTGGTTACAGAATGTTGCTTTTGCACACCCCGCATCACCATGCAAAGGTGAAGGGCTTCAATAACCACTGCCACCCCCATGGGTTCCAGGGTTTCCTGTATGCAATCCCGGATTTGAACAGTCAGTCGCTCCTGAACCTGCAGCCGGCGGGCATAGGCTTCAACCACCCTGGCTATTTTGCTGAGGCCTGTAATTCTTTTGTCAGGGATATAGGCCACATGGGCCTTTCCGATGAAGGGGAGCATATGGTGTTCGCACATGGAAAATAGCTCGATATCCTTTACAATGACCATTTCCTTGTAGTCCTCATGGAACATGGCAGACTTAAGAATATCGGCCGGGTCGGTCCCGTAGCCCTGGGTAAGAAATTGCATGGCTTTAGCAACACGTTGAGGAGTTTCTTTCAATCCCTCCCGATTCACATCTTCTCCCAGTAGCTTGATTACATCGAGATAGCTTTCAGTCAATTTCCAGGTAATCTGATCATCATACCTGTCCACCCGGTCGTAACCACCTACCTGGTTTTCACCCAATCCGTTATTGATTTTATCCATCTTGCTTAAGTTCCAAAATATTCCACTGAATTATTCTCGGTCTCCTGAATTTTCACCGAATGGAGTTTAACGCCCAGGGCAGTGAAGTGGGGCGCCAGCTGTTCCCAGATACCCATGGCCAGGTTTTCGGTGGAAACATACTTCCCTTGCATAAAATCCACCTCCATATTAATGTTCTTGTGATCAAGCTTCAGGATGACCTGTTCCCGAATGATCCGGCTCACCTCCTTCAGATCGGCCACATAACCGGTTTCAGGATTTACATCCCCGGCGATGGTTACCCACATAACATAGTTATGACCGTGCCAGTTTGGATTGGCACATGGGCCATAAATTTTCTCATTCTCCTGGTCGGAAAGTTCAGGGTTATACAGCCTGTGGGCTGAGCTGAATCGTTCTCTGCGTGTAAGATATATCATAGCTTCAGTTATAGTAAAGAAACGAAATTTTCGGGTAGGATGTTCATTCAGGATCAAATATTGATGCTCAAAATTCCTTATCTTGGCAGCATGATTATTGTTACAGGAGCAGCAGGCTTCATTGGAAGCAACCTGGTAGCCGGTCTGAACCAGTCGGGATACAAGGATATCGTCCTTGTGGATGATTTCAGCAGACCGGACAGGGAACAGAATTACCTTGGAAAGGATTTTACAGCCCTGCTTGAGCGGGGTGCCTTTGCAGAATGGATAAAAGCAAACCACCGGCAAATCCAGATCATCATTCACCTGGGGGCACGTACGGATACCACAGAGTTTAAGTGGGAGGTATTACAGGAGCTGAACCTGGAATATTCCAAAACCGTATTTAATCTCTGCGTGGAATTTGGACTGCCCCTGATCTATGCCAGCTCAGCGGCTACCTATGGTCTGGGTGAACAAGGATATGCCGATTCCCATGAAGTGGTTGAAAAACTGGAACCATTGAACCCCTATGGACGCAGCAAGAACGAATTTGATAAGTGGGTGCTGGCCCAGGAGAGAAAGCCCTTTTTCTGGGCAGGATTAAAATTCTTCAATGTTTACGGTCCCAACGAATACCATAAGGGACGAATGGCCTCGGTGGTGCTTCACGCCTTTAAACAGATCAAGGAAACGGGAGCAATGAAACTATTCCGTTCCCATAATCCCGAATTTAAAGACGGCGAGCAGCTTCGCGACTTCATATATGTGAAAGATGTGGTGGATGTGATCCTTTTTATGATGGAGCAGCGGCCCGAAAGCGGTCTTTATAACCTGGGTACAGGTAAGGCCAGGGCCTTTAAGGACCTGGTGGGTTCTACCTTCAGGGCCATGGGACTGGAGCCTGATATATCCTACATTGACACCCCTGAAGATATACGGGACAAGTACCAGTATTTTACAGAGGCGGATATGGGTAAGTTGCGTTCTCTTGGATACAACAAGGCGTTCACCAGCCTGGAGGAAGGGGTGGAGGACTATGTTTCAAACTACCTGATGAGTAACAGGATTCAATAAGATATCTACGAATGACACTTGATCGTGATACAGCTCTTGGAAAGCTGCTAAGCAGGTGCGGGAGCATATAAAAAATGAAAAAACCATTGTACATTGCCTGGCCTCAGAGGCAGTTATGCGGGCCCTGGCTTTACGCCTGGGTGAGGATCCCGATCGCTGGGGACTGACCGGACTCTTACACGATATCGATATGGAAGTGACAGGAGGAGACCTGCATGTTCATGCCCTGAAGGCAGCCGAGCTGTTGGAAGGACTTGATCTGGACCCGGAAATGCTGGATGCCATCCGGATGCACAATGAGGGAGCCACAGGTGAAGCCCGCTACAACATTATTTCAGCATGCCCTTGCTGCCGGGGAAACCATCACAGGCCTGATCTATGCCACTGCCCTGGTATATCCCGACAAAAAAATAGCCAGCATCAAATACAAATCAGTCAGCAAGCGCATGAAGCAAAAAGCCTTTGCAGCCAGCGTAAACCGGGACATCATTATGGAGTGTGAAGAAATCGGCATTCCCCTGGATGAGTTTATCCAGATTTCGGTGGATGCCATGCGGGAGGTTGCGGATGAGATCGGGCTATAGCTTAGTTAGCTATAGTCCACTTTAAAGGCTACTCCACGGTGACCGATTTGGCCAGGTTCCTGGGCTGATCCACATCACATCCGCGTGATCACAGCAATGTGATAGGCGATGAGCTGCAGGGGTACCACCGATGGAATGGCCACCAGGGTCTCGTCGGTCTGAGGGATCTCAATCACATGGTCGGCCATTTTGCGGATGGCAGTATCACCTTCGGTTACAATGGCAATAACCACACCATTGCGGGCCTTTACTTCCTGGATATTGCTCACAATCTTCTCATAGGAGCTGTCATGGTTGGCAATAAATACCACGGGCATTTTCTCGTCAATCAAGGCAATGGGTCCGTGTTTCATCTCCGCAGCAGGATAACCTTCCGCATGGATGTAGGAAATTTCCTTCAGCTTTAAGGGCTCCCTCAAGGGCCACCGGGAAGGAAACTCCGCGTCCCAGGTAAAGGGCATTGGTTGAATCCTTATAGATTTCAGCAATCCGTTTGAATTCATCATTCTGTTCCAGGATCTTTTCAATTTTTTCCGGGATGGCATTCAGCTCACTGATCAGCTCAGCAAAGCGTCGTCATCGGAAAGCAATTTTTTCTCCCGCCCGATCATAATGGCCATCATGGTAAGCACGGTCACCTGGGCGGTAAAGGCCTTGGTGGAGGCCACGCCAATCTCGGTACCGGCGTGGGTATAAACCCCGGCGTTGGTTTCCCTTGATATACTCGATCCGGCCACATTGCATATTCCCAGAACCAGGGCGCCTTTATCCTTGGCCAGCTGGATGGCTGCCAGGGTATCGGCTGTTTCACCACTCTGAGAGATGGCAATCACCACGTCATCGGGACCAATCATGGGATTGCGGTACCTGAATTCGGAAGCATATTCCACCTCAACGGCTATTCTTGCCAGATCCTCCAGGAGATATTCCCCCACCAGTCCTGCATGCCAGGAGGTTCCGCAGGCAATGATTACGATCCGCTTGGCATTCACCAGCTGGTCCTTCACATCGTGAAGTCCTCCCAGCATGATCTCATTGCTGTCTGGAATAATCCTTCCCCGGAAAGTATCCTGGATGGAGCGGGGCTGTTCAAAAATCTCCTTCAGCATAAAGTGTTCAAAGCCCTGCTTCTCAATCTCTGAAATTCCCAGATCAAGGGTCTGGATATTAATACTGGTGTTATTCTGAGTAAGGTTCTTCAGAACCAGCTCATCCCTGCGGATCAGGGCAATATCATCATTGTTCAGGTAGATCACCCGATCGGTGTACTCAACAATGGGCGTGGCATCGGAGGCAATGAAATATTCCTTGTTTCCCAGGCCGATCACCAGGGGAGAGCTTCGGCGGGCGGCAATCATCAGGTTGGGTTCCTCCTTTGAAACAACCACAAGGCCATAGGCGCCAATTACTTTTTGAAGGGCCATGGATACGGCCATTTCCACGCTCACATCCTGACTGGTATAAATATACTCGATCAGGTTGGCCAGTACCTCGGTATCGGTCTCAGAGTAAAAGCTCATACCTTGATCGATGAGGCCCTGCTTCAGCACCGCATAATTCTCAATAATACCGTTATGGATGATGGTAAACAAACCCTTCTCTGAACGATGGGGGTGGGCATTTAAATCGCTGGGTTCACCATGGGTGGCCCACCTTGTGTGGCCGATTCCAATGGAACATAGGATTCCCTTGCCATTAACATGGTCTTCAAGTTCCTGTACCTTTCCCCTTTTTTTTATATATAGAAACATCTCCGTTGAGAAGGGCTACTCCGGCCGAATCGTAACCTCTGTATTCAAGCCTCTTTCAATCCTTTAATCAGTATCGGGTAGGCATCCTTGCTACCGATATATCCTACTATACCACACATATGCTTTTATAGTTTAATATGCAGTTACTTTTAACCTTTATACGATTGAAGTTGATATAAAAGTTACTCGAAAACAAATGGATTTGGCCAATGGAGCATGAGAAGAGGATGAAGTATTGATTAATCCTTGATTAAGAACTTAATAGCCTGAGGTTTCTCTTCCTCCGTCATTCATCAAAATCAGGTATAATCCCTGTTTCAGATTTGCTAAATAAAGCTTAAATTGATTCCCTGGATTATACTTAAATCCTGTTAAAACCTTTTTTCCTGTTATATCAAAAATGCATATGTGAATGAATCCGAATTTAACCCTCAATAATAATATAATCTTTGGCAGGATTTGGGAAAAGCATCAAGCTCATTCTTTGATAATGCCTGTTTGAGATCAAAGATGTAGTACTATCCGGTTCATAAACTGAGGCCTTTTGGCTAAGCAGTCAAACCAGTAAGTGTGGTATCCGGGGTATAGGCAGTAATCCTGAACCAGCAACTGTCTCCTTTCAAGGGTTCCCGGATCGACCCACATATATTCCTTTTCCTGGATGCCTTGTTCAATATATTGATAGCTACTTCCATTGTCGGTGCTGTACTCCAGATCATAACTTAGATTATACCCATCATCGGGATTCAGCAGGGTCCAGCCGATGCGAAGTGAGTCCTTCCATGTGCCTCCCTGGGGATAGAGAATGGCTGGTTCGGGTGCCTCATAGCTTTTTACCAGTTCGGCAAAACCCCGGCCGGTGACAGGCACTCCATTTACTGTGCCACTTACTGAAGTGGCACCTTCATAAAAACGGAAGGGAAGCTGGACATCTCCATGTGAATTCAGGGTGGTGATGATCAAATCCATCTGCATTTCTTCAGAACTGAGGTGCCAGGATTGAGCATAACACATGGCTCCATCGGGCATGTAGGCATAGGACAGTCTTTCCATCTGGTAATCATGGGTGGTGAACTGAGTTGCAGAATCCTGCCAGACACTCATATGACGGTAGGCAGATAGATCGGGCAACTGGTTCTGGGCGGTAAACAGGTCCCATACTACCAGGTCCATTCCATTGGAAAGATTCACACTGAACCACTCATAATACTCTTCCGTTGCGGGACTGAAGGTTCCGTATTGCTTGTCAATCCATGCAGTTCCGCTCACCTCCTCAGAGATTTCCCCAAAGAGAATTGAACCATTGATTTTATTCTCAGTAAATGAATAATAATAGGTATAGGCACTTGCACCCTGGTTAAAATAACCACTATCGCCCAGAATCAAAGGATTTTTAAGTGATTCGCTGGATAGTTGAAGTCCGCCGTCAGCTGCTGATGCAATAATTTCATAATCAAAAGGTCTGCTTCTTCCCATGGAATCGCTCTGGTAGACCCAGGATTCGGTGGTGCCAAACATAAGGGTGGCCTGGATATTCAGGCTGTCCTCGGACATATCCGTATAATTAAGTCCCTGGGCATCGGTAGAAGAATTCCCCAGTATCATCCCGTGCTATGTTCAGAATACGAAAACCATCATACCCCAGGGCAGGATAATAGAAATAGCTCACCATAAAGCTGTAGGGATTGCCCGTTTCCATTCCCCGTCAGATGTCCGGCCATATACCACCACTCCGATGACTCGTCCGCATGCCTTCCCTCATCCTTTGGAAATGAAATCAAACTCCCCTCGGGCGTATAGGGATATTGCTTCCATTCCTGCCCCTCAGCTCCAGCTATTAGGATGCTTCCAATTATCAATATTGCAATGATTCTCTTCACTTATTTTTTTCTTTAGACTTTTGAGCTTTATGACTAATATTGTGCGCTATGCACGATTTGATGCCCCAGCAACCTGTCATATCTCGTACCCGAAGGCCGATGGTAAAAGAGAATAAGGTATTCATTTTCGGTTTCATAGAAGGACCCTTCGATTTCCTCCACCTCGAACTGGTCCGATAGGGCAGGCAAGAAGAGGTAGCGATAGTTATATACTCCTTGCTTCAGAAGCAGGGATTGTTTGTAAGCACCCTCATTGGCATCATATTCCATTCGGTTCAGGTCGTTGAACTGCCAGTTGGTCAGGGCTCCGGCAATGTATACCGAACCATCCAGGGGGAAGGTCATATCGAGCCTGAAGTGGACAAAAACATAATCTGCATCCACACCCGGATCCTGTCCGCCCTCTGATTGAATATGATACCTGCCATTAATATCTGTTTTCGACATATAGAGATGTGAAGGATTGGGTATATCGGGTTTCAGTTCAAAGTGGAACCAGGGATCGATGAAATTTATGCTCTGAACAAAATAGGTGGGCGTGCGGGTGTTTTTTGTGTCGAAGAACCGGAATTCATTTCCCCCGGGAAAGATATTCTCTTCGTGGTAGTCATAAATCAGTTCCCCATTGTTTACAATATAGGGTGAAAGAGGACCGATGCCCATATCCCAGAGTCCATTCTGGAATATCATGGCAGTGGTCTGGGAGTAGGGGTCGTCAATATTGATTCCACTATGACTGACTGTAAAATCCACTTCATGGCAGCAGCCCTGGTATTTTTGCTGAACCGGATATCCGGCTTTGGCCTCAATACTTACGGCTCCTTCAGCTAACATAAACCGTTTGGTAAAGACCACATCATCCGGGTCCCAGTCCCGGTAAACCACCAGCATATAGTTTCCCGAGAGCAAGGGCCGGGCATATTCATTGGGGATACTCAGGCGATGGTGTATATAAGAGGTATAGGTATTGAAGGAAGGGCTCCCCCCGGGAACCTCGCTTTCGGAGTATCCTTCAAGGTATTCCTGTTCACTGATGTCCGATTGGGTCCAGTCGGCATTGCAATGGAGAATCTTATAAAGGAGTGTGGGCTGGTTTTTTGACAGGTCATCGAATTCAAGGATCAGGGGAACATCTCCTTCCAGCTTGCTGATGGGGTAGCTTTCTGTCCAGCCTTCGCGGTAGAATTGAATGGTTTTATATTCGGCCGAAAATACCATTTCTCTCAATACTCCATTCTCATCTTCGTAGGAATTTTGGGCCTGAACCGGACATGATATTATTTGTAACAGGAATAAATATGTTATGAAATATAATGTTTTTCTCATAGGGTCTTTTTGGGATTTTACATGGACTAAATTGCTGCAAGAACCGTACCTAATGCATTTTAGCTATTATTTAATTTCTATAAAATCATTGATCATGATTTCTTCCAGTATAAAAATTGAGATATATCAATATCTACATATTTTGCAGGTAAGCAAAAATAGCTAATTTTACGCTTTCTTTTACTGTTACAAAGTTCACAATGACAGAGGTAATTAAGATTAAGAAAGGCCTGGACATCCATATGAATGGCGAGGCTGACAAGTTTTATGTGAAAGCCCCCAGGGCGAAAACATATGCAATCAAACCCGGTGACTGGCACGGACTTACGCCAAAAATTATTCCCAAACTGTGTGATCAGGTGAAGGTGGGTACCCCCATCTTCTATGATAAATACAACCCTGAGATCAAGTTCACCTCACCGGTGAGTGGGATACTTCAGGTTATTAACCGGGGCGAACGAAGGCGGATTATCGAAGTGGTCATTGAAGATGACGGGAAAGATACAGCTGAAAAGTTTGTGCAGGGTGATCCTTCAAAGATGAGCCGTGAAGAGGTGGTTGAGAATTTGCTTAACAGCGGTCTCTGGCCCACTGATTCGTCGCAGGCCTTATACCGTGATCGCCAAACCCGGCAAGTCTCCCAAGTCGATTTTTATTTCAGCTTTTGATACAGCTCCCCTGGCTCCCGATTTTGATTTCATTTTGAAAGATAGTGAGGAGGATTTCCAGTGGGGTGTGAATGCCTTAAAAATGCTTACGGAAGGGAAAGTTTTCCTGAACCTGGATGGTCGCTATCCTTCAGTACGCACACTTGCATCCATTGAGGGCGTTGAGATCAATCGATTCAGCGGACCCCACCCTGCAGGGAATGTGGGTACCCAGATAAACAAGCTTGACCCCATTAATAAAGGTGAGGAAGTTTGGGTGGTTCAGCCCCAGGATGTGCTGGCCATTGGAAGACTCTTTAAAACCGGAGCATACGATCCTTCCGTTGTGGTTGCCCTTACGGGTGCCCAGGGTAGAAAAGCCCCAGTATTATAGGACCATCCGCGGAACCGAGGTGGCTCCTTTGCTGGAAAAGCAATTAAAGGAAGAAGACAACCGGGTGATCAGCGGGAATGTATTAAATGGAAAGACGATCGATGCCGAAACAGGATATGTGGGCTTCTTTGATTCGCAGGTGACGGTGATCCGTGAAGGAAACTACTACGAAATGTTTGGATGGGTGCTGCCCGGATTTAAAAAGGCTTCGTTGTCACGCACTTTTGCCTCCACCTGGCTGACGTCCAAAAAAGAAATTCGACATGGATACCAATTATCATGGGGGTGAAAGGGCCTTTGTGATGAGCGGTGAATATGAAAAGGTGGTTCCCCTGGATATTTTTCCGGTTCAGCTTCTGAAATCGATACTGGCAAACGACATTGATAAGATGGAGCAGCTTGGAATCTATGAAGTGGATGAAGAGGACCTTGCTCTGTGCGAATACATATGCACATCTAAAGATTCCGGTTACCAAGTATTCTCCGGCGTGGATTGAAGTCGCTTAGAAAAGAAATGGAAGATTAATAATACATAGCAATACACATGAGTTCTTTACGACGATTTGTAGATAAATGTAAGGTTCCGGTGGAAAAAGGGGGGAAGCTGCACTTTCTGCACTCCACCTTTGAAGCCTTTGAAACCTTTCTTTTTGTCCCGGACAGGGTAACCACCGGGCGCGTCCACATCCGTGATGCCATGGATATGAAACGCACCATGATCCTGGTGGTATTTGCCATGGTTCCGGCCCTGCTGTTTGGAATGTGGAACACAGGATTTCAGCATTTCCAGGCCATGGGTATGGAAGCCAGCTTCTGGCCCATGTTCTGGCATGGATTCTTAAAGGTATTCCCGATTATCGTAGTCTCCTACGTGGTTGGACTGGGTACCGAGTTTGTTTTTGCCCAGATACGTGGACACGAGGTTGCTGAAGGTTACCTGGTTTCAGGCCTGCTGGTTCCATTGGTTATGCCTGTGGATGTACCCCTCTGGATGGTGGCCGTAGCCACAATTTTTGCCGTGATTATCGGGAAAGAGGTATTTGGAGGAACCGGAATGAATATCCTGAATCCTGCGCTGACTGCAAGGGCCTTTCTTTTCTTTGCCTATCCCAGCCAGATGTCGGGTGACAAAGTCTGGATTTCCGGACTCACCGAAGGAACAGGAGTCGTAGATGGTTTCTCAGGTTCAACCATACTGGGTCAGGCTGCACAGAATGTTTCGACCTTTGTGAATGGAGTTGGTGAAACCATCTCCGGGATGGACATGTTTATAGGGACCATTCCTGGATCCATAGGCGAAACCTCAACGCTTGCCATATTGATCGGGGCAGCGATACTCATTGCAACCGGTGTTGGAAGCTGGAAGGTAATTCTATCTGTTTTTGCCGGTGGAGCAGTCATGGGGCTACTCCTGAATATATTTGCCGTGAATGAATTTATGGCAGTTCCCTGGTGGCAACACCTTTTACTGGGTGGATTCGCCTTTGGTGCGGTCTTCATGGCCACCGATCCTGTAACGGCAGCGCAAACTGAAAAGGGAAAATGGATTTACGGATTCCTCATCGGATTCCTGGCCATCCTCATCAGGGTGCTCAACCCTGCTTACCCGGAAGGGGTAATGATGGCCATATTGCTGATGAATGTTTTTGCCCCGCTGATTGATCACTACATCATCGAAGGCAGCATCCGCAAGCGACTGAAACGAGCTAAAGTAACTGCAAACTAATATCAAGGAAACGAACATGAGAAGTTTTAGCAATACATACATATTCGTCTTTTCGCTGGTCATGGTAACGATCGTGGCAGTGCTGCTTTCATTCGTTGCTATGCAGTTAAAGCCGCTCCAGGAGATGAATGTCCAGATCGAAAAGAAACAGGATGTCCTCCGGTCTGTTGGAAAAGCCGAAGCGGTTGGTGAGGCCGATGACAAGAACAGCTATATTAACGAGGAGTTCGGAAAATATATTACCGATTCCTATGTGGTTGACTTCAACGGTAATAAACTGGATACCGATGCCTTCGAGATCATGCTTACCCAGAATGCCGAGGTAAGAAAGCCGCAGGAAGAGCGGAACTACCCGGTTTTTGTCTATTCAGAGAATGGCGGACCCAAAAAATACGTCCTACCCATACTTGGAAAAGGACTCTGGGGCCCCATCTGGGGATACATTGCCCTGGAGGAAGATCTGAACACCATCTACGGTGCCGTATTCGACCATAAGGGAGAGACACCCGGACTGGGTGCTGAGATTAACACGGGCTGGTTCCAGGCCCCTTTTGTGGGGAAGACCATCTTCAATGAAAACGGTGAGTTTGTCTCCATAGAAGTAGTAAAAGGTGGAGCAGATCCCTCAAATCCACACCAGGTGGATGCCATATCAGGGGGTACGATTACATCCAAGGGACTCGAAGACATGATCCTGGATTGTATGGCAGGCTATGTTGCCCATTTTAAAGAATTAACAAAGTAAAGATATGAGTACTGAAAAGGAACCTTTATTTTCCCCAAAGAACCTGAAGCTTCTGAGCGAGCCGATGGGAATGAGCAATCCCATTACCGTACAGGTATTGGGCGTATGCTCTGCCCTGGCAGTTACGGTTAAACTGAAGCCTTCCATCGTTCTGGCTATTTCTGTTTTGGCTGTAATGGCCGTATCCAACGTGGTGATCTCCCTGATGAGGAAATGGTCCCACCCAGAATCCGGATCATTGTTCAGCTGGTGGTTATTGCCACCATGGTAATCCTGGTGGACCAGGTACTAAAGGCATTTGCTTACGATGTGAGCAAGCAGCTGTCGGTATTTGTGGGGCTCATTATTACCAACTGTATTATCATGGGTCGCCTTGAAGCTTTTGCACTGGGTAATAAGCCCTGGCCGGCTTTTCTCGACGGACTGGGTAATGCAGCCGGTTACGGAGTGATCCTGATTATTGTGGCCTTCTTCAGGGAGCTGCTGGGATCGGGTACCTTGCTTGAAATCCAGGTCATTCCCCAGGCCTTTTATGATGCAGGCTATGTAAATAACGGGATGATGATTCTGCCCCCAATGGCCCTTGTTGTGGTGGGTGTGATTATCTGGATACAACGTGCACGCCGCAAGGACCTCATTGAAGATTAAAGTAGCTATTTGAAAATCAGAAAATAACCATCATGGAAAATTTGGTCAACATATTTGTAAAGTCCATCTTCATCGATAACATGATCTTTGCCTATTTCCTGGGCATGTGTTCATACCTGGCGGTGTCAAAAACCGTAAAGACCTCTACGGGTCTTGGAATCGCTGTGATCTTTGTACTTGGATTTACCGTACCCATTAACTTTCTTATTGAGAAGTTCATCCTGAAAGCAGGTGCGCTAACCTGGATCAGTCCCTCACTGGGAGATGTGGATCTGAGCTTTCTCTCATTCATCATGTTCATTGCAGTAATCGCCTCCATGGTGCAGCTGGTGGAGATGATTATTGAGAAATTTGCCCCTACCCTTTACACCTCACTGGGTATCTTCCTGCCCCTGATTGCTGTAAACTGTGCCATCCTCGGTGGATCACTCTTCATGCAGGAGCGTGAGTATGCCAACATTGCTGAAGCCACCGTATTCGGACTGGGTTCGGGTGTGGGCTGGTTCCTGGCCATTGTGGGCATTGCTGCCATCCGGGAAAAGATCAAGTACTCCAATGTACCCGCACCTTTGCGTGGTCTTGGAATTACTTTCATCATCACCGGCCTGATGGGCATCGCATTCATGAGTTTCATGGGAATTAAATTATAAGAAATAAAACTGAAGCAAAATGATATTTCTCACTTCAACACTCTCAGTCGTTCTGATCAGCATCGCGGTCTTCCTGTTCTGTGATCCTGCTACTGGTGGCCATGTTGCTTTATGCAAGGAAAAAACTCACTCCCCAGGGAGATGTACAGTTTAAAGTAAACGATAAGGAGTATACCGTTTCACCCGGAACAACCATTCTGAACGTCCTGTCCAGCAACGATATATTTCTACCCTCTGCCTGTGGTGGCGGGGGTACCTGTGGTATGTGCAAGTGCCAGGTTCTTGAAGGTGGCGGTTCGATCCTTCCCACCGAGACCGGGTTCTTTACCCGTAAGGAGCAGCAGCAGCAATGGCGCCTGGGTTGCCAGGTCAAATTGCGTGAAGACATGACCATCAAGGTTCCTGAAGAGGTAATGGGGATCAAAAAGTGGGAGTGCGAGGTGGTTTCCAATGACGGTGTGGCCACCTTTATTAAAGAGTTTGTGGTCCGTCTGCCTGAAGGAGAAACCCTGAATTTCAAATCGGGGGGATACATACAGATTGATGTGCCCAAGATTGAGGTGGATTTCAAAACAGACATTGATGTTGAGGAAGAGTATCGTGAGCGATTGGGACAAGTTCAATATGTGGGATCTGAATATGAAGAATCCCGAAGAGACTTATCGTGCTTACTCCATGGCCAACCACCCTGCAGAAGGTAATATTGTGATGCTGAACATCCGTATCGCCACCCCACCCTGGGATGTGAGCCACGGACGCTTTAAGAATGTAAATCCCGGAATATGTTCATCCTATATTTTCTCCAGGAAGCCAGGTGACAAAGTCACCATATCCGGACCTTATGGAGAATTCTTTATCAAGGAAACCAAGAACGAGATGGTATATGTAGGTGGTGGTGCCGGAATGGCTCCCATGCGCTCACACATCTTCCACCTTTTCCATACCCTGAAAACCGGCCGCAAGGTAAGTTACTGGTACGGAGCCCGCTCCAAGAAAGAAGTCTTCTACGAGGACCAGTTCAGGGCCATTGAAAAGGACTTCCCCAATTTCACCTTCAACATTGGCCTCTCAGAACCCGCTCCCGAGGACAACTGGGATGGCTACACCGGCTTCATCCACCAGATACTCTACGACAACTACCTCAGATACCACGAGGAGCCCGAAGAAGTGGAGTACTACATGTGCGGCCCGCCACAGATGAATGCGGCTGTTGGGAAACTGCTCTATGATATGGGGGTTCCTGATGAGATGGTGGACTATGATGATTTTGGTTAACATAGCAAAAACAAGATTATAGTAAGGCCACTGAAAA
>CAVQMZ010000033.1:0-42641 GCA_963713725.1 uncultured Bacteroidota bacterium
TTTTCTCTTCCTCCGGTTACTTAGATGTTTCAGTTCGCCGGGTTTGCCCCCCTTGCGGGGTACCTGATCTTCAACCAGGTGGGTTGCCCCATTCGGAAATCTACGGATATAATGGTTATTTGCACCTCCCCGTAGCATATCGCAGCTTGTCACGTCCTTCATCGCCTCTGAGAGCCTAGGCATCCGCCATACGCTCTTACTTACTTTTTTCAATTACGGTATAATTAAAAAATCTTCTTTCCAATATGTCAAAGAACCTGTGCCTATCCGAGAAACTCGGAATCTGGCGTTATGTGGAGAATATCGGAGTCGAACCGATGACCTCCTGCGTGCAAGGCAGGCGCTCTAGCCAACTGAGCTAATCCCCCGCATTTTAAAAGTAGTCCCGCCCAGACTTGAACTGGGGACCTCTACATTATCAGTGTAGCGCTCTAACCACCTGAGCTACGGGACTGTAATTTCCCACTCAGCTTCCCAAATCCCGGATGTTACATGCCTGTAACACACTGAGCATCGGGAATTTCCAGTTAAAACGTTAAAATGCGTTTTCTAGATTATATAAAATATGAAGTAAGAGTAGGAAAGAAGTCGACGTAAATAACCTCTCTAGAAAGGAGGTGTTCCAGCCGCACCTTCCGATACGGCTACCTTGTTACGACTTAGCCCCAGTTACTAGTTTTACCCTAGGCCGCTCCTCTCGGTTACGGACTTCAGGTACCCCCAGCTTCCATGGCTTGACGGGCGGTGTGTACAAGGCCCGGGAACGTATTCACCGCGCCGTGGCTGATGCGCGATTACTAGCGAATCCAGCTTCACGAAGTCGAGTTGCAGACTTCGATCCGAACTGAGATCGGTTTTCGAGATTAGCATCCTGTCACCAGGTAGCTGCCCTTTGTACCGACCATTGTAACACGTGTGTAGCCCTGGACATAAGGGCCGTGCTGACTTGACGTCATCCCCACCTTCCTCACGGTTTACACCGGCAGTTTCATTAGAGTCCCCGACATTACTCGCTGGCAACTAATGATGAGGGTTGCGCTCGTTATGGGACTTAACCCGACACCTCACGGCACGAGCTGACGACAGCCATGCAGCACCTTGCAAAGCGTCCTAAGAAAGATCAGTTTCCCGATCCGTCGTTTTACATTTAAGCCCAGGTAAGGTTCCTCGCGTATCATCGAATTAAACCACATGTTCCTCCGCTTGTGCGGGCCCCCGTCAATTCCTTTGAGTTTCACTCTTGCGAGCGTACTCCCCAGGTGGATCACTTAATGCTTTCGCTCAGTCGCTGACGATGTATTGCCAACAACGAGTGATCATCGTTTACGGCGTGGACTACCAGGGTATCTAATCCTGTTCGCTCCCCACGCTTTCGTACCTCAGCGTCAATCATAGCTTAGTAAGCTGCCTTCGCAATCGGTGTTCTGTGTAATATCTAAGCATTTCACCGCTACATTACACATTCCGCCTACTTCAACTATATTCAAGAAAACCAGTATCAATAACAGTTCTACAGTTAAGCTGCAGGATTTCACTACTGACTTAATTTTCCGCCTACGTACCCTTTAAACCCAATAAATCCGGATAACGCTTGCACCCTCCGTATTACCGCGGCTGCTGGCACGGAGTTAGCCGGTGCTTATTCGTACAGTACCGTCAGACTTCTACACGTAGAAGCGTTTCTTCCTGTACAAAAGAAGTTTACAACGCGTAGCGCTGTCATCCTTCACGCGGCATGGCTGGTTCAGGCTTGCGCCCATTGACCAATATTCCTCACTGCTGCCTCCCGTAGGAGTCTGGTCCGTGTCTCAGTACCAGTGTGGGGGACCATCCTCTCAGACCCCCTAAACATCGTAGACTTGGTGAGCCGTTACCTCACCAACTATCTAATGTTACGCATGCCCATCTTTAACCGCCGGAGCTTTAACTATAAAAAGATGCCAGTTCATAGTATTATGGAGTATTAATCCGAATTTCTTCGGGCTATTCTCCAGTTAAAGGTAGGTTACAAACGCGATACTCACCCGTGCGCCGGTCGTCGCCTGTCCGAAGACATCGTTACCCCTCGACTTGCATGTGTTAGGCCTGCCGCTAGCGTTTATCCTGAGCCAGGATCAAACTCTTCATTGTAAAAGAAAATTTAATTTGCTCAAGGATTATTCACTCCTTAAAATTCATTTTGGAATTTCAGGTGACTTCTTTACCTATTTCTTACTTCAATATTTTCAAAGAACTTTGTTCTGTTACTCTTCCGTTTTTGCGGACTGCAAAGATAAGAACTTTATCTTAATCCCCAACAACTTTTCTTCACTTTTTTCTCTCGGCTTTCGCTCCGGAAAATCTCTCTCTTCAATCTTGTTTTAAGAACAACTGCTTGTGAAAGCGGATGCAAAGATAAGGACTTTTATTTTTTATCTCCAAATGTTTTTTTGCTTTTTCTGAAAATAAATTTCATTTGGCTGATAATCAGTATTTAATAAAACTCCTTCAAAGAACATCGTTTTCTCAAACGGGCTGCAAATATAAGCGTTTCCTTTGATCCACCTAACATAATCTTCAAAAAATGATGTAATTTTGGTGATCCGATAATTACGATATGAACAAGAGACTAGTTATAGTACCCACATACAATGAAATTGAAAACATCAGCAAGATCGTTGCAGCTGTAATGGAGCTGTCGCAGGATATTGATCTTGTGGTGGTAGATGACAACTCACCGGACGGAACCGGACATAGAATCAGGGAGCTTCAGAAAGAACATGGAGAAAGGCTTCATCTGCTGGAAAGAGAGGGGAAACTGGGCCTGGGTACTGCATATATTAAAGGATTTAAGTGGGCCATTGAAAAGGGATACCTATATATATGTGAAATGGATGCTGATTTTTCGCACAATCCCAAGGACTTGCTAAGACTTTTTGATGCTTGTGAGAATCAATCGGCCGACATTGCCATCGGATCAAGATATGTATCCGGTGTAAATGTGGTGAACTGGCCCATGAGTCGCGTTCTTATCTCCTACTTTGCCTCCGTTTATGTGAGGATGATTACCCGCATGAAGATCAGGGATGCCACCGCAGGCTTTGTTTGCTACCGAACAGAGGTCCTTCAGGTGATCGATCTGGATAAAATCAAATTTAAGGGCTATGCATTCCAGATTGAGATGAAATTTAAGGCATGGAAATACAAATTCAATCTGGTGGAGATCCCCATTATCTTTACGGACAGAAAGGAGGGTACTTCAAAAATGAGTGGCAAAATTGTCAGCGAGGCTATTTTTGGAGTAATTGGCTTAAAAGTTGGCAGCTGGTTCAGGCACTACCGCAGGTAGTGCAAGTCCAAAGCTGAAAGTCAAAAGCGTAAAGTGTAAAGTTTAAAGTCGAACCGAGGCGAAGCGGAGCTCACGAAAGCGAAGCTGAGTAAAGACAGGAAGGATATAAAGATGAACAATTACCTGATTAAGAATGCAAGAATAGTAAACAGGGGAATCACTACCCTTGGATTTGTGCTGGTACGTGGAGGAATCATCAAGGCTGTCGGGAAGGGTGAGCCCGCTGAGGAGTCTGATGTGGTGCAGGTAATTGACGCCGGGGGAAACTACCTGATTCCAGGAGTAATCGATGATCAGGTCCACTTCCGCGAGCCGGGTCTGACCCACAAAGCCGAGATAGCCACAGAGTCAAGAGCAGCTGTGGCAGGAGGAATTACTTCATTCATGGAGATGCCAAACACCATCCCACAGGCCACCAACATTGAAGAGCTGGAGAAAAAGTATGACAGGGCTGCTGAAGTATCTCTGGCCAATTATTCTTTCTACCTGGGCGCTACCAACGACAACATAGAAGAGATAAAAAAACTTGATCCCTCAAGAAACTGCGGGGTGAAAGTCTTCATGGGATCTTCCACAGGAAACATGCTGGTGGATAAGAAGGAAGCGCTTGAACAGATTTTTTCAGAATCCCCTACCCTGATTGCAAGCCATTGTGAGGATGAAGCCACCATACAGAAAAACACCGAGGAGCAAAGACAGATATATGGTGAAGAGATCCCGGTGGAACTTCATCCGGTCATTCGAAGCGAGGAAGCTTGCTACCTCTCGAGTTCCCTGGCCGTAGAACTGGCCCGAAAGCATAATAGCCGCCTGCATGTGCTTCATATCTCAACAGCCAGGGAACTGGAGTTGTTTGAACATGGAACGGATTTTGAAAAGAAAAGGATCACTGCAGAGGTATGCGTACATCACCTGTGGTTCACCGATGCGGATTACGAGACAAAGGGAACTCTGATCAAATGGAACCCTGCAGTAAAGACTAAGCACGACAGGGATTCACTGATGGCAGCCCTTTTGAATGACAAGCTGGATGTCATTGCCACCGACCATGCACCCCATACCATAGAAGAGAAGCAAAGCAAGTATTTTAAATCCCCTTCCGGGGGGCCCATGGTCCAACATGCCCTTGTTGCTATGCTGGAAATGGTCCGCCGGAATGAAATTACCCTTGAAAAAGTAGTTGAAAAGATGTGCCATGCCCCTGCCCGTTTATTCCAGGTTAAGGAGCGAGGCTTCCTTGAGCCTGGTTATAAGGCTGACATGGTTATGTTGGATGTGAACCGGGAATGGAAGGTAGCCAATAATAACATTCTCTATAAGTGCGGATGGTCTCCCATGTCAGGTGAAACTTTTCACTCGGCCGTTACCCATACCTGGATCAATGGCAAGCTGGTATATAAGGAGGGAATGTTCAATGAAATGATCCGGGGGGAGAGATTGGAGTTTGATAGAAAAAGTTAATAAGTTAGCATGTTAGAAGTTAGGAATCCCCTAACCCATTAACCCCTAACCCACTAACCCACTAACATACTAACCCCTAACCCCTAACATAATAACCCCTAACATATTAACCCACTAACATATTAACCTATTAACCTAACACCTAACTACCATGAACAAGAAGATTCTTGCACTGTCCAGTTATCCGCTCATCAGCGGTCTGTTTTTGATTTTTGCCCTAATCATCCTGCTCTCAGCTTGTAATTCAGGGAAGAAAGGAGAGAAAACAAATGAACCCAGAGAACCCACAATGTATGGTGGAGAAGTCGCATTTCGGGTTCACTCAGGAAGGAGACTCAGTTGCACTTTATACCCTGAAAAATGAAAAGGACTATGTGGTGAAAATCACTTCTTATGGCGGTATTATTACTGAAATACATACACCCGACAGGGATGGAAAGATGGGAAATATCACCCTCGGCTTCGACAACCTGGAGCAATACCTTGGGGAACACCCTTATTTTGGAGCGCTTGTGGGACGCTTTGCAAACCGAATTGCAAATGCCCGTTTCTCTCTCGATGGAGAGGAGTACCAGCTTGCTGCAAATAATGGCAACAATGCACTTCATGGCGGATTGAGGGGATTTGATAAAGTGGTATGGGATGTGGAAGTAATCTCCTGTAAGGAAAGAGCTGCACTTAAACTTAGCTATTTGAGTCCGGACGGGGATGAAGGTTACCCGGGAAATCTCAAAGTGACCGTTATATATGAGTTACTCATGGACCAGCTCTTTATTACTTACGAGGCTGAAACAGATAAAGCCACTGTGTTGAATCTGACCAATCACAGCTATTTTAACCTGGCTGGAGAAGGCAGCATCCTGGATCATGTACTTTATATTAATGCTTCCCGGTATACCCCATCCAATGACGAACTGATCCCCACAGGCGAACTCGCCAACGTGGAGGGAACTCCTTTCGACTTCAGAAAGCCCACTGTCATTGGCGACCGCATTGAAGATGTAGGAGGGACCCCGGTTGGCTATGACCACAATTATGTAATTGATGGTTCAGCAGGCGAAAAGACCTTGGCGGCCAAGATTATGGATCCCAAAAGCGGCAGGTCTCTGGAGGTAAGCACCACAGAACCTGGCGTACAATTTTACTCGGGAAACTTCCTTGACGGAAGTCTGGTCTCAAGTGGGACAAGCTATGAGCAATACGCCGGGATGTGCCTTGAGACCCAACATTTCCCCGATTCACCCAATCAGCCTGACTTCCCCTCAACGGTGCTTCGTCCTGGTGAAAAATTTGTTTCCCAAACCATATTTAAATTCGGAGTGGAAGAATAAGCCATGAGAAAAACTGCTTTATTCATCGTACCGGCAATTCTGTTGATGCTTACACTGTCATGCTCTATCAGTTCTGATAAGGCACCGGCTTCAGATATAAACCTTAATCGCTCAGGCCCTTACCTGGGTGAAGCTTTGCCAGACAGCCTTCCAAAGCTTTTCGCTCCCGGACTGGTATCCACCGGAATGTTTACAAGGGATGTAGCCATCTCACCGGATGGGAAGGAGATTTTTTTCTGTGTGGCCATCAGCAACTATACCTACGCCACCATTCTATTTACAAAAGAAGTGAACGGTAGCTGGACCAATCCAGAAATTGTTCCCTTTTCAGGCGGTCCCGGGGTCTTTGATTTCGAACCCGCTTTTTCACCTGACGGTTCACGGCTCTATTTCCTGTCCACACGACCCGATGGTGATGAAGAGCCGGGAGATCAGGACATCTGGTATGTAAACCGTACATCCGATGGCTGGAGCGAGCCCATCAATCCAGGCTCACCAATCAATACAGACGGAGGCGAATTTTTCCCTTCCCTGACAAGCGAGGGTACTCTGTATTTCACCAGGAATGAGGCAGGGAGCAGGTTGAACCAGATTTTCCGAAGCAGGAATGTGAACGGGGATATTTATGGAGCCAGAACTTCTCCCCCGGCAGGTAAATTGCGGAACGAACCGCTTCAACGCTTTTGTCTCTCCGGATGAGAGTTACATCATAGTTCCGGCTGTGGGCATGGAGGATGCCTTCGATGGAGTGGACTACTATATTGTATTCCGGGAAAAGAACGACCAATGGTCAGAGCCGGTGAATATGGGAAAGGCAATTAATGCAGATAATCCGGGAGGATGGTCACCCTATGTCTCCCCCGATGGCAAATTTTTCTTCTTCATGGCTACCCGGACTATGGAGATAGAGCAGGATGAATGGAATTATCAAAAGCTAAAAAACCTTTACAACAGTCCGAATAATGGCAATGCCGATATTTACTGGGTAAGTTCCCAATTTATCAGCAAACTGAAGTAAAAACTGCTAAATTAGCGGCAATTAGCCCTCATCCATGCCCAACAAGTGTCTTTTTATCTTCTTCCTGCTGGTTTTATCTTTGCCCATCATTAAGGCGCAGGATCAGGATCAGCACACAGCCGTCCGCTTTGAAAAAGCACCTATCATTGATGGTTTGGTTAATGATGAATCCTGGGAGCAGTGCAAAGCCATCACACGCTTTATTCAGAGGGAGCCCAACAATGGCGAGCCCTTCTCCGAAAGAACAGAAGTGCTCCTGGGCTATGATGACTCAAACCTGTATATAGCTTTTCGCTGCTATGGAGATCCTGATTTAATTACCGCCAAGGAGTTGGCAAGAGATGTAAGCCTGGGCTATGATGACCGGGTACAGGTCATCCTTGACACTTATAATGATAAACGTAATGCCTATTGGTTCCAGGTGGGACCCCGTGGATCCATCGGGGATGCCATCGTGAGCGAAAACGGGGCTGAATTTAATAAAGCCTGGGATGGATTATGGACCGGCAAAGCAAGTATCCATGACGAAGGGTGGGATGTGGAGATGGCCATTCCTTTTAAAACAATGGGATTTAAAAAGGGCAATACCACCTGGGGTTTAAAGCTAATCAGGTATTATATGCGAAATGAAGAGACCGGATACTGGCCGGTGGCCAACCTGAATGCCCATAAATTCCAGGTTTCCGATGCGGGATCCGTAAATGGATTAGAGGGTATTTCTCAGGGTGTGGGGCTTGACCTGGTTCCCTATCTCCTTACCGGAGCAGATTATGAAAGCGAAACCCCTGAAACAGACCCTTTAATCAATGCCGGTCTTGAAGCATATTATAACATCACCCCCAATCTTAAAGCCGCCATTACACTTAACACGGATTTTGCTCAAACCGAAGTGGATGAACAGCAGATCAACTTAACCCGATTTAACCTCTTCTATCCTGAAAAACGTGATTTTTTCCTTGATGGAGCCAGTTACTTCAATTTTGGCATAAACGACACGCGGCTGATACCCTTCTTTTCAAGGCGCATTGGACTGGATTCCACCGGTAACCCCATCCCGGTTCAGTACGGAGGTAAGATTACAGGTCGAACCGGGAAATGGAATATTGGGGCCATGTACATGAAAGATAAAAGGGAGGACTGGGACCACTCAAATTTTGTGGTTTCCAGGATTTCCAGAAACTTTGGCGAGCAATCACAGGCAGGCCTGATTGCCACCTATGGGAATGCCCTGCAGAATGTACAGAACTATCTGCTGGGCATGGATCTAAGACTGGCTACTTCAAAATTCCGGGGGGATAAGAACATGGCTCTGACCCTCTATGGCTTAAAATCATCAAGCATGTTCGAGGATGAAGCACAAAGGGAGGAAGGGAGAGAATTTTCATGGGGTATTGAATTTGCCTATCCAAATGACTTCCTGAACATGAAAATCGGCCATATGGAGATCCAGGAAAACTTTGTTGCAGGGGCAGGATTTGTTCCCCGCCCGGGGGTCAGACAAAGCTACGGTGAAGTAATGATTGGTCCCAGGCCTGGTAAATGGGGAATCATGCAGATTCAATCAGGTCTGGGTCTTGACTATATCTCAAATTTCCAGGGAAAAATGCTGACCAGGGGATGGAGCATCACACCAGTCACGATCCGCTTCCTCTCGGGGGACAGAATTTCTTACGCCCTCTCTCCTACTTATGAGTTTCTCGATGATCCCTTCGAAATTTATGAAGGCTATGTAATACCCAGCGGTGGCCACACTTTCCTTTATCAAACAATTTCAGTGCAATCTGCCCCTAGGCGGCAGGTTTGGGGCAAGGTGGATTACCGCTTCGGCGGCTTCTTCAACGGAACCCGAAATGAGGTCAGGCTAAAAGCGGGTTACAAGGTCTTTGTCCCCCTTTTTATAGGGGGTGAACTGGTCTGGAATGACATAAAACTGGATGAGGGTGGATTTATTGCCACTGTTTACCGCGCAAACCTGAATATCCTCTTCTCTCCCAATATCACCCTTTACAATTTTGTGCAATACGACAGTAAGTCCAACAAAATGGGCTGGCAATCAAGATTCCAATGGATCCTGAGACCTGGCCGGGAGATCTTCCTGGTATGGAACAGCATCGCCAGCGATCCCTATGAAAGATTCCAGCTGGAAGAGGCCAGCGCAAAGGTGAAGGTGAAGTTCACCATCCGCTTCTAACTATAAAGCTTATTAAGGAATATAATACCTGAGAAGGCGCTTCAGCGGTTTTATCAATAAATATCATTCATAGTGCAGGGCAAGAGCCGGATTAATACGTGCTGCCTTCAGGGTGGTAATACTTACAGTTACCGCGGCAATGATAATTGCCAGCAAGGCCGCTGCAATGAAAAGCAGAGGCTGGAATCCCACATTGTATGGGAAATCCCTCAGCCAGTCCTGCATCATAAAGTAAGCCGCCGGCATTGCGATTATAATGGATATTCCCACTGCATAGCCCACACTCTTCGAGATTACGCTGATAATGTTGCCTTCTGAGGCACCCATTACCTTCCTGATCCCGATTTCCCTGATTCGCTTTTGGGAGTTATACAAGGTAAGTCCAAATAATCCAAGTGAAGCGATGAATATGGCCAGGATGGAAAAGATCAGGGTAATGGTCCCGGTCCTCTTCTCCTCTGCGTAATAGTTTTCCAGCTGCTCATCCAGGAAAAAGTACTGCAGGGGTTCATCGTTGGTGAATTCCTTCCACTTTTCCTCGATATGACCCAGGGCTGCCTGGATGTTCTCCTCGCCCCCGGCCAGCCTGAGGCTGAGATAGCCATGCCAGTTCCATGAAGCTGGCTTCAACATAATGATCTGGGCAGAGATCTCATTCTTAAGGCTGGAAAAATGGTGGTCTTCAACCACCCCGATTACACGGAGTTCTTCATCAAAACCTTCATCCCCGGGAGCCATGAATCTGGTATTCATGGGGTCTTCCAGGTTATAAATCCTGATGGCAGCTTCGTTGATCAGGCATGCCGATGAGTCACCGGGAAAATCTTCGGATAAAAACCTGCTGTCGGGTGTTGCCAGGTTAAACCTGAAAGTTTCCTGAAAGTCCTCATCCGTATAGTATACAAACATCATGGCGGCATCCTCAATGGGTCTTCCTTTAATGCCAAAAGTGCTGTTGCTGTTGGTGGCACCCAGGTAGGCAGTGGAGTTTGTGGCACTGAGGATGGAAGCATGTGCGGTCAGCTCATCCTTGAAAACCTGGATCTGCCCATCCAAGTGGATGCAGGCGCTCCAGAACCACCATTTGCTCCTTTTCAAATCCCAGATCCTTATTGGTCATATAGTTGAACTGCCAGTAAATTACCAGTGTTCCTGCAATAATAATGATGGATATGGAAAACTGGATAATCACCAGGGCATTCCGAAGCATCGTGGTTCCATTCTTGGCCGAAACATTTCCCTTGAGGGCGAAAATGGGTTTGAATGATGCCAGAACAAAAGAAGGGTAACTGCCACTTAATAATCCCACCAGAATAGCAAGTAAAATGAAGGAAGGGATCATATACCAGCTAAAGATTTCCCCTAATTCAAGCTTCATCCCCACCAGGTTATTAAAGGGATTGATGAGGACTACAACCAGGATCAGTGCAATAATAAGGGAGAGGAGACTCAGGAAAACGCTCTCAAAAAGAAACTGCCTGACCAGTTGTTTTTTTCCCGATCCGACCACCTTTCGGAGGCTCACTTCCTTGGCCCTGCTTAGCGACCTGGCCGTGCTCAGGTTCATAAAGTTAATGGAGGCAATCACCAGCACAAAAAAGGCGATCACCCCGAATATCAAAAGGTAAGATCGATTTCCAAGGGGGCGATATCCCAACTCATTGGGAAGATCAATCTCCTGGTTCAGGTGAATATCCAGCAGGGGCTGGGCAATCATTCCATATTTATTTCCACTCTCCTCAAATTCTTCTGGAGTAATGCCCATAAATTGTTTCAGCTGGGCCCTGATATTCACAAAAAGAGAAGCCCTGATTTTGGCATTCAGGACTTCAACATCGGTCCCGGGCCTAACCAGAAAGTAGGTCATCATCCAGTTATTGAACCAGAAATCGGTCGTGCTCCGGTCATCGGTACAATAGGAAGCTATGAACTCATATGTGAAATGCGAGTTTTTTGGAGCATCCTCCACCACGCCGGTGACGCGGAAGAGATTGGATTCATTGTTCATTGCAATGGATTTTCCAATGGGTTCTCCATTCGGAAAGTACTGGGCTACTTTGGACTCGGACAAAAGGATGGTATTGGGCTCATCCAGGCAGGTGGCGGGATCGCCCTCCAGGAGGCGGATGGTAAATACTTCCAGAAAGGAGGAATCAGCAAGCATGACCGATTCTTCCAGGAATTTATTATCTGCATCCACCCACATTAGCTGGTTTCCATAAAAGTCGAAACGGCAGAATTTCTCAATTTCAGGGATTTCTTCAGCAAAGGTCGGGCCGGCAACCGGACTGTTCCATGCCCCTTTGAATTCCTCTCCTGCCATTTTTCCATCAATATAGAGTCTGTATATATCCGCCGAGCGCTCATTGAACTTATCATAGCTGGTCTCGCTGACGATATACAGAATGATAAAGATGGCACTGGCCAGCCCAATGGCCAGTCCGGCAATATTTATGGCATTAAAGGCTTTGTTTTTGCTGATACTCCGGATGGTTACCCGAATGAAATTCTTCCACATATTATTCAGATTATATTTGTTGGTTTGCTATTCAGTATGAAGTGCGATTGCCGGGTTGATCCGGGCCGCTTTCAGGAGGTAATGGTAACTGTCACCATGGCAATGATAATTGAAAGCAGGGCTGCCGATAAAAACAGTACCGGCTTAAATCCCACATTGTAAGGGAAATCCCTCAGCCAGTCCTGCATCATATAATAGGCCACAGGCATGGCGATCAGGATGGAAATACCCACTGCATATCCCACACTTTTTGAAATCACGGTGATGATATTGCCCTCTGTGGCGCCCATTACCTTTCGTATGCCGATCTCCCTGATCCGCTTTCTGCGAATTATATAAGGTAAGGCCAAATAGTCCCAGCGAAGCAATAAAAATGGCCAGGATGGAAAAGATCATGGTAATAGCCCCGGTCCGCTTCTCCTCGGCATAATATTTATCCAGCTCGTCGTCCAGGAAAAAATACTGGAAGGGTTCATCACCGGCAAAGGCTACCCATTGCTCCTCTATAAATTTCAATCCGCTTTCTATATTATCCCTTCCGGCTGCCAGCCGAACAGTCAGGTAGCCTGCCCAGTTCCATTCGGGTCGCTTTAAAAACAGGACCTGTGCTCCAATTTCATCCTTTAAGGACAGAAAATGATGATCATTCACTACCCCGATAATCTTCATCTCTTCCTCGGTACCCTGCATGATCGATTGGTTCAATGGATCCTCAATATTGAATTTTCTGACGGCAGCCTCATTGACCAGGCATGCAGATGAATCGGTGGCAAATTCCTCCGAGAAAAACCTGCTTTCGGGAGTTGCCAGGCCAAACTTGTATGTCTCCATAAAGTCCTCGTCTGTCCAGAAAGTAAACATGATTACAGCTTCCTCCGGTGGGCGACCTTTAATGGAGTGTGCATTGTTATTATTCGGGGCTCCCAGATATGCAGTGGAATTTGTGGCAGACAAAATGGAAGTATGTTCGGTCAGCGCTTTCTTAAAGGTCTGAATTCGCTTATCCAGCGGGTGGATACGATCCAGAACCACCAGTTGCTCCTTGTCGAAGCCAAGATCCTTGTTGGTCATATATTTAAACTGCCAGTAGATCACGAGAGTACCGGCTATAATGATGATCGAAATGGAAAACTGAACGATCACCAGTACATTCCTTAGCCAGGTGGTTCCATTGCTTGTGCTGGCATTACCCTTAAGTGCAAAGATGGGTTTGAATGAAGCCAGGACGAAGGCTGGATAAGATCCACTAAGCAGGCCCACCAGCAATGCCAGGACAATAAATGATGGAATCATATACCAGCGGAAGATGTCCCCGTAATTTAGATTCAGACCCACAAGATTATTGAAGGGGTTCAGCAGAATCACCACCAGGCTAATGGCAATCACCAGAGAGATCAGGCTCAGAAATACACTCTCAAACAAGAATTGTCTGATCAGCTGTTTACGTCCCGATCCCACTACTTTTCGCAGACTTACTTCCTTGGCCCGGCTCAGCGATCGGGCTGTACTCAGGTTCATGAAATTGATGGAGGCGATCACCAGCACAAAACAGGCAATGACACCAAATATCACCAGGTAGGTCCGGTTCCCTATGGGCCGATAGCAGACATCCCCGGCCACCTCGATATCTGCATCCAGGTGGATCTCGGTGAGTTTTTGGGTAAACACCCCGTATTTTCCGCCTGCCTCGCTAAACTCTTCGGGACTAATGCCCATAAACTGTTCCAGCTGGGGACGAATATTCTCAATGAGGGATGCATTAATATTATCGTCAAGGGCATGCTGATCGGCTCCCGGCCGAACCAGGATATAGGTCTGCATGTGGTTGTTAAACCAGCCAGTGCGCCTGCTTCTTTCTGTGCTACAATAGGAGACCAGGAAATCGTAATAAAAATGAGAGTTTCGTGGAGCGTCCTCCACAATTCCGGTAACCCTGAACAGGGTGGAATCATCATTCATGGCAATGGACTTGCCAATGGGATCACCCTCCGGGAAATACTGATTTACTTTCGATTTTGCCAGCAGAATCGTATTGGGTTCATCCAGGCAGGTGGCAGGATCTCCTTCAAGTAATTTGAGGGAAAAGACATCAAAAAAGGATGAATCCACATAAAGTATGCTGTTTTCAAGGTATTTGTTGGCAGGATCCACCCACATCAACAAATTATTCTGGGTCCAGAATCTACAAAACTGCTCAATTTCAGGAATCTCTTCGGCAAAAGTGGGTCCAAAAATGGGACTGTTCCAGGCACCTTTGAACTCCTCTCCTGCCATCTTGCCGTCCAGGTACAAACGGTAGATATCCGCCGACCTTTCATTGAACTTATCATAACTCGTTTCAGAGACGATGTAAAGGATGATGAAAATGGCACTGGCCAGACCAATGGCCAGACCGGCAATATTGATGGCATTAAAGGCTTTGTTCTTACTGATGCTTCGGATGGTAACCCGGATGAAGTTCTTCCACATGTGTTTGAGGTTTTGCTTTTAATTTCAGAAATTGTGCCAGTTCTTATATCATGTTAATATTAAGATACTTACATGAAAAACCTCTTCGCGTCAATAGCACGATTGTGAACAGGGGTGTACGATTGTGAACAGGCTTCCCTGCATACAGGACGTGGGGGGAGAAGAAATGTTACAGATTGAAGAAACAATCAGGATCTAGTAAATCCCTTTCGTTCCATTTTGCCCCAGCTGTTCCGCTTAAAGAGCTTGTCGATATTTCCCTTGATGGACATTAGCATGACCAGGGGGTGGTAGAAAATTGGCTCCAGAAAGGCAGTACCTATCAATCGAAGAACATCCCTACGTTTTTCATATTTATGAAAGGTAATTTCTTCGAAAAGGACGGACCAGACAGAAAGGGACACCGCAAAAAAGTACACAAAGCCTGTGAGCAGAAGGAAGAAGGGCCAGTTGAGCTTGCCGCTGATCAAAAGGAAGATGAACCAGAGAATGCCCAGAAACTCAACTATGGGTGCCAGGTACTCGAACATCAGCCAGTAGGGATAACCCAGCATTCCCAGCTTCCCGTATTTTCGATTAAAAAACAGCTTCCGGTGCGTCCAGAGGGTCTCCATGGTGCCCCTGGTCCACCGGCTTCTTTGCCTGGCAAGCACTTTCACGCTGGTGGGCACCTCTGTCCAGCAAAGGGGATCAGGAATGTACACCACATCATAGTCCAGATTATTTTCGGCCATGTACCTCCTGATGCGCACCACCATTTCCATGTCTTCCCCTACGGTATTGGTACTATAACCACCGGCCCGTATGAGTATTTCCTTGTCGAACATGCCCAGCGCCCCGGAGATCAGCAAGGAGACCATCCAGTTCACTCCAGGCCATCCTTCCCATCAGAAAGGCCCTGGTATATTCCATAACCTGGGCCCTGGGTAAAAATTGCTTGGGCAGATTAATCTTATCAATGTGACCACCCGATATCTCGCATGAATTGGCAATACGAATCACTCCTCCGGCTCCGATAACCCTTTTGTCTTTGGCCTCCATAAAAGGTTTTGCAAGTTTTAGCAGGGCATCTGGCTCCATAATGGAATCGGCATCTATGCTTACCACAAGGTCGTTCCGAATTACGTTCAAACCGGCATTCAGGGAATCAGCCTTACCCCCGTTTGCCTTATCGATCACCGTCAGTTTTTTGAAGGATCGGTTCTGAGACTTATAAACACCTCGGATACGCTTACAGGGAAGGCGGTAATCAAAATAGTAATTGACCTTCTCCAGTTCGTAGTGTTTAATCATTATCTCCAGGGAGTTGTCTGTGCTTCCGTCATTAACCACCACCACTTCGTAGTTGTTATAATAAAGGGAGAGCAGTGTCCTGATATTATCAATGATGGTAGCCGACTCGTTAAATGCAGGCGCTATTACCGACAGGGAGGGAGAAAGTGGTGAGGATACGATGGAGTTATAATCTACATAAGAATTCTTTCTCAGATACTTTCGGAGTGAGATGGCCGAAAATATAGTCAGCGTCAGATAGGTGCTGAAAATCATAACGGTTATGATGAAAACCGCATTCAGCACAAAAAACATGAGTATGTCAAAAAATTTCTCCACGATCAATAGATTCGACCATCCAGGACATGCCTGATAATGATCTGGTAGTTTTTATATTCCGATTTTGATTTCATTAGCTTGATCAGCATGGCGATCCCGGGTTCATCCATATTTTCAATTGCCTTGGTGGCCTGGATCTGCAACTGAACATCCTCTTCTGTATCAAGCACCGATTTAAGGAAGGCCATATTCTTTACATCAGGCATCCTCGCAAAGGCCCTGAGGATTTCCAGCTTGTTTTTCCGAAGCTCTCCCTTGTATATCTTTTTCATGGCAGGAAGGGAGCTTTTAAGGCGAATGTCCCCACATACCCGAATAGCAGTGTGACGTACCTGCTCAATTTCATGCTCAAAAAGAGAAATTACCTCTTTCCCAACGCTGTGTTGTTTGAACCAGGCGACCATCTCAAGCGCATAGATAAGGATGCTGATATTCTCCGCCTCAAACCATTGCTTAAAGGCAGGGACTTTCATATTATGCTGTATGAGCAATTCGTTCAGGGTAATCTGCTCCCATACTGACAGGGGCTTCTCAAGCAGGTGAAGAAATTCATAGGGATTATCCTCCGACAGCCGGACCAGGGCAATCTGGGCCTCCATTCTGAGGATCTCATTGTTTGAGTTGAGGGCCTCGATAATCTTGTCATTGGCATCCTTGATATTCATAAAGGCCAGCTCGCGGAATCCCTTTACATTTTTATGCCACTTTTTGCTGTTGGCCTTCTTGAGAGAATCATTTTTAAGGCCCAGGCGGAGATAGAGCTCCTTAATCTGCTCCTTTATTTCACCTTTCAGATTGATGCTTAAATCGATCATCTGATTGATGAGAATCTGGCGATTGAAGCTGTCAGAGGCAACCCCTTCAATATCCACAAAAGCCTGATCCCTTTTATCCTCTTCAAAAAGGTAGTCCATGAGCAAGCGCTGATACTCCTCCATGAGGTACTCTTTTTTCTTATCTTCCCGCTCCATTCTCCTCCGGTTCAGCAGGATAATAATCAAAAGCGTAATCAGCGTAATAATTGAGTAGAGGATCACAATATATAAGATCGTGATCAGCAGGGGAGACTTCTGGAAATTTTCCAAAACCCATCCTGCATAATAGCCAAAATCATCGGAATCTTCCACAGCAGCCTCTGGAGCAGCCATTGTTAGTGCACTGAAGCAGAGGATTGCTATCAGTAGCATGAGGCGGCGATATGTTACTATTTTTTTCACTTCTTAATCCGAATATAACAACCCAGCCTGAATGAAATTCTGTTTCTATAACTCTGATCCTGCCATTCCTCGTAGGAATAGCCCGCCATTGCGATCATGCGAAGCATAGGTGTCAGTGGCCGGTTGTACTCAAGTCTGGCGGAAAGTGCATTGAGCCGGTCAAGATCGGTGACCACCAGGACGGGCTCATCCGGGGCGGCACCATAACCCAGGGTAAGGGTAAGGTGATCGTATTTTGAGGCAAAATACCTTCTCCCACTCAGGTAGTAGGATCCCCTCACCCCTACGTCTTTGAAGAAAATGTAGGGCCGGAAAGAAAACCACCAGTTTCCGGCATACTTCTCTGCCGAAAGGGTAAGAAAAGCAAAATGCTCGTCCCAGTAGAAATAACGCATTCCGACGGACACGCCAAATCCTTTTGGCAGCGTCTGCCAGATCTCAGCTGCAGCTCTGTGGTTTGGCAGATAATTAATTACACCATTGGGTGAGAATCCATAGCCCACAAGTGCGTAGTTATTCTTGCCCAGGGTAAGGTAGGCATCCAGGTTAAACTGAATATCAGTGGACGGGGTGTTCCCACCAGCAGATTCATAACCTCCATTAATATAAGGAATCAGTGTGGCCCAGGATATGGGAATCTTTCCACCCACAGAGAGTAAATGCCAGTTGCGCACATAAGGAACTGAGAAATGATCAAAAGTATAATGCGCAAAAACCTCAGGGTATTCAGTTTGAAGATCGCCTGGCTGGTGAGCCTGGGTATATTTTGCCAGAATTGCTTCGGATCCGGGTTCCAGGGCCAATGCCTTTTCAGCACAGGAATCAAGCCTGCTTATATTATTCTCCCAGTAGGCCAGATCAACGCAGGTCTCATAGGCTTCAAAAAGATCAGGCTCCTGCCCGATGACTTCATCAATCAGCAGATAGGCTGAATCATATGAGGCTTCCCATCCATGGATCCGGGCCAGATACAGAGCTACATCATAATAGTCCCCCTTCTCTTCCAAAAGCTGGTATCCCAGTAATTTCGCGCTGTCATAGTCGCCATCAGTAGCCCGTTGACGCATGAGTTCAAAACCCTGCTCCAGATTAGCATAGCCCTGTATTTCCTGTGCTTCTAAGGTGAAAAAGAAATAAGTAATAAGAAGGGATAGGAAGGCAACTTTACGCATACAACCAACATTTTTTTTACAAAAAGGATTTTACGGTTTTAACCAGCACATCCAGATCCAGCGGTTTGGTAAGAAAACCAGAAGCACCCAACTCAAGGGCATGTTCCCTGGTTTCTTCGAGGGTTATCCCGGTGATAATGATCACCGGAATCTTCCTCTCCATTTTTGTATTCACATGACGAACCAACTCCAGGCCCTTCGTATAAGGCATATTAATATCTGTGATCACAAGGTCGATCTCTTCCTCCTGAAGGATACGAATCCCCTGCTCCCCGTCCAGTGCCCTGGATACATCAAAACCCGCATTTTTCAATGAGTACTCTATGGACCTTAGAGTCAGAGTATTATCTTCGCATACAAGGACTTTCATGGCGGGAATTACTATTCAAATTTAGTGTAATAACAGGTTAATTTATCTGAAAGTTATTAGCATATACGAGAATTAAGGTAATAAGTTAGTCATTTTAAGTCATCTGCTGAAATTCTTTCTACCCGAATACTAACCCATATCCCTGATCAAAAGCTCAATATTTTGCACACCCCGCTGTTCAAGGATTAATTCCTTGTTGATCATTACACGGTCAATGGTGGACTGATCAAAATATCGTATGGTAACCAGCTCCAGACCAGTCTGGTAGGATACTTTATAAGACAGCTCCAGCTCATCTATCACAGCCCGAAGTTTTCGTTTGTCATTGTTCACGATCATTTTAAAACTAATGGCTGAATTCTGCATCAGGTTAATTTTAAAACCATGCTTGGAGAATATGCCAAAAATCTCCTCCAGGTTATTCTCATTGATGAAGGAGAAATCCAGTGGAGAAGTTCGTATCAATACCTGGTCCATCTTAAAAATAAAGGACGGAGTAAGCTTCTCATAGCTGATATTCCCCACAAGCGTTCCGGGAGCTTCCGGATCAAGGAAGGATCTGACATGAAGGTTGATATTCTTATTCTGAAGGGGCTTGATGGTTTTTGGGTGTATCACACTGGTTCCGAAATAGGCCAGCTCAATGGCATCCAGGTAGGACAGCTGCTCCAGAAGCACGGTATCGTCAAAGTACTTGGGATCGGCATTTAAAACGCCCGGGACATCCTTCCAGATGGTCACACTTTCCGCCTTAAGCATATAAGCGAGGATGGCGGCCGTGTAATCCGATCCCTCACGCCCCAGGGAAGTGGACTGGTCATTGATGGTGGAGGCCAGGAAACCCTGGGTAATCAGAATCTTCTCGCCATTAAACTTGAAGTGTTCGTTTACAAGTCGGGTGGAGAGCTCCCAATCAATTCTGGCTTCCCTCCATGTGTTGTTGGATTTCAGGGAACGCCTGACATCCATCCAACGGGTGCTGAGCCCTGAGAGATTCAGGAAATGAGCAATGAGGGTGGTGGAAAGAAGCTCACCGTAACCGATCAGCTGATCATAGTCATAGTCGAAATTCAATGTGGGTTCCTTTTGCAGACGAAGCTTCAGCTGTTCCAGCAGACACTCAAGGGCGGCATGGGCATCAGGTACTCCCTTTCCAAACAAGCCCTCGGCAATCTCCTCATGGTAGGTCTTCAAAATATTAAATTCCTTCTCAACAAGCTCACTTTCGCCACTGGTATAAGCTTCAATTATCCTTTCAAGGGCATTGGTTGTTTTCCCCATGGCAGACACTACCACAACAATATTTTTGTCACCGTACTTCTCAAGAATCGAAACAATGTTTCTTACCGCCTCGGCGCTTTTAACAGAAGCCCCACCAAATTTGAATACAAGCATCTTATTAATATAAATTTCCTAATTTGAGGTCAAAATTAGTAATCGCACTGAACTTATAAAGCATGATGAAGGTAATTATCACATTTTCCTCTTGCAGTATGGAGGCTGAAATCCTTGACACGCCCACCGGCAGAGCAATCTACGAAGCGCTTCCTCTGAAAGCCAATGCATCCACCTGGGGAGATGAGATTTATTTTGGCATTCCGGTCCAGTCGGAACTGGAGGTGAATGCCCGGTCCGAGGTTTCGGTGGGCGACCTGGCCTACTGGCCAAACATGCCAGCCTTTTGCATTTTCTTCGGTCCCACTCCTGTCAGCAGCGGAAATCAACCCCGGGCCGCCAGTGCTGTCAATGTATTTGGCAAACTATCGGACACAAACCTGGAACTCCTCAGGGGAATTCATGAGGGGGAGAATGTAAGGGTTGAAAGAGTGGATTAAACCCGGATTCCCAACATCCTGGCAATTCTTTCTCCGGATCGCTCCAGTAAAAGTGGGGCCTGATCAATTGCAGCTGCCAGGTTTAAGGGTTTCTCCTGTATGGGCAAAAGCAGGGTAAAACCTTCCTCATATAGTTCCGTGGCATCCTCTTCAAGACTACCCGCCACTCCAATCACTGGTTTTCCATGGATTTCCGCCATTTTTGCAACTCCCATGGGTGTTTTTCCAAACCTGGTCTGAGCATCCATCCTTCCTTCCCCGGTGATCACCAGGTCAGCCCACTGGATTGATTTTTCCAGGGATACCGCCTCTGCCACCATGTCAAATCCCTTTACCAGGCGTGCTCCCAGGAAGGCCATCAAACCCGCTCCCAGTCCCCCGGCAGCGCCCGCACCCGGGACCTGATCTACTTTCAGGTCCAGTTTTTCAGATATCAAATGGGCCAGGTGAGTGAGATTCTGATCCAGCCTTTCAACCATCTTTTTATCTGCACCTTTCTGAGGCCCGTAAACAAAGGAGGCTCCAGCAGGACCGGTGAGGGGATTTGTGACATCACAGGCAACCCTTATCTCGCATTCCGAAATTCTCGGATCCAGGTCCTCCATGCGAAGATCCTTCAACCCTGCCAGTGATCCTCCACCCGGAGGAAGGGGATTCCCCCGCTCATCCAGGAATCTGACACCCAGGGCTTCGGCCATGCCATATGCCCCCATCATTGGTGGCACTACCACCAATTCCCAGCAAGATCTTCCGGCAACCCTGGTCCAGGGCATCAAGAATCAGTTCTCCCGTGCCAAAGGTGGAAGTAACCCATGGATTTCGCTCAGCCTGATCCAGTAGCTCCAGTCCGGATGCAGAAGCCATTTCAATCACAGCTGTGGATTTATCGCCCGATACTCCGTAAAAAGAGGGTATTTTCCGCATAAGGGGATCGTAAACCCTTACACTCCGGATCTGCCCGCCCAGGGCATCAATGAGCGATTCAACAGTTCCTTCTCCCCCGTCGGCCATGGGGAGCATTCGGATTTCAGCATCGGGAATGATCTTCCTGAGGCCAATGGCCAGCGCTTCTGCCACATCCATGGCCTTCATACAATCTTTAAAGCTGTCCGGGGCGATCAGAATATTCATAGTCAGAGCTTGATTAAGCAATAAAAGTAATAATATCATCTCATTTTGAAATATTTTAAATATTTTGAGCTCACTAACCAACCCATTGTCCAATGTCAACAGGATTACTTGCTTTGCTGGCCGCCCTTCCCATCGCGGCAATATTCATTTTAATGGTAGGATTCCGATGGTCGGCCACCCGTGCCATGCCTGTGGCCTTTATGGTTGCACTGATCCTGGCCCTTACCGTGTGGAAAACACCCGTGAACTGGATCCTGGCCGCCTCGGCAAACGGACTGGTCATTGCCATGAAAATCATTTTTATTGTCTTTGGAGCCCTCCTGCTTCTTTTTACCATGCGGGAAAGCGGAGCCATTAAAGCCATCAACAGGGGCTTCTCCAATATCTCCACCGACAAAAGGGTCCAGGCGATTATCATTGCCTGGCTTTTTGGGGGGTTTATTGAAGGATCGGCCGGATTCGGAACCCCTGCTGCCCTGGCTGCACCCCTCCTTCTATCCCTTGGCTTTCCTGCACTGGCTGCTGTAATGGTGGCCCTCATCGCCAATGTTACGCCTGTCTCCTTTGGAGCAGTGGGAACGCCTACCCTCATCGGGGTTCAAACCTCACTTGACATTCCCAGCGTTCAACAGGCCATTGCTGAATCGGGTATGACTTTCGCAGAATACATCCAGCAGATCGGGGTATGGACAGCAGCACAGCATGCCATCCCGGGTTTGATTCTTCCATTGATCATGGTGACAATGATGACCAGGTTTTTTGGTGAAAAACGAAGCATACGTGACGGACTGGCCATCTGGCCCTATGCCCTCTTTGCGGGCTTCTGCTTTGTGGCTCCCTATACACTGGTTGCTGTCTTCCTCGGTCCCGAATTCCCAAGTTTGCTTGGTGGATTGATTGGCCTGGCCATTCTGATTCCCGCCACTCAGGCCGGATTCCTGGTTCCGAAAAAGAGCTGGGATTTCCCAAAGAAAGAATCGTGGGAGAAAAACTGGATGGGCACAATCAGCATGGACAGCTACTTCAGATAATGGAAAGATATCCATTTTCAGGGCCTGGTCCCCCTATGTCCTGATTGGCCTCCTGCTGGTCCTCACCCGGGTCAGAAGCCTGCCTTTCGGGGACTGGGTAAAATCCGTGGCACTTAACTATACCAACATCTTTGACACCACCGTAAGCGGAAGTGTGGATCCTCTTTACAACCCGGGAATCATGCCCTTCATCCTGGTAGCGCTTTTATGTATACCCATATTCGGAATGAAGAAAAAGCAGGTGGGTGCGGCCTGGGGAGAGGCCATAAAACGCATTAAAAATCCCCTCATTGCCATGGTTTTTGCCGTGCCCATGGTGCGGATCATGATGCAGTCGGGAAACAATCCCGGGTGATATTATGGGCATGCCCATAGCCATGGCCACTGCCATGACCAGTATTTTCCAGGGAGCCTGGCCCCTGGTGGATGCCTTTATCGGAGCACTGGGTTCGTTTATGTCGGGTTCAAATACGGTATCAAACATGCTCTTCTCCCTCTTCCAGTATTCGGTTGCCGACCAGCTTGGGATTTCAACCATCCTTACGGTAAGCCTTCAGAATATTGGAGGGGCCATGGGTAATATGATCTGTGTGCATAATGTAATTGCTGCCTGTGCCACGGTCGGACTGGTGGGAATGGAAGGTCTTTTGATCAGGCGAAATCTGCTGCCCATGACCATTGTTGGAGGAGTGGTGGGAATTATTGGGCTGATCCTGGTCTACACCATTGGCATTGGAATGATATAGAAAATAGGTTAGGGGTTAGTAGGTTAGGGTTAGTAAGTTAGGGGTTAGTAAGTTAGGGGTTAGTAAGTTAGGGGTTAATGGGTTAGGGGTTAGTAGGTTAATGGGTTAGGGGTTAATAGTTAGTGAAAAATTAAAAAATATGGATTTTAAGGAGAATATCGACGGCTTGCTGGCCGATTTTAAGGAAGGAAGATTTATTTATGGTGAGGGATGTATGGGTGAAGTAGGTGATGCTGTTGCGGCCTATGGGAAACGTGCTATGCTGGTCAGGAGCCACTTCCCCGGAATCGAAACCTTTGTGGAACAGCTGAAGGCCTCACTGAAACAGGCTGGTGTTGATCTCATTTATGAGAGCGTTGACATTATTCGCCCCAATGCTCCGGAAGAGGACATGTATAAACTGGCAGGACTTCTGAAGGAGGAAAAGCCTGAGGTGGTGATCAGCATGGGCGGAGGCAGTACCATCGATGCGGTGAAGTCTGCCATCGTACTGGATGTCCTTGGCGGGGAAATTGAAGATTATTTTGGCGTGGGCAAAGTAAGTGAGGCCCTGGAACTAAGCGGGAAAAGCCTGACTCCCCATGTGGCCATACAAACAGCTGCCAGTTCAGCTGCCCATCTTACCAAGTATTCCAATATTACCAACCTGGAGACAAATCAGAAAAAACTCATCGTGGACGAAGCTGTTGTTCCCCAGGTTCCTGTATTCGATTATGCGCTTACCTATGAAACCCCTTCCGGACTAACCCTGGACGGAGCACTGGATGGCATGTCTCATTGCCTGGAGGTATATTTTGGCGCCAGTGGGAAGGACATTTTCCTGAAAGCCCAGGAAATTGCCACCATCGCCATTACCCTTGTGGTTAAGTACCTGCCAAAGGTAATTGAGGATCCGGGTAATAAAGAAGCCCGTAATGCCCTTTGCGCAGCCACCGATCTGGGCGGTTATGCCATCATGATCGGAGGAACCAGCGGTGCCCACCTAACCAGCTTTTCACTGGTGGACCTGCTTTCCCATGGAAGAGCCTGCGCATTAATGAATCCTTATTATGCCGTATTTTATGCCCCAGCCATCCAGGATCAACTCAGGGTACTGGGAAAAATATACAAGGCCGGAGGATTCAGTGAGGCTGACTTTGAAAATCTTTCCGATCGGGAACTTGGACTGGCGTTTGCGGGGGCAATGATCAACTTTGCAAAGAAGGTTGGATTCCCAACCACACTCAGCGAAATAGAGGGCTTTGGTGAAGAGCACTTGGAAAGAGCGCTTGGCGCCGCAAAAAATCCACAGTTAAAATCCAAACTGGAGAATATGCCGGTTCCGCTCACAGCCGAACTTGTGGATGAATACATGGGATCCATTCTTGAGGCAGCAAGCAGCGGTGATCTGGAGACCATAAAAAACCTTTAGTATGCAAATAGAACTTGCCTATGGGAAAGAGCGACTGAAGGTTGACATACCAGACGGAATCCACACCGAAGTTGTTCAGCCAGGCTATGTGAAGGGCCTGGCCGATCAGGCGGGCTCCATAAGGGAAGCCCTGCAAAACCCTATAGACCATGCCCCGCTTTCCGAGTCAATCAATGAAAAACAAAGGGTGGCCATTATTTTCAGCGACATCACCAGGGCCACACCCTACCACATCATCCTGCCACCCCTGCTGGAAAAGCTGGCTCATCTCCCGGATGAAAATATCACCTTCTTCTGTGCCACCGGAACCCATCGTCCTGCAACTCCGGAGGAGCTTCTCACCATCCTGGGGCAAGAGGTGACAAAACGATTCCAAATTGTACAAAACAATGCCGGCGACAGCTCAGCGGCAAAAGTATGGTGGGGACCACATCTTCCGGAAATCAAATCCTGCTCAACAGCGAGATCCTTGAATATGACCTGAGAATCCTGACTGGCTTTATCGAACCCCATTTTTTTGCCGGTTTCTCAGGTGGAGGGAAAGCACTTATGCCGGGAATGGCCTCCCTGGAGACAGTGCGTAATAACCATGCCATCAGGATGCTTGAGAATCCCAATACCCGCTGGGGTTACACCTCAGGGAATCCCCTCTGGGAAGAAGTCATGGAGGCTGCCGAACTGGCCTCCCCCCTCTTCCTGCTGAATATCACACTTAACCGTGACAAGGAAATTACCGGGGTATTTGCCGGTGATCTGAGAGAGGCCCACAAAAAGGGCTGCAGATTTGCAAAGGAAACAGCCATGGCCCCCCTGAAAGAGGCCTTCGATGTGGTAGTTAGCAGCAACTCGGGCTACCCCCTGGATCTGAACGTATACCAGGCTGTGAAGGGCATGAGTGCTGCAGAAAGGATCGTAAAAAAAGGGGGGAGCATTATCATGGCTGCAGAGTGCTGGGATGGGATTCCGGGAAACAGCGACTATGAGACCATTTTGAAGTCAGTGGATAATGTGGAGGCCCTGATGGACTTCATCATCAAACACGAAGCCGAGCTGCAGGATACCTGGCAGGTTTACTTCCAGGCCATGGTTCAGATGAAGGCCCGGGTTTATCTTTATAGCAAGCTGGATGCTGAAACTGTAAAAAGTACCCACCTGGAACCCGTGGATGACATTAACACCCTGATTCTGGAACTGGTGCAAAAGTACGGTCCGAATACCCGTATCTGTGTTCTTCCCGAAGGGCCACACACCATCCCCTTCCTTCTATAAACAGTATTCCAGCACAAAAAAATAATTCTAAATAAGCTCCATGTTTAAAAACCTTCTCAAAACAGCCTTTCGCAATATCACCTACAAGTTTGGATACAGTTTTCTGAATATCCTGGGAATGACCCTGGGTATTACCAGTGCCCTCTTCCTGATTCTTTATGTGAGCGACGAGCTGAGTTTTGACCGCTACCATGAACATGGCGACCGTATATTCAGGGTGCAATCACACATCACCGAGACAGATGATGAATTTACCTGGATTGTGGCCCAGATTCCCTTTGCCCCGCAGGTGAAGGAGGACTATCCGGAAGTGGAGGCCTACACCCGCCTTTTTAATTTTCAGCGGGCCCTGTTTTTGAATGGCGATATTGAATTTACCGAAGAAGATGTAATGTACGCCGACTCCACCTTTTTTGATGTTTTTACTTACAAAAGCATTGAAGGGAGTACATCGGAAGCGCTGGATGCACCGAATTCCATAGTGCTGACTGAGACCATGGCGGGCCGCTATTTCAGTGATGAAAGTGCCCTGGGTAAAAGCCTGAAGGTGGGAGAAGAGGTGTATACGGTTACAGCTGTAATTGAAGATGTACCCCGTAATTCCCATGTGATTTTCGACGGCCTGGTGTCCAGGAACAGCCTGCCTGAACAGATGGGCAGCTGGGGAAATTTCGGAGTCTTTACCTACCTGCTGCTGCAGGAGGGTGAAGATAAAGCCCTTTTCCAGGAGAAGCTGAAAGAAATGTATGGCCTTTATATGGCCACTATCTTCGAAAGTATGGGGATCACCGTGGAGTACGAGCTGATGAAACTCACCGATATTCATCTTCACTCGGAGAATGCAGGGGAACCCGAACCGACTGGTAGCATACAGTACGTGATCATTTTCAGCATTGTGGCCTTTTTCCTGATCCTCATTGCCACCCTGAATTACATTAACCTGGCCACTGCCCGATCGGCAAAACGGGCCAGGGAGATCAGTCTGAGAAAGGTAATCGGTTCCAGCAGGCGCCTGCTCATCACCCAGTTCCTCACAGAATCAACCATGCTTACCTTTTTTTCCATGGCATTGAGCATCGGACTGCTGATCGTTCTTCTTCCCCAGCTCAACATGTTATCGGGAAAGAGTTTCTCCCTGGATGTACTGGCCAGGCCTATATCCATATTCAGCCTGCTGGCGATTATGCTTATTGTTGGCATCCTGGGGGGTACCTACCCTGCCCTTTATCTTTCCAGGTTTTCACCGGTTGTGGTCATGAAAGGTGTGAGTCAGTCGGGTTCATCGAGGGGCATTTTCCGAAAGGTGCTTACCGTGATCCAGTTTACCATATCAGGTGTGATGATAGCCTGCACCCTGGTGGTTATGAACCAGATCTCCTTCATGCAGAATAAGGACCAGGGCTGGGATATGGATGGCATAATAACCCTGTTGCTTCCCGATAATGAACCGGTCACAAAAATGCGGCTGTTGAAGGAGCAGTTGCTGGAAAATCCGCAAATTGAATCTGCCGGACTCACCAATACAAATATTGGGGAAGGTTCCAGCAAAGTAATTTTCAGTATGGAAACTCCAACGGGATGGAACAACGAGGTGTTAATTTTGTGGTAGTGGATCACGATTTCGTGGAAACCCTGGGCATCGAGATGGCGGAAGGAAGAGATTTTTCGCTTGATTTTATAGGAGATACCCTGACAGGTGTGGTGGTCAATGAAACCCTGGCCCAGCGACTTAACTGGGAGGAGCCCATTGGCAAGCGCGTGCAGCTGGGTGACGGGGGGCAAATTATGGCAGAGGTAATCGGGGTGATGAAAGACTATCATCAGACTGGCATGTACAATGAGGTGGAATCCCTGATGCTGGTCTACCGCGTGGATGTAAACATCATGTATGCAAAAATAGCCGGTGAAAACCCTGAAGCATCCCTGGCATTCATCCAGGAGAAGTGGGAAGAAGTTTTTCCTGGCAAACCCTTTGAATACAGCTTCTTAGCTGACGATTTCAGTGAGCAGTTCAGTAATGACCGCAACCGCAGAACAGTTTTTGCAGGCTTCACCCTTTTGACCATAGTAATTGCCTGCCTCGGATTATTTGGACTTGCATCTTATACCACTGAGCGGCGGACCCGGGAAATTGGAATCCGCAAAGTATTCGGAGCCAGCATAGCAAAAGTTCTCCGACTCATAACCAGGGAGTTCCTGATCCTTATTCTGATTTCCTTCGCCCTGTCCATACCTGCCGTATGGTTCCTGATGACGGACTGGCTTCAGAATTATGTCTACCGGATCGAGCTGGGACCCCTGGTATTCCTGTGGACCATCCTGCTGATCCTGGTGCCCACAGCCCTTACGATCTCTTACCAGTCCTACAAGGCAGCCACGGCCAACCCGGCCGATTCCATGCGGACGGATTGATTTTTAGCAGTAAAGATAACTATTTATAAAAAAGAAAACAATATGTCAAGAACAAGTAATGTTAGTTGCACGACCGATGAGCTTAAATGGGAAGAGCTTGGATCGGGATTATCCAGGCAAATTATGGGCTGGGATAATCAGATCATGATGGTAAAAGTGAAATTTGAAAAAGGTGCTTTTGGAGCTCCCCATGCTCACTTCCACACCCAGACCACCTTTTGCCACAGCGGAAAATTTGAGTTCACCATCGACGGTCATAAACACATCATTGAACCAGGTGACGGGCTTTATATAGCACCCAATCTTGTTCATGGAGCTGTCTGCCTGGAAGCCGGGGTAGTTCTGGATGTTTTCAGTCCTGTCCGTGAAGATTTCCTGGATGGTTCCATACCCTCCTACCTTGCCGGTGAAGATTAAGTTACAAGACCGCAGACTTCAATAATGTAGCTCAGGATATTCTGAGTACCTGTCTCGCCAAAAGTATCGGACAGTCCGGTCATGTTAACCTCACAGTCAAGGATACCCGCTGGGATCACTATGTGGCTCAGGGCAGAATATTTTAGACCACGTATGGCTCTTTTTTACTAAGTTGCCCACGAATAGACCATGATCCGGAATCCATATCCATCCCATCCTCATTTCAGGGGACTGACTGAATCTCTAAAAAAGGAAGACCAGGGGGTACATTACCTGGAAGGTCTCCTCATCTCCGTTATAGCCACTTGCAGGCGACAGTTTGCTGAAAGCGGCGTCCACTACTTTACGCGTCCAGTATTGTGCCAGGTCGGGGCGATCCAGATAATTAAATACCTGGGCAGTCTGCATGGATGGTTGGTTTCCGTAATTAATAGGAATACTACTATACTCAGGATGCAATTCCCTGTCATGAGCATCACCAGAAGTAAAACCAAGCTTCTCTGCAATTTCAAATTGCTCATTCAGTTTTAAAACAGCCTTTTCTTTTCCTCCCAATAACCCGGCCAGTCCCTCAAGATCATGTGGTACAAACCAGGTGGATTGTGCCCCGTTGGATTCGTTAAAACCATGCTCATAGTTGTAAGGATCGAAATCGGCCAGCCAAAGACCGTGTATATCTTTCGGTCGCATCCAGGTCGTTTCGCTGTCGTAAACATTTTTATAGTTAAGAGCGCGTTTCATGAAATACTGGTAATCTTCCTCCATGCCCAATTTTTTGGCAAGTTGGGCCAGGGTCCAGTCCTGGTAGGCATATTCCATGGTTAAACTTGCTCCATCCTGGTGGAAGCCAAAATTACCCTCGGGAATGGGATAGGGAACGTAGCCGTTTTCAATGTAATGTTTCAGTCCACCCCCCAGATCCGTATTGTGTTCATACCCGGCTTTTCCCATAATCCCTCCGGGCAGATGGTTCTTCTTCAGCGCTTCATAAATCTCCTCCAGATTCTCGCTGACAATCCCTTTCTGAATGGCACTGACAATAAAAGGAGTTGCCGATGCACCGGTCATCACATAGGTGTAATTCCCCCCCGATGGTCCCCGAGGAATCAAACCACCGTCGGCATAATACTGCATAAAGGACTGGACAAACTCCTTCATAATTTCAGGATATACCAATCCCCATAAAGTAGAAGATGGTCCACTGTGCGCCCCAGAAGGAATCGGAGTTGTATTGCTTAAATGCCGGCTTACCAACTTCATCCAGCGGAATTTGTCCAACACGAAATTCTTCTCCGGTATAGTCGGGGTAAGCGCCATTGACATCGCTGATTGTACGGCGTCCCTGAAGGGCATGCCACAGGTCGGTGTAAAAACGTTTTTGCTGCTGCTCTGTACCACCTTCTATCTGAATGCGGCTTAAATAGCTATTCCATTCTTCCTGAGATTCATCAACAACCTGGTCAAAATTCCAGTGTGGCAATTCCGTCCGGATGTTGTTTCCCGCGTTTTCAACTGAAGTATATGAAATCCCGGCTTTAAGTAGCACTTCATCAGTCTGCTCATCAAATACCAGAAGAAAGTTTCCTGTATTTTCATCCTCTATCACCTCCTTTATTTCCACATCAGAATCGATGTGAAAAAACACCTTTGTCGGCTTGGGACGGCGGCGGGTTGCAGCATTGGTAAGTTCACCTGCTGCCGTATGATCTCCTTTTGTTGTTAGTTTCCCATCGACATTCAGACAGGGCCCCAGCATGGTGTTCAGGTTAAGAAGCAGCGCGGGCCTACCTTCTATTTGGCCGGATCGGCCCGTTCGGCCCTGATCCAGGCCTGCCTTGGTGAGTTAAAGGGGCCCCACCTCCTGATTTTCAGTGACAAGGAGGAGGCAGCCTATTTTTATACCGACATGGTAACCCTGGAAGGAACCGCGGACCGCACACTGTTTTTTCCCTCTTCATACAAACGATCGGTACAGTACCAGCAGACCGATGAGGCCAATATCATTACCCGTACCCAGACGCTCAGGAGACTTTCTGAGCGAAGGGTGGCCAGCTTCATCATCACCTATGCCGAGGCGCTGGTGGAATCAGTACTGACAAAAAAACAGCTGGCCGCAACGACCCTGGAGATCAGAAAGGGCGAAAAAATCGACATGGCCTTCCTTGAGGAAGTTCTGCGGGCCTACGATTTTCAGCTGATGGATTTTGTTTATGAACCAGGACAATATTCAATCAGAGGTGGGATCGTGGATGTATTTTCTTATGCATCCACACATCCCTGTCGCATCGACTTTTTTGATGATGAAGTGGACTCCATCCGGATCTTTGATACCGATTCGCAGCGTTCACTTGAGACCGTAAAAAAGGTAAACATCATACCCAATATCCAGTGGGAGCATGAGAGGGGTGAAAAACGGATCTCTTTCCTGGACTACATTCCCTCGGGATCTACCCTTTGGATAGAAAACCCGGGGCTCATCACAGACCAGGTACAGTCTCTCTATGACAAAACCGAGTTTGATGCTGAAGATGAAAATTCAATTAAAAAAGAGCGTTTTCTGATACCGGGAACCCGGATCAGAGAACAGATGGAAAGATTCAGACAGGTGGTTTTCGGGGTGCACATGAACCAGGCTGACGAACAGACCTGGCACTTCAATACCTCTCCGCAACCTGCCTTCAATAAAAACTTTGAGCTGCTGGTTTCAAGCATGGAGGAGCATTCAGCTGAAGGTTTTACAAACTACATCCTCTCGGAAAATGAGAAGCAACTTGAACGTCTAAGGGCAATATTTACCGAGATAAACCCTGAATTAGAGTACGAGGCCATCTGTCAGACCATCCATGAAGGCTTCATCGACCAGGACCTGAAAAAGGCTTTTTATACGGATCATCAGATCTTCGAACGCTATCATAAGTTCAGGTTCCAGGACCGTTTCAGCCGGAAGGAATCACTTTCGGCCAAAGAGCTGATCGGGCTTAATCCGGGCGATTATGTGGTACATGTGGATCATGGTATTGGTATTTTTGGCGGATTGGAGAAGATTGAGGTAAATGGAAAAATACAGGAATCCATCAAGCTGGTATACAAGGATAAGGATGTCCTTTATGTGAACATTCACTCCCTCCATCGCATCACCAAGTACAAGGGGAAGGACACGGGTCCGCCCAAGATTTATAAGCTGGGATCCGGGGCCTGGCAGAAGCTTAAAAACAACACCAAAAAAAAGGTCCAGGATATTGCCAGGGAACTGATTCTGCTCTATGCTAAAAGAAAGGACCAGGAGGGTTTTGCCTTTACTCCCGACACCTACCTTCAGCAGGAGCTGGAGTCTTCCTTCATTTATGAGGATACCCCGGATCAGTTGAAAGCCACTGAAGATGTTAAAGCCGGTATGGAAGCCAAATTCCCCATGGACAGGCTGGTTTGCGGTGACGTGGGCTTTGGAAAGACCGAGGTCGCCATTCGGGCGGCCTTTAAAGCGGTTACAGACTCCAAGCAGGTGGCGGTTCTGGTTCCCACCACCGTTCTGGCCTTCCAGCACTTTAATACTTTCAGGGATCGGCTGAAGGGTTTTCCCTGTACAGTGGACTATATAAGCAGGTTCCGGACAGCTGCCGAACAAAGGGAGATCGTTAAAAAACTGAAGGAGGGCAAAATCGATATTCTCATCGGGACGCACAAACTGGTGGGTAAGGAAATTGAATTCAAGGATCTGGGGCTTTTAATTATTGATGAGGAACAAAAATTTGGCGTGGGAGTAAAAGAAAAGCTCAAGCAGATGAAACTGAATGTGGATAGCCTTACGCTCACGGCTACGCCCATTCCACGAACCCTTCAGTTTTCACTGATGGGTTCCAGGGACCTCTCCATTATCAATACACCTCCACCGAACCGCCATCCCATTATCACGGAACTTCACCCCTTCAGCGAAGATATTATCAGGGAGGCCATCGAATATGAAGTAAGCCGTGGAGGACAGGTCTTTCTGATCCATAACCGGGTGCAGAATATCATGGAGATAAAGGAGATTGTCGACCGGGTACTGCCGGATGTCAGATCGGTGGTGGCCCATGGACAAATGGAAGGGAAAAAACTGGAATCTGTGATGCTCGATTTTATGCAGGGCGATTTTGATGTGCTTATTGCTACCACTATTGTAGAATCCGGGCTTGACATTCCCAACGCAAATACAATAATTATCAACAACGGACACCAGTTTGGATTGAGTGATCTGCACCAGTTAAGGGGTAGGGTTGGCAGGTCCAATAAGAAGGCCTTTTGTTACATCTTTGCGCCCCCCATTACCCTGCTTTCACCTGAATCCCGCAGAAGGCTGAAAGCTGTGGAAGAGTTTTCAGCCCTGGGTAGTGGTTTTAACATTGCCCTGCAGGATCTGGACATCAGGGGAGCAGGGAACCTTCTGGGAGCCGAACAGAGTGGTTTCATTGCAGATATAGGCTTCGAGACCTACAACAGGATCCTCAATGAGGCGATTCTGGAACTGAAAGAAAATGAGTTCAGTGAGCTCTATGCAAAACCTGAAGGGGAGGTCACCGAACCCAGCTCCTATGCACCTGATTGCCATATTGATACAGACCTTGAATTGCTCTTTCCGGACAACTACATCTCCAACATCAGCGAAAGGGTAGAAATGTACCGCAAACTGGATGCCATCAACGACCGTGAATCCCTTATTTTGTTCAGGGAAATGCTGAACGACCGCTTTGGTCCTCTTCCGGCTCCCTCGGAAGATTTAATGAAGGTTGTGGAACTAAGATGGATCGCCAGAAGCCTGGGTGTTGAAAAGATTATATTGAAAAACAACATCCTGATCACGTATTTTGTAAGCAATCCTGATTCACCATTTTACCGATCAAAAAGGTTTAATGAGGTAATCGGGAACATCCAGGCTTACCCGAGGATCTTCAAAATGAGAGAGGACCAGGAAAGATTGAGCCTGAGAAGTGACCAGGTGGCATCCATTCGGGAGGCCTGCATGGTTCTTCAGAAACTGCTTAACTGACCGCAAATGAATCTGGTACTCGATCTGGGAAATACTTATGGCAAGATTGCAGTTTGCCAGGGAACTGAAGTGTTGGAATCTGCAGTCTATGAGAAAATAACCAACCGGGAAATCGCCTATTTTAATACGCGTTACGAAAAGCTGGAAGGTGTGATTATTTCCTCTGTGGTAAACGACTCCAGAGAAATGGTCGATTATCTGGGCATGCTCTTTGAACATTGCATAGAACTTGATCATAACACAGCCCTTCCACTGCTGAACCGCTACCGAACCCCGGAAACTTTAGGCTACGACCGGATTGCAGCCGCTGTGGGTGCATATACAATATATCCTGAAAAAAACGTTCTGGTAATAGATGCCGGTACGGCCATCACCTACGACCTGGTAACAGCCGAGGGTGAATACCTGGGTGGAAATATCTCGCCCGGGATGGCAATCAGGTTTAAATCCCTGAATAAGTTTACCAACAGGCTGCCTCTTTTGGAACGGGCAAATGAAATACCGCCCCTTCTGGGAAGCAGCACAAAGGAAGCCATCCAATCCGGCATAATTAATGGAATATTGTTCGAGCTTGACGGATTCATTGGAGCCTTCACCCAACAACGCCCCGAACTTAAAGTGGTTTTAACCGGTGGAGATGCAAAATACTTTGAGGGCAAATTAAAAAGTAGCATCTTTGTGGACCTAAATTTGAACCTTATCGGACTTAACAGAATTTTGGAACACAATGCATCTGAAAAGATATAGCCTTTTACTACTCGCATTAGTAACACTAATTCCCTTATACAGTCAGGTCAACACCTTCTCACCTTATACAAGGTTTGGGCTTGGAGATCTGGCTAAACCAGGATTTGGTCAGAACCAGGCTATGGGAAGTACCGGGCTGGCCATTCATGAAGGGACCCGGATCAATATTATGAATCCGGCATCATTTGCTTCCCTGGACAGTATGTCGGTATACTTTGACTTCGGAGCAAATATATTTTATAACCAGTACCTGACCGAGGGTGATGAGATTACCAATACGTCAAACACCTGGTGGAATGCAAACCTGCACCATGTGGCTTTTGCTTCATCCATGGGAAAACATATGGGTATATCTTTCGGCCTTGTCCCCTATAGTGCCATTGGATACAGCGTAAAGCAGGAGTATAATGACTATACCTCCGGAAATGCCATGGATACCTATTATTCAGGCGATGGAGGCATTATGAATTTCTATGTGGGTACAGCATTTAAAGCCTGGAACAGGATTTCCGTGGGGGTAACCATGAATTACCTGATGGGTAAACTCACCCGGGAGAGAATTGTGGATTTCCCGGCCAATAGCTCATATTCATCTGTAAGTGCTGAAGAACGATTCGATGTCAGGAAGCCGGTTTTCAGTTTTGGCCTCCAGTACAAGGAGATCATAAAGGAAGATTACTTCGTCTCCGCGGGCCTTACTTATGATCTGCAAACAAACGTAAACACCGAACATCAATATGATGTTACCAATACAATCTACCCCTATACGGAAGTTAAACTGGATTCGGTCACTAGCATTACTCCCAAGTATGTGCTTGGTGCAGATACGCTTATGGGTACCTTTGTCCTGCCTCAGAAAATTGGATTTGGAGTTGCATTCGGAATTTTAAACAAACTGACTGTAACAGCCGACTATACCCGGCAGGATTGGACCGGGTCTCTCTCAGGAAACTCTTATCGAACCACCGCGGCAAATTCAATTAATTTCGGAGCCGAATACATTCCTGATTATGAAGCGCTAAGGGGTTACCATAAACTGATATCATACCGTGTGGGGGGATTTTCTTCCTCTTCATATTTGTCGGTTCTTAAGGGGGGGTGCCCTGCCCGACGATCCTGATGCTTTTTATCAATTAAAAGATTATGGCATAACTTTTGGAGTAGGATTACCGGTAAAATCCATTAGATCGAGCATTAATCTGGCTTTTACAGTAGGAAGCCGGGGAACAACAGAGTACAATTTAATTAAAGAAAATTATGGTATTTTCACATTTAATGTAACTTTGCACGATCTCTGGTTCAGGAAACGCAGATTTGATTAAAACTAAGAAATATTTCCAAAGGTATGAAAACGAAAGCCCTCAGATCCATTATTTTAGCAGCAATTTCCCTTTTGTTCGTCCTACCTTCATTTTCACAGAAAGGAATTGAGGACGGATCGAAATACGGAAAGGGACAGGACAGTATCAACTGTATTAAAAACCTCTCACTGTACAAGGAATTTTTCAAGCACAATAACTACAGGGATGCCATTAACCCCTGGAGAAGGGTGTTTGGAGAATGCCCTGCTTCCAGTGAGAAGATGTACGTTGAAGGTGTAACCATGTACAAGAATTTCATTGAGTCCAGTTCTTCACCTGAGCGTACTGAACAAATGGTGGATACCCTGATGCTTATTTACGACAGGCGCATTGAGTATTACCCTACAAATAAGGGCAATATCCTCGGAAGAAAGGGGATCGACCTCCTTCGTTACCGGAGAACAGACATTGAGTCAGTTGAAGTGGCCTATGGTATTCTAAAGGAGAGTATCGATATTGAACAAGGTAAATCCCGTGATGCTGTTCTGGTCACCTATGTAAACGCTGCCATCACCCTGAACAAAGCTGACAAGTTAAATGATAACCAGGTAATTGAGGATTATTTCCAGGTGACAACCATCATCGATAAACTGCTTGCAAAAAGCTCGAGATGGGGAAAGGCTAAGCAAAATGTGGATGACCTGATGCTTAATAGCGGACTCCTCACCTGTGATGCCCTGAATTCATACTTTGAACCTCAGTTTGAGGCAAACAAAGAAGACCAGGCATTCCTTGAGAAACTGATTAACTTTTATACCCAGACTGGTTGCGACCGGACTGATCTTTATGTAGCTGCCTCTGAGCAGATGTATGTTATTGAACCAGGCCCAAAATCAGCCCATCAGCTGGCCCGCCTGTTTATGATCCGAAGTGACTATCCCAAGGCAGCAGAGTATCTGAAAGAAGCTGTTCAGGGAACTGATATTGATCCCGAAACAAAAGCTGAATGGTACTTCGAACTGGCCATTGTGACCAGGGCCGAAGAGAATTATTGTGAAGCCATCAAATACGGCAGAGAAGCAATCGCTTTAAAAAGTAACTATGGCCAGGCCTACCTGCTGATCGGAGATTGCTATATTTTCTCAAGGGAAAGTCTAGGTGATGATTTCCAGCAGAGAGCGGCCTACTGGGCAGCAGCTGACAAGTATGCAAAAGCCAAAGCTGTGGATCCGTCAGTTTCAGCCGAAGCCACCAAGAAACTCGATGATTACTGCGGCACAATATCCTAACCATGAGGAAGTTTTCTTCCGTGATATGAAAGATGGGGATTCCTACGAGGTGAAGGGCTGTATCAACGAATACACAACTGTCAGATCCAGGAAATAATCCTTATAAAAACTAATAATCAAAAAGGGTGTTCTCAACAGGATACCCTTTTTGTTATATTTGTAAATATGATCAGGCGACTATCCCATATTACTTCAATGCTTTTGCTGGCTCTGGGCCTGAGCACCGGCTGTGAAAATGATATTGAGCGGATCAACCTTCTGACCAGCGATTCAGAGGCAGCTACCATAAGTGGCAGCAATGTGAATGTAATATACAGCGATTCGGGAAAGGTAAAAGTTCAGATTCTGGCTCCTACCTATAAGCAATTCCCAAAGGCTGAAAAACCTTACATGGAATTTCCGGATGGCATGGAAGTATTCTTCTACAACGACTCCATGAAAATCGAATCGGAGATTCGTTCGAACTATGCCATTTATTATTCAGAAGAAAAACTGTGGCATGCCACCGGGAATGTGGAGGTTCACAAGTTTAACAGCGGTGATGCCCTGAATACCGAAGAACTTTTCTGGGATGAAACAACACAGTTGATTTATTCCGATGTCTATACTAAAGTACAGAACCAGGACGGGACTTTCTACGGGAAACGTGGATTTGAAGCATTCCAGGACTTTTCGCACTGGCAGTTAAAAGGAACAAGTGGAACCGTAAACGTACAGGATGAGGAGTAGCGCTTCAGGCATATTTGAGGTTGTTTGGTTTGTCCTTGGCGGACTGATGCTTTTTATGGCTGTGGATGTCAGCTTAAGCTCGGGAATCGGCGATAGCTGGTACTACTTTTTATTTTCCATACTGGCCTTTGGCATGTATCTGCTCAGAAGGAATATGCGTATGCGACGACCTTAAACACTTCTATTTTGACACTCATTATACTCATTCTTGTGTCCATTGCTTTCTCGGCCTTTTTCTCCGGGATGGAGATTGCCTTTGTTTCATCAAACAAGTTGAGAATTGAAATTGACCGTAAACAGGAAAAAATCCTTTCAGGCATTGTCTCCTATTTCCTTAAAAATCCTTCCAGGTATATTGCCACCATGCTTGTGGGAAACAACATTGCCCTGGTTATCTACGGTCTTGCTTTTGCGGCCCTGATGGAAGAGCCCATCCGAGATATGATCGGAAATGGATCAGAAGCCGGAGTTTTGCTGATCCAGACCCTGATCTCAACGCTGATCATTCTCCTTACTGCGGAATTCCTTCCCAAAACCATTTTCAGAATCAATCCGAACTCCTCCCTTCGCCTGTTCAGCATCCCCATTCTGATATTTTACATTTTGCTCTTTCCGGTGGCCATTCTTACCATATGGATTTCAAATTTCACCATGAGGTATCTCTTAAGAATCAGCCCCGATAGTCCCTCCAAGGAAACGGTATTCAGCAAGGTCGACCTGGATCATTTTATTACCACCCAACACGCGGAACTGGAAAAGGATGGTGAAGAACTGGAGGATCTGAAGATCTTCAAAAATGCCCTTGAGTTTTCAGGACTAAAAGTCAGGGACTGTATGATCCCCAGGACTGATGTGATTGCTCTGGAGGATAATACTTCGGTTGAAGAACTGGCGAAACGTTTTGTGGAAACCGGGCTCAGCAGGATCTTGATTTACAGGGAGACCATCGACAACGTGATTGGTTATGTGAATTCAAAGGACCTGTTCAAAAAACCAGATCGGATAAAATCCCTGATCCAGGCCATACAAATTGCACCGGAGGCCCTGCCGGTAAACAGACTCCTTACCGGATTTATAAAAGAGGGTAAAAACATAGCCGTTGTGGTGGACGAATTCGGAGGCACTTCCGGAATTATTACCACTGAGGATATCATCGAGGAGATTGTTGGTGAAATTGAGGATGAACATGACAACATAGACCTGGTTGAGAAACAGATTGATGAGGGCCATTATCTCTTATCGGGCCGATTGGAGATTGATTATCTTAACGAAAAGTACCTTCTTGCGATTCCAACGACTGAAGAGTATGAAACTCTGGCCGGTTATATCATTTATAATTACGAAAGTATCCCTGAAAAGAATACATCCGTTTCTATTGATAACTACCTGATTACCATTACCAATGTGAGTTCAACCCGCATTGAAGAAGTGGATCTGAAAGTGCTCTTCTCATAGAAGTGCAAATTTCACCTTTGGTATTGCTGTTAAACCTCCAAATATTACTATATTCGTACCCTCAAAATTTTAGCTATTCATACACATAATCAGAATGATAAATGGCCACACTACAGAATATTAGAAACAGGGCGGGATTGCTGGTAGCCATCGTAATCGGGCTTGCACTTGTTGCATTTATATTGGGAGATATGTTCGGCTCAGGAGCTCCAAGGGGAGGCAACAACGTTGCCGAGATTGCCGGAACATCAATAGATGCCCAGGAATACATGAATCGTGAAAAGCTCCTTCGTGAGTTTTATGAGATGAATGCGGGCGGACAGGGTCTCGATGCAGAACTTGAACGCCAGATTTCGCAGGAGACATGGAGAAGACTGGTAAGGGAAACCATTATGGAGTCCTCATATTCAAGTCTGGGCATTGATGTAAGCCCCGATGAACTGAAGACCATGGTAACCGGAGATCAATCCATGGGCATGGCTGGAAATCCTGCATTAAGTGAGCCCCACCCCATTATCAGGCAGATGTTTTCCAACCCAGAAACAGGTCAACTGAACAGGGCTGTGATGACAAACTACTTCAATGCTCTGGATAATCCTCAGTTTGCCCAGGAAAAGAAAAGGTGGCTGTTCATTGAAAATGAAATTGTTGGTGAGAAAATGAATGAGAAGTATTTCAGTCTCGTTAAGAAAGGTTTCCAACCTTCTTCTCTTGATCTGAAAGACTATGCTGCAGAGAATGGCAAAAGCGCAGATTTTGCATACATCTCAAGGCCTTTCTCCGAAATTTCTGATGAGGAAATCACCTTCACCGAATCAGACCTCAAGGCTTATTACAAAAAAAATAAAGAGAGGTATAAGCAAAAGGCATCCAGAACTTTCCAGTATGTGGTTTTTGAAGTTGTGCCCAGCGAAAGTGATATAGAAAGTGCAAGGTACTGGTCAAACCAGGTATATCCAGAATTTGCAAGGACTCCGAAGAATGAAATTCCCCGCTATGTCAACGGGACATCTGATGAGCCCTTCGATCAAAGGTATTACACTGAAGATGAGCTTCCGGAGTTAATTCGTGATTCAGTGATTGAGGCTTCAACGGATAGGGTCTTTGGACCCTACCGTGACATGGAGACCTTTAAACTGACCCGGGTTCAGGATATACAGATGCGTCCTGACTCCGTTAGGGTCAGACACATCCTTCTCTCCTACCAGGCATATCAGGGAGACCGTCAACTCATCAACAACCTGGCCGACAGCCTGCTTGCCGTTATTAAAGGCGGTGGCAACTTCAACCAGATTGCCATGGAGTATTCGGCCGATGAAAGTAACCGCGCCATTGGAGGCGACCTTGGATGGTTTAAGGAAGGTTTTATGGTAAGTGAATTTAATGACGCATGTTTTGAAAACAAAACCGGTGACATCCTTACCACTGAAACCCAGTTCGGTACTCACATCATCAAGATTGAAAGTCAGAGCCGCCCTGTAAGGAAAATGCAGATTGCCACCATCACAAGAAATATCTACGCTGGTGATGAGACCAATCAGGACTACTATAACAGGGCCGTAAAATTTCGTGGAAAAGCTACCAACCTGGAGAAATTTACCGAGCAGGCCCGTGAATTCGGACTGGATCCAAGATTCGCTCCAAATATCACCAAGGACCAGGAAAGTATCCCCGGCATTGAAGAGCCAAAAAGTATTACCAAATGGGCATTCTCAGCTGATATTAACAGCGTTAGCAATATTTTCAGTCAGTCCAACGAGAAGTACATTGTAGCCGTTCTCACCGAATCCAGGGAAGATGGTTATGCCTCCCTTGAATCTGTGACCGCCGAAATAACCCTGGCAGTTAAAAAAGAGAAAAAGGCTGAAGCCATTAGCTCAAAGCTAAGCGAGCAGCTGGAGGGGGTAAGCGATCTGAACCAATTTGCAGGTGCAAATAATACCAATGTGGGTGAAGCTACCCAGGTTAAGTTTGCAAACACCTATGTCTCAGGCATCGGACTGGAGCCCTACATCGTGGGTGCATCCATGTACCTCCCTGTTGATCAGATTTCCGATCCCATGACAGGGGAAAGCGGAGTTTTTGTGATATCCATAAACAACCGTTCAGAACCTGAGGTGGCAGCTTCCGAAACAGAAGCCATCAAATCAAGGATGAAGTACACCCTGGAATCCAGGAGCAATTTTGAGGCATACAATGCCCTTCTGGACGCAGCTAAGGTGCAAGATAACCGCCTGGATGTTTTCTACAACTAGCTACGGATATTCCCCGCGCTGAACCGAGCTTGCGAGTTGGCAGCACTCTCATCAGCTCGCTTAGGTTTCAACGGGAAACATCACTTCGCAAGATAGCCTGCGGCTGGCTAAGGGTTGCAAAGGCTCAGTCCTTCGGTGCAGCTGCTAAAAAATCAATAAAAAAGGGCTCCTGACGGGCCCTTTTTTATTTCTACTATGCTTCTATTCTAAAGCCGATAGTGTGATTGGCTATTTAGCTGGATATTAATCCACATTATCATGCAGATAGCTGTTATCACTCTTCAGTTTAGGTCCCTGCTCTCCGTTGGATTCGTCGGAGAGCCTGTAGCGTGAAACCTCCTGATCTTCAGAGTGCTTCTGCTGATCTATGGGGATCTTCTTACGTACATAGGCTGGGATATTTTCCAGTTCCTCGATCTCATCATTGCCCTGTCCGGTAAGCATCGCCCTTTCGCGCAACTTCTCATGGGTCTCCTTAAGGATCCGGACCCGTTCTGCCATCTTTTTTTCCCGCTCTTCCGGCTCTTCATCTACGGATCGCTCCATAAGGATATATTCCTCCGAACTTCCCTGGTCCTTCATCCCGAATTGAAGAGATATCTGTTCGGCCCCATCCGTGGGTATAACCTCCTTCTGAACCGGCTTGGCTCCCGGATCCCGGAGTGGCACCATGTGCTTCTGCTTTTTACCAATGTAAAGCTCGGGAATGCTGTTCATTTTAAAGCCGGTGGCTATGATGGTAACGGAGATCTTGTCCTCCAGCGATTCATCGCTGCCCATCCCCCAGATAAGGGTGGTATCACGTGATGAAGCACTAACCACGTAATCTGTAATCTCGGAGATCTCATCCATGGTGATTTCCTCGGTTCCCGAGGTGATATTCAGAAGAACACTGCGGGCT
>CAVQMZ010000034.1:0-123553 GCA_963713725.1 uncultured Bacteroidota bacterium
AGTTTTACCAGTCCCAGTCCGGGATGTGCAGAAGGATAAAGTATTCCATTCTTAAGGGTAAAGAGATCGTTGAAGGGATCCTCCAGCAGGTCAAGGTGACCATCCAGATCGGCACATACAATGTTGGGGCTGCTCAGGGTAAAATGGAGTCCGGCTGAAATACCCAGAGCGCATTCGTCAATGGAGCCCACCATTACCTCGATACCGGCAGCTTTTGCCACCGAATTAATGTGTTGCGCTTCAAGTATCCCGCCTACTTTCATGATCTTGATATTTACCATGTCCATAAAATTGTTACTTGCCAGGCGAAATGCGTCTTTCAGCGTTTTCAGGCTTTCATCGGCCATAACAGGGATTGCAGAATTCTGGCTTACCTCTCCCAGTCTGTTTTCCTTATGCTGACTGGTGGGCTGTTCCAGGATCTCAATATTCACATCCCTGGTTCGCTTTATGAATTCCATTGATTCCCCGGTATTATATCCCTGATTGGCATCAAAACGTATCTGGATCTTATTCCCGAGTTTTTCACGAAGCTTCACAAGCTTTTCAATATCCTCAGATAGATCCAGGCCTCCTTTCAGCTTTATTATTGAAAATCCCTGCCTGAGGTAATATGCTGCCTTTTCAAGGGTCTCATTAAGGGGTAAAATTCCAATGGTTATGCTTGTGGGTATTTCATTCCGATAGCCTCCCAACAACTGATAAAGCGGAATCCTTGCCCTACGTGCAAGAAGGTCGTGCAATGCCATATCAACCATGGCCAGGGTCGATGAAGCTCCGGGTAGCTCCTGAGAGATGAGCTCAGTGATCTTTGCAAGCTGGAAGGGAGATTGCTCCTTGAGAAGACCAACGATTACCCTTTCAATATTACCAATCACATCCTCGGGGGTCTCACCGGTAACTTCTTTATCAGGTGCAGCGCAGCCCCATCCTGTAAGTCCGGTGCTGGTATCCAGTTTCAAAATGATATTGGATGTATGGCTTACTGTCTCGTAGGCAATGGTATATGGAACGGCCAGGGGCATGTCCAGCCTGATATATTCAATACACGTGATTTTCATCCTAGTACCTGTTTTGAAAAAGTTTATCCGAAGGGGTATTCTTGATGGTTTCTACAAAGTCGGCCATCTTACGGATCATGATCTCCCACATCTTATGCCCCTTCTCGGCGGTAGCCAGTGTGGCATTTCCCATAACTCCCGATTTCGTCAGGGTTTTTGTATGAACATACCAGCTCACACCCCGATCGGAGGTAAAATCAAGGTATTCATTATCCAGGTCGAGGGTATCATCCACTGCCTTATCCATATCCACCAGGTCTGGTCTGAGCGCCAGTGTGGTACTGGTCTCAATTTCCCCGGCATGAATGTCATTCTGGGTTTCAATGAGATTATATAAATCCACGTCACTGGTCTCGCCGGTTTCCACACAAACAAATATTTTGGCATCCCGGTTAATCATCTGAGCCGCATAATTCAGGGTGGGTGCATTATCACCATGGCCGTTCAGGATGACCAGTTTTTTTATGCCATTATGGGCCAGGCTCATGCCGATATCATAGATGAGTGCCGACAGGGAATTATTTGACACACAAATGGTTCCCTTAAACTCACTATGATGATAGGAAACACCATAGGGGACCGGTGGCAGCACAAAAGGTTTGGGATCATGGCAGGCCTCAGCCACCTTTCGGGCCATATAGTTGGCATCAAAATAGTCCACATCAAGCGGGAGATGAGGCCCATGCTGTTCAATGGCTCCACAGGGCAGTATGGCCGTATCCACAATCTTTAAGCGCTCTGCAATCTCAGGCCAGGATAAGGTGGCCCACATATATTCCGGATACTCTGTTTTATTTTTCATTCAATTTGTAGTTTTCAGCATTTAAAAAATCTTCATCAACTTTTACTTCAAGCCACTGCCTGTTCACTCTTTTTACTGCACCATCGGCATAAAGAGTAAGAATATCAAATAAAGGCCTGCGTACATATTCCGGCATATCTTCCAGCCTGCTTCTCTCCGGGTCGAAGCGTAGTTTTGTGATTTCTGCATGTTCCCTGGCGACCTTCAGGGTGAAGTCGTTCCTTGCGATCAGGTTTTTCTCCAGCAGGAGATAATAGAGATGTGAGGCATCACTGCCAATCTGTTTTACTGAATGCGTTTCAAGTGCTTTTAATCCCTGCTTAATCTGCGAATCACTGTATCCGCATCTTTCCGGATCCTCATCCAGTGCTTTCAGCATTCCGATGATCCGGCGACACTTTTCGCACTTTCCGCAGGGAAACATTCTGCCATCCACTTCATGGGCGGCATGACATGAAACCTGGTGCTTCTGAAGTTCCGGGTATCGCTTAATCAATACTTTCATAATGAGCAGTTCTGACAGACTCCGAAGAATGGAGAACTGGCTGATTTTCCAGCCCTTACTCCTGTAATAGCGGGTCATGGTTTTATCGAAGTACTTGCTCTGATCGTAAAGTCCATTGTAATGGGTGATGCCCTGTAAATTCCCGGTGACCGTAGTATCATATTCATCTCCTATGAGGATATTTCCAATCCCGTTTTTTCGGGCAATGGGTAGAACACCAAATAAAAATACGGCCACTGTCCAGAGCCGGATTGGATAGATATCAGAGCGTATGGAGGCAAAATTTTCCCTGATGAAAGGAAGATGTTTTAGCATCCAGCTAAACAGACGGTCGCTGTTGCACCAGGGCTTCCTGGTATTTGCTTCGTTTTCCTTATAATACCTGTGTGCATTTACAGCCGAGAACCAATGCCTTCCCGCTTCATTGATAAAAACCGGGTAAGGCTCGCCAAACTCTTTAACCAGACCATAAGTCAGCAGGCTGTCCTTTCCTCCGCTGCTCAATATGGCATATTTGTCCGGATCCGTTTTTTCCTCCTCCCGGCTCATTTTCATCGACTGGAATTGTGTATTGACAAAATGGACCTGTGCAAGGGTGTAAGCTTTTCTTTTTTCAGGCTTCAACTGATCATAGGGTGACTTCAGGAATTCGTTTTTGACCAGGAGCTTGTTGCATAGAATTTCACGGGAAGTGTTTTCCATCATGGCTTTAATGAACTGCTGATCATATTTATCAAATAAACCATCGAATTCAATGATTTCGAAAAACAGGCCATAATTCAGGGCCGCCTGGACAAGCATCATCGAGGCTAAATTAACATCGGCTGCAAGCCTGAAGTCAAAATAATCCTGATCATAAGAATAGATCAACTCAATTGAACTGCTTTCGCCGGAGTATTTTTCAAGCTGGTAAAGGGCTTTTACCTTCCTGCGTTCAATATGAATGTCCTTTACGCTAAGTTTCCTGAGTACCTTAAACGAATCCAGCGTAATCATTTCAGGTAGGATTTTAATACCTCAACCAGCTCCTCTGCCCCAAACAGAAGTACATCAAAAGCCGGGAGCCCGGTCTCCCGGGTAATTTTAAGACAGGCAGGAATAACCTCCTCTTCGGTCATCTCCTCGTGATTCACAGTAATGGCAATGACCTTTTTACCGGATATGGTTTCAATGGCAAAAATTTGTTCCCTGAGCGAATGCAGGGGATAGCCAGGAAAACCGTCATATTCCAGTCTTTTTGGGGCATGCTGAAGCACCACATAATCGGGCCTGCCAGCAGCCAGAATCTCAAAGCCTCCCGGGTAAGCCGGATTCATCAAACTGCCCTGTCCTTCAATCACAATCAAATCCGGTTTTTCATTTTTCCATGCTTCATGAACGGCGTGTTCGATTTCGCCGGATACAAAATCATTTATGCAGCTGTCCATGATCATGGAATATTTTGCACCCTGCATCCAGGCCGTCTGTCCGGTACCAGCCAGTTCTGCCTTTAAACCTGCCTTTCTGAAAGCGTGAACAATAATCCATGCCGTTGTCCTTTTCCCTATGGCCGAATCGGTTCCCAGCAGGGCAATTTTTAAACAGTCAACCTCCTCAATTTTCCCGGTAAAGAAATGAAGCTCATCACGATCAGGTGTTTTCCGAACATCCCTCACCCGGCAGGAGTTTCTTTTTGCAAGTGCCATCAATGCCTCGTCTTTATAAATAAAGTCGTGCAAACCGCTGTCCACATTCATCCCAAGTTCCAGTGCTGTCATAATGACCTCTTTGCCTTCTTTGGGAAGCCTGCCGCCATCCGGAGCCAGTCCAATCACCAATGTACAAGGTCTGTTTTCAGCCCCAAGTACTTCCAAAGCTTCCTTCAGGCTTTTAAAAATGGGAATATTGTAAGTTCGCTGATCCAGGACCATGCCGGCATCCTGACCTGCATATTTTTGATCGATCACCCCCACCACCTCATAGCGTTCGGTAAACCTTACCAGTCCGTGGGCCGTTTTCCCGTTTGGTGTATTAAATGCCCCATCAGCGTAAACCAGGGCTTTGCCATCAATCGTTTTTTTCATCGCTTTGAAATTTGATTGGATTTCTAATATTTGCCAGTTAAGATTGCAACATACCTGTCATTGATCAGCTCTTTCTTTTCATGCACCTCAAGCAAAGCAATCAGTCCAGAAGTAGATGCAGGTAAAATCCTGTATCCCTCCTTTTTATGTAAAAATGAACTCATTTCCCTCATCTTACGATCACTGATGTGATGCGCCTCTCCTCCCGATTCCCTGATTGCATATAGTGCCTCATTGCCATCAAAACTATGCCAGTTAATCAATGGTTCATTGATTGCCGTTTCCCTGATTATTTTTGGATTAATATCTTCACATGAATCCAGCCCGGCTTTGAAAGAAGAAATAATCGGATTCTTATAGGCAGCTGATCCTGCTATAAATATGGGAATCCGGGAGGTTCTGCCACGCTTATACAAACTTACGAAACCCCGGTATATCCCTGCCAGCAGGGTTCCGTTGGAAACCGGTGCTGCAATGTATTTAGGAGCATCGCGTAAGTGGTCATAAATTTCATGGGCAATCTCAGCATATGCTGAAATTTGAAGGGGAGTGTTGGCACCTCCGGGGTTGGCATCATACCATCCATTCTTCTTCGCCAGCTCACTTGAGTCCTTCACCGTATCTTCATATGAGCCCGGAAGCCTTATAATTTCAGCATCAAAAATCAACATCTCTTTGATGCGCTCGGTGTGATAGGATTCAGGAATGAAAATCCTGCATGTAATCCCCGCCAGATGAGCCGCATAGGCCACCGCAACACCATAATTACCACAGGTTGCCAGTGAAATAATACTGTAGTTCCTTCGAAATGCATCATGTACCTGGGCAAAAGCAATTCTGTCCTTCTGGGTGCCCGATGGATTCCCTCCCTCATACTTTATATAAAGATGCCTGATACTCATTTCTCTTTCAAGATTGCGTGCCCTTAAAAGAGAAGTATCACCCACCTCCATACTCATGATGTCTTCAAAAGACTCGATCCGGTCAACTACAGAAAGGCTGGCATCCTTGACCATATCACTGAGATTCTTCACCTCCTTGCTGATTGTGATTTCAGCAGATTTTACGCCATCCAACAGATTCAACATACCACCTTTAATTTATCTTACTATAAAGCAGGTAAGTTACGAAAGATTCCCACCAAAAAGGATAATGGACGAAGCGCGGGCTACTTGAGGAGAGAAAGAAGTTCTTGTTTATCCAGGATACTTACCTGCTTGCCCCTGGTCCGGATCAAACCGGAATGATTCAGCTCTGCCATGGCCCTTCCGATGGAAGGACGGGTTACGCCGAATAACTCCGACAACTGACTCTGGGAATGGGGTAGTGTAATGGTATCACTCCCCTGCCGCGCCGAGAGATCCAGCATATACTGAGCAATTTTTCCTTTGATGGTGGTGAATGATAAAAACCTGATCTTTCCCGACAGGAATTGTCCACGGCTGGAAACAGCATGCAGGAAATTTTCCAGCACGCGTTTGTTACCCTGCATCATTCGAAGAAAACTATCCTTTGGAATGGACAGAATTTCTGCAGTTTCATTGGTGATGATGTTCACAGGGTAGCGATTCTGTGATCCAAACAGAAAGGCTGCAGCAAGGGCCCCCGAAGCCTGTATATCTTCAATTTTGATCACTTTTCCGGCAAAATCAACCATCTCTCCCTTTACACTTCCAGAGATCACAATTCTTTGAAACCGCACCTCATCACCGGCCTGTACCACCATTTCCCCTTTGTCGAAAAGTTTTGTCCTGAATGAGGAAGACTCAAAAACCTTTCCAATTTGCTCCCTGGAAAGTCCCTTGAAAATCGGACAGGCACCCAGGGCCAAGAGGGCCTGATCAGAAAGGACTTGCATCTGTGTCATTTAGAGGTCGTAGAAATAGGAAAATACAAGGATGTGCGACTGCAGAGGTGCCACACGGTTAAATTCATCTTCAAGTATATAGCGAAAAGCCACACTGGACTGATAGTTCAGTCGGTAGCTGCCCCCGGCAACATAGCGCATTTTTTTGAAATACCTGCCGTCGAAGTTATTCGCAAGGCCCCAGGGCTCCAGCCAGGCAAAAACATCAAACCTGCTACCGAATATGTGGTAGGCAGCCTTGAGCCTGTACCTGTTCACAAAGCCATTCGCGCTGAAGCTGGTAAAATAGAAAAAATCCTCGAAGCCGTACTGCATCCTGAAACGAAGTGAAAAATCCACTCCCCACCTGCTGTACTTTCCTCTTGCATCGGCATGGAGCCTGTATCGGGGATGCAGGATGCCATCATTATCGGCTGCTGTCAGGAAACGAAAGCCCCCACCCACATCCAGATAATCCAGTGCCGCATAGGAAGCGGACAGGGTTAGCTGGGTCCGGTCATACCTTGTACTGTTTTCATAAAAGCGCTGTTCAAATTCACCCGAGAGATCAAGCCGGCTGGCTGGCTTCCATCCCACCTCAGCCTCAAACCAGGTCTGAAAATCTTTTTGTTGGGCGTAAAGCGAGCCGGGCACACAGAGCACCAGGAGTAAAAAAAGAAATAATAGGCGCTTTAGCATTCTAATCATCGTCTCCATCATCCATTACGGATTCATCCATATCATCATCATCAGCCCAGTTCTCACTTTCGAAATAATAAATAATCACACGGGCAGAGTCTCTCAGATAATCAATACGTCCGATTTCCACCCGGTTAATCTTAAGGCCGGTACGAAACTCCAGGTCCTCTATCAATTCTGCCCGTTTTTCCGGCTTTATCAAATCCACATTTTCATAATTGATCGCCTTTTTAGATTCATGCTTAAGCAGAAATATCTTTTCCAGAAGATAGGTTATGGTCAGAACGGCAATATTCGTGAAAATCAGTTCAGCATAACTCACCTTGGAATTGGCAAGGGCATTGATCACAGAAATTCCAATTACCAGGAAGAGATAGGTCATCTCACGAATGGGAATCTGTCGGGTCCTGTACCTGATGATCCCGAAAATTGCAAAGAGTCCCAGTGCAAAGCCCAGTTCAATTTTAATATTCTCCAGGAGGAATACCATGAAGAAGACAACTACACTAATTAGTATGTATGTAAATAGGTAGTCTTTCCGAGGTGTAATCCGGTAATACAGATACCTCACCAGAACTAAAACTACTGATGTATTAAAGACAGTTCTTAAAATCAGATCGATAAAATCTTCCCAGTTGACTAATTCAATATTTAAGAATTCGGGCATGTTTAATTGTTTTGGGATTGTAAATGTTTACTATTAATATTTTGAAACTTACGCACCTTTTCCTTGAAAAGGTTTTGCTTGAGCTCTGGATTCAGCAGGGCCATCCCGATGCAGTATTTACTGATCCGTCTCGGAACAATTCCAGAACTCCGCAGGGCAGCATGGAAGTTGGATCCGGCCAGCAGGTTTCGATATTTGATCTCGGCAATGGCTACGCCCGGAAGTTCAATTTTGTTTTTTGTTTTGGAAGACAAGAAGGTGAGATTATAGTCCAGGGTAATTCGTTCGGTTTGTCCCTCATTCACCAGGGTAACCCTGTTGAAGCTATTTTCCAGAACACCCTTAATATCATCATAATGGGAAGGAATAAACTCGGCCAGAAAATCCTCTTCCGAGCTCCTTATGGCCACTCCGTTAAGGGTCTTTATCCGGTTTTTAACAGTCACTCCCTTTCCGTTCTTTTTTTTGACTTCAAGGAACATATCATTGGATGTACCGTATTTCCGAAACCTGACCTTATGGCGGTTCACCCGACCACTATGATGCATATGATACATATCCAGATCGGGCGTATCGTAATAGAAGGTCTGATATTCCTGAGCGCGAACCTCCTGAATATCCAGTACCCTGTATACGGGTTTAACTTTTTCCAGCAGTCCAGGCAGAAGCGACACATCGAAGATGTATTTAATATCCTTCCGCCTCATAAGACTGGCCCTCAGAACCTCTTCCAGAGAGATCCCCTGCATTTCAGAAAGAACAGCCTCTATATCACTGCTTATACTCATAAACGTAAACCTTCTTTTTGTAAAGTTGATCGCGTTCGTTGTAATACTCCTTTTCAACCTTTAGCCCGTCCTTAAATACAGATTTCTCAATCCTCTCCACTTTTCCCTTAGCGTTCAGGAAAACCTCTTCAATGAGATTCCTGTCCTCGTCATAGCTGTACTTTTCCCACCGGGTGACCTCTCCTCGCTTATTAAACTTCTTAAGTTCGATCACTTCTCCATCCTCATTGAAAATCTCAATGGACTCCACCAGGGGTTCATCCAATCCCTCTTCTATAAAATATTCCTGGACCGTTTTGCTTACAATGCCCAGATCCCTGATTTCCTTTCTGTCCTGAGCGTTCAAGGCTGTACCCAGGCCCAATAACAGACAGAGAATTATGATATTATTTGCTGACCTCATATCCTTAATATTAAATTGCCTCAATGGTAATCTCTCCAAGATCGACTTCCTCATCCGGAACAGTAATAATGGCTTCATATTCTTTCACAACATTTTCTGTAAGCTTGGTGACATCTTCCGAGTAAAGAAAAATCCTGTAAGTCCCGGGAATCAGATTTCTGAATTCAAAACGACCATCATCCTGTGTTCTTACCCTTTCGTCATAAAAGGTATGATTCCCATAAGTCAGGTATACCTCCTGCTCCTGGGCCCAATCAATATATTCCACAACCAGGTTTGGCCACCTGGAGTCGTTATCGTACTTGATTTTTTTCACGGTGCCTGAGATAACAGCTGCCCCATCGTCCCAGTCCAGGGTGTTTATCTTATGAAGATTACCCAGATTAACTGCTTCTCCACCATCCACACTAACCTGGATCAATTCCCATTCATCTTCGGGAATATTGACTGAATCCTGGGAGCGAAAATAAATTTGATAGTTCCCCGGGTAGAGATAGTCAAACCTGAATTCACCTGAAGTACCCGTGATGACACGATCTCCCGGAGTCTGGTCATTACCAAAAAGAATGAAGACCTCCTCATCAACGGCAGGAACACTATATATAAGCTCGCTGTAATCGTCATTATAAAAATGCTCCATAATAACTCCAGAGATGGATCCATTTCCACCCAGTCCCTCATTTTTACTGCAAGAACTTGTGATGGAAACCAGAAGAGCCAGTAAAAGGATTGCAGTCCATTCTGCTTTTGAAATAATTCCCGGATTTATGCTTATACATTCTTCTACTTTAATTATATGATTAATTTTAAAATAAACTTATATCAAATCTGCTGCCAAAAATAGCAAAATCCCTCAGCTAAACCTACCGACCCGGTCGAGCTTTATCAAAGCGATCAGTTTAACATAAATTCACTTAATCAGGGGATTTGCGCATTGTTCAGCATATATACGTCATTGCTGTAACAAATGTTACCAAATTCTTTAGCTCTATTGACTGCATCTTTGCATAAGAGTTTAATCAACTCGACAAACTTAAAATGCTGAAATTATGATACGAGAAATGGTGAAGATTGACGAGGACCTGTGTGACGGTTGCGAACAGTGTATTCCAAACTGCCACGAAGGCGCCCTGCAGATGATCGACGGCAAAGCGAGACTCATAAGCGATTTGATGTGCGACGGACTGGGAGCATGCCTGGGACATTGTCCCCAGGGAGCCATTACCATCGAAAAAAGGGAAGCAGAAGCCTACAATGAAACCAAGGTAATGGAGATCATGGTTAAAAAGGGTGCCAATACCGTCGTGGCCCACCTATCCCACCTTAAAGAACACAATGAGATGGAGTATCTTGGCGAAGGAGTCAGGTACCTGAAAGAACATGAAGCTGAACTGGACTTCTCGGTGCGCGAAGTGCTGAGCAGGGTGCACAATTCCCATGTGGAAGAGGAGCAGCTTGGCTGTGGTTGTCCGGGTTCTGAAGCTCGCAGTTTTAGCCCGCAATCAGCAGCCGGGCAGCCTCTTACAATGGCTCCTGTTTCCATGGCACCATCGGCCTCTTCCGGCGGGTCCCAGCCCTCTGAACTCAGACAGTGGCCGGTACAGATGCACCTGATTAACCCTGCAGCCAGCTACTTTCAGCAGACAGACATGGTTCTGGCGGCAGACTGTGTGGCCTTCTCTCTGGGTGACTTCCACTCAAAATGGCTGAAAGGAAAAACCCTTGCCATTGCCTGCCCCAAACTTGACGATGGTCAGGATATTTATATTTCTAAAATAAAATCATTGATTGAAGACGCAAAAATCAATACCTTAACGGTGATGATGATGCAGGTCCCCTGCTGTGGCGGCTTACTCCAGATTGTGAAGGCAGCCGTCAGCCAGGCTGAACGAAAAGTCCCCGTAAAGGCGGTCATCGTGGGAGTTGAAGGGGAAATTTTGCAGGAAGATTGGGTTTAATCATAAAGCTGAAACGCCATGTACATGAACCCCACAGGGCCTGAGAAATGCCAGAAGGCTTCCCATAGAGCAGGATGCCTGGATGCTTTTTCAGTTCGACGGGCATGAAGTTGATGGAGAAAGCTTCCATCTGACCGCGCAGCAGTCCATTGCAGTGGAAGCCGGAAAGGAACGCTTCTGGAGCAACACAGGGAAAGATGAACTTCAATTGTTGGCCATTAAAACCAGGATGAGTCCATGACCGAATATATTCACCAAACTTGCTCCGCCACCCCGCTGGAGAGTTCCCGTAATCATAATCTCAGGTGTACTCTGTCGGATTGCTATTCTACCTGGTCCATATTTCCAGGGCCGCCTCCTACCTCTCTGATGAACCCTCCACCTGTATGAACTGCCACATCATGGCTCCCCAGTATGCCACATGGGGCCACAGCTCCCACAGAGAACATGCCAGCTGTAATGATTGCCATGTGCCTCACCAGAATGTGGCCATTAAATACTGGTTTAAGGCCAAGGATGGCATGAGGCATGCCACAATCTTTACCCTGCGTAAGGAACCCCAGGTAATCATGATCAGGGAGGAGGGAAAGCAGGTGGTTCAGGAAAACTGTATCAGGTGCCACTCCAGGCTGCTCACGGACGATAAGGTATTGCACTACAACATGTGATACCCACCACGCAAGAATCGGAAAGACCATGCTGGGATTGCCACAGGGAAACCCCACACGGCAGGGTGAACAGCTTCTCCAGCGTACCCTATGCAAGGGTACCCGTACAGGGCAGCCCCATACCCGGCTGGATGAAAGATCAGAAAACAGAAATAAACACTAATCCCTTAATATGAAACAGATGAAGCCTTTCAGCACATAAGATTAAACAAAAGCCCTGGCTGGGCTGGCTCCTGTTCCTGGCAAGCATCGTTGTTGTATTTTTTCTGGGACTTCTTGCTTCCTCCATCATCGAAAGGCGATCCGAAGCAGCATTTGCCTTCACTCCCCAGGTCAAGTATGCTGATTTTGAACCCAGAAATGAGGTATGGGGAAAAAATTTTCCCATGGAATACCAGAGTTACAAAAAAACATGCCGACACCAGCTTCCGAAGCAAATACAATGGTTCCGAAACCATCGATATGCTGGAGGTGGATCCCCGCCTGGTGGTTCTCTGGGCCGGTTATGGTTTCTCCAAGGATTATAAGCAGGGCCGGGGGCATTCCTACGCAGTGACAGATGTCAGGAATACCCTGAGAACAGGAGCCCCCATGGATGGTAAAAAAAGCCCCATGCCCAATACATGCTGGACCTGTAAGAGTCCCGGATGTCCCCAGGCTGATGAAGGAAATGGGCCCTAGCCGAATTTTACAGGGGAACATGGGAGGAAAAGGGCCACGAGGTAGTGAACAGCATTGGTTGTGCCGACTGCCACGATGCCTCAGACCATGGAACTTCAGATTACCAGGCCTGCCCTGGCAGGAAGCTTTTGAACGAATGGGCAGGGACATTGAACAAGGTCTTCCCACCAGGAAATGAGCTCACTGGTATGTGCCCAGTGCCATGTGGAATACTATTTCAATAAGAAAATGGTGGAGGGTGTTCCCTATCTGACCCTTCCCTGGGACAAGGGTTTCTCTGCAGAGGACATGGAAGAATACTATGATGAAATAGAATTTTCCGACTGGACGCATAAACTGAGCAAGGCACCCATGCTCAAGGCCCAGCATCCGGGTTATGAAATCTATTTGACCGGGGTACATGCCGCGCGCGGGGTAAGCTGTGCTGATTGCCACATGCCTTTCATGAGTGAGGGCGGTCAGAAATTCACCGATCACCATGTGCAGAGCCCGCTGAATAACGTGGCCAACTCCTGCCAGGTCTGCCACAGGGAAGAGACCAGCCCAGCTGATCAGTGATGTTTTTGAGCGGCAGGACAGGATCATCGAAAACCGGGATGCGCTGGAAGAGCTGCTGGTGAGATGCTCATGTGGAGGCTAAACTGGCCTGGGAACTGGGCGCCAGCGAGGATCAGATGGCGGATATCCTCAGGACATCAGGCATGCCCAGTGGAGATGGGATTATGCAGCGGCCAGTCATGGTGGATCCTTCCACTCACCGCTGGAGACATCCAGGGTAATCGCCACAGGTATTCAAACCGCCCAGGAAGGCCGCATTAAACTGAGCCGCCTGCTTTTTGAGCTGGGACACTAGCGCTGAGGTGCCTTATCCCGGACATTTCACACAAAAGCCAAAGCACAGGCCTACATTGGCATGGATGCAGACGGCTTTGAATGCTGAAAAAGCAGCCTTCCTGGAAAGTGTTATTCCCGAATGGAACGAAAAGGCAGCCGAAAGAGAAGCCGCTATCCGGTTAAATCCCTCTTTGAATAGTTGATATCCCTATGAAGAAAAAACTACTGCTACCGGCAGGCGTGTTCCTCACGGTTGTTTTCCTGCTGAGTTTTGTTCAGTGGAAGGTGGACAATCCCATGCTTCTGGCAGAGCGTTTTTTCAAGGGTGGCGGCTGGTTTGAGCTGGTGGCGATTGGACTATACGGTGCCATCGTGGCCTGGCACATGCAGGACCCAAAGCAGGTGGCCCGGTGGAGAAAATATACCTGGCTTGCATTTTCTGTAGTTTTCTTTTCCCAGCTTCTCCTGGGGCTGCTGGTCTCCGATGTTTTCCTGATGAGCGGAAAGCTTCACCTCCCTGTTCCCATGATGATCCTGGCCGGCCCCATTTACAGGGGGCATACTTCGGTGATGACCATGCTTTTCCTCAGCACGGTGATCCTTTCCGGCCCGGCCTGGTGCAGCCACCTTTGTTATTTCGGTGCCATTGATAATCTGGCGGCCTCCGGAAAAACAAGACGAAAGCCTATCCGCTACAAATGGGCCCTGAAGTGGACCGTGCTTTTGCTGGTAATATTTGCCGCAATCGCGCTTCGCTTGATGAAAGTCCCGGTACTCACCGCCACCCTGCTTGCAGGTGGATTTGGTCTTATCGGGCTGGGCATCATCCTTTTCATTTCCCGCAGGGAGGGCAGGATGGTTCACTGTACCAGCTATTGTCCCATCGGCACCGTAGTGAATCTCACCCACAGGGTGAATCCCTTCAGATTGTACATCGATGACAGCACTTGCACTTCCTGCATGCTATGCACATCATCCTGCAAATATGATGCACTGAACCGGGTAAAACATCCTGGCCAGACGCCCTGCTTCCACCTGCACCCTTTGCGGAGACTGTATCTCATCCTGTCATGCCGATTCCATCCGCTACCGCTTTCTGAAGCTTTCGCCCGAAACATCCAGAAAGCTATACCTTTGGATAACAATCTCCCTGCATGCTGCTACCATGGCCCTTGCCCGAATCTGATGTGAATAAACAATCACAATGCCTGAAAGCTAAGCTCAATTATTGAATATAATTCCCTATTTTTAGGTGAGATCATTGCCCTGTGTATATGAACACGATCACAGATTTTCTGGAAACAAACCTTGGCATTAGCCCGGAAAACCAGGCTAAAATTTTATATTCAGTCCTTATTATTCTGGTACTGAGCGTCATTCGCTTCTCCATTCTGAAAATAGTGTGGAGGTTCACAGAAGATCCCAAACTGAGGTATAAATGGAAGCGCAGCGTTTCTTTTACCATTGGCCTGCTGACAGTTATCCTTATAGCAAGTGTCTGGATCAAGGCCATTGGCCAGTTTGGAGCCTTCCTGGGCCTGTTTACAGCTGGTCTGGCCATAGCCCTGAAGGATCCCCTCACCAACATTGCAGGATGGATTTTCATCCTGACCCGCAATCCCTTTAGCCTGGGAGACCGCGTTCAGATTGGTGACCAGGCCGGGGATGTAATCGACATACGTCTTTTCCAGTTTACCCTGCTTGAAATAGGAAATTGGGTGGACTCAGATCAGAGCACCGGCAGGATCATACATATTCCCAATGGAACTGTATTTACCAAGTCCCAGGCCAACTACAGCGCTGGCTTTCAGTTTATATGGAACGAAATCGGGATACTGGTAACCTTTGAGAGTAATTGGTCCCTGGCCAGTGAGCTACTGCAAAAGATTGTCAGCGAACATGCCAAGGAGCTTTCATCCGATGCTGAAAAAAGGATAATCGAAGCCAGTAAAAAATATATGATCTTCTACCAGTACCTTACACCCATCGTGTACACATCAGTGAAGGACAGTGGCATCCAACTGACCATGCGCTACATCTGTGATCCGCGTAAACGAAGGGTAACCGAACACCTGATATGGGAAGACGTTCTAAGGGCATTTGCCACCCACACAGACATCGAGTTTGCCTATCCCACCTTACGATACTTTGACCGCAAAGGAGAAATGGTGATTCTCCCCTTTAAATCGATCTTTTTTGGATTTTCCTTGTTACATTTATCTGAAGACTTAGAACAGATAAATGGACATCCAAAACAAAATACTGATTCAACTCTATCATCCCCTTCTGCATAAGTCGAGGGTAAACCGCGAGCTACTCAAAGCCATTGAGGATCTGGAAGGGGTGACTATCCGGGTCATGTATGATCTTTATCCCGACTTTCACATTAATGTAAATAAAGAACAGACGCCTCCTTGAGGAGTATGATATTATCATCTGGCAACACCCCTTCTTCTGGTACTCTTCACCCTCACTATTAAAGGAGTGGATTGACGTGGTCCTTGAGCATGGTTTTGCCTATGGACGGGAAGGAAAGGCACTGGCAGGCAAGAAGGTAATGAGCGCCATTACCTCCGGAGGAAGAAGAGAAATATATCAGGAGGGTGGATTGAGAAAATACTCCATCAGGCAACTGCTGGCACCCTTTGAGCAGACCGCCACACTGTGTAATATGCAGTACCTGCCACCCTTTGTGGTACATGGAACCCACCTCCTTGATATAAGGGGAATTATTGAAGCCGGTCAGGAATACCGCAAAGCGATCATTGCGCTGAGGGATGGAACTATTGGCACCGCAGAACTCTCAGCATTTGAATATACCAATGACTTTTTCTCTTAAAATATAAAACCATGCATCAACAGGATTTCTTTCACCAGGCACTGGTTTATCTGCTGGCAGCAGTAGTCTCGGTACCCATTGCCAAACGTCTTGGTTTTGGATCGGTACTTGGCTATCTCCTGGCAGGAATCATCATCGGTCCCTTCGTTTTGGGCTTAATCGGTAGTGAAGGAGAAGACGTGATGCATTTTGCTGAATTTGGGGTGGTGATGATGTTGCTGCTCATCGGACTGGAATTAAAACCCAACCTCCTGTGGCAAATGCGAAAATCCATATTCGGACTGGGTGGTCTGCAGTTGGTGCTAAGTGCGGCAGCCATTGGAGCCATTCTTATTATGTTGGGAATCAGCCCAAAGGAAGGAATGGCCATCGGCCTGATGCTGGGACTTTCCTCCACTGCCATTGTCCTTCAGACCCTGGCTGAAAAGGGGCTCATGAAACAGGCTGCCGGGCAGGCTTCCTTTTCGGTATTGCTTTTCCAGGATATAGCCGTCATACCCATCCTTGCCCTTTTGCCCTTATTAGCCACCCATCAGGGCGAAGGAGCCCTGGCTCATGCGGAAATAAGACAGCTTGCAGGAATCCCCATCACCGGATGGTTCCAGGTTGTGCTGATTATTGTGGTCATTACCGGCATCGTTCTGGTAGGCCGCTACATGGCTCAGTTTATCTTCAGGATAATTGCCAGAACCGGACTCAGGGAGATTTTTACAGCCACAGCACTGCTCATGATCATCGCCATTGCCATTTTAATGGATCTGGTGGGACTATCTCCTGCACTTGGAGCCTTTCTGGCCGGTGTAGTGCTTGCCAATAATGAATACCGGCATGAAATTGAGTCAGATATAGAACCTTTTAAAGGCCTATTACTGGGCCTCTTCTTTATTTCTGTGGGAGCAAGTATCAATTTCTCATTGCTATGGGAGTCACCCGGATTAATTGTGGGACTTCTGTTCGGGCTGATTGGAGTTAAATTCCTAATACTTTTTATTCTTGGTAAGTTTTTCGGATTGAACTATGGACAAAACACCCTTTTCTCCTTTGCCCTGGCCCAGGGAGGTGAATTTGCTTTTGTACTGGTCGCTTTCAGTATGGAGCGAGGCGTTGTTCTTGGTCCCATGGCCGACATGATCCTGATCGTTGTTGCCCTCTCCATGGCTGTCACACCCCTGCTACTTTTAATGAACGACAAATTGATACAGCCCCTCGTTGTGAAGGCAAAGAATGAACCTGAGCATGAGAGATTCGAGGAGAAGTGATAATCCTGTAATTATTGCAGGATTTGGTCGATTTGGGGTGGTTATGGGCCGCTTCCTGATTGCCAACGGAATTAAGGCCACCATCCTGGATGATAATCCGGACAATATCCAGGTGCTGAAAAAATTTGGTTTTACAGTTTATTATGGAGACGCATCCAGACCCGACCTTTTAAAAGCCGCCGGATGCGAGAATGCGAAGGTTTTGATAGTGGCCGTGGATGATAAGAAAAAATCACTCCAGATCATTGACCTGGTACAGCGAACCTATCCGCACCTGAAAATCCTGTCCAGGGCAGTGGATATGGAGCATACCTATGAGCTGATGAGGCGGAAAATTGAAGGCTTTGAGAGGGATACCTTTGAATCCTCCCTTCGCCTCGGCATTAAAACACTTGGCCAGTTAGGATATCAGAACTACCAGGCCCACAGGCTGGCTCGCACTTTCAGGCAGCACAATCAGATGGTAATCTCCGAATTGTGTGAGCACTACGGCGAAGACGAAAAGAAATACCTGTCCGAAACCAAGAAACATGCAGCCAGTCTGGAGGAGATATTCAAAGCTGAGATGGAAGATAGCAGCCACCATGAGGATCATTCCTGGGATGTGGAATCACTCCGTGAGGAGATCAGGGAAATCTACGCCGAAATGGAAAAAGATAAAGAGCCTTAAGCCATCCTCCCGTTCCAGCAGTATGGCATTAAACAGGAGTTTAAAGGATCCCTGAGTGCTTACCCTGAACTGAGGACCAAAGCCGTAAAAAACAAATTGCCCTTTTCCTTTTTTCAACCAGATCATGGCAGCCTTGTTTCCCATTTTTTCTGCATTGGCACCATATCCGCTCATGATCACATCCTTTTCGGGATAGGTTCCGATTACACGGCGATCCGTATCAAACATGGGTACAGATGTGCTGAATACCGGCCTTCCTCTGGTGAATACCCCAATTTGCCGGGGCATCCCAATGGTGAGTGGGTGATCTTTGATTACATCCAGCCTTGCCAGACTTCCCGGCACATATAATCCGTCCTTGACAAGGGCCGGTGAAATGTCGCTGTATGGTAACTGGAAGTTTTCCTCGCTGTCTTCACCCTTGATTTTCATCAAACCTTCAAAGAGACCTGCAGACCTGCCCCAGGCGATGATGATGCCACCCTGCTCACTGAAGCTCATCAATTTCTCCATTCCTTCCTTCTCGATTCCCTTCACATAATCGGGGTGATAACTGCCCATATAATAGGAATCGCCCGATTTCCGCTTACCGGTCATCAGGATGGATTTATCATTGTCGGGGAAAATAAGCACATCAAAGTTTTTTGCCAGATCGCTTTCTGACAACTCCTCAGGATGAAGCACGGTATACGGGATATGGTAAGTATCAAACAAAAAGCGGGTCCACCCGGCATCCATATCATGAAAATAAGTTTCCACAAGCGCTATTTCGGGCAGGGAGACAGGCTCACCATAGAGCGCCCTTTTATCGGAAATCATACCCGGGGTAAAGGAAAGCGATTCATAAAGTGCTTCCCAATCCTCCTTTTTTGCAGAACTCTCAAGAACGATGAAACTTCCTTTGGGGTAGCTTACCCCCTTAAGTTCCAGTTCATCCTTCAGTCGTTCCACTTTCATTCCTTTGCCCAGGGCCAAAAAAGCAGCCCTGTAGGACTCGTTGGAATTGGCGCTCAGAACCAGGGCATTGCTCATACTTTCCATGGGCTTCTTCAGGGTGAACTCACCCTCAATTGCTTTCAGACTGGCTTCAAGCTCTTCACTGCGTTTATCAATTTCATCCGATTCCACATAGCGATGCAGGGGAAGTGACCAGGAGGTAATATCATAGGGTTTAATCAGTTCTCCGCCTGGTGTATAATGCCTTTCCGGAAACACCTGCTTTTCCATGACCTCCTTGATAAAGGCACGGAAGGGCTGGGCAAGAGGAATAACCACATCACCCGCCTGATACATTCTTCCGTCCAGATTTAATTCCTTATCCAGGGTATAGGAAGCAACTCCGTGTTCCTTCATCAGGTTCACAAGATTTACCAGTTCGCCCACATCATGCTGTTTTGCAGGAAGGATGTAATAGTAGGGCGCTTTAGTTCTGCCCATCTCCACCTGCTCGCGGCACATGCGGTTTCTGAATCTGAGAATATCCTCCCGGTAAAGGGAAGCCGTTTTTATGATGGAAGTGGTGGAAGAAATTTCGTACTCCACCAGATCGCCCAGTCGCCACCAACCCCCTTCCCAGGGAAGGAGCATGTTGATGCTCTTTTTATATTCAGATAGCCCTTTGCCTCCAACTCTTAATTCGGTGGGTTCAATATATATGGGAGAAGCGGTCTGCGCACTGGCCCCTTCGGTGAGGAAGCCAATTACATTTTTCCATATACAGGTCTCTGTGGAACCCGGCCAGTAGTCATCAAAAAGGTAGTGCTGTGATACCCCTGCCAATCCCTCAGCAGTCATATCGGTGGCCATATGCTGACCAAATACGCCACTCCAGTGAAAAACACCTGCGGGAACATTCTCGGCGATTGGATCGTGATTGGGCGGCACAAAGTAACGGGCGCCGGTGGATCCCATCTGGTGTTTCTCCACCATAACCTGGGGAAACCAGGTCAGGTTATATATCGCGGCAATGGCCTTACTGTCTTCCTGACTCAATATCACAAAATCGCGATTGTTGTCATGCCCCACATACTTATGGTATACCTGGGGCAAGGATGCCCCTTCATACTGGGTACCCACATACTTTTGATAATTCTCCACGATCATGTCCATTCCATCGGGATTGTGACAGGGAACCATCATATAAACCACGTTGTTGAGCCACTCCAGCTTCTTCTCGTCAGTGCTTGTGGCATAATCATAGGCCACCAGCGCAGCTGATTGAGAAGGAGCCACTTCTGAGGAGTGCATGGAGAGCGTGGCCAGAACGAAGGTCCTTCCATTTTCCACCATCGCCTCCAGCTTTTCTTCCGGAATATCCGGATTGAGGGCAAGTTCACGGTTGATTTCTTTCAGCGATTCCAGGTTTTCCAGGTTTTTCTCACTGGATATAAAGGCAATGTACATGGGCCTGCCCATGGGCGAGGTGCCAATCTCCTCCAGTTTGATGCGGGCTGATTGTCCGTCAAGCTCCTGCAGGTAAGATATTAGCTGCTCGTAAGTGAAGAGCTTTCGGTCCGTACCCGGCTCAAATCCGAAATAATCTGCAGGGGCGGTTAAAGATCCGTCCTGGGCCATTGCCCCACTCAGGCTTAGCAGCATCAACGCTGCAGCTAAAACTTTTTTCATAAATTTTCCTAATTAAATAATTAAGGGGTCAACACTCAGTCGATCCAGATCGTCTTTATATTCGTAAATTCCCTGATTCCTTCCATGGACAGCTCACGCCCGTAGCCTGAATTTTTTATTCCGCCAAAGGGAAGCCTGGGGTCTGACTTTACCATGGAATTAATAAACACAGCCCCCTCTTCAGCCCCTTCAATAAACATCTTTGCAGCACTGTCCGACTCGGTAAACACCTGCATACCAAGGCCAAATTTTGACTTATTGGACAGGTCCAGGGCCTGTTCAACAGATTCGGCTATTGTAATGGCAAAGACAGGTCCGAAAACCTCCTCATCAAAAAGTGGCATGCCCGGCTTTACCCCGGTTACCAGTGTGGGATCATAAAAGGCTTCATTGACGGTGACCTCCGAAGAGAAGCTTCGCCCCCATCTCTACTGATTTTCTAACCTGAGCCTCCACCTCCCTGGCCTGCTTCACTGAGGAGAGGGGTCCCACATCCGTCCGTTCATCCATGGGATCTCCCATAACAAGCCTTTTAATTCTACCTTCAAGAGCCGGAATAAAATCGTCCGCGATCCAGGATTCCAGGATGAAGCGTTTGGCCGCGATGCAGCTCTGCCCTCCATTTTGCATTCTTGCAGGGATGGCAATATTCAGAGCCAGTTCCTGGTTGGCATCGTTCAGCACCACAAAGGCATTGTTCCCTCCCAGCTCGAGCACACATTTTTTCAGGTGGAGGCCGGCATGGGCAGCAACAGCCCTTCCGGCAGCCTCACTCCCGGTTAGGGAAACAGCGGCAAGGTATTCACTTGCGATGACACCTGCCACCCGGTCGGAAGAAATGGCCAGGTTCTGGAAAATACCTTCCTCATAGCCGGCATCCGTAAAAATCTCCTCCAGGGCCATGGCACAGCCCTGTACATTTGAGGCATGCTTCAGAAGAAAGGTGTTCCCTGCCATAAGAGCTGGAGCGGCACATCTGAATACCTGCCAGAAGGGGAAATTCCAGGGCATGATGGCCAGAACCGGCCCAAGAGCCTGGTAGATCACCCTGCTCTCTTCAGCTTCACTTTGAACATGCCTGTCCTTTAGAAACTCCCCGGCATGCTCTGCATAAAATTCACAAACCCAGGCACACTTCCTCACCTCCGCTTCTGCTTCCTTCACCGGCTTTCCCATCTCGCCGCTAATCAGGATGGCAAAGTCCCTGCTCCGATCCTGCAGGATGCCAGCCACCCTTTTCAGCTTCTCGCCCCTTTCGTCAAAGGAACTCAGACGATACTTTTGAAAAGCTTTTCCTGCCCTGCCCAGTAAAAGCGTCAGGGCAATATCCGACAGCTGCGGGTAGTTGACCACCCTTGCAGAATTGTAAGGATTTATGCTCTTCAGAACTGCCATAGCTGAAATCTGGTTCAGATTTTGTTTGGAGGAAGATGCAATTTAGAAGAAAGAGGGGGATTATCAAAACATGGCTCACCCCATCAAGCGGTTCAACAGATGTTAATTAAAAGTCAAATTGCCATTCCGGGATCCCTGGCCCAAATCTAAGACGTACTTTAAGTGCTTAATAATCAAATTAATTAAACCACACAAAATGAAAAAAGGAATTTTTACGCTTGCCCTGGTTATGTTTTGCCTTGTAGCTGCAAATGCACAGGCCGATTACAAAATGTATATTCAACTCTCACTGGAGCCTAATCTGGATCAGATTACACTATTTGAAAAGAATCTGGCCGAACACAACAAGAAATACCATTCAGAGGGCTTTATGAAGGCCGAAGTATGGAAAGTACTCAGCGCTACGAATTCAGGGCAATATGCCCTTTGGATGGGCCCGCTTACCTTCTCTGACTTCGATACCCGGGAAGAGATTAAAGGTCACGATGCCGACTGGAACGACAATGTACTGGCCCTTTGCAAGTGGTTTCAAAACCTGGGCCTCACTGGATGAAAAATCAACTTTCAAAGCGGATTTTGAAGAGGTGCATGGCGAAGGTTCCTGGGGTCCGTTTCTGGAAGAATACAAAGCCAGCTACAACAGCTATGAAGATGAGCTAAGCCTCCGGGCCGACCATCTGGGTGGCGAGCGTACGGATTATGAGCTTGCCAGGGCATCACAATTTTCACGCACCCGGCAGAGATATGCCGGGGTTTTCTTTTTTGTATTTAGGCTGTTTCACTTTTTCATCCACTATTTTAGCATATTGCATTTCACATGCAATCAGTTGCATTTTTTCCCTTATATTTACCGGTCAACAAACATAAACTACCTGAGTTTTCAGTCTGTAAAGCCTTTACAGCCTTTACGACTATACAGACTTTACAGACTAACTAACATACTAACCTGCTTACCTGCTAACTTTTCCCCATGAAACTATCCCTTTTCGACATCCTGATTATCCTGGCATACCTGGCCTCAACCATCATCATTGGCCTGGTCATGAAAAAGCGTGCCCAGAAAGATAAAGCTGCCTACATTCTGGGTGGTAACAAGTTACCCTGGTATATGCTGGGTCTGAGCAATGCTTCGGGAATGTTTGATATTTCAGGCACCATGTGGCTGGTAACCCTGGCCTTTGTTTACGGACTTAAATCCATCTGGATTCCCTGGCTCTGGCCTGTCTTTAACCAGATTTTTTTAATGGTTTTCCTTTCCATCTGGCTGAGGCGTTCAAATGCAACCACAGGGGCCGAGTGGATAAGAACCCGCTTTGGATCAGGAAGAGGAGGTGTGCAGTCACACTGGATCGTAGTGGCTTTTGCCCTGATTTCCTGCCTGGGTTTTCTTACCTATGGTTTTATCGGACTGGGTAAATTTGTAGAAATATTCATCCCCTGGGAAGTAGTATCTCCCTTCATCCCCTTCGATGTGGCACCGCAGTATGTGGCCCATGTTTACGGTATTGTTTTTACGCTCTTTGCCATGTTTTATGCCATCCTGGGAGGGATGAACAGTATAGTCTGGGCCGATGTGATTCAGTACACCATTATGACCATTTCAGCAGTGGTGATTGGCGTCATTGCCATGAATGCCCTTACCGACCATCCCCTGCTGGTACCCGATGGCTGGTTAAATCCCTTCTTTGGCGCACGGCTTGAATTGGACTGGAGCACCATTATTCCGGAGGTAAATGAAAAAATTATAAGCGATGGTTATTCTCTCTTTGGCATCTTCTTCTCCATGATGCTTTTCAAGGGAGTTCTGGTAAGTATGGCCGGCCCGGCTCCCAATTACGACATGCAAAAGATTCTCTCCACCAAATCCCCCAAAGATGCAGCCAAGATGTCGGGCTTTGTATCGGTTGTGCTGATGCCCGCAAGGTATTTTATGATTGCCGGTTTTGCGGTATTGGGACTGGTATTTTATGACAAGCTTGATCTGATCGTTGGAAACAAGATTGATTTTGAACAGATACTTCCATCGGCCATCAGCGAATTTGTCCCTGTGGGTTTTATGGGTCTCCTGCTGGCCGGGTTGCTGGCGGCCTTCATGTCCACCTTTGCGGGTACACTCAATGCCGCCCAGGCCTATATTGTAAACGACATTTATTTGAAATACCTTAAACCGGAGGCTTCCCGCAAGCAGATAAGCCGAACCAACTACATTACCGGAATTGTGGTAGTGGCTATTTCGGTATTTTTTGGCTTTTTTGCCCAGGATGTGAACTCTGTGCTGCAATGGATCGTTTCCGCACTGTGGGGGGCCTATGTGGTTTCCAATATTCTGAAATGGTACTGGTGGCGCTTTAACGGATCGGGCTTTTTCTGGGGTATGTTTGTGGGAATCATTTCAGCACTTATCTGCAGCAGGATTTTCGATTTCCTTGACCTTTACTACTTCCCGATTATCATGGTAGCTTCAGCCGTGGCTGCCATCATTGGGACTTACATGAAACCACCCACTGATGAAGAAACCCTCAAGGCCTTCTACAAGAATGTTAAACCCTGGGGCTTCTGGAAACCCATCCATGACAAGGTGATGATCGAAGATCCTTCTTTCCAGAGGAACAAAAACTTCAAGATAGACATGTTCAACATTGCGGTTGGAATTATCGCCCAGACAGCTCTGGTCATCTTCCCCATATACATCGTACTGAAAAAGGCACTGCCATTGGGGATTTCAGTGGCTATCATAGTTGTTTGTTTCGTGATCATGAAAAAAACCTGGTGGGACAGACTCCCTGAAAAATAGGTCGCGTGATGATGAAAGAAACGGATTTGCAGCTTTTGAGAAATGAGCTGGAGGCTGAGCTCAGGGAAAACATCCTCTCCTGGTGGATGAAACATAGCCCCGACCACACTTCCGGGGGTTTTTACGGGCATATAAACCACGACAACCAGGTAGTCCGGGGCGCAGGAAAGGGAGCAGTGCTGAACACCAGGATTCTCTGGACCTTTTCTGCGGCTTACAGAATGTTTCCCGAGCCGGAGTACCTGGACATGGCCCGGCGGGCTTATTACTACATCATCCGACATTTCACTGACAAAAAGTACGGGGGCATATACTGGGAGCTGGAAGCTGATGGAAGCAGAAAATCCACTCGCAAACAGATTTATGCAATTGCTTTCGCAATTTATGCACTTAGCGAGTATTACCTGGCCAGCGGGGACGATCAGGCACTTAAAGCTGCCAGGGTATTATTCCTGGATATAGAGACCCATGCCTTCGACAGCCTGAGGAATGGTTATACCGATGCTCTGGCCCGGGACTGGAGTCCACTTGAGGATCTCAGGCTCAGTGAAAAGGATCAGAACGAAAGCAAAACCATGAACACCCACCTCCACATTCTGGAGGCCTATACCAATCTCTACAGGGCCTGGAAAGATCCGGCCCTTAAGGATGCCCTTGAAAACCTGATTCGGCTGATGCCTGACCGCTTCATAAACCAGAACAAGCATCTGAATCTCTTCTTTGATGATGAATGGAATCTGAAATCAAGCCTGATCTCCTTTGGCCATGACATTGAAGCCACATGGCTTCTATATGAGGCAGCCGAAGTCCTGGATGAAAAGGTGCTCCTTGAAGAGACTGGAAAGTTGGCCGTGGAAATGGTCCGGGAGCTTATGAAGGACCGTGATGAGGATGGCGCACTTTTTTATGAGTATTTTCCTGAAGAAGATCGTTACGATACGAACAAACACTGGTGGCCCCAGGCCGAAGCCATGGTGGCCTGCTATAATGCCTACCAGTTATCCGGTGATGAAGCTTTTCTTAAAATGACACATGACAGCTGGATTTTCATCAGGGATTTTATTGTGGACCGTGAATTTGGCGAATGGAACTGGGCCACAAACAAAGAAGGCAAGGCATTGAGAGAAATCGAAAAAGCCGGGTTCTGGAAATGCCCCTACCATAATGGCAGGGCCTGCATGGAACTTATCCGGAGAATTGACAACACAGAGAATAATTGACCCTATCAGATCAAGCGACATGAAAAAAGAAATTTTCGAAAGCCGTAAAAAACAAATTCGAAGGGAACATGAGGAGCTGCTTACCCGAAAAAACGAGGAGCTTTTCAGCACCAATGGCATCTTCAGCCGCCACCTTTACCCGGTCCTTACCCGCGACCACTTTCCCATGGAATGGCGCTACGACTTTAACCCCGAAAGCAATCCTTTTTTCATGGAGCGGATTGGTTTTAATGCAGCGATGAATTCAGGAGCCATCAAATGGAAGGACAAATACCTTCTTGCCGTACGCGGTGAGGGTAACGACCGCAAATCCTTTTTTGCCATCGCCGAGAGCCCCAACGGAATCGATAATTTCCGTTTCTGGGAGCGCCCGCTTACCATGCCTGAGACTGATGATCCGGACACCAACGTTTATGATATCAGGCTCACAGAGCATGAGGATGGCTATGTCTATGGTGTATTCTGCACAGAACGTAAGGATCCCTCCGCCCCTGCCGGAGATACCAGCTCGGCAGTCGCTGCAGCAGGTATTGCCAGAACAAAGGACCTGGTGGAATGGGAACGCCTGCCGGATCTGATCACCTATGGCGGACAACAAAGAAATGTTGTATTGCATCCCGAGTTTGTTCAGGGAAAATACGCCTTCTACACACGCCCCCAGGATGGTTTCATCGACACGGGTTCAGGCGGTGGCATTGCATTCGGACTCTCAGACTCCATCGTAAATGCTGAGGTTAAGGAAGAGAAAATTCTTGACCCAAAGACCTACCATACCATTTATGAACTGAAAAACGGACAGGGGCCGGCACCCCTTAAAACGGAACATGGCTGGCTCAACCTGGCTCATGGTGTCAGGAACTGTGCAGCCGGGCTGCGTTATACCCTCTATCTCTTCATGACAGCGCTGGATGACCCTTCAAAAGTGATCCATAAACCCTCCGGCCTCCTCATGGGTCCCCTGGGTGAGGAGAGGGTGGGTGATGTGTCCAATGTCCTCTTTACCAACGGATGGATTGCTGATGAGAAGGGAAAGGTATTTATCTACTACGCCTCATCCGACACCCGTATGCACGTGGCCACATCAAGCATTGCACAACTGGTGGACTATTGTATAAATAATCCCTGAAGACGGACTTCGCTCGGCTGCATCGGTTCAGGCCATCAATAAACTCGTGGACCGGAACCAGGAATATTTAAAGTAAAAACTTAAGCCAGAGTAACCTTTACCTGGTTCACGCTTCCCTCCCTGCAGATGGGAATGATATTTCCATCAAGGACTTCTCCGTTGAGAAGGATTTCCTTTATGCCGCTGGAAACATGATCCGGATTGCTGATCTCAATTTTGTAGGTGGCACCCCTGAACTTCCTGTTCACCTTGTAACCGTCCCAGGAGCTGGGAATAACAGGATTGATCAGCAATCCATCATAATCAGGTCTTATACCCAGGATAAACTGGGAGATGGCATAAAAATTCCATGATGCGGTTCCGGTAAGCCAGCTGTTCTTGGCCTGACCAGGAGTTTGGGCATCCTTTCCGGCGATCATCTGTGAATACACATAGGGCTCGGTTTTATGCAGGTCCGAGATTTCCTCCAGGTAAGGGGGACAGATTTTTTTATAATAGTCCCAGGCAGCATCCCCGTTTCCAAGCAGGGTTTCCGAGATCATAATCCAGGGATTGTTGTGACAAAAGATGCCGGCATTCTCCTTATATCCTTCAGGGTAGGTGCTGATCTCACCATATTTCACAATATATTTCGAGAAGGGGGGATTGTTCAGGACGATGCCATACTCACAATCGAGCCTCTCCTTCACCGAGTCAAGCGCCTGCTGCGCCCGTCCGTCTTCCACACCGATGCCGGCCATAATGCACATGCCCTGCGATTCAATGAAGATTTTTCCTTCTTCGTTTTCCTCACTTCCTATCTTTTCACTAAAATGGTCATAAGCCCTGATAAACCATTTTCCATCCCAACCATGCTCATCAACCACCTTCTTCATTTCTGAAATATGTCCGGCCGCCTTTTCGGCTTCCGCATCCCTGCCCAGTTTTCTGCAAAGTTTCACATAGGCATCTCCGTATAGCACAAACATGCCGGCAATAAATACAGACTCGGCCACTCCACCCTCTTTATTTTCGGTGGTCTGGAAAGATTCTCCGGGAGTCTCGGAAAAACAGTTCAGGTTCAGGCAGTCATTCCAGTCTGCTCTACCGATGAGCGGAAGCTTATGGGGACCCAGGTTGTTTATCACATGATAGAAGGACCTTTTCAGGTGTTCGAAAAGGGTGGCTTTGTTGCTTTCATCATTGTCGAAGGGCACCATCTCCTCCAGGATCGACCAGTCGCCTGTTTCACGGATATACTCATCCGTGGAGAGGATCAGCCAAAGGGGGTCATCGTTGAAGTTTGATCCCACGGCATCGTTCCCTTTTTTGGTAAGGGGCTGGTACTGATGGTAGGCCCCACCATCCTCGAACTGTGTGGATGCAATATCAATGATGCGCTCCCTGGCCCGTTGCGGAACCTGGTGCACAAAACCAATGAGATCCTGGTTGGAGTCCCTGAATCCCATGCCCCGGCCAATGCCCGACTCGAAGAAGGAGGCACTCCGGCTAAAGTTGAAGGTAACCATGCACTGGTACTGATTCCAGACATTTACCGCACGGTTGAGTTCCTGCTCCGGGTGTTCCACCTGGTAAACAGAAAGCAGATCGTCCCAGAAAAGCCTCAGTTCCTCAAAGGCCCTGTCCACATCGGCTGCTGTCTGAAAGCGGGACATCATTTCTTCAGCAGGCGCCTTATTAATTACCTGGGGTCCTACAAATTTTTCATCCACAGGAACCTCAACATAACCCAGTACAAAAACCAGCTCCTTTTCCTCGCCCGGCTCAAGTTCAATCTGAAGGTGATGTGAAGCCACCGGAGACCATCCATAGGCATGAGAATTTCTTGATTTGCATTCCATAACCGCATCGGGGGCATCAAATCCATTATAGAGCCCCAGGAAGGATTCCCGGTCGGTGTCCAGTCCGTCCACTTTCTGATTCACGGTATAAAAGGCGTAATGATCCCTTCGCTCCCTGTATTCGGTTTTGTGATATATGCATGAATCCACGATCTCCACCTGCCCGGTGGAAAAGTTACGCTGGAAGTTTGTGTTGTCCTCAAGGGCATCCCAGAGGCACCATTCCACGAAAGAAAAGAGCGAGAAAGAGCGTTTGCGATCACTTCTGTTTTTTAGCTTTACTTTCTGCACCTCACCCTTATATCCAAGGGGAACCATGTAGAGTACCTCTGCTTCAAGCTGGTCCAGTTCACCGGTAATCCGGGTATACCCCATCCCGTGGCTGCATTCATATTTATCCAGTTCGGTCTTAACAGGCTTCCATCCCGGCGACCAGACTTTACCGTTCTCGTTGATGTAGAAATATTTGCCCCCATCATCCACCGGCACATTATTGTACCTGTAGCGTGTGATCCTCCTGAGCCTGGCATCCTTGTAAAAGCTGTAACCGCCGGCAGTATTGGTAACAATAGAGAAAAATTCCTCACAACCCAGGTAATTGATCCATGGGTAAGGGGTTCTGGGATTGGTAATTACATACTCTCTCTTTTTGTCATCAAAATATCCGAATTTCATTCTTCTTAAATAATAGGGTTAAACTTCTTTTCCATGAACTCCAGGCTTAGCGAATGCAAACCGTTTGCTGCAACTTTTGGGACAATAAATATACATAAATCGAAATTGAAATGTATCTTGTAATCCCTTGAATCATGTGTGAGCATAAAAAATATCTGGAACTCTCCATTGAAGAGGCTACTCTGGGAATGAGAGCAGGTGAAGGAGGCCCTTTTGGGGCAGTTATCGTGCGAGACGGACTTAGTCATCGGACGTGGCCATAATACAGTGATTCATTCACACGATCCCACTGCCCATGCCGAAGTAAACGCCATTCGCGATGCCTGTAAAAAACTGAACACCCATCGTCTGACCGGGGCAAGAATTTACTCCAATTTTGAACCCTGCCCCATGTGCCTTGCAGCCATCTACTGGGCAGACATTCGCCAGCTATGGTTCAGCGCCGGTCGGCTGGATGCAGAAAAGGCAGGTTTCATGGATCGTTTTCTATATGATGAGATAAACCTTCCCCAGGATTCCCGGGAGATTCTCACAAAGCAGCTTAGCCTTGAAGAAATGGGGAAACTTCTGGATGAATGGGACCGCATGGAGGGAAAGATTCTATATTAATTCTGCTAATTTTACACGCTATTATAAATCATTCAACATGAACAGACGTACTTTTATTGAAAAGACAGCCCTTGGTGCAGGAGCCATTTCCATCTTCCCACAATACCTGAGTGCGCAAAGCCGCTCCTTTGCCCCATCCGACACCATCAACATCGGTTTCATAGGGGTGGGTAAACAAAGCATGGGCCTGTTGAGCAATATTGGCAATCTTCCGGAAACCCTTGTCCTTGCAGCCAGTGATGTGGATCAGAAGAAGCTTGCGCGCTTCCAGAATGCCGCTGAAGAAATCAACAACGAATAAACTGGACGGAGGAAAGCAGGAAGTCAGCGTATACGAAAACTACCGTGAATTACTGGAGAGAAAAGATATTGATGCCGTGGTAATAGCATCACCCGACCACTGGCATGCCCAGATGGCTGTGGATGCTGCCAAAGCCGGCAAGGATATTTATTGTGAGAAGCCCCTCTCACTGACTGTGGCTGAAGGCAGGGCCATGGTAGCGGCCACCCGGAAATACAATCGCGTTTTTCAGACAGGTAACATGCAACGTTCCGGGAGAAATTTCAGACATGCTTGTGAGATGGTTAGTAATGGGTACATTGGAGATATAAGTGTGGTTAATGTGAACGTGGGTGATCCGGTTGTTGCCTGTGATCTTCCCGTGGAAGCTCAGCCTGATTATCTGAACTGGGACCTGTGGGTCGGACCCTCCCCCTACAGGGGATATAGCCCGGTCCTCTCACCTCCGATTGAGAATAAAAGCTGGCCCATGTGGAGACGCTACAGGGATTTTGGAGGCGGTGGAATCACCGATTGGGGGGCTCACATGTTTGATATAGCGCAATGGGGACTGGGAATGGACACATCCGGACCGGTTGAATTTATTCCGCCCGAAAAGCGCGATGTAAAGGGAATGAAAATGATATATGCCAGCGGAGTGGAGATGAACCATGTGGACTGGGGCGAAAACAACGCCGTACAGTTCCTTGGAAGCGAAGGCAAGATAGAGGTGAGCAGGGGTTTTTACCGCTCGGATATAAAAGGTCTGACAGAGTTTACCCTGAAGGATGGTGACACGCCCCTTTACAAAAGCGACAACCACTACCAGGACTGGGTGGATGCCATCAAAAACCGCAACAGGCCGGTATCGGATGTGGAAGCAGGTCATCGTACCGCATCTGTCTGCAATATCGTAAATATGGCCTATACCCTTGAAAGACCTTTGAAATGGGCCCCGGCTCATGAGAAATTCATCGATGATGATGATGCAAACAGCTTGCTGACCAGGCCATTCAGGGGGCAATGGGATTTTACAGATTTTTAATAAGAAGTGGATTAAATATGAAAAACCGGGCATTTATGCTCCTTATGATTTTCTCTCTCTCCCTCCTTTCATTGAAGGTGAGCGGGCAGGAGTGTGTCCCGGTATCAAAATCAAATGACATCAAATCGGATCAGCTCTGTTCGCCGGTGGATGTGATTTACTGGGATGTCACCTATTCCGGGGTGGATCCGTCGGTCTCAAATGTGCAGATATTTTTCGACTGGGATGATGGCTCAACAGAAACCCTGGCCACTACAGAAACTGCCGGCAGGGTTTTTACAGCCACCGGGGTTCATACCTATGTATCCATGGAGGATAAGTGCAACTATAAGCCCACTGCCACCATGGTGGTTGACGGAACCCTCTGCACCTCCCAGTGGCAGGAACAGATCGTAACCATCTGGGACGTGGATAACAAAAACGGAGCCTATGTAAATGCCAGTCCCAATGTATTCCCGGTTTGTGTGGGCTCCTCTGCCACGGCAATTTTCGATGACAACACCCGGTATAATTGTGTACCCCCCCAGGAGGAGGATAACCGGAATGAAAGCACACGCTGGATTCAGTGGGTTTACCGGAATAAGACCATGACAGGAACGCCTGTGAGTGTGGATGGTTACACGGGACCCTGGCCCTATGTCACCCCGGTTCAGACCCTTCCCGGACCCAGTTGGGGCTCGGACGAACAAAGCCTCCCCATCTTTGTGGCTGACGACAAGCTGATTGGACAGGAGTTTGAGGTGGAACTGCGCTACTGGAATTATTGCAATAAATATACCGATGGGGAAGACCCTGTGATTGATAAGTCGGTGATCCGAATCGTGGGCATGCCCGATCCCAGTGTGGACCCCCTTGACTTTGTCTGCGAATTCGGTGGCAATGTCACACTCACCGCGGCCCAGGCCGGAGGAACCTGGAGTGGTCCGGGCATCATAGACGAGGATGCCGGCACCTTCGCCCCCTCTATTGCAGGTACGGGCTTTCATATCATTAATCACCATATTACTGACAATAACGGATGCTCAGCCTCAGATACTACCCTGATAGAAGTTTCCGACGGGCCAGATGGAACCATTAGTCCGGTTGACCCGGTATGTTACGGAGCCGAGCCCTTTAATATGGAAGCCGAATCCATTCCGGGGACATGGTCTTCAACGGCAGGCATCACGAACAGTACGGAGGGGACCTTTGCCTCAGAAGTAGCCGGTCCCGGTTCCCATGTAGTTTCCTACCTGACCGCACCGGATGCCTCCGGATGCACAGGGGCGGATACCACCCTGGTGCATGTGGTTGTTCCTCCCTTTGCTTCTTTTCTGACACCCGACTCAGCATGGTGCCAGCAGGCCAGCAACAGCTCCATGGCCACCATAGCCTTTTCCGGACTTGACAGCACCACCTTCGACCTGATTTATGAGACCAGGGGAAGAACCGACACCCTCTTTGCCATGAGTGCCGACACCTTTGATCTCTTCCTGAATAACAGACCCGGACTAAATCTCTATGTTCTGAAGAAGGTAATTGAGTACCATGGGGATAACTATTGTGAATCCGAACTGAGCGACACCCTCATCATGGATGTCCTTACCAGTCCGCCACTCTCCTTTGACATTGGAGATATAGATTATTGCAGCCCCGTTGAAGTAAACTTTAACGCCACAGAAGGATTCAGCAGATATACCTGGGAATTGGGAGACGGGCTTAAGTCAGAAACCTTTTCAAACCAGCTCACGCATACCTATTACTACGATTATGCCGAGGGATATACCATCGTGGATGGCGACACCATTTATGATCTGAGCCAGGAAGACAGTACCTTCCATATAAAGGTTTATGGCGAAACCTTTGACGGTTGCATGGGATATTATGAAGACAGTATCACCATTTATCCGGCTCCGAATGCCGATTTTTTTGTATCACCCACTTTGCAGAGCCACCCCGACTCACTGGTTTACCTGATTAACCTGACCTCACCCGGACCCTGGGATTATTATTGGGATTTTGGTGACCGGAGCAACAGCGATGCAAAGGATCCTGTTCAGCACATTTATGATACCTGGGGCATCTATGACATTTCATTAAGATCATACAGTGAACATTGCAGCGATACCCTTAGCAAAGAAGTTCAGATCGCACCACCGCCACCCGAAGCCAGCATGCTGGCAGATAATGCCGGTTGTCCGCCCTTTACGGTCAAATTCCAAAATCAGAGCATTTATGCGGACAGCTATTTCTGGGATTTTGACGATGGCGATTTCTCCACTGAGGCTGAACCCACCCACACCTTTTATGAAAGCCGTGAGCACAGGGTAAGCCTGGCAGCCTTTGGACTTTCGGGATCAGACACCATCGAGCAATCCGTAAGGGTGTACAACAGACCAGTGGCGGTATTCGACGCCTATCCCAAAGAATCTAAAAATCTGAAACAGATCTTTAAATTCACGAATAATTCGGTGGATGGGGCTTACTATTTATGGGACTTTGGAGACGGCTATACCACCTCAGATGAGGAGCCCGCTCATATCTACGAGGACTCGGGCACCTATACCGTCAGCCTCTATGTCTGGAGCGAGGAGAATTGTGCCGATACACTGGTGAAGAAAAACATGATCCGGGTTGAGGCGGGAGAAGGTTCCATCAAATTCCCCAACGCTTTTGTCTGGAACGGATCAGGTCCCACAGGCGGACACTGGGATGAGGGCACCATAGATAACACCGTATTCCATCCGGCAGTAATCAATGCCACAAAATTCAGGATGATCGTATACACCCGATGGGGGCAACAGCTCTTCGAATCCAATGACCTTTACATAGGCTGGGACGGTTATGTGGGGGGAAGTGAGCTGGCAGAGGAAGGCGTATACATCTTCAAGGCCTGGGTCACCTATGTGGATGGCTACGAGGAGATCCTTGCAGGCGACATCACTTTCCTGCATTAGTGCATATTTTGTTTTATTCAGGATAAATCTGTTATTTGTAGGTTCACGCCATACTAAACAGATTTGATATGAAACTAGTCATCCCTCCCAACTACAAATCCTTTCTTAACCTGAAGGAATCTGAAAAAGCCATTAAACTCATCAAGGATTTTTTTGAAATGAACCTCGCTGCAGAACTAAAACTCCGCAGGGTTACTGCCCCTCTTTTTGTTCAAAGGGGAACAGGTATCAATGATGATTTGAATGGTACAGAGCGGCCCGTTTCCTTCCCGGTGAAGGATATGGAGGGTACCACAGCTGAAATTGTTCACTCCCTGGCCAAATGGAAGAGGATGATGCTGGCCGATTATGAAATTGCCAATGGCTATGGTCTTTATACAGATATGAATGCCCTGAGACCGGATGAAGAACTGGACAACCTGCACTCCATATATGTGGACCAGTGGGACTGGGAGAAAATTCTCAGCCCCGAGGAGCGCACCCTGGAGTACCTTAAAAAGATTGTCCGTTCCATATATTCAGTGATGAAGCGGACCGAATTTGTGGTTTATGAAAACCATCCGGAGATTGTTCCCATCCTGCCCGATGAAATTCATTTCATACATGCCGAAGAACTGCTTGAGCGCTACCCCGATCTGGATCCAAAGGCAAGGGAGCATGAAATTGTACGTGAGCACGGAGCAGTATTCATCATCGGCATTGGTGGCCAGTTAAAAGACGGAAAGCCTCATGATGGCAGGGCCCCGGATTATGATGACTGGTCAAGCCCATGCGGAAATGGATTCAAGGGCCTGAACGGGGACATTATGGTCTGGAACCCGGTTCTGGAAATTGCCTTTGAAATCTCTTCCATGGGAATCAGGGTGGACAAGGAAGCCCTGCTGAGGCAGCTGGAAATATCAGGTAAGACTGAACGCAAGGACCTTCTCTTCCACAAGAGACTGCTTAATGATGAGTATCCCGAAGCAGTGGGCGGCGGAATAGGCCAGTCACGTCTTTGCATGTACTTCCTGAGGAAGGCCCACATCGGAGAGGTCCAGGCCAGCCTGTGGCCGGGACAAATGCATGATCACTGTAAAAAATCAGGTATTATCTTAATGTAAGTCAGGATTTATGCTCCTCATTTTCCTGATCATCCTGTCGGTTCTGCTCATTGTAGTTGCCACAAGTAAGTTTAAGGTACATCCCTTTCTTGCCCTGCTCTTTGTGGCACTATTTTTCGGACTGGCATCAGGTATGCCCCTGGATTCTATTGTTCAGTCCATCAATGATGGTTTTGGGAAGACCATCGGATCCATTGGCATTGTTATCCTGGCCGGGGTCATTATCGGGACCTTCCTGGAAGAGTCGGGTGGAGCCTATGCCATGGCCAAGCGCATACTGAAAATCACAGGAAAAAAGCAGGTTCCCCTCACCATGTCCATCATTGGCTATTTTGTGTCCATACCTGTATTTGCCGATTCGGGTTTCGTCATTCTCTCACCCCTGAACAAAGCCCTTTCCAAGGAAGCTAAAATATCCCTGGCGGGCTCAGCTTCTGCCCTTGTACTGGGACTGTCAGTAACCCATGTGCTGGTTCCCCCCACTCCCGGTCCAATTGCGGCAGCCGGAATCCTGGAAGCAGATCTGGGTTTGGTGATCATGCTTGGAGTGATCACCAGTATTCCGGTACTCCTGGTGGGATGGCTTTACGCATCCAAAATCGCATCACGCCTCTACATCGATCCGGATCCGGAAATATCTCCGGCCGAAATCGAAGAAAAACTAAAAACTGCACCCTCTGCCTTTAAATCCTTCATCCCCATTCTGCTGCCCATCATTCTGATCGTTCTGAAATCGCTTTCTGAATTCCCAACCACTCCCTTAGGGACCGGCTTATTTCAAGAGATCGTTGGATTCATCGGCAACCCGGTGGTGGCCCTGATGATTGGTATTCTCATTGCCTTCACCCTGCCAAAAAAATTTGACCGGCAAATGTTATCCACCACAGGCTGGGTGGGAAAAGCCCTGCAAAGCGCTGCAATTATCATCCTGATTACCGGGGCGGGAGGTGCCTTCGGCATGGTATTGAGAAATTCGGGCATAGCCGAGGTCATGGGAGAATCCCTCTCGGGCATGAAAATTGGAATCCTTCTCCCCTTTCTCATAGCTGCAGCCATTAAAAGTGCCCAGGGTTCCTCCACGGTGTCGCTGATCACAACCGCCTCACTGATTGCGCCTATGATGCTCGCCCTGGGATTTGACAGCAACATAGCCCGGGCCCTGGTGGTTCTCTCCATAGGTGCCGGATCCCTTGTGGTATCCCATGCCAACGACAGCATGTTCTGGATCTTTACACAGATGAGCAATATGACTGTCAAACAGGGCTTCAGAATTCACACCCTGGGAACCCTGGTACTGGGCTGTGCGGCTGCACTGATTATCTGGATCCTGAGTCTTTTTCTTCTTTAATTTTTCTAGCTTTCAGGGAGAAACAGGCAAAAGTCTCTCCCCCTAAAAAGAAAAGTATACTTAAATTGCAGTCCCAAACCCAACAAATATAAAATCCATGAAAACAAAGAACAGTATTTCCCTGAAAGGCATTGCCCTTATCCTATTCATGCTGATGGCTAACCTCAGTCTGAATGCTCAAAACCCATTAACAGCTGATGATCTGCTGGCCCTGAAAAGCATTGGTGGGCTGAAGATCAGCCCGGATGGGAGTGAGATCCTTTACTCCATCTCCACTCCAAGGGGCGCCAACGAGACCCCCGGGGGATCCCACAGCCAGTACTTCAGAATGAAGCTGGAGGACGGAAGTAGTAAGCCCCTTTTTGAAGAGGAAATAAAAGGCAGTTCACCCAGCTATAGTCCGGATGGCTTGTACATCGGCTTTTTGTACACCGCTGAAGACGATTCCAGGCAGGTCTGGTATCATGGAAACAGCGGGGGGAGAAATGTCCAAACTGACAGATGCACCCGGAGGGGTAAGTTCCTTCCAGTGGCAGCAGGGAAAAAATGGCATTGCCTACCTTTCAAAAACACCGGAAAGTGAAAAGGAAAAGGAACTGAAAAGGCGAGGATACGGATTTATTCTCTATGAGGAAAATCTGAAGAACGATAATCTCTTCCTTGCGGAATATGACGAAAACTGGAAGCAGGTGAATGTGAAGCAGCTGACAGAAGGCGTTCAAACCTGGGATTTCACTTTCAACCGCCAGGGAACCCAGCTTGCTGCAAGCATCTCTCCAAAAAATCTCATCGATCAGAAATACATGTTCAGGCGTATTTACCTGATTGATCCTGCCACAGGCGAAAGGCAGCAGATATCCAAAAACCAGGGTAAACTGGGCAACTATGTCTTCAGCCCAGATGGAAAATTTTTAGCATATGCTGCAGCTTTGATGCGGAACGATGAGGCTGTAAGCCAGGCTTTTGTTGTTGAACTTGCAAGTGAGAAAGTGAGGAACCTGACTCCGGAAAAATTCCGGGGAACTGTATCCTGGGTTTCATGGAAAGATGATAAGAATGTGCTTTACTACGCCGGTGAGGGTGTATATCCGAAACTAAGCAGTGTGCCTGTCAAGGGTGGAAAAAGGAAGGTGCTTCTGGATGCGGCTGATAGTGGCATAATTTTCGACACCCCTGAAATGGCTGAGGACTTCGGCCCTATGGTTTTCACCGGATCAACTCCATACGACAGGAGCAATATTTATACCTGGGATGGAAAGGGCGACCTGCTTAGAATAACAGATATTAACCCGGATCTTGCAGGAAAATCTCTTGGAAAACAGGAGGTCATTTCATACAGTGCCAGGGATGGAATGGAAATCGAAGGCCTGCTGATCCACCCGGTGGATTTCCAGGAAGGACAAAAATACCCCTTGATTGTTTATGTTCACGGTGGGCCCGAATCACATCATTCCAATAGCTGGCTGAGCCGCTATTCAACACCCGGACAGGTAATGGCCGGTAAAGGTTACCTGGTGCTCTATGTGAATTACCGGGCCAGCACCGGCTACGGGGTGGATTTTTCCATGGAAGGTTTTGGAGACCCTGCCGGAAAAGAGTTTGATGATATTGCCGATGGAATCGACTGGGCCGTGGCCGAAAGGGGTGCCGATCGCGAACGTGTGGGAATGGCAGGTGGTTCCTACGGCGGATATGCCTCCGGCTGGTTTGCCACCTACTACACCAAATATGTAAAGGCGGTGTGCATGTTTGTGGGAATCAGTAACAGCATAAGCAAAAGGGGAACAACCGACATTGCCTATGAAGAGCTTTATGTGCATTCGGGCAAACCCCTGGAGGAGATGTGGCAGCTGGATCTGGAAAGGAGCCCCATCTACTGGGCCCATCAAAGTAAAACAGCCACACTGATTTATGGAGGTGCCGCTGACACCAGGGTCCATCCATCCCAGAGCTTTGAACTGCACAGGCGTATGAAAATGAACGACCATCCGGCCGTACGACTGGTACAATATCCGGGTGAAGGACATGGAAACCGGAATCAGGTGGGTCAAATTGATGTACTTTACCGCCAGATAGGATGGCTGGACTGGTATGTGAAAGACCTGAAGCCACTGGACGGCCCCATGCCTCCCCTGGACATCAGTGAGCACTACGGACTCGACTGGTAAAAGTATTGTAAACAATCCTTTGTAGGCTTCGGACTTAAATATCCCACACAGAGATCTCCAGTCAACAATCCCTGGATATAAAGGAAAACCAAACGACTATAATTAATAAATAAATGATCATGAAAAAGACACTTCAACTTATTGCCATGGGCTGCATGGCCCTTTTTTCCTCCATCAGCTATGTCATGCTCCTCCTCATCCATGGACTGGATCTCCGTGGAGGGTAACAGCTTTGTAAACGAAGCCGGAGAAACTGTAATCTTCAAGGGAGTCAATATCAGGGATCCCCATAACCTGGAGGAAGATGGACACTGGACCATGGCCCATTTCCAGGAAGCCCAGAACTGGGGCGCCAATGTGATCCGCCTCCCCATTCACCCCGTTTCATGGCGGGAGCGTGGCGAAGATGCCTACCTGGAACTGGTGGATCAGGCGGTAAGCTGGGCCAATGAACTGGGGCTCTACCTGATCCTGGACTGGCATTCTATCGGGAACCTGAAAGAAGAGATGTTTCAGCATAAGATGTACGTAACCGACATGGCCGAAACAGAAGCTTTCTGGAACGCAGTATCGGCCCGCTATGCCAGTGAACCTGCTATTTTTATGTATGAATTATTTAATGAGCCCACGGTATCCGGTGAGAAATTTGGAGACTGTAGCTGGGAGGACTGGAAGGCCATCAATGAATCCTTAATAAAAACGATTCGGGCAAACCATCCCAAATCCATCATCGGGGTGGCAGGATTTAACTGGGCCTACGACCTTACCCCCGTTAAGGAAAACCCCATCGATGCCGAAGGTTTAGCCTACATCAGTCATCCTTACCCCATGAAACGCGAAGCTCCCTGGGTGGACCAGTGGCAGGAAGATTGGGGATATGTGGCTGAAACATTCCCGGTGATCCTCACAGAAATCGGTTTTGCCCTGCCCGAGGAAAAGGGAGTTCACATCCCTGTATTTGGGGATGAGGTATACGGAGAGACCCTGGATGCTTTTACAAAGGAGCGTGGAATCTCATGGGTAGTTTGGTGTTTCGATCCAGACTGGTCACCCTTATATGTATACTGACTGGGATTACACTCCCACCCGACAGGGTGCCTTTTATAAAAAAGTCATGGGCGGCGAATAAGCCGGTTTTAATTATTTATCAGCTTAATATACCAAGGGATACTTAAACTTACTTAAAATCTGTTTATTGCAGCTGAGAGCGGAGCCTGTCCAATCCCTTCAGGTTCCGCTCCAATACCATTTGGATATCTTCACCTTCAGTATGCCCAAGGATGCCAATGGGCCCTGTGTATCCGGAAGCGACTATGATTTTTAGCATTTCCAGTTCCCGGTCACCCTCACCCAGGGGCAGAATTTTCGGACCCTCCACCCGCATGCCATTGATATTGATGGTGGAAAGATAGGGTTTCATCAGCTCCATCAGTTCCGGGAAACGGTCCACCTGGAGGTGACCGTGATGAAAATTATAGACAATTTTTACTTTGTCATTACCCATGGCCTCAATGATCCGGACCTGGTTTTCGGGCTCCCCGAACCAATCTCCATGGTTATAGAGGGCCATGGTGCACCCCAGATCTTCTGCCTCTTCCATCACTTCATTCAGAATGCTGACAGCCTTATCCAGGGCCTGCTTTTCGGATAGTCCCAGGAAAACCTGCTCGGGGAAACTCACCCAGAGTTCCGTATGGGTTCCGGTCTCTTCCATGGTCTGAAGGATGGCCCTTCCGGCATCACCCAGGATATCGTCCCCTTTGGGATCCAGCCAGAGCCATACCGCACTCAATTCTATGTCATGCTCCCGCAGCACCTCAATCTCCTCTTTAAAGGAGGGTATATGCTTGTCCCTGTAATCATAGGCAAAGGATGTTAAGCCCAGGTTTTTCAACATTTCAGCCCTTTCCATGGGCGTACGCTCACTGGCATCGAAGGGAACAATGCACCATGCCACCAGGTTTTCAGGGGCAAAAATATCCATATCTTGTTCCTGTTTTTGATTCTGGCATCCACTCATGGCAAAAAGCAAAGAGAGGATCACTAAATTTTTTAAAGTCTTCATATGTGGGGATTTTAATCGTCCGCAAAATATCTGCCCAGCTGCCCTACGATGGCCTTCTTAAGCTCAAGGGGATCAATGATACCGTCATGGGTATATATCACATCTCCTCCCGGAGAAATTAGCATGGTAAAAGGTAAATTACCCTGCCAATCGGGATCAAAAGCATTAATAAAAACATCCCTGTCGGTGGAAGTATTCAGATAATTATCGAAAGCAGCCTGATTTTCCCTGAGGAAATCAAGAACCTTCTCTTCTTTTTCAGGCCTGTCCATGCTCACCGAAACCACTTCAAAGCCCCTCTGTCCATATATCCGTTGTATATCGATAAATTCGGGAAACTCGATAATGCAGGGACCACACCAGGTAGCCCAGACATTAATCAAACGTAAATTCTCACCCTGATTAGCCACCAGCTCCCGGGCACCGGCTAAATCAATCCCGGACAGCTCAACCGCTTTCTCCGCCCATCTTTCATCCAGGGTCCTGCGCCAGTCCACCTTGGACTTCCATTTCATGGAACAACCAAATGCTTTGGTGGTCTCCACGGGAACCGGCTTCGCCTGCCAGTATGGCATCAATGGCATTGCGGGCATCATGTTGTGCTGGGAGCCTGGTAGGGATCTTCCATCTCGTCGATGCGACCCGTATAGCGAAGCTTTCTTTCAGCATCAAAAATAAACACATGCGGAGTGGCCTTTGCCCCGTAGGCAATAGCCACCTCCTGTGTATCTCCGTCATAGAGATAGGGGAAATTATAGGCCTTATCCGCTGCCCTGATCTTCATATCCTCAAAGGTGTCGCCCATGTCTGAGTAGCCCAGCTCCTCCAGGCAAACAGCCTCGGGGTAATTGGATGAAATGGCCACCATCATCATTTCCTCATGCTTATAATCCGCACTCAGCTGCTTCATCCGCTCTTCATAGGCCTGGGCAGTTGGACAGTGGTTGGCAGAAAAAACGATACAAAGCACTTCTGCTTCCTTAAAACTGTCAAGACTGTAGTTTTTCCCATCAATACCCTTCAAAGAAAAATCGGGAGCCTTTTTTCCTATGCTCAGTGTTTCCGGATCCTCGGCCTTAAGACCATGAGAATATTCCAAGCAATAGGAGCAATGTGATGATCTTTTTCATAGGTCTATTTTTATTAAATGTACCAATTGTCTACTCCACCGTTTTATCCAGGGGCATGCCCAGTTTCTCATAAAGACCTCTCCTGCCCGCCTTATCCTTTGCCAGAACCTCCATGGCATATTGTGCTACCTCATGAGCGACCCCCCGGGGTACCACAATCACTCCATCGCCATCTGCCACCACCACATCACCCGGGCAAACCATTACGCCGCCTATGCTAATGGGGCGGTTGACCGATTCCAGTTCATTGCGACCCGGCCTGATTCCCCGGCCTTTTTTACGAAGATAGAGGGGGAATTCCTCAAGGGCCACCTCATCGGTATCCCTGGAAGAGGCATCGGTGATTACACCAACTGCGCCATGATCTTTCCAGATCAGCACATTGTTCGAGCCTATGGAACCAATGTCCTTATCCTCAACATCATCCAGAACCACCACAACCCCTTTGTGAATCAGGGGAGTAAAGGCCTCGGATGAATAGGTATTATAAAAATTACCTTCCCAGGCGCTAAAATCCTCCCCGGGTTTCGGACGATCGGACTTCTGGGTAGGGACATATCTGGCAGTTAAGGCAATGCCCCTGATCACATGCGACATCGACTCCACATTCACCCACGAGGGATGAATGGAATGATGCACAAGGCCCTGGTCGCGGCAGACCGGCCATGTCCATGCCATCAGAAACATCGGCAACACGCAGATCCTCATACAGGCTTAGCAGCTCAAGATCCTGAGCTTCGGTGTACCAGGAAGATTCAATGAAGTTGATGCCATTTTGCATTTGAGAGGCTTCAGCCTGCTGGGCAGAGACAAAACCAAAGCCTGCCAGCAGAATAACAATCAAAAAGTAGCTTTTCATAATTTCTGCTTTAGTAAATGATCAATTTAAACCTTTCTATTTGATCCTTCATCTTTTGAATCAGTAAATATGTTCCTGCAGCAAGAATACTTGTATCAATTTCAGTATGATCCCGGTATTTGGTGCTAAGGAGAATTTTTCCGCTTAAATCCAAAAGCTGAATCTCTACTTTTCCGGGGGCTCCGCACTCAAGGCGGAGAATGCCCTGGCTGGGATTCGGATAAACCCTGAAGGAGGGAATCTCTGGCAAATTTCCATCGGAAACAGGATCCGTCACAGAGATATGCAGGGTATCAGATAAAGATCCGGATACCGATCGCACGATCAGTCTGGCACTACCAGCCTGCCTTGCAAATAATCTGCTGTTTGCACTATCCTGTTCATACACACCTTCATCACCTCCATACAAAAACCAGTAATCCCTGATTGTGGCATTTTCAGGTAAAACCTCCACCGTATAGGATAGGGTATCTCCAGTTAGCATCTGTGCAGAGGATGGGCTCAGAACCACTTCCTCCACAGGGATGTTCTTCACACTCAGTGGTCGTGAAAACTGGATATTTTCACCCCCTGCAGCTGTGGCTGTAAGCAATACCTCGCCCTCGGTGAGGGCCACAAGCATACCTGAGCCAGGTTCGTAGGAGACAGATGCTGTTTCACCCGATATTTCCACATCATAAGCAAGATTTTCAGCATTTACCGGTGCCACCATTACCTCAAGGTAGAGGGTATCCCCAATAAACATCTCATCGACGTTCGGCGAGATATAAATACCCCTGGCAGGAACTGTAAGACCGGCATAAAATGACGGCGGATGCTGAGCTGTTTTCATCAGGCTAAAGGGATGTTCAACAGCCATTTGGGCAGAATGTGAGCTCACCCATTTCCCGAATTTCCCGTCCACCGCCAGGTCAAGTTTGGGAATACAATGGCCATTGGGTTTGCCTCCCCAGGACCAGATTAGCCAGCCGATTTCGTTTTCTCCGCAAACCTGTAGACCCTCCTGGTAATCGAGGTCTCCACACACGGGATAGGCACTTGGCGAAGGGCCTTCTCCAATAATTACCGGCAGACCATTGTTTACCGATTCATTGGCAATAACACTGTAGTTTCTGGTATCACTCCAGTAAGAATGTACTGAAAAAAGGATATTATGCAGGGGATCATGCTCAAGGAGCTCCTCCCAGGTATCAAGGATCACATCCACATTCTGCCCCCAGGTGCTGGCATCTATGACCAGGGGAACCGTATATCCCCAGGCCCGAAGGGAATCAATGGCCCGCATGTAGCCCTCACTGAATTGCTGTGAAGTCACATTTCCATCACCCACCTCATTGCCAATGTTCAGGAGGGTCCACCGTTTGTTGCGCTGTATCCCTTCCAGGAGAACAGGGTCCTTCCAGAAGTTGATGCACACATCCAGTTTATCCCACTCACCCGTGGCCGAGTGACACTCGGGCATGGCTATCATCCCCATGCTCAATGCAGTTTTCAATCAGTTCAACAAGGATATCCTTCTCTCCGCGCTCCTCCATCCACATCATGCGGACGCAGTTTGCCCCGGTCTGGGCTATCTCAGGCAACCATAATTTACCATCCTCATCGTCCGACCACACAAACATCTCATTGACCCCGCGCAAAATGACTTTCTCACCGGCGGCCGACCACAGATGCCGGCCTTCAATATACATGGTATCGCCCTCAGGCTCAAAAAGATTACAATGGTCAGGGTCCAGGGAGGGCTCGATACCGGTATCGCCTCCGGCACAGACACCGCAGGAATCGATAAAGGCACCACCATCAATATCCCCATTACAATCTATTCCTGCAGTCACGAATTTTGATAGCAGCCGAATGTACCTGACCTGGTATCCGCAGGAGTTTTCTGTAACTGACCAGGAATTCAGGGGCCAGCTGGTATTAAAATCTTTGTAAGACTTCTGTTTGGGCTGCCCCATGGGAGGACTTAAAGATTCTGATGTACACTTGCTGTTGTTAGAGGAGGAACCACATCCCGAGGGACAGCAGCCATCCACATCGTAACCGGGATTGGGTCCGCCGGGAAGAAATCCGGGTGCCGGTCCATAGACTGATGTACCCACCCGGTCCCAGAGAGGACTTCCATTTGTAAACCAGGTATGGTAGAATTCATTGACGCAATTATCCCCTCCATAATCATACATGTTGGAGAGATAAACAAGGTTCAGGGGATTTACTCCGTGTAACTTATGTATAAAGGACTCAGCGGCATCCCTGGCTTCTGTACTTACGTTTTCGTCAAGTCCAAAAGTAAGCAGGTTATAGCTCATGGAACCCTGGGATGCAAGAACCCCGTTGCTTCCCCATACGTAGGAATCCGTATGCGCAATATAGGGATCGATCTCCGCCCTGTAGGCAGGGAGGTTATCCTCGCCTGTTAACACTCCATTCCGGTAGGTGCTGGCGATGTGACTACTCACCGGGGGAGTTGCCCCGGGAAGGCTGGCATAATACAAGAGCAGCTCCTGATTATCGGCCTCATAGGGATAAACAAAATTCCATTGCATCATATGGACCTCCTCGTAGTGGGCATCAAAATAATCCCGGTAGCTCACATCTCCGGTTTGCTCAAATAGGTAGCATGCAGTTTTCAACCTGGCCATGAACCTGCCATAATCATTGACTTCCTGCTGACCTGCTCCAAGTCCGCCGGATCCATGCTCTTCGCTGTTATTATAAAAAAGCGAATCAGGATATAAATCTGCCCATTCCCAGGCCTTCAGGGAACGGGAAAGCAAGGTGTCGGCATAATTGACAAGTCCCTGTGCCCTGTATACCCCTGCAGCAAAGGCAAAGGCAGCGGCCGTATTCAGGGTGGCCGAGGTGCTGGGCGGACCATAATAACTGGGCTCCGTGGCGCTGGAAGGGGGACTGGCATGGCTCTCTCCCACAATGCTCAGTACAGCCCCGTTGGGAAGTTGCATTCTCAGCAGATGATCGACGCCCCAGATAGCCTCATCCAGGATGTCCGGACGACCGTTCCCGGACTCGGGAATGTTGTAATCGTCCCCCCAGGCTTCGGGTCTCTCCATGTAGGCTTTCAGAAGCTCCACCACATAGTTGGCAGTCCAGTTTGTATATTTGTTAAAATCACCGGCATCGTACCAGCCACCACTCACATCGCGTTCTGTATCAGGATTAAACTTATCATACCACGACCTGCAATTGTTATCCTGCCCCTCACCAGAATGGCTGGCCCCATCGGTCCATCCCTCATCCGCATAGGGTGCCTCCTTGGCAAAGCCCGCCCTCTGATAGAAAAAACTCCGCATGGCCTGCCGAAGTACCTCATTGTAAACGTCCTCAGCAATCCTGAATTCAAAGGAGCGAACATTGTTTTCCTGGTCAAGTACATAATATGACCCAGGCTGTTTGATGGAAGAAAAATCAAAATGCCAGGCCATATCGCCCGAAGATTCATCGATAGCACCACTCTTCCACGCTGTTGGTTTTGCCCTGTATATTAGCTCACCCGTAGGCGCATCCACCAGTGCATACCATTCACCGGGAGTAAAAGACTTGTCTGCATCAAATCCCACACGTGGATTCCTGATCACAGCCACCTTCTTTGATGCGGGAAGGTATCCAAACTGGTCCACTACAATAAATTCACTGCTTTCCCGGGCCTGCACAAAAGCCGGTATCAAGCAGGATATTAATAACAAAAGGGGGAAATTTCGAAATACTCTGAACATAAAATCTCTTCTTATAAATTATCTAATCACATTTGGGTCGGTGAATCCATCAGCTCCATCTTTCACCCTTGTGGAGAAGGAATAAAATACCGCACCCTCTTCCCCAGCCTGGAACCAGTGCTTTGATCCCGGCTCCAGTACCAGGGTATCACCCGGCCAAAGGATCACCTCCCTGTGCAGGGTATAGAAATCTTCCTTCCCTTCAGGAATAAATCCTTTTGAAATTTCACCCTCTCCGGGCAGATAAAAACGCACTTCACCCCAGAATGCCCTTATAATTTCCTGCTTTCCGGGATTATCGCCAAATGGCGGGTGCCAGTGCTCGGGTTCAGTCTGGGAGGGGGTCATAATTAAAATCCTCCCGGCCATACGATCGGTTTCAAACATGGTCAAAAGCTGGAGACCTTCCACCCTGACATTACCAAGTCCAAAATCGATTACTTCTATCTTTTCTGCTTCACCTGCAGCCAATGGTATACCTGCTTTTTTCAATAGAAGGGCCGCATCCCTGCAGGCCCTCTTCCTGTCTTTTTCTGAATTCATCTCTGAATTTTGCGGACTACATTTCCCAACCTTTGCGGTATTCCCGGGTCAGATACTGGTTTGCCTCGGGCATGTTACTGATCTCGATTTTTACGGGATCATAATCAAGCCTCTTACCGGCTGCTCGAAGGGCTACCCCACCCAGCAGGATGGTTTCAGTTACGGCTTTGGCCTTGAGAAAGGTTCCTGGCGATTCGCTATTGGCTTTGAAAGCATCGATCCATGCCCTTGAATTCCGGGTCACCTTTTCCTCGGGTGCAGCTGCTGATCCGGTATATTCAATCATTCTTTTTTCCGGCAAGAGCAAGGGACTACCTCCGTGGAAGGAAGCCAGAATCTTGCCCTTTTCACCCACAAACATCATCCCTTCCCCGGGCAGCTCTTTATTTTCCTTGTCCAGCTCTTCCGGACAGCGGGGTTTCATTCCCCCATCATACCAGAGAAGCTTAAACCCAGGAAGGAGTTCCTGGGCAGGAAATTCAAACTCCACCATGCAGGAAAGCGGGAAGGCCACATTATTGTTTTCCCCTTTGCTCACATGGTCCTCAATGATACAGGTGGTGGTTCCGTAGGCCCTGGCTGAAAGGGGGGCAGTATTAATCCCGAACTTCAGGAAGAGGGGCCAGAGGCTGTAATGTCCCATGTCGGCAATACTACCTCCGCCGAAATCATACCATCCACGAAAAACAGCATTTGTGTAGTTGGGATGATAGGGCCTGTCGGGTACCGGGCCCAACCAGAGGGACCAGTCAAAATCCTCGGGCACAGCCATACCCGTTTTGGGGTTTGCCGACCACTGTGGCCATACGGGACGGTTCGACCAGTTGTGAATCTCCTTCAGCTTGCCTATGGCTCCATCCTGGATCCAGTCCAACGCCACCTGCAAACCGCTGCGCTCGCTCCAGGCCAGCAGATGGGTGCTGACTCCGGTTTCCCGGGCAGTGTCTATGGTTAGGAGGGCCTCCTTCATACGGTTGGCTATGGGCTTATGAATTACAATGTGTTTTCCCTTTTGCATGGAGGCAATTGAAACTGCTGCATGAAGATGATCGGGGGTCATAATCTTCACAGCATCAATATCTTTCTCATTTTCGAGCAGTTCCCTGAAATCGCTGTAGGAAGCGCAACCCTTATATTCTCCCTTTTTAAATTTATTTCCATAGTATTTCTCCACCAGCTCCTGGCCCACATCCCGTCCTCCTGGGATCCCCTTCAGCCCTGAACCCCAGGCCGGATCTTCCAGAACCTCACGCATTTTATTTCGGATGCCATGCAACGACCAGTCCACATAATTAGTACTGTACTTATTGGGATCACAAACCGAACTAATATGAACATCGTCATTCCTGATCAGGTCTGCCATCTCGCGAATCCCCTGGGTTCCACAACCGATGTAAGCAATGTTCAGCTTATCGCTGGGAGCAACATGACGGGGACCACCCAAAACGTGACTGGGAACAATGGTAAATGCAGTCGCAGTCGCGACAGTCCCCACAAACTCCCTGCGGGTTATTTTTTTTGCTGGTTTCATTGTAGTTGAGATTGGTTGAGATGCTTTAAAGATAGTCCCTTATGCCACAATTGAAAAGAAAAATGAAAAAAATGCAACAGATTGCAAAGCAATTTATTATAACATGAACAAAAAATCTTTATCTTGCCTTCCAAATCAATTTTTTACATAAACACTTTTATTAACTAAAACCTTTTATTATGAGGCAAAAATTACTACTGCTACTTATGATGGTTTCCTTTGGTGCGCTTTATGCCCAGGATACCATCCGCTCACTGGTTATATCTGAAGCCAGGTATGACCGCGCCGACATGGCTTACCTTGAATTAACCAACATGGGTGACGCGGCTGTCAACCTGGGTGAATTCGAAGTTCTGAGCCACGACTCCCTGGACAACTTTCCCCGATGGAGCCTTCTGGCCCACTGAGCCACAAAGGCTTGACGACCGCTGGGTAATGCTTCCTGAAGGAGACGCTGGAGCCAGGTGAATCTTATGTTATTGCCGTTTTCCATGACTGGATTGAAGAGCAATACGCCAAGGATGTTGCCATGTGGGGTTATTCTGAAGATCATGGAACCCATACAACAAAACCTAACATTAAACCCCTCACCGATCTGCCGGTTCACCGTGGCGAATCTCCCAACAATGACCCCACTGACAGCATTTCGGTATATCAACCAACTACTTGAGAGCTGGGGCGGCGGAAGGGATGTGATCTTCCTGAGACATCATCCCCCGGGAGGTGACTCCTGTGTGGTTGACCAGGTGGGTGGAGTTTTCACCGATGAAGACGGATCTAATCCCAATACTGGTAATCACGATGTGGCCGGATTCTCACAGGCCACAGGTCATGCTGTGCTGGTTCGCCGTTTTGATGTGAAACAGGGCAACCTCACTTTTGTCAGGGGTAACGACCTCTCTGAGTCGGAGTGGATTCCCATTCCCTTCCTGAGAGAAAGTAATGACACCTACGAAACCTGGAGAGATATATTCTGGACTGTGGGTAACCATGGAAATACCAGGCTGGATGAGTCTACCCTGGTCTCTTCCTCGGTTGATATCGACTGGACCAACAATGTACTCACTGTACCTTATGGAGTTCGGAATGATGACTCCCTGATTTATGCCTTTGATTACACACCCGGCCTGGCCTGGCACTATCACTACAATGACGGTGAAAATGCCAGCATGGACTCAGCTTATGTAAGTGTGCGTACAGGAGACTCAATCAGCATTTACGCGGTTGGTAACGGTCTTGATGTGATCAAATTTCACATTGAAGCAGCCCCTCCAACAGCTGATGCCAACTGGGTAATCCCCATGCGCAGAAGAGGTGTTACTTCAGGTAGATTCCCTGAAAACGGAGCGGTCTATGACGTTAGCCATTATATGATGGACGGTGTGCTGGATACCATAAGCGAAATTCCTTATGGAACCAGGGTGGATTCACTCTATAAGTATCTTGAGAAGCCCGAGCTGGCCTCCTGGGAAATTGTATGGGTGGACGGCAACGTGCGTCCCGACCTTAAGATCGGCGATAAACTGAAGGTTACTGCAGAGGATGGCTCCGAAAAGGAGTATTACCTGGAACTTCAGGATTACCGTAAGGCAAGGAATGCCTATCTCTCATCCATCACATGGCCGGATATTCCAGAAGATTACAAGGATATTTTTGGATGGGTTGGGGATACCATTCCCGAATTTAACAGAGCCAAAACAGAGTATAAAATCACTGTACCCTGGGATGTGGATGGAATTCCTGCTCTTGTTGGTAAGAACGAGGATGACAATGCATCGCATACAGTTAAGAGGGCTACAAACCTGGCTGGTGGTATTGCTGACCGCACGGTTACCTTCACTTCCGTTGCGGAAAATGACACTACAATTCTGAAATACAACATCGTTCTTGAGAAGGAGAAAAACCTGGACGATTTGCAGCCCTGGGTTGGTGTACCCTTTATTTCTCAGTTTACATGGAAAACCGAATTCAGCCACACCCTGGTTGAGATTGTGAATCCCGGAACTGAGGTACTTGACCTGAGTGATTACATGTTCTTCTGCGGATATCAAAACGATCCCGCTGCTGCCATTTCAGGTGGAGATGACTGGGCAGACAGGTATGCAAAGTATATCCCCGGATACAAATGGCAGGATGAAGCTGACTGGACTGTTGAGCGCCATATAGCTGTTGCTGATGTGAACGTTAATCCCAATGTATATCCCGGAGACGTATTTGTGATGTCCGAAGTTAACCTGAGCGGTGATGCCTGGGAAAACTATCTTTACAAGGACCAGATCGATATCGACTTCCGTAACAACCCCTGGGGAGAAGAATATAGCGGCGCAACTGCTGTATACCAGTGGCTGGGTATGAACTTCTACATGTGGAGAATCGATAACGATTCCATTAAGCAGGGCCTGAAGCCCGCCACCGATCCCAATGACTTCACCTTAATTGAAGTATTTGGAATGGGAGACGGATCTGACTTTGCTCCCATTGGTGTTCCCAGTGGACAGGTAAGTTCCTATACCCGTAAACCGGATGTTTTCATGCCTGATCCTGAATTCCAGGGTTCATTTGGAGCAGATGCTGATGAAAGTGAGTGGATCCTTACAAATGAGAATACCCTGCAGACCAAAGGTTATGGCTGGCCAGCATGGAGAACCAACGTTCCCGAGGGAACAGGAAGCCACTTCATGAATGAAGTTACCGTATACCGGTCAACTGTGGCGTCTCTTGTATATAAGGTAAGCCCCGGCTTCACCATGGATGAAGAGATACGCGGACTTGTGGATGGTACTACCGTAGAGGTTCTTGCCGAAAACCTGATCAAGGCTGATACAGGACAAATGTTTAAGGTTATTGCTGTTGCTGACGGCGCCGAGCTTGACCTCGCCGATGTGGTTCTGAACGGGGATACCCTGGTGGTAACCTCAGCCGACTCCAGCAATGTAAGTAAGTACATCCTGGAGGTTACTGCAGAAGGTCTCAGCGATGATGCCCTGCTTACTTCAGATACTTATACCATTGAAGTGGATGGAGCAAGCGGAACTGTGAAGGGCTTTGATTATGGTGTTGCCCTGAAGGATGTGGTTGCTGGTGTTGTTGTACCCGCCGGTGCTGAAATGACCGTCGTGGATGCAATGGATGCCTACGTTCCCTTGCAGCGCCTGAACTTTGACACAGTGTATGTGGATGTACTGGTAAGTGACCAGATATTCTTTGCTGTGGTTGCTGAAGATGGACTGACTTCCATTAAATACCAGCTGATGCCGAATTCTGATCCTTCAGATGCCTTTGTAACATCCGATGTATACGGAATCGATCAGATGACCCTGCTCATCAGCCTTGTACCACAGGGAATCAACGTGAATGCCTTCCTGGCCAAACTTACTCCTGCTCCTGGCGCTACAGTGCAGCTGTACGATAAGCTTGGTTTTGAAAGGAACGATGGTCTGCTCTACATGGACGATAAGCTGGTTGTGACCTCCTCCGACGGATCAATGGAAGTAACTTACTTCCTCTCTGTTCTGAATGAGGTGCCCAACTACCTGGCCTATGTTGTTTCTGATGTTTACATGGTAAGCGAAGAGGATCTGACCATCACTGAAGTTGCTGGTGATCATACAGTGGCTGACTTCAAAGCAAATGTGACTCCTGCTGAAGGTGCCACCCTGGAGGTTCATAATTCAGGTGGTTCCATGAAAGCCGATAGTGATGTTATGGCTGAAGGTGACATGTTGCAGGTGACCGCCGGAAACGGTGTGAACCAGACTGTTTACACCATCTCCCTGATGACTGCTGTGAAGGAGCTCAACGGCAATATGGTTAGCATCTATCCCAATCCAACCAAAGACGTGCTGAACATCGCAGGTGCTGAAATTGGAAGCAGGGTACGTGTTTACAATTCTGTAGGTGCAAATGTAAGAGACATTGTTGTTTACAGCGGTGTTGAAAGCATTTCACTTGAAGATCAGTCTGCCGGCATGTTCCTGATCACCATCACTTTTGATGATGAGATCAAAGGCCAGTACAAATTGATCAAGCAGTAATATTATAATTGCTTTATATTGAATAAGAGCCTGCTCGCGCAGGCTCTTATTTTTTACTCTTATTTGTAATGAAGAAATCAGGCATTTTACTTGCATTTGCACTTCTGGGATTTCTGTCCGTTCTGAACGCTCAGACAGAGGGGAAGCCCAATATCCTGTTCATTGCAGTGGATGACCTGAAACCCTTGCTGGGCTGTTATGGTGATACACTGGCCCATACACCCAACATTGATGCCCTTGCAGCCCGTGGTCTCACCTTTACAGGCAGTTACTGCCAGCAGGCTGTTTGTGCGCCGACCAGGGTAAGTCTGATGACCTCCCGCTATCCGGATCAAACCCGTGTATGGGATCTGAATACCCAGATGCGGGATATGGACCCGGACATTGTAAGCCTGCCCCAGTATCTGATTGGTAAAGGTTACCAGACTCGGGGAACGGGCAAAATTTTCGATTCCAGAAGTGTGGATTCGGACAGGGATAAGCCCTCCTGGTCCATTGCCTTCAGAAATGCATGGGATGCCAAATATTACGATCCGGTGGCAGGCAAACCCGCCATGTACTTTTATGCCAGTCAGCATGCCAAGGATACCATCGCCCTGCTGGAAGCAGAGGCAGCCGCTCTGGGTGTAGACAAAGTCACTTATGTCAAGGAAAGATATTTCCCTGCTTTTGAGAATGCCGAAGTGCCCTATGACGCCTACCCGGATGGTGCGGTGGCCAATGTAGGCATTGAACTTATGGAGGAAGCAGTGGCCGCAGGTAAACCCTTTTTCCTGGGCGTGGGCTTCAGCAGGCCACATTTGCCATTTAATGCCCCAACAGAATTCTGGGATTTATACAAAAGGGAAGATTTTAGCCTTGCCCCCTTCCGTGAAAGGGCTGTAGGAAGTCCTTCCCTTGCCTATCACAACAGCGATGAATTAAGAAGCTATACCGGAATTCCCGGGGAGGGTGCTTTGCCCGAAGAACAGCAACTTGAACTTATTCATGCCTATTATGCAGCAAGCAGCTATATTGATTACCTGGTAGGAATGCTAACCGGCCGATTGGAAGAACTGGGAGTGGCAGAAAACACCATCATCGTCCTCTGGGGGGATCACGGCTGGCACCTGGGAGATCACCAGCTCTGGTGCAAGCATTCCAACTTCGAGCAGGCCACACGTACTCCCCTGATCATTCACTATCCCGGTCAGCCCAACCCTGGTGCCACATGCGCCTCACCCGTTGAATTTACCGATATTGCCCCCACCCTGCTGGACCTGGCCGGATTTGATATCCCTGGATTCTTCGAAGGAGTAAGCCTGTCCGGCTTGATCTCAGACACCCTGGCCACTGTAAGGGAAGGATCCCTGAGTCAGTACCCCAGGCAGGGAAAAATGGGCTACACTCTCAGAACTGAACGTTTTCGTTATACCCGGTGGACCTCGGAGGATGGAAGTGCTGTGGCCACTGAACTTTATGATTACCAGGAGGATCCCAACGAAACCATAAACAGGGTAAGTTACCCTGAACATGCAGCCGAAGTAAAAAGACTTGACAGCATCCTGCTGAGCAGAATCCAGATCCCCTCCACCCAGCATAAAATCCGATTCAGCATCAGTGGAGAGCACATAAACGGAGGCCATGGCCCCATGGAAGGAGTCTCGGTTACAATGGCCTCTGAAACCAGGCAAAGCGGTTTGGACGGAGAACTCCTTTTCACCCATCACGAGGGATTAACGACCTATAGGCTTGAGCTGGCCGGTTACAAAAGCCTTGAAGATACCCTGCTCATCAGCGGGGACACACTCATAAACCTGGCTTTGGTCCTGGAGGATCCCATTTATGACCTTGAGATCAAAGCATCTGACAGGTATTCAGGGAAGTTGCTTATGAATGCAGTGGTGACTGTGGGTGATTCCACTTTAAGAACCAATACCGGGGGGAGGTCCTTTTCCGTTTATTAGAGGGCTCCTATATTCTTAGCCTCCGGAAAGACCTTTACGAGGATCTTTTGGACACCCTGTATATCAACGCTGACACTTCCATTCACTTTTTGCTTTCAGCCAGCATTGCCAGTATAAAAATTCGATTAAAGGAGAACACAAGCCCGGTTAACAATGCCCGCATAAGTCTGGGTGACTCCGAAATATTCTCAAACAACCTGGGTATTTCCATGTTTGAAAAGCTGTCTACTGGTGAAGCTTATCTTTATGAGGTTGAAAAAGAAGGTTATCTTCTCAGGGAAGGCTCCATATTCCTCCATGCCGATACAACAGTCGATATCCAGATGGAACGGATCACCGGTCTTTCGAATGAAGAGGGTGGGATTGAACCCGGCCTCTGGCCCAATCCGGCAGGAGACAGGCTCTTTTTCAGGACCAATGGGCCTGCCGGTAAAAAAATAGAGCTTTTGGATGTCTCGGGCAAGGTGATTCTGAGCCTTCAACCGGTTCATGCCTACGAGGTCCTGGATATTGCCCCCCTGCACTCCGGAGTCTATCTGTTTCATTGGGAAACTGAAAAAGGATCCAGATATTTTAAAATTTTGAAAAACTAACAATATCCATGCTGCGCATCCCTATCTTAATGCTATTATTAAGTTTAAGCTTAAAACCCGCCCTCGCCGGGCTTGGAGACCCCCTTGCCACTGCCGAAGCTGAAACCGGCATCCTGCAGGGAGTATTTGTGGCTAGCAGCACCTCCGGTTATTCAGGCACAGGCTATGTGACGGGATTTGATAATGATGGCGACCAGGTCACCATTAGCCTTGAGGTCCCGGAGACCGGCAGCTATAAGCTTGCTATCCGATACAGCAACAGCAGCGATAAAACTCAGGACGTAAGCATCAACGGGGGATTTTCCTTCCCCGTCTCCTTCCCCGACCAGGCCGGATTTGCCCTTACTGATGCAGGAACCCATGCATTTCAGCAGGGGGAAAATACGATTACCATTATTAAAAACTGGGGATGGACGGATATCGACCGGGTGGAACTCCATGAGGCCAGCAGCCAGGCCTTTGATATTGCTGAAAAACTGGTTGATCCTGATGCCGACTCCACAACAGTGGCACTTTATAAGATGCTGAAACTGCAATTCAGGCACCGTATGATTTCCGGCCAAACCGACAGCTACTTCGAAGAGCTGGTGAAGGTAGCAGGCCTGACCCCCTTGTTGAGAGTCGGCGATTTCTCCTCTTACACCGAGGGTTACCCCTACCTTTGGAACGGGGGCGGACATACCCTGGGAAAGGATCCCAGCGGAATCACCGAAAAGCTTATTGACTGGTATGAGCAGTCGGAAGGAAAAGCATTAATCTCCTTCCAGTGGCACTGGCACTCACCCACCGGAGGCATAGCAGGGCAGAATAATTTTTATACGGAAAACACCACCTTCGACATCAGGCAGGCCGTGATCCCGGGAACACCTGAATATGACGATATCATCAGGGATATAGATGATATTTCCATTGAACTGGCAAAATACAGTGAAGCAGGTGTACCCGTACTCTGGCGACCCCTTCATGAAGCAGGTGGAGGATGGTTCTGGTGGGGAGCCAAGGGCCCCGAACCCTGCCTGGAGCTTTACGACATTATGTATGAACGTTTGGTAAATCACCACGGCCTGCACAACCTGATCTGGGTATGGTCCTGGGATGAGGAGTCGTGGTACCCCGGAAACGACAGGGTGGATATCATCGGGTACGACTCATATCCGGGATATTTTAACTATGGAAATCAGAAAATTGCCTTCGATCATCTTAAGGAATTTACCAGGGGTGAGAAGCTTATTGCCATGACCGAAAACGGGCCCATTCCCGATCCTGATGCATGCCTGGATCAGGGAGCTCCCTGGCTTTACTTTATGTCCTGGGATAACCTGGTGACCGAACAGAACAGCGAGGGCCATATCAGGGAGGTTTTTTCCCACAGGGATGTATTGAGCATGGAATCGGATAATTTCCGGACCGATACCGAGTGGAGGAGCAGCCTCTATCCCGAAGGATGGAAACCCGGTTTTAAGGATGCAGAGGGACACTTCCTGCATGATTTCTCACACGCAGGCTACCATGGCGGAGGCATTCCTCTTCCCCTGAGAACAGATAATATAGTCGATGCGACCCTTCCGCCTTATTCAGCAGATAACACAGGAAGCTCTGATGCCACCCAGGCAATCCAGCAGGCTCTGAATGATGTGGGATCTTCCGGCGGAGGAGTGGTTTATTTGCCCCCGGGGACCTACAGAATTGCTCCACCTTCGGGGGAGAACCAGGCTTTAAAAATCGCTTATTCGAACACCATCCTCCGGGGTGCAGGAGCCGACTCCACCTTCCTTTTCAATGATCTCACCTACATGAGGCAGCTCTCTGTCATATACATGTCTCCCTCCTGGGCAGGCTGGTTTTCATCAGCAGGCTCAAACACGAATATTCGCTATAACCTTACTGAACCCACAAAGGTCATCCCGGTGGAGTCCGTAAGCGGATACAAACGCGGCGATAAGGTGGTGGTACTGAATACAGCCACCGATGGATTTATTGCTGAACATGGGATGACAGGGATGTGGACCACCTCTGCCCTGAGGGGCGTTGCGCATAAGAGGATCATCGACTCCGTGGACAGCGACAGGGGCCTTCTGATCCTTGATACACCCACCCGCTACCCCTTAAAAACCAGGGATATGGCCCGGGTACATAAAGCAAAGCCCCATCTGCAGGAATGTGGCATCGAAAATCTGTCCATTGGGATGCGGGAAAACCCAAAAACTGGATGGGGAGAAGAGGATTACACTATCCCCGGCACCGGAGCCTATGATGCACATTTTGCCCAGGCAATCAAGGTTGAGTATACTGAGAATTCATGGGTAAAAGGGGTCCATACCTACAAACCCGAAGTAAATACCCAGGATGTACATCTTTTATCCAATATGCTCCTGCTGAACATGTGCCGCCATATGACGGTGGATTCATGCGATTTCCAGAAACCCCAGTATGAGGGAGGTGGAGGAAATGGCTACATGTACACCCTGCATGCAAACGATTGCCTGATTCAGAACAGCAGGGCCAATCACAGCCGCCATAACTACGATTTTAAATATCCATTCAGCAACGGGAATGTGATCCTGAACTGCAGGGCAGAGAATTCCAAATATTCCAGTGACTTTCACATGTATCTGAGTATGTCAAACCTCCTGGATCATACCATGGTAAATGGTGATTACCTGGAGTCTGTTTTCAGGCCTTACGGTGGCCCCATCCATGGTCACTCATCCACCCAATCGGTATTTTATAATACGGTGGGTGAAAAGTACCACCCCTCCAAAGATTACATCGTCGAATCCAGGCAATATCAGAACGGCTATATCATTGGAACATCCGGGGAAGCCTATCAGGTGAAAACTGATCCGGTTTCCGGAACCCAGGGGGGCTACGACTATGATTCATCTCCCCGCGATTTTGTGGAAGGTGTTGGTCAGGGTGCTGACCTGAGGCCCGTATCCCTCTATCTGGACCAGCTTGACAGAAGGCTAAGTGACAGTGTGATTTATCCGGGCTACAAGCTCAGCCTGCTTGTGTTGAATAAGGAAAGCGGAAATCCTGTTCAGGGAGCAAAAGTAAATATCTACGATGAAATCGGTCTGACTGATTCCTCAGGTATGGTATCTTTCAGTGAGGTTCCCGAATCCTTCTTCATGGAGCTAAGCCATAACAACTACAGCCCCCTGCCTCTCAGGCAGGTGATCATATACAGTGATACAAGCCTGAGCCTTAGAATGGAGGAAACCTTTTATGAGGTAAGCTTCGAGGTGCTCGATGAAAGCACCATGGATCCCATGCGTGGAGTGAGCGTTAGTCTGAATGAGGATGTGGAGCTAAGCGACAGCGAAGGAATGCTTACACATACAGCTCACACCGGAGAGGCCAGCTACCATATTGAAAAAAGCGCCTTCAAGCCCGTTTCAGGAACTTTACTTATAAAGAATGATACCACGCTTCTCTTCCTGTTGGAAAGAAGCCATGCCGATGTGAAAATCCGTCTTAGGGAAGGATCTACTCCGGTAAATAATGTTTGGGTCAGTCTTGAAGGGGATTCCCTCTTGACTGATGGACTGGGACTGGCAAAGTTCCTCCAGCTTCCGGTCAGGCAGGAGTATAACTATTCCACCTTCAGGGAAGGCTATGTGGACAAATCCGGGGCTTTCTACCTTCGCACAGATACCACCATCGATGTTGCCATGGAAAAACTTTCATCTGCGGTGGAAATCAAGGCCAGTCAGGAGCAGTTCAGAGTATGGCCCAATCCAAGCACCGGCAACCTGTATTATGAAATGACGGGCATGGAACTTATGGTGCTTAATATTTATGATGCCCGTGGTGCAAAAGTGCTGGAGACAAAAATATCCGGACCTTCGGGACAAATCGAGCTGGACGACCTTTCTTCCGGATTGTATACGGTCAGTGTGGAAGGAGCACCTACCCGTCTGCTTCTGAAGCTTTAACAGCAGTCTACCTGGAAAGTCTTATTACTATCCTTACGAAGTGTGAAACATTCGTTGTTTCTGCCTTCAGGATATAAATCCCGGGAGCCACATCCTTGGATAATTCCAGGGAATAAGCAGCTGTTCCAGGCTTTTGACTCATGATAGTCCTTCCATTAAGGTCAAGAAGCTCAATCCTTTTGATATCCCCTTCCCTGCTTTCGATGAAAATCCTCTCTGTAGGCTGGGTTGGGGTAGACGCTGAATAACTCATTGCCAGCAAGCGAGCCATCCAGGGCGCTTAAGATCTTTTCCATCTGCAGTTCAATGGTAGTATCTGCCTGTAGTTCAACCGAGCCTAAAATGCTTTTGTAACCCTCCCTTTCGACCCTGTAGTCCAGGTAGACAGACACGGGCATTGAGGGAAACAAAGACTGGCCCAGCTGATTGGACTCCAGCGTTTCTTCGTTAATCTCCACAATGGCCTTATTGACCGGTTGTTCCCCGTTCCTTAGCCGGAATTTCACCCTGGCATGGGTACGGGTCAATTCCACCTTTAACACGGTATCGGAAGAAATATCAGCCGTGGTGAAAATCGGACTGTAATTGAAATTATCGAGGCCAAAAGACTGGCCACCTGCATAAAGAGAAAATCCGGCCATACCGTCCGAGCTTTTGATCTCATCCTGGCCTGCACTTAAAACGATCACTCCCGAAAGCAGAGCTCCGGTCTGAATATCTGTAATTTGAAGTACAACTTCATAGGAACTTGAATCCAGTGAAAGGGTGATAAGGGTATCTGAACTAATTCTCAGGGCTATATCAGTAAGGGTTTTAAGATGCTCCTTCTCAACACCCACCAGGTAATCGCCAGGTTGAGCCAAAAATTGGGTTTCCCCATTTTCATCCGTAGTCCCCTCTTCACCATTAAACCTTACTGTACATCCTTCAAGGGAAACACCTGTTTGACTGCATTGTGTATGGAAGGATATGGAAAACGGATCTCCGGGCAGAGCATTTGTAAGGTTTTCATTTGAAAAAGGAAGAAGTAATTCATCCTTAACAGAGAAAATACCAGTACCATCATAGGAGAGTCTCAAAGTATCGCTGTTTCCTAATTTCCTGTCCAGGCTCAGGTTTAACTGATAAGGGACCAGGCCATCCTGCTCCACACCCAAAACCCCTACCTCAGTTCCATCGGCAAGAAGAAGGGTAAATCCAGCCGGATCAGTCACCTGCTGAACATCCTCAGAAAGTTCCAGATGTATCACCTGAGGATCATCGTCAAGCCTGGAAGAAATATAGCTGAAGGGACCAGGCTTCCCGACCATCAGGTATACTACCGAGTGGGGTGGTAATTCCACCCGGATTCCACCCCTTGTCTTTGAAGTAAATGCCTTTACCGATTCGTAATCATCAGGACCTCCCCCCTCTTCATCACCACCTACGCCATTCAGAAATACCTTCCTGGAAAATTCCCCGTTGTCGTTTCCACCGGTCAGCGTCATGCTATGGTACCAGGATCCCAGGTCAATATTTTCAAGGCTGATGGCCGCTGTTTCACGGGAAGTTCCCTTGTTGATTAAAGCCATCCCGGTCTCCCCGGAAGAGAAGGTGGATGCATAGCAAATGACCTCCTCACTTCCGCTTACTTCAGATGAAACCATCCGGTCGCCGAAATATTTCTGAAAGTAGTACATGTGGAAAAAAACAGGCCTGGGGTTATAAAGGTCAACACCCGGTTCCCCTGCCCTGGAAAACATCCCATGATCATCCCCATCAGCCCAGCCATTGGTAAGGTCCCAGCGTGTGGCCATTCCATAATCGTTTAATACAAGTTCGCCCAGGACCAGGGCAGCATGCATCCCGTTTATGTGGGACACCTGTTGCATGGATCTGACCGCAAATATGTTCCATTCTGTGAGCGCAACAGGTATCATCGGCTTCCCGGCTTCCTCCATGTCAGCTTTTATATCGCTCATAATATGGGAAGGCACATCATGGGAATTTAAAATCACCGATGCGGGCGAATCCTGGTCATAGGGCGTAAAGTAAGAGTGGACAATCAGGAAATCAGCCAGGTCCCCAACTTCGGGCATCATGCCTTCATTCCATATGGCGCTGATTGGATCGTAGGAGGTTTCAGCATCATAGGCTACAACGCCGATTTTTATCTCCACACCAATTTCATCAGCTGCCTTTCGCATAGAATCAATGAAAACCCTGCAATGTTGGCCATATAACTGCCCGTTGATGTATTCTGGCTGTCCATCCTGGTTCTGCGTGACATCGATTTTATATCCCCTCTCCCAATTACCAAAATTCTCATTACCTAACTCCCAGTACCTGGACCGGCCATTGTCATACCTGACCCATTCGGCAGCCAGGTGGGCTGCTTTGGCAACAGGATTGGGACCGGTTCCGTAACGGGCATAGGAGTAGTTAACACAAACACTGCCTGTGCTTCTTGTTGATTCAAGCAGTTGATAATACTGGGGAGTTGACATTCGCCAGTTTTCCACATTCATCCCATACTGGGCATTAACATCAGCTGGTATATCATCAGGGCGCTGGTCAGATGAAAGGTTCCAGAAATAATCCTGGGAAAGATTACCGCCAGGCCAGCGAAGTACATGGGGATCCAGGTTTGAGATGTCCTTCATGATGGTGGCATGCTGGTTCATGTTGCCACCCCAGGTTACCGCATTGTTCCCATAAATATACATGGGAACCTTAGCTATAAGTTCCGAGGCATCCACTTGAATCTGAACCGTGGGATCCGCGGTGGATTTCTCCTTTATAATGGATTCCGGAATATCAGCACTCTTTTCCTGCCAGTCATCCAGGAAAAATCCCGGATCCTGTGCCATCACATAACCTGCAGCCATCATCAGGCCACTCCAAAAAACAACCTCCTCATTCCTTTTTCCATTACGTGGGATAAATCAGGAGCGATAGGCACTAAGTGATATGTAATAGGCTGCCCTGCCTGTTTTACTGCTCGTCAAAATACTTGATATACCAGTTCGACTCATCCAACAACCTGGTGTAGATAATATCGCGCTGCCCCGGAGGGAACTTGGCTGATACAGCTTTGGCCAGATAGGCCGGATCGTTTCTTCGCTTTGCCACCCGCATCAGGTCATAAAAGCGCTCGCCTTCAAAGGCCAGCTCCCTGGCACGGTCATCCATAACGCCCTGTTCAAGTTTTCGCTGTTTGGCCTGGAACTGCCCGGAAAGACTGCTGTAGCCGAGAATCCTGTTGGTGAAGGGATCGAAGGTGAAGTTATCATCAGACATAAAGATCCCGTCGTTACTACTCCCAAGTCCCACACGTCCCCTGACACCCAGCTGGGGCCTGTCGGGACGAACAGAATAATTACTTCCATCGTTCATTACAGCTTCCGCCATCTCAGTTTCGGTTCGGATGAGTTCATCCCTCTGGGCTACCCAGAAAGTATAGATCTCAGCCAGGTAGAGGTGGATACCCCCTGCCCGGTATATAATATAATTGGCGTCCTGATCGAAAATATTCTTATTGACCGAATACTTGAATATCATGGTGTCCATCCCATCCATAATGGCCTGTGAATTTCGATCATCCTCATCTGCCCTCAGCATGAGCATATTAAAATACTGCTGTTCTGTTATGGATACACCGTTTTTAACATATAGATAAGAGCTTCCTATCCCCCTGAAATAATCGGAAGGGATACCCCTGAAGATCCATGTGGATTTTTCCGGCGCAAAGGAAATATAGTCCATCCTTTGGGACCGCCACTCAGTCTCCCAGTTAAAAATCGCCTGGTAGGTAGGTTTAAGCATATAGGAGTGAGGGACCCAGGGTTCGAAAAAATTCTGGAATTGGTTTTGCTGGAAATTAGCCTTATTGAACCAGAGGGTATATATGTGCTCCCTGCTGTCGATCCCGTCAAATATGTTTCTCCAGTTACCAAAGCTATAGGTTTCATCCAGCTGATAACGGTAGTTTTCGCTGCTGTTATAAATAATCTCCTCAAAATGATAAGCTGCCTGGGCCAGATCTCCACGGGTCAGAAACATTTGTCCGAGCAGGGCGTGCATGGCCCATGGACTCCATATGGTTACTTCCCAGGAAATATCGTCGTTCTCAATATAATGGTTTACCCCAACTGCTTTCACATCATTCTCCAGCTGTTCAGTGTAATAGTCAATCACCATTTCCGTATCCATATATTGCTTCTCAAGCTCAATGGGCTGGTTCAGGAGGGTATCATTGTAATAGCCATCCACAGAGAATTTTATATAAACACTATCAATATAACTACCCGAAGAATTCACAAAATCATTCACCTCATCATAGGTAACCAGCGACTCATAAATAAAAGGAACCTTGCCATAAATCCTGACACCATTAAAATAAGCCCAGGCCCTCATACACAGTGCCTCACCGTAAAGTCTGTCATAATTTGTAACCGGACTATTCAGGATCCATCACTTCAGGGTGCTCGTTCTGCAGCACATCAATGAAGTTATTACAGGCTGAAATCAACCTGAACAGAGCTGTGGGTGATGCATATTCATTGGCCCTGGAAGCGGCGAAGTTCTCAATCTCCACCATATCGGCTGTGGCCGATTCTGTCGTTTTAACCAGGTCTCCCCGAAGTTCGCCCAGGATAAAAAGCTGCTCTGCCAGATTTTGTTGAAGTCCGTACATACCCATGGCAACTGCCCGGTATTCATACCAGTCATCGAAGAGCATATCTTCAGTAATATTCAGTTCCTGTTGGGGACTCAGAAATTCCTTACATGATGTCACCAGGATAAGCATCGCGGCCACCATGCCCACAAGTGCTATATATTTTCTAACTTTTCTCATACCTCTCATTACAATGCTGTTACAACCCAATTTTAATACCTGCAATAAACTGCCTCGCCTGTGGGGCCAGGCCATAGTCAACTCCCTGATAAATCTGGGAATAGGAATAGGCGAATTCGGGATCATATCCAAGATAATCGGTCATGGTAAACAGGTTATTAGCCGACACATATACTTCTGCATTTCTGAAAAAGAGAAACTGCGTACGTACCTGATATGACAGGGTAATGTTCTTGACCCTGAAATATGATCCATCCTCAATCCATCTGCTGGAGAAATCAGAATTACCCACGGGGTCATCCCAAACGGCACGAGGAACATCTGTCTCCTGACCATCGTACTGCCACCTGTTCAAAGTATGCACACTCTGGTTTGACAGGTCAATCATCCGCTCATTTTTATACCTTACATAGTTATATACCTCCGGGCCCACAACATACTGCAGTGTACCCGACAGGGAGAATCTTTTATAAGTAAGCACAGTGGTTATGCCTCCAAAGAAATCCGGATTGGCTGATCCGATAATGGTTTTGTCATATTCATTGATGAAGCCATCGGGCAGGCCATCCGGACCAGAAATATCAGTATAGATCGCATCCCCGGCTCCATATAAAACACCACGGTCGTTCCTCAGCGGAGTTTCCGGAGTTGTGGCATACACACCCTCATACACATAGCCGTAGAAGCTATTGGCTGGGGATCCAACCTGGTTCACCTTCTCTCCTCCAGGAATGGTATAAACCAGCTTATCTCCTTTAATCTCAGTAACCTCATTATCCACTTTGGAGAAGGTTCCTTTTAAGTCCCACTTAAAGGCAGATCCATCCACAACCCTCAGGAAGGTACTCAGTTCTATACCCGTATTCTTCATTTTCCCACCGTTCTCGATCCTGAAATCGTAACCAAAATAGGCTTCAATGGGTGCAAAAATGATCATGTCATTCGTATTGGATACAAAGTAGTCGGCAGAGATCATAAAGCGGTTACCAAGCAGGGCAATATCTATTCCTCCGTTGATCGTGCTCACTGTCTCATAGGTAAGGTTGTCATTAGCCAGAAGCGCCGGGTAAAGACCAACAGTTTCCCTGAATTTTACAGCCTGGTAATAGTTACTCGAACTGGACTCACCAATATCATCATTACCAACCTTTCCGTACGATAGCCTCAACTTCAAATCTTCCAACCAGAAGATATTCTTCATAAAGGACTCATTGGAAAGTCTCCATGCCAGACCGGCGGAATAAAAGAAGCCATAGGGCTGGCCGCCAATTTTTAATGTATTATAAGCTTCTTTCCCTATACGGGAAGACCCGTCAAGATTTAAACTGGCTGTGACAAGATACTTATCCTGAAAGCCATAGGTGAAATTTTCATAGAAAGAAATCCAGGTCCAGTCACGGTTGGCCCCACCAATCTCCCTCAGGTTATTCTGCCCATCCCCAAGGTCACGATACTCATCATTGGGGTGTGCATTTTTTGTAAGGCCCCAGTCAAACTCGTAGGAGTTGGACATGATGTTCATTCCCGTACTTGAGACTATGGAATGGTCTGAACCAATATCCTTTTTCCAGAGCAGATAGGTGTTATTAAAAATAGAGTTAAGGTCATTATTGGCAGCCCTTGAGATATTATAGGCCTCATCATTATCATAGAGCTCCATTCCGCGATTGGGAAGGAATTGAGTCTCCTTCATCACATCGTAATTATAGCTTACCCTGGTGCTTATGGATAACTCCCGGTTTAAGGTAAACTCGGCTCCAATGAAGGAAGTGAAGTTATAGTTGGTATTTGTGGCTTCGTAATTTTCAATTACCGCCAGCGGATTACTGATTCCAATACCATCCACATCAGCCAGTGTTGTCAGCTGGTTTCCCTCAGTATCATACTGGTAGGGACCCAGGAGAGGTGATTTGGCGAGGGAAGTCATGATGGGACTGGTTTCAGAGATAATAGCCGATTCCTTCAGATTGGAGTTGTTGTTGCTAAGAGATACACCTGCATCCATCTTAAGCCAGGTAAAAATATTTAGGTTACTCACAAAACGAAGGTTATAACCCTGGAATCCGGTATTCTCAATAATTCCATCACCACTCATGTAGCCAAAGGACAAACCATAGCGGGCAATCTCATCTCCCCCCTTTACATTGACATTAAAATTGTAGAAAAAGGCATCATCAAAAATCTGGTCCTGCCAGTTGGTAGTGTGCTGGTAATTGATGTATTCATCGTCATCCACCTCGGCAAACAGCGTGTTATAGGTCTCCCTCATAACCTCCTCGTCCTGCCCGGAGGAAAAGAGCAGCTCATTCATCAGAGTCCTGTGCTGTGCCCCGCTTAACTGGGGAATCTGATTTGCAGGAGCCAGAGAGTATCCAAACCTTGCATCCACATCAATGGTGGTTTGGGTTACACTTGGATCAAGGGTTTTAATAAAAATCACCCCATTGGAGCCTTTGGATCCGTAGGATGCTGAATAGACAGGATCTTTCACTACGGTTAGAGCCGAGACATCAAAAGAATTAATCCCCAGCAGGGCATTATACTGATATCCTTCAAGCCTGGAAGAAAAAAGATTCAGAGAATTAACCGGAATGCCATCCACTATATAAAGAGGCGCATTGTTGGCATAGACCGAACGAATACCACGCAGAGTAGTAACTGCACCGCTACCAATATTGCTTGAACGATTGACCGTATACATACCAGAAACATTTCCCTGCATAAATTCATCCACAGTAAAAGCGCTTGTATGGTGACGGGTACCCATGTCCGGTTCCGAAAAGGCCGTGGTCATGTCCTTGCGCAATCTTTCCTGATTCAGCAAAAGCAGAGGGTCGTCTCCTGCTTTCTGGTCACCGGCGCTAAGATAAATGGTCAGTTCACTTCGCCGATTGAGGTAGACTCTTCGGGGTTTCCATGTCCCGGTGGGAGAAACAATAATCCAGGAAGACCCGGAGGGTGCCTTTAAAGTAAATGCACCGGTACTATCAGTAACCACAGGGAGCATCATAGATCCCTCAACTGAAAGCGCCACATTGGATAAGGGTACTCCTCCCCCGCCTTTTACCACTCCTTTTACCAAAAGGCTATCCTGGGCATAAAGAGCACATGTACCTGTTATCAACAGGAAAAAGATGAGGGCTTTTAAAATATTTCTTTTCATCATCCTAGTCATCATAAGGAACAAAATCAATGTAATCAATCACCAGTCCGTTAGCACTTACCCTTCCTGGCTCCCTGTAAACAAACTTTATAGTACAGTCACCATAGGGAGCATTGTTTTCAACCCAGCAATCGAACCGGTTAAAAGCGCCTTCAGGTTTATACCTTGCCCCGGTTACACTGCGCCACAACTCCCTCTGGAGAACATAGTCGTAGTAATCGATTGTGAATACCAGTTCGTCGTTCACATAAATATCATAAATACCCCCAACGAACATGTGGGTTCTGACCACCATCAGGTATCTTCTCGGGAAAAGGGTCTTTACTTTAAATTCAAGCTCAAAGTCCTGTTTGTAACCCAGGATAAAGGGCACCCTCATGATCGAGTCATTTGATCCCCCGGCCACAAACTCACGCAGGGGATTAAAGGTCAGGCTACTGGTAACTTTAACATCCTGTTTCCAGGCAAATTTTGTCCCCAGCTGATCGAGCAAATGTTCTCCTTCAAAACGCTGAGGAGCGGCAAAGAGGGTATCCGGTACTTCAAACTCCGCATAATCGTAGGCATAACCGTTGCTGCAAAAAAACTTGTCAACCGGCTCATACTCCACATATATGCTATCGCCAAGGATGTTTTTCATTTTCAGTGTATCCGGCGGCGGTGGCGGGATGAAGGCATCCTCTTCCACGAAGTTTTCAAAAACGCCATGCTCAAGAACGTAGGGTATCAATACCTCATATTGCCAGTCCAGCGGAATATCAGTGTGATCCTGGTAAAGATCCCCAAGAGTTGCTGCCATCCTGTCCAGGGCGCCATTGTACTTTTCCTCTCCCGGGAACACAAAGGTGGCCGACTTATACCTGTCTTCCTCGGAAACCGGGAAAACAATGTCCTCAAACTCATTGTAAATTTCGGCTACCGTATCATAAATTGTATTTCCAAATTCATCAAAACCTATGGGACGGCTCAACTCCTTATCAAGAACCAGCGAATCATAAGAGTCAATGTAAGCAGCCAGCACAGGATTACTCAGGGAGAAAAACTCGTAAAGATTGGGTTTCGGCAGCCCCACTGCTCCGGTGATAAAAAACTTTCCATTGCGGTAAAGCGGACTCTCAGATTCTATCTCGATCTCATCAAAATAAAGGCGGCTACCCGTATTTTCAAAATAGGCAAATTTTTCAGCCAGAGTCTGAATTTTCTTCTTTCCCTTTATGTTCCTTGACTGAATATGGAAGAGCGAAATATGATAATCCAGGATGGAAGCAGTCATTTCCCCGGTATCTGTAAGGGCTCTAATTGCATCGTTATCGGGAATAAAAAGGCTGTAGGGCTTATCCGTCAGGAAGAGTGTATCATACTGGAATTCCTTCATATACTCAACAAAGAGGGACAGGTCCGGATTTTCCTGTATGGCTTCCCAAACATTCTGATCCACTGTTTCAGGCTGTTTATCATAGTGCTCTTCCCACTTCTTCTCACATGAGAAAAGCACCAGTGGAAGGAGGGCCATTGTAATATATCGGATCGCTTTCATAATCTACTCTTTAACATATGGTGTAAATCTCAATACATCCCAGCTGAATGTTCCGGGGATCAGAGTCCGAACTTCAAAGGTGTGGCTTTCATACTTCACAAAATTAATGGTCCCAAGCTCGATAAAGGCAAAGGGGTAGCTGGAATTCCCTCCGGTGGAGAGATCAAAGAGGCCTCCTATCTTTTTCCCATCAATGTATACCTCCACAAGGGCATTTGTTCCGGCCACATTATCAACTCTCATTTCCACCGTATAAATGCCCTTAACAATTTTAGGGACCTCGTACTGGACAACAAAATCGCCATCCATAAAAACATAATCGCCACCCCAGGCCGGATGCTCCGGATCGCCCGTTTCCACAAAGGTCAGGTCGGCTCCCCACCAGGTAAAATGGAAAAGGTCGGTAGTATCCTCTACCAGGTATTCGCCCGGGGTTTGCCGGAACTCATTGAAGAGGGGTTCATCCCAGAATTCATAAGACTGGGTTGCTGTATTGGGTGCAACCTGCCTGAGGACCTGATCGATAAAATGAAGGGCTCCACTCTGGGTCAGCACATTGGAATTGTCATAATCAAAGCCCACATAATCGATTATTGTGGTATCCATTCCTACGATGATGGTATCAAAGATCTCTTTCCCAGGATTCAGCAGGATGTCGAGTCCCAGACCATTGATGTGAACAGGAATCTCAGAATAAGTGGTATAGTTGCTGGAAAATTCTGCAAACTCATCCAGAAAACGACTCTGTTCAATCATATGGTAGGTCACAAAACCATATAAGGGATTTGTAGCTTCGGTATAGTTATCATTATCCGGACTGATCCAGGCCGCCAGCTCCTCAAAAGTATAAATGCCCCTTGCGTTGAACACCGTATCATGTTCAAGCAATAAGGTGAAAGGGTCATCTGCCCCTTCAAGCCTTGAATTCAGATCAAATACTTCCTTCAGGCCCGTCGCATCCACCGCGGCTTTGAACAGGGAATAGCCATCATGTAACTCCATCCAGCCATAGGTCGTAGAGGTCACCGGTTCCAGGGCGCTGCTTATCTTGTGGATATAGCCATTGGAAAGCTCGATATTCAGTTCAGAGATGGGAGCCTGGTTATTGATCTTATAATAGGAGGTGTCAGGTTCAATCACAAAACTCATTGTCAGGATATCTCCTGAAAGGGTATACTCGGGCAGGGCCCCAAAGGGAAAATTATCGCTCTTTAGCGCAAGGTTTACCACATGGTAGCGGCTGAAAGCCTCCACAAATTCCGTATCTGCGATGAGCTCATCCAGGGACGAGAACCGATCCACTTTCTGTATAAAGGCTTCAATAGCCTGGTTATCAGGTAGAAATAAGGTATAACCATATCCATCCGGATTGTATGCACTGAGCGTATAGTCTATTCCTCCTGCCTCCAGGATGGAGAGAAAGCTGGAATAGCTGGAATCATTCTCGACGATGTAATTGTATATGGAAATTCCGATCACATCCTCGAATCCAGCCTCAACATATTCAGGATCACATGAACGGATGCCGGCAAACAGCACCGCTAACAGTAATCCTATTCCTATCAATCTTATTTTCTTCATAACCAAGCTTAATTTTCGTAATAGGGATTCTGTACCAGGTTTTTATTTCGCTCCAGTTCATCTTCGTATATGGGCAAATACCAGCCCAGGGGATTGGTCAGTTTAATGGCAAGAATTCTTTTTTGAGTTGAAGGAACATTCTGAACAATAATCTCAATCAGTTTATTCTTTCTGGCATAATCGTTCCTCCTGCCCAGGCGCATCAGGTCAAACCACCTCTTCCCCTCAAAACCCAGTTCCCGTGAACGTTCATCCATAATCGCATCCTCAAAGGCACTCATACTCAAAGCCGGGCTGACAGGGGCTACATCTGCCCGTTCCCTGATCTCATTGATGATGTCCCGTGCCTCGTCATATCTTCCCAGCTGAGATAAGGCTTCAGCCTCCATAAGCATCACATCCGCCAGTCGGTAAATGATCCAGTTGGCACTGCGCTGTTCGGTTCCTGTCCGGGTAGTCTTTCCATCACCCTCAGCACCCACATACTTCCAGATAATGTATTCGCCTTCACCAAATTTCGCAACGGAGTTATCCTCGCCGCGTTTCCTTTCCAGCGACTCGTAATCAAGTGCAAACATCTCCAGGGCCTTCTCACTGGGATCATATTGATTACTGTTCCTGTTGGTCAGACCGTAAAGGCCGTTACTCTGATTCAGGTTATCGTCAAACTGGAATTCATATATCGACTCAAGTGAGTTGCCCGGATAATAAAGCTCAAACCATTTATCCGATGGCATCAGCACATAGTAGGAATTAGCCTTGATTCTTCCCGTATATGTGAGCACCGCTTCATAGTCAAATAACCAGAGTGAAATATCTGCCAGTAAAGCATCATAAGCTGCCTTTGTGGATCGTCCCTTTAGCTCAGTGAGTGTCGGGAATCCGTCAATAGTGGCATAGTTCCGGTATACTTCCAGGTCCTGTCTTACCAGCTCAAGAATTTCCTCTCCATCCATCTTTTCCACATAAACATCAGCGTCATCGCTTTCGGTGGGTTCAGTTATATAGGGAACATCCTTGTAAATCCTCACCAGGTAGAAATAGGCCAGAGATCTGAGAAAGTATGCTTCCGACAGGTAGCCCTGCATCAGGAAATCTGTAAAAGTATCATCCACATCCTGAACCAGGGGAGCATTGGTGATCACCTCGTTACAATAGTTAATAACCTTGTAGAAATCTTCCCAGTTACAGTAACCGTTGTCCGGGTAAATATTACTTTCCATGATCTTCTGTTCATCGCCGGACACATTATAATCTGCCGCGACCATATCACCCCTGATTTCACCAAATTTGAAAAGTTTTGCATTCATCCCGGCAAAAGATTGATAAGCCCCCATAACCACAGCCTGCACATCCTCCTTGGTTTTCCAGAATTCCTCCCGGATGAGTCCCTGGGGTGGGATCAACTCCATCCATTCACTGCAGGAAAATGGCATGGCCAGAAGGATAGCGATTGCTATATAAATAGTTTTGATTTTCTTCTTCATATCAATTTCTTTCAATTAAAAGCCTATTGCAACAGCGACTGTAAACATCTTGGGAGGAGGGGTATTGGCATAGTCCACCCCAATCCAGAAGGGATTACTGGCGTCCTGTCCCACTTCAGGATCCTGACCCGAGTAACCGGTAAAAGTCAGCATCTTTCTCGCACTTACCGCAATATTAAGCGAGCGGATCCCGATGCGGTCGCACCAATCCTTCCTCAGGCGGTAACCAAGTTTGACATTGGACAACCTGAGATAGTCGCCGGGTTCCACGTAACGGTCCGAACCCAGGTTGTTAGCCGGATGCCACAGGAAGGCCCTGGGTAACATTCCCTCCTCGTCCTGTCCCTGGACGCGCCATCGGCTCAGGGTTGCCTTACTTTGATTATTCTTATCCCTCATCCCCTCGGTCTGTATGGCCACTCCGTTAATGATATCAAATCCTGAACGAAAGTGGAAAGCGACGGAGAGGTCAAAGTTTTTGTAGTTGAACATCGTACCAAAACCGCCGATAAAATCCGGATTGGAGTCACCAATATAAACCACATCGTTGAGATCGATCACACCATCCTTGTTTATATCCTCATAACTGGCATCTCCCCCCTTAAAAGGATAGGTTCCCCGGTAGGTAATGGGGAAATTTCTTCCTTCAGAATCCACCAGGAGATTTCCATTGGCATCCCTGGCAAGGGCATCCTGATCGGTGGGAAACACACCCAGATAACGGAATCCGAAAAAGGAACCGATGGGTTCACCCTCTACAACCCGAAGGGGATATTCTCCATTTCCAATAGATGTGGATTTCTCTGTATTAAAATTATCAGGGAGTTTATTAAAAGAGTTTATATTCTGAGAAATATTAAAGTTGAGTGCCCACCTGAAATCCTTCTTCTGCATAATCCTCCATTCGACAGCCAGCTCCCAGCCCTTGTTTTCCAGCTCCCCCCCATTGAGGTAGAGATACTCGTTATATCCGGATGAGGTAGGTACAGGATACCTGTCAAACAGCAGGTCGGTGGTTAATTTATTGTAAACATTGGCATCCACGTAGAGCTTGTAATCAAACATGTTCAGTTCCAAACCAGCCTCCCATGCGGTCATATTTTCCCATTGCAGGTTATTCAGGGCCACCTGGGTGGGTACAATGGCCGGATTTTCGATATAGTTCCCGGCAGTCTGATACCGGGCAAAGCGGGCATATGAGTTACCCGGCTGTCGGCCCGAGACGCCCCAGTTGACCTTGAACATGGAGTCTCCCAATTTTGTGAACCTTTTCATAAAGGGCTCACTGGAGAATCTCCAGGCGGCCATAACCCCGGTAAACAATCCCCAACGGTTATTGATACCAAAGGAGGAGTGGGCATCAGCCCTGAGATTTCCCGTTACGATGTACCTGTCACCATAAATATAATTTATGTTTCCCACGCCTCCGAGCTGGCGTGTGGCACCGGATCCGGTTCCAATCCAGTTAATCTGCGCATCTATGGCAGGATCCTGAATATCAGTACTGGGGGTCTTATTACTCTGAATGGTCATCCATTCATACTGAGACTGGTTGGTTTCCCAGGTCACCGCCCCGCTCAATACATGATTTTTATTCGTAAAAGGTGTATCAAAGGCCAGTTGTGTTTCCGTACGGAAGTTGGAGTTTATATTATTTCCCTCATCTGCCTTGTTAACCTGCCAGTTAAGCCAATCGATGCCCAGGGCATTATAGGGAAGAAAAGCTTCGGTTTTTGTTCCCTGATACTGGATGGTAATGGTTTCCCGGAAGGTAAGCCATTCATTAATTGAATAGCGCAGGCTGAAAGTATTACTCAGATCATTATCTATACGGTCGTTTTTTCCCAGGTCGGATATGGCAACCGGGTTGTAATAATATTGCCCGTCTCCCTGGTAGGAGCGTATGGGGGTAAAGTACTCTCCGGTGGGGCTTCCGTTTTCATCGTACTCCATGATACTCATATTCGGAGCCTTGATATAGGCCATATTTCGAATATTTCTTTCACCATCCCATTCACTTCTGAGGACCAGGTTATTGTCCCTTTTATTATTGGTGTAGGCAAACTGAATGGTAAAAACCAGCTTGCGTGACAAATAGTAATCCAGATTTACCCTTGTGGAGAATCTTCTGGCATTGGTATTAATAGTTGTACCGCCTTCATCCAGGTAAGAAAAGGAAGTAAAGTAGCGGGTTTTCTCTCCTCCTCCTGAAACTTTGAAGTAGTGGTCATGCGTGGTGGAATTCTGGGTAATGGCCCCCAGCCAGTCGGTATTGGCCGAATAGTTGTAAAAATCCACATAATCCTTGTCATATGCGATCTCAGAAGGCAAATCATATACCCCATAGGCATTATGCCATTCCTCCTGCTGAAGCATAATATATTCATCACCATCAAGCATGGGAATGGCTGGCGGCTGAAAATTGGTGGAAATTTTGTACTGATAATCAAACTGGACTTTCCCCAGTTTTCCTGTATGTGTTTCAATAATCAAAACACCATCGGCTCCCCTGGATCCATAAATGGCCGTGGATGCGGCATCTTTCAGAATCTCAATGGACTTAATATCCTGGAGAGCAATATTAACCAGCTGGGAAATATCTTCACTATCGGCCGAGGCCAGGTCAAAATCCGAACTAACCCTCTGCTGGGGGATCCCGTCAACCACAATCAGCGGCTGAGAGTTTCCCATCCCACTCAGACCCCTGATTACCAGTTGAGATCCCGAACCCGGGTCACCCGAAGCTGCAATGATATCCAGGCCACTCACCTTTCCCTGCAGGGCATCAGAGGCAGAAATAAAACCTGCATCCTGGGCTTCGATCAGGTCCACCTTCACCGAAGAACTTGCCTTGTCCCTGTCATCAATATTGGTAAGACTGTGTCTTGATTTGGCAACAGCCGTAACTACAACCTCTTCGAGTTCCACATTGGAGGGTTCCATCTCTATGCTCATAGGACCGGTGGCATCCGTGTCAATCTCCATGGAATTATATCCGATTACACTGATGCGCACTGTATTGGAAGGATCCTTCATCTGGAGCATAAAGTCCCCGTTAACATCGGTAATGGTTCCGTTTACAGTCCGGTTCTCGCTGTCGTATTCAACCACGTTTACACCGATCACAGCCAGCTGGTCTGTTTTATCTACAATCCTTCCCCGGATAATCTTTTTCTCCTGTGGGTAAGCCTGCAGGGCAAAACCAAGAGTCAAAAGCATTATGATAGTTCTCTTTAGCATCTTCATGTATCTTCTTAGTTGGAATCCAGTTCATCATAAATCAAAACACGGTCAATTCCGTGAACCACGGAATTAATAACCACAAGGGGGAAGACTTCTGTCCCTTCACCCTCGGTGACCCCCGCCATTTTATTCGTAAGATCGCCCGCCTCTTCAATAGCGGTATAAAGCCCTCCGCTGTTATCATAAATGGAGATCATATCAAAGGTGGGATCAATATATACAGGCGAAAAAACAGTACTGAACTCGGTGGATGACTCATCGATCCTGCTGGTCTCATAATAACCGGGAGAAGCGCTGGCATCTGTGAAAATTAATTCCCCCTGAATAAAATGAAGCATCAGAAGCTTCTGAAGGTCAGGAACAGGCAGGGTGTCTGCACCAGCCGCATACAGGGCTGAATCACTGGGCGCGAGCACAGTATAGTTTTCGCTTTCACTCAAAAAGGTAAACTTGTTTGTTTTATTATTTCCCAGGCCTGCTTTCTGCAGTAGATTATAAAAAAGCGGGTAATCAGACTTAATCATCAGGTAAAGATTGACAGCCGAAAAACTGAACCAGTTTCCTACCCTGTAGGTGTTTCCGTTGTCGGCATCCACACTGATGAGTTCTGGAATCTCCTGCACCACCTCTGAACCCTTATATCTTACAGTAGTGGGGGCCGTTCCTGAAACTTCCCCGCTTACGTTATCCACAACCAGATAATTTCCTGCCAGATTCTTGATAAATTCCTTCCTGCATGTTCCATAAGGATTCCGAACACCCACGTGATTCAGGATCAGGGTTCTGAGCTCGCTGACAGGCAGGGCTCTCTCCTGTGCAGTAGATCCACTCCCTTCGAAAAGAGAGAAAGTCTCCGCCGAGTAATTATATAGCAAGGAAGAGTCCTCTTTACAATCCGCATCGTTTTCCACAATCAGCATATAATCCTCACCCATCCTTTTCAGGGCGGGTAACAATCCGGCATCCTCAATGGTAAACATGGAAAATGAATAGTTTCTCTCCTGATATATGGGACCGGTAACTGAGCTGAATGCCCTTGGGACTATGGCCCTGCTAAGGCCAAGAAAGGTTGCATTGCTGCCATACTCCCTTTGAACCACATCCGCTTCGTCGATATATACACGGTCGTCCTCACCGTTGATGATACCCTGGGTAAAATCGGTGGGATAAATGGGATTGGAAGAAAGGTGGGTATTGGTAATAATCCTTTTAATGTGTAAAGGAGCTTCTTCGATACTTCCCCATTTCCCGGCTCCCACCAGAAAATTATTTTCAAGCTCCAGCAGGGCATCATCTGTGGGTGCTGCTACCCCGTGATGATAACGAATACTCACATCAGAAGGTAATCCATAGGTGCCTCTGGGAGGAGTTGTAGCTTCATTAATCACATCGAAAGCCAGTTCCGGGAAAGTGATTTCGAACAGGGAATCCACGGTCTCTCCCTCATCGGCCCCGGGCTGATCATAGGTAAGCTCTTCATTGTATTCGAAGACGGGAAAACGGTTCACCATGTCAAAGAATTTGAGGTAAGAACGTTCTCCATCCTTGTCCTCCAGAATCTCATAGGCATTCCGCATAGGATCAACCACCTGATCGATATTGTATACAAATCCATTCTCGGCAAAAACCTCTTCCCCTAAAATTTTTGCTCCGGCATAATAAATGTCGCTGGCTGCATCCAGTTGCCTGTTGAAATAAAAATCATAATCAGTTGAACTCAGATTATAAATATTGAAGTAGTCCAGGTAAAAAATCGGGCTGAATTTTCTTGAATCGGTGACATACACTCTGTACCAGGGCGATGAAAGGGTATCAACTATCTGCAGGCTTTTATCCTTTTCATTATACTCCACTCCAAGTTTACGGTTCTCATTCAGAAGCAGCGTCTCCCTCTTATAGCCTTTTGGTTTATCATTGTTTACATCAAGCGTGTCGATCCATCCATAAACATCCAGGGTCTGCAGCTGAATTTTACTCCAGGGGCTCTGAACAAGATGATACTTTACCAGTTCCTGTAATTCACCCAGGGGTATATCCTCTACTGCAGCATATTTGGGATTCTCACGAAACCAAAGATCAAAGGCATCATTGGTTGGCGCAAATACCGTGTAGGTTCCAGACCGGTCTATGATGGTATCATATCCGGAGAGCTCCACGCATCTGGCAAAGGTGGAGAGATCGGGTTGAGCCAGTAACTGGGTATAGACTTTTCCCGCAAGCCAATCAGGTCTGGCATATTTATCCTCCTTTTTTAAATCGGGGTCACATCCTGCCAGTAAAAGAACTCCCAGTGCCAGCAGGGAATAAATAATATTTTTCCTCATTATACCTTAAGTATATAATATTTACTTGTCGAAACCCATCCTCTTGTTGAATGGTTGCATTTCAAAATAATAAAACCCTTCGGCCTAACTGGGCCTTAATCAGCAGTTAAGCACCTGGCAATTTTGCAATCGGTTGAATTATTGCAAAATTTCCGGTACTAAATCGTCGTAAATATATTAAAATGTTCATAATAGCAACTTGAATAACGAATTAAATAGAGCCATTCCATATAACTCGAAAATTGAATTTTATCTCTAATTTTTTATTGCTAAATTGAAACGCGATTTTTCCATCGAATGCATAATAACCAAACTAAAGAAATATCATTATGAGTAAAGAAAAAGGTAGTGGCATGTCCAGAAGGGCATTTATTGGAACCTCCGCAGCTGCAACTGCAGGATTCACCATTTTACCCAGCACTGTTGTCAGTGGTCTTGGCCACATGGCTCCCAGCGACAAACTGAATATTGCAGGCGTCGGCATCGGCGGAATGGGTTTCCGTAACCTGAAAAATATCGAAGGTCAGAACATTGTTGCCCTTTGTGACGTGGACTGGAAATATGCCAAAGGCTGTTTTGATGCCTACCCCGATGCTAAAAAATATTGGGACTGGCGCAAGATGTATGAGGAAATGGGAAATGATATAGATGCTGTGGTAGTTGCCACTGCCGACCACACCCACGCCCTTGTGGCCTCCCATGCCATGACCATGGGTAAGCATGTATACGTGCAGAAGCCTCTTACTCACTCAGCATATGAGTCAAGGCTGCTCACCAAACTTGCTGCCAAGCATAAAGTAGCCACTTCCATGGGTAACCAGGGGTCTTCAGGCGAGGGTGTAAACCTGGTCACTGAATGGATCCTTAACGGTGAAATTGGAGAAGTAACAAGAGTAGAAGCCTTTACTGACCGCCCAATCTGGCCCCAGGGGCTGAATGTACCCAGTGAAAAACAAGCTGTTCCTGATACCCTGAACTGGGATCTGTTTACGGGTCCGGCTGTAATGAATGATTTCAACGAAATTTACACTCCCTGGAACTGGCGCGGATGGTGGGATTACGGAACAGGTGCCCTGGGTGATATGGCCTGCCACATCCTTCACCCGGTATTCGTTGGGCTACAATTACAATACCCAATCAAGGTTCAGGGAAGCTCCACTTTGCTCCTCACCAAATGTGCTCCCAATGCTCAAATGGTCAGGTTAACCTATCCCGAGCGGCCAAAGGCTAAGAAAGTGAAGTTCCCGGAGGTGGAAGTCACCTGGTATGACGGAGGTCTCCAGCCCATGAAGCCTGAGGGCTGGCCAGAAGGAAGAAATATGAATGACAGTGGTGGAGGTGTAATCTTCCACGGATCCAAGGACACCCTAATTTGTGGTTGCTACGGAGTAAATCCCTGGCTGCTTTCAGGTCGTACACCTGATGCGCCCAAAGTAAGACGCCGTGTGGAAACCAGCCACGAAATGGACTGGGTAAGAGCCTGTAAGGAAAGTCCCGATAACCGCGTTGAGACTGCTTCACCATTCAGCGAAGCAGGACCATTCAACGAAATGGTGGTAATGGGTGTGAATGCAGTCCGACTTCAGGGCCTGAACAAGGAGCTGGAATGGGATGGTGAAAAAATGGAATTCACCAATATCGGAGACAGCGAAGAGCTCAGAATGGTCATTAAGGATGGGTTTGAAATCCATGACGGTCACCCCACGTTTAAAAAGGACGTGACAGATCCCTTCTCTGCGAAGGAATTCGCAAAAGAGCTGGTGAAGCATACCCCGAGAGAAGGTGGATGGGAACTTCCCGACATGCCCGCATAAGTAATTAAATCACTAGATTTTAGATAAATGAAACAACTATTATATTTATTCACTGCAGTATTGTTCCTTGGAATGACTGCCTGCAACAGCGCTCCCAAATCTGCCATCAATACCCTGACCGATGAGGAGGTAAAGGAAGGTTGGATCCTGATGTTTGATGGTGAAACCACCAATGGATGGAGGGAGTATGATGAGGACGTATTCCCTGACACAGGATGGCATATTAAAGATGGCCTGCTGGCCTGTGAGAATTCAGGAAACGGGGAAGCCGGTTTCGGAGGAGACATCATTTTCGATAAGCAATTCACCAATTTCCACTTTAAAGTGGACTGGATGATCGAAGAGGGTGGAAACTCCGGCATCTTCTACCTGGCCCAGGAAATTCCCGGCAAGAAGATCTGGTACACCGCACCGGAATACCAGATTCTGGATAATTTCGGGAATCACATTGACAACACCCTCGGGAAAGACGGAAACCGCAGGGCCGGATCTTTATATGACCTGATCCCCCCGGATCCTCAGAATGCAAAGGGACCCATGGAGTGGAACTCAGCTGAAATCATATCCTATGAAGGCACCATAGCTTACAAGATGAATGGTGAGACCACCCTTGAGTTTCACCTGTGGACTGATGAGTGGAAGGAAATGATTGCCAACAGCAAGTTTCCCGATTTTAATCCCGATTTTGCCGATGTGGCCAAAACCGGATACATCGGACTGCAGGACCATGGCCACGCGGTCTGGTTCCGGAACATCAAGATCAAGGCATTGTAGAACAACAATTTTTCCTGCAATACAGAGGCCATGAGGCCATGAGGCCATTCCATTGCGGAGTGGCCTCTGTTTTTTGACACTTATCAGGAATAAGAATGTTTCATGAGAAGCCTTAGCCAGCCGCAGGCTGGGTGCAGCGACGTGATTCTTTCTCGATTCCCGGTCCAATGCCGAGGGGAATGTCCTTGAAAAGGAATAAGAATGTTTCATGAGAAGCCTTAGCCAGCCGCAGGCTGGGTGCAGCGACGTGATTCTTTCTCGATTCCCGGTCCAATGCCGAGGGGAATGTCCTTGAAAAGGAATAAGAATGTTTCATGAGAAGCCTTAGCCAGCCGCAGGCTGGGTGCAGCGACGAATGAAACATTCTTATTCTATTAACTTATAGGACAACCCCCTCCATGGACTTCTCCAGTTCTCTGGCATGGGTAAGGAACTCATCAATACTCATCTCCTTGAAATAAAGCAAGCCATGGGTGGTCCTTACCCGGGGGCTCTCATGCTGGTAGAAGTAGTTCTTGCCCAGCAGGAGCTGTGTGGTTTTCAGCTGATCCACCCAGATTTTCTTGGTCAGATCACTGAATTTACCATCGTGCTGGTATGAGGGAAAGGATGCTTCCACCTGGCTCAGGTAAGAGTTGGTAAAGGCATCTTCCATTACACTCATGGCGTTCAGGGAAACAGGGACAATCCGGTTTGCCTCAGCCGGATGGAAGCGGTACCATACATTTCTGTAACCCCAGATTCTCAGCTTGGAAAGATCCTCCTCTTCACTCCACATCCGCAAAGCTTCGGCGATCACCTGCAAAACTTTGTAATGGGTATCAGGTCCGCTGCCTTCGGGATCAAAGGCAAGGCTTACAACGCTGGGTTTAATCTCTCTGAGTTCCTCCAGGATGGGCTCCACATCACGTTTTTTGTTTGGCTGCTCTGTGAAAATGTCGCCGGTATAAAATCCAAGCCGCAGATGGTGCACATTCCTGGTCATTATGCCGAAGCAGGCCCAGACCAGCTCCTCCTCAAACTCACGTATCATTCCTTTCAACTTCTGAATATCAGGGGTATTGATTTCGCCGTCATAGCTATTTCGGAGCACCACTATGATGCTGTTGATCTGATCCCGCAGCTGGTCAATGCTTTTCAGACCGTACAATCCGACCATATCCCTCACCATCCTGTGCGCCAGCCCCCTGCGTAATTCATAATCTTCACCCGAAGCCACCTTCAACAGGTAGTGGTTTACGTCCTTGTCACGCTTGTGCTTGTATCCCGATTTAAAAAAGTCGGGGTAACGGGTCATGGTCATCAAACCACTATCCAGAAAGTGCTTTGCATCTTCAAGGGCATCAATAACAAACTTGTTGGTAACAGCTGTGAAACCCGAGGTCAGCACAGAAAAATAGTTAGTATTGGTCTCATTCCTCATAAGGCGGTGAATGTGGGGATTGATCCCCAGCATAATATCATCGTGATGAGGGCCGGTGTGGTAATAAACCTGGCTGGTCTCGGGAAACATTCCCCTTTCAAACTTGTCAGTGGTGGAGCGGATCACCGAAGCCACGGTATCCTCACCCAGTCCAGGTATAAGCCTGCAGTATGGATCATCCTTCAAATCGCTGAGCGTGAGGTGGTGCCCATACTTCTGCAGGCGGGAACACAGGTCAATCACTGCCCGGTCTGTTTTCTCCTGGCTCCAGTCTCCTTTCTTGTAATAGTCCTCCACCGAACTATGGAGGCTTGATGCTGCACCGCTAGTCAGATAGAAACGTGCTTCGGCTAATTTGGATAGTACGCTGGCCGGATAAAGGACTGAGGCTTTATTCTCCAGAGCTGCCTTCACCATGGGAGCCTTTGCCTCCCCTGCAGCAAAGATGATGGCCACGGTTTCCGGATTGTAGGTAATGGTCTCAAGACCTATGGTGATCACGAGCCTGTTCCTGGAAATTTCAATGCCCCCCAGATCGGTTGCAGCCACAGCCTGGGTCTCGAAATTTGTCTCGGTCAGACGTGTAGCCGAGTGGTGGTCAGATCCCCGGGTATTAAATGCAATGTGCCCGTCCGGGCCTATTCCGCCCAGAAAAAATCCAATACCGCCCTTATCCCTGATCTTTTGCTCATAATCATTGCACCAATCGTCGATGGAGAAAATGGATTCCTGTTGGATGCGCTCAAAATGATTCTTAGGCTCCCTGTATCTAAGAGAAAGATCCACCCTGCTGTCAGGAAAAACTTCCAGGAAATGGCGCCCGCCGGACAGGGGTATCTCATCTGAATTGATCAGCAGCGCACTTGCCGGATCAAAGCCAAAATCTCCCATGTAGTATTTTTTCACATAGTTATAGAAGCTATTGTGCTGCCTGGAGCTGATGGGGTAAAACTCATCAATCTGAACAAACTGAAGCTCCTTCAGACCCGGCTTCTTAAGCCTGCCCACACCGTATTTACTCCTCAGATCCTTAACCTTTGAACTGTCCCAGTTCTCCAGGAGATACTTGGTCCACTTGATAAAATACTCGGGAGTTTTTCCGGTGGGAAGGCTTATTACCCCCTTTGGATTCTTACTGGCCCATTCCAGGAAGCGCAGGGCCGTCATCAGGCCCATCAGCGGAAAATTATCCACAACCAGGTAGGGTATATTGGTATTTATGGCCGGTGATCCGGCAGCTTTGTAGAAAGAGGCTTCTACCTTAGAATCAAATTTCATTATATAATACGTAGTGGGTAAGCCTGCAAGTTAGGAAGAAAAAATCAAATCAATATGTTAATTATCCTCCGGCAAACTCTTCCAAACGTCCAGCCAGTAAGGAACCTTTGCGGACCGGGGCAGGCCCCGCTGAACTATTTATAAATCCGCGCCTTTTCCTGGAAAACAAATATAAAAAAGCAATAGGTTTAATGGTTTAAAGGCAAAGCTTATCTTTATGGGCATTATTCTAAAGATTCCGATGAAAAAACTGCTACATCTAATTCTGTTTTATGTTGTCTTACTGAGCGCCTGCAATAGCAGGGAAGATCGTTCAGAGTTTTACCATCCGGCAGAGTTTGAACCCCTCGCTTCCACCTGCTTTGTCTGGTCAGACGAATACTATGAAATTGTCCCGAGGTTGATCGGAATTATCTCAAAAAAGGATCAGGTGACCATATTAACAGACCGGGATCAGGACCTCATATCCATAAACAAAACTCTGAAAAAACATGGAGCCGTCCCGGAAAACATCAAATTTGTTGAATTGAATAAGAAGCCCGATAATATCTGGATCAGGGACTATGGACCAGTCTACCTGGTCAACCGAAAGGGCGAAAAAAAACTGGTTGAGTTTAATTATTTCTGGTCCAACCCGGATTTTATGAAAGATTTTGCCTTAAAAACGGGACTCCCTGTAATTCAAAGTTCGATTAACAGTTCAGGGGGCTCAAGGGAAGTAAACGGAAAGGGCACCATGATCCTATGCGAGGCGCACGAAATGGAAGTGAACCCGGATAAAAGCAAGCAGGATATTGAGAATGAGATGATTCAAAAACTCGGGCAAAAAAAGATCATCTGGTTAAAACAGGGCATCCCCCAGGATGACAGTTTTCTCAGCGGCCCCCTTTATGATGAAATTTACCCCAAAGGTGTCCATGGCCATGTGGATGAATTTTGCCGTTTTATTAATGCAAACACCCTGTTAATCAGCAGTGTTACGGATGAGGAAGCCAGAAGACATCCCATCCTGATGGAAGCCCGGAAACGCCTGTATGAAAATTATGAAATCCTGAGCAAGGCTACCGACCAGGATGGCATTCCCTTCAATGTGATCAAGGTACCCTTCGCCCCGCTCATTATTACAGACCGCCGCGCTGGTCCGGAAGGGAAAATTGTTGCATCGGTCACCTCTTACATGAATTTTATTATAAGCTCTTCCATCATTGTTTTACCTTCCTATGTAGCGGAAAATTCCACCAACCTTACGCTTGTGGAAAAGGAAAAAGAGGTGGAACATATCTTCATGCAGGCATTTCCCGACCGGGAGATTGTGAAAGTCAGGGCCGATACCATGAACTATTACGGTGGCGGATTTCATTGCATAAGCATACATGAACCCCTTGTAAAGTAGCTAGTTAGGGAATCGGATCGTGACAGTCCACACACTTCATGGAGTGGATGTTGTTGGGGCTATTCCTGCTTTTATAGGAGGTATTCATTTCCATCACATCCACATTGCAGCTGGTGACTGCCGGATGGCAGGTCTTGCAGGCCCCTTCCGGATTGTTGGAATGGTCGCTGTGACAGGCCAGGCAGGAGATCCCCTCATGCACACCGGTGGGTGTACGGTCATCCTCGCTTCCGGCCTCATGGGCCCAGTTGGGTGCATGACACTGCATGCAGATGCGCTGAACCGGGTCGTCGGACACCAGGACGGGCTCTCCATCGTGATAAATATCCGGTTTCCTGAGCAAATCTGAGCGAAGGTGCATGCGGTCGGAGCGCAAATAAAGGGAGGTATACTGATTCCTGGAAGCTCTCTCATAAAAAGTAGCTGCCGGATCATCCATAGTTCCAGGGTGGCTCAGGGTTGGGTTTTCCATGTGTATGCCATGACATGCCAGGCAGGGAATAACAGGCTGCTCTGCCTTCCCGGCTTCCTTCAGTTTCCAGGGCCCGGTGGTGGATATGGGTTCAACAAGGTCAGTTATGCTTCCATCGTAATACATACCATGGCATCTGAAACAATCGGGATAGGGTCGCTCCATGGAATTGTGCTTTTCATTGAGAAAAATATCTCCATAGCTGGCTGAATGTCCGCCCGCACTCCAGCTCCGGTATTCATCCTGGTGACAAGCAACACAGGCCTCCATCACTTTCAAAACCCCGGCCTCATTCAGACCGGGATCTTCCTTTTTTTCGGTCTTCTTCAGGTGCTGAAAGAGCATATTTGATTTCTCTTTCAGGCTGTGAAAACCAGAACTCATGGCCGTTCCATGACAATCCATGCAGCTCACATCACGATGGGCCGACGCTTGCCAGATCTCCACAGAAGGAGATATCTCATGACAGGAGGCACAGCTTCGTTCCGGACTGGCCGCGTTCCACCCGGCATAGGCCAGGCTAAGTAATACCAAAAGGGCCAGGCATGCAGAAATGACAATGATGATTCTTCTTCCCATGATCAGTTTCACTTTAGGATTTAAACCCGTTACCACTCCAGCTTGTATTTATATGTTCAGCCACCCAGTAGCCAACGGCCAATATTGTCAGGGCCGGGTTAAATCCTCCATTGGTGGGGAAAAGGCTGCCGTCTGCCACAAAGAGGTTATCGATGCCATGAACCTGTCCATATCGGTTGCATACCGAAGTTTCAGGATCATCTCCCATCCTGGCAGTACCGGCCTGGTGCTGACCGCCGCTGAGACCGCGGCCCCCAACGCTCTGCCAGGTCTTTGCTGCCCCGGCCTCCTTAAGAACAGCTTCGGCTTTTGCCGACAGCCACTTACAGTGTTCATGATCCAGGGGGTGACGTTCGCCTGAAAGAGCCAGCACGGGGATGCCCCAGTAATCACGGACTTCCGGATCGATGCTCACACGAGACTCATAGTTTGGAATCTCCTGTATGGGCCCGTGCAGGCCGGCTGTTCTTTTAATATTCTTCATTTGAAAAGCTTTGTGCTCCTTTCCCCATCGAGGAGCTCCGGGCGGCCTTAGTTTGGAGAATAGATAGGGCAAGGCATTAAATTCGTTGCAAAGCAAACCCCCTCCTATAATCCCGTCATGATGGTGGTTGTAATCGCAGAAACCCATGGTGGCACCAGGACCGGCAAAATCTGTAATTATGTCATCAAAAATACCAATAGCACCGGTATAGGCATGCCCCTGCAGGTTTCGCCCGACCCAGTCATTGTTATTCCCAAGTCCATTGGGAAAGCGCTCATTGGTGCTATTCAGGAGCAGTCTGGCCGTTTCAGTTGCAGCGGCAGATATAACCACCAGGTCGGCGGTTTGTTTTTGCCCCTTTCCTTCTTCATCAAAGTAAGAGACACCAATGATATTACCGGAAGCATCACTCAGAATCTCAGCTACCTGGCAGTGTACCCTGACCTCGCAATTACCCGTGGCCACAGCCTTTGGGATAACTGTATTGTGCGTGCCGTTTTTTCCATCCACCGGACAGGCAAAACCCACACAGGTCCGGTTCCTGATGCAGGCCGGCCTACCGTTGTATGGGACAGAGTTTCGAAGCATAGGTATGGGAAAGGGATTCAGGCCCAGCCTCTTACAGGCTTCTGCCAGTACCTTTCCCTCCATATTGTTTTCAAAGGGTGGCATGGGGTGGGCTTTTGCCCTTGGGGGAGCAAAGGGATTCTGGCTATCATCCCCGGCAACACCGATCTCCCATTCGGCTTTCTCATAAAAGGGCTCAAGATCCTCATAGGAAATGGGCCAGTCATCCAGGGTAGAACCTTCCACATGGCCGTAGGTGGAGCGCATCTTAAAATCTTCAGGCATAAAGCGCCAGGCCATGGCCCCATATGAGACCGTCCCTGAGCCCACACAGGCCGCGTTATTTCCATAATCTCCTTTAATGGGAGTGACAATTTGCCGGCTTCCATCCGCATAAACCCTTACCCTTGGATTCTTCCGGTGATCGGGTCCGAATGCTGCGCCCAGAACAGAGGTCCTCTGGGAGATCAGTTCATCATTAATGTGTTTATCATAATCGGGCCACCCTCCCCTTTCAAAGAGTATCACACTCAGGCCATTTTCTGCCAGCTCTTTGGCCACCACGCCTCCTCCGGCTCCGGCTCCAACTACAATTGCGTTCACATGCTTATGGGCCATAGCGAATCAGATTAAATGTTCATAGTGGTTCCGTCCCACCACCAGTGGAAAATCGAGACCCATCATTTTATAACTCATATAAGACCTGTTCCCTCCGTGCCTTGGAGCGCCATAGAAACCCTGCATGCAATGATCAATGAGCAGGTTAAAAAAGCGGGAGGGTTCAAGCTCCCCCCAGTATTCCTCATGGTATTTCTCCGGCATATTATTGGACTCCATGGCCTGCAGGATCTGAAGCTGGACTCCGGATTCCAGGCTTTCGAATCTTCCGCCGTGCTGGCCCAGGCAGGTCTGTTGTAAGGCTTCCAGTCCCTTTTGGTAGATCAGCTGGTCATAGTCAAAAACTGCCACCAGCTGGCGGTCAATATAGTGAATAACCTCTGCCTCTGTGGCTCCCCCTCCATATTCGTCGGCGGGGATGATCTGCTCACAGATAGCAATTACACAATCGGCTTCTGCCCGGGTAAAAAAACGGTAAGGGCCGCTTTGTTTAAGGCAGGAGGGCATCAGGAGCAGGCTTCCAAAACCTGCTGCTCCTGTTTTAAAAAAAGCACGTCTGTTCAGGCTCATAAGCTTCAGCTTTGGTAGAGCCTGAATTTTACAAAAAATGCGTTAAGAACAAATTTAAACAGACCTGCTTAGTCGATATAGAGTTCTTCCCAGGGTGTGGTGGCCAGCCCGGTCATCAGTTTTGCCAGTTGTTCACAAACTTCATTGTAATAACGAGCCCCTTTTTCTGCAGTGGCTTTTCGGGGATCTCCAATTCCCGTATCCTCCGTGGCCAGCACCCATTTACGCTCTGTCCAGGCCCAGGACTCATTCAGGCCATCTACCCCGAAGCGCTTCGATGCACCCGTGCCGGCTTGCTCCAATGGAAGCACAAATTCCGGATGAATGTGCAGCATCAGGCTGGTTTCCATCTCGTCGGCATGATCCCCCTCCTCTTCAAAGATGGAATTTTTATCCACCGATTGGAACCAGTTACAGGTGGCCAGCAGCATTTCCGGATAATGAAGGCCCACCTCCCGGATCATCTGTTTAAAATCGTTGCCACCATGTCCGTTTACCACAAGCAGGCGATCGATGCCATGCCCATCAAGGCTTTCCACCAGATCCTCCAAAATGGATTGCTGGGTACCGGGATTCAGGTTCAGGGTCATCTCCACATCCGTTTGGCCGGTATTTACCCCAATGGGAATGGTGGGCAACACAACCAGCCTGGCCCCCCTTTCCCAGGCCATTCCTGCAGCTTCACGTACCAGTGCAGTGGTTTCATAATTATCGGTCCCATAGGGAAGATGAAAATTATGGGCCTCGGTAGCACCCCAGGGTAAGATTGCCAGCTGATAATCCTGATCCTTTACCTCTCCCCAATGTGCTTCACTCAGAATATATGGCTTCATTTAATATGGTTTTTTAATTGGTTTGGATTTTATGCCGGGATGGCTTCCCTCATGGCTTTCAGATGAGGGGCCGGGGTAGACACTGTAATTTCGCAGCCCCCCGAAAGGATGAATTTTCTCCCTTTTTCCTTAAGGCAAAGGGCTTTGCTCTGCTCAAGAATGCGCTCAGGATCCTTATTCTGAATCACAGAAACCGGATCCAGGTTCCCGCATCTCACAATCTCAGGACCCAGAACATCACTGGCATGATCCATATCCACCATCCAGTCCACATCCACAATATCGGGCTTCAGCTCACCCAGGTCTTCAAGCAGGTGACTGATATTCCCGCAAATATGCAGCTTAACCTTTGCCCCGTGATCCTGAATGAAAGAAAAGAGCTCTCTGTGCAAGCCCTTTACCAGGTCCCGGTAATTATCCACCGAGATCTGGGAGCAGATGGCATCACCCACACCAATGATCCGACACCCTGCTTCAATCTGGGCCCGGGCAAAATCTTTCGCTGTAATCAGGGTCTTTTCCATAAGGCTCATCACAAAATCGGGTTCCATGAAAATCTTTAAAAGCACCTCGTTGACCCCTGCCAGATCACAGCTCTCGGCCAGTGGTCCTTCGATCCATCCGATTACCGGGATATCTTCCTCCAAGTTCCTTTACCAGCTCCTCCCCTGCCCTGATCCGGTCCAGGGTGCGCTCCGCTTTTCGTACATCCGGGTTTTTCAAGGCTTTAATATCCTCCATGGTCTCAATAATGGGCCTTCGACAACTGGGAACCGCTTCTTCCGGGAAGGAAATTTCCGCACCAAAGGCAGCCGTTTCCCTGATAGGGGTCGGATATAAGCCCCACAGCATCAAGACTGAAGTCCTCCAGACATTTCAAATTGCTTTTTACCAGGGCCCGGTAGTCAGAGGCAAATGCTCCATAGGTGAATCCCGCATGGCGGGCTGCAAAATGCATCAGGATGGGATGAAAGGTTGTTTTTGTCATTATCAACTGTCTGTTTTATCAACAGATTCTTCGGGTGGAATCCCTGATAATGAGTTCATGCTTTAAGAGGACATTCTGTGTGGCTACCTGGCTTTCCTGGTCAAGAATCTCCATAAGGCTGCTTGCGGCAATCCTGCCCATTTCATCCCCTGGATATCTTACAGTGGTCAGGGAGGGTTCAACAATGCCTGAAACATAAGTATTATTAAAACCACAAATAGCCATTTCCCCCGGGATATCCACCCCTCTTTGCTTCAACTCGAACATAAGTGAGGCAGCGGCCATATCATTACCTGCAAAAATGCCATCCGGTCTCTTTTTCATTTTAAGAATCCTGTCCACCACAAGGGCACCCGTATCCGTATTAAGGTGCTCCTCAATAACCAGCTCCGGATCAGCCTTCAGTCCATTTTGGACCAGCGCTTCCCAGTAACCCCTTGCCCTTTCCCCGAATACAGGACATGTGGTATTTTCTCCCAGGTAAACAATTCGTTTGCATCCCTGGGAAATGAGGTGGGAAGTCACATCATATCCCGCCTGGAAGTTATCAATGGTAACCGTGGTACAGCCACAACCCACGGGACTTTGCACACGGTCGAATAAAACAATGGGGATTCCCTTTTTAAGAAAAAGATCCAGGTGGCTAAGGTCATTGGTTTCCGGGGACAGGTTAATCAGAAGACCTTCTACCCTGTTATTAAAAAGGGTTTTAAGATTTTCCTTTTCCAGCTTCACTGAATCATAGGACTGACTCACCAGGAGGTTATAACCTTTACTTCTGACCACTTTTTCAATGCTGGAAACCACTGAACTCAGAAAGCTGCTTTCAAACCTGGGCAGGATTATGCCTATGGTATTTGAACGGTTGCTTCGAAGGTTACTTGCAAAGGTGTTTTGCTGATAATTCATCGCCCTGGCCGTTTCCTGAATCCTGGCAATGGTGTTTTTGCGGATTGCCGGATGATTCCGTAGACCACGACTTACCGTAGAGGGTGAAAGATTTAACCTTTCAGCAATATCATAGATAGTAACCTCTTTATTGCCTGCCATAGTATATGCAATATACGCAATCGATTGCAATTCTCTCCTCAAAATCGTCCGGAACCGGAAATAATCTTATAACAAATCGCTGATCTTTATGTAGAAATGTTCCATCAGGAAGCCGGTTTCTCCTTTTTTCCAAATTCCGGATCTATCTTAAGGAAGGGAATGAGAACGAAACCGGGTATGGTGCATATCATTACCCATATGAAAAAGTGCTGATAGCCGATCAATTCCTGCAACCAGCCGCTGATCATGCCCGGAATCATCATCCCCAGGGCCATAAAACCAGTGGTAAGTGCAAAGTGGGCCGTTTTATGTTTCCCCTCGGAAATATAGATCATGTATAACATGTAGGCAGTAAAGCCAAATCCATATCCAAACTGTTCCAGGGCCACTGATGCGCCCACGATCCAGAGTGAGGAAGGCATGATATAAGAGAGCAGCACATAAACCAGGTTGGGAAGATTCATGGCAGCCACCATCCACCAGAGCCAGTACTTAAGTCCCCGCCTGGAGGCTGCAACCCCTCCAAGGATTCCACCCAGGGACAGGGCAATGATACCCATGGTCCCGTAAATTAATCCAATTTCGCCCGTGGTAAGTCCGAGTCCATTGGCCTCATTTGAATCCAGCAGGAAAGGAGATGCCATTTTAACCAGTTGTGACTCTCCCAGGCGATAAACCAGCAAAAACAAAATCATTACACCAATCCGTTTTTTCCGGAAGAACTCCAGGAAGGTCACGAAAAACTCCTTTACAAATCCTTCGCCATCACCCCTGTTGGGCTGATCTGCCTCAGGGCGAGGGAGGGCAAAACGATGGTAGATAAAAAACCCCACAAACATAAGCGCCACAATCAGGAAAACCATGCTCCAGGCAAATTGTATATTACCGCTAAGTCCTTTGAAGCTGGCGGATTTTACCCTGTCAAGTTTGGGGTCCAGTTGAAACACAGCAAAGGCCGGATTTTCCCAGTTATCCTCATTAAACTCAAAGCGGTAACTCCGGGCCAGGGAGATACTTTTATCGCCCTTTTCAAAACTAAAATTCAATACTATATTTTCACCGGCCTCCGGAGCCTGGCTCAGACGAAACCAGGTATATCCCAAATTTCCCGTAAGTTCAGAAGCTGCGTCCCCTTCAGTCCCCGGACCAGCCCCCTCTTCAGGAGGATAAAAGCCATGGGAACTATTCCACTGGTCCACAGCGCCAATTATGGCCGCAGACTCGGCACGGGAAATTTTATTCGTACCAATCTCCACCTCCGGATTTGAATAAAAAAAGATTTCCCCTTCATTCCGGCCTTTAAATCCCAGTTCTTCAGAAAGCTGATCCGGATTAAAGGCCGGGGAAGTACTTTCTTCAATGCTAACAACTTCCACATCCAGGGGCGGCAGTCCCGTTTTTGCTTCAAAAGAACCGGCTATGATGACCAGCAGACCCTGGCCGGTGAGCATGGCAAGCCGGTAAAATGTACTGCGCACTCCCACGAAAAAAGCCTGGTCATGTTTGGAAAGTCCCAGCATATAAAAGCCGTCAGCCGCAATATCATGGGTGGCCGAGGAGAATGCCAGGAGCCAGAAAAAGGCCAGGGTAAGCTGCAGAAAACGGTCGGTGGGAATGGTAAAGGCCACACCCGCCAGCCCGGCTCCCACCACCAGTTGCATGATCAGAATCCAGAAACGCTTGGTCTTGAGCATATCCACCATGGGGCCCCAGAAGGGTTTAATCACCCAGGGCAGGTAAAGCCAGCTGGTGTAAAGGGCAATTTCGGCATTGGAAATACCCATTCTTTTATAGAAAATAACCGAAAGGACATTTACCAGGATGTAGGGAAGTCCTTCTGCAAAATACAGGGAAGGTACCCAGCGCCAGGGGCCTGCACTTTTTTTACTCATATAGCTTTTTTATTTCCGCATTCATAAAGTAGTGATTCAGGATTTCCTCATGGCTGTATCCCCGGTGAGCCATCACTGCAGCTCCGATCTGGCAGAGCCCCACACCATGGCCCCAGCCTGCCCCCCTCAACAAAAAAGCGCCCGGAATTCCTGCTTTAAGCTCCATCTTTTTCACAATGAAAGCCGAAGAATAAAGATGGGAAGGGCTCAGCCAGCGCCTGATTTCCAATTCCTTACCCACAATCAGATTCATTTTTTCACCCACTATCTTCAGCCTGACCAGCCTGCCCGATTCGCCCCGTTCCACGGGAAGCAGATCCAGGATTCTCCCAAAATCTCTTCCGGACTTCTCCCGGATCAGGGAGGAAATTTCATCCTGACTGTAATGTACTTCCCACCTGTAGAAATCGGCCGAAGACTGATCGTAATCATTTAAGACCTGTTGCAGCAGGGCCGTATCAGAGCTATTACAAAAGGCCTCGGGCCTGCCTGATATGAAGCGCTCTGCATGCGCTTCCACCCTTAGATCATCCACGTTGATTCCTGCAGTGGATGGATTGTCATCTACCCGCCTCAGGTAGGGATGGGGCCTGTCTTCCCAGCAATATTGAAACTCCTCACTCACCCCTCCGCAACACTTTGAGAAGCGGGCATCACAGATTTTTTCCTTATAACTCAAAACTTCACCCCGGGTGGTATCCACAGCCTTCAGCACCTCGGGATTGCCGGCCCTGGTGATCCCCTGGTAACGCTGACAGTGGTCATCGGCACACACATGAAATCCATGGTGGTCTTCCCGGTCATACCAGCGAATGAAACTGTCTGCTGTCTCATAGAAGCTTTCCTGGGGACGGTCTGAGAGAAGCAACTTTTTGCTTTTTTCAATCTGGGCAAGTAACCAGCTACGTGAAATAATGGTATGGGCCATTAAAAGTGCGGGAGAAGAGTCCGCACGCATTTCAGACGAAATCACAGAGGCCAGATAATCCTCCACCGAAACCTGGTTAATGGCCTGAATCTTTCCTTCATTCTGAACCAGCTTAAGCATCCCGGGGAAATACTGATCCTCCTTCTGTTCCCAGTGAAAACCAATGCCGATGAGTACATTCAGGATTCCAAAGCCTTTTCCGGCATCATCCTGGGGACAAAATACGATTTCTGATCCTTCAGCAATGACCCTACCCTCCTGCCGCAGCTCAATAAGTCCCTTCCGAAGAGCAGCACTGAAGCCCCCCTTAACTTTCACTTCCCCATCTGATCTTTCCTTCCCGACACAATAAAAAGGCCGAGGGAAATCCAGGTCCACTTGCTCCCTGCGAAGGATGCCCACATGAATTTCAGGTACTTCCGGCAGCTTTTTCATAAGAGCCTTTCTTTAATAATAAGCTGCAGCTCATTGAAGTGCCCGACATTCAGGCAAATTTGCCTGAAAATATCAGCAATGTCATCCCGGCTAATCTTATGAAAATCCTTCTCCAGGGGTGTGATCATCAATCCCCCCATGTCCACCGAAGCCGGACTGAGAAGAATATTCCTGTCTCCCTCCTCGAAAAATTGCCAGGGCCTGTGCTTCTCCCTGGGGAAGATCAGTATCTGCCATTTTCCCCGGTACATAGCCAGTATATTAAGCATGGGCTCCTCTCCATTCACAAGCTGGCGCAGGAAGGAAGAGATATGTGAAAAGGCATTTTCCATGGGTTCCTTCCTGTCCGCTTCCATCACCAGAAAACGGCGTAATCCATCATCCACCGAGCTCAGCCGGAAGTGTTCACTTTGAAGCAGATCTTTACCATGGATTTTAAGGAGGACCTCCAGTTCATATTCAATGGGCATGGCGCCTCTAAGGCCTGCCTGGAAATGCATATGATCCGGTGCCGAAGCCCCGCAGGAGGGTGCATTATAGAAAACCACCAGTTCGGGCAGATCCCGGGAGAGATCCAGCAAGGAAGAGAACTCAGAGTCTATTACCTGGGGCCTGTGATCAACATGTGCTATGGTGTAATGCTGCCTGAAGATGGGGAAGGGATTACAGAGGATTTCATAATCCTTTCCATAGGCCACAAAGTCCTCTTCCTCAGGTCGGTTGGCTGTACATAAAAAACAGGGTCTCTCCTGGATGGAAAGCCGGTCCACTTTCGCTGCAGAAGAGGTAATCCGCTTCGGATTAAACTGTACCTTGATGCTAAAGCCATCAAAATCGAAGCGACTTCAGCTGGGCAGCATCCAGATGCTTCCAGTTTGCACCCAGCAGGGGCCATCCGCTGATCTGCTCTTGAAAGAGGCTGTTAACTTTTTGCTGCATCCTGTCTCTTCTTATTCAGCCTGATCCTGGCACTCAGCTCATAGCTCCGGAGCCTGTCCTTATACTGATTGTGTCGGTTCATGGCCTCAATGCTTAGAGATGCATCGGAGTTCTCCTCCCAGCGCCTGCAAAGGTAGAGGGGATCATAGATCCTTCCAATCTGATAAGACCTGCTGATGGCCAGTCCCAGTCCGTAATCCTCACCATAACTCACATTGGGAATATTCAGCTCTCGAAGTACCGGGGTATAAAAGGCCCGGGGAGCTCCCAGCCCGTTGATCCGAAGGGCATTATTCCGGCCATTTTCAGGGGTCCACTCCCTGTGATCGATCAGTCCCGGAGGAATCTCTTCCAGTTTAAAATTACACATCATGTAGGAACCAACCACCATGGCACATTCTTGCTCGTAAAATGTTCCTACAATCCGCTCCAGGGTATTTTCATCGATATACAAATCATCACTGTCAAGTTGAACGGCAAATTTCCCGCAAAGCTCATGATGCACACCAAAATTCCAGCATCCGCCGATCCAGAGGTCCTTCCTCTCGGGGATCACATGCACCAGGCGGGGATGAAGAGCCGCCATTTCTTCCAGGAGCCGGGTGGTTCCGTCGGTGGAATGATTATCCACCACAATCAGGTTAAAATCAAAGGAGGTCTTTTGCGTCAGAACAGAATTTATGGCATCAGAAATGGTTTTCACGCGGTTCAGCACCGGTATGATCACCGATGCTTCCACGGGGAAATTTCCCGCTGTGAATTCTATGCCGGCAAAGTCCGGTTCCAGGTAGGCTCCGGCCTCTTTTAAATGCCGGGTGACCACCTGCTCCATCTCCACCTGTACCTCCCGGTTACGGGGATTCACATAATCAAATATTTTATCTCCCGAAGACCTGAGATCAAGGGGATTAATGGTGTACAGAAACTCCTGGATTCTGACAGGCAGACCCTTCAGGCTCAGTTTCAGGCGAAGCTGGTAAAGCCCGGCATGCTGAAAACTATCCTCCAAATTTTCAGCCGCTGCCCGCAGGCTCTGGCTTTTAAATAAAAGTACAGGGCCGAATTCAAAATCATCACGCAAACTGCCGGACTGGTAATCAATCAGTGGATGGGCTTTCAGCTTCCCCTCCACCAGGTCGAAATGATCTGAATATACCAGGCTTGCATCCATATCCCCTGCCACCTGGATAAACCTTTCCAGGGCAAGCATTCCAAAGGAAACGGGGCTGTCCCCCGTGATAATCATGGTATATTCAGCATCAGCCTGAACGCTCCGAAATCAAGCCCATCGCTTCGGTGGAGAGTCTTCCGCTGCATTCCAGGAAACCGACATCCATGGGCATGGGCTCCGGGGCTTCGGGGCCCATCAGAAAAATCCCATTCACCAGGCTGCTGCCCCTGAGCTCTTCAATGGTCTGGTCCCACACTCCCGCATCACCTGCAGGTATAAAACAATTAATCCTGGCCATGATCACTATCCTCTGTTAAATATTTCAAAATCATTTTCATCATCTGGTCCCTGATGCCTGGCTCCACAATGCACTCAAAGGGAAAACCCATGGCTACCACTCCATAGGGACCCCGGAAAGCTACAGCGGCCGAAGCATTGTTCTCACGATAGCGCATCAGTGTTGTGGCAGAGGAATCAGCGGGCTCAAGGGCATCGGCTCCCTCCACGGTATAAATATCGGGATGAATACCCGTGTTGAAAATGTGGGTGTCTTCATAGGCTCCAAAATCCCCATCCATGTAATAAAATTCACCCCTTCGACTGGCATTGCTGGTCCGCCATTTGTATTTCAGATAGAGAGGCCACCAGGGAATCCTGCCCATTCAAATGCACATCACTGGCAATGTGAGCGCCTGAAATAAATATGCTTCCTCCCTGCTCAAGGTAAAGGGAAAGTTGGTCCAGCATCAAAGGAGAAAATACCTGGTAGAGGGGAAGTGAATCATTCTTCGGCAGATAGGTGGTCCTCTCCTCCCCCGCAATAAAATCAATCATAGCCATATCCTGTAAGTCAAGGCTGTCTTCCTCAATTGCTTCATCACTGATGCTCACAAAGGAATAGCCCGCCCTACCGATGGAGATTCCATGGCTAAGCGGAAAGTCGAAGGTATTACCAGGAATCACCAGCCCCTCCAGGTCGGCATAGGAAGCCCCGAATCCGGGAGCGTCATCATCCAGCCAGGGAGAGGCCTTAAGGTAATCATACTGGGCACCCACCGTATGCAGGTCCATTTGCCAGGGCACCCCCTGGTCGATCATGGGCATAAATCCCGCATGTGCTTCATCCTCAAACCAGGCAGCTCCACCGGTTCTGTCAAAGGCACTGATGATCAGAACCTGGCCTTTGCTTTCACTCGCCCTGCAGGCAGATACCACCTCCGAGGGGAAACTTTCTCCCCCTCCGTTGAGTGCGGTCACCTTAAAGGAATAGATGGAATCGGGATAAGCCTCCTCAAGTAATAAAAAAACTTTCATCCACAGTTCTTCCCCGATCAAAGCTCTTTCCGTTTACACTGGTATATACCCTGTAAGAATCGGGACTTGCTGTGGGCTCCAGGGGGTCAGGAACAGGCTTCCAGGACAGACTGATTCCACCTTCGGGCAGAAGATCGGTCCGGAGATGATCAACAGGCAGGGGCTGTACCACAAATTCGCTTCCGTAAAGCGATGAGAGAAACCTGAGCATTCCCTTGTAAATGGCGCGACTGGTGTGGAAACGGAACATGGGTTCCTGTCCGAAGCGGGCATCAATAAAGTTCTGATGTGAAAGCAGCTCCAGCATCATGGTGGGGACATTGGGCCGAAAGGCCTCACTGTAGGCCTGATCCCAGAGTCCCCTGCGAGTCCATTCGGGATCATAAAGCGACCTGAGATCATCCACAATTTGAGATTGAATCAGGTCGGCCAGATCGCGTGAAGCCATTCTTGAAAGGCCCGAAGGGAAAGGTCCCTTCCTGTATCTGGTACTGAAGATGCCCAGGGTGCCAATCACAGTATCACTCCCTGTAATTCCGGCATCCGTATGAAAAGCAAAGGACAAATCCACCGGGATACCCAGTCCGGCAGCCTTCTTGTTGGCACTGGGTCCGGAAGGTGCTCCCATCAGGTAGGAGACCCATTCGCCCCTGGACTGGTAGTCATCCTTGTAATCTGATTCAGGACTGTTCAGTTTCCAGACCAGCGAATCGGGGAAGCCGGCATACTGCAGGTAGTAACGTGCCGCCTCGTGGTATCGCGGCCTTTTCCCCGTAAGCCCGTTCCGGGCAATATTACCCATTCCGCCACCAAAGCGGACTGCATCGGCTGTCACCACCGCCTTACGATTCCCACTTTCATTGGTAAGCACTACCTTTCCATTCTCGGGATTTACACCAGTGTTAAAATGAAACCTTCCCAGGTAAATCCATGTACCTCCACCCATCTGCTGATTAACTAAAAACTCCGTGACGCCACCGGCATGAAAAACCCGGTAATGTGCATCATTTACACTTTCTTCCAGTGAACAATAGGACACATAAACCCCATACTCCCCTTCTTCGGGAATATCGGGAATCCACTGAACAGAAGCCAAAGCATCCTTTACTGCCGGCATTTGCTGCCAGGTTCCAAGGCTAAAAGGATTTTCATCCGCATAGGGAGGTGTCCCAAGTCCAAAACCTGTTTCGCCGCTGTAAAGATTATCAGGATCGGCTGAAACAAATACACTTTTCCCGCTACTCCCGTCATTATCCACAATCACCTCGTTTACCTGCCAGTCCCGCTCCCGGGGCAAGAACACCCCCGCACCTGCATTTTCCAGCATGGGCACCAGCATTTGCAGCGTAAAGGTCATGGGAAAAAGATCCTCCACAGTCTGAAACAGTCTGGCCCTCTGCCATTCCCAGCGGTGAAGCGAGGGTTCATAATACCAGCCATGACTATGCCAGAGGGCAATATTCTTATTATAGAGGGCTGCCTCACTCAGGTAGGGTTTGGATAGATTCGTAACCAGGGGAGGTGAGGAACGCCGGAATTTTGCTACGTTTCTGGAGGCATCAAGCTGCCTGGCCTGCTGCCTGTAATAGTTGGGTACAAAGGCCCTGATATTTGAACCCGCTGACCAGATCTCCAGCGGAAAATTTTCACTTCCTTCTCCACAAGCGGCCAGCAAACCACGCTCAAGGGAGTCGATGACGGGCAGGCGGGCAGGAAACCTGGAAAGCAGGGGGTCGGTTTCCACCCTGATATTCCTGATCTTCCCCTTCTTCCGGACAAAAATCACCGTATCAATTTCGGTGGAATCCTTTTTTTGATAGCCCGTGGCTTCCATAAACCAGGTCCCGTTGAAAAGCTCAATGGCATTATTCGAAATCTGCACCCGAAGGGCCGAATCACTTAAAGCCTCATTTTCCTGGGAATAAATCGGATACAGGACCAGTACCTGCATAAAAAAGAAAATAAGTACACGGCTGGTTTTCATAAACTTGCTTAATAGAGGTAATACTTTTGAGACAGATTCAGGAAGTTCTCCCTGTCTTTGTTCCAGTAGGGACGAAGTTTTTCAAAATTAAAATCCTCCATCATGGAGGTCCTGAGCTTTTCAGACCCGAGCACCTTATCGATCATGCTGTAACGCTCCTCATGATCCCTGAAAGGATTAAAATCAGGGTCGATTTTGTGCGCCTCCTGGATAAAGAAAAACTGGATCTCAGTCAGGCCTGCATTTAGCAAATCAGTGATATAAACCTGTACCCCCTGAAGTGCCAGTCCTTTTTGATCCGTATAGTAGGGCTTAAGGTATATGGGGCGAAACAGCACCCCGGGAAGCTCCAGGGCATTCATGGCTTCACAGAGGATCTGGGCATCGATATTTTCAGTCACCAGGACCTGGAAGGGAAGGGTGTAGCCGATTCCTATCATAACCCCCTCAAGTTCTCCAATGATCCCGGTGGCCGGATAGTAAAAGGCCGTTGTATACTGAGGGATGTGTGGTGAGGTGGGAATCCACTGCAGGCCCGTAAGATCAAAAGTCATGTCTCTGGTCCAGCCCTCCATGGGAACCACGGTGAGCTGGCATGAAACACCACCAGTAAGCATACCCTCCTCGTTTAAAAGCCTGGCCAGCTCTCCGCAGGTGAGTCCGTATACATAGGGGATGGCGTACTGGCTTACAAAGGAAAAATAACCTTCTTCAACCACCGGGCCCTCCACACGCTTTCCTCCAAGGGGGTTGGGCCTGTCCAGAATCACCACCTCCTTGCCGGCTTCTGCAGCCGCTTCCATCACCAGACCCATGGTGGATATAAAAGTATAGGAGCGAACACCCACATCCTGGATATCATAAACAATCACATCTATACCTTCCAGGACTTCCGGAGCAGGTCGCCTGTTTTTTCCATATAGCGAATAAACCGGAATCCCGGTCTTCGCATCCACCTGGTCGCCCACATGATCGCCCGCTGAAAAATCACCACGCACTCCGTGCTCAGGGCCGTAAAGAGCTCTCAAATCCACATTTTCATATAGAATATCAATGGTCGATCGCAGGTTCCGGTCAAGCCCCGTGGGATTGGTAACGAGCCCTACCCGCTTTCCTTTAAGCAGCTCGAAGTCCTGCCCGGCAAGCACATCAATACCCGGCTTAACCTGGGCCTCAAGGGATGATAAAAATGGGGGAAAGCATAAAACAAACACATATAAACTCCTGATCCAAGCTTGCTTCATCATTTAATTCAAAGGTTTTCCTTCACTTAGCCATACCATTCCCGCTTCCTGCCGGAAAGATTCCCAAGGACATCAATGGTGGTGTTCACGTCATCCACAACCTGGAAATCGAACATGCCCACGCAGATAAAATCTGCACCGTTCTTAAAGGCCCAGTTAAATCCATCCTCTGGCTCGATGGCCCCGGCTGCCAGCACCTTGAAACCCATGACCGGTACTGTGGCACGGTTTACAAATTCAACGGTACGATCAGGGAAGAGACAGAAACAGTTGTTATGAAACTTGTTATGGTCCAGGTAGTTTTTTCCATCCACCTCAAAAGGAACCCGGTTCTCGATGGGGTGTGCCGACCAGTAATTATCGTGGTGCATGGTTTTCATATAATAATCGGGGATAATCCCATACTCCTCACAGGCGATCAGGGCATCCACTGTATGTGAGGCCAGCCCTGCCGTATAACCCTGCTTACGTATGTGATCCAACATCTTCTCCACCACATCTATTCGATTGTCCCTCACCAGCCAGTCCACCTGGTTGCCCTGGATCTGAACAATATCCACACCCATATCTATGGCCTTATCGATGTTCACATAATAATCGTCGTTTTTCAGATCGGGGTGAATCTGGGAGATCACCTTGATCTTACTTCCGGTTGCCTTTTTATACTTGGCCAGAAGCGCATTGGTGGGGAAACCAATGTTGATGGTATTAATACCCGCCTGCTCGGCCAGCATCAGTGTTTCGTATACTTTCTTTTCAGTGTTATAGGCTTTGAAAAGCGAGGATACATAGATCAGGTCCCTGGAGTGGGCCCATCCCCCCACCAGGTTTCCTCCGGCCACCAGCCTGGAGATCTCATGGGGGCCAATTTTTCCCTTCGGAAGCTCACCCTTGAGCTCATTCAGAGAGGAAAAGTTTAACTGAATGGTTGCACCCGACATCACATCCACCTGCTTGCTTCCATGCCGGAAGGCTCCCCAGCCCATGGCACCGAGTAAGGGAAGAGTAGCCAGGTTCTTCAAAGCTTCACGGCGTGAATTTTCAGTCCCTGTGTCCGTTCCCTCATTAGAAGCTGATTCATCCTCAACCGCCTGATCACCTTTTTGTCCACGCTTTTCTTTAAACAAGAGATCAATGCTGTATCCACCTTCTTTACCCACCACAAACCAGAGCAGCAGGAAGGCTTCTATGAAATTGCGGTTTACGATAAAAAAATGTCCTTCAGGAGATCCAAAGAGGGAGGTTCCCCAGGGGGGATAGGCAAAATAATAGAGCACAAGTAAAAGAATCCCGGCAAGCGAGGCTGCCCGGATAAAGAGACCTATAAAAAGGGCCAGGCCAATCACAATCAGGCCCCATATATTGATAAAATCCACAGCTCCAAGCAGGGTTTCTGAGGCTGCTATCGAATGGTAAAATCCGGATAGAAAACCAGTGGCATTGGCCAGGTAGCCCTGGGCTGTCCAGTTTTCCATGAACAATTTGGAAATACCCTCGTAAAGAAAATGCCATCCTATGGCAATACGGATGATGGTGAAGGTAAGCTTTGAAATTGCCCCTTTGTTTAAGTCCATGAATCGGGAGTTTTGGTGGGTTTAGTAAGGCTAAAAATAGCGAAAATCTATATACGATCTGCCCTATCCGGAAAATCCGGCATTTACCTTCTTCCTGACCCATTTTCTCTGCATCAGAAAAACCAGCAGCTCCTGCATGGCTCCTTTAAACGGGCCAGCCATTCGAAAAGCCTTCATCACCTTTTCAAGGATGCGATTGTAACGTACAGCCTGTTCCAGCATAAGAGGCTGATGCAAGGGATCGAGGATCATCCGGGCCACCTCCTCGCCGGAAGCAAGTGACTGATAAATACCTTCTCCGGTAAAAACCGAAGCAAGCCCTGCAGCCTCCCCCACCAGGAATACATTTCCAAAGGCCACCCCGCGATAGTCACAGGCAATCGGGTAGGACTCCAGTTTTGCCTCACCGGGATCTATTCCCTCATCCCCCAACCACTCCAGAAAGGCTTTTTTGATCTTTTGATGATCCACCCTGTCCGGGTCGCAGCAGCACCCCACTGCAATGCTGTCTTTATGGGGGAAAATCCATGCATACCAAACATTAAAGCGCCTGGCATTGAGAAAAATATGCAATTTGGGATCCACATTTTCATTCGGGATGGTATACTGGAAACCGATCAGTTTCTTCTCCACCTTAAGTCCGAGGTACTTTCGAACAAGCGAGTTATATCCTTCAGCTCCCACCAGGTTTTTGTATCCAATTTTTTCTCCGCTTTTTAAGCGCACATATTCTGATGTCACTTCAATCACCCGGGCATTGCATCTCACTTCCACACCTGTATTTTCAAGCAATGTCCGCTGGTAAGCTCCCAACTCCCTTCGGTCGACTGTGAAAAGAAAGTGCTTCGGGGCTTCTGCATCGGTACTGAATCTCCGGCTGTGCAGGGAGGTCCGGCAGATTTTATGTTCAATGATACTGATCAGGCAGGTCCATGACTTCCATATCCTTCAGGGTGAGTCCCCCGGCACATAATTTATCCCCAAAACCGCCTGTTTTTTCAAGGAGCAGGACCTTCTTTTCCGACCCGGACAGAACCTCGGCACAACGTAATCCGGCTGGCCCCCCTCCCACAATAATCACGTCGTAGCTTAACATGTCAGGAAATTTTCCGGATTACTCCTGTGGACCCGTCCAGTTTGACGGTTTCTCCATTTTTAAAAAAGCCAAGCGCACCCTTCGCATTAACCACAGCGGGGATTCCATACTCACGGGCCACAACAGCTCCATGTGAAAGCGGACTGCCAATTTCAGTGATCAGGCCCGAAGCGAGGCTGAAATAGGGTGTCCAACCCACATCCGTATACTGGCATACCATAATTTCGCCCTTTTCAAGTGTATCGGCATCCTCCAGTTTCTCAACAATCCTGATCCTGGCTTCCACCAGACCCGCACTCACCGGAAGTCCTTTTACAGCATCTCCATTGATCCTGATTGCCGGGGCATCGCTGGATATGGGTTCGGGGAATCCCTGGTTTACATCCTCAAATTTTAAGGCAAAAGAATCCGGGAAAATTACCCGGCGCTCTTCTGCCAGATTTTTCCACTGGAAATCTCCGCTTTCAAGAAGCTTACCCAGTTCTTCGTGACTGAGAAAAAAAACCTGGTCCACATCCTCAAGCAGGCCACGGGCAACCATCATTTCGGCCAGCGAGAGGTAGGCTTTTTTAACTTTCTGCTGAACTTTAACGGCCATGGATTTGCTAAATTCCCTTCGGGCCACAGCGGCCCGGGCAGGTTTTAAAATTTTGGATAAAATCTTTCCCTGTATCCCGCTCATCCCGGAAAGTATCAAAGCCCTGTGCTCCTCGTAGGAAGTGCGGTCAGCCTCCACGCGATCCCCGGCCTGGAACCTTTTTCTGATCAGGTTGTATAGTTTTTCGGGTTCTTCCGACCAGCTCTTTTCCCTCAGTTCACCTTCCCGAACACAACGATGTCCATGTTTTGCAAGAAGGTCATCCAGGTGTTCCCGGAACTCGATAATCCCGGGGGAACTGCTCTCCTTGGAAACCGAAACCATCCAGTCTATGACTTCCTCATCATGCTTATACCACTCGTACAGGAGATCGATGGACTTTACCACATCAGCACTCTCCACCTCGTCCAGATCGGACATCAGCAGGGCTGCATCACGATAATTCCCAATGTCGGGTCTGTCACTTCCTCCGCTGAGGATGGCCATAAGAACCGACTGGTAGGTCCCGGACTGAGAACTGGCACAATAGTGATGCGCATAAGCCTCATTCACATCGTGGCAGACTCTTGCAGATCTCACGATACAGGTCCACTGGATCGCTGCACTCCTTTACGGAGAAGGTGTCGGCAAGAAGCTCGAGTTTTTTTGTTCTTTTTGCGCCAGCGGAAAGGTAGCGAAACTGCCTGATCTGATTCCACAACCTCAGCGGAAAGGCCTTTGGCTTTAAAGGCCGGTAATCCCCGAAGCGATCACCCAGCATATCACCCATAATGGCAAACTCCACATTCTCCTTCTTATTCATCAATACTGCCTCGGAGATATCCACCAGGCGGGTCATGCTGAAAAAGATATGGTTGTAAAAAGACCTGAAATAAATCCAATCATCGGTGAAATCTTTCAGGGCTCCACAGGCCTTATAAAAATCCTGCAGTCCCACTTCAATGGCCCTTCCAAAAACAGAATAGGTAAGGGGTGTAACCGGTCCGGGCATCATCTCCCCGATATTGGCCCTGGTTAAAACTTCATTGTCCGCGAAAAGCTCACTGTCAAGCTCATTCATATGGACCCTCTTCAAGGTGGTAATGGGCCTGGCCTGCAACCAGAATAGCTCACCGCCCTGGTCAATGGCCCACTCCAGGTCCATGGGGCGACCAAAGGCACGGCTTATGCTTCTGGCTCCCAGGTAAATTTCTTCTATTTGTTTTTCATCCAGTAAGAGGCCCTTCTCCAGGATATTCCCGTTCCGCGTGATCAGGATTTGCTCCCCTTCAGCTGTTCCTGCCATCAGATCCTCGCCCACTCCTGATGTGACATTGATCATCCACTGGTCGGTCCTGTGATTTACCGGGTTTGCAGTGAATATAACACCCGATCGGGCAGCCGAAACCATCTTCTGAATGATCACCGGAATTAGCTCCCCCTGGTCCACCTTAAAATGCCCGGTATAGCTTCCCACCCTTTCCTCTCCGGCCGAGCGCATACACTTTTCAACTGCGGCCATAATTTCCTCGCTGCCACTGCAGGATAATACCGATTCAAACTGACCGGCAAAGGAGGCCGCTTCACCGTCTTCAGCCAGGGCCGAAGAACGAACTGCCACCAGGCCCGGCGGTGTTTTAGCCAGGTAACTTTCAAGTTCCGGCTTCCAGTCTTCTCCTTCAGTCGGGATCAGGACCACGCCCTCGGGTACATTGACTTTCATTTCCATCAGGCGGGACAGTCCCCTGGCCTTCCCCCTGCCTCAGGCATACTGGCTTCAGATAGTGCTCGTATCATAATATGCAGGGTTTAGTCCAAATTCTGCCACTCCCTTTCCGGGTAAACCATCCAGTTCAAAGTCGCCCATGCCCTCACGAATGTGGTAAACACCATCCATCACAAAATCGAAATAAAAGGGCATGTTCATCTTCAACTTATGTGACTTTCCGTTTCTGTCCTGAAATACCAGGGACATTTTTTTGGGAATCAGGGGATCAGCTGCAAAGCTTTCCATATCAGGAAGGGCCTTGAAATAGAGCAGGTCTTCACCCTGTGACAGATATCCGGCTGACAGCTGCCCCATAAAATCGTAGGTGATCAGGCTCAGATTAAAGGCCTCGCCATCATCCAACACTCCTCCCATCCACACATGTCTTTTCCAGGTTTCCCAGGAACGGCTTCCCCAACTGTGGTCGCGGACCGATCTCCAGTCTACCTGGATTTCCTCTTCATCCAGCAATATCCGGCCGGTAATCCTGCCTCCCTGTTCCAGGTGTACCTTTTTAATCTCTTTCAGGCGCTTTAAAAAAGCACCACTCCAGGGCTCCCTGGCGATGGCTTCAGCCGTATCAGATGGATTGGTGATATTTTTGAAATTGACCAGTGGGCGGGTACCTTCAAAGCTGAGATCCAGTTCCACCTGGTGAATATTTCCCCCCTGTTGTATGCTGCCTTTGTAAGTGATCGTCCATTTTTTTCCAAGCTCCTGGCATTTAAAGGCCAGAGCGCCCAGTTGAAAACCATCACCCTCAAGTGCTTCCAGGTCCTTTAATTCAAAAGTCCCCTTCCCAGGTAAATGAAATGATAGCCAGTATTCGGGCGATCTTCCATTGCGGAAGGCAAGTCTGACCACCATGTGGGAACCATCCTCACCCCTGCCCAGGAAATAGGAAGAATCGTTAAACAGGGGCTCATCGGGATTACTGTGTTTACTTTCAAGTTCGTTCAGGGGCAAAGCTCTTTCTTTCAGGCTTCGCCGGATCATCCGGGTGGCAAGGAATTTTTTCAAGGGGCACTTCTTTAGTTAGCGCAGTAAATATAAGTGATTTTACGCTTTTCCTATTCTCCGTATTTTACTAATTTTCCCGGACCTAAAACCCAACAATAATGAAGCTTATACTGCAAAAACTCTTTCTGCTTTCCCTCATTCTCCCGGCAGGCCTATTTTCCATGGCTCAGGGAACAAAAGCCCTGACAGTTAATGACATGATGAAATTCAGACAGATTCAATCCCCGGCCATCTCACCAGATGGTCAATGGGTCCTCCTCACAGCCCGACCCGACCGGGGAGATCCTGAAGTCCAGGTCACATCTGGCGACGGGAAGACCTTTTTTTGCCTGGAGAGAGCTGAAAAACCCGCCATATCCGGGGACGGCAACTGGGTGGCAGCTGTTTTTACTGCCGGAGCCCTGGAGGCTTTGAATGCTGAAAAAGGAAAGGCTCCCCTTCCCGGCATACATCTCCTGAACACCAAATCCGGAGAAAGGGAGACCAGAGATAGTGTGCAGTCCTTTGTCTTCAGTAATAATAGTCTCTTCCTGGCCATGCACAGGGCTGGGAAAAGCAGTTCCAATGACGACTCCGGGCAGGAAAAAAGCGGGTCCACCCTGACTCTAAAATCACTGGATGATGGAAAGGAATACGCTTATCCTTTTGTCAGCAGCTATGCCATGGACTCGGTCTCTCAACACCTGGCCATGGCGATCAGCGACAGCTCCGGCCTTGGAAATGCTGTCCATATGCTCGATCTGAAAAATCCCTCCGCAGATCCTGTCATTATTATCCAGGACAGCAGCCTCTGGGTAGCCAATCTCACCTGGAATAATCAGACGGGACAACTGGTCTTCCTTTCGGGAATAAGCGAAAAAAAGATGGAAAAGAAGGATGCTGTGCTCCGGCTCTGGTCACCCGGCAATAAAAGTTCAGAAGTGCTTCTGGAGGATAAAGATCTGAAAGAAGACTGGAAGCTTTACCATACAAACAGCCTGAGGTGGTCGCCCGATGGCAGCAGACTTTTCCTGGGAACAAAACCCGAATCGGAAATTATTAGCCAGAAAGAAGATAAAGATTCGGTGACTAATCTGTACGATCAGGAGGAGATCCTGGCCGATGCGCGGGGTGGATGTATGGCACTGGAACGATCCCCTGATCAACAGTCAGCAGAAAAAACAATGGAAGCGTGAGAAGGACCGGACCTATACAGGCGTTTACTACTTGGAACAAAAGCGCTTTGTACAGCTTGCTGATACCGAAATGCCGGATATCATTCTTTCCGATAATCCGGACAGGTTGTTGGGCTATTCCAATGCTCCCTATGCCAAAGAAGTTACCTGGGATGGCAGCTACCGGGACTACTACCTGGTGGATCTGCAAACGGGAGAGCGGAAATTGATCCTCGAACATCAGGGGCAGCGTGTGGGACTCTCCCCCGATGGGAGGCAGCTTGTCTGGTACAAAGACAAACATTGGTATTTGATGGATGCGGCCACCCTGGAAACCCGAAATATTACAGCCGGGCTTGATGTACCTTTTGCAGACGAGGATTGGGATTACCCGGAAGAAAAGCCGGGATACGGGATCGGAGGATGGCTGGACCAATCCTCAGCGGTTTTGATCTACGATAAATATGACATATGGCTCTTCCCTGCAGACGAAACCCGGGCCACCTGCCTGACAGAGGGACTGGGGCGGGAAGAAAAATACCAGTTCCGCATTAAAATCCTTGATCGGGAAAAGAAGTACCTGGAAAGCGGCGAAGAACTTTATTTATCCGCCTACCACGATCTGAAGAAGCATACCGCCTTATATAAAATGAAAGCCGGGGAAAAAGGTGTGCAGATGATCTTTGACGATGAGAAAAAGTACACCCCTCTGTCCAGGGCAAAGGACGGCGGGGAGATTCTCTTTACCCGGCAGTCCTACACAGAGTTTCCTGACCTTTGGATCAGCGATAAGAAATTCAAAAAATCCCTGAAGCTTACAGATGTAAATCCCCGGGTGGCCGATTTTGCATGGGGAAATGCACAGCTGGTGGACTGGCATTCGTTGGACGGAACACCCTTACAGGGGATTCTGATTCTGCCGGACAATGCAAAACCCGGAGAAAAATTCCCGGTGTTAGTCTACTATTACCGCTTCTTCACCAATCGTCTTTATGACTTCAACCATGTGGCTGTGAACCACAGACCCTGCTTCCCCTTCTATGCCAGCAATGGCTATGCTGTTTTTCTGCCCGATATCCGTTTTGATGTGGGCACTCCCGGCCACTCAGCCACCAAATGCCTGGTCCCCGGTGTACAAAAGCTCATTGACATGGGAGTGGCCGATCCGGATGCCATTTGTCTGCACGGACATTCGTGGAGTGGTTACCAGACCGCCTTCGCCATTACCCAAACAAACATTTTTACCTGTGCCATAGCCGGTGCGCCGGTCTCCAATATGACTTCTGCCTACAGCGGAATCCGTTGGGAAAGCGGCAGGGCACGACAGTTTCAGTATGAAAAGTCCCAGAGCCGCATCGGGGCCAGCCTCTGGGAGGCAAGGGATAAGTATATAGAGAATTCACCGGTCTTTTTTGCCGATCGCATCAACACCCCCCTGCTAATCCAGTTCGGGGATGTGGATGGAGCAGTGCCCTGGTACCAGGGCATTGAATTGTACCTGGCCATGAGAAGACTGGAAAAGGACTGTATTTTTCTCCAATACCGGGGAGAGGGGCATCACCTGAAGCAGTATGCCAACAAACTGGATTACACCCTTAAATTTAAAGAATACCTTGACCATTATTTAAAGGGAGAGCCGGCCGCCGATTGGATCAGGGAAGGAGTACCCTATAAAGGCCTGTAATATGAACCTAAATCAAAAGCTATGTATGTAACCATTGTCCATGTGAAAGTGAAGCCCGAATTTGTCGAAGATTTTATTCAGGCCTCAGAGAAAAACCATCACCAATCGGTCAGGGAGCCCGGTAATTTACGTTTTGATGTTTTGCAAAAGGCAGATGAACCTACGGAATTTGCACTTTACGAGGCCTATGCAGACCAGGCCTCTTCGGCTGCCCACAAGGAAACAGCCCACTACCTGGAGTGGCGGGAAACCGTGGCATCCTGGATGGCTGAACCCAGAAAAGGGATTCCCTATAAGGGATTAAAGCCATAATTTATATAACTTTATTGTTGTCCAAACTAATACCATGTTCTCATGAAAAGATTTTTGTTCATTATTGTTCCTGCATTGCTTACAATAAGCTGCAACTCTCCAAAGCCTGCCGGCAGTCAATCGGCCTCTCCTGCTGAACCAGTTTATTCCCTGACCGAGCTCTGGAAGACGGACACCATTATGAAGACCTGCGAGTCGGTGCTTTTTGACAGCCAGCGCGAAGTACTTTTTGTATCCTGCATCAACGGGACACCAAGCGAAAAAAACGGGACTGGATACATTGCCATGCTTGACCTGGATGGAAATGTAAAAATTCTGGAATGGGTAAGTGGACTGAATGCACCTAAAGGGATGGGTATTTTTGGTGGCCTCCTTTATGTGGCGGATATCGACCAGCTGCTTGCAATCGACATCGCCAAAGCTGAAATTGTGGAAAGGATTCCGGTGGATGGTGCTAGCTTCCTGAACGACATTGCCATTGATGCTGACGGGACCGTCTACTTTAGCGATTCGGATACGGGTTGGATCTGGAAATACAAAGATGGCACCATGGAACCCTGGGTTACCGAAGGGCTTGAAAGACCCAATGGTTTATACATAGAGGAGTCCAGGATATTGCTTACCAGTTCGAAAAGTTCGGACCTGAAAGTGATTGATAAGGCCAGCGGAAGCTATGAAACGGTCACTCCGGAAATCGGACACGGAGACGGAATTGAGTTTACGGGCAAAGAGGGACACTACATTGTCACCAGCTGGTCGGGCGAGATTTTCCTGATCCTTCCCGACTTCAGTAAGGTTTCTTTGCTGAAAACTTCCGATCAAAAGATCAATTCGGCTGATATCGGGTTCAATATTGAAAAGCAGGTGGTTTATGTACCCACCTTTTTTGATAACCGGGTGGTGGCCTACCAGCTGGAACATTAGGCTGCCACGCATTCTGAACAATAATTGCGGATTTGTGTTTTGAAAAAAAGCACAAGACAAAATGCGAAGAAATAATCAGTTCTGGATTATTGTAATCTCCCTTCTGCTCGTGAGTCAGGGTCTGAGCGCCCAGGCCGATTCGGTTTTCTTTGAATCCGGCGAATTTGTGATCGGGGAAATCAAATCCATGGACAGGGGTGTATTAAAAATTGAAACCGACTACAGCGACAGTGATTTTCTGATCGAATGGACCAAAGTTAGCGGCATCCATACCATAACTCGTTTTATGATCACTCATACCGACGGTAGCAAGTATTATGGATATGTACATTCTTTGAACGACAGCACCTTCCTGATATTGGACTATGGAGGCAAGCGTATTGAAGCCCGTAAAATAGATATTGTGGCGCTGTCTCCATTTGACGACAAGTTCCTGGACCGACTGGATGCCAGTATCAGCCTGGGTTTTGACCTGGCCAAGGCCCAAAACCTGACTTCACTCTCAACCAGGAGTGCCGTGGGATACAAAGCTCAGAAATGGTCCACCGATATTTCTTTCTCCACTGTTCGTTCCAACCAGGATTCCGTGGAGGAGATCCAACGAACAGAGGCAGAGTTAAACTTCAGGTATATCCTCCCCCGGCGCTTTTATGCAATCGGTACCGTGTCAGGCCTGTCCAATACGGAACAGAAACTTGATTTAAGGATGAACATGCAATTGGGTGTGGGTAACTTCCTGGTCCGAACCAACTACATGTACTGGGGGGCCAAAATGGGTTTCAACAGAAACATTGAACGCTATTCCAGCGAAGAGGATGAACGCCAATCCTGGGAGGGCTATCTGGGAACAGAAGTCAATTTATTTGACATGGGCGACCTGGACCTCAACTTCACGTTTATGGCCTACCCCGGACTGACAGAGTTGGGCAGGGTGCGAACGGATTCGAAACTTGATGTGAAATACGAACTCCCCCTTGATTTCTACATTAACCTGGGAGTTTCCTTTAACTATGACAACCGGCCGGCTGAGGGTGCAGGTACCATTGATTACGTGCTCTATACCGGCTTTGGCTGGAAATGGTAAAATGCCACTCTATATCTTCAGGACTAGAATTGCTCCTTCCCAAAGGTACTCTCGGCCTTATTCCGGGACTTCACCCTGCTGTTAAAGGCATAAGCCACAGTCAACTCTGCAATGGGTCCCTGGCGAAGGTATTCGGTTTCCTGGAAAAAAATCTGAACACCATCCGTGTCATAGGCACGTGTATTGAGGCCGGTGTTGTTGGAACTCAGAAAATCAAGAACCTTTAGCGAAAAATCCCATCCGGCCAGCTTCTCAGGTGAAAAACTCAATGCCGCATTGGCCATGTAGAAAAGTTCATTCCTTCCCTGGGCAGTAACCGTTGCAGATTTCATGTCGAAGTCCATGGTAAATTTAAAGGTTTCACTCAGCATCAGGTTCCAGTTCCCTTTCAGGCTCCAGTTGGTGGAGCTGTTATTTTCCTGGTAACCAAAAATATCTGCGTCAATCCGGTAGTTATAAAGCGATCCACCCAGAAAAATCTTGTTTCTGCTTCCTATCACTAAATTGCTATTCAGCTCAATACCCAGGGCAGTGGTATTCCCCGAATTGGTATAGGAGCGTATCAGTACATTCTCCTCCTGGTACACAGTGTTCACCCGGAAAATGGCATTGTAAGTTCCCCTGTAAAAGCCGGTGATGCTGATCTCCTGCTCACCCAGGTCCTGATCGAAGGTCAATTCAAAAAGGTTTATATATTCGGGCTGCAGTGCAGGATCCCCCACCACATATACCTCAAAGTGACGACGGTAGAGAAAGGGTGCCATATTTTTTGTGGGGGGGCGAGAGATCCTCCGGCTGGCCGCCAGTGTGAGCTCATTTTTATCCGAAAGCAGATAATTTACGTGCAGGCTTGGGAACCAGTCCAATTGCATGACTCCATAGCTGGGCTTTGTCTCCCTGTCGAATATACTGAAGTAATCCGGATTCTCGATATTCAGCAACTGATCAGTATATTCCAGCCGAAGTCCGGCCATCACACCAAGTTTTTCGGTACTTAAAGAATAGTCCACATATCCGGCATATATGGCCCTGTTGAGGTCAATGGCGTTTTCCAACTCATCATAGTCCCCCCATACACCGCTGTTCACATCAAGGGTATCGTAGCTAAAGGGACCGGCCTGGGAAAGAAACTGGGGCTGGAAACCCACAGCGATAAAATGATCATCGGACAGGTCCTTTTCGTATTCCACGGAAAATTTAAGTCCGTTCAGGGGGGTATCATCGGCCTGCCTGAAATGCGCCTCCATGGTACCCACAGTTCCGGTGGATGGATCGTAATCAAAATTCTGATTATCCAGGGCCCTGCTTAATCCCGAATGTTCGTAAAGGGCCGACAACTTTAGGACGGATCCTTCATCAAAGCTTTTTGCATAATCCACATTGGCCACATGAAAGATCCCGTAACGATTGTCGGTATTGGGATTGTAAATCCAATCCTCATCCACCGGCATTCCCTCAATGGGATTTTTGTTTTCATCACCATAGAAAGTGTCATAGACATAGAATGCCGATCTGCCTTCGGTTCGATTGCCATAATAGTAGGCGCCAGAGAAGGAGGATCCTCCTTCTGTACTGTATTCAAACCCAACATTGGCAGAATAATTCTCAAACCACTCGGGACGCTCTCCGCTGGCAACCATATGGTAATAGGATCCGTTTTCCTGGAGCAGGCGGGCATCACCGGTCCTCTTTCCATTCACATTTTTCTGATTGTAGTAGAGTCCACCGTAAAGCGAAAGTTGATCTTTCACATAAATCAGGTTCAAACCTCCACCATAACGCAGGTCATTCATTTTATATCCGCTGAGCGCATCTGTAGTATTACCCCAGGGTGCACCACCCAGCAGCATATTTGCAGAAACAGAAAGCCCTTCCACACCTTTTTTTCGAGTATTGATGTTGATGATTCCACCCTTGCCCTGGGCATCGTACTTTGCTGTTGGCACTGAAATAACCTCAATGCTTTCTATGGCATCACCCGAGATCTGGGCCAGTAACATGGATGGATCCATCTGGGTGGCTTTCCCGTTAAGGTATACCATAAAATCTGTGGTTCCACGCACAGAAACCACCCCCTCGGGATCTACCGATACGGACGGAAGTTTATTCAGTACATCGGTGGCTGTCCCTCCTTTAGCCGTCTCAAAATCGGCAGCGCGATATACCTTTCGGTCAATTTTAGTATTCACTGTGGCTGCCATGGCCCTTACTTCTGCCTCATCCAGTTCAACACTCAGAACCCTGAGAGCCACTGTTCCCAGATCAAGCTGCGGAGCTTCCTGGCTGATCTCAAGCACCCTGGAAGAGTCGCTTTCATATCCAATAAAGGAAAGGTGCAGGCGGTAGGTACCATAGCTCAGCTCATCCAGCACAAATTTCCCCCGGTTATCTGTCACACTTCCCCTAAGCGTTGCGCCAGCTCCTTCGGGGTAAAGGGCCACCGTGGCAAAGGGAATCACCTCCCCGGATGTTTGATCCTCAATTTTTCCGCTTATACGACCCTTCTGCGCCTTAAGCTGCAGGAAAAACCCGAAACCAATCACAAATACCAATATCCACCTCTTCATAAGAATTCAGCTTTACCCAGTTTATAACAACAAATTCCCGGCATAGTTTTCCCCAACAGAATAAAAAAAATAATTATCATTACTGATTATACTAAATTAATAGCTGCGAATACAAAAGGAACTCGCAGAGAAAGAATGATCAGAATTTTATATTTACCAATGCGCCTCCACTCCGTTTACAGTTTATTGATATTTCTTTTCCTCCTTCTTTTTGCTCAGTGCAAAAAGGATGGAGATGCAGCTCACGTATATATTCCCGATCAGAATTTTCTGAACGAATTGCGGGAGGCGGGTGTGGATCAGGACGGGGATGGTCAGATCTCTTACTCAGAAGCTGAATCCACGCTTTCACTCTTCCTTGGGCCCACAAATATTAAAGATCTGAAAGGAATTGAAGCTTTTATCAAGCTGGACACCCTTGAAGTTGAAGTAAATCCACTTACACCTCCAGATCTTTCGGCCAATATTGCCCTGCGTTACCTTGCTTTTAGGGGCTGTGGCCTGACACAGCTGGACATTTCAAAAAATCACAAACTTCGCCATTTGGAATGCACTGGGGATGAAGGACTTGACTCCTTCCTGAAAACCTTGGATCTATCTGGAAATCCTGAGCTGGAAGTGCTCATCCTTCCGGGGAATGAGCTGACATCCCTGCATGTATCACACAATGCACACTTACTTAAAATCAATTGCAGCAGGAACCGCATCCTTGAGCTGGACCTCAGCGCAAATTTGTTACTAAGCGAACTCAAGTGCACCAACAATCTGCTGAAGAGTCTGGATGTAAGGCTCAACACAGCCCTTGTGGTATTGGTAAGTTGCGGGAATCAGCTCAGCACACTAAATGTTTCCCAAAACATAGATTTGAAACTAATTGGCTTTGATAATATGCCCTCCATTGGAGAGGTCTGCGTCTGGACTCTGCCCTTCCCACCCGAAGGTGTAAAGCTGTTGATGGGCTTCAGTCCCAATGTTTATTTCACCACCACCTGCAGCGACTAATCAACCCGGATCCCTTTGAGTGTTGCAAGTTTTGCAGGACCAGAGGAGACATTGAAATTTCTTTCCAGGAGCACTTCGTTTTCTTTAAAGCTGAAAATGTATTCTGCGATATAAGGGGTTTCATAATAAACCATTCTCAGCTTATACTGATCGGGGGCCGTCCAGGCTCCACTGGCTGCCACCTTATCGGAAACAAAGTAGGGATTCTTCAGCTTTCCCATTTCCATGGACTGATATCCGGCTTTCAGCATAAACTTTTCCTCACCGAAATTAATATGAATTAGTGCCGGGGAGCTTTCAAATTCGAAGGAAAGCGAAAGCGCCTCGGAACCCTCCATGGAGATATTATATTTTCGTCCGGATACAGCGGAAGCAAGGGCTGAACTCTCCTCTCCTTCGGCGGTCCCTATTGCCAGGCTGGCCAGCTTTGCCTTCAACAATTCAAGACCTTCTTCATCTGCCGGCAGAGCAGCTTCCTTCATGGCTGGAAGAAGATGTTCCCAGGCCAGATTCATAACCTTCTGCATGTCGCCCGTTCCCGACGTGATGGCCAATACCGCGTCCAGTTCAGGCATTACAATACAATACTGACCAAAGGCGCCGTCGCCCCTGTAAAGATTATGGCGGCAGCGCCAGAACTGGTATCCATAACCTTGATCCCAGTCGCTATCCGGATTACTTCCATTGGAGCTCTGTATTTTGGTCGCTTCCTCAACCCAGGTCTCAGATACCAGTTGCTCCCCTTCCCACTCACCCTTCTGAAGGTAAAGCTGGCCGAATCTGGAGATATCTTCTGTAGTAATACTGAGACCCCATCCCCCGGTATTGATGCCTTCAGGATCGGTCTCCCAGGTGGGATTTTCAATACCCAGGGGTTCAAAAAGCCTGGGCATCAGGAAATCAAGAAGGGTCTCTCCGCTAACTTTCTGAATGATGGCCGAGCACATATAGGTGGCAAAGCTGTTGTATACAAAATGAGTTCCCGGCTTAAAGCGGACTTCCGCTGCCAGGAAGCCCCTGACCCATTTTCCATCCATATCCAGCACCCCTGCCAGGTTCCCGCTCATGTCCGGTATTCATCCTGAGCAGATCCCTGATGCGCATGGCCCTCAGGTTGGCACTGGGTTCCGCAGGCAGATCTTCAGGGAAGAAGGAAATTACAGGATCATCCAGGCTGATCAGCCCCTCATCGACAGCCATCCCAATAGCTGTGGAAGTAAAACTCTTACTCAGGGAATAGAGCATGTGTGGAAAATCTGCACCGTAAGGGGCCCACCACCCTTGCGCAACAACTTTTCCATGCCGCCTTAGCATCATGCTGTGGATCTCATCGGGCATTTCCTCATCAAGGGCCTCCACAAAATCCAGAATGGCCCGCGAAGAGATGCCCTGAGCCTCGGGACTACTGATGCTTTGATCTTGATCTGCTCCTCCGGGAGCAGGTGCCGTACAGGCAAAACATGTCATTAAAAGGATCGTAAAAATAAAGCTGAATACAGGGGGAATTTTCATGAGAATTGGGTTTTAGGACCTATAAAAATAGACTTTCCCCATTGTTTTTCTCAAAAACAGGGAAAAATTGATACTTTTAATTTCATGCGCCTTGCCATCATATCGGATATTCATGAAGATTATATGAGGCTGAAGCATATCCTTGCAAAGATTGACAGGAAGGGCTACGACAGCCTGATCTGCCTGGGGGATATTTCCGGCTTCAGCCTTCCCCACTACAAATATGAAAACACCCGTAATGCAAAGGCATGCCTTGATCTGATCCGTGAGAAATGCCAGATCATTATTCCCGGAAACCATGACCTGCATGCAGCCGGGAAAATACCCCTGCTCTCTGACATTTTCGACTTTCCTGATAACTGGTATAAAATGGACATGAAGGACCGCAGGAATCTGGCCGGTGAAACCCTGTGGCTGCATGCCGATGACATGGAATATGGCTATGGTCCCGATGACCTTGAATTTTATCGTAAACTCCCGGAATATGAAATCCTTGAAACCCCGGATATAAAAATATTGCTTTCCCATTATGCCAGTCCGAATCTTTCGGGCTTCAGGAAAAAATTCTATACCTGGGCCAGCGAGTTTAACAAGCATTTTCAAGAGATGCAAAATAATGATTGCCAGCTGAGTTTCATCGGGCATGCCCATCCCAGGGGATTCTTCAGGGTCACAGATAATCACTTCAAACATTTCACTTACAGGAAGCATAAAATAAAAAAGTTCCCGGCCATTATTGGCTGTCCCCCTTTAACCCGGCACCGCCACCGCAGTGGTTTTTGTATATTTGATAGTGAAAAGATGCTTGTTCAAGCTTACAGATAAGTTTCTTCCATGCCACCAGCAAATTTAAAACGCTTCTTCCTCTCCATCGTAATGCCCTCTATACTTGCAATAGGGCTTTTCATTCTTTCCATCTTTGTGGTCATACTCCCGGCTTTTGAGAATAATATCATGAAGGGAAAAAAGGAGATGATCTCCGAACTGACCAACACGGTGTGCAGCCTTATGGATGAGTATTATGAGGAATCCCTGGAGAGCCTGATCACGGCCGATTCTGCTCGCACCCTGGCCCTTGAGAGGGTTCGCAAAATTCGCTATGGTGAGGAGCTGAAGGACTATTTCTGGATCATCGACAGGCAGCCATCCATGCTTATGCACCCATACCGGCCCGAGCTCAATGGGCAGAACCTGAACAGCTATGAAGACTCCCATGGCAAACTACTTTTTGTGGAGGCCCTTCGTGCGGTAGAAGAAAGCGAGGAAGGTTTTGTGGATTACATGTGGCAATGGAAAGATGATTCCAGCAGAATCGTCCCAAAGCTATCCTATGTCAGGGTATTTGAGCCCTGGGACTGGATCGTGGGAACCGGTATTTACCTTGAAGATGTCAGGCTTGAAATCCTGACTCTGAAAAAAAGACTGCTTTCACTCGCCCTTCTGATCACCCTTATTATCAGCGCCTTACTTATTTTCATCATCAGGCAGAGCCTCAATATCGAACGTAGCAGAAAAAAGGCTGAACGGGAGCTTAGCCTGTCAAAGGAAAAGTATAAATCACTGGTGGAAGCCTCCACAGAGGGGACCCTCATGTGGGTAAATCAGCGCTTTGTTTTTTCTAACCTCAAATTCAGTGACCTCAGCGGCTTTGCCACGGATGAGATTGCAAAAATGGGTTTTGAAGATCTTTTTATACTGGATTGGAAGGCCATGGAGGCGGAAATTACAGATCCAAAAAAGAGCGTTTCCAGAGAATGCCTGCTCAGGTGCAAGGATGGAAGCTCCAAGGAAGTGGTCATCTCAGCTTCAAGAATCAAACATGCAAATCAGGTGGGCTATATTACGATTGTAAAGGAACTCAGCAGACTCATGAAGTACGAGAAAGAAAGTGCCCAGCTCACCGAAGCACTTCAATCCTCCCTCCTGATGTTGAGTCGCCCACTAAAATCCATTGCTTCCCAGATTCTGCTATGCCCATCCACAAGCTCCATAAAGGATGCAGCAATCCTGCTAAATAGAAAGCAAATGGACATCCTCCACATCCATCAGCAGGGAAAGATCATTGGTGTGATCAATAACCATGATCTGGTGAATCGGGCCCTGTCGGCCGGTCTGGATCCCGGGGAGGCTGTGATCACAATCATGAGTGCTCCGGTACAGTCCCTCCCTGGCGAGGCCACCTTGCTGGAGGGACTCCTTAAGATGAGCAAACAGGGTATCTCACATATTTCCATCACCGACCATCACCAAAAAATCACAGCAACAGTTGGCCAGCGAGAGATCTCAGAAATGCAGTACGATACACTGGAATTTCTGCTTGGGGATGTGGAGCGTTGTTTTAATATCAGCAAAATCAAAGCTGTATATCAGCGTTTACCTGTTCTGGTTAAGGCACTTGTGGATAGTGGTAATAAAACTGAAAATATTACCAGAATTATAACTTCCCTGGCCGATGCCATTCACCAGCGTGTAATCTCCATGGCCATAGATGATCTGGGACCCCCACCCTGCAAATTTGCATTTCTGCTTATGGGAAGCCTTGGGAGAGGAGAACAAACCCTGCTTACAGACCAGGATAATGCCATCATCTTTGAGGATCTGCCAGAAGAGAAAGAAGGGAAAGCCAGGGCCTATTTTTTGACCCTTGGGAAACGGGTAAATGAGGATCTTGATGCGGTGGGCTATCGCTTCTGCCAGGGAAAAATCATGGCCGGAAATCCAAAATGGAATCAGAGTCTGAAAACCTGGAAGGGCTACTTCAGTCAATGGATCAGGAACAGCACTCCCACAGATATACTGGACGCTGCCATCTTCTTCGATTTCAGATGCGCTTATGGTGATTGTGACCTGGTTGAAGCCTTACGCTCCCATGTAAATCAGGCTGCAGAAAACAGGCCGGTATTCTATTATCATATGGCTCATTCTGTGATAAAAATGAAGCCCCAGAGCAGTGCTGCAGGCCACGGTAAGCTGGATCTCAAATTGCTGACACTTCCTTTAAGTACCTATATCAGGCTCTATGCCATCAGGGAAAAAATATCAGAAAATAACAGCTTGAAAAGGGCCAGGATTTTACTGGAAAGAGAGATAATTGATCAGGCAACCTACGATGAACTTACACACACCCTTAACTATATAACCTTTCTTCGATTGAAGGGCCAGGCCTATAGTATCGCCAGAAATGAAGCTGCCCAGAACACGGTGGATCCGGAAAGGCTTGATCGCCTGGAGGCAGTTGTTATGAAAAAATTGCTTGCTGATATTGCAGGAATTCAGACCAGGCTGAGCATAGAGTTCAGCGGCACCGAATAATCTGTTGCAGGGCTACTGGTCCTCAACACAGCGCACCGATGCACCCCTGTTGCCCACTGCCCAGTATCGATATACATTCGTCTTCTCATTATTAAGGGCCCTGAACCAAACCGTATTTGTCCCCTCTTTTACCGTGGAAGTCCAGTAGGCTGCATACATACCCATACCATAAAAGGCTCCTGTATTGGAACGATAACCACCCGGAAGTGCAGTAAAGCCCGATGTATTGCTGGCCGCTATATTTGGATTATACCATTTGGAGAAACCCCTCTCCCTTAGCATGCCACCCTCATAGGTTCCTCGCCATTCATGTTTATCGGCATTCTCCTGGCTCATCCCAAGATGAAGCTCCAGCACCTTCCACTCCTCATCAGATGGCAAATGCCAGCCTTCGGGGCAAACATTCAAAGCTGCCGACCAGGAATATAGTGCACCTGTAGTATCCTTGTATTCACTCATATTATCATACCAGCAATAAGCTTTAGCAGATTCACCAAGCTCACTCCACTGGCCATCATCACCCACAAAAGGGATGGCGCTGCCGTCGGCATAATGCGTTACTTTCAGGTTCTCGGCCATCCAGTTCTGTTCCCCTATAAGGATGGTTTTATAGGAATTTCCTTCCATATCGCTCATCTCCCCATAGCTAAGATCAGGATTAAATCCCCCCTCGGCATCCACTGTGACCACAATGCTGTGTGAATTTGCGGCACTGGAATTGTCAACGGCTGTGGCCCTTACATCAACGTCTCCATAAAGGGTATCCCCAATCTCCCACACATACTCATAGGGAGGCCCGCTAAACACGGCCACATTTAAATAATCCAGGTAGAGCTTTAGCTCCACAATACTGCCATCGGGATCATCAGCACTTGCAATCAAGGTGATCTGGTCACCTGGCATCACCACAATCCCGTCAACCGGGGAATTGATCTGAACATTGGGACTTTCATTCTCCTTCTCCTTGCATGAAAACAACAGCATTGACTGTATCAGCAATACAACAATAAAATATCCACTAAAGCGTCTCATCTTCATTCTAAAATTTATTAGGCATCACTTTGCAATTATCGGGCCAACAAAAATAGAATTTCCTTCCAACTTTGCTGCAAAAAATATAAAAGTAAGTATATTTACAAACTCATATTTAATCATCTAGATATTTCCATATATGCAATTCAAACAACTGGAATTAAAACAGGAAGGCAGCTGGCTCAAACGCAATCTCCAATCACGTCATTTTAAAAGGTCCCTTTCGGCCATTGGGATTGGTGCACTTGTGGGCTTCTCCTTTTACTATTTTTCAGAAGGTAAAATGATGGAAAGCATGCCTGCCTGGGATGTGGTCAAGAGCTTCCTGGTGGGCGGATTTTTTGGATTTTTTATCACAAATTCTCCCTGCGCCCGGGGTCGTTGCTGATCCTCTCAATTTCTTTCAACAGCAAGGGAAAGGCTGGAGCAGTCATACTGTGCCCGTAACCATCCATTTCGTAAATCCGGGTATCGGGGTGGCCCACAACCTTCATCATCCGCCACAGGTAGGCATTTTCCTCGTAGCGACCCAGAAGCTCCAATTCACGATCTCCAGTGATTAATAAAAGAGGTGGCGCATCTTTTCTCACATGATAGAGGGGTGCCAGATCATCGATTACCGGCCGGGTACCTTCAATGCCCCTCTCCTCTCTCACTGTAAAATGAGTGATGGTATGCCCGCTGAAGGGGATCAAGCCGGCAATCTGGTTAGCATCAATATCATGGGCCTGTAGCCATCGCTGGTCAAGCCCCACCATGGAAGCAAGATAGCCACCGGCCGAATGACCGGAAACAAAAACCAGCTCCGGATCACCGCCATAGGCTCCGATGTTCTTTAGTACCCATGCCACGGCTGCTGCCGCATCCTCAATATAAACCGGAGCCTTTACCCTGGGGTATAGTCGGTAATTCACAGCCACCACTGCCACTCCTTTTCCTTTAAGTTCTTCAGGAATGTATTTATTTCCGCCGGTGAGTCCACCCCCGTGAAACCAAACTACAGTGGGAACCCTCTCAAGCCCCTGGGGATGGTAGACATCCAGCACACAGCGTTCTTCCACATAGGCATCAGCAAGCATCAACTCACTCGTATAGTAGGGAATATTTTCCTGCGTTTTATACTGGGCCTCCTGGGCATATATATGCTGAAGGGAAGCAAGCAGAAAAACAAGGACAATGAAATACTTCAGAATTTTCATGGGGCTATGTTTTACCCCAAATATAAGCATTGAAGTTTAAGCCCGGACAAATCAGCCAGAATAAGGATGGATGTAAGGCGATCGGTAATCCCGCTTCAGTCTGGCCTCCGCTTCTTTATTATTTATAATATTCAGCGCTGAAGTTTCAATCTGCATGATGAGACTGAGTTCGATAAGCCATATCAGCAAAAATTACCGAGGAAGTGGTCTTTTGAGCACCTTCCAGGGTATTGGTAATGCCCTGGTTTGACCCTGCCCTGACCCCCTCGGCGAATTCCCGGAACATCCCGTCAAACATCTGCTTCAGATAGGGTTTAAATTCAGGGGACCCTGGTCTGAAGCGAATTTCTCCATGATCAATGAACCCTGAACCTTTGGGATAAATCCTCCACCCTATATCACCTGCAAAGATGGTGGCCTTTGTCCCGTAATAGAATACCCCGATATTGTGTTCCGGGTCCGGCGGTACATAACCCCAGGTTTTATGCGACCAGTAAACGGGCAGTCCATCATATTCCATCCGCACATCCAGCTGGTCGGGATTCTCCCTGGGATAGGAGCTGTTGTTCCCTCCAATGGCCGACACATGATCCGGCATACCAAGATTCATCACCTGCCTAACATTGTGAATGTAGTGTATTCCCCAATCCACCATAACTCCTCTGCTGAAGGCAAACTGGTCCCTCCACCTGGGTTTGTTACCCTTTTCGGGGCACATGTATTTTTGCATGGGAGCCGGTCCGCAATAGCTATCAAAATCCATGCTATCGGGAATGGCTTTTTCAAAAACGGGTCCTTCACCAGAAATAATATTCGCTTTAACTTCTTTAATATCACCGGCTTCCCCGCTTTCTATATATTCCTTAACCTGGTCATTTACATCCAGCATAACCCTGGGAAAATCCACCAGAACCACATTGCCTGCTTTTTTTTGAGCAGCCACCATGGCCTGACCTTCACGGATATCGTAAGAGATTGGTTTTTCAAGAAATACGTGCAGGCCTTTCTCACAGGCAGCAATGAACTGAAGGGCATGCCAGTGTGTGGGAGTAGCGATGACCACGGCCTGAAGTCCGGGCATTTTATACATCTCCTGGTAGGAAGAAAAAAGGGCGGGCTTTTCACCGCCAGCCTCCAATAGCTCCTGGGCTGTTTCGTTCAGTGCGCTTGAATCCACATCACAAAGGCCCACAATTTCATACTGGCCACTGGAAATAATATGAGGCATCAGGAAAGCCCTGGCCCACCAGCCTGTTCCCAGGATGGCTATTTTAATTTTGCTTTCCCGGGCGAATAATGGGGCAGGAATGAATACGGAACCCGTTGCCAGGGCACCGGATTTAAGGAAAGTTCTTCGTTTCATGGTTAGGATTTACCATTTGAAACAATTCTTCTTAAAAAATGTTCTAAATTGTTAATTATGAAATTGTTAATGAAACGTGAAATACCCGACCCAGAAGGGCTATTTTAAGGCCTCCCAATTTTCCCAGCTGATATCCCTTCCCGGGTAGGCCGGATTTTTAAAGGGCCAGT
>CAVQMZ010000035.1:0-89104 GCA_963713725.1 uncultured Bacteroidota bacterium
TACGTCGGATGCTGCGATATGGTCTGCGCCAATTTCCCCGGATCATAAGAATGACCCATCTCATTTAAAAGACTTGGAAGCTCGGGAGACAACGTGGAAAGCTCCATGGCGTCAGCCTGTATACACCAACAGCCGTGTCAGCCGTGACCACATAACCTCCGACACAGCAGTACACCCAACACAGCAACAACATACCAGCCCTTTTTGTCCAGTTTCTGTAAAGAACCACGAGTCATCACCCTTTGCCACAAACCGGCTCGTTTCCTTCTTTATGATAGCGCGACAGACATGGAGAATCTGGCCAGAGCCATGTGTTTGCCCAGAGTTCACCCTTCTCACATACTCTTCTTTCAATCTATTACTATAAATATGAATTGATTGATTTCTCTGCTGATATTGTACACCCAGGGAGGTTGAATTCGGTATCGTGGCTCGCTGCGTCATCCTTCTCCTCATAACTCAAAGGCGCGCAATGATTTCAAGTATCTTGCATCTCCTATTCATGAAACAAATATACATACGATGTCTCTACGAGTGTAACTCCTGTAAAAGTAAAGTACGTAATGAAAACATGTGGCAGAGTTCCCACTGCCAACTCATGTCGAGAGGTGGGAATGGGTATGCCTTCCCTCAACATCGATGGCGCACATCACACGCGAACTTTAGAGTTTACAATTTCGAACGAAAAATCAGATGAATGTCTCCGCTGCTTTTGCAGGGCTAGTGAAAAAAAACGCATCAGAATGAGGCTCGCTACATTGATCATATTGGTCCTGCTATACGTTTCCGACATATCTGCGGGTCGAAGGACACCAACGGATGACCTAGTGCTGGCCAACAGGAAGGATGCAGGGAAGGGTAACGACAAGCCGACAATCGGTATTCTCGCTCAAAGATGCCATGACTGCCCTGGAAGATCCTACATTGCCGCAGGTTTTGTGAAATGGATTGAATCAGCCGGAGGACGAGCCGGCGCCCATTAGATACTACTCGTCGGAGGAAGAGCTGTATCGGCTGTTTAAGAGCGTGAATGGGTTGATTTTCCGTGGAGGTTTGACAGATCTTTACAAAGACTCTCCGTATGTTGTGGCTGCAAGGAAGCTGTGGACGTGGGCGAAACAGTCAAATGATAACGGTAACCCCTTCCCAATTTATGGAACCTGCCTTGGATTTCAACTTTTGCACATTCTCGAGTCAAATGTGTCATTCACACAATTGCTGGTGGATACAGACTCCGTGGCGCATGCTTCGACGTTGGAGCTGACTGAAGATGCTCAAAACTCTCAAATGTTTGGGTCCATGTCGAAGATCTTGTTGAAGCAGTGGAAGACGATAAAAAGAATATTATTTTGGAGAATCACATGTTTGGACTCCCTCCGAAATATTACAGTGTTTGGCCTGTCCTCGAGAAGAATTTCAAAATGCTGTCAATCTCGACTGATAGACAAGGAGTAAAATATGTTTCAACTGCAGAACATCGATCGTATCCGTTTTTCAGTACTCAGTGGCACCCAGAGAAACCTCCTTTTGAGTTTGGGATGCATGAAATCCCGCACTCACTGCAAGCCATTCAGGTTGCCCAGCATTTAGCAAATGTGTTTATTGAAGCCGCGAGACAATCGCCGCACAAATTTGCTTCTCCAGAAGCGGAAATGGAGGATCTCATTTACAACTATTCTCCTCACTTCACTCTGAAAGACTCAATTTTTGATGGAAGCTATGACGGTGAGTACACGTGTGCAATAGTATTGCTCTCCATTCGTTGATACCAAATCAAACGAGAATACGTTTTTTTTGCAAATGTAGGGCCAGATAATACATACTTTTTTGACCAGCCCGATGAGCCTCATTCAGGACCTATGATAAGCCGGATAACAGTCCCAGTGTTAGCTTTGCTGGTTTCAAATTCAGACAGGTGCACTAAGAATTCTCCCTGCGCCGATGCGCTCTTTGAGTGCTTATATCAGAAGCTGAATACGAAGAAGGTGAGAATTTGGTATCACTATCTCATCTCACGAATTCTCAAGACTTTGAATTGACTTTGATCACAACTTGGAGACCTGCCTTTTCATGCTTTTGTTTTGCTTTTGCAATCTGTCCAGCCAAGCCTTTGCAGTAATAATGACATCCTGTCGATTCATTAAATACATTTGATGGCTATTTTCCGAAGTTATAGCAGCTTGTAAACCAATGTCTCCAGCGGATACATTTAATTGGCGTTTTGTCAAATGCAATCCCCAGAAACTCCCCTGGAGCATTTTGTCGGCGTATTTTCTGGCTTCAACGAAAGGTTTATCACTAATACAGTTGATCAATCCACACTTTATAGCTGAGGATGCATCTATTGTGCAGCCAGTCAGCATCATTTCACTCTGTTTCCCCTGTCCTACAATTTTTGGCAACAGAAATGATACACCCATGTCTGTCCCAGACAAGCCCAAGCGCGAGAACCCTGCCGAGAATACTGCACTTTCTGTACCTATTCTAATATCGGAAGCGCACGCGATAGCCAAACCAGCACCTACTGCAGCTCCCTCAATGACAGCAATCACAGGCTGTGGAATTCTCCTCAACTGAATTACTAAATCGGCCAGTAGTTCTTGAGACCTTATGTCATTATATGCCCACTTGCGGCTACCAATGCCATTCTCAGCAGCCTGTATATGCAATTGCGCTTAACATTGGGAGTTTGGGTCAACAGAAAAAGCAAATGAACAAACCTTGATATCGATCCCAGCTACTGAAAGAGGCTTCGCTCCCGCTCAAAACTAGCACTCTGGGATGGGCCTCATCGATGCTCTTGTGAAGGTCATCTGGACAGCTTAAATGCTTGAAGATCGTATGAAGCTCATAAATCATGGTTGCATCCAGTGCGTTGTTCACTTTTGGTCGCCGAAGGGTCAACCAAAGCACCGAGCCCAGCGGAGTTTGCTCCACCCGAATACCGCAAGTTTTGAAATCTATTGCGTCAAGAGATTCCATATTTTATACTTTGACAAGAAATAATTAAATACGAAAGATGAAAGTAAACCATCTGTGACGAAAGCCATTACTTCCTGGGCTGCCAAAGCGAAGCCTTTGAGGGGCCAGGTGTTTGGGGCAACCCAGAAGGCTGGCTTCCAAAACCACCACTTTGTTGAGCTATCGATGCAAACGCATTTGGCTGCCCAGTCATGCCCGAAAAAGCAGAGGGTGGATTCATGTTATTATTTTGACCAAAACCTGGCTGTGGGCTTTGATGGAAACCCCCTCCTACAGTAGACTGAGGCCCAATGGAACTAGGGCTCCGGTGATATCATTGTTGTTCAGCAAAGGAGAGGTAAGTGCAGCAGCTATGGCCTCTTCTGCCCTGTTTTCACCTACGGCTGTGGCCGATCCCATAATGGCAACACCACTGTTATTCATGACGGTCTGCACATCGGCAAAGTCAACATTGATATATCCGTGAACGGTAATAATCTCAGCGATACCCCTTGCTGCAATGGCCAGTACATCGTCGGCCATATCAAAGGCATTACTCACCTTCAGATTTCCGTAGATCTCCCTGAGCTTCTCGTTGTTAATTACAAGCAGCGAGTCCACATGATCCTTCAGCTGGTTAATCCCCTCAATGGCCTGGTTTATACGCTCGGGGCCTTCGAAACGAAAGGGTATGGTTACTATGGCAACAGTAAGTATACCCATCTCTCTTGCAATTCTGGCGATTACAGGGGCTGCCCCTGTACCCGTGCCACCTCCCATGCCGGCGGTGATAAAGACCATGTTGGTGTTGCTTGAAATCACCTCCCTGATCCTATCCTCGCTCTCCATGGCGGCTTCTCTTCCGATTTCTGCCTTGCTACCGGCACCCCTTCCTTCGGTTAGGGCATCTCCCAGCTGCAATTTGACAGTAACCGGACTGTTATGAAGGGCCTGGGCATCGGTATTGCAAACTACAAAGTTTACATCCTTGATACCCTTGTTGAACATGTGGTTCACCGCATTACTTCCGCCTCCACCCACTCCGATCACTTTGATCATGGATGACTGCTCTGGCGGCAGGTCAAAATTCATTAAATTCTTCCATGCTTCCTGGTTCTACATTTTTACATCACTTTCATCAAAAATATCATGAAGGGTATTCTTCAGATTCTCGAAAATCTTTCCCTTTTTCAATCCTTTCTTAATGCGTTTTTCATCTTCAGCCTCTATGCCTTCCGCTTCATTGCTTTCCGCAGAAAGCCCCTTCTCCACTTCATCCGTTTCCGCGCTTAAGGCATCTCCTCCCCATTCTCGTTATAGTATTCAAGCCCCTTCAGAAGAAGGCCTATGGAGGTAGAGTACATGGGCTGATTAATTTCTTCAGCAGTTTCGGCAGCCAGTTGTTCACTGGGAAAGCCAATACGGACATCCATACCCGTCTTAAATTTAACCAGCTGATTCAGGTGTTTCAGCATGGAGCCGCCCCCGGTAAGTACGATGCCGGCACTCAGTTTATCCAGATAACCGGAGTTTTCGATCTCATAACTTACAGCATCGATAATCTCTTCCATCCTGGATTGGATGATGTAGGCAAGGCTTTTGAAGCTGATTTCCTTGGGATCCCTGCCTGAAATTCCGGGTATGGTAACCACCTTGTCTTCCTGGGCAAGATCTCCCAGTGCTGAACCAAACTGAACCTTAAGGGATTCGGCCTGTCTCTGAAGGATGGCACATCCCTCTTTAATGTCGCGGGTAATCACATTTCCCCCAAAGGGAATCACTGCTGTATGCCGGATCACCTCGTCATAGTAGACGGCCACATCCGTGGTTCCACCCCCGATATCAACCAGGGCCACACCGGCCTCTTTCTCATCGTCGGTGAGGACAGCCGAACTTGATGCAAGTGGCTCAAGTACCAATTGTTTCACATCCAGTCCCACCCTGTTAATGCATTTCCCGATATTCCGGGCCGAGGAGGTCTGGCCAATGACAATGTGAAAATTGGCCTCAAGCCTTTTCCCAAACATTCCCACGGGATTCTTCACTCCTGTTTCACTGTCCACAATATAGTTCTGAGGGAAGTACGTGAATAATCTCCTCTCCCACATCCACAGGGATCTTATGCATGTCATCGATCAGGTTCTGAAGATCATCGCGGGTAATCTCAACCTCATAAGAATCACGGTTAATATAACCCCGGTTCCTCACCGATTTGATGTGCTGTCCTGCGATGCCCACAAACACTTCCTTAAACTTGATTCCCGATTGTTTCATCGCTTCTGACGATGTGGTCTGAATGGCCTGGACTGTTTCCTCGATATTGAGGACAACCCCACGCTTCACACCCTTAGATGCAGTCTGGCTGATGCCCAGGACTTCAAGCTTCCCCTGGTCATTCAACCGCCCCACCAGGCTCACGATTTTCGTGGTCCCAATGTCAACTGCAGCTACGATTTTTTCATTTGTTGCCATAGTATTACCGTTTAGTGCATATTACTTGATTCGTATATTTCAAAGAGATGGTTTGATAGGTATTCCACCCATACTTGGAGAGTCCCTGTTCATAGAGAAGCTCCAGGTTTCTTAATTTCTTTTCCCACTGATCCATACTTCCCAGCAGAATCTGATGCGCCCCGACCCTTGGGATCAGCTCATATTCACCCATGCTTATTCACATAGATCTGCACCACCTGATCATTCCAGAACGGATGATCTGAAAGGTAGGTGCAGAAGACATAAATTTCTGAAAGCCGTTTCTCTGCCCGGCTGATTGCTTCATGATAAGTGGCAGGTTTCCTGATACCAGCATAATCAGGGGAGTAAACTGTTCGGAAACCGGAAGTATCTTCACCCTCCTTATCAAGATAGTAGCCCCTGCTCCCGCTTGGCAAAATTCGAACAAGGGCTTCCCGTTGTTCCACGTTACCTCAAGCCTGCCGGATACATCTTTGCTCACCTCTGCATTCCACATAAGGAGTTTTTCTCCAGGAGGTACTCCAGATCTCCTGGTATTGATCTGGGAAAGCGGATACCCCGGGTTTCCAGTCCTGATGATTCGACAATGGACTGTATTTCAGTCCGGGTCACAAAGCGATTATTGACTGTATCCTGAAGAATCACATCGATGCGATTGCAGAGCACCTCCTCCGATTCATCGGACATAAAGGCCATCATCAGCACAAACCATGCGGCAATGCCAATCCAGGTCAATATTTTAGCTACTTTCCTCATCATACTCTTTCCATCCAGCTTTTGAGAGGTGCAACAAACTGGTTAATATCTCCTGCTCCCATGCTTACCAGCAGACCGGGTTTCTGTTCACTGAGTACTTTCATTACCTGTTCCCTGGACACCAGATATTTCTCATTCATATCCACCAGATCGAAGATCAGGGCCGAGTTCACTCCCGGCATAGGCTCCTCCCGTGCAGGATAGATCTCCATGAGAATGAGAACATCAAGCAGCTCCAGGCTTTTTGCAAATGCTTCTGCAAAATCATTGGTCCGGGAGATAAAGGTGGGGCTGGAAAATCCCTGTTAGCTTTCTCCCGGGGAAAAGCGGCTGACAGAACTAAGAAAGGCCTTGAAGTTCCTTCCGGGTGATGAGCATAGTCATCAATGTAAATGTGCTTATCACTGTATAAACCTGTACATCAAAACGCCTCTCCACACCCTGGTAATCTGAAAGGTTAACTGCAATGGTGTCGGGGGTAAGGCCCAGGTGGTGAGCCACCGCCACTGCCCCAACGGCATTTTCCACATTGAGTCTGCCTGGAAGGTGAAGGGGATCCTGGGAATAATGCCCGTGGGAGTCATCATGGAAAACTGGGTTCCGATTCCCATGGGAATCATATCAAAGGCATGGTAGTCTGAGCGTGGATCATCCAGTGAATAGGTAAAAGTTTCCACATGCGGGGTATCTCCGGGTTGAGACCCAGCTTATAAATAAGTTTCCCCTTCTCATTTATCTGGGCAATATATGATTCAAAACCCTTTTTTATGTTCTCTTCTGTAGTGGTAAATATCCAGATGGTCGGCATCCATGGAACTTACCAGGGCAATATCCGGGAAGAGTGCAAGGAAGGAGCGGTCAAACTCATCCGCCTCTGCGATAATCAGATTTGAAGCAGGATCCAGAAAGAAATTGCTTCCGGTGTTTTTACATATCCCACCCAGGAAGGCATTGCATCCCAGATTGGATTTATGTACGATGTAGGCCAGCATGGTGGATATGGAAGTTTTCCCATGGGTCCCTGCCACACCACACCCCTGACCGGCATTAAAGATTTCTCCCAGTGCAAGGGATCGTTTAATTACCCTGAATCCATTTTTCCGGAAATAGGCGAGCTGCTGGTGATCCTGGGGAACTGCAGGAGTATAGATTACCAGGGTGCGATCCGGATTTCTGAAAGTCCTCAGGAATCAGTCCCGGGCTGTCTTCAAAAAACAGAGCTCAATACCCTCCAGAGCAAGCTTATCAGTCAGCCTGGTAGAAACCCGGTCATAGCCTGCCACCTGTTTACCCTGGCTCACAAAATAACGTGCAAGGGCACTCATCCCGATGCCACCGGCTCCAATGAAATAGACGCTATCAAGATTTGCCCAGATCATTTGTTTTCCATTAGTTTAGTCAACTCCTCTGCAATCCTTGCGGCCGCATCGGTAATGCCCAGTTTCTTAATATTCTCTGAAAGTTCCTGTTGTTTATCCTGATTTTCCAGAAGCTCAAGCATGGTATCAACACCAGCTGGCCACCGGCATCCTTGTCAGGAATCATCACTGCTGCACTTACGACTCGAAAGCGCTTCAGCATTTTTGGTCTGATGATCCTCAGCCACATTGGGTGAGGGAACCAGAATCACCGGTTTTCCAATTACACAAAGCTCTGATATTGAAATGGCTCCGGCCCTGGAGATAATCAGATCAGCAGCTCCGTAGGCCTGCTCCATTTTTGAAATGAAGGGCATAACTTTAATATTTTTCAGTCCAGATGCAGACACCTGCTTTTCCAGTTCCCCGAAAGTATTTTTTCCACATTGCCAGATCACCTGCAGATCATCCCTGTCCAGCCGGTCCAGACCCAACAACATACTCTGGTTCAAGGTTCTTGCCCCCAGACTCCCCCCCACAACCATGACAGGTTTTTTTCCCTGCCTCAAGTCCGAAGTGCTTTCAGGTCAGCCACTCTGTCTGCGGAAGGATTTACAAGGTGCTGGCGTATGGGATTACCGGTCAGATGAATTTTATCTGCCGGGAAATAACGCTCCATTCCCTCATAGGCCACACAAATGGAGCGGGCAGAACGGGCCAGGAGACGATTGGTGACACCTGCATATGAATTTTGCTCCTGGATCAGAATGGGAACACCCCGTCTTACCGCAGCCTTTAATATGGGTCCACTGGCATAGCCACCCACACCCACGGCAACATCAGGCTTAAATTTTCTGACTATGTTTCTCGACTTTGCCATGCTTGAGGCAAGTTTGAAGAAAAAAGAAATATTCTTCAGGGTCAATCTCCTTTGGAAACCAGCTACGGGTAATCCTTCAATGGGGTAACCGGCTTCAGGCACCTTCTCCATTTCAAGCCGCCCAGTGGCACCCACAAACAGGAAGACTGCATCGGGGATGCTCAGCTTTCAGTGGCATCCGCAATGGCAATGGCCGGGAACACATGTCCTCCGGTCCCACCTCCTCCTACAAGGATTCTATATGAAGTTTCCTTAGCCATTCAGTTCAAATTCGGTTCTTTTTCTCCTTTGCTTTTTTGCTATTATTCTTTTCCTGATCCACGGGAGCACTTTCAGGTTCGGGCACTGTTCCCGGCTCCACTGGCTTCCGTATTCTTTACCCTTGACTCATCGCATCCCCAGCTCACAGACAGAATCATTCCTGCAGCCATACTGGTAAAAATGATAGAGGATCCACCCATACTCACCAGTGGCAGGGTTTGTCCGGTTACCGGCACAAGTCCCACAGCAACAGCCATATTTACAAAGGCCTGCAAAACCAGTCCAAAGGATAGTCCGAAGGCCAGAAAGGCTCCGTAGGTGCTCCGGCTTCGCCGGATGATCAATCCGGCCCGGTAAAAGAGCCAGAGGTATAGTATCAGCACAAGTACGCCCCCGATCACACTTCCATATTCCTCAATTATAATGGCATAAATGAAATCTGAATAAGGGTGTGGCACCAGATTTCGCTGCGTGCTGTTGCCAGGACCTTTGCCAAAAAGTCCTCCCTGGACGATGGCCACTTTAGCCTGGTCGGCCTGGTAGCTGTCTCCCTCTCCGCTCACAAAAGACTCAATCCGGTTTTTCCAGGTGGATGTGCGCCCCTCCCTGCCCAGAAGTTCGGATCCTCCCAGGAAAATGGCAAAGGCAAAGAGGCCTGAGAATATCATTAATGCCAGGTATTTAATGGGAATCCTTGCCACAAACATCAATGAAAATGCAGTCAGGAAAACCAGTGCAGCAGTGGAGAAGTTGGCCGGCAAAATGAGTCCGCAAATCCCCACAATGGCAATGGTTACCTTCCCGAATACATCCTTAAAATCGCTGATATTATTCTGATTTATGGAAAGTATCCTGGCCATGTACATGATCAGTGCAATCTTGGCAAAATCGGAAGTCTGGATGGTGAATGAAGTACCGGGTATTTGCAGCCAGCGGGTAGCATCATTGATATTCTGTCCGGCCACCAGTGTAAGTATCAGTAGCGGAACAGCCACCCAGAGTGCCACAACTGATAGTCGGCTGAAGACCTGGTAGGGTACCAGGTGAACAAAAAATATGATCACCAGGCCCAGTATGATGAAGCGAAACTGTCGGAGCAGGTAATACATGGTATCGCCGCCTCGCTTCTGGTAGGCCAGAGAACCGGTTGAGCTGTACACCGACAACAGTGAAATGACCAGCAGGATTATTATCACCAGCCAGATCACCTTATCACCCTTTATGTACCTCTTTAATTTCACGCTCTTCTTTCAACTTTTAACTTTAAACTTTTAACTTTACGACTAGCTGTAAGATCCTAGAGGGATCTTACAGCGTCTTTAAACTGGCGTCCCCGATCCTCAAAACTTTCAAACAAATCGAAACTGGCACATGCCGGGGAGAGCAATACAGTCTCACCGTCGCGTCCCAGGTAATAGGCTGTCTTCACAGCATCAGCCATGGTTTCGGTTTCAACAATCTCCTCCACCTTTCCACTGAAGGCCTCGATTACCCTTTTATTGTCTTTACCCAGACAGACAATGGCATTGACCTTATTTTCAACCAGCTTGTAGAGCTCGCTGTAGTCATTTCCCTTATCAACGCCACCCACGATCCATACAATTCTCCCCTTTACGCTTTCCAGCGCATACCAGGTGGAGTTTACATTGGTTGCCTTGGAGTCATTGATGAAATTAATCCCATGCACCTTGGTTACCTCCTCAAGTCTGTGCTCCACACCCTGAAAATCCATAAGGGCTTCACGGATTACCTCATTCCGAATCTTCAGCACATTGCCAGCAATTCCCGCAGCCATGCTGTTATAAGTATTATGTCTCCCCTTTAATGAGAGTTCATGTACCGACATGGAAAAGTCCACATCATCAAATTCAATGTGCATGCGCTCATCTTCTCCAACCCAGGCCACATCCTTATCCTTTTTCTTATAGGCAAAGGGCAGCTGCTGGGCCCTGGAAACGATCTTTTCCAGTTCCTTAATGGTAATTTCGTCATCGGAGCAAAAGACAAAATATTCTTCCTCGGTCAGGTTCTGTCCCACCTTGAATTTCGAATCAATGTAATTCTGGAAATTATAGTCATAGCGGTCCAGATGATCTGGGGTGATATTGAGCAGAATGGCAATATCAGCCTTAAACTCAATCATCCCGTCCAGCTGAAAACTGCTTAGCTCCAGCACAAAGTAGTCATAGGATTCGTTGGCAACCTGGAGGGCAAAACTGCGCCCCACATTCCCTGCAATGCCCACATTCAGTCCCGCCTTCCTCATCATATGATGAATAAGAGAGGTGGTGGTGGTTTTTCCGTTGCTTCCTGTCACACATATCTTTTTCGCATTGGTATAGCGACCGGCAAATTCAATTTCCGAGATGATGGGGATTTCTTTCTTACGAAGTAGCTTTACTATGGGTGCACTTTCGGGAATACCCGGACTTTTAATCACTTCTGCTGCACTAAGCACCTGACGCTCTGAATGTCCGCCCGACTCGTATAAAATCTGGTACTCATCCAGTAATTCCCGGTAGTAAGGCTTGATTTTTCCGGCATCTGAAACAAAAACGTCAAATCCCTTCTGCCTTGCCAGTATGGCTGCTCCTGTTCCACTTTCTCCGGCTCCGAGAATGACAATACGATCTCTGTTTTCCATAGGTTGTTAAGTGTGGTTAATTTTATCTGATCTTCAAGGTTACAATGGTCACCACCGCCAGCATGATTCCTACAATCCAGAACCGGGTGACAATCTTTGGCTCGGGAAATCCCCTCTTCTGATAGTGGTGGTGTATGGGCGACATCAGGAATATCCTGCGTCCCTCTCCGTATTTTTTTCTTGTTCTTTTGAAATAACTCACCTGGAGGATGACCGAAAGACTCTCCACCAGGTAAATTCCGCAAAGTATGGGTATGAGCAGCTCCTTTCGGATCACTACTGCAAAAACGGCTATGATTCCGCCCAGGGCCAGGCTGCCCGTATCTCCCATAAAAACCTGGGCGGGGTAGGAGTTATACCAGAGAAAACCAATGGTGGCTCCAACCATGGCGCCGGCGAAAATCACCAGCTCACCCGTAAAGGGTATATGCATTATATTCAGGTAGTTGGAGTAAATGGCATTACCCGAGAGCCAGGCGAGAATCCCCAGAGTAACTCCAATGATGGCCGCAGAACCTGTGGCCAGACCATCCAGTCCATCGGTCAGATTCGCCCCGTTGGAAACGGCAGTCAAAATAAAGATGACAGCCAGCACAAAAACGATCCACACCAGGGGGTCAGCATATTTACCTGCAAACCAGACCAGCCAGGTGTAATCAAATTCATTGTTTTTCACAAAGGGAATGGTGGTAAGAGGCTTCCTGTGTTCCTGAACCACATATAGATTGCCACCATCGTCCACCTGCATCACTTCAGTCTTATATTCGGTGAAGTTTTCGTCAGTAATGGTGATTCTTTCCCTGATTTTTACATCATCACTGAGATACAGGGTTATCCCCACAATCAGTCCCAGTACAACCTGACCCACGATTTTAAATTTTCCGGCCAGTCCCTCTTTATTCTTTTTAAAGACCTTGATATAATCATCCACAAAACCAATGGCACCCAGCCAGACAGTGGTTATAAGCATGAGGATGATGTAGATATTGGTAAGATTGGCGAAGAGGAGCACCGGAATCACAATGGAGGCCAGGATGATCACCCCTCCCATGGTGGGCGTTCCCTGCTTAGCGGCCTGCCCTTCCAGGCCCAGATCCCGAACGGTCTCTCCGATCTGCCTTTTGTGCAGCAGCTTGATAATTCTTTTACCGATGACCATGGATATCAGCAGGGAGGTGATCACAGCAAAAGAAGCCCTGACTGTCAGGTATTCGAACATTCCGGCTCCCGGAAAATCAAACTGCTCGAGATATGTGAAAAGATGGTAGAGCATCCGGTTTTAGTTTAAATTTTGTTGGAGTATTAGCATATCATCAAAGGGCATCTTTTTGCTCCCTATGACCTGGTAGTCCTCGTGTCCCTTTCCTGCAACGAGGATAATATCCCCTGTTTTTGCGAGCATGCAGGCTGTGCGGATGGCCTCTTCCCTGCTGACAATCCTCAATACACGGTCCCTGAAAGATGCCGGAACTCCCTCCATCATATCGTCAAGTATGGACTCAGGATCCTCATTCCTGGGATTATCAGAAGTGAGGATGACCTTATGGCTGGCCTCCACAGCAATTTGAGCCATCTGGGGGCGCTTCCCCTTGTCCCTGTTTCCACCAGCGCCAATCACGGTGATGAGCTCTCCACCTGAAACATTAACTTCTCTGATGGTCTCCAGCACAGACCTGAGGGCATCGGGTGTGTGCGCATAGTCCACTATGCCCGTTTTTCCTTTATCGGAGTGTATTGTCTCGAATCTGCCCTTAACCGGATCCACCTTGCTCAGCTGGGTAAGCACATCATCAGGATCCTGTCCGGAAAGAACCGACGTGGCAAAGCAGCATAGCAGATTGCTGGCGTTAAAGCGACCGGGCAGCTTTACCCATACCTCTTTCCCGGAAATTTCCATGGAAGAACCCTCCAAAAGCATTTCCCTGACCCGGGCTTTGAAATCAGCTCCGGACCGGAGGCCAAAGCTGTATTTCCGGGCTTTACAATTCTGAAGCATGACCTGCCCGTTCCTGTCATCTCCGTTTACCAGGGCAAAAGCATCCGGGGAAAGCTCATCGAAGAAGCGCTTCTTCACATCCAGGTAGGTCTTAAAATCCCTATGGTAGTCCAGGTGATCACGAGTCAGGTTGGTGAAGACTCCACCGTTAAAGTCAAGGCCACTGATGCGGTCCTGATCAATGGCATGGGAGGAGACCTCCATAAAGCAGAATCCACATCCCTGGTCAACCATTTGTCTGAAGTAAAAATTCAGCTGAACCGGATCCGGGGTGGTATGGGTTGCCGGATATTCTTTTTCACCTATCATTACACGGATGGTGGATAGCAATCCGGCACTGAATCCCATATCGGTGTGCATGCGATGCAACAGGGTGGCAATGGTGGTTTTTCCATTTGTACCGGTGATGCCTACCAGGAACAGATCCCGGGAAGGAAATCCATAAAAGGCAGATGCAATTAAGGCCAGGGACTCCCGGGATCGAGATGATCGGACCCAGGTGATGTCCCGGTAAGCTTCCGGAGCTTCCTCCTCAGAAACAACGGTAACTGCCCCTGCAGAAATGGCCTCAGGAATGAAGGTGTGTCCGTCGAAAGCTTCGCCACGGATGGCCACATATAGGTCACCGGCTTCCACCTTCCTGGAGTCGAAGCGAATCCCGCCTATCTCCACATCAGTGGAACCTGTAACTTCCACAGCGGTCATTTCCTTTATGATCTCTTTCAGTTTCACTATCCTTCTTTAATACTCATGTTTAAGCGCACTTCCATCCCTTCACTTAGCCTTTCACCAGGACGAACCGATTGCTGCCTGACCGTACCGCGTCCGTTTACCACCACCCTCACTCCTTTGGATTCAAGCAGGTAGAGGGCATCCTTCAGGCCCATATCAACCACATTGGGTACCAGTGCATCGGATATACTTCTGTCATTCAGGAGCATTCCTGACGGGGTACTTTTTGTGGAAACCCAGATTCCTGTCTCCTCGCCTTCCTGAATGGGAAGACCCAGGTAGGTATAGGTGCTCTCAAGGGGCAGGCGTAATCCACTTTTCGAATAGGGGACCTGAACTTCATGCTCAGCCAATACCTCTGTATCGCTGTGCATTTCGTACTCACGGAAATAAATCCGGTCGGTTACCGATCGAAATATGGGGCCGGCCACCAGATTACCATAGTAAATATGCTTGGAGGGGGCATTCACAACCACAATACAGGTGTACTTTGGCTTATCCGCAGGGAAATAACCCACAAAAGAGGCCTGGTATAATGATTTGGTATAGCCCTCCTTACTGAGAGAAACCTGAGCCGTTCCTGTTTTGCCTGCAATTTTGTAGTGACTGTTGGAGAGGTTTTTAGCGGTTCCGTTCTCAACAACACCCTCCATCATTGACCTGACCTGCCCCAGGGTCTCCTTTGAACAGATGTGGTTATTCAGAACTTCGGTTTGAAACTCCCGGACAACTTTTCCATGGGAGCGCATTTCCTCCACGAAAATGGGTTTAACCATCTGACCGTCATTGGCTATTGCATTGTAAAAAGCCAGGATCTGCAGCGGGGTCATTCTTACCTCATAGCCAATGGACATCATGGGCAGTGATACACCTGACCAGAATTCGCTGTCGGTATACTTAATATCCGGTTTACCTTCACCCTTTATCCCTATGCCCAGCTTCCGGTTTAAGCCCATCCCGTAGAGCCGGTCCACAAAGCGCTCGGGCTTATCTTTGTAGCTTTCATTTACCAATAGCGAAATCCCAACATTGGAGGAGGCCTCAAAAGCACGCTGAACCGTAATCTTACCCAGACCCTCATCCCCGCTATCCTCCATACGATGATTATAAAAGTAGGTCACACCGTCATCCACATCCACAATGTCGTCGGGTTTCACATAACCATCCTCAAGCAGCGCAATCATGGATGCCAGCTTAAAGGTTGAACCCGGCTCGGTACTTTCTCCTATAGCAAAATTGTAATCCTCATTGTAGTATCCTTCTTTATTTCTTGCCAGGTTGGCTATGGCCCTTACCTTGCCGCTTTCCACCTCCATAAGCACTACAGTGCCATGGTCAGCCTCGTGCCTGAGTAACTGGGTATGCAGGGCATTGTGGGCAACATCCTGAAGGTCCACATCGATGGTCGTAACCACGTCATAGCCATCCTCCGGTTCAATCTCCTTGGCATCGTTGATGGGCATCCAGATATCTCCGCGGATTTTCCGCATGAGCCGGTAACCTTCCACACCCCTGAGTTCTGCTTCATAAGCCCCCTCAATGCCCACCACAGATCGCATATTTCCACTCATGGTATAACCCACAGTCCTGGCGGCGAGCGTTCCGTAGGGCCTTACCCTCTTGTTGGATTGCACATACTGTACACCCCCCTTAAAACGACCCTCTTTGTAAATGGGAAACTTCTTTACCTGCTGCAACTGGGTGTAGCTTACATTCCTTTTAACCAGGTAATAGCGTTCACCTTTCTCACGGGCCCTGACCAGCTCCCTCTTGTAGGTCGACCAGTGGCGGTCCCCAAATAGCCGGGAAAGAGATTTAGCCAGCTCATCGACACCTCCGTAAAATATATCATCTGAAAAAGATTCGGATTTAAAATCCATGCGAATCTCATAAAAAGGCACATCTACAGCCAGCAGGCGGCCATCGGAAGAATAGATATTTCCCCTGTTGGGCTTTATAACCTTATGACGAACCGTGCTGTTCTCCTCCTGGGCCCACTTCTCCTTCTCAAAAAACTGGAGATGTACGGCCTTGGCAAAGATCAATAAGCCCACCACCAGCATAAGAATGTATACCAGCGATGCACGTATCAGTATGTCACGTTTTAAAGACATATTAATCCTCGGTTTCGATCAGCTTTTTAGGCGGTTCAAGATTTTCATTCAGTCCCAATTCATAGCGGTCCACCAGCCTGACCACTTCGCTCTGCCGGCTGATGCGGACCAGATCAGAGGAAATGGTTATGGACTGTGCCCTGAGTTCCTTCACATCACTTTGCAGGCGGTTAAGGCTGGATGACTGTTTTTTCCGCATGGTTCCGGTTGGCAATGGAGAGAAAGGCCACAAAGACCAGCAGAAGAATAAAACGTGACTGCTTAATTACCGTTTTACGCGTAAGCACATTTCCATCCAGCAGATCCCTCAGTGAAAAGGCCTGACCACCCTCTTCCAGGGTGGTGTCGAATTCCACTTTTTTTGTCTCTTTCACCATGACTAAACTTTTTCGGCAATTCTCAATTTTGCACTTCTTGCCCTGTTATTTTCTTCAAGCTCTTCATTGGAAGGAATGATCACACTGCGATTCACCAGCTTCCAGGGAGTCTGGGGGCGGCCATAAAAATCCTTTACAAGCTCTCCCTCCAGATTCCCTGAGCGCATAAAATTCTTCACCAGTCTGTCCTCCAGGGAGTGATAGGTGATTACCGCCAGGCGGCCACCCTCCCGAAGGGCCCCGGTAGTCTGGAGCAGCATTTCACCTAAGGCGTCCATCTCTGCATTTACTTCAATCCGCAGGGCCTGATAGACCTTTGCCAGGAATTTACTGGGCTGTCCGCGGGGAATGAATTTTTTTATGGCCTCCTCCAGATCGAAGGTGGTCTGCAGCTCCTTCTCAGTCCTGCTTTTCTCAATTGCGGATGCCAGCGCCCGGGCGTTGCTAATGTCTCCGTAGTTCCTGAAAACGCGAACAAGCTCTTCCAGTGAATAGCTGTTTAGCACCTCAGCAGCGGTTGACCGGGCCCGAACATCCATGCGCATGTCCAGTCCCGCTTCCGATTTAAATGAAAAACCCCGTTCAGGAATATCAATCTGGTGAGATGAGATACCCAGGTCAGCCAATATTCCGTCGACCTCCTTTATGGCATGGTATCTCAGGTAATTTTGCAAATATCTGAAGTTTGCCCCGACAAAGGTTATCCGCTTATCCTCCGGAACATTGGAAAGCGCATCCTGGTCCTGATCAAATGCAACCAGCCTTCCTTTTTTACCCAACTTTTTTAGAACTTCGAGGGAGTGCCCCCCTCCACCAAAGGTTAGATCCACGTAAATCCCCCCTGGCCTGATATTTAATCCTTCTATGCTTTCACGCAACAGTGCCGGCCTGTGGTAGCCCATTATGTATCCGGTTCGTCAAATGTTCCTCCTAATATTTTCTCTGCCATGGCTGCAAAGTCTTCATCGACCTCACTCACGCCACCATACTTCCCGGAATCCCAGATCTCGATCTTTCCTGACTGTCCAGCCATTACCACCTCAGCCTCAATACCGGCATGATCCAATAATCTTTTGGGAATGAGCATCCGGTTATTGGCATCAAGGGAAACTTCAGCCGTTCCCGAAAAAAACATTCTTAAAAATCGAGCATGCTCTTTGTTGTAAGGATTGGTCCTGGCTCTGATCATTTTATTCTGCCTCTCCCACTCTTCCATCGGATACATGATCAGGCATGGCTCAAACACGTCCCGCTTCAGTACAAAACCATCCTGGAGCCCCTCTTTCATCTGCTTTTTAAAAGCAGCTGGAAAAGAGAGCCTCCCCTTCGGGTCAAGCCTGACTGTGTAGTCTCCGATGAAATTCGCCATAGGGTTTCCGCGGGTTTGCTCGTAAAAATAGTACTTTTTCACCACTTTGATCCATTTTCTCCCACTTTTTCCCACTTTGTTAATAACTTTCAGACGAGGGTAGCAGGGTTTTTTTTAATACTTTTGTTTATCAATGGATGAAGCAAGGCACAAAGAGAATTTCAAACCCATCAATCATAAGGCCCTTTTTATGGACAAAAATAAAGGGGTCGGAAGATGGATCCCCCCCTTTGTATTCAGCGCCCTGTCAAGGATGCTGAAGATTGACTTCTTCAACGATCCCATTCTTTACAATCATGGCCACAAGAAGGATGTGGAGTTCGCACAGGCCTCCAAAGAGGCTTTTAATGTGACCGTGGATGTGGTGGAATTAAGCAAAGTTTACCCGCATATTAAATTACTGGTCAATGACTTGCTTACCAAGGTGGACAATATGGACGGAACCTTTATACCCGTCAATCAACACTTTGTGATTACCTTTGGAAATGCAATCCCCTTTGAAACCTTCGATAAAAGGCACACAGCGATGGAGTGGGCCCAGCTCGTAAAGGAACATGTATATATCATTGCTGAAGATCCGGAAAGGGAATTCAGCTATATAAATAACTAAAGTCCACCTCATGAAAATGAAGGAAATTATTCCTCCGGTTCCCCTTGAAGCCCTGAGGGATGAGTTGAATAGCGAACGCTTCATCAGAAAAACAAACAAGGCTGGTAATAAGATCTATATTATCAATGCTGAGAATTCCCCGAATACCATGCGGGAAATCGGGAGGCTCCGGGAACTGTCCTTCCGTGCAGCAGGTGGGGGTACCGGACTGGATTGTGACCTGGATGAATATGACACCGGCGAAAATTCCTACCAGCAACTGATTGTCTGGGACCCCGAGGAACAAGCCATCCTGGGGGGGTACCGCTTTCTCATTTGCGGAACAGGAAATTGTTATAAGGATGGTAAGGTGCGGCTGGCCACCTCTAAATTATTCACTTTCTCAGATGAGTTTATCTCCGACTATCTACCCCACATGATCGAACTGGGCCGTTCCTTTGTTCAGCCCAAGTATCAGTCCACCCAGCTGAGACGCAAGGGACTCTACGCCCTGGATAATCTGTGGGACGGACTGGGGACGCTGACTCTGGATTACCCTGAGAAGAAATATATGTTTGGCAAGGTCACCATGTACCTGCACTATCACCAGATGGCCAGGGATATGATCCTCTTTTTCCTGAATAAGCATTTTCCCGATAACGACGAACTGGTGGTTCCAAAGGATCCTCTGAAAATGGCCACCGACCGGGCCAGACTAACAGCCATTTTTACGGGTCAGTATTATGAGCAGGACTATAAGATTCTGTCAAAGGAAGTCAGGGCATTGGGAGAAAATATCCCACCACTGATTAATGCCTACATGAACCTTTCGCCATCCATGAGAACCTTTGGAACGGTATTAAATAAAGGATTCGGGGATGTGGAGGAGACCGGAATCATGATCACACTGAACGATCTATACAAGGCCAAGGTCGAACGGCATGTAATGAATTACGTACCAAAGCAATTGCTTAAAATAAAGAATATGCGCACGCAGAAACAATAAACTGGCGCGCCTTACAAAAAGATTTTACAAATCGAGTCGTAAAGATTAATAAGCACGGGTATTAACTCCGTGGATGTAGTTCAGGAAAGCTGTACTGGCCACCTTGTTTCCACCAGGGGTGGGATAATCCCCTGTAAAATACCAGTCTCCCTTATCATCAGGCACCGCCTCATGGAGACCCTCAATGTTCTGGTAGACGATTTTAACTTCGGCATTAATGCTTGAATCTGTAAGCATTTGTGCAATTTTTGCGCTGATCTGCTCATCTGTAAAGGGTTTGTAGATGTCCTTCACATAATTCACATATTCTTCTTTGGGCAGGTCTTTCTGTAGCTTACATTTCTTATACACCTCGTTGATCACATGCTCCATCTCATTTTCCTTGAGAAGCTCAATGGCGGCCTGGAAAGCAATAAAATCACCCAGTTTGGCCATATCGATTCCATAACAGTCTGGATACCTGATCTGAGGAGAAGATGAGACCACAACAATGAGTTTGGGATCGAGCCTGTCGAGTATCTTGATAATACTCTGCTTCAAGGTTGTACCCCTGACAATGCTGTCATCAATGATCACCAGGTTATCCTCCCCTCTACGAAGGGAACCGTAGGTAATGTCATAGACATGGCTCACCATGTCCTTACGGCCCTTATCCTGTGAGATGAAGGTCCTTAATTTTAAATCTTTGATGGCCACCTTTTCAATGCGGGCGCGGCCTTTCATAATTTTCACAAGCTCTTCCTTACTGCATTTTCCATCCAGATTTTTCAGCTTTTCCAGCTTCCGGCCGAGTGAAAATTCCTCAATGCCTTTTACCATCCCGTAAAATGCTGATTCTGCAGTGTTTGGGATGAAAGAAAAGACCGTATTATCCACATCATAATCGATGGCCTTCAGAATGTCCGGGCACAAGCAATTCTCCGAGCTTTTTGCGTTCCCTGTAAATCTCCCGGTCGGAACCCCTGGAAAAATATATCCTTTCAAAGGAACAGGATTTCTTCTCCTCCTCCTTGCGAATACGTTCAATAATCAGCTCCCCATTCTTTTTAACCACCAGGGCATGTCCCGGAGGCAATTCATGCACCGCGTCAAATTTCACATTCATGGCGGTCTGTATGGCAGGCCTTTCAGAGGTTACAATCACGATTTCATCGTCCTTGTAATAGAAAGCAGGCCTGATCCCCCAGGGATCACGCATGGCAAACAAATCGCCATGCCCCATCATGCCTGCAACGGCATAACCTCCATCCCAGTATTTACTTGCCTCGGCCAGGACCTTTCCCACATCCAGATTTGTAGCAATTTTGTCGGTAATGTCTCTATTGGTAAAACCCTTATTCTTAAAATGGTCAAACAATTCCTGGTTTTCACTATCCAGAAAATGCCCCACCTTTTCAAGCATGGTAACTGTGTCTGAATAGTCCTTGGGAAACTGTCCCAGATCCATTAGCCTGGCAAACAACTCATCCACATTTGTCAGGTTGAAATTCCCTGCCAGCACCAGGTTCCTGGTTTTCCAGTTATTCTGTCTCATCACCGGATGAAGATTCTCAACCGAATTAGAACCAAAGGTGCCGTATCTCAGGTGACCCAGGTAGGCCTCAGCAACAAATGCAAGTTTTGATTTGGCCCATTGCGGATCATTAAAAGCACCGGGGTACTTTCTTTCAGCTTTGGTATAATCCTTATAAATTTTGGCAAAGATGGTATTTATGGCAGCAGAACCATTCTCCCTCTGTCGGTTGAAGTACTTCATCCCGGGTCGGGTGTCCAGTTTCAGACTCACCACTCCTGCGCCGTCCTGACCCCGGTTTCTTTGCTTCTCCATCAGGAGGTATAACTTCTCGAGCCCATAACGCCACGAACCATAAGTCAGCTGGTAATGCTCCAGGGGTTTAAGCAACCTCACCATCGCAATACCGCATTTATGCTTGATCTCGTCTATCATTTAATGTTGATATAATCCTCCCGGATAATTGGATTTGGAAATTCCTCTTTGATCAGGTCATACAGTTTTAATGCCTCACTCCGCGTTCTGCAATCGCCGACGTAGACCTTAAAATATGGTTCATCGTACCTGTAATAGGCGTCAAATTCAGGAAATTCTGAAAGGAAGCTGGCTCTAACCCGCTGCTGCTTCTCCTTTGCCCCTATTCCGCTCTCAGAAAAGATACGAATCCGGTATCCCGGAACTCCGCTGACCTTACTGTTAACAGCCAATAGTTTATAGTAATTGACATCCAGTAAGGAGTCAGTCTCTATAATAATCTGTTCCCTGTCCCCATCTCCACTCAGAGTCCTTAGCAGATCATCTCCCGATCCTGCCTGCCCCCGGGTAAGCGAAGCTGTAAGAATGAAGCAGGAAAATAATAGAATTGTAATTTTCATGAGCAGACCGTCCCTGATTTTGCTCCACAAAATTAATCAAATTTGTATAAATTGATTACTTTCACTACGTGCAGGATAAAAAAGAAAGATCGGGGCGCCGAAACGAAGTAACCACGGGGCTTATGCTGATTCTGGTGGCAGTCTCCTATGTCGCATCTCTATTGCTGGATTTTCGATTTGTGAGTCCCTACGCCACCCTGCAGGAAGATTTAAACTATCTTTCCGAAAACGCAATGGGTCAGAAAATAAGTTCCATTGCATGGCTCCTTACAGCCCTGTTTTCAGCCCTGGCCATCCCCTTTTACCTCACCCTTTTTCGCAAGAAAACCAACTTTCTCAGCTATTTGAACTCGATACTCATGCTTGGTGCTTCAGCAGGTTTTCTGATCATGGCACTTGTTGGGCTTGAGTTGCACAGGGAAATATCAGGCCTGGTAGCCGAAAGCATCAGTCAGACCGGGGATCAACTTCACCTGCAGCTCCTGGAGCAGTTCAGGAAAGAGCAGTTTTACAGGCTTATTGGATCCAGCTGCGTAGGTGCCTGGGCCCTGGGACTGAGCCTGTCGAGGATTAAAGTGAAACGCTTTCCCATGGTATCCACCCTGCTACTGATTATCTCAGGCCCGGCCCTGGTATTTTTCAACTGGTACGATTCCGATCACCTTGGACACACTGCAGCGATGGCAGGTATAATTATTGGCGTAAGCATATTTTGCGTCCGCCTGATCAATAAGGGGATCAGTGATTAGGCATCCATGGCGGCATTCACCTCATCGCTCACCTCGAGGTTGTGCCAGACAGACTGAACATCGTCATCATCCTCAAACTCTTCAATAACCTTCATAATTGCCACTGACTGTTCAATGGTCAACTCGATGGTGTCGTTTGGAATCCGCTGAAGATCGGCACTCTCGGGCTCAAGACCCATTTCCTGAAGTTTAACCTGTACATTATGGAATTCCTCCATGGGAGTGGTAATCATAAAGGTGTCATCCTCCAGTTCAATCTCTTCCACCCCTGCATCGATGATTTCAAGTTCAAACTCATCAGGATCCAGGTCCCCCTTGGGCAGGCTGATTACACCTTTCCTTTCGAACATAAAACTCAGTGAACCATTGGTCCCCAGGTTTCCACCCCTTTTTGTGAATATGGAGCGGACATTTCCAACCGTCCGGTTACGATTGTCGGTGAGACAATCCACAATAACTCCGATTCCATTGGCCAGCATGCCCTCAAAGGTAAGCTCCATAAAGGAAGAGTTATCCTTATCTGCCTTGTTAATGGCTCTCTGGATGGTATCCTTGGGCATATTCATGCCCCTTGCATTTTGAACGGCAGATCTGAGGCGGGGATTTGCCTCTGGGTCAGTCCCTCCAGTGCTGGCAGCTACTGTGATTTCCTTGATCAGCTTGGTAAATATTTTACCCCTTTTGGCGTCATTGGCGCCCTTTTTCCGCTTAATGGTTGACCATTTGCTATGTCCTGACATAATGTTCTGAGATTTTATGCAAAAATAGCAAAATGCCTGTAAGCTGAAACATGTTTAACGGCGGATTACCTGAACACCTCCGAATACCACATCCACTTTGATGTTGATGCTGGCCGTATCTGGCCTCCAGGAGTCACTCTCATATACGGTCGATCCAAATACTGCCGTATTGCCATCGGGCATCTCGGCCCCTGCAAACACCGCATCCGCAGTAATCCTCACCGGAGCATCACGGGGAACGATAATCTGGGTTCCTCCAAAAACGGTGCTGATTTTTGTATCAAACCTTCCCTTGCTCAAATCCACATTGGTGAAATCGTAAACCCCCTTTCCAAAAAGTACGGTGTACTCCTTGTTGGATTCCGGATTATTGTAGCTTCGCTCGTTAAAGACTGTCTCCTCAGGATCAAAATGGTGCTGAGTAAAAAGGGTTCTGCCAAACAAAACTTTTATACCCAGCAATACAAGGAAAATCCCAAATACAACTTTAAAGACCGGGAAATCCACCTGAAATACCACTTTTATTATTAGTGCAATACCCAGCAAGAGTAAGAATGCACCCCAAAATATACCTGCTCCCATTTTCATTTGATTTAAGATTAGAATTATTTATACTGCAATTTTAGGGCAAACAGAACTGGGGTGAAATACTTAATCGGCAAAAGGGGCTCTTTTGTCGGTAAAGGGCCTTTTGCAAAGATTTAACAAAAAATGTGACCTTCGTTTTTTACCTTTGCCCCCCGTGGTAAAAAAGAAACTATATATAGAAACCTATGGCTGCCAGATGAATGTGGTGGACAGTGAGGTGGTGGCTGCAATTCTGCAAAAGCAGGATTACAAAGTCACTCAGGAAATAGACGAAGCCAGTCTGATCCTGGTGAATACATGTTCCATAAGGGACAATGCAGAGCAGCGCATACGTGCCAGGCTAAGGGAGTTTGGTCGGATCAAAAAAGAAAACAAAGATGTTTCTGTGGGCCTTATCGGCTGCATGGCTGAGCGTCTTAAGGAACAACTCCTTGATGAGGAACCCGTGATTGACCTTGTGGCAGGCCCTGATGCCTATCGTGAGTTACCGACCCTGCTGGCCCGGGTTGAGGTCGGCGAAAAGGGCATAGATACCCTGCTTTCCACCACCGAAACCTATGCAGATATCTCACCGGTCAGGATGGATAAAAACCAGGTGACTTCCTTTGTTTCCATCATGAGGGGCTGCAATAACTTTTGTGCCTATTGTGTGGTTCCCGGAACCAGGGGCAGGGAAAGAAGTCGTGATCCCGAGACCATCATCAGTGAGGCCTCCCGGCTTTTTGAAGCAGGATACAGGGAAGTAACCCTGCTGGGTCAAAATGTAAACTCATATCACTGGGGTGATAAGGAAGCCGGTGTATCCTTTGAACAGCTCCTGGATCGGGTGGCCGGGATCAATCCCCTGCTTAGGGTACGATTCGCCACCTCCCATCCCAAGGACATGAGTGACGAACTATTGAAGGTAATCGCCGGCCGGCCCAATTTATGCAGATCCATTCACCTTCCTGTACAATCGGGTAGCACTGCTGTACTGGATCGAATGAAAAGAAGATACACCCGGGAGCATTATATGGAACGCGTTGAGGCCATCCGAAAATATCTTCCGGATGCATCCATTTCCACGGATATCATAGCAGGATTCTGCGGGGAAAGCGAAGAGGAGCACCAGCAAACCCTGAGCCTGATGGAATGGGCTGGCTATGATCTTTCCTTCATGTTTAAATACAGCGAAAGGCCCGAAACCTTTGCTGCCCGAAAGCTTGAGGATGATGTACCTGAAAGGGTAAAAACCAAACGACTGAACCAGATCATCGAATTACAGACAAAACTCTCTCTGGCCGGTAAGCAAAAGGATATCGGTCAGGTCTTTGAGGTTCTTGCCGAAGGCACATCAAAGAAATCAGACAAACAGCTTTTCGGGCGCACCTCCCAGAACAAGGTAGTGGTATTCAACCGCGGCTCGGTGAATCCTGGTGACTATGTGCATGTAAAGATCACCGACTGCACATCGGCCACACTTTTAGGCGAGCAGGTTTAACAAAGCGGTCTTACCCGGGCAGATTGGTTTTAAGGAAAAGTTCGTCAAGCTGCTCTTTGGAAATGGTCGAAGGCGTATCGATCATCACATCGCGTCCGGAGTTGTTTTTCGGGAAAGCGATCACATCGCGGATGGATTCAATACCGGCGAACATGGCAACCAGGCGGTCGAAGCCAAAGGCGATACCCCCATGGGGAGGAGCGCCATAGCGGAAGGCACTCATCAGGAATCCAAACTGCTTCTTTGCCTCTTCCTTTGTAAAACCAAGATTATCAAACATCTTGCTTTGAAGGTTCTCGTCATGAATCCTGATGGAACCTCCACCAATCTCTACACCATTGATCACAAGATCATAGGCTTTGGCCCTGACCTTCCCGGGATCGGTATTGAACAACTCGATGTCCTCTTCATAGGGACTGGTAAAGGGATGGTGCATGGCATGGAAACGGCCGGTTTCCTCATCCCAATCCAGCAAGGGGAAGTCAAGCACCCAAAGGGGCTTAAATACATTGGGATCGCGAAGTTCAAGGCGATTACCCATCTCCAGTCTTAATTCACTGAGTGCCTTCAGGGTCAGATTCCTTTCACCGGCAAGCAACAGGATCAAATCACCGGGTTTGGCTCCAAATAAGGCGACCCACTCCCTGAGGGCTGCTTCATCAAAAAATTTGTCGACGGAGGACTTTATACTGCCATCCTCATTATATTTCACGTAAACCAGTCCTTTCATCCCAATCTGTGGCCTTTTGACCCAATCCGTGAGCGCATCCAGTTGTTTGCGGCTGTATCCGGCACAGCCTTCGGCACAGATTCCACCCACATACTGCACTGCATCAAACACCTGGAATCCTTTTCCCTGAACCATGGAAGTCATCTCACTGAGTTCCATTCCAAAACGGACATCAGGCTTGTCGTTTCCATAGCGGCTCATGGCCTCAGAATAGGGCATCTTGGGAAACTGCTCTTCAAGTGCTACATTCTTAACAGATTTAAAGAGGTGTTTTGTCAGCCCTTCAAAAGCTTCCAGGATCTCATCCCGGTCCACAAAGGACATTTCACAGTCGATCTGTGTGAACTCAGGCTGCCTGTCCGCTCTAAGGTCCTCATCCCTGAAGCACTTTACAATTTGAAAGTATTTGTCAAAACCGGCCACCATCAGGAGTTGCTTGAAGGTCTGAGGGGACTGGGGAAGGGCATAAAACTCCCCGGGGTTCATCCTGGAAGGAACCACAAAATCCCTGGCTCCTTCGGGGGTTGACTTAATCAGCACAGGGGTTTCCACTTCCAGGAAACCCTGTTCAGTCATGTACTTCCGGACTTCGATGGACATCTGAGAGCGTAGCATGAGGTTTTTTCTTACCCCGGGCCTGCGAAGGTCCAGATAGCGGTACTTCATCCGGATATCGTCACCACCGTCGGTATTATCTTCAATGGTAAAGGGAGGCACTTCGGATTTATTCAGAATCTTCAGGCTCTCTGCGAGGATTTCAATATCGCCTGTGGGCATTTGCGGGTTCTTATTGCTTCGTTCGGCCACCCTGCCACTCACCTGGATCACAAACTCTCGACCCAGCTTCCTTGCCTCCTTACACAAATCTGCTTTAGTCTCCATATTAAATACCACCTGGGTAAGACCGTAGCGGTCCCGCATATCCACGAAAGTCATACCACCCAGATCCCGGGATTTCTGGACCCATCCCGAAAGGGTGACCTGCTCTCCCACCTGTTCCAATCTTAACTGACCGCAGTTGTGTGTTCTGTACATTTTTATCTTTTTTATATGATAAGCTAGCCTCTATGCCTATTTTTGTCATAAGCGATTGCAAATTTAGTAACTTTTAGCATGGAGAAACCACTATTCCCCGATGAATATTTTATGAAGGAAGCCCTTAAGGAGGCTCAAAAGGCCTACGACATGAAGGAGGTGCCTGTGGGGGCGGTCATTGTGAACCGGGACCGCATCATCGCCAGGGCCCATAATATGACCCAACAATTGATGGATGTAACTGCCCACGCTGAAATGATCGCCCTTACTTCTGCCTCAAACTTCCTGGGGTCCAAATACCTGAATGAATGCACGCTATTCGTGACCCTTGAACCCTGTGTCATGTGTGCCGCTGCACTGAAATGGGCACAGCTGGACCGGCTTGTTTTCGGAGCGTCAGATCCCAGGGAAGGTTTCTCCCATAGCAACACATCCATACTTCATGTAAAAACCGGTGTACATCCGGGTCTTATGGAAGAAGAGTCTTCCATGATGCTGAAACGTTTCTTTTTAGAGCGTCGAGATTAAAAACCCGGCTTTTTCAAGATCCTGCCAGAAAGCTGGATAGGATTTAGTCACCACCATGGGGTCATTTACGGTGACTTTCCCAAAAGGAATGGCCAAAGGGGCAAAGGCCATGGCCATGCGATGGTCGTGATAGGTTTCAATGCAGGGCTGACTTTCAGCCGGCCCCCTTTGGCCATCCCAGCTGATCCAATCACCTTCTGTATCGGTCTCAAGAGAAAACCCAAATTTTCCCAACTCTGCCTGTAGGGCAGCCACCCGGTCGGTCTCCTTTACCCTGAGGGTTCTGGTACCGGTGAATTTGAAGGCCAGGCCCATAGCACATAGGGTAACCGCCAGGGTCTGAGTCAGGTCCGGACAGCCGGTAAAGTCATATTCAATGAGATCAGAAGCTACCCTGGCCCCTGAAGTAAGAATTAATGAATTATTTTCGAAACGGCTTTCAACACCCAGAGGCCTGAATATTTTCACCAGGCCAGCGTCGCCCTGAAGGCTATCCTGCCCGAGCCGGGGAAGGGTGATCACTGAGCCTGGCATCAGGGCTGCAAGCTGGTACCAGTAAGATGCCGCACTCCAATCGGACTCGACCACAAATTTGTCGAAGTTGTAGGCTCCCTCCCGGATAAGAATCTCCCTCCCATCGAAAGTGAGCTCGATGCCCCCTTTTTGCATCAGGGCAAGGGTCATCCGGATATAGGTGGCTGATACCACATGCCCGGAGAGCAAGATATGAAGGCCTCCTTCCAGGACGGGACCGATCATCATCAGTGCACTGATAAACTGACTGCTGATACCGCCATCCACACGAATTTTTCCGCCTTTTTTTAATCCTCCCTCAATCTTCAGGGGCGCACAGCCCTCGCTCTCCATATAATCTATTCGGGCACCGAGTTCGCGAAGTGCATCCACAAGGGGTCCCACCGGCCTTTGTTTCATGCGATCCGAGCCGGTAAGGATCACGCCCTGGTCGCGGGTAGACAAAAAAGCGGTAAGAAAACGCATCGCAGTGCCTGCATGACCTATATCGATAGTACTTTCACCCTGTTTTACAGCATCTTTGAAGAACCCGGGTATCATCGCTTTCTGACAAGTTTTCAAGCACCATTCCCCTTCCTGAAAGAGCCTGCATGATTAGCATCCGGTTTGAAATGCTTTTTGAGGAAGGAAGAGATATTATATCTTGTATGGGATTTTGTGGTCCAAAGATGACTTTTTTCATAATTCAAAGATAATAATTAGCATATATTGTGGCCGGCAAAAATATCTTGAAACAGAATACGATCATGATAAACTTTGAAGACACCAAAACCGCTTTCAGTATCAAGTCGGACCGCGACCTGCGCCGCGCGTACTTACTCTTCAAATTAATCTCCTACCCCATACTGGTTAAAATCGCCAATCCTTTCATCTGGGTTTGTTCCAAGCTAAGGATTCCCATTGGATGGATTGTAAAGCCCACGGCCTTCAAACACTTTGTGGGAGGGGAAACCCTTCAGGATTGCCAGCCCGCCGTTGAAAAACTCAAATCAGCCAATGTATATTCCATCCTGGACTATTCGGTGGAGGGTGGTGAATCGGACAGAGTCATTGATGCCGCACTTCAGGAGACCCTGAGGGCCGTAAAAAATGCAGGGAGCAACCCCGATATTCCCTTTGCGGTTTTTAAACCCACCGCTTTTGGAAACAGTGAGGCTCTGGAAATTCTCAGCGGTTCATCGGTTCCGGATAAAAATGCCATCGAAGAAGGTGAAAAATTCCGGTCTCGTGTGGACCAGCTTTGCCAGACCGCCTTTGACAATGATATCCCCATCATGATTGACGCCGAAGACACTTTCTACCAGAATTTCATAGACCAGGTGGTGATGGATATGATGCGGAAATACAACTATAAGAGGGCCATTGTATTTAATACCTACCAGATGTACCGTCACGATCGAATTGCCGTACTCGAAGAGGATATTCGTGCTGCCAGGGAAGAGAATTTTTTCCTGGGGGCCAAGTTTGTCAGGGGTGCTTATATGGAGAGAGAAAGAGAAAGGGCCCGGAAGCTTCGTTACCCGGATCCCATTCAGCCTGACAAGGAGAGCACTGACAGGGACTACAACCTGGCACTAAAAATCACCCTCGACAATGTGGATGTGGTCTCCATTTTTAACGGAACCCACAACGAATTCTCTTCTCAGTACCTGGCCGACCTGATGATTGAACGAAAAATGGACCCGGCCGACAATCGTGTGTGGTTCTCGCAACTTTATGGAATGAGTGAGCACATCAGTTTTAACATGGCAGCTGCTGGATTTAATGTGGCAAAATATGTACCTTACGGTCCGGTTCGCTTCGTATTGCCCTACCTGATGCGCCGGGTGGAGGAGAACACCTCTGTAAAGGGCCAGACCGGACGGGAACTGGCACTGATAAAAAAAGAGCGTAACAGACGTAAGCATGAAGGTAGATAACCAGAAAAATACCTACAGAATCTGGATCAGGAGACTGATTATGACCATCGTGTTCACACTGGCCATTATTGTCCTGATCTTTCTTCCCTGGTTCGATGATCCTGAACTGGGGCTTAGTAAATTTCATGCCATGATTTTCGTTGCGGCCATATACGTGCTAATAAGCATTTATAATACCATGAAGATCCCCTATTACGTTTCTTATAATGACCACGGGGATATGATTGTGATGAGGTATTACCCACTCAGCCTTTTTAACAGCAAAAAAAATTCCATTGAAATACCCAAACCTCAGTTTGTAAAGTATGAGTTGAAACCCTTCTTCTTTGGTCGTTACCAGAAAATCATACTTTTTCAACACTTCAGGAACAAGGTGGTGGCCTACCCGTCAATCAGCCTCTCGGCCCTGGGTGAAGAGGATAAAAACAGAATCCTCGCCTCCCTGCAGAAATACGTCAAAAAGCCCTGAACGGAAAACTCTTAAGAACCTCTGCTGCAGAAACAGGCAGCTGAATGCCTGATGGGCATCATCCAGCCCCAGGGCTCGTCATAGCGCAATCCATCATCTTCCTGCACAGCTTTTCTCAGGAGCCCAAAGGCTTCATCAACCCTTCCGCTTGCTGCAAAGACAAGGGCTGATAATATTTTAACATCAAAGCGACGATCTCCTGGCCTTATATCACATAAAGCCTAAAAGTGATGCCTGATGAACAGACAGAATTAAAGTATATGATTGCCCTGAGCATGGCTCCGGCGATTGGTCCGGTAACGGCCCGAAAACTGATTAAAGAAATTGGTTCGGCAGAGGAGGTCTTTCTCCAAAAAAGAAAGGCTCTTGAAAAGATCGAAGGGATCGGACCCTTTCTGTCCCGGTGCATCAATGAACCATCCTTAATTGGAAAGGCCGAGCGGGAACTGGAATTCATTGAAAAGCACCACATAAGTGTGCTTCACTATAAAAACCCTGTATTTCCAAAGCTGCTCAATGAATGTCAGGATGGTCCGATTCTCCTGTATTCAATTGGTGATCATTCCTTTCAATGTGAAAGGAACCTGAGTGTAGTGGGAACCCGAAGAGCTTCCCCTTATGGGAAGGAAATTTGCAGGGAGATCATCAAAGACCTGGCCTTCGCCTTACCAGATCTGGTCATTGTTAGTGGTCTGGCCTACGGGATTGATGTGATCGCTCATCGTGCGGCGCTGGAATATGGTTTGGAAACCCTGGCCGTTCTGGGTCATGGGCTTTCAACGATCTATCCGGCATCCCATAGGGAGACCGCCAAAAGAATAACTCACCAGGGAGCACTGATCACAGATTTTCACTCTGACATAGGACCTGAAAGGAATAATTTCCTCAGGCGAAACAGGATCATTGCGGGTCTGTCAAGGGCCACACTGATCGTGGAGTCAGCTAAAAAGGGAGGGGCCCTGATTACTGCAGACATTGCATTCTCATACAGCAGGGAAGTACTGTCGATTCCCGGCAGGGCGAAAGATGACCGGTCCAGAGGATGCAATGCCCTGATCAAATCAGAAATGGCCACATTGGTTGAGTCTGCAGCAGATATCGTGGAACAACTGAACTGGGATAAAAATAGTGAAACCCTGCCCTTCGCCGAACAAAAAATTGATCTTGGTCCGGAAGAAAATAAAATATTATTCGCCATTGAGGAGGTCCCCGATATTTCCCCCGGAATGTTGAGTAAATTGCTTGGCATCCCCTTGCAGAACGTGCTTGCCCTGCTACTGGAGATGGAGCTTAAGGAGTGGATTTCGGTGGAACCGGGAAACAGATACCGGTCCAGAATCTCCCTACACTGATCGCCATCTATGTTCTTTGACAATGTTTAATGACATACTCCCTTTATGATTAAGGACATACCGAACTGTGAGAAAGATTTCTAGATTTAGGGCAGTCGAACTCAAAATAAAAATCTATGGATCCCAGAGTAGATCAATTCATGGCTAAAATCAAAGCCAAAAATCCGGCGGAACCGGAATTTCATCAGGCAGTGCACGAAGTTGCCGAATCGCTTATCCCCTTTATTGAGGAGAATCCCAAGTACAAACATGCTAAAATTCTTGAGCGGATTGCGGAACCCGAGAGGGTAATCCTGTTCAGAGTACCGTGGATTAACGACAAGGGTGAAATTGAAATAAACCGCGGATTCCGCATCGAGATGAACTCAGCAATAGGCCCCTACAAGGGCGGATTGAGGTTCCATCCCACTGTGAATCTCGGCATTCTCAAGTTTCTCGCCTTTGAGCAGGTACTGAAAAACAGTCTTACCACCCTTCCCATGGGAGGAGGCAAAGGAGGGTCGGATTTCGATCCAAAAGGAAAATCCGACAATGAAGTAATGCGTTTCTGTCAGAGTTTTATGACTGAACTCAACCGACACATTGGCCCCAATACTGACGTACCCGCCGGAGATATCGGTGTGGGTGGTCGTGAGATTGGATTTTTATTCGGACAGTACAAGAGAATTAGAAATGAATTCACAGGAGTGCTCACAGGCAAAGGCCTTGAATGGGGAGGCTCTCTGATCAGGCCCGAAGCCACAGGATACGGGGCGGTTTACTTTGCCAATGAAATGCTCATGGCCAAAGGAGATTCGCTGAAAGGAAAAGTTGCGGCCGTTTCAGGTTCAGGAAATGTAGCTCAGTATACCATCGAAAAACTGACGGAACTCGGAGGAAAGGCAGTTACACTTTCTGACTCGGGTGGGTCAATTTATGATCCTGACGGCATCGATGCAGAAAAACTTGCCTGGGTAATGGACTTAAAGAATATCCGCAGGGGAAGAATTAAGGAGTACGCTGATAAATTTGGCTGCGAGTATTTTGAAGGCAAGAGACCCTGGCATGTAAAATGTGATGTGGCTTTCCCTTCTGCGACCGAAAACGAAATCAGCAAGTCCGATGCTGAAACACTGATTAAAAACGGATGCAGGGTAATCAGTGAAGGAGCCAATATGCCTTCAACCCCGGATGCAATTGAAGTTTACCTGAGCTCTAAAATACTTTACGGACCGGGTAAAGCTGCCAATGCAGGTGGAGTTGCAGTCTCCGGACTGGAAATGACCCAGAACAGCATGAGGTTGCCATGGTCCAGGGAAGAGGTGGACGCCAGGTTACAAACCATTATGAAAAACATTCACCAGACCTGTGTGGATTTCGGAACTGAAGCCGATGGATTTGTAAACTATGTAAATGGTGCCAACATTGGTGGCTTCGTCAAAGTAGCCAATGCCATGATGGCCCAGGGAGCGGTATAAAACGATCACATTCCTTCTTCCAAAAACAGGATATTTGGCAGGGGCCTATTTAGATTTGCTTGCAAAGAAATTCAGGCCCTCGTTTTAAATATCCTGTTTTATATTATGTTTGTAGCCGCAAAAAAATGTATACCGACTCACATACTCACCTCTACCTGGATGCTTTTTCCGAAGACCGTGATGCCATGGTAAAAAGGGCTCTGGACTCGGGCGTTAACAGGATGCTCCTGCCCAATATAGATTTGTCTACCGCAGAGGCTATGTTTGAGATGGCATCGGCTTATCCGGGCATATGCTTCCCCATGATGGGGCTCCACCCCACCTCCGTTAAAGAAAATTACCTTGAAGAGCTGGCTGGCATTGAAAAACTCCTGGAAAGACCCGGAATTGTGGCCATCGGTGAGAGCGGAATCGATCTTTACTGGGATAAAACCCATATCAAAGAACAAGAGTTTGCCTTTAAAACCCAGATTGCCTGGGCAAAAAAGATGGAGCTTCCCCTGGTTATACATGCCAGGGATTCTTTCCAGGAGATATTCAGAATGATGGATGAAGCAGGAACAGATGGTTTAAATGGTGTGTTTCACAGTTTCACGGGTGGACCGGCTGAACTCAGAAAAGCACTTTCCTTCGGGTTTTCCATTGGGATAAACGGGATAGTGACCTTTAAAAATTCAACACTCTGGGAAATATTGGGCGATATTCCTATGGATCGCCTCTTGCTGGAAACCGATTCTCCTTTTCTTGCACCTGTCCCTTTCAGGGGTAGAAGAAATGAAAGCTCATATTTGCTTCATGTTGCTGAAAGGGTGGCAGAAATTTCTAACTTGGATATTGAAGAGATCGGAGCCATCACCAGCAGAAATGCTTTCGAACTTTTCCAAATCTCTTAAGGCCATGGATCAGGAAGGACGCTCCATATTACTAATCTATACCGGTGGAACCATTGGAATGCAGGAAGATCCGAGAAAGGGATCCCTGAAACCATTCGATTTTTCGAAAATCATGCAACATCTCCCGGAAATCAGGGGATATGGCTATAAAATTGAAAGCATCAGTTTTGATCCACTCATTGACTCATCCGACATTGATCCATCAACATGGATCCAGCTCGCTGAAATCATAGAGCAAAATTATGAACGCTTCGACGGATTTGTAATCTTACACGGGACCGATACCATGGCCTATTCGGCCTCCGCCCTGAGCTTCATGCTGGAAGACCTGGCTAAACCAGTTATATTCACCGGGGCCCAACTACCCATCGGAGCGCTGCGTACCGATGGCAAAGAAAACATGATCACCTCCATTGTTATTGCCGCCAGCAGGGAATATGGGAAACCCGTAGTCCCTGAAGTTTGCATCTACTTTGAAAGTAAGCTGTCGCGTGGCAATAGAACCTCCAAAGTAAATGCGGAGCATTTTAATGCCTTCCAGTCAGCCAACTATCCATACCTGGCCAAGGCTGGCGTACATCTGGTTTTTAACAGGGGAGAGATTCGGAATCCCGGGAAATTCCCAGAACTGAAGGTTCACAAATCAATGTGCAGAGAAATTGCCCTTCTTAAACTGTTTCCCGGCATAACTGAGGCATATCTGGACACCATTCTTGAAATGGAAGGCCTGAAAGGCCTGATTCTGGAGACCTATGGGGCCGGAAATACTCCCTCGGGATCCTGGTTTATGGACAGGATAAAAAAAGCACTTAATCGCGGAATCATTGTTCTGGATGTTACCCAATGTAGCAGGGGCAGCGTGGAAATGGGGCTTTACGAGAGCAGTCGAAAACTTCTAAATGCCGGAGTGATAAGCGGTTACGATATAACTATAGAGGCGGCAATTACAAAAATGATGGTGCTATTAGGCCTCGAAATAGACCCTTCTGAGGTTAAAATGCTTTTAAATAAATCACTCAAAGGTGAAATCACTCACCTGTGAGTAGTCGTATTAATATTTTTTTTCGTATTTTTCGCCGCGAAATTATCCCGAGAAGATTATGTCTTCGGTTTTAGGGAAAAGTTCTTATAAAAAACTGAAGGTAAGTAGGTTTATAGTCACAAAGCGTGATTTATAAATCAACGGGAGAGGTGCAGGAGTGGTTGAACTGGCACGCCTGGAAAGCGTGTGTACCCCTAAAGGGTACCGAGGGTTCGAATCCCTCTCTCTCCGCAAAGTTCTCAATATTTAAAAGGTTTTTACCTTTTATGTTTATTGCTGTTAGAGAGGTTCGAACCGAGCCCAGGTGGGCGAGCTCACGAAGGACCGAAGGTCCAGAGTAATCCCTCTCTCCGCAGAGTTCTCAATTAAAGGTTTAACTTTGTTGAGCCAAAAGGATAAATGAAAGAAAATAGAAGTATTCATATAATAATTAAATAGTAAAACAAACAATCAACACCATGAAAAAATTATTTGCATTGATAGCCGTTTTCGGGATGCTTTTTATGGGAGCATCAATCTTTGCGCAGGACGAGACGACAGAAGCTCCTGCCGCAGAAGAGACCACACAGGTTGCTGAAGAGGTTGCAGCTCCACAGACCGCTTCTCCTGTTGCACCGGCTGAAGAAAAAGGTGGAATTTCTGTACTCCACACCACTCTTAAAACAAAATTTATTGAAGGTGGTGCCGGATTTATGGGCGCTGTACTTCTGACCTTGATCTTTGGTCTTGCGCTTTCATTTGAAAGGGTTATTTACCTGAACCTGGCATCCACGAACACCACAAAGCTTCTCGACGAAGTTGAGGCCGCTCTTAATGATGGTGGAATTGAGGCTGCTAAAGATATTTGCCGTAATACCCGAGGACCGGTGGCAAGTATATTCTATCAGGGACTGGACCGCGCCGATGAAGGCATTGATGTGGTTGAGAAATCAGTTGTAGCCTATGGTAGTGTTCAAATGGGTCTCCTGGAGAAAAACCTTTCCTGGATCGGATTGTTCATCGCCATTGCGCCTATGCTTGGTTTCATGGGTACGGTTATTGGTATGATCGATGCATTTGACAACATTCAGCAGCAGGGAGATATATCCCCGACCGTTGTGGCAGGTGGTATTAAGATCGCCCTTATCACAACTGTTACAGGTCTGATGGTGGCAATTGTTCTCCAGATTTTCTACAATTACCTCGTGTCTCAGATTGACAACATCGTTAACAAAATGGAAGATGCTTCCATTTCCCTGGTCGACATGCTGGTAAAACATAATTCAAAAAAATAAGAAGCCATGGCTTTTTCGAACATAACTAAAATCATATTATTCATCGTAGCAGGAATTTCCCTTCTGGTGGTACTCTTCTTCTACGTTAGCCCCAAGACCGTTGACTATGACGGTATGGAGCAACGCGTACAAGAAGCAGCCAACCCTGTGGACCTGACACCGCTGGCACCATTGCCAACGGTCGATACCACTGCACAGGATAGCACAGATGCCGAAGGCCTTGCTGCTACTGATGAGACGACAGAGGCAGCAAGTGCTCCTCCGGTTGCTCCCACTGTGGAGGCTCCGGAAGCAAAATCTGCTTCAGAGGTACTATCAGGTTGGGAATTACTTGTATGGAATCGTGTTGACATTGCACTGGTTTGGGCTTATTTACTGATCCTGATCACCGCAATTGCAGCCATTATTTTCCCTCTGATCACAGTCTTAGGCAACCCGAAAGCGCTTGTCAGACTCGCACTTGTGCTGGTCGGTGGTGCTGTTCTGGTATTGGTATCCTATTTCATGGCCTCCGGGACTCCGATTGACATTATCGGGTATACCGGTACAGGGAACAGTGATCCTTCCACCTTAAAAATGGTTGACACAGTTCTTTATGTGACATACATACTTTTTGGAATGGCGCTTGCGTCTATTCTTTATGCCATCGCATCGAAGGCATTTAAATAAAAATTTAGAAAAACATAACCAATGGCAAGAGAAACACCGGAAGTCAATGGAGGATCACTGGCGGATATAGCCTTTCTCCTTCTGATTTTCTTCCTGGTTACCACCACCATGGATATCGATACCGGGATCACCAGGCTTCTTCCTCCCGAACCGGAGGATGAGCAGGAAACCGAGGTTAAGGTAAATAAACGAAATGTACTTGTTGTACTTCTGAACCGAAGCGACCGCTTAATGGTCGGTGGAGAGGAAATGGACAGGCTTGATTTAAAAGCCAAAACCATTGAGTTTTTTACCAATCCCGCAAACGATGTTACCCTTCCTGAGAAAGAGAATGTGGAGATTCAATTTCCACCAGGAAGCTCATCACTTCTACCTCCGGACGGAATCTGGAGGGGACAGGTATCCAAGGGTGTAATCTCTCTTCAAAACGACCGTTCTACTACCTATGGTAAATACCTCCAGGTACAGAATGAGTTGGTGGCAGCCGTAAATGAATTAAGGGATAATTTCTGTAATCTGTACTTCGAAATGGATTATGCAGACCTTAATACGGCCAACCCCAATGAAGAGGAGATTCATAATGGAATCCGGAAGATCTATAAGATGAACATTTCCGAATCAGACCCAAAAAACATCGATAGATAATGGCTAAATTCAGACGAAAAAAAGGGAAAGGTGGTGTTACCATTAACACAGCTTCACTTCCTGACATTGTTTTCATGCTTCTATTCTTTTTCATGGTGTCGACAACAATGAGGGAAACCGAAGTTCAGGTTCAGGTTAAAGTTCCTGAGGCTACTGAAGTGAAGAAGTTGGAGAAAAAATCCCTTGTAAGCTATATCTACGTAGGACGTCCCGTTGCACACGTGGCCCGTATGTATGGAACTGAACCCTTAATTCAGCTTAACGATAAGCTGGTTAATGAAGAGGGCATCCCCTATGAATCAGTACAGGACTTCGTCCTTTTTGAAAGGGAAAAACTTCCCGAATCAGATAAGAACAGAATGACCATGTCACTGAGGATTGATGAGAATATCTCCATGGGTAAGGTAGATGATGTAAAGCAGGCGCTCAGAAGGGCACGAGCATTGATCATCAACTACTCAGCCAGGAAAGAATACAGGGACCAGGGAAGGCAAAGATAATAGCCTCCTGTTCAAATAAGACTGAAGGGTGTCTCTCACAAAGGGGCACCCTTTTTATGCAACGGGAGACTATTCGTTGCACATGCTTGCATTAATTCACTGAGAAAGAGACTCTTAAGAAATGGGTATATTATTCGTAGAGGACGAGGTAAATCTGATCGACCATTTGCTGGAAAGTTTCCGGCTTGGCAAAAATATTCCTTTTATTCAGGAAGCGTTCGGCGTGATAGAACAATTTGGATGGATCGCTTCCCGTAAAGTCGGCTATCTTGCTATCGAAATACAGATCGCCTATTTCCTTGCCATAAAGCTTCTTTACAGAATTCCCCAGACCAAACAGCAAGTAGTATTTTGATATGGGTTTTGTTGGATTTTCGTAATCACAGAAGATCTTATCCACATAACTTCCGTTCTCGTATATTACCACCTCGCGTACAAATCCCTCGTAAGTATAGAAGATCCACTCTCCATGCCTTTGCCTGGTTTTCTTAAATCCCTGGAATTTGATGGTCCCGTCATTATATAGCTCCATTTCGGGGTAATAGAATTTCCCACTTGGCGCCTTTACCTTCCCATTCTCCAGGGTACGATCCTCAATCCCAAAATAGTTCACATAGGGCATCTGCCTGATAATCTCTTCCGGATTAGCAGTCTCCTCAGGCTTCTCAAAGTTGGTTCCGGCAAAAACCTCTTCGGAATTCTCCACCAGCAATTCCTGTTCATACATTCCATCCTCAAAGGCTTTCCGGTCCCGCATCTTGGTAATCAGCACACCCATGTCAAGATTCACGGTGAAGCTAAGGCTATCCAGTCCAAGTGAGGTCACAATCAACTCCTTTTCATTTCGGTACAAACAGGTATTCAGCTTATCGTGGTAGAGAATCCTCAGATTCTTAAATTCCTTGTGCCAGCGCATTCCTTTGGTCTGGTTTCTCTCCTTTCCAAAAACAAGCGTAATTCTTACATTTCGCTGATCAGCTTGCTGAAATCTAAGAATGACACTTTCATGCAATTTCAGAACGGGGCAGAAAAATACAATCTCGCTGCTTGCTTCGGAAAGAAGCCTGTCGATTTGGTAAGAAACCCCGACTGATGATAAAAACTCGGCTGCCATTTAGTTCTAAATAATATATAATATTAGACGATTAGCTGAAATTATGGAAAAATACGGCTGCTTCTTTGATGAAATATCAACAGGTTAAGGCGACAAGTAAACCCGAGGTGATGGAAGTCATCAAAGAATCGTCGATTTGTCCCAGATTTTACTGCATACATCAAAGAAAAGTTACATGAACGACAACATTTCCGACATGTAAAAGTTTTTTCACGCAAATATTGGAAGATATTTCAAGCCTTTTCGCTCGGGGCTGGGGCATAAAAATACCGGCCTGCCAAAGGCAGACCGGCTTATCTTTCCTAGTGACTCCAGGAGGACTCGAACCCCCACCATGGGAACCGGAATCCCACGTTCTATCCAGTTAAACTATGGAGCCTTAATGGAGCGCAAAGTTAATAATTTTTACTTAAGCTGCGCTTGTACCGCTTCCCAATCAAGCTCTATGGCTTCTTGCTCAAACTCATCTCCCGGAGCATAAGAAAGTGCCGCCAGGGTTCCGGGTTCAAAGGAGGACTGCTGCAAAAAGGTCAGCGGCATGCTCTTTCACCCGGGTTTCAATTTCATCGGGCTGGGGCAAGGGATAATACTCCATCTTAATCGACCCTTATATTTACGCCTGTATCCTCATCGGGGAGCTTTTCCCCGGTGAAAGGAGGATAGACATCCGTCATATACATCATATAAAGGTTTACCCTCATCTGCCAGCGAATTTGTCCCACAACCCAATCGTAAGCAAAATCAGGATATTTGCCGGTAAACAGCACAAACCACCAGGCCAGGAAGACCAGAATACCCACAAACCAGGCCCTGAACATCAGAACCAATCCATGGGGAAGAAGAACAAACAACCATCCAAATAAGAGGCGCAGAAGGGTCAGCCCCCTGCTTACCTCCTCCGGATAGGGTATTTCCAGACTGGTATACTCATCGCTTGAATTAATACCAAAGGCAGGATATCCATCCGACACATTGTAGATCCTTGCATTGAGACGAAGGTCCCACCTCAAAAAACCCACCTGGAATTCAAACATACTCTCGGGATAACGCCCGGTAAAGAGAATGACCCAGAAGGCCACAAATTGCAGGATCAATGCCCACAAACTCACAAACATTAAAATGAATACATGGGGAATCAAAATGTAAATCCAACCAAAAAAAGTCCTGAGTAATAACTCGCCCCTGGAGTAAGTCTCCTGATGTTGAATGCTTAATTTCATGCTTTCGGGTTTTATTTCCAGTGAATTTGCGAAAAAAAGCCCTTGTTCACAAGTCTTTGTTGTACGATTAAGCCAAAAATAGGCTAATTTCGCACCCTTAATTACAAGTGGATCTTATGGAATACAAATTTGCAGAAATTGAGAAGCGGTGGCAGGATTACTGGGAAGAAAAACGCACCTTCAGAACCGAAGATGACTTTTCTAAACCCAAATTTTATGTGCTGGATATGTTTCCCTACCCATCGGGTTCCGGTTTGCATGTGGGACACCCTGAAGGCTACACTGCCACAGATATAGTGGCCCGTTACAAGCGGATGAAGGGCTTCAATGTGCTGCACCCCATGGGATGGGATGCATTCGGACTACCTGCAGAGCAGTATGCCATAGAAACAGGGACTCACCCCTCCCTGACCACAAAAAATAATTGTGATAATTTCCGCAGGCAGATTAAATCCCTCGGTCTGGGTTATGACTGGGAGCGGGAAATTAATACCACGGATCCGGGCTATTTTAAATGGACCCAGTGGATTTTTATCAGGCTTTATAATACCTGGTTCGATGAAGCCTTGCAAAAAGGACGTCCCATTGATGAACTTGATATCCCAGAAGAAATTCAGGCTGCAGGAAATGGGGCTGAGCAGGCCTACCGGGAAGAAAAACGCCTTGCCTACTATGATAATGCCCAGGTGAACTGGTGTCCTTCATGCAAGATTGTTTGTGCCAATGAGGAAGTACTTAACGATGGTAATCATGAAAAATGCGGCACTCCTGTTGAAAAAAAGAACCTGAAGCAGTGGATGTTAAGGATCCCCCTCTATGCGGAGCGACTCCTTGCAGGACTTGAAAATTTAGACTGGCCCGAAGGGGTTAAGGATATGCAGCGCAACTGGATTGGGCGGTCCACAGGTGCTGAAGTGGATTTCAAAGTGGCAGGAAAGGAAAATTCCCTGCGGGTTTTCACCACCCGGCCAGACACACTTTTCGGGGCTACCTACATGGTGCTTGCACCTGAACATAACATGCTTGATGAACTGGTTTCAGAGGAGCAGAAAAAGGAAGTGACAGCTTATGTGAAAAGTGCTGGCCTTAAATCGGACCTTGACCGCTCGGACCTGTCCAAAGAAAAGACCGGTGTATTCACGGGAAGTATGGCCATTAATCCGGTGAATGGTCAGCTCATACCCATCTGGGTGGCTGACTATGTTCTTATGGGCTATGGTACAGGGGCAATTATGGCGGTACCCTGCCATGATACAAGAGATTTTGAATTTGCGACTACCTTCTCCCTGCCCATCACCTGTATTATGGATCCAAAGACAGAAGATGAAGAGCTGAGGGCTAAAATTCTTGAAGGTAAGGCCTGTTGGACAGAGGATGGAAAATACATCAATTCATCAGACTCAGAAACCGGATTGGATATTAACGGTCTTTCCAAAGAAAACGGAATTGCGCGGACCATAGCCTGGTTGGATAAGAAGCATCTGGGCAAGGAAGCCATTAATTACAAGATCAGGGACTGGCTTTTCAGCCGACAGCGTTACTGGGGAGAACCCTTCCCTGTCATTCACTGGGAGGATGGAGAAATCTCCCTGCTGGAAGAGAACGAGCTGCCGCTGGAACTACCCGAGCTGGAAGTTTATGAACCGGGCTCAGACGGCCAATCTCCCCTGGCCAATTCATCCGCCTGGCTCGAGCTTACAGGACCCGATGGCAGAAAGGGCCGAAGGGAAACCAATACCATGCCCCAGTGGGCTGGCTCATGCTGGTATTACCTGCGCTACATCGATCCCACAAACGAAGAGGAACCCTTTTCAAAGGCAAAGGAGAATTACTGGATGCCGGTAGACCTCTACATTGGAGGCGCTGAGCATGCTGTCCTGCACCTGCTTTACAGCCGTTTCTGGCACAAGGTGCTTTTCGACCTGGGCATTGTGTCCACTGATGAGCCCTATCAAAAACTTTTCAACCAGGGCATGATCCTCGCCTTCGCCTATGAAACAGAGGCAGGAGCGAAAGTACCCTCCGACCTGGTGGAGGAGAAAAATGAAGGATTCTTCCATAGTCAGACCGGAGAGCCGCTGAAGCAGATTGTGGCAAAGATGTCCAAATCCCTAAAAAACGTAGTTAATCCGGACGATGTGGTATCAGGCTACGGCGCCGATTCTCTGCGTTTGTATGAGATGTTCCTCGGACCACTGGATGCAACCAAACCATGGGTTGAAAATGGCGTTAAAGGGGTTTATAACTTCCTGAACAGGGTATACCGTTTCTTTGCCGATCCCGATAAACTCTTTGATGGTGAAGAGGACCTGGAAATTTTAAAAGCCCTGCATGCTACCATAAAAAAGGTAGGAGATGATATTGAGGATCTCCATTTTAACACCTCCATATCTCAAATGATGATTTTCACCAACCTTTGCATCAAAAAAGGAAAAGTCAGCGGGGATACAGCGCGTTCTTTTATCCGGGTTCTGGCTCCTTTTGCTCCCCACCTCTCCGAAGAGATCTGGAGCATGCTCGGGTCTTCATCCTCAGTGGCCCTGGCTCAGTGGCCCCGGTATGATGAAAGCCTGCTTGTGGAAGACAACTTTGAATATCCGGTTATGATTAATGGCAAACTCAGGTTCAAAATTACCCTGCCGCTGGACATGCCCGCTCAAAAGGTTCAGGAAGAAGTTCTCAGGCATGAGCTTGCACAAAAATGGACCCAGGGAGTAGCCCCCAAGCGCTTCATACATGTTCCGAAAAAGATCATCAATATCGTAGTTTAATGGGAAAGGGGAAAGATCTGCTATATATGATTCCGCTGACCATCATGGTGGTGGCGGCAGTATATTTTATTCCGCAAAACAATATCACATTTCACTTTCCGGAAAATACTGAGGAGCCTGTTGAAGCCGTGCCGGAGAAAGAAATGACCCCGGCCCTCTTATACGGCATTCCTCCTTCCGACTATCAGCAGTACCGGGGAGAGGTTCGCCGCGGCCAGTCACTGGCCGAATTGCTCATCCCCCATGGTGTGAGCTTAAAACAGATTCACTATATTTCCCTGCTTCCCGACAGCCTCCTGGACGAAAGAAAGATCAGGCCCGGTCAGGACTATGCCCTTTTCCGTTCAGGTGATAGCCTGCCTTCGGTATTTGTCTACGAAAAGGATCCGCTTACTTACGTCAGGGTATTTTTGTATGCTGATTCGGTAAGGGCTGAAAATGATAGCAAAGCTATGGATCAGCGGTTCAGGACCGCCTCGGGCATTATTGAAACATCACTGTGGGAATCCATGATTCAGGCTGATGCAAATCCCATACTGGCTGTTGAACTAAGTGAGATTTTTGCCTGGACCATTGACTTTTTCGGGATCCAGAAGGGAGACCGCTACAAGGTGATTTATGAGGAATCCTATGTTGATTCTCAATCCATAGGCATCAACAGGATCTTAGGCGCCTGGATCTTGCACAATAACAACGATTTCTGGGCGATTCCCTTCCAACAGGACGGGGTGGACAGTTATTATGATGAGGAGGGAAACAGCCTGCGTAAGGCCTTTCTGAAAGCTCCTCTCAGGTTCTCCAGAATCAGTTCCGGATTTTCAAACTCAAGGTATCACCCCGTTCTTAAAATCCGCCGGCCTCATCATGGGATTGACTACGCAGCCCCAACGGGTACTCCGGTATATACCGTGGGGGACGGAATCGTTACAAAAGCAGGCTACCAAAAAAATGGGGGAGGCAATTATGTGAAAATAAAGCACAACAGTGTTTACTCCACCACATACATGCACCTTAGCAGATTTGGCAAAGGCATCCGTGGCGGAAGCTATGTAAAACAGGGAGATGTGATTGGATATGTCGGGGCCACCGGACTTGCCACCGGGCCTCACCTTGATTTCAGGTTTTATAAAAACGGAAGCCCGGTCAACCCCTTAAAGGTAGAGGCTCCGCCTGTCGAGCCCGTATTTGAAGAAAATATCCCCGCCTACAATGTGAAAAAGAGTCTGGTTATGAATATTCTAAAGCTCATGGAGTAAAGACTCAACAACCCTTGGAAAGTGTTCATACTCAAGGCTATGAATTCTGGCAGCAAGGGAATCCGCACTATCACCTTCGAGGACTTCACATCTTGCCTGAAAAATAATACTGCCATCATCATAGTCCTGGTTTACATGATGAATGGTAATCCCCGATTCACTATCCCCATGGGCCAATACCGCTTCATGAACATGGCTGCCATACATACCTTTTCCTCCGTAGCGGGGCAGCAGAGCAGGATGAATATTAACGATCCGGCCATTAAATTCGCTGATTAAGGCCGGAGGTACCAGCCAGAGGAAGCCGGCAAGGACAATCAGGTCAATTTTCCTCTCTTTCAGGAGATCAAGGATCTCATGACCATTATAAAACTCCTCTCTGCCGAAGACAACTGTCTTCACCTTAAGGCTTTCAGCCCTTTGAATGACCCCGGCTCCCGCCTTATTCGTGAGTACAAGATCGACCCTTCCCACAGGGTGCGTTCGAAAAAAGCGAATGATGTTCTCTGCATTGGTACCCGAACCCGAGGCAAGTATGGCTATCCTTTTCATTTTCTATGTTTTAGACGCCTTAAAAAAGTTATTTCTGTCATAAAATTTCACTTTTTTAGACGAAAATGTTGTCAAAAAAAGACCTTTCTTTTGAAAATAGTCGAATTTTGCATTTCTTTGCACCGTTAAAAATAACCAATAATATTAATTAAAATTTATAGTCATGTCAGACGTTGCATCAAGAGTAAAAGCAATTATTGTTGACAAATTAGGTGTTGATGAGAATGAGGTAACAGTGGAAGCTAGCTTCACTAACGACCTGGGTGCTGATTCTCTTGACACTGTAGAGCTCATTATGGAGTTCGAAAAGGAATTCAATATGGGTATTCCTGATGATCAGGCTGAAAGCATTTCCACAGTTGGAGACGCGATCAAATATATTGAAGAGAACGCAGAATAAGCAGTAGCTTTCGTTCAAATCTTTCAGGTATGAAAAGGGTAGTTGTCACAGGACTAGGGGCTTTTACGCCTCTTGGGAAAAATTTGCAGGATTACTGGGAAAGCCTTGCAAATGGTGTGAGTGGTTGTGATTGGATTACCCATTTCGATACCGAAAAATTCAAGACCAAGTTTGCCTGCGAGGTAAAGGATTATAATCCTCTGGATCATTTTGATCGAAAAGAAGCCCGAAAGCTAGACAGGTATGCACAGTATGCCATGATATCGGCCCATGAGGCTTATCTGGATGCCGGTCTTGAGGATGCAGATATCAACAAGGATCGCGCAGGAGTAATCTGGGCATCCGGAATCGGCGGAATAGAAACTTTCACCGCAGAGATCAAGAGCTATGTGGAAGGGGGATTTACGCCCAGGTTTAATCCCTTTTTTATTCCCAAGATGATCTCCGATATTGCTGCGGGCATGCTCTCCATGAAATATGGATACAGGGGGCCCAATTACGCCACAGTATCAGCATGTGCATCATCCACCAATGCCCTGATAGATGCTTATAACCTGATCCGCCTGGATATGGCAGACCTCTTTATTTCGGGAGGATCTGAGGCAGCCATTTGCGAAGCCGGAGTAGGAGGATTTAACTCCATGCAGGCATTGTCTTCCAACAACGATAATTACAAATCAGCTTCGAGGCCTTTTGATGCCACAAGGGATGGATTTGTAATGGGAGAAGGCGGAGCTGGTCTCATCCTTGAAGAACTTGAACATGCCAAAAAGCGCGGGGCTAAGATCTATGCTGAATTAATTGGTGGCGGCCTTTCCGCCGATGCACACCATCTGACTGCGCCGCATCCCGAAGGAGAGGGAGCCAGGCTGGTTATGCTGAATGCCCTCAGGGATGCGAAAATCAAACCTGAGGCAATAGATTATATCAACGTACATGGCACATCCACTCCATTGGGTGATATTTCCGAGACCATTGCCATCAAAAGGGTTTTTGGTGAGCATGCCTACAAACTGAACATCAGTTCTACCAAATCGATGACCGGACACCTCCTGGGAGCAGCCGGCGCTGTGGAATCCATTGCGGTAATCATGGCCATCAATCATGGCATTGTACCACCCACCATTAACCTTGAAACACTGGATCCAGAGATTGATCCAAAACTCAATCTTACGCCCAATGTTGCCCAGAAACGTGATGTAAAAATAGGTATGAGCAATACCTTTGGATTCGGGGGGCACAATACATCAGTTATTTTTAAAAAATTTGAGGCCTAATGTGTTGAAAGAACGCAGGTTCTATTTTCAACTGATTCGCTTACTGGGCTTTTTACCCTTCAATATTTCAATTTACCGACTTGCCTTCCTTCCCAAGTCAGCTCTGCTTAACCAGCCTCAGGCTGCCAGCATAAATAACGAACGTCTCGAATATCTCGGTGACGCTGTACTGAGTGCAATTGTAGCTGATTACCTCTTTCTCAAATTTCCAAATTCTGATGAAGGCTTTATGACCAAGGTACGCGCCAGGATCGTCAAGCGCAAAAACCTTGACTTCCTTGCCAACCAGATACATATTCCCTCCATGATCCGACACGGGATACTTCCGGGGAATAAATCAAAGCATATTTATGGAAACATGCTTGAGGCCCTGGTGGGAGCCATATATCTGGACCGCGGATACCGGGTGGCAAGAAAATTCTTCCTGAAGCGAATCCTGGAAAAACACATGGACCTGAACCTGCTTGTGAACAAGGATCCCGACTATAAGAGCAGGATTATTGAATGGGCACAGAAAAACAGAATAGAGGTAGTTTTTGAGAGTCTGGAAGAACATAGCTCCGGACAAAAATTCCCTTCTTTTATTTCCACCATCTCCCTGAATGGGAAACAAAGGGGCACAGGTAGAGGCAGCACAAAAAAAGCGGCAGAGCAGCGTGCAGCCAAAGAAGGTATGAATTCCATTCACTCAAAGGAAGCACATGGCAGTTAAGAAACATAAGCTTGAAGTGGCCATTGATGAAGACTTCTGCCTGCTGGGAATGGTTGCCGAACAACCCGACTACAGGCTAAATCTGCTTATTAACCGGGCTCTCGGTTTCAATTTGCTTAAACAGGAAGACCTTTCGCTGTATCACAAGAAACTGGACCAGGATCAGGAGTTTTCCCTCTTCGAATATTTTGATGAAGAATCGCTGCTTACTTACCGGGTAATCGGAAACAGGGCAGAGAATGGATATTTTCTGGATGAATTAAAAAATCTGGATTACCTGGTCCACATACAGGGGGATATATTGGAAGAAAGCATCAGTACTTTTATAGGCAAGGCGGCTGCCATTCCTGAGGTTCGGATGTGTGTACCGGTGAACCTGATAAAGCTTCGAAACAAGGAGCGCCTACTGCTCTGGTAGCCATTAAAACAACCAGCGGAACAGCGGGAATACAGCTGAATAAACCGGCACTTCCGGGTAGTTTTGATAACCCTCCCTGTAAAGCTCATCCATCACCTTGCCCTGTTTTAGAAGCGGACGAAACATCCTCTTGTAGAAGGGGAACAAACCCATCACCAGGTCAAAAAGCATATCCAGTAAAAAAAGCAGGCCAGCGATAAGCGCATAGATATACCCTGAGGTCTGTACATTAAATCCCGGACCAAAGGTGGAGATGGCAGCAAGGGCAGAAATCCAGATACCGCACTTGATAATCAGGCCAGGAGTGAGCAGATAAGTCACTTTTGAACGTACCTTCGCCAGGGAAAGCACCAGCGTGGCCAAAAGACCAGCTGTTAGAATACCCGCAATTATTCTCCACATTATACTATCCACCGGAAAAAACAGTATAAAGCCCAATAAAACAAGCCACTTGATCAGACTGGTGATCCTGTGAAAAAAATGAGCACGTGCGCTCCTGGGGATTACAATGCGCCTGGAGCGGGTTTTATACTTTACCTGGTGGTTCATCACTCCATAGGTACGAATCTCCGAATCCATGGTCTTGATAAGTTCCACCCGGTGCGCCTTTCCGCCGGCCATTGTATGATCGCAATAACAGCAACGATCCTTACTTGGCATTTCCCTGCCCATCCTTACAAAGGAACTTATCTGCTTCCATCCGGTTTTAAACTTGCCCAGACGAAACCAGGTAAGCCTTTTCTGGTAAATATAAATGAGCAGAACCACCCCTGCCAAAATGAAGAAGGAGGTACCGGCCAAACTGGCAGGATCATCAAATATAGCTATCAGGATAGGGCCAATTACGGCAGCTAAGGCAAAGAGAAGACCAAAGCCATGTATGAGATATTTGACCAGCAGGATGGGATCATGCCATTCGGGACGATTAAACATCTCCTCCTCCCTCCTCTTCTTCTCCTTCCGGGCCCTGGCCTGCTGCTGCATCCGCTCCCTTTCCCTGCGGTATACCTCCCTGGCCCCGGCATCATCAAAACTGTCCCTGGCCGTATGCACACTCCCATGTTGCATGAGAAAGTCATAGGCCGCATCAATCTCAATGAACTTATCACGGGCCTTCGGATCGGAATTCAGATCAGGATGGTACCTCATGGCCTGCTTTCGATAGGCCGCCTTAATTTGCTTTTCGGTGGCTCCGGGGGATACGCCAAGTATTTTATGATAATCTTTTGCTGGCAAGAGGGTGCTTTTGGTGCAAGATATTCAATCTGCCGCTTACCCACAAAAAAGCTGTTCGCCGGGAGGACGAACAGCTTGCAATAAACCCTAAAACTAAACCAATTCTGCCTGCTATTGCTTCTTTGATTTTTTCTTTACTTCCTTTTCTTCAGTGACGGTCCACTCGCCATCATCATCTTCGCTTACAATCACCCTCACTTCTTTGGTCTTAACCATGTTTCCGTCTTCGTCCATATCCTCAAATTCCTCGTCGATCAGGATGTCGAAAGTTTCACCATCACCGGTTTTTACTACCACCACCTTTTTAACATCACCTTCATCTCCGTCAATCTTATACTTAATAATCTTCACATTCTCTCCCTGCTCCATATCATGGTCATGCTCTCCCTCACTGATCCACACCAGTGAATCTCCGTCCATCTCCTTTATCTCGGTGGTTTTACCATCTTCTGAAACAAAAACCATGGTCTTGGAATGAGCACCATGGGACTCGGACATGGATTTATGAATTTTCATCATATGCTCATCATCGGCGCCCATCATATCCATCATCATCAAAGCATGTTCGGCCTGCTCTGCATCTTCGAAACTATAGGTAGTATCTTTTACGATCTTGCCCTCTTTCTCCACTTTAACAGAAACAAGGGTCTCCTGGGCAGCCAACTGCGTTGAAAAGATGAATGCCATGACAAAAACAGGAACAAATAAGGTGTAGATTTTTTTCATCAGTAGGTGTTTTTGTTTGAGACAAATCTAGGGCGGATTATCGTTACAATCGTTTAAAGGAAGTTAAAGATTGTTAAAACACTCTGAATGAACCAATGAGGCTAACTATCTTTGATGTATGAGTCGAACCGTCCTGTGGATACTGACCATCTTTCTGAGCATTGCCATGATTGCACTTGTACTGGTACAGGCCTACTGGTTTAAAAACTCCATGAACGCCAAAGAACAGCAATTGGGCATGGTGGTAAACCAGGTACTGGATGAAATTTCCAATGAGCTGGCACAAAATCAAACCATTACCACCATCCTGGAAGAGATACAGCCTCCCGTGGTCCACCATCAGAGTAAGGCTGTCTGGAATTACAGGATTGATCAGAGAACCTTTGCAAAAGATGGGGAGATTCAAGACGAAGGAAGTATAAACAGCCAGGATTCTCTTTATTACAGCGAGCCACATAACTCTATCCTGAACCAGAAGGTAGAAATTATTGATGACTCCATTATCATTGTAACCGGACAGGATGAGGATTTCGAGGATACGATTCTGATCTCAGCCATGAATCCGGAGCAAGTCAGGGTAGAACTCTCCAAGAACTGGCAGCAACAGGAAGTTTTTGTAAATAAGATTGTTCGGCAAATCCTTGAAGAAGGGGGAGATATTCAGGAGCTTATATCGGAGTCCCAGCTGAAAAATACGATAAGTCTGAAACTTAAAGAAAATGAAGTGCTCATGCCCTTCGTTTATGCGGTTTATTATGAAGGAAAAAAACCTATCTATCAGTCGGAAGGTTTTAACGAATACGAACCCTATAAGTATTACAGGACAACCCTCCTGCCAGGAGGAGTATTTAATAAGCCCACGCTGATTAGCATATATTTTCCCCAGGAAAGAAAGCACTTTCTAAAATCAATGGGAATTATGGGAGGCTCTTCCATTTTGATTACCTTATTTGTGCTCACCCTTTTTTCACTGTCACTATACATCATCTTCAAACAGAAACGGCTTTCAGAAATGAAAAACGATTTTGTGAATAATATGACTCATGAACTTAAGACCCCCATATCAACCATAAGCCTGGCTTCACAAATGCTCAATGACAGAAGCATTCCGGATGAGCAGAAGAACCTGGCCCATATTTCACGAATCATTCAGGCCGAAAGCAAGCAACTGGGCTTTCAGGTTGAAAGGGTACTGCAGATGGCCATCTTCGATCATGGTGAGCTAAAACTAAAACTGGAGGAAATTAATCTGCATGAACTGATTGAGACTGTTGCGCAGAATTTTCTTCTCCAGATTGATAAGCGCGGCGGAAAACTTGACTTCCTTCCAGAGGCTGAGGATCCTGTAATTACAGGTGACAATATGCATATTACCAACGTGATATCCAACCTCATGGAAAATGCTCTGAAATATACAAAGAAGACACCCATGATCGGGGTAGCCACAAAGAATGAGAATGGCAGCATTATTATCTCTGTAAGCGACAATGGAATCGGGATCAGCAAAGAGGATCAGAAAAGAATCTTTGATAAGTTTTACCGGGTTCCGACCGGGAATATTCACAATGTAAAAGGTTTCGGACTTGGACTGAGCTATGTCAAACTGATCGTTGAACAGCACCAGGGCTCAATCGGTATAAAAAGTGAACCTGAAGCAGGATCCCGATTTGATATTCGACTACCTTTACGAAACGACTCAGACAATTAGCAGATATGAATGAAATAAAAAACAGAGTCCTACTGGCCGAAGATGATGAAAACCTGGGGTCCCTTCTCCAGGAGTACCTTCAGGCCAAAAATTACGAGGCCGACTGGGTTACTAATGGTGAGAAGGCTTTTCGCTACTTTGAGCAGTTTCACTATGACCTCTGTCTGCTGGATGTAATGATGCCCATTAAAGATGGGTTTACCCTTGCCTCTGAAATCAGAATGGTTAACAGGGATATCCCCATCATCTTTCTAACGGCCAAATCCATGAAGGAAGATATACTTGAAGGATTTACTCTTGGTGCAGATGACTACCTGACCAAGCCCTTCAGCATGGAAGAGCTGCTATTCAGAATTGAGGCGATACTGAGAAGGACAAAGGGAGCAAGAAGTGGAGAAACAAATGTGTGGAAGATCGGATCCTTTACATTCGACGCCAACAAACAGAAGCTGCAGGGAACAGGGACAGAACAAAAACTGACCACAAAAGAGTCTGAATTGCTGATTCTTCTCTGCAATAACATCAATAATGTACTGGAAAGAAATTTTGCACTCAAGGCAATTTGGATTGACGATAATTACTTCAATGCAAGAAGCATGGATGTGTATATCACCAAACTAAGAAAATACCTTAAGGCTGATCCCAATGTACAGATCATTAATGTACACGGAAAGGGTTACAAACTGGTGGTAGATGAATCTTAGGGACGCTAGTCAAGTTTTAACACTGCCATAAAGGCCGACTGAGGCACTTCAATATTGCCCACCTGACGCATACGCTTTTTTCCTTTTTTCTGTTTCTCCAGCAGTTTCCTTTTCCGGGTAATGTCGCCGCCGTAACACTTGGCGGTTACATCCTTTCGAACTGCCTTCACAGTCTCCCTGGAAATAACCTTGGCGCCGATTGCGGCCTGAATGGCCACTTCGTATTGCTGACGCGGAATCAACTCCTTAAGCTTCACGCAGATTCTCTTTCCAAAATCATAGGCATTATCCCGGTGAATCAGTGTCGATAGTGCATCCACCATTTCACCGTTAAGCAGGATGTCCAGTTTGACCAGATCGGCTTTCTTATAACCATGGGGATGATAGTCAAATGAGGCGTATCCCTTGGAGATGCTTTTCAGCTTATCATAGAAATCGAATACAATCTCTGCCAGTGGCATTTCGAAGGTAAGTTCCACCCGGTTGCTGGTAAGATAGACCTGGTTCTTAAGTATGCCCCGCTTATCCAGACATAAGAGTCATAATTGAACCCACATAATCGGCCTGGGAAATCACCTGGGCCACAATATAAGGCTCTTCGATATGGTCAATGGCAGTTGATGCAGGTAAGCCTGAAGGATTATGCACCTCCAACAATTCGCCTTTGGTGGAAATCACATTGAAGGATACATTGGGCACGGTGGTGATCACATCCATATTAAACTCCCTGTCCAATCGCTCCTGAACAATCTCCATATGCAGAAGACCCAGGAAACCGCAACGGAATCCAAATCCAAGCGCTGCCGAAGATTCAGGAATAAAAGTGAGTGATGCATCATTGAGCTGCAACTTTTCAATAGAAGCTCTGAGATCCTCATAGTCGTCAGCATCCACAGGATAAACCCCTGCAAATACCATGGGTTTCACATCCTCAAATCCTGCAATATTATCCACACAGGGTCGGGCAACGTGGGTAATGGTATCACCCACTTTCACCTCTTTGGAAGTTTTTATACCTGAAATAATATAACCCACATCTCCGGCTGCCAGTTGGGCCCGGGGCTCGGGTCCAAGCTTCAAAACGCCAACCTCATCGGCAATGTACTCTTTCTTTGTGGCTATAAATTTTACCAGATCTCCCTTGCGCATGGTGCCATTCACAACCCTGAAATAGGCAAAAATACCACGGTATGAATTATATACCGAGTCAAAAATAAGGGCCTGAAGAGGAGCGTCGGGGTCACCCTCGGGGGCAGGAATTCTTTCAATAATGGCTTGCAGAATCTCATCCACACCCATTCCGGTTTTGCCGCTGGCACCAATAATATCATCAGGATGACAACCAATCAGGTCCACAATCTGGTCTGTCACCTCATCGGGCATGGCACTTTCCATGTCCATCTTATTTAATACAGGGATAATTTCCAGATCATTCTCGATTGCCTGGTAAAGAACCGAGATGGTTTGAGCCTGGATCCCCTGAGTGGCATCCACAATTAACAGGGCTCCTTCACAGGCTGCAATTGAACGACTTACTTCATAGGAGAAATCAACGTGGCCCGGGGTATCAATCAGGTTCAGAAGGTACTTTTTCCCATCGTGCACATGCTCCATCTGGATGGCATGGCTCTTTATGGTAATGCCCCGCTCACGCTCAAGCTCCATATTGTCCAGCACCTGATCCTGAAAGTCCCTCTCGTTGAGCGTGCCGGTTTTCATCAGCAGCCTGTCAGCCAGGGTACTTTTCCCATGGTCGATATGGGCAATTATACAAAAGTTGCGAATATTATCCATTTAGAACTGCCGTTTTTTGCGCCCACAAAGATAGTGAATCTCCGGGATAACTGTAACCTGGTTTAAATTCTCTTCAGGGTATTGTGTCAGTCGCTGAAAACCTTTGTAAATAAATGTTTTAGGCTCCCTCCGCAACACCCTGAAGATAACAGGCCCCGGGCACAGTTATCCCGTGAGAAGAAAGGCCTAAAAAAGGGGTTGATTCCGTGGAACCAACCCCTTGGGTATATATAGATGTAATTTAGACTACATCATGCCCATTCCGGGAGCTCCGCCGCCACCTGGCATTGGGGGCTCCGGCTCAGGGATATCAACGATGGCACACTCGGTGGTTAGGAACATACCTGCAATAGATGCGGCATTTTCCAGCGCAATCCGGGCCACTTTGGTTGGATCAATTACACCGGCTGCAAAAAGGTTCTCGTACTTTTCAGTGTGAGCATTGTAGCCAAAATCACCTTTCCCGTCCGTGATCTCTCTCACAACCACAGAACCTTCCAGTCCGGCGTTGCTAACGATCTGGCGTAGGGGCTCTTCGAGGGCCCTTCTCACGATGGCAATACCAGTACTCTCATCTTCATTGGACCCTTTAAATTTAGCAAGCTTGTCCAGTGCGCGGATATAAGCTACACCACCTCCGGGAATAATTCCCTCTTCAACTGCAGCGCGAGTGGCGCTGAGGGCGTCGTCGAACATATCTTTCTTGGATTTCATCTCAACTTCAGAGGCAGCACCCACATAGATAACAGCAACTCCACCAGCCAGCTTAGCCAGACGTTCCTGCAGTTTCTCACGGTCATAATCAGAGGTAGTATTCTCGATCTGCTTTTTAATCTGACCAACCCTGGCAGTGATCATAGCCTTCTCACCGCCACCATTTACAATGGTGGTATTTTCCTTATCGATGGAGATCTTTTCAGCCTGTCCCAGCATTTCCAGCTCGGCACCTTCCAGCTTCAATCCTTTTTCTTCAGAAATAACAGTACCACCTGTCAGGATGGCAATGTCTTCAAGCATCTCTTTCCTGCGATCGCCAAAACCAGGAGCTTTAACTGCTGCGATCTTCAGTGATCCCCGAAGCTTGTTTACCACCAGGGTAGCCAGTGCTTCAGCATCCACATCTTCTGCTATAATCATTAAGGGACGACCAGTTTGTGCAGTGGCTTCCAGAACCGGAAGCAAATCTTTCATTGTGGAAATCTTCTTATCGTGAATGAGAACAAATGGATTTTCCAGTACAGCTTCCATTTTTTCTGTATCGGTCACAAAATAGGGAGAAATATACCCACGATCGAACTGCATACCCTCAACTACATCAACGTAGGTGTCGGATGATTTGGATTCTTCGATGGTGATTACACCCTCTTTCTTAACCTTCGACATAGCCTCAGCAATCAGTTTACCGATTGAGGACTCGTTGTTGGCAGAGATGGATGCAACCTGCTCAATTTTCTTATTATCGTCGCCAACTTCCTGGCTTTGCTCCTGAAGGCTCTTTACAACCTCTTTAACAGCCTTGTCAATGCCCCTTTTAAGGTCCATCGGATTGGCACCGGCAGTTACGTTCTTCAAGCCTGCCTGAACGATGGCCTGAGCCAGTACAGTGGCAGTGGTGGTTCCGTCACCAGCATCATCATTGGTTTTGGAGGCGACTTCCTTAACCATTTGTGCACCTACATTTTCAAAGGGATTCTCAAGATCCACCTCTTTTGCAACAGTTACACCATCCTTGGTCACCTGTGGTGCACCAAATTTCTTTTCAATAATTACATTGCGACCTTTGGGTCCCAGTGTTACTTTGACTGCGTTAGCCAGTTGATCGATACCGCTTTTCAGCAGATCGCGGGCTTCCATATCAAATTTGATTTCTTTAGCCATTTTTCTATTTTCTTTTTTTGGTTACTTACTTTGTAATGAATAAAACATCGCTTTGCGAGATAAGAAGATAATCTTCGTTATCGATGGTTAATTCCTGGCCGGCGAATTTTCCGTAGAGGACTTTTTCTCCCACTTTAATTTCCATAGGCTCATCCTTTTTATCGGATCCCACCATTACCACTTCCCCGTTTTGTGGTTTCTCTTTCGCTGTTTCCGGAATGATTATACCACTAGCGGTCTTCTCTTCAGCCGCTGAAGGCTTTACGAGGACCTTACCTGCAAGGATTTTACCTTTAAGTTCTGCCATTGTTTTATTATTTATAAGTTCGACATTATCAAAATCGTATTTCCTTTATCACATTCTGTGCCAAAGGGCAGAAACAAAAAAAAAGTGTCAGTAATATGACATACTGACACTTTCTAAAACTTTTTTGTCTTGTTTCTATTCCTCTCCCTCAGGGGCTGGCTCAGTTCCAAATGATTCAGGAAGTTCTATGGTCTGGGAGGGTTGGTCCATAATGGTCTCGTCAAACTGGCCCTGCAGACGGGAAGTTGCGTCCTCGGTAACTGATGGAAGGGTAATGCCGGCCAGCAGGCTCAGAAGAATTAATGCTGCACCCAGACTCCAGGTAGCCTTTTCCAGGAAATCAGCTGTTTTACGAACCCCCATATACTGGTTGGAGGAGGAAAAATTGGATGCAAGTCCACCGCCTTTTGAGTTCTGAACCAGAACGATCAATATGGTGAAAACACAGGTGACTACAATCAATACTGTGAATACTAAAAACATTTTCTTCGCTCTTTATGAATGATTTATATTGCTAATTTTCTCAATTTGCGCTGCAAAGTAAGCACTTTTTTCCGGATATTTCAAACTTAATTTCTCGTAAGCATATATGGCTTTTGCATATAGTCCCTGTTTCACGTAGATCTTTGCCAGCGTGTCGGTTATAAAGCCATCATGTTCCTGAATGGAAGCGATGGAAACGTCCCTATTACTTGCCCTGGACTTGTCGGCTCTGATGGGACCCGGGTCTTCCCTCAGGAAGCTCTGAATCAACTTGATGGACTCGGGAAGGTCTTCCTCTTCATCAGGCTCAATCTCGTCGATGACAGGAGTCTCCTTTACAGGGTCCGGCTCTTCCATTTCTATGTCATCTTTGGCAACAGCCTCTATAAGGGTTTCGGACGACATCTCATTCTCTTCATCGGGCTCATCCTCCAGCTCAAGCAGATCCTGCCCCTCTTCGTCTGGCTGCACTCCTGCATAAGGTGCATGCTGCTCGATTATTACATCTACCTCAGGGTGCTCCTCCTTACTAAAAACTATTGTGTCTTCTTCTGAGCTTTCATCGTCCACTTCCACAGGCCGCATCACAGCGTTCACCATCCCGAAGAGCTTCCTGCGATCCGCAGCGTAAACAGCTGCCACTTTTAACTCTTTTTCCTTTTCATATCCCAATGATTCCCGAATCCTGACCTTCAGCATGTGTGCAAGGTTAAACATAGGATAGTTACGGCAAAGATCATTAACCTGATCAAGATCAGCAGGAGCGTAATGATCGGTATTCATCAGATGTTTGAAATAGGAAGCGTCCATATTTTTTTTCTTACCAGGAAACAAATGCCTTATTGAATATATCCTCCAGCATGAGTGTCACAATCAATTCTATTAATTCACTTTCCACATCAGCCAGGTTCTGGGATGAGCTATAGTCTTCATACCTGGAAAAGCTGGAATCGAAATCAAGCTCAGGCTCAATATAATTGGTATACTTAACCCTTACGGTAATGGTCAGCCTGTTCATGGCAGCAGTCTCATCTCCGGTTATGGCTACAGGCCGGGTTACATAACCTGTGATTTCGCCGGAGAACTCCACATCTCCACCGCTACTTATGTTTTCAAGACTTGTATTGGATGTGATTTTGTCGATCAGGGCATTGGTGAATTCCTGGCTCAACTGCGCCTGAACGATGGCAGCCCTGTTGGGGAAATACTGAACTGTGAAGGTTTTTACATCCGGTGATATGTTCACACCGCTGAAGGAATAGGTCACCTTACAGGCGGGTAAAACAAGCACCAGGACCAAAAGAATCAGGGCTGGCAGAGTTCCGGGTATATGTTTAAATGTTTTACTCAATGTCGTATTCTTTAATTTTCCTGTAAAGTGTCCGTTCTGAGATGCCCAGATCCTGAGCTGCATACTTGCGTTTTCCATTATGCTTCTCCAGAGCCTTCTGTATCAGCTCCTTCTCCTTTTCTTCAAGCGAAAGGGACTCTTCCACAATCTCCTCGGTATCCAAAATCCTATCCTCATCCCTGCTGGACCGGGAAGGGGGCTTGGGAGCAAACCTGGTATCGCCTGTCATTGGCTTATCATCGCCAGTATTATATAGCTTTTTTATAATGCCTTCATGCTCCTTCTCAATATCACTGCCCACGCGATCGGAATCCATAATCTGGACCACGAGTTTTTTCAGATCGGTCATGTCTTTTTTCATATCAAACAAGACCTTGTACAAAATCTCTCTCTCAGAATTAAAGGCATCCTCGGTGATTCCGTCACGGGTGATCAGGGCAGGCAGTCGGCTCTTCTGGTAATCGGGTAGATAATGTCAGCAGAACTGCAGCGCTAACCTCCCTTTCCTGCTCAATTATGGAAAGCTGTTCGGTCACATTTTTAAGCTGCCTGACATTTCCGGGCCACTCATAATTAAGCATGACCTGCTTGGCATCTTCTTCCAGGCGTACGGAGGGCATCCTGTATTTTTCCGAAAAATCAGCTGCAAACTTCCGGAAAAGCAGAAGAATATCATTACCCCGCTTCCTGAGTGAAGGAACCGCTATGGGTACGGTATTCAACCTGTAAAACAAATCCTCCCTGAATTTCCCCTTTCTGATTGCATCGGGAATATCAATATTTGTGGCAGCCACAACCCGAACATCGGTTTTCACCACCTTTGAAGATCCAACCCGCATGAATTCTCCGGTTTCAAGCACTCTCAGAAGGCGAACCTGCGTTGATAAGGGAAGTTCAGCAACCTCATCCAGAAAAATAGTTCCTCCGTCGACCACCTCAAAATAACCCTTCCGGGCATCGGTGGCTCCGGTAAAGGATCCTTTCTCATGGCCAAAAAGTTCAGAATCGATAGTACCGTCCGGGATGGCACCACAATTTACAGCAATGTACTGTCCATGCTTCCTGGTGCCCAGGGCATGTATAATCTTCGGAAAATTCTCCTTCCCGGTTCCACTCTCACCGCTGATCAAAACACTTAAATCGGTGGGAGCAACCTGCCGGGCTATATCTATAGCCCGATCCAGACCACTGAAGGTCCCAATGATTCCAAAGCGCTGTTTTATTTGTTGAAGTTCCATTTGATTCTATGACAAAATAACCTGAAAACATGACAAAATTACAATTTATACCGGATTCAGAAAGTATTATTCCGATCCTTTAGCTATTTTTGAAATAAAAAGTGAATCATTTCCTGGGGATTATTCCTGCCCGATACGCCTCCACAAGATTTCCCGGCAAACCTCTTGCCCTTTTGGGAAATAAACCCATGATACAATGGGTATATGAACGTGCTTCAGCCGAACTGTCTGATGTAATTGTTGCCACGGACGACCAAAGAATAAAGAAAGCAGTTGAAGGATTTGGCGGTCAAGCTGTTATGACATCCTCCCGTCACAACACCGGCACGGAAAGGTGCGCCGAAGCACTTGAGCTTTATCGGCAAAAACAGGACCTTAACTTTAGCCATGTAATCAATATCCAGGGAGATGAACCCCTGCTTCAGCCGGAGCATCTTTCTGCCTTAAAAGATTGCTTCAGTATTGAACAGACACAAATAGCCACTTTGATACAAGCCATGAGTCAGCCTGAGGAACTGGCAAATCCCAATGTGGTAAAGGTAGCGGTTGACATAAAGTTCAGGGCACTCTATTTCTCACGTTCACCCCTTCCCTATATCAGGGAAACTAAGGAGAAGGAAAAAAAAGAAAAACATACATTTTATACCCACATCGGACTGTATGCCTTCAGAGCTGAGCTCCTCCGCGACCTGGTCCGGCTTCCGGCATCCCCCCTGGAGCAGGCCGAATCGCTTGAACAACTTCGCTGGTTGGAAAATGGCTATTCCATTCAGACTGCCCTCAGCAATCAGGCGGCCATCGGAGTGGATACTCCGGAGGATCTGGCTAAAATTGCCAGGCTAATCTGATTATTCCTGGTGTAGAACATCCGCCGGGTTTGAAATCGCCGCCCTGTAAGCCAGTAGCGAAACGGCAAGAATTGAGATCAGAATGGCTGTTGCTGCCGCAAGAATATAAATCCAGGGTTGAAAGCCAATATTATAAGGAAAATTACTAAGCCAGTTCTGCATAAAAGAGTAGGCCAGGACCCAGGCGAAAAGCACAGATATACTTACCAGGGAGATAATTTCCCTGGATACAAAAATAACCACCTCTGCCACACTTGCTCCCATGGCCTTCCGGATACCAATTTCCCGGGTTCTTCGATGCGTATTGTGTATGGTCAATCCGAACAAGCCCAGGCAGGCGATAAAAGTAGCCATGATTGAGAAAAGCGCTGCAAGGCGACCCGTTCGTTGCTCCTCCTTATAATAATTATCAAGCTCGTCATCCAGGAAAAAATACTGGAAAGGGGCCTCATTGGTCATTGAGAGCCATACTTCCCTGATCTTGTCTATTGTAATGGGTATACCCCTGCCGGCCACCCCCAGCCTGATGCTAATAAAATCGGACCAGTCATGCTCATCCCTCTTATACCTGAGCATATAGGGGCCCACAGGTTCATACAGAGAACCATGGTGAAAGTCCTCCAGAATTCCTATGATTCTCAATTCGCTGGTATCTCCTGCCAGGCTTGTCTCGAAAATTACGGTCTCAAAGGGATCCTCCAGTCCATACTCTTCCACAGCGGCCTGATTCACCAGAATGGCACTGGTATCAGCGGGATGGCTGTGGTCAAAAAAACGACTGTTTTCCCCCACAAGCCTGAATCCATAGGTATTCATAAATTCTCTGTCCACATAGTTTGTGGCAAAGAGGAAATTCTGTGATGAGGATCTTCCTTCAATCTGATAGGTTTCTGTACTATTATCAAATCCCAGATAAGTTGTTGAATTGCTCACGCTGGCTACCCCAGGAATCCTTTCAAGTTCCCGGCAGAAGGTCTGAACTGCCTTTCTTGAGTGGATAAATCCGCTTCAGCACCACAACCTGATCCTTCTCGTATCCAAGATCCTTATTGAGCAGATACCTCAGCTGACCTGCCACAATGAGGGTTCCAACAATAATGGCCACCGAAATGGTAAACTGAACCACAACCATCAGATTTCTGAAATTTGCTGCCCGGGAGCCCTGCCGGGATCCATCTCTGATTCCTGCCAGGCTTGAGAAACGAGATAAGAAGAGTGCAGGGTATAATCCACTCAACAGGCCCACAAAAACGGCCAGCAGAATAAAAAGAGGAAGCAGGAAGATATTCCTGTTTGAGTCCATCCTCAGGTTTAATCCCATAGCCCTGTTAAACATGGGGAGGGTAATCTCTACAATGATCAAAGCAAAAAGCAGGGCAATGAGGCTTAGCATCACGGATTCAATAAGAAATTGCCAGATAAGCAACTTCCTGTCGGAACCTGCCACCTTTCTAAGCCCAATCTCTCTTGCTCTTGCAGAGGCCCTGGCGGTCGACAGGTTGGTGAAATTAATGGAGGCGATCAGGAGCACAAAAAACGCTACCAGGGAAAATATCCTGATGTAAAGGCCATCGTTAACGGGACGGAAACAGATTTCCATTCCTACCTCAATATCAGGCTGGAGGTGAATATCTTTCAGGGCCTGCAGATATACCCCATAGCGATTACCTCCGGCTTTCCATTCTTCGGGATCAACTCCAAGAAATGCCTTCAATTCTGCCCGTATATTTGCCTGCATCACTTCATCCATCTTCTTTTCCACCTCCCCCGGGTCTGCGCCAGTGGATAAGACTACATAAGAAAAAATGGAATTCTGAAACCAGGTCTCCTCCCGTGAATACTCCAGGGTACTCATGGATGCAATAAAATCGGCAAAAAAGTGGGAATTCTCCGGAAGGGCCTCAATCACCCCCGTTACAACATAGTGGTTACTTTCGCGGTTTACACTAAGGGGCTGTCCCAGCGGATCCATATCCCCAAAATATTCCCTGGCCTTTTCCCTGGTAATCACCACTGATTTTGGCCTGGTAAGCGCAGTAGAAGGATCTCCACGCAAAAAATTAATGGTGAAAATATCGAATATGGAAGAATCCGCAAATAAAAAATTGTCCTCAATCTTTTTCTCTCCATCGAACCAGATTAATTGCTGGTTGAATACGTCAAAGCGAACAAACTTTTCTATTTCGGGGATCTCCCTTGTGAAGGTTGGGGCCATGGCCATTGATGTCCATGCACCCCTGAAACCCTGATCTCCAATACCTCCGTCAATATATAAGCGGTAAATCTGATCGGCCTGATCGTGAAAACGGTCAAAACTCTTTTCCTTAATAATGAAGAGCAGAATCAGAATGGAACTGGCAAGACCAATGGCAAGCCCGGAAACATTGATCAGGGTAAATACCCTGTTCTTACTGATGTTTCTTAGTGCAACAGTAAAGTAGTTTCTCCACATTTATCATCCTTTGGATTCAAGTGAAACAGTTTTCGTGCCACAAAGTATAATTTCCTGCTATTAAAACCAATAGGAAAACGCCAAAGAGATTTTGGGATGGAGCAGATGTACGGATACGCACTTGTGGTGCACGAAACTGAACACTCCGCCTTAAAGATCGAGAACCACCCGGAAGGTATAAAGGGAATAGTCTCCTTTTAACTCCTTGAAAGTATATTCCAGTTTATTACCGGTAGTCTTTGCAATCTCAATAAAACCAAGTCCTGCCCCACCCTGAGCAGAAAACTTACCATTTGTGATAGTCGACTTAAACAGGTTCTTCAGCTCCTCGCTGTTCTGATTATTCACCACATCAATCCTGGTACGAAGCGGCTCAACATCCTTCTTTCTTACTGGATTACTGGTAATAAGTTCTATGGCATCGGTGCTACAGTTGATGTAACAGGCTGGGGCAAAATGCATCCTTATCATTGATCTTGCAATGATTCTGGTCACTGTATTTCGTAATATTCTCAAGGGCTTCGATCATCACAGAAATCATCTTCTTGTATGCCTTGAAGGAGATTTTATGTTCCTGTGAAGCAATCTTGAACTCAGACAGCAACATATCAATGGTGTTGAAAGAGAGCGGACCCTGATAAGACAGGATTGACTTGCTTAACATGGCAATTCACATTTCTTAGCGACAATTTAAGAAAAACTCAATTACGATTCCCCGATGTTATCCACATAGCCGGAATCAACCAACAAGTTATCTCCAAAACTGGCTTCAACGGCCAGCTGGTCACAACGCTCATTCTCCGGAATATCGGCATGGCCCTTCACCCATATAAATGAGACTTTTAATCTTCTGTAAACCTCAAGGAACTCTTTCCAGAGATCGGGATTCTTCTTTTTCTTAAATCCCTTTGCCTCCCAGGAAAAAACCCATCTTTTGTTCACCGCATCGGAAACATACCTGGAGTCGGTGTATACCTTCACATGAAGATCATCCCGTTTCAAAGTCTGCAATCCACGGATCACAGCCAGTAGTTCCATCCGGTTATTGGTGGTCATTTGGAATCCTTCTGACAATTCCTTACGGTGTTTGCCGTAGATCATCACCACCCCATAACCCCCGGGTCCCGGATTTCCCCTGGCTGCTCCGTCTGTATAGATGACTATTTCCCCTGCCGGCATGGTTGCATCACTTAATAAGGGTCATCTCATCAACGAGATGACCGGCACCGGCAAGCTTATCAATAATAAAGAGAACATATCTTATATCCACATTGATGCACTTCTGCAATTCGGGCTCAAAGGCAATGTCGCCACTCATGGCCTCCCAGTTTCCATCAAAGGCAATGCCAATGAGTTCACCCTTGCCGTTAATCACGGGGCTTCCCGAGTTTCCTCCCGTAATGTCATTATTGGTAGTAAAACATACATTTAAAGTATCCCCCGAAGCATATTGGCCGAAGTCTTTCTCCTCAATGAGGGCTTTTAACCTGGCGGGAACCAGAAACTCAAAGGAATCGGGATCTTCTTTTTCCAAAATCCCTTGCTGGGTGGTATAATGTTTATAACGCACTGCATCCCTGGGGATGTAATCTCCGACTGTTCCATAGGTAAGCCTCATGGTAGAGTTTGCATCGGAGTAGAAATCCTTTTCAGACTGCATTTCCACAAGCCCTTTCATGTAGAGCCTGCTAGCCTGCATGGCCTGGCCCAGGTAGGGAGCAAGTTCTCCATTAATTTCCTTTTGCTTTCCGGCAGCCAGGTAGGCGATGAAGGCGGGATCTTTCTGCAATTTTTTTAAGGAAGGCCTGGAAAGGAAGGCATTAAATTTAAGCTCATCCACAACAAAGGAATTCTTAAAATAGCTGTCCACATATTTGTCCACATTGCCCTTGTACTTATCCTTTACTTCAAGAATATTTGAGGGAAGATACTCTTCATCCAGATCATCGATGAGCAAATGAATCATTGCGGTCATCACCTTTTTATCGGTAGGTGGATTATAATCCTTGTAAAAGCCGGCTGCCTGAACCCGCAGCATATCGATGGTCTCCCTCAGTCCCACAGGGTCTTCCTCCTCATCCAAAAGGGCCATTTGAAGGGCCTCAAGGTGCCTGGCAAAATATACCGATTCCATTCCTCCACCCCTGAGAACGGCTTCTGTCAGATACTGTTCTGCACTTTTCAAATCCTTTCGTTGCTCAACTGAAGTCTCAATCTCATCAAGTACATTTCCATAGAGGGCAAGCCGTGCCTGATCCTGCTTTACCCATTCAGTAAACTGGGCTTCAAGCACCTGCTTCTTTCCAACTACATTCAGGTTTTTCAGTCCTTCACTCTGCCCGATGGAATATTTCCAGTAATTGGCCGAAGTGGCATACTTGGCAGCATACTGAAGCCTTACCTTCTCATCTGCAAGCATATCTTCCATCATCAGATCCTGTTTGATTCCCCTGATCAGAATTCTGTTGGGATGAGTTACCTGCAGCAACTCATCAATTTCCCAGGAGGTCAGATAGCGGTTAGTCCTTCCCGGAAAACCCAGGACCATGGCAAAATCATCCTTTTCATAACCCTTAAGTGATACCGGCAGGTAGTGCTTCGATTTGAGGGGAATGTTGTCCGGACTGGTAATCAGCAGGCGAGCCATCGGGACCTGTATAAACCCTGAACATGGAGAAATCTCCCGTATGCCTGGGCCATTCCCAGTTATCGGTATCACCGCCAAATTTACCAATGGACTCGGGCGGGGCACCTACCAGTCTGACATCCCTGTATGTTTCTGTGATAAAAAGAAAAAAGCGGTTTCCATTATACATGCTTTTAACACTGGCCTCATAATTATTATCGCTGGTGGCCTCAGCAGCTATCTGGGTGAAGAGAGATCTGAGCCTGGCACTTCGGGCCCGGGGATCCATATCCTCGCTTATCTCACCGGAAATCCTGTCTGTAACCTCCTCCATGCGCACCAGGAAGGTGATGGTTTTTCCCTCATTGGGCAGCTCCTCATCCCTGGTCATGGCCCAGAAGCCATTCCTCAGGTAATCATTCTTCACCGTACTGTGAAACTGAATTTCATCATATCCGCAATGATGATTGGTCAGCAGAAGTCCATCGGGTGACACCAGCTCAGCTGTACAGGATCCCCTGTCCAGTGCTCCCACTGCATCCTTAAGACTTGCCTGGTTTATGCTGTATATCTGGTCGGCAGTGAGCTGCAATCCCATCTCTGTCATTTCATCCATGTTCATTTTCTCCAGGAGGCTGAGTAACCACATTCCCTCATCGGCTTTAGCTTTTGCCTGGAAAAGAGAGAAAACAACTAAAAATGCAAGTACAATCTTCTTCATTATGATAATATTTTGCTGCTTATAAGTGTGAAAATCGAGACACAAATATGGTAAATTCTTTTATGAATATGCCCGGGTATGTTTAAGAAAAGGCGAGGGTCATCTGATCATCCAGCAGCCTGAAAGTGCGACGATGATGCTCGGTGGCTCCCGCTTTAAGAATGGCCTGTCGATGCTCGCTGGTGGGATATCCCTTGTTTTTGTTCCATCCATATAATAGGATAGAGGCTATGGAGCTTTTCCATATGTTCATCCCGGTAGGTTTTAGCAAGTACAGAGGCGGCTGCAATGGAAGCATAAATGCCATCACCCCTTATAATACAGGAATGTGGAATTCCATGGTAGTTTTTGAAACGGTTGCCATCCACCAGGAGGAATTCGGGTACAGGCTTAAGATGCTCCACAGCCCTGTGCATGGCCAGAATGGAGGCATTCAGGATATTAATTTTATCGATTTCCTCAACATCTGCTACTCCCACAGCAAAAGACAGGGCTTCTTCCTCCACCACTTCTCTCAGTATATTCCGGGTTCGGGCATTAAGCTTTTTACTGTCATCCAGCAGGGGGTTGGAAAAACCGGGTGGCAATATTACGGCCGCTGCAAATACGGGACCAGCCAGGCAGCCTCTTCCGGCCTCATCACAACCGGCCTCAAGCACCCCGTCAGTATGAAAAGGTTTAAGCATCCTTATCCATCACCTTGCTCATGGAATCCCAGAGTTCACCGGCTGTGTTTTCCCAGCTGAAGAGCTCACGCCTTATACGGCCCTTTTCTATCAATTCCTCCCGGAGTCCCTTTTCCCTTACGATTCGGATCATGGCATCACGGATGCTGCCCGGGCTTTCGGGGGAAGCAAAAATGGCTGCATCACCGGCAATCTCAGGCAGACTTGTTACTTTGGAAGCGATCACAGGAATATCGCAACGCATGGCTTCCACAATGGGAATCCCAAAGCCTTCAAAATAGGGAACAAAAGTCATGGCCCAGGCTGCTCCTATTACTTCATTTAACCGGGCGGGAGCAAGCCTGCCGGTAAAAATCACATCCTTCTTATTGGCCATCTTTTCAAGCTGCTCCTCCATGGGACTGGTGAGAAAAAATTTCTCCCCCACAATAACCAGCTTAAAGTTGGCCCTGTTCTCGTCCTTGAAGAGTTGGAAAGCCTTTAAGAGGTTGGTAATATTTTTTCTGGGGTGCAGACTACCCACAAAGATGAAATAGGGACAGGACTTTGTGAATTCATTTCTGACTTCAACTGCCCTTTCGGGTGTTATGGGAATGAAATTTTCGTTGGCGCCATTATAAGCCAGATCAACCAAATTTTCATCCACGTCGTACTGGTTTATGATATCTCTCCTGGAATACTCCGACACAGTCACAATCCTGGTGGCCTTGCGGGCATACCTGGGAAAGAAGTAGCGGTAATACTTCCCTGCAATAAAAGGCAGATCACCAGGGCGATGCTCAAAATTCAGGTCATGTATCACCTGCACCGAGGGGATTTCCGAACGCAGTGGCAGAAAACCATCGGTACTGAGAAAGAGGTCGGGTTTCAGCCTTTTCAAAAAGGGCGCTACCCTGAATTCCAGCCAGAAATACCAGAGCAGGGGATGGCGGGTAGGCGGGCCTAAAATTACCGGTGTCACATTCTCCCCGAAAATGACTTCAGGACTGTATTTTCGGTCAAAGAGAAAATAAAAATGAATTTCGGGATGGGATTTAGTAATTCTCTTAAGCGTTTCAAATGTAAACCATCCAATGCCATCCAGTTTTCCAGGCATTAATAGCCTGGTATTCACTGCAATTACCCGCTTTTTTACTTCCGTTGTCAAGTTACCCGACATATCTGGAGCGAACTTATTACATTTGTGTTGAATTAAAAAATATTTTTGACCTGCTTTGAAGAAGCGCTTCCTCACGAACCTGGCTCTGCTGATTCTGCTGAACCTGCTCATTAAACCATTCTGGTTTTTCGGGATTGAGGTGGGTGTACAGAATCGGGTTGGCGAGGAGATGTACGGTTTTTACTTCTCCCTGTTCAACTTTGCCTTCATCCTGAATATTCTCCTGGACCTGGGTATTAACAATTTCAACAACCGGGCCATCTCGCGTGAGGCAGGTCACCTCAAGGATTATCTTGCAGCCATTATCCCTCTGAAGCTGGTATTGGCCCTGGTCTATGCAGGCTTCGTTTTTATAGCCGGCAAAATCATTGGCTACTCTTCAGAACAATTCAGCATGCTGTGGATTCTGATCCTTAACCAATTCCTGGCCTCCTTCATTCTTTATTTCCGAACCAATATCAGCGGCTTACAGTATTTCCGTACAGACAGCCTTCTGTCGGTCATGGACCGTAGCCTGATGATTATTTTTACCGGACTTCTGCTCTGGGGCAATGTTACCCAGGAGGCCTTTAAAATTGAATGGTTTGTTTACACCCAGAGCCTTTCCTATACCATCACCCTGATCACCGTATTTGCCATTGTGAGATACCGCTCAGGAGTCTTTCTTCATCGGATCTCATTTAAAAGATCAAAGGAAATCCTTCGCATGAGCTACCCCTTTGCCCTGTTAATCCTGCTTATGTCGCTTTTTAACCGGGTGGATTCAGTCATGCTGGAACGCCTCCTTTTAAATGGAATGGAGGAAGCGGGTATCTACGCCCAATCCTTCCGAATATATGATGCAGCATCACAATTTTCTTTGCTATTTGCGGCCCTGCTCTTACCCATGTTTTCCAGAATGATCAAGGAAGGCGGGGATGTAAATGATCTTGTACGAACCGCCCTCCCACTATTGATGGTGGCTGGACTTACACTGGCCATAAGTTGTAACTTCTATGGCAGCAGCATACTCGATCTCTTGTATATTGATCCGGCTTCCCACAGCTCAAGGATTTTTGGAATCCTGATGATTGGATTTCTCTTTGTTTCCGCAAGCTATATATATGGTAGCCTGTTGACGGCAAACAACAATCTGCTTCAGTTGAATATCATAGCAGGCATCACGGTAATTCTCAATGTGAGCCTGAACCTGATTCTGATACCCCGCTATCAGTCTGTGGGAGCAGCAATATCCAGCCTGGCATCACAGGGATTTTTTGCCATATCCCAACTCGTGCTCACACGCAAGATTCTCAGGCTATCATGGAATGGCGACATTATGCTTAAACTTGCCGCCTTTCTGGCCCTGAACCTTGTGGCGGCTTATCTGACGCAGTTTATTCCCGGCTGGATCAGTGGTTTTCTGATCTTGCTGCTGGCATGTTTTGTAAGTGCCCTGCTACTTGGACTGATCCGCCCACGCGAGATTCTGAGTATTGTCAGGCAATAAATTCAGTGTTGTGCATCCATACAATATTACACTACATTATATTGTTTATGTGCTTATATTTCAACTTTATAGGTCTTTCTTTATAGCCTTTTTACTCCACTATATTTTTGTAATATAAGAGAACTGTTAGAAAGTTGTTAATTGTTACAGTGATCGGGATGGGGGCAAACAGGGGGCAATGTCTATTTTTAGCGAATCAAACTTATACCAAGCCAGGTGGAGAAAAAAAAAGACGAAAAGCTGCGCAGGACATTCAGGACCTCTCTCCTATTCAATAGCAGAGAGCAGGATGCCATAAACCTCTATTGCGAGAAGTACAAGATCCGGAATAAGTCCAAGTTTATGCGGGAGGCAATCATGACTGAGATTCTGAAGAAATTTGACGACGACTATCCCACCCTGTTCGAGTTTGAGAAACCCAACCTGTTCTATACCAAATAATAAACAGAAAAGAAGCCTGGCTAAATCAGTTCCAGGGAGTAGATAATTGCTTCCAGCTGCTTGAGCTTTACCCTTTTTTTCTGGTTCGGGTAATAGATGTATCCATCCACCGTAACGATCCTGTTGCGGGCAGCATCATACACCGAATGAGAGATGAAAGGACCACCCATAAAACCATTTTCAAGTTCCCACAGTCCCCTAAGCTCAACCATATTGACGCCGTTCTTTTGCAGATCGAAAGCGATGGGTTGATACATGGCAGACAGGGTCATGTATGAATCCTCTCTGGGGCCCTGAGTGAATTTCTTTGTAATGGCATTTCTTTGCGCAATCAGGGCTTCTGTATTCAGATCCTCCGGACCTGAGGCAGGATAATCAAAAACCTGAATCACCTGGGACAGGTCGGGAGCTTCGATACTCACCGAAGTATACTCATCCTTACTGAAATCCATGTTATAGCCCCTCGGGATGGCGAGGCGTATCTGGTGATGTCTTGCGAGATCCTCTGCTATGGCGAGATCCTTTGAATCCTCATAACTTGCCATAAGCCTGTCCCTGTCATATTGTACCAGGAAGTTCTGTATTCGCTGTTCATTCTCCTCAAGAAGCAGGTGTAAGGCCTTGCTATTGGGAGCTTCAAGCTGTACCAAAATCTGAGGTTTGGCCCATACATTTTCTCTGAACCTCACCTGGGGTTCCAGATTTGCATCAATGGTTGTCAGCACAATTGATCGGTGGAACTTATAGAAATTATCAAATGATGCAGCCGTAATTTGAATCACATCAAAGAGAGGTTCCGACTGGGGAAGGCCGGGAATCTCCTCCTTGAGAATGTCCTGAAGGAGGGTTCCGCCACTATTATCCCAGTTAAACTTATCCATCACCACAAGCACCTCTCCAGCTCCGCCTGTAATATTTGGCATGATCCGCCCGGCCGCGCCGCCTTGTCTGTTTGTAGTATCGCAGGAAGCCAGCGTCAGGAGAAAACCGGACAGCACAAAAAAGCCTGTCCACTTCAGTAAACAGGCCTTTATGCAACGGTGGAAATTACTTTTTTCCATCCTTAATCTTTTTTGATTCTTCCGTGTCATCCACGATCACTTCATCATCATCATCATCATCGGCTGTGGCTTTCTTAAACTCTTTCATTCCCTGACCCACACCACGCATAAGCTCTGGTATCTTCCGGCCTCCAAAAAGCAGCAAAACAAGCAAAACAACAACAACAATCTGCCAGACTCCTATTGCAAGGGTAATAAACGCTTCCATTTTTTTCTATTAAAAGGTTTGAAATACAAAAATAGCTAAATAATCTTTCTATTTATTAAATAATCCAATTACGTCGTTCAAATTCGCATATAGCAATAAGGCCAAAAGAAGTACCATCCCTACAATCTGGGCGTATTCAAGGAACTTATCTCCTGGTTTGCGCCCGGTTACCATCTCGAACAAAGTAAACATAACATGTCCTCCATCCAGAGCAGGAATGGGAAGTATATTCATAATAGCCAGGATGATGGACAGGAAGGCGGTCATATTCCAGAAACTCTGCCAGTCCCACACAGGCGGGAAAATACTACCGATTTTAATAAAGCCACCCAACTCTTCGTAGGCTTTTGTTTTGGGCTTAAAAAGCATCTTCAGCTGACTGAGATAACTCTTGGTGATATTTATACCATGCTTTATCCCGGCTGGAATGGATTGGAAAAAGGTGTATTTAATAACCTCCGGCTCAAAAATATCAATGTACTGAACATTCTGAAAACCAAACATTCCTTCCGCATTGGTGGTCACCTGAAAATTCAGGGTATCACTTCCCCTTAATATACCCAGGTCAAAACTTGTATTCTTTTCGCGGTTGGTGGCAGCCACAAATTGATAATAATAATTAATTGGCGTGCCATTAACCGAAATAATCCGGTCTCCCTCCTGCCCTCCGGCATCCTTTAAAGATCCATCAACAATTTTTGATACCGCACAGGGAACAATGGGTTCCATGGCATATTCGACCTTAAGAAGTTTGGAAGTCTTATCGGCTGGAACAGAAATATCGATGGTTTTACCATCACGCTCAACCGTGATCACCTGGGTTCCATAGACGACAATATCGTGGTGGATGGTTCTCCACTTCTCCACCTCAACTCCGTCAAGGGCCAGAATATTATCCCCATCCTGGAGACCTATCTCATGAAAAGTCTCTTCAAACCTGAGCCCATAGTCCAGGCGACTGGCAGGGACATAGGATTCTCCCCAGGCAAAAAGAACCATGGTGTATATGAAGAGGGCAAGAATAAAATTCACCAGCACCCCTCCCAGCATGATTAATAAGCGCTGCCATGACGGTTTTGATCTGAATTCATAGGGCTTGGGGGGCTGTTTCATTTGCTCCTTATCCATGGATTCGTCGATCATTCCGCTAATCTTCACATATCCTCCAAGGGGCAACCAACCAATTCCATATTCGGTATCCCCTATTTTCTTCTTGAACAATGAGAATCCGGCATCAAAAAAGAGGTAGAATTTCTCAACCCGTACCTTAAAAAGACGGGCCAGCAAGAAGTGCCCCATCTCGTGTAATATGATAAGAATCGATAAACTTAAGAGCAGTTGTGCGATTCTGATTAAAACATCCATTTCTTTAAATTAATTCATGTGCGACCCGCCTGGCTTCAAGGTCTGTTTCAAAAAAGTCTTCCAGGTCTGGTTTCTTATTAAAGGAGGATCGTCCCAGTGTTCGCTCGATCAGATCCGGAATATCAAGAAATCCGATTTTCCTCTCAAGAAAAGCTTCCACTGCTACTTCATTGGCAGCATTCAGGATACAAGGCCAGTTACCCCCTTTTTCAAGAGCCTCGTAAGAGAGTGCAAGATTACGAAAAATTTTTGTATCCGGCAGCTCAAAATTCAACTGGGGAAAATCCATAAAATTCAAGCGCTTAAAATCAGAAATCATCCTGGCCGGATAACTAAAAGCATATTGTATGGGAAGGCGCATGTCAGGCAGACCCATCTGGGCTTTAATGGATCCGTCCAAAAACTGAACCATGGAGTGTATGATGGACTGTGGGTGCACCACCACTTCTATCTGATCGGGCCGGCACCCAAAGAGCCACCTTGCCTCAATCACTTCAAGCCCCTTATTCATCATGGTGGCTGAATCAATGCTAATTTTAGGGCCCATGCACCAGTTGGGATGATTCAGAGCCTCTTCGGGCGTAACTTTCTCCATAGCCGACTTCTCCATATTCCTGAAGGGACCACCGGAAGCAGTGAGAATCAGCTTTTCCACAGAATAGGGTGCTTCGCCGGTCAGGCACTGAAAAATTGCCGAGTGTTCAGAATCCACCGGGATGATATTTACCTTTCTTTCCCTTGCCTCCTTCATGATCAGTTCGCCCGCAACCACAAGGGTTTCTTTATTGGCCAGGGCAATATGCTTACCTGCACGAATGGCTTCAATGGTAGGCCTCAGTCCGCTGAATCCAACCATGGCGGTAAGCACCATATCCACCGAGTCGAAGCCGGTGACCTGGGCCAGGGCATCCGCGCCACAATAGACCTTTATGGGATAAGACTCCAGTGCATCTCTCACCATTTTATAATGTGCCTCATTCACAATAACTACCGCATTGGGTTGATGATGTATGCTTTGTTTGATGAGCAGGTCGGCATTAGAACCCGCAGCCAGAATCTCCACTTCAAATACCTCAGGGTGGGACGAAATTACCTCCAGAGCCTGGGTTCCAATAGATCCGGTTGAGCCCAGTATGGCGATCCGCTTTCTCTTCATGCTAAAAGACGATATAATCTGCGGGGTTCAGCGGGACTGTGTTATGCCATAGCTCAAAATGCAGATGTGGCCCTGTGGTAAGCTCACCTGAATTGCCAACGATAGCTATGGCATCCCCAGCCATAACTTTCTGCCCCACCGATTTAAACAGTGCAGCATTGTGCTTATATACTGAGAGAAGCTCATTGCCATGCTGAATCTGGATCACATATCCGGTCTCAAGGGTCCAGGTGGACATAATCACAGTTCCTTCCAGTGTTGCCTTTACTACCTCGTTGGGTGCTGCAACCAGATCGATTCCATAGTGTCCTGCAACCGGATTAAACTCCCTGGTAACCAGACCGGATACCGGGGTGAAAAAATGCATGTTGTAGATATTGAGCCTTCTCCTGTCGTCCAGTACATTCAGCCTGAATTGTTCCTCTGCTTCAACCTGCTGTCTGAGGAGGGCATCATTGGTGGAACGTTGGAATACGATCTCCTGCTGATTTATTATACCTGTAGTGTCATTCATGAAATTTTCCGGTGCCTCACCGGCGATAATCCGATTGAGATTTTCGAAATACTGATCCCGGATTGACTGCTCATATTCCAGCGAATCCAGTTTCATGGCATTGGAGCGAATATGCTGCCGCATGGCTGCATCCGGATAACCGGGTATCAATTCACGAATATTGGTATAGGCAATCAGTGAATATACAATAGCCACAAGCAGGATTACAACCACGCCTGCAAAGGTGAAGAGGTTTAACCTGGTGAGTCTCATGGTACCCACTTCTTCATAGGTATCCTCATTAAGCAGAACCATCCGATACTTGTTGGTCAGCTTACGAAGGAGTTTCCAGGGTTGCTTTTCTGAGTTTTTAATCATTGAGCCTGTGCCGTAAAGGCACAAAGATAATAAGAATCCGGATTCCGGTATCAGCCGGGGAAGTCAAACATGGGAAGAACCTCTCGTCTTATGTAATTTTGTCCTATCTCCTGCTTCAAAAAGCCTTCTCTGACAAGGGCTTCCTCCTCTGCAACAAAAAGTTCCATGTGTATCAGAGTCCAGGGCCTGAATTCATACAGGGGGTTATCAGACTCCATTACATTCATTGTAATCATGTAGTCTGTCAGGCTTGTTGTATAACCCACATAAAGCTTGTCATGAAGATTTGAATAGAGTACGAAAACTTTATAACTCATATGCGTCTCTGATCATTTGCAATTAAAAGTACTTAAAAACTTTTACAAAAACCCTCCATGGCTGCACGGGCTGACTAATATTTAATACGTATACGTTGCCAGGCCCGTATTGTTGCAACTAAATTTTTTCTGTCCTCTCCCGAGAGAGCCGGAAAGCTCTCACTCCCGTAACCCCATGAAGGCATGGCAGTTCCTTCCCGGCCCACCGTTATGGTGGCCATAAGAAAGCCATTTGATGCGGCACTCAGCAATTCCTGGTTATTTAAAGCGGGGGCTTTAAGACCCTCTCCGGACTTTCCATGACATTCAGCACAGTGCTGTGCAAAAAGTTCGGACCCCTTTTGCCTGTCACCCGGATTACTGCCGGGAAAAATATAGCTCATGGGATCCGTAGCCGATTTCCGCATAAAGGCAATGATATTGCTGATATCCTGCTTCCCAAGTTTTTCCTGATCATATACATCGGCCGACCAGCCAAACATCGCGGTATGAGAACGCCCTTCGGCTATGGTCCCATAGAGGAAGCTGTTGGATGCCGCATTCAGGAAATCGGCGTTGATAATGGATGGTCCGGTTTCACCCTCTCCAAACTCACCATGACAGCGGGAACACAGGAAGTGGTACTTCAGGGCACCCTCATCCAAATCAGGTGTGGGAAGTTCCATATCTGTACTGACCGGCCGGGCAGTATTCCAGCTTCGTATCAGGGTCAGAAGATTTTGAATTTCTCCTGTCTCCAGGTGCCCCCAGCCCGGCATGGCAGTATTCCCTCTTCCCTTCATTATGGTTTCCACGATGAAAGGATTATCTGCCCTGGAGAGAAATCCATGCTGATTCAGGGCTACTGCCACTCCACCTTTTCCGGCCTCGCCATGACAGGTTTCGCACTTTTCCCCAAAAAACTGTTTCCCCTCGGCCAGATTTCCACTAGCATTTATTAGCTCCGGGGCATGTATATCAACATGGCGATTTTTCACAAAAGCAGCCAGTCCATCCAATTCACCCTCTCTCAATCCTGAGATGGAGGGTGTCCAGCTTCCCATTTGTCTCAGACTTCTTCCCTTTTCCATAGTGAACCGGATAAAATCCTCCGATGCCACCCGTAAAAAATCAACTCCTCCAAGCGAGGGAATCCCCGTATCATATTCCTTATAATCCTTTCCTTCTCCTTCTTTCCCGTGACAGGCAGAACAGATGTAGGCAAAGCCTGTGGGACCATCCAGGGTATCCCTAATCCCCTTAAATTCATTCAGAGTCGCCATGGTGAAATAGTCGAATGGGATTTCGGGTCGGGACAGACCCATGACAAATATGGCAAGTGCATCCAGATCCTCCTCCTCCAGTTGAATCTGAAGCATCTGGGATCCGGGGGAAACCATCTCAGGATCCTTAAAATGCTCCTTCAGCCAGTGAGAGACCGTCTGGTCGCCTGAAATATTCTGAAATGAGTATTCGTGTTTTGTCTTTTCACCCTGACGGGTCAGATCGGGGCCAAGAATCCCCCCAACAGCACGTGCCTTGTGACAACCCAGGCAGCCTTCCTGTGAAAAGAGATATTTACCCTGAATAAAAACATCCATACCCTCCATGGCTTTATCAGTCTCTTTTTCCTGGATATCAAAAATGGCCAGGTGGCATTTTCCGCAGGAAGCCTGGATATAGGGAGATTCCAGAAGAGGATTGGGCCAGTGGGAGGAAGTGGTCCGGCCAAATGCATCTTCCCTGGAAAGCGCCCTGCCCTGTCCGCCGTGACAGATGGTACAGCCGTAATCCTTTACCGGATGCTCTTCCAGAAAGTTTCCCGGATGCGAAGCGTGCGGCTGGGAAGCCTCCTGCATTCTTGAGTCCTCGATGCCATTGTGGCAGGAGATGCAGCGATCGACACGATTAAACTGGGGCAGCTCCACCTGTAGTATCCCCTTTTCAAAATCTTCGCCTTTCTCTAGAAGGGCTCCATAATCCCTTTGCACCCTTCTCCATTCCTTCCCGACTCCTTCATGAATCCATGCCCCTGTCAATAAAAGCAAGAGCAGGGCCGAAATTAGTGCCACCGCCCAAACTACTGTATATGTATATCTCTTTTCGTCCATTGCTTACTATTGAACGGGCCATTGCGAGGCCGACCAGAAAAACTCCCAGTTGGGTCCACGGAACCAGATTCCAACCACAGTAAATATCACAAGGGCCACGAAAGAGCAGGTGAAAAGCACCAGTGCCCCCATGCGGGTGGATTTTTGCCTTCGCCGAAGCACTTCAGCCGCTATGATAAACAATGCAGCCGTGATGGTAGCCGGATTAAAGAGCATAACAAACCATTGTGATATGCCCGGGATCCAGTCCTTCAGCCACCCAAAACGAATGAGTACAAAAAGCTGGCTTACTACTGCCACAAAGGATGCTCCGGCTGACCATAGAATAATTTTCTTTCCCTTTTCCCCTGAAAACCACTGCCCCACGTAGGCATCTTCCCTGTCCTTATAGGGAATTGAGAAGAGAAAAACCAGGTAAAGTACAGGAACCAGCAGTCCCCCGGAAAAAGCCGAATAGGAGACCAGTTCCTGGATGCCCAAAAAGTACCAGGGAGATTTTGCCGGGTTATCGGGATGGGCAGGATTGGCCTGTTCCAGAAGGGGTGCATCTGCAAAAATGGCCACCAGCAAAACTACCGCCACCACCCCAAGGAGAATGGCCAGCTCGGTCCACATCAACACAGGCCATGCCAGCCATTTGTTTTCAGTGCCTTTGTCCTTTAAGTAGCCTTCAGGCCGGCTTAAGCCCCCATCTTTACGGATGCGCCAGAAATGGATGGCCATGAGCACAAGCATGGACAGGGGCAGGAGAATTACATGCAGGGCAAAAAACCTTGTAAGTGCAGGCTGCCCTACACTTTCTCCTCCAATGAGCATCTTCTTCAGGAAACCTCCGGGATCGAAGGAGGAGGTAATGCCCAGCAGGTCGGTCAGCTCCCTTGCCGATGCAGCAATGTTAGAGCCAATGGTTACCGCCCAGTAGGCCAGCTGGTCCCAGGGCAGAAGGTAGCCACTGAAGTTACTCAGAAGGGTAATGATTAGCATGACCACACCGATAACCCAGTTCAGGGAACGCTTACCGAGGTAAGAGCCGGTATAAAAAACCCTTAGCAGGTGAAGGAAAACCACAATCACCATGCCCTGTGAGGCCCAGCGATGCATATTCCTGATGATTCGCCCCCCGGGAACCACATACATAATATCTTTTACCGAGCGGTAAGCAGCCTCAACCGAGGGCGTGTAGTAAATCATCAGAATCAGGCCGGTGAAGACCATAATCAGGAAAAGGAAGCCCAGTATGATCCCCAATCCAAAGGTAAAGGTGGGTTTCATGGAATGCACATGCACGCGGGTGGCATGGATGTGCAGGAAAAAATTTCGTGTGATGATCCCGGTCCGCTTCTTACGGTCCGGATCTGCAGTCCGAACCAGCTCAGGCTGTTCCGTTTTAGGATCTTCTTCAATCATCATCAGGAGCTTAAAAACTTATCGTCTGCAGCCACTGTTTCACCCGGATCAATAATCACCTTTCCATCTGAACTCTTATTCACCTTGAACCAGGACAGATTACGGGGCGCAGGGCCGGAAAGCACCTCACCACTGCTGTTGTAACAGGAGCCATGACAGGGGCACTCAAAACCTTCGGTGGTACTTTCGAGGGTGCACCCCAGGTGGGTACATACAGCCGATACGGCCCTGAATCCTTCATGATCCCTGTACACAAAAAGCTTATGCTCGTCAAGGTAGGTAAAGGTATCCACCGGGAAACGGGAAGAATCTCCCAGGGTAAAACGTCTCTTCTCTCCTGCGATCCTGGGGAAAAACTGGCGAAAATAACTCATGGCTGCCACCACTCCGGTAGCCGCTGCAAGGCCAAGTGCTGATTTACGTATAAACTGCCTTCGTCTCATTGCGACTTAAAATTATATAGATTCTTTTTGAATAGAACACTCCAAACCATTGATTTCTCTAATTTATATACATTTGAAATTATATCATTTAGAGTTATTTAGCCATGAGAGGTGGAGTTGTGCCCAAGGTAGCCCTGATCCTTTTTTTAGTTGCCGGAGTCCTGATTACTTTAATAAACTGTAAACGTGCTGATTCCGGGGAGAAGAGTCGTGACAATACTGCTGCTGTTTCAGCAAAGGCCGAATATGTGGGCCGGGAGAATTGCAGGGAATGCCATGAAAAGGAGTTTAATCTTTTCCAGGGCTCAGATCATGATATGGCCATGGATACTGCCATTACAGAGACAGTCCTGGGTGATTTCGATAATGCTTCCTACACCCACTTCGGCGTCACATCCAGGTTTTTTAGGAAGGATGGCAAATTTATGGTGAATACCGAAGGGCCGGATGGTGCCATGGTGGACTACCAGATTTCCTATGTTTTCGGGGTCAGACCCCTGCAGCAATACCTCATCGCATTCCCGGGAGGCAGGTACCAGTGCCTTCCCATATGCTGGGATACCCGGCCCGCCTCTGAGGGAGGACAGAAATGGTACCATATATATCAGGAGGAGAGAATTCCTCCTGAAGATGTACTTCACTGGACCAGGGTAACACAGAACTGGAACTACATGTGTGCCGAGTGTCACTCAACAAACCTGAGAAAAAACTATAACTACAGTGAAAAGGCATACCACACCACCTGGTCGGAGATTGATGTTTCATGCGAAGCCTGCCACGGACCCGGTTCGGATCACATAGACTGGGCTCAGAAGGTGGAAAGCGGAAGCAGTCCGGATATTTATCCCGATATGGGGCTGGTGGTAAGGCTGAAGGACACCGATAATGCCACCTGGATCTTCGATCCGGATTCGGTGACCGCGAGAAGGTCGGTTCCCAGGCAGTCGGACGATTTGGTTCAGATGTGCTCCAGGTGTCATGCCCGCAGGGCAGTCGCCACGGAAGATTATTATCACGGCGGGTCTCTTCTGGACACTCACTGGCCCTCACTGCTGGAAGAGGACCTCTATTTTGCAGACGGTCAGATTCAGGATGAGGTTTATGTCTACGCCTCCTTCCTGCAAAGTAAAATGTACAAAGCCGGTGTGGTTTGCAAGGATTGTCATGAACCCCATAGCGGGAAAACTTACGCCCAGGGCAATACCCTCTGCTACCGCTGCCATATGGCCAACGAGTACGGCGACCGCAAACATCACTTCCACGATCCCACCAAAAAAGGGGCCAGCTGTACAGAATGTCACATGCATGAAAGAACCTACATGGTAGTGGATCCCCGCCGGGACCACAGCATCCGTATTCCACGACCCGACCTGAGCGATAAATTGGGGACACCCAATGCCTGCAACCAGTGCCACACAGACAAATCCACCCAGTGGGCCACCGAATACCTGAAAAAATGGTACGGTCTGGATTTGCTTGACCAGGAGCATTATGGAGAAACCTTCTGGGCAGGAAGAAAGCGTTATCCGGAGGCCCAGGAAGAGTTGATCAGGCTGGCAGGAGACAGGGAACTCCCTCCCATGGTAAGAGCCACCGCCATTTCCCTGCTGGGGGGCTATGCTTCACCCGAAAGTGCCAGCTTACTCACAAGCTTAAACACCGATTCCGATCCCCTGATCAGATACGCCGTACTTACCGTGGCCCAGTTCGGAGACCCCGAATTCATCAGGAACCTGGCCGTTCCCAGGCTCAGGGACAGCATTAAGCTGGTGAGAATGATGGCTGCAAATTCACTCACGGCCGTTCCACAGAATATGATCCCCGAAGGATCAAAAGAATTGTTGAACAAGGTCCTGGTTGAATATAATGCTTCTTTGATGATCAATGCCGATCATCCCAGCACCCACCTCAATTTTGGGAACCTCTACCTGAACACGGGCAACTATGAGAAAGCGGAAGCTTCTTTTAAAGAGGCCATTGAACTGGAGCCCGGACTGGTAGGACCCTACATCAACCTGGCCGATCTTTACCGACGGATGGAAAGGGATGAGGAAGGGGAAGCCGTCCTGAAGAGCGCACTGGAGCGCTATCCCGACCTGGCTGCTGTCAATTACTCACTGGGCTTGCTTAAGGTAAGACAGGGAAAGCCCGACGAGGCCATCATCTACCTGAAAGATGCAGCCACACAGGATCCGGACGATCCCCACTTTAGTTATGTTTATGCCATTGGATTAAATTCACAGGGAAAATCCATGGAGGCCATCAGCTTTCTGAAGGGAGCCCTGGAAAAACATCCCTACGACAGGGAAATTCTATACAGCCTGACCACCATTTCCATGGAAAATGGTGATTACGAAGGTGCAAGGGTCTATGCAGCAAAACTTATCGAGAACTATCCCCAGGACCCCAATTATCAGCAGGTGATGCAATTGCTGTCCAACTAAACTTTTTAAGAGGATTTTGGTTAATAGAATTATGAACTAAATAATCAAGCTAAACACTTTTCTCCCATGTCCTCCCCAAAGAAAAGATTATCCTTCCTGGATCGTTACCTGACCCTTTGGATCTTCGCCGCCATGGCAGCGGGTGTATCCCTGGGCCATTTTTTTCCCGGCATTGCAGATTTCTGGAATAATATGAGCCGGGGAACCACCAATATTCCCATAGCCATCGGACTGATAGTGATGATGTACCCGCCCCTTGCCAAGGTCCGTTACGAAGAGCTGGGTGACGTATTCCGTAACCGGAAAATACTCATACTCTCGCTGGTCCAGAACTGGGTCATTGGCCCGGTGTTGATGTTTGTCCTGGCCATTGTATTCCTGAAAGATTACCCCCACTATATGACCGGTCTGATTCTCATCGGGCTTGCCCGTTGCATAGCCATGGTCATTGTATGGAACGACCTGGCCGAAGGGGATCCTGAATATGCCGCAGGACTGGTGGCCTTTAATTCCATATTCCAGGTATTGTTCTTTTCGGTATATGCCTATGTCTTCATCACCATCCTGCCCGGGTGGTTCGGCCTGGAAACCTATGAGGTGGATATCACCATGGGCCAGATTGCAAAGAGTGTCTTCATCTACCTGGGGATCCCCTTTCTGGCCGGCTTTCTCACAAGGTATATTCTGATCCGGGTAAAATCGAAAAACCGGGAAGAAGCAAAGGAGTGGTACCACAGTAAATTTATTCCCAGGATCAGTCCACTTACCCTGGTGGCACTGCTCTTTACCATCTTTGTAATGTTCTCCCTGAAGGGTGAAACCATTGTGAAAATCCCACTGGATGTGGTACGCATCGCCATCCCCCTGATCATCTATTTTGTGGTCATGTTCCTGGTCTCCTTTTTCATGGGAAAGGCCATGGGTGCAGGTTATCCCAAAACCACCACCCTCTCCTTCACCGCCGCCAGCAATAACTTCGAACTGGCCATTGCTGTGGCCGTGGCAGTCTTTGGCATCAGTTCAGGAGAAGCCTTTGCCGCTGTGATCGGCCCCCTGGTGGAGGTCCCGGTCCTGATCATGCTTGTGGGTGTTGCCCTCTGGTTCCGGAAACGCTTCTTTTCCCAGGAGGGATGAGGCGATGATTAATTTTGCGAATCTGCCCAAAATAACTATATTTGCATCCGCTTAGAAATAATAGGCGCGTTCTAACAAGACTTAAAATACCAAAAATATATTGCGGGGTGGAGCAGTTGGTAGCTCGTTGGGCTCATAACCCAAAGGTCGTAGGTTCAAGTCCTACCCCCGCTACTACGAATAGGCGCATTACCCAATATTCACAAGGGTTTGCGCCTATTTCTTTTGCACCTTACTGAAACACTACTGAAACAATTCTTCGATTTGCTCCCTCTAGTTTATTGGAGCTCGAATAAGCCCCACCCACGGAGGCTCTCCCCAGGCATACTCTGATATAGAGAGAGTTGAGATAGTTCATTCACAGGCTTTATATGAAGTCGATTTTCTGCTCTGATTCCTAGCCCAGATGCATCTGTTAATTACTAGCAATTGCAATTCAGTTGATTATCATTAGATTTATCACGCCATGGACCCCAACAACTTCATGTGCTATTTATTAAAACCTGTATCCTCTATCCCTTTTTTAACGTATTAAGGGATAGAGGGGATACTAGGTGTGTAATATCTTTTGCAATCAATATAGCATTGCGATAAACGATAATCAGATTAATGATCGAGTCAATATGGTATTAGAAAATTATAAAACAGTCTTGGATTTTAGCACAGTACAAGTTTCGCAGACAAAACTAAAACAATTCCATATTAGCGGTATCTGCATTAAAATTAATAAACTGATTCGTACACTTGTTATTCTTTTGGTCATCCTAATTACCTCAAGTTGTGAAGATATCGAGCCTGTTCTGGACAGACCGATTTATGTATCTGCCTCACGAGGGGGATTTGTTGATCGAATAGAAATATCATGGGAAAGCACACCTTTAGAAAATCATTTTCATATTTATAAGTTTGTGGATAACGCTGGTGAATTCCAGCGAATTGGAGAAAGCGAATCAAACAAATACATTGATTCAAGTAACCTAATACCTAATAAAGATTACTTCTATAAAATAAAGGCTTATAATTCTAAGGAGGAGTTTAGCCAATTTAGTGATGTTAGCATTGGTTATGTTGATTCATTTTTAGTTGTCTCAAACCTTACCGTTGTTCATGGATGGGATGTCGATTATATATATATGGAATGGGATACCTTAATTGGAGCAGAAAAATATGAGATCTACCGCTCACCAGATGATACACTAAATTTCGAACATTTATCATCAACATCCAGTACGACATTTATTGATGAAGATTGTGAAATTTTAGAAGACTACTACTACAAAATTAGGGCACACAATGGGAAGCTTGGTTACAATAACTTTTCAGAAGTAGAAAGTGCATATATTTTGGAAAAATACAAGCTCATAAGGACAATTTCAGAGAGAGGTCCAGATCCCGAACAGCTTTCATTTCCAAGATCCATAGTATTGGATGATAAAAACTGCTTTTATGTGGTCGGCTCAAACCATTATATAAAATACTTCTCAAATAATGGAGAATTTATAGAGCTATTTCATCCGCAAAGCTATCATTGGCCCAAATCCTTGTGTTGGACTCCTGAGGAAAATCTTATGATAACTTCTGGGGAGCAAATCTACACATGCAGCACCAATGGGGATTTAGTGGATACCTGGACTGGTAGTTTTGAGAATCCGTATGAAATTGAATTTGATGATAATGGAGATATTTATCTCGTCGACTATGCATTGAACATGATAAAGAAATATAATTCGGATACAACGCTTTTACTTTCCTGGGGCGTAGATGGTAATATTGAATATCCATTTAACAGACCAGTAGGGCTTGAGTTGTATAATGATGAAGTAATTGTATCGGATTCAGATTATGTATGGTTTTTTACTAAAACAGGAGATTTAATTGAGAAATGGGCTTTTGATACGAAAATAGAATACATCTTCGAAAAGAATGACTATTTCTATTTTGCATCTGAAGGTAAAATATTAAAGGTGGATAGAGCAAAAAAAATAATTTCAATAATTGGTAGAAATGACATTAATCTTGCAATGGGGATCGATATCGATCAAAATGATAATCTTTTTGCCGTTGATTTCTACAATCACAATGTGAAAGTTTATGAAAAGGACTAATTGCCTTATTAAAAAGGGATTCGTTCAGTGAATTTCAACCAATAATGAAAACCAGGAAGAATAAATCCTGAAAAAAATTATCCAAGGAAGTTCAATTATTCTATAAGATTATATGTAATGGAGCTCAACAACTTCATGAGCCATGTATTAAACAGGCATCTCGAATCCCCTTTATTAAATATTAATGGATATTGGGGATACTAGGTGTGCACAATAGCTACTATATACCACATTAGGCAGTGGCATTATTTATTCCATGGAAATTATTCTTACTCAATGAATAAAAACATACCCAAATCGAAAGCCCTATTAATCACTATGATTATACTCGCAAGTATGTCAGTGAGCGGTCAATCCATTGTGGACAGGTTAAACTCACTTCCTCCAACTCAGAAAGAAAGAGCACCTGATTTCGATATTGAAAAGAAATACTATTTCAATTTCGATAGCCTTAACCTGAGACTCGTCATAGAAGAAGTACATCAAAGACCCTCTGATAAGAAGCGACATTTCTATAGTTTCTTATATGAGATACCTCTTGCTGATTTAAGCGCTGGCAGTTTTAGTGTGGCAAATAAGGATGGGGGTGTGAACGAGCTAAAACTGAAATTAGGCACTGTAAAAGGTAAGGTAAGTATTGCAGAGTATTGGCTTCAATATGAGGACATTGTTCTAGTAAGTGAAAGTGGGAATTTGTCATTAGGACCTTGGGATTATTCTGATAATCTAGAGAATGAATTGTTGGCTATTATCAAAATCATTGCCTCAAATACTCCCAACAAATCCTACGAGACAAATCTTCATGTTAAACCAGTTGACAAGGGTGGTTGGAGATATAAATCTGAAGCAGTTACAATGCTAGGAGATAGAGTAACTCAAAAAGAACTTAATGGGGGCTACTATTTTAATCATAGTATTGAGAATCCGGCTTATTATTCAAAAACTAAGAATCCCGCTCAGTCAATTTCGATGCTGAGCTCTGATATTGGTAAAGAACTAAGGCGAAACAATATTAAAATTACTCAACAAACTCCTGTGATAATTACAGTTGATAAGCAGGGTAATATGGAATCCATATTTATTGTAGGCCTAACCAATGATCAGAACAAGCTTATAGACATTGGTCGTTTTCTTCCATTTACACCTGGCGATGACGGGTCTGGGTCGAAAAACAAAAGAAATAATAGTAATCAGATAGATCAGAACCTGGCACATGATAACATATCCTGAATGCTAATAAAAAATTCTAACTCACTTATGAGATTCGCAATTACAGTAATTTTGCTCACAACCAGCATAAATTCTTTTAGTCAAAATGATACGGTTTACTTTAACTCGGATGGCTTGGTATCCATAAAGGAATTCGCATCAATCTTTCGTGTATGTAAATACAATACTGAAACTGGCAATCCTGAAGGGAGCTTTGTTGATTACCAAAAAATTACAGGTCAGGTTATTGCAACTGGTTCATACTCAGAAGAAGGTAAGAATGGTGATTTCCGATTTTATAATGACAAAGGAACACTCATAAAAGAGATCGCCTTTGAGAGTAATATACCTTTTAACCATTGGAGCTATTACTATCCTAACGGGGATACAGCCTATTCACTGAAGGTTTATAAGAGCAACCTTGAAATATTGCAATGCTTTGATTCTAATGGAAATCCTTTGATAATGAATGGAGATGGCAGTTTTGTTAAGGAATTCGATAATGCTGTACTAGAAGGCAAAGTGAAGGATTATCACATGAATGGAGAATGGTCCCTTGATTCCGATGGGGTGAAGCTACGTGAGAAGTACAAGAGAGGTGATTTTATTTCTGGTAAGGAGAGTGGTCGTTATTATATATCCAGGTCGCCAAGGCTTTTAGGATACATTGTGGAATATGAATACTTCACAATTCTGGAACAACTTCAAATTTCATCTTTCTATAGGAAACGTGATTATCCAAGACTACACAGCATCTTCACCCAAGGCTGGGAAGAGCAGTTCAAGAATTCCGGATCCTCTATCATACAAGCTCAGGGAGGATTCCCAGGCGGCAATGAATTTCTCTTGGAGTACATTGAGTCACGATTTATTTACCCTGGGGAAGCCCAAAAGAGTGGAATTACCGGTAAAGTCGTTATTGAATTTACGGTTGATGTAGATGGACAGGTCAAAGATCCAGCAATTCTCCAAAGTCTTGGGCATGGATGCGATGAGGTAGCATTAGATATTGTTAATAATATGCCGGATTGGATTCCAAGCCTTCAAAATGGGGAACTTGTACCTGTCAAATATAAACTGCCAATAAAATTTTGAGAATAAGGGCGCTAATCTATTGCATATTCATATAGAATAATTTGTATACCTAATTGATTATGATTCATTTAAAACACAATACTAATTTAAAAATGAGAGATTTACCTATACGCGTTGTATTATTTTGTTATCTGTTTTCCATATCTCCAGGTTTATACAGCCAAGATTCAGGTAGTGATTCAATTACAAAAGCCTCTTATCAAGATGGAGATGTAAGAGCCATACTTGCTCAAAATCTAACATACCCAACAGAGGCCTTTGCGAGAATATCGAAGGTCATGTGATACTACAAATTTGTATTTCGAAGGATGGAGATATTATAGATGCGAAATTCATCGTATCCCCTGACATAATTTTAACAAATAGCTGTACTGAAGCCTTTCAAATTATTAAGGGAAAATGGAATCCAGCTTTTACGGATGGAAAACCGATTGATAAAACTTATCGAATAGTCTTCAGCCATATGATTTACAGAGGTTCGCCACCGCCAAACTATTATAAAGCAGCTCAAAGGCACATTAAGCGAGAGAAGTATGAGAAAGCACTAAAATTATATAACAAAGAAATCGAGTTCAATCCTTATGATTTTGAGCTATTTCAAGCCAGATCAGAAATTAAAAGTCTGCTTGGGGATGATGAAGGGGCAGAAACTGATAAAATTATAGCTAACACCTTATATCAAGAAATAATGTGTGTTGTTACAATTACTGGTATTAGCAATTAGACGGGGTTCTGATTTATATTGATGAGTTGAATATTCAATTGCTTACAATAACCGCTGGCTGGAGTTTATAGAGCTACATATGACAAAGCGCAAATTATAATATCATATTTCTGTGAATCTATATAAACCTTTTGATTATATATTTTTTCGATTAGCAAATGTCTATCAATCAAAATTTGACTATTATGATGATTTGTATCCAATTGGAATTGTAAGTATCATTCAATGGCTGAATGTTTTATCCGTTGTCATTATAATATCTGGAAAGATTGATTCTATTATTCTTTTCTTTGGTATTTTGGCAGGACTACTTTTACTCAACTTCTATCGATACAAAAAAATAAGAAAGTATTCAGAGATAAGGGATTACTAATGATGACGAATCAACTAAGCAAAAAGGCCAAAGGTCAATGTATTACATATCGTATTTCATATCTTCTTTTATAATTTTTGTTGGATCTAATCTGATGGTTTTTGCGAATTGATATGCATTTTCATTTAATCTAGAATTTATAATATTAAGAATAACTTGCGCTAACAATGCAAACTCCATGCGGCAAGGCACGTGTTTTGCGATCAGTAACATAAAGTTCAGTAAGATGATACGAACAATAGCAAAACAAGCGCCATTACCCTACATCGTTTGCACTGACCGTTGGGTGTAATGCTAAGAAAAACATATGAGAGTAGAATATCGACTTGAGATAGAGTCTTATCAGTAGTACTGAAACAATCAATTCTTTGTCCGAAATCCTGGGTGCAAAACCAACATATTCTGGCGCAGTTAATGAGAAATCAAAAGCACCAAATAGCTGGAGTTATAAGGTAGTTGTTAGTGAAGATGATCCATATTATGATTTCATAAACGAATTTCTGGATCTCATGGAAGGGAAGTATGAATTATTGGCAACAATAGGGATCGAGAGGAAAGATATCACAATATGGATGCTCTACGAATATGACCAGCAATGCAATCTTGAATTTGATCCGATCAGAATGAAGCGATTAGGAGATAACGGTATTGGACTATGTATCTCATGTTGGGATGCAGGAACGGGGTAAGAAGTTTTGAATTGAAGCACGAAAGCCTAACAATGTAAATTCCATACTGCCTGTCACGCTTCCCTGATATCACCATTCCCAAATCCCCAGTCTCAAACCACCCGACCCCACCTTACTTGATTTTAATTACTTACATAATTCACACATGCCGTTTAAGGCCCTTTTTTAGCCTCATATGAGGACTTTCTCCCCTGGCTAATGTCTACCACTAGTGAAGCTGAGCATCCTTGTTCCATGAAGCCTGAAACAGGCTTTAAATCAAGTGTTTATACATTTGTGTAAATATAACTAGCTGAATGTAAGCTATTTATATATATGAAGAAGGGAAATGGGTTG